>NZ_SLZQ01000004.1 GCF_004342585.1 Paucimonas lemoignei | reverse complement strand
ACGCTGGCGTCCGACCCCAAGGTCTTGCTGCTGGACGAGCCGATGGCGGGCATGTCGCGCGAAGAGACCGATTACACGGCCGAGCTGCTGCGCGAGTTGTCGGTGGGACGCACCCTGATGATCGTCGAGCATGACATGGATGTGGTGTTCTCGCTGTGCGACCGCATCAGCGTGCTGGTGTACGGGCAAGTGATTGCCACCGGTACGCCGGAAGCCATCCGCAACAACAAACAGGTACAGGAAGCCTATCTGGGCACGGAGGTGGCGGCATGAGCCAGATGAAGCAATCCCAAGCGCTCTTGCAGGTGAAGGACTTGCATGCGCATTACGGCAAGAGCCATATCCTGCAGGGCGTGAGTTTCGATGTGGGGCGCGGCGAAGTGATCAGCCTCTTGGGTCGTAATGGCTCGGGACGGTCGACCACGGCGCGCGCCATCATGGGCCTGGTGCCGCCGACCGGTGGCCAGATCCTGCTGGATGGCCGCGACCTGGCGGGCGAGCGTCCGTACACGATTTGCCGTGCCGGCGTCGCCTTGGTGCCGGAAGAGCGCGAAGTCTTCGGCAACCTGACGGTCGATGAAAACCTGCAGATGGGTATGCAGCCGGGGCACGACGATGCGCCGAAGTGGACGGTTGAACAGATGTTCGATTTCTTCCCGCGTTTGAAAGAGCGTCGCAATACCCGCGCCGGCAATTTGTCGGGCGGCGAGCAGCAGATGCTGACCATGTGCCGCTCTCTGCTCAGCAACCCGAAAGTGATCCTGATCGATGAGCCGACCGAAGGCCTGGCGCCGAAGATCGTGCAGGTGGTTGGTGAAGCGATTCAGGAAATCCATCGTCGCGGCGTATCGGTGGTGCTGATCGAGCAAAAGCTCACCATCGCGCTGAAGATTTCCACCCACGTTTGCCTGCTGGGCCATGGCCACATCGTGTTCCGCGGCACGCCGGACGAATTGACTGGCAACCCCCAACTCTTGAAAGACTGGCTGGCCGTATGAGCGACGTACCACAACAAGCGCAGCAGGATATCGATGCCCATGCGCTGCATGAGCAAGTGCAATACAAGAATTTTTCCGATCTGGCTGGCAAAGTCGTCTTCATCACCGGCGGCGCCAGCGGCATCGGCCGCGCCATGGCCGAGGCTTTCGCCGTCAATGGCGCGCGCCTGGCGCTGCTGGACATTAACGCCGGCTTGCTGGAAAAGGCGCAAGCCGAATTGCAGGCCACGTACCCCGGTATCGAAGTCACCACCTGCGTGGCATCGATCACCGATGAAGTCGCCGTGGAAAACGCCGTCGCCGACGTGCAGGCGCTCTTTGGCCGCATCGACGTGTTGCTCAATAACGCCGGCATCTCGATGAACAAGCCGACGCTGGAGCTGGCGCCGGCCGACTGGCGCCGCGCCATCGATATCAACCTCAATGGCGCTTTCTATTGCGCGCAATCGGTGGGGCGTCGCATGGTTGCCCAGGGCAGCGGCGTGATTTTGAATACCGCCTCGATGTATGGCACGGTGGCCGCGCCCGAGCGCGCTGCCTATTGCGCCAGCAAGGCTGCCGTCGTCATGCTGACCAAGGTCTTGGCCGTGGAATGGGCGCCTTCCGGCTTGCGCGTCAATGCGCTGGCGCCGGGTTACGTGCAGACCGCATTGACGGATGAACTGGTGCGCACCGGTCGCATGGATTACGACGCCCTCATCAAGCGCACGCCGGCACGCCGCCTCGGCAAGACCCACGAGGTCGCCACGCTCGCCCTGTTTTTGGCATCCGACAGCGCCGCCTACATCAATGGGCAAGCGATCGTCGCCGACGGCGGCTGGTCGACCTATAGCTATATCTGAACCGAACTTCATTCGTACATAAACCGTACTTATCCTCTATCTGGAGACAGACACCATGTCAGAACATATTGCACTCGCCCCGGCATCGAGCTGGGTCGAATTGCGCACCACCGACGCCGACTGGGCCGCTGCCGACCCTGCCGTGCTCGGCACCCTGCTGTCGCATTCCCACCTTATCCGCGTATTTGAAGAAGTCGTGCTGGAATTGGCCATGGAAGGCCTGGTGCATGGCCCGGCGCACTCGTCCATCGGCCAGGAAGGCGGCGCGGCCGGCTCCATCGTGCCCTTGACCGCAGCCGACCAGATCAATGGTTCGCACCGCGGCCACCACCAATTCCTGTCCAAGGCGCTGGCCTATCTGGCTCCCAACGGCATCGATCCGAAAGCCGAACTGACGCCGGAAATCGACAACCTCCTGCAGCGCACGCTGGCGGAAATCCTCGGTCTTGCCCAAGGCTTTTGCTCCGGCCGTGGCGGCTCGATGCACTTGCGCTGGGCGGAAGCAGGGGCCCTCGGCACCAACGCTATCGTTGGCGGCGGCGCGCCGCTGGCGGCAGGCGCAGCCTGGGCGCACAAGCATGCCGGCACCGATGCCGTGGCCGTGACATACTTTGGCGACGGCGCCGTCAACATCGGTTCGGTCCTGGAATCCATGAACCTGGCCGCAGCCTGGAAGCTGCCGCTGTGCTTCTTCATCGAAAACAATGGTTATGCGGTGTCCACCACGGTGAACGAAGCCACCGCCGAGCCGCGCCTGTCCGCGCGCGGCGCTGCCTTCAATATCCGCAGCTGGAAGGTCGATGGCATGGACCCGCTGGCAGTGTACCTGGCGATGAACGAAGCGCTGGCGCACATGCGCGCCGGTAACGGCCCGACCATCATCGAAGCCGATGTCTACCGCTTCTTCCACCAGAATGGCGGCTTCCCCGGCAGCGCCTTCGGTTACCGCACCCGCGACGAAGAGCAATCCTGGCGCAAGCGCGACCCGCTCGAACTCTTGGGCACCAAGATGCAGGAACGCGGCTTGATCGATGCCGATGGCATCATCGCCCTGCGCAACCGCATCAAGGCGTCGATGGCCAAGGCCGTCGCTGCGCTGACCGAAGCCGACCCGAATGGCAAGGCAGGCAAGAAGCGCATCCGCCCGGAACTGTGGCCAAGCCCGGACTTCCGCAACGTTGGCGTGCGCGGCGACTTGTCCGAACTGGATGGCGCCCGCACCGAAGAACAAGCCACTTTCACCGGCAAGCTGGATAACCGCAAGTTCATCGATGTCGTCGCCGACGTCATGGACCGTCGCATGGCGGTCGACCCGTCGGTCGTCGTGATGGGGGAGGACGTGCATCGCCTGAAGGGCGGCACCAACGGCGCCACCCGCGGCCTGAAAGATAAATATCCGGACCGCACCCTCGGCACGCCGATCAGCGAAAACGCCTTCGTCGGTCTCGGCGGCGGCATGGCCATGGATGGCCGCTACAAGCCGGTGGTCGAATTCATGTACCCGGACTTCATGTGGGTCGCGGCCGACCAGGTGTTCAACCAGATCGGCAAGGCGCGCCACATGTTCGGTGGCGATATCGATGTGCCGCTGGTCTTGCGCACGAAAGTCGCCATGGGCACCGGCTACGGCTCGCAGCACTCGATGGATCCGGCCGGCATTTTCGCCACCAGCCCGGGCTGGCGCATCGTCGCGCCGTCGACGCCGTTCGATTATGTCGGCTTGATGAATGCCGCGCTGACGCTGAAAGACCCGGTACTGGTGATCGAGCACGTCGACCTGTACAACTCCTCGGGCATCGCGCCGGTGGAGGATTTCGATTACCAGATCCCGTTCGGCAAGGCTGCCGTGCGCCGCGAAGGCAAGGAAATGACCGTGCTGACTTACCTGTCGATGGTCGCGCATACCCTCGAAGCGGTGGAGCAGACTGGCATAGATGCCGAAGTGGTCGACCTGCGCTGGTTGGATCGCGCCAGTATCGACTGGGACACCATCGAAGCGTCCATCAAGAAGACCAACAATGTCTTGATCGTCGAACAGGGTTCGATCGGCACCTCCTATGGCGGCTGGCTGGCCGATGAAATCCAGCGCCGCTATTTCGACTGGCTCGACCAGCCGGTGCAGCGCGTCTCGGGCAGCGAAGCCTCGCCCAGCATTTCCAAGGTGCTGGAACGCGCCGCATCCGCGCGCACCGAAGAAGTGGTCGAGGGTTTGAAGCAAGTCATGCGCGACAAGGGCGCAGCCTAATTCAAGGAATACAAACATGAGCATCAAGATGATCGTCCCCCTGGAAGTCGGCATCGTCTGCCGCGACCTGCCGAAGCTGCGCCGCTTTTACGAAGACGTGATGGGTTTCACCGCCATCAGCGAAATCAAGATCGGCGCCGACAAGGCGGCGCAATCGGCGCTGTCTGCAGGCGGTTACACCGTCGTGCGCCTGCAGACCAATTACGGCGAGCGCGTCAAGCTGCTGCAACCCGACACGCCGCCGGCGGCGAGCGAGCCAACGCAATACATCCTCGACAAGGCCAACGCCGCTTACCTGACCTTCATCGTCGAAGATATCGATGCCGCCATCACCAAGCTGCTGGAAGCGGGCATCGAATTCATGACGGGCAATACCCGCGTGGAAGTGCGTGATGGCGTGTACCTGGCATTCTGCCGCGACCCGGAAGGCAATATCCTGGAACTGGTGCAGTACACCGATATCGCCGCCTACCGTCCGGACCTGAAAAAAGGAAGCAACTGAGATGGCCAAAATTATCAAGATGCCGGAGATCGCTGCTGCCGCGACGTCGGCCGTGATCAAGGCATGGACCAAGCAGGAAGGCGAGGCCGTCAAGGTTGGCGACGTCCTGGCTGAAATCGAAACCGACAAGGCGCTGATCGAATTCGACGCCGATGAAGCGGGCGTGCTGGGCAAGATCCTCGCGCCTGCCGGCAAGGATATCGAAGTCGGCGCGCCGATCGCGGTGCTGTTTGCCGAAGGCGAAACCAATGTGGATATCGACGCCGTGCTGGCTGCGGCTGGCGTGGCCAGTGCGCCGGCGCCGGCTGCTGCCGTGCCAGTGGCAGCGATTCCTGAAGCGAACGTGCAAGGCAAACCCGTCGCGGTGCCGCCGGCAGCAGTCCCGGCATCCGATGCCAATGGCGGGCGGATTTTCGCCAGCCCCCTGGCGCGCCGTATCGCCAAGGATCGCGGCGTCGATCTGGGTTCCTTGCAAGGCAGCGGCCCGCATGGCCGTATCGTGCGACGCGATGTCGAGGCAGCGAATGCTGCTCCGGCTGCAGCACCGGTTCAGGCCGCTACTGCTGGCGCTGCACCAGCCACTGCAACAGCGCCGGTTTCCGCTGGTGTGGGCTCGCCGTATATCGAAGTGCCGCATACCGGCATGCGCCGTACCATCGCGCGTCGCCTTACCGAAAGCAAGTCCAGTATCCCGCATTTCTATCTGAAAGCGGACTGCCGCATGGACAAGCTGCTGGCCCTGCGTACGGAAATCAACGCCAGCGCCCCGCGCAAGATTTCCATCAACGACTTCATCGTCAAGGCCGCCGCCGCAACCCTGCGCGCGCTGCCGGAAGCGAACGTCAGCTGGACTGACACCGCCATGCGCAAGTATGCGCAAGCCGATATCTCGGTGGCGGTTTCCACCGAGGGCGGCTTGATCACGCCGGTGGTGCGCGCAGCGGAAAGCAAGTCGCTCTCGACCATCAGCGCCGAAGTCGCCGACCTGGCCGCTCGCGCGCGCAGCAACGCGCTCGCGCCGGAGGAATACCAGGGCGGCAGCTTCACGATCAGCAACCTCGGCATGTTCGGCATGCAGGAATTCTCGGCCATCATCAATCCGCCGCAGGCAGCGATCCTTGCGGTCGGTGCCACCGAGCAGCGTCCGGTCGTCGTCGACGGCGCCTTGGCCGTGGCCAGCGTCATGACGGTCACGCTGTCGGTCGACCATCGCGCCATCGACGGCGCGCTGGGCGCGCAATGGCTGGCGCAATTCAAGCAGTTGATCGAAAACCCCTTGAGCATCCTGATCTGAGGCGAGCATGACCCAAGCACAATATGATGTCGTGGTGGTCGGCGGCGGTCCCGGCGGTTATGTCGCCGCGATCCGCGCCGCGCAGCTCGGCTTGAACACTGCACTGGTGGAAAAGGCGCACCTGGGCGGCATTTGCCTGAACTGGGGTTGCATTCCGACCAAGGCGCTGCTGCGCTCGGCCGACGTGCTGCGCATGGTGCGCGATGCCAAGCGTTTCGGCGTCAAGGTGAGCGCGCCCGAGATCGACCTGAAAACCATGGTCGACCGCTCGCGTGCCGTCTCCGCACAATTGCAGGGCGGCGTCGGTTACCTGATGAAAAAGAACAAGGTCACCGTCGTCAATGGCCATGCCAAGCTGGCAGGCAAGGGCAAGCTGGAAATCACCGGCGCTGATGGCAAGTCGACCCTGTCTGCCAAAAATATCATTCTTGCCACCGGCGCGCGTGCCCGCGTGTTGCCGGGCTTGACGCCGGATGGCGAAAGCGTCTGGTCGTACCGTGAAGCCCTGATGCCTAACCGCGTGCCCAAGCGCCTGGTGGTGATCGGCGCCGGCGCTATCGGCATCGAGTTCGCCAGTTTCTATCACGCCCTCGGCGCTGAGGTGAGCGTAGTGGAAATGGCCGAGCGCGTGTTGCCGGTGGAAGACGAGGAAGTGTCCGCTTACGTCGCCGATACGCTGCGCAAGGAAGGCATGAAGCTGTATCTCGGCGCCAGCATCAAATCCAGCAGCAAGCGTGGCAGCGGCCAGGCTGCCGAATGGACCCTGACTCTGGATGGCAAGCATAAGGAAAGCCTGACCGCCGACGTGGTGCTGACTGCTGCCGGCATTGTCGGCAATGTCGAGGATCTCGGCCTGGAAGGAACCGGCGTCAAGGTTGACCGCACCCATATCGTCACCGATGCCTATGGCGCCACCGGCGAGCCGGGCGTGTATGCCATCGGCGACGTTGCCGGTGCGCCGTGGCTGGCGCATAAGGCCAGCCACGAAGCCATCATCTGCGTCGAAAAAATCGCTGGCAAGAATCCGCATCCGCTGGATATCAGCAAGATCCCGGCCTGTACCTATAGCCACCCGCAAGTCGCCAGCGTCGGCATGACCGAAGCCAAGGCGAAGGCGGCAGGACGCAAGATCAAGGTCGGCAAGTTCCCGTTTGCCGTCAATGGCAAGGCTTTGGCGCTGGGTTCCACCGGCGGCTTCACCAAGGTGATCTTCGATGAAGCGACCGGCGAATTGCTGGGCGCGCACATGGTCGGTGAAGAAGTCACGGAAATGATCCAGGGCTATACCGTCGCGCGCGAGCTGGAAACTACCGAAGCCGAGCTGATGGAAACCATCTTCCCGCATCCGACTCAATCTGAAGCCATGCATGAAGCAGTGCTGGCCGCCTATGGGCGCGCGCTGCACATCTGAGCCACTACGAGGACTTAACATGATGAACTTGAACAACCCCGCGCTATTCCGCCAGCAATGTTATATCGATGGCCAGTGGCTCGATGCCGACAGCGGCGCCACTGTATCTGTCACCAATCCCGCCACCGGCGAAACCATCGGCACCATCCCGAAGATGGGCGCCGAGGAAACCCGCCGCGCGATTGAAGCCGCCAATGCCAGCTGGGCTGGCTGGCGCAAGAAACCGGCCAAGGAACGCGCCAATATCCTGCGTAAATGGTTTGAACTGATGCAAGCCAATACCGAAGACTTGGCGCGCATCATGACCATCGAGCAAGGCAAGCCGCTGGCCGAAGCCAAGGGTGAAATCGCCTATGCTTCATCGTACCTGGAGTGGTTTGGCGAAGAAGCCAAGCGCGCTTATGGCGACACCATTCCCGGCCCCGCTGCCGACCGCCGCATCGTCGTCACCAAGGAGCCGATCGGGGTGTGCGCCGCGATCACGCCGTGGAACTTCCCGGCAGCGATGATCACCCGTAAAGTCGGCGCGGCGCTGGCTGCCGGTTGCCCGATCGTCGTCAAGCCGGCGACGCAAACGCCTTATTCGGCGCTGGCGCTGGCAGCGCTGGCGGAACAAGCCGGCGTGCCGCGCGGCGTGTTTTCGGTGGTGACCGGTTCGGCTGCCGCCATCGGTGGCGAAATGACGGGCAACCCGATCGTACGCAAGCTCACCTTCACCGGTTCCACCGAAGTGGGCCGCGTGCTGATGGAGCAAAGCGCTGCCACCATCAAGAAAGTCTCGATGGAATTGGGCGGCAATGCCCCCTTCATCGTGTTCGACGATGCCGACCTCGATGCCGCCGTCGAAGGCGCGCTGGCTTCCAAGTACCGCAACACTGGCCAGACCTGCGTCTGCGCCAACCGCTTCTATGTGCAGGATGGCGTCTATGACATTTTCGCCGAAAAGCTGGTCGCCGCGGTCAACAAGCTCAAGGTCGGCAATGGCCTGGAAGCCGGCGTCACCCAAGGCCCGCTGATCGATGCCAATGCCGTGGCGAAGATCGAGGAACATATCGCCGACGCCGTCTCCAAGGGTGGCAAGGTGATCGCCGGCGGCAAGCGCCATGCCCTGGGCCAGACTTTCTTCGAACCGACCGTGGTGCGCGATGCCGTGCCGAGCATGCTGGTGGCGAAAGAAGAAACCTTTGGTCCGCTGGCGCCGCTGTTCCGCTTCAAGTCCGATGAGGAAGTGGTCGGTCTGGCCAACGATACCGAATACGGCCTGGCCAGCTACTTCTATTCGCGCGATATCGGCCGCATCTGGCGCGTCGCCGAAGGCCTGGAATACGGCATGGTGGGGATCAACACCGGCTTGATCTCGAATGAAATGGCGCCGTTCGGCGGCGTCAAGCAATCCGGCGTCGGCCGCGAAGGCTCCAAGTACGGTCTGGATGACTACATGGTCACCAAGTACCTGTGCATGGGCGGTATCTGATGCAGTAAGGCGGCAGAGGCCGGCGCTATCGCCCGCTCCTGCCGCAGCAAGTCTCTTTGCTTCTCCTTTAACGCGCCGGGCGTCTCCGCTCTTTCTTCCGGCGCGTTTTTTTTCGCCTCTACTGCGCGCAGCGATATCCCATCGCGATATGGTGATCCGTATTTAAGCAGGCATGCGCCATGCATTCGCTTTGGCGTAACTACGACGCTGCATGGCAAAAAGATGACGAAACCACGCGGATTTTGAGCCCAAGCTTGCGTGCAGGCATAATTCGTACGACCATATCCAGCCTTAGCCCGCCTGCCGGGTTCGATTTGCCTAATTTTTCAGCGCTATGTCATCCAACCTGAGCCCGGGATTCCTCGCGATCCACGGCAACCAGCTCGAGCAATTGCGCCACGCCGTGTTCGGCTGGCTGCGCAATAATCCGCTGGCTCCGCTGGAGGAAGAGATTTTCCTGGTCCAGTCCAATGGTGTGGCGGAATGGCTGAAGATCGCGCTGGCAGAGGAAATGGGCGTGTGCGCCGCGACGCGCATCACGCTGCCGGCGCGCTTTCTGTGGGATGCCTATCGGAGCGTGTTGGGGCCGCAGCAAGTGCCGCACCGTTCCGCGCTGGATGAATCCACGCTGGCCTGGCGCTTGATGCGCTTGCTGCCGGGCTTGCTGGACAAGCCGGCCTTTGCGCCGCTCAAGCACTTCCTGTCCGACCAGGACCCGGAGCGCCGCTGGCAACTGGCGCAGCGCCTGGCCGACTTGTTCGATGAATACCAGGTCTACCGTGCCGACTGGCTGGCCGACTGGGCTAGCGGGCGCGATGTCTTGCGCAATGCCACGGGCGAGCCACTTCCCATGGCGGAAGACCAGCGCTGGCAGGCGCAATTGTGGCGCGAAGTGCTGGCCAGCCTGCCGCAGGAAGAACGCACCGGCGGCCGCTCCGGCGTGCACGAGCGCTTCCTCGCGGCGCTGCGCGATGGCGCGCCGCCAGCCGGCAAGCGCTTGCCGCGCCGGGTGGTGGTGTTCGGCGTGTCGGCCCTGCCGCAGCAAACCTTGCAGGCGCTGGGCGCGCTGGCGACCCGCATGCAGGTGGTCGTGGCGGTGCCCAACCCTTGCCGCTTTTACTGGGGCGATATCATTTCCGGACGCGAATTATTGAAAGCCGCGCGCCGGCGCCAGCAGTTGCGCGAGGGGCGTGAACTCGCCGCCTTGCCGCTGGAAGAAATGCACGCGCACTGCCATCCGCTGCTGGCGGGTTGGGGCAGGCTAGGGCGCGACTTCGTGCGCATGCTCGATGAATTCGACGATGCCCAGGCGACCCAGCAAAATTTTTCCAACCTGCGCATCGACTTGTTTTCCGAAGGCGAGGGCGAGACCTTGCTGCAGCAAATGCAGGCGGCGATTCGCGACATGCTGCCGCTGGACGAGCATCCGCGCGCCGGCATCGACCCGCATGACCGCTCGGTCGAATTCCATGTCACCCACAGCGCCCAGCGCGAGGTCGAAGTCTTGCACGACCGCTTGCTGGCCATGTTCGCCGAATCCGGCCGCAACGATGCCACGCCATTGCGCCCGCGCGATATCGTCGTGATGGTGCCGGATATCGAAACCTTCGCGCCCTCGATTGCCGCCGTGTTCGGCCAATACGGTCGCCACGACGAGCGCTGGATTCCGTACGAGATCGCCGACGTCACCGAGCGCGAAGTCAATCCGCTGCTGGTGGCGCTCGACTGGCTCATGCGCCTGCCGCACCAGCGCTGTCTGCAAAGCGAGGTGCGCGACTTGCTCGACGTGCCAGCCATCGCCAACCGGTTCGGCATTGCCGAAGCCGACTTGCCGCGCCTGGGCCAATGGATCGAGGGCGCCGGCGTGCGCTGGGGGCTGGACCGCAGCCATCGCGCCAGCCTGGGACTGGAGCCGGCGGGCGAACAGAATGCCTGGATCTTCGGCATCCGCCGCATGTTGCTCGGTTACGCCAGCGGCAATGCCAGTTTCGGCGGCATCGAGCCATATGCCGAAGTCGGCGGCCTGGAAGCGTCGCTTGCCGGGGGACTGGCTTCCTTCATCGAAAAGCTCCTGATCTGGCGTTCTCTGCTGGTGGAAGACGCCACGCCGAAAATCTGGGGCGAGCGCGCGCGCCTGCTGCTTCGAAGTTTTTTCGACGCCCGCGACGAGCGCGATATCCTCACCATCGCCAATCTCGAGCAGTCGCTGCAATGCTGGCTGGAAGATTGCGACACCGCCGGCTTTGCCGATACCCTGCCGGTGGCCGTGCTGCGCGAAGCCTGGCTGGGCGCCATCGATGAGCCGACCCTGGCGCAGCGTTTCGTTTCCGGCGGCGTGACTTTCTGTACGCTCATGCCGATGCGCGCCGTGCCTTTCCGCGTGGTGTGCCTGCTCGGCATGAACGATGGTGATTATCCGCGCCGCGCCCAGCATGCCGATTTCGATCTGTTGAATCAACCGAACGTGGCGCGCCCCGGCGATCGCTCCCGCCGCGACGATGACCGTTACCTCATGCTCGAAGCTTTGCTGGCGGCGCGGGAAAAACTGTATGTCAGCTGGGTCGGCCGCAACGTGCGCGACAATAGCGAGCAGCCCGCCTCGGTGCTGGTTTCGCAATTGCGCGATTACCTGGAGCGCGGCTGGGAACTCGACCTGGACCAGCTCACCACCGAACATCCCTTGCAGCCATTCAGCCGCCGCTATTTCGAGGAAGATGGCTTGCTCACCTATGCCCGCGAATGGCGCGCCGCGCACGAAGAGCAAGAGCAGCGTGCCGCTGCGGCGTCGTTATCAAGCGCGCCGACGGAACAGCTGTCGAGCCTGAAGCTGGCGGAACTGGCGCGCTTCCTGCGCCAGCCGGTGAAATATTTTTTCCGCCACCGGCTGCAGGTGATCTTTGCCGACACGCCCGTGACGGGATGCGATGAAGAACCCTTCGGCCTGGATGGCCTGGAAGAATACGGCATCGTCGCCTCGCTGCTGGACGATAGCGGCCCGCGTGAAAGGCCTGCCGAAGTTGAACAGGTTTTGCGCGAGCGCACCGCGTGCCTGGCGCGCCAGGGCGTGCTGCCGATCGGCTTGATGGGACGCTACTGGCAAGAGCAGCTGGTGCGCGATCTGATTCCCGTGCGCAGCCGCTGGCTGGAATTGTGCGACAAGTTTCCCGAGCCGGCCGGCAAGTTGCCCATTGTCTTCGCCCACGACGGCATGCGCCTGGATGACTGGATCGACCGGTTGCGCCATGGCTCCGGCGAGACGGTCTGGCTGGAACAATACGCCGGCAAGCTGAGCCGGACCAACCAGGACAAGCAACTCGTGGCGCGCCCGGAAAAATTGTTTGGCGCCTGGCTGCGGCAACTGGCTGCCGCCATCGCCGGACAGGAAGTCACCGGTTACCTGGTGGGGCGCGACGCCATCCTGAAGCTCGCTTCAATTGCAGCCGCCGACGCGCAGGAGATGCTTGGCTGCCTGATGGCTATCTGGCGCGATGGCTTGCAGCGCCCCTTGCCCATTCCTTGCAGGACCGCGCTGCGCCTGTGCGAAGAAGGCGACGACAAGCTGTATGAAACCTATGACGGCGGCTTCAATCTGCATGGCGAAGTGATGGAAGAACCCTGCCTGGCGCGCCTGTGGCCGGACTTCAATGCATTGGACGCCGAGCCGCAATGGCGCGAACTGGCGCTGGCGCTGTATCAGCCGCTGCTTGCCTGGCGCGACCGCAGCGTGGAAGTTTTCCCTCATGCCGATGAAGAAGCCCGGCAGGGAGCGGCGGCATGAGCCAGATGCTGCATCCATTGCGGTTTCCGCTCAAGGGTTCGCGCCTGATCGAGGCCAGCGCCGGCACCGGCAAGACCTGGACCATCGCCGCATTGTATGTGCGGCTGGTGCTGGGGCATGGCGGCGAGGAGGGATTCGTGCGCCCGCTGGCGCCGTCGGAAATCCTGGTGATGACCTTCACCCGCGCCGCCACGCGCGAACTGTCGGATCGGATTCGCGCCCGCCTGGTGGAGGCGGCCCATTGCTTCCGTGGCGCGTCGCCGCCGGCGCACGATGCATTTCTGAGCGAGCTCATCGATGCTTATCCCGATGAGGGCGAGCGGCTGAAGGCGGCGCACCGCCTGATGCTGGCCGCCGAATCGATGGACGAGTCGGCTGTCTTTACCATCGACGCCTGGTGCCAGCGCATGCTGCGCGAACATGCTTTCGACAGCGGCTGTCTGTTCGATGAAGAATTGGTCAGCAGCGAGGAAGGCTTGTTCCGCGATGCCGTGCGCGACTATTGGCGCCAGCACGTGTACGCGCTCGAAGGCGAGGCGCTGGCATCGCTGCTCGGTTGCTGGAAAAACCTCGAAGCGCTGGAAGCCGGCATGCGCCAGTTGATCCGCCACGTCAGCCTCTTTGAAGAGGCCGGCGACGAATCCCTGGCGCAGATGATATTGCGTATCGCCGGTAGCCAAAAGGCGCTGGCGGCATCGTTGAAGCCCGGCTGGAGCGAGCGCATCGAACGCATGGCCGGCTGGGTGGAAGCCAACCGCAAAGGCTTGAGCGGCACCAAGATGCGCCAGGCCACGCTGGATGCCTGCTTCGACGCCTTGCGGAAGTGGTGCGAAGACCCAAACGCCATCATGCCGGAAGAAGGCTTCAGCAAGGGCTGGGATAAACTGCTTCCCGACAAAATCATCGCCGCCTTCAACAAGGGCTTTACCGCCGAGGTGCCGGCAGATTTCGATGCCATCGCCTCGTTGCAGGAAAAACTGGCGGCTTGCGAACCGCTGGCGCACCAGATCCACCGCCATGCCGCTTGCCGCGTTGCGCAGCGCGTGCTGGAATTGAAGCGCCGCCGTCGTCAATTCGGCTTTGAAGATATGTTGACGCGCTTGCGCGTGGCGCTGGAAGGCGCCAACGGTGAAGTCCTGGCGCGCCGCATCACCGGCCAGTATCCGGTGGCCCTGATCGATGAGTTTCAGGATACTTCGCCCGAACAGTACCGTATCTTCGATACGCTCTACCGCATCGCCGACAATCCCGACGAGCTTGGCTTATTTCTAATTGGCGACCCCAAGCAGGCGATCTATGGCTTTCGCGGCGCCGATATCCACAGTTACCTGGCCGCGCGCCGCGCCACGCAAGGACGGCATTACCTGCTGGGCACCAACTACCGCTCCACTGCCGCAGTCATCAAGGCGGTCAACCACTTGTTTTTGCATGCCGAGGGCAGGGCCGGATCGCCGGGCCAGCCGGCCCAGTGCGGCCATGCCGCCGGCGCGTTCCGCTTCCGCCGGCAGGATGAAAATCCGCTGCCGTTCGAACCCGTGGAGGCGCATGGCCGCAAGGAATACCTGACCGCATCCGACGGCTCCGTTGCCGCCATGACGATCTGGTGCTGCGCCGACGCGGAGATGAATGCCGAAGCGTATCGCGAGCATTTCGCCGCGCGCTGCGCCGAGCAGATCGTCGCGCTGCTCAACGATGACAAGGCGGGGTTCATGGCGGAAGACGGCACATTGACTGCCTTGAAGCCCGCCGATATCGCCGTGCTGGTGCGCGACCGTCACGAAGCGGCGGCAATCCGCCGTGCGCTCCAGCGCCGCAAGGTGCCGAGCGTCTACCTTTCGGACAAGGATTCCGTGTTCGACAGCGTGGTGGCGGCCGACGTGCTGCAATGGCTGCATGCGATCGCCAATCCATTGAACGCCAGCCTGGCGCGCGCGGCGTTCGCCACCCGCACGGCCGGCCTGTCGCTGGATGAACTGGCGCATCTGGCGGCGGACGACGTGGCGTGGGAAGCGCGCACCGAGCAATTGAAAGCCTTGCGCACGGTCTGGCAGCGCCAGGGCGTGCTGGCCATGCTGCGCCGGTTCATCCATGAACTCGGCTTGCCGGCGATCCTGCTGCGCGAAGTTGGCGGCGAGCGCAGCCTGACCGACTTGCTGCACCTGGCCGAATTGCTGCAGACCGCCAGCCAGAACCTGGATGGCGAGCATGCGCTGATCCGCTGGCTGGCCGAGCAGGTCAGCGGCAATGGCGAAGGCGGCGATGAACGCATCCTGCGCCTGGAAAGCGATGCCGAACTGGTCCAGGTGATCACGGTGCACAAGTCCAAGGGTCTCGAATATCCGCTGGTGTTCTTGCCGTTCGCCGTCAGCGCCAGGGCGGTCGACCGCCGCAATCGCAGCTTCTTCGCCTATACCGATGCCACCGGCAAGCGCTGCATCGACTTCACGTTGTGCGAAGAAGCGCGCAGCGCCGTGGACGCCGCCCGCATGGAAGAAGACTTGCGCCTGCTGTACGTGGCGCTGACGCGTGCGCGCCATGCGCTGTGGCTGGGAGTGATGTCGCTCAAGGACAAGATCCATGACTGCGCATTCGGCTACCTGCTGGGCGGCGGCGCGAAGATCGACAGCGCCGCGCTCATGGCGCGCTTGCAGGATATGCGCGGCGACTGCGCCGCCATCGCGATTCTCGATGCCACGGAAGAAGCGGGACACACCGTGCTGTCGCGCCGCGATCATCAGCCCGACCTGCGCGACACGCCCCACTTTGCCGTCGAGTTCGAGCGCAACTGGAAAATCGCCAGTTATTCCTCGATCACGCGCGAGCTGGGAAGCATGCCGGCGCCAGTCACGTCGCTGGCGGAGAAGCTGGCCGAAGACGACGATAGTCGCCTGCCCGGCGGCAAGCTGCAGGATAGTCCCTGGCACCGCTTTCCGCGCGGCTCGTTGCCCGGCCAGTTTCTGCATGCGCAGCTGGAATGGATGGCTTGCGAAGGCTTTGCCATCATCGATGACCCGGGTTTCGAGATGCGCCTGCGCGCGCGCTGCGAGCGGGCAGGGTGGGGCCACCGGCAGGACGACACGGTCGCCTGGATGCAGGCTGCCGCCAGCACGGCATTGCCGCAACTGGGCGTGGCGCTGCGCGACCTCGACGTGGTCGTGCCGGAAGCCGAGTTCTGGTTTCCAGCCAAGGACCTCAATACCGCCGCGCTCGACGCGCTGTGCCAGGAGCATTACCTCGATGGCATCGCCCGCGCGCCGCTGTCGCCGCGCCAGCTGCATGGCATGCTGCGTGGCTTCAAGGACCTGGTGTTCGAGCATGAGGGGCGGTATTGGGTGATGGATTACAAATCCAACATGCTGGCGCCGAACGACGATGGCTATCATCGCGAGGCGCTGGCTGCCGGCATGGCGGGTTGCCGCTATGACGTGCAAGGGGCGATCTATCTGCTGGCGCTGCATCGCCTGTTGCGCAGCCGGTTGGGCGCAGATTACGACCCGCAATCCCAGCTGGGCGGCGCGCTCTTTTATTTCCTGCGCGGCTTGAATCACCCTGGCACGCACGGCTGTTATCACTTGCCGGCGCATGCCGCGCTGCTGGATGCGCTGGACGCCTTGTTGCCATCGCCGCCTGCCATGGAGGATGAAGAAGCATGAACCCTTCACAAGGCTTGTTCGATGGTTTCGACGCGCTTGTCGAAGCCGGGCAACTGAGGCAGCTCGGCGCCGCCTTCGCCCGCTTCATCGCGTCGCTGGCGCCGGCGCCGCAGAGTTCCGAAATCCCGCTGGCATTGGCCAGCGCCCTGCTCTCCGAGCTCGAAGGGCGCGGCCATAGCTGCCTCAAGCTCGATGAGCTCGCCGCCGACCCTTGCGCCTTGCTGGGCTGGGCGCGCGAGCACTGGGACGGTTTGCGCGAATGGTGCGCCGCGCTGCCGCATGATGTCGCAGCCTGGCAGGCGGCGCTGGGCGCATGCGAACAGGTATGGGTGGTGGGCACGGAAGACCGCCGCCAGCCGCTGGTGCTGGATGGCGACCGGCTGTATCTGCGGCGCTACTGGAAAAACGAGACCCAGGTCGCCCGCGAGGTGGCCCGGCGTGCCGCCACCCGGCGCGAAGTCGATGCCGCGCGGGTGCGCGAATGGCTGGACTTGCTGTTCGATACCGGCGAAGCCGCGCCGCAATCTACCGACGGTTCGCACGATCCCGACTGGCAGCGCATCGCCTGCGCGATGGCGGTGCGCAGCGGCTTTTCCATCATTACCGGCGGCCCGGGCACCGGCAAAACCTACACCGTGGCGCGCCTGCTGGCGCTGCTGTTCGCGCTGGCCGACGACCCCGACCGCTTGCGCATCGCCCTGGCGGCGCCCACCGGCAAGGCGGCGGCGCGCCTGAAGCAATCGATCGATGATGCGCTCGGCGGCCTGGCTGGCCGGCTTGGCAATGAACTGAACCTGGCGAAACTGGCCGCGCGCCTGCCCGCCGCCTGCACGCTGCACAGCCTGCTGGGCGCGCGCCCCGACACGCGGGCGCTGCGCCACCATGCCGGCAATCCGCTCGATATCGATGTGCTGATCGTCGACGAAGCCTCGATGGTGCATCTGGAAATGATGGCGGCTTTGCTCGACGCACTGCCGCCGACCACCATGCTGATTCTCCTGGGCGACAAGGACCAGCTGGCATCGGTGGAAGCCGGTGCCGTGCTGGGCGACTTGTGCTTCGAGGCGCAGCAGGGGCGTTATACCGACGCCACGGCGCGCTACGTGCTGGCGGCTTGCGGCCAGGCGATGCCCGCGGCGATGCTTGCCGCCGGCGATGTGCTGGCCCAGCAAACCGTCATGCTGCGCAAGAGCCGGCGCTTCGGCGGCCCGATCGGTGCGCTGGCGACCGCTGTCAATGACGGCGATGCCGACGCCGCGGTAGCTTGCCTGCGTGCGCAAGAAGACGCTTCCGTGCGCTGGCTCGACCCGGCGCGCCAGGCCGACTTGCTGGCGCTGGCGCTGCATGGCCGCGCGGGCGCCGAAGGCGGTTATCGCCGCTATCTGGAATTGATGAAGCAGCCGCCGCCGGCGGGTGACGCCGCCGCCCATGAAGCCTGGGTAAAGTCGCTGCTGCTGGCGTTCGACACTTTCCGCGTGCTGTGCGCCGTGCGCGAGGGCGAGTGGGGCGTGGCCGGCATCAACCAGGCCATCGAACAATGCTTAGAGGCGCAAGGCTTGATCCGCCGCCGCAGCGAGTGGTACACCGGCAGGCCGGTCATGGTCACCCGCAACGACCAGGGCGCGGGCGTCTTCAATGGCGATATCGGCATCACCTTGCCGGACCCGGCGCGCCCCGATGCCAAGCGCGTGTATTTCCTCAACGGCGAGGCGGTGCGCAGCGTGCTGGCGACGCGCCTGGCCGATGTCGAGACTGCGTATGCGATGACGGTGCATAAGTCGCAGGGATCGGAATTCCGCCACGTGGCAATGGTGCTGCCGCAGGAAGCCAGCCAGGTGGTGGCGCGCGAGCTGATTTATACCGGGATTACGCGGGCACGGGAATTCTTCACCCTGCTGGCGCCGGCGGCGGTGCTGGAGGCGGCGGTGGCCAGAAAGACCCGGCGCGCCAGCGGCTTGCGCATCATGTTGGGCGACCCAACAATTTTTTGATTTTAATCAACATTTGATGTAATTCGACTATCATAAGGAGCATTCCTTAACGAATTTTCCTCTTCCGGCCTGAGCGACGGTAAAGACAAATAACATGGTATTCCGCAAGCGCGTCATCCGGCTGCACATCACCATCAGCCTGATCTTTGTCATCCTGACTATGCCGGTGATCATCACTTTCGTGGTGGCCAACTATCGCGCCAATTTGAAGCTCAGCGCGCAACAGTCCGAACGCTTCATCCAGAAAACGCAGGCCGATATCGTCAATATGACGACGCGTCTGTTCAATCCGATGTTAGCCACCGTGCGCACGGGGGCGACGCTGATGCGCGATCAGCCCGATTACTTCCGCCGCGAGTCTTCCGCCGATTACCTCAACGAGATCCTCGCATTGAATGAAGCGGTGTATGCCGCTTACGTGAGCTTCGCCGACGGCTCATTCCGCCAGGTGCGGCGCGAAGTGGCGGATTTCCGCATCTTCGGCGAGACCTCGCCGCCCGGCACGATGCTGGTGAGCCGCTTTCTCGATGCCAGTGCCAGGCCGGCTATCGATACCTACGTCTTTCATGCGGAGTGGGACCGCCGCCTTGCCCAGCGCCGTGGACCGGCCAGCTATGATCCCCGGCAGCGTAGCTTTTATCGCGATGCCGTCAGGCTGGGCGGCGCCAGTATTTCCGACCCCTACCTGTTCGCCAGTTCCGGCGAACTGGGCGTGACCGTCAGCGCGCCCGTGCGCGACAAGGGGCAGACGCTGGGCGTGGTTGCCGCTGATTTCACCCTGAAGACGCTGTCGCAGTATCTGTCCGACAATCGCGTGTCCCCGCACGGCATGACCATCATCGCCGATGCCAGCGGCGGCATCGTCGCGCATCCGGCATTCGACCAGGTGCTGATGAAAAAGGATAGCGAACTGGCGCAGAACCGCCTCGACAGGCTTGACGATCCGCGCGTGGGTGCGGCGCTGGCCGAACGTCTGCGTACTCGGCAAGACCGCTTTACTTTTTACGCCGGCGCCAACAATACCGAATACCTGGGGATTTTTTCACCGTTCCCGCGCGACTTTAACAAGGATTGGGAATTGCTGATCATCGTCCCCACCGATGACTTTGTTGGCGACATCAAGCGCATCAACCGCCAGTTGGTGGGGTTCGGCTTGCTGGCGCTGCTGCTGCAGATTTTCCTGATCTACCGCCTCTCGCGCTCGATTTCACGGCCGATCGAGCGGCTGGCCGATGAAGTCGCGCATATCCGCGAGTTCCGATTCGACCGGATCCGCCCGGTCGAGTCGCGCGTGCAGGAAATCAAATACCTGTCCGAAGCGATCGATCTGCTGGCGCGCGGCCTGGAATCCTTCACCGCTTACGTGCCCAAGGGGCTGGTGCAACAGCTGATCAAGTCGGGACATGGCACGCAGCTCGGTGTGCAGAGCCGTTACCTCACCACGTTTTTCACCGACATTGAAAACTTTTCCAGCCTGGCGGAGGTCGAGCCGTCGCAGCAATTGCTGGCGCGCGTGTCGGAATATTTTGCCATCTTTACCGAGGCGGTCGAACAGGCGCACGGCACGGTGGACAAGTTCATCGGCGACGCCGTCATGGCTTTCTGGGGCGCGCCGGTTGGCATGGATGATCACGCCTACTGGGCATGCGTCGCCGCCGTGCGGGCGCGCCGGCGGATGGCTGCCAAGAACCGGGAATGGGAAGCGCAGGGACTGGCGCCGCTGAAGGTGCGTATCGGCATTCATGCCGACGCTATCCTGGTGGGTAACATCGGGTCCGAGGAACGGGTCAGTTACACCGTCATGGGAGATGGCGTCAACGTCGCGTCGCGCCTGGAGGGCATCAACAAGGAGCTGGGCACCTGGACATGCGTCAGCCATAACGTTTACCGCGAAGCCGGCGAGCGCCTCTGGTTAAGGCCGATCGACGCGGTGCTGGTCAAGGGCCGCAAGAGCGAGCTGGTGGTGTACGAATTGCTGGCCATTCGCGACGCCGATGCCGAGCTGGCCGCGAGCGAAGACGACATGGCCCTGTGCCGCATGACGACGGCGGCGTACGCTGACTATGCCCAGGGAAATGTCGAGCAGGCGGCGCAGGCTTACGCGGCAATCCTGGCGCGCTTTCCTGACGACCCGGTAGCGCAGCGCATGTTGGAAAAATGCCGGGCGCGCGCCGCCAAGCGGCTGGCTTGAGGAAGGGAAGGCTGATGACGATATTCCGCTTGCGTTACCTGCTGTGCCTGCTGGCCGGCGCGTTTTTTTTACTGCATGCCGGCATGGTGGCGGCGCGCGACACGGCGGCCATCAAGGCCAGCGGCAGCCTGGTGGTGGCGGTGCCGGCGCTCCAGATGCCGCCTTTCTTTTTCGAGGAAAAAGGCGAGCTCAAAGGCCTGGATATCGAATTGGCCAAGTCGATTGCGCAAGAGCTGGGTGTGCGCGCCGTATTCAACCGGGAGGCCCGGCATTTCAACGATGCCGTCAACCTGGTCGCGCAAGGTCGCGCCGACATGGCCGCCGCCAAGCTCAGCAGGACGCTGACGCGCGCGCAAAGCGTCATGTTCAGCGACCCTTACATCGTGCTGCCGCATGCCTTGCTGGTCAACCGTCTGCGCTTTGCCGAACTGGCGGGCCGCAAATCGGTTGCCGAGGCCTTGCAGCAATTTACCGGCACCATCGGCGTGATCGCGCAATCCTCCTACGTCGGTTTCGCCAGGACTAATTTTCCCAAGGCGAAGGTGATGGAATTCGATAGCTGGGAAGCGGCGGTCGATGCGGTCGCCGCCGGCCAGATCACAGCGGCATACCGCGATGCTTTCGAAATCAAGCGCGTCTTCAAGACACGCCCGGACCTGGCGTTGGCGCTGCGTTCGGTGATTATCGAAGACATTACCGATACCATCGGCATTGCCGTCAGCGCCGACAATTACCATCTGCATGGTTTTGTGAATTTGTATTTGCAGCAGAAAAATATCAAGTATTCCGCCGAACAGATTCTGGAGCGGTATGGGCAACACCTGAAATGAAAGCGTCGGCCACAACAGTATGACTAGAATTCTTACCCATCCGTTGACGATCCTCGCCGCCATCCTGACGGGCGCGGCGACCGGCATGCTCGCGCCGGACTTTGCTGCAAGCCTGAAATTCATCGGTGCGGCGTACATCGACTTGCTGAAGATGGTGGTGCTACCGTTCCTGGTATCGGCAGTGATTGTCAGCATCAGCCGCCTGGTCCGTGATTCCGCCGCCTCGCAGTACCTGGGCCGCAGCATCGTCTTTCTGCTGGCCGGCATGGCGCTGGCCAGCATGGCAGGCGTGCTTTACATGCATCTTGCCGCGCCTGGTTCGGGGCTGGATCAGCAAGCGCTGCAAGCCTTCGGCAAACTGGTGCAAGCGGACCTGTCCGGCGTCGAAACCAGCGTGCACCTGCTGGCGCCGCACCAGGATGCGCCGCACACCAATGTCGCCAGCCAGTTGCTGGCGCGTTTGGTGCCGGACAATATTTTCAGCGCGCTGTCGCTGGGCGACACGCTCAAGTCGCTGGTGTTCGCGCTGCTGTTCGGCTTTGCCGTGGCAAGCGTGCCAGGGGAGCGGGCGCACAGCCTCATCGATAGCTGCGACACGGTATTCCGTGCCTGCCAGCGCATGACCGCGTGGATGCTGTACCTGCTGCCGCCGGCATCGTTCGTGCTGGCCGCCGGCCAATTTGCCGGCGCCGGCATCGAGCCGTTTCACGTCATGCTGCATTTTCTCCTGGCTTTCGCCGTGGTGACCGCACTGTTGCTGGCGCTGTGCATTTTCATCCTCTGGCGCAGGTCTGGCCGTAGCCTGGCAACCGTGCTGCGTTCGCAGGAAGCGCCCTTCTTCATCGCGCTGGCCAGCCGTAACAGTGTGGCGTGCATGCCGGCCATGATGAGCGCGCTGGTGGAGCGGCTCGGATTCGACAAGCGCATCACGGAATTGCTGGTGCCGCTCGGCACGGCGCTGTTTCGCGTCGGGCCGGCGCTGTACTACAGCATGGCGGCGGTCTTCATCGCCCAGCTTTACGGCCGCGAACTGGGTGCGGCCGAATACGGCGTGGTGGTGCTGGCTGCCGTGATCGCCGGCTTTGCTTCCACCGGCATGAGCGGTGTCGTCACCATTTCGCAAACGGCTGTGGTATGCGGCCTACTGGGGCTGCCCTTCGAAGCGGCGTTCGTCTTGTTCGTGGCGATCGAGCCGATGTGCGATACCTTGCGCACCGTGCTGCTGGTGATCGCCATCAATGCCCTGGTGGCGCTGACTGCGCCGCGGCAGGCGCGGCAACAGCCGTCAGCCGGAACTGTCGCCACCAGCAATATCAGGGTGGTGCAATGACGCGCCCGCAGCAGCAACCCTTGCTCGGCATCCTGGGCGGCATGGGGCCCTTGGCCACTGTCGACTTTCTCGGCAAGCTGACGCGCCTGGTGCCTGCGCATTGCGACCAGGACCATCTGCCGTGGCTTACCCTGAGCCAGCCCGACATGCCCGACCGCAGCAGCGCCATCCGCGACGGCGACGACCGTCCGCGCGAATGGCTCGCCAAAGGCGTGGCCTGGCTGGCGGAACAGGGCGTCTCGCTGATCGCGCTTCCCTGCAGTACCAGTCACTTCTGGTTCGAGGCGATGCAGGAAGCGTCCAGCGTGCCGATCATGCATATCGCCGACGCCACCGTGGAAGAGCTGCGCCTGAGCCCGTTACCCCGCTCCGGCAAGGTGGCCGTGCTGGCCACGCGCGGCACGATCCGCAGCGGCATGTACAGTGCGCGCCTGAGGGCGGCGGATTTCCAGGTAGTTGTGCCGGATGAGGCAGGACAGATGAAAGTGGACCGTATCATCGCCCAGGTGAAGGCAGGAGAGGGGAGCGCGGCTCGCCAGGAAATGCAGCTGCTGCAGGCTGAGTTGTCGCGCCAAGGGGTGGCGGCGCTGGTTCTTGGCTGCACCGAGCTGCCCCTGGCTTGCGATCACCGCTCCGCCGACGGCTTGCCGGCGGTTGATGTTTCGCTGGCGCTGGCGCGCGCCTGCCTGCGCCGGCTCGGTTACCTGGATTGAGCGCCGGGTTTTAGCGCGCGGCTTTTTCGCTCCAGGAGCGCGCCGTGTCCGCCGACGCTTGCTGGCCGAGCAAGCCGCGCGTGTACACCTCGGCCAGACGGCGCATGGCAGGCTTGTAGCCGGCATTGGCCGATTTCGTCAGCCAGGCCAGGGCTTGCGCATCGTCCTGCGGCACGCCCTTGCCTTGCTCATAAGTCCGTGCCAGGTTGAATTGCGCCAGGCCGAGACCTTGCTCCGCCGCCTTGCGGTACCACTCGGCGGCGGCAGCGGCATCCTTCGGCAAGCCGCGCCCTTCGGCGATCATGAAGCCGAGGTTGTTCTGCGCCAGCGCATAATTCTGCGCCGCGGCTTTCTGGTACAGCGCGACGGCGATGCCATCGTCCTGGGCGACGCCCTTGCCGCGCGCATGCAGATAGCCCAGATTGGTCTGGCCGCCGGCATGGCCCTGGTCCGCCGCCTTGCGATACCACTCGGCCGCTTGCGCCGGATCGGCGTTTACGCCCAGCCCATTTTCATATGCGGCGCCGAGATTGTTCTGGGCCTGGGCGAAGTTTTGCGCCGCCGCCTTGCGGTACCACGCGATCGCCTGGGCGTAATCCTTCGGCACGGCCAGGCCTTGCTGGTAAAAATAGCCCACCGAGGTTTGCGCCGGCGCGAAGCCCTGATCCGCCGCCTTGCGATACCACGCCAGCGCCTGTGCATGGTTGACCGGCACGCTCTGGCCTTTTTCATGCATCACGCCGAGATAGTTCTGGGCTCTGGAATTGCCCTTGGCGGCGTCCGCGTTGAACTCTTTTAACGCTGCGGCATAGTTGCCCTGCCTGTAGGCTGCGCGCCCCGCCTCGAAATCCGCATGCGCCGAGAAGGCGCTGATTGCCAACGCTGCGACGACGGCAAGTTTTATGACCATTCGGTCCATCGGTGTAATCCTTTATAGATAAGAGCGGGGAGAAGCGCATCCCCTGAGCGGGCGCATATACAGCTTTTTTGCAACACCGCGCCGGTGTTTGATATAAAAAATTTCTTGAAAGAAATTTATTGCACCAACTTGGTTCAAAAGGTTAGATGCAAGCAAAAAACTTTACTACATTTCCGTAAAAAAATGATTCTTGCAACAAATATTGCATTTTCGTAAGTTAATATAACTCTGCTTGAAATAATTGGCATCCTTGATGTGCCTCAATATAAAGAATTTACTTTTCAAACTTAGTTCGACAGGGAGTCGTCATGAAAAAAACCACCAAAAACCTGACTAAAAAATTCTCGCTGCGCCAGGCTGGCCAAGGCATGACCGAATACATCATTATTGTTGCCCTGATCGCCGTGGCGGCAATCGGTGTCTACAGCATGTTCGGTCAAACCATCCGTGGCCAAGTCGCAGGCCTCGCCGGTGAAGTCGCCGGCACCGGCGCAACTGAAGGCAAGAACACGGCTAAAACTTCTGCCCAGAGCGCCAATACCAAGGCTGCCGAAGCCAAGGGCATGTCCAGCTACGACTCCGGCAACAAGTAATACTGCTTTCACGTCAGACATCAGCCGGCCGACAGCCTGAGTGCTGCCAGCAGGCTGGAGTCGGCGTGCCTGCAGTTATTTCAGCAATGGCCCGGTTGTGTCTGTCTCGCCGCACCTGATTTACCAGCGCGGTCAAGCGCTGGTATTTTCCCTGGTTACCGTCGTCATCATCTTATTGGTGATGGTGTCGATGTACACCATGGGGCAGCAGTCCATCAATAAGATGCGGCTGCAGAATGCCGCCGACGCTGCAGCTTACAGCGCGGTGCAGGCGGAGGCACGCGACTACAATTTTTCCGCCTACACCAATCGCGCCGTGATCGCCAACCAGGTGGCGGTGGCGCAGGTAGTGGGGCTGACGTCCTGGGCCAAGGGCTACGCCGCCACCTACAACGGCCCCTCGTCCTGGGTGCCGCAGGTCTTGAGCGGCCTGGGCGGTCCGCTGGCGAAAATCTTTTGGGATACGCCGGTCAAGGCGTACAAACCGGCTTCCAAGGCGTTTGGCAAAGCCATGGAAACCGCCGGGCCGATCGCCGTCAAGCTGCTCGATGTGCTGATCGATGTGCTCAATGCCGCGCAAATGGTTTACCACTACGGCACCGCTCTGACAGTGGCGCAAACCATCGGCTTGTCGCCCGCCGCGGTGATCGACAAGCTGCCGGGGGTCGACGTGGATTCGCTGGGGGTAGTGAAGGATCTGTTGAGCTTTAATGAAGCCTATAACGTCATCAAGCTTAACGACAAGGATGCCGACTTGAGTACGCCCGGCATGGCAGCGGCGATCGTGCACCTGGCGCAATGGTTCATGTTTACCAGCCAGAAGGATCCGAACGTCTTGAACAAGGATGGCGCCCAGGCCGACCGCATGGCGCAGGTGACCAAAAACTCGCTCGATGGTTTTTCCAAGAACAGGAATACCGAGGGTGGCGGACCGGGCAACATCTTTCCGGCCGAATCGATGTACCTGACGCCATTCGTCGTCGATCCGACCCGTTTGATTCCTTACCAAAATGGCGCGCTGCTCATGATGTTGTGGCACCGCGGCGGCACCGAACTCAAGAAAGTCGGCGCTGCCAAGAAGACCTGGAGCGCGATGGATGGCACCGGCTTTTTCGGCGCGGCGATTTTCTGGATCAGTATCCTGGGCATTCCCATCCCCATCCCGATCATCATTCCCTTCCTGCCGATGGGTTGGGGCGCGGCGCAGGCAGGCCAGTCAAGCAACCTGCTGGCGACCAACAACTTCGATACGGAGCCGTCGGACGCGTATGGCGGCATCTACAACAATCCGATGACAGCCGGCGCTGCCGGCATCCAGGCAGGCAAGGGCGCGGGCTCGACGATGGATTCGAAGGCTGGCCTGCGCAAGTACTTCGACGTGAAAAACGATACCAAGCCGAATCTCCAAGGGCCGCCGCTGGTGCTGGAAATCGAAAAGGCCGATACCAATATCCCGACCAGCAACAAGATTTCCGGCGGCCAGTTGACGCTGCAAAACGGTACCCGCAGCGGCTATATGCGCAGCCTCTCCAAGGCGGAAGTCTATTTCTCCCGGCCGAAGAAATTGTTTGCGCGCGGCGACGGCAAGACCGAATTGGCCAGCCTGTATAGCCCGTATTGGCAAGCCCGCCTGGCGCCCAATAGCTTCCTTGAACAGTACGCCTCGATGAGCTATCAGCTATGGTAAAGCCGCCTTTTTTATCCCGAGTGCGCGGCCAGGCGATGGTCGAATTGCTGATCGCCGGCGGCCTGGTGCTGATCCCGCTGTTTCTGGCGATCCCGTTGCTGGGCAAGTATCTCGACATTCGCGCCACAGCGGTGCAAACCTCGCGCTATGCCGCCTGGGAGCGCACCGTCTGGTATGGCGGTGACGCCGCCACCAGCCTGGGATGGTTTGGCGTGTCGCAGAAGTGGCAGGCCAATGAAAAGTCCGATGACCAAATCCGCCGCGAACTCGGCGCGCGTCAGCTGGCCGAAACCAGCGCCGCCTTTTCCAATGCCGACCGCAGCAGCAGCAATTTCAATGGCGGCGCCAAGGCTCTGTGGCAAGACCGCAAAGGCAAGACCATGCTGGCCGACTATAGCGCCGTGCAAAACAAGGTCGACAATGGCCAGGCGCCCGGCACCCTGAATGTCATTCTCGATCCCATCGCCAATTTCGCCGCCACGCTCGGCCCCTTTGTGCTGGAAACCAATGGCAAGTATGCGGCCAAGGTCAGCATGAATGTGCGCGATATCGACTATGACCATTTCCTGCTGAAGGATACGACTGCCAAGTTCAGCGAAACCACGGTCTTGCTGGCCAACGGTTGGAATGCCAACGGCCCGGATGATCCGGCCAAGACCAGCGTCAAGCAGCAGGTCAAGGGCTTGGTGCCGACCACCCTGCTGGATGTGGAGTTCGAGGGCGTCAACATCACCGATTTCGTATTGGGCGCCATCTCCCTCATTCTGCCGGAAGCCTCCAAGCTGGAGCCGGGCAAGATCGTGCCTGACGAAGTGCCGAAAGACCGGGTCAAGTGACATGACAGCCATTCCGACCATCATCGCTGCAAGGTTCGTGCGCCGCCTCGGCGTGGTGGCGGCGTGCGCGCTGGCGTCGGCCAACGCGGTGTCAGCCGAACTGGATTGCCCGTTTTTCGCCGAGCCCAGGGCGCGCGTGCAATGGGTTGCGCAGCACATGGTGTACAACGGCGTGCCGATGAGTATCAAGCGCTTCGACAGCGAGCAAAAGCCGGAAGCCATCCTGGCGTTTTACCGCCAGGCCTGGGGCAACGGCGCGCCGGCGACGGCCCCGCAGGAATACATGTCCGGCCCCTGGCAAACCATTGCTGTCGTGCGCGGCAAATGCTTTTTCACGGTGCAGGTGCAGGCGGCGGGCACCGGCTCGACAGGCTTGCTCAGCGCCACCCAGGCGCCGGAGAGTGCACGCCTCGTGCCGGACGATAAGAAGCTGCCCATGATGTCCGGCAGCACCGTCCTCAACGACATCGATCATCACGATGACGGCAAGGCTGCGCGCACGCTCTTATTAAGCAATGGTTTTTCGGCGGAGGCCAATGCCGATTTCTATCGGCAGCAATTGGGCGGCCAGGGCTGGAAAGTCATCAGCAGCTACCAGATGAAGACCAAGAAGGGGCCGGGCATCACGCTGGTGATGAAGCGCGGACTGGCCGAAGCCAGCTTGGTATTCACCCGTGAAGGCACGCAGACGATGGTGCTGGCCAACCTGGTGGACAAGCCATGAGGGCGGCGATGCGTCAGCGCCGGATGCCGGGGCGCCGCCGCATGGGCGGCCAATCCTTCATCGAATATCTGGTCGTGCTGATGGTGGGCGTGATCGTGCTGGTGGTCGGGTCCGACCCGCCGATCCAGAAGCTGGCTTCCGCCATCCGCGAGTACTACACCGATTATTCATATGCCATCTCGATTTCGTCGATGCCCAATTGCTTCACCGGCGCCGAGGTCGGCCCGGTATCGGTCAGCGTCGACAAGTGCGTCGACCTGAAGAATCCGGAATGGCCGGTGGATGTGGAATTCAATTAGTAAAACAATTATTAACTGGGGGAGTTCGCCCGAGCAGGGCGGACGGGTCGCAAATAATTTTTTAATCAGGGCCAATTAACTTGAAAATCCAACGTCCCAATATCAAGATCAACAAAACCTGGTTGATGCTTATCGTGGCCATCGTGCTGAGCTTGCTCACAGCCTGGCTGACCCTGCAATACCTGCGCTTCAAGGAACAAAGCCTGGAAGCGGAGATTGCCGCCAGATCGCAGAAGGACCTGGGCGAGACCGTCGCGGTGGTGGTGCCCACCAAGCACATGCCGCCTGGCGCGCTGCTGGAAGAGAGCATGGTGGCGGCGCGCAACGTGCCTGCCGATTTCGTCTATGAAGATACGATCAGGGTATCTGAGTTCGATGCCTACAAGGGGCAGGCGCTGTTGCACCAGGTCGAACGCGGCAAGCCGCTGCGCCGATCCGACGTGCGTGAAGTGTTCTCGGATTTTGCCGATACGCTCAAGGCCGGCAAGCGCGCCATCACGATCAATGTCGATGAAATCAATTCGGTGTCGCACATGATCGAGCCGGGCAACCTGGTCGATCTGCTGCTGGTGCTGCCGGGCAGCGAAGGCTCCAACCACCAGACCGTGGTGCCCTTCCTTGATCAGGTCAAGGTGCTGGCGACCGGACAAAAGGTGACCCAGGATGACCCGGCCGCCGGCAATGGCCAGCCGCGTCGCGTCACCTACAGCAACTTCACCCTGGAAGTCACGCCGACCCAGGCGGCCCGCCTGTCCCTGGCAACCGAGTTGGGCAAGGTCCGCGCCGTGCTGCGCAATGAAAAAGACACGCAATCGGTGGACTTTGAAACGGTTACCGCTGAAAACATCCTGGAAGAAGTGCGCGAGCGCGAGCGCCGTGTCGCTCTGTCCAAGCCGAGCAGCAAGACCGGCTATGTCGAGTACTTCATCGGGGGCAAAGGCGGCAGCGAAGCCGTCGCGCCGGTGATCAATGTGCCGCTGCCGGCCGGGGCATTGCCATCCATGCCCGGCGGCGCGCCGGCAGCGACGCAGACGGTTACTGCCCAGCCTGCGCTGCCGCAGAACCTGACCGAACTCATCAAGCTGAGCAACGCCAATGCCAGCGCCAAGGCTGCTACTACTAAATAACATTGCAGGGAAAATATCGTGAAACGTCTCATCACACTTATCCTTTGGAGCTTGCTGGCGCTGACCGGCGGTGCTCGCGCGCAGCAATCCGCGCCTGATGCCAAATCGAATGAAATCCTGATGTATGTCGGCGAGGTCAAGACCCTCGCGGCCGATCGCATCAGCCGTATCGCCGTCGGCAACGGCAAGCTGGTCACCACCTCGGTGCTGGGCAACAAGGAACTGCTCTTGATCGCCGAAGCCCCGGGCGACACGTCCCTGGTGATCTGGTCCGGCCCGGTTAACAAGTCGATTTACACGCTGCGCATCAGCCCGCGCGATTCCAGCGATGCCTATCGCAAGGCCAGCGCGATGTTGCAGGGCATCCCCGGCATCCGCATCAACACGGTCGGCACCAACGTGATCGTCAGCGGCGCGGCCAGCAAGGAAAACCTGGCGCGCATCGAAACCGTCGTCAAAGCCTATCCGCAGGTCACCAGCCTGGTCAGCGAAGAAGAAATGTCGATGAAGAAGATGATCTACATGAAAGTGCAGATCGTCGAGATGAACAAGAACCTGCTGAAGAATATCGGCGTGCAGTGGCCCGGCTCCTTCGCCGGTCCGATGGTGGGCTTTTCCGGTAACCTCGGCAGCGAGCGCGGTGCCCAGGCGCCGTTGAAGGATGTGTTCCCGGTCGGCTTCGTCAATGCCAATAACCAGAAGCAGGTGGTCAGCGGTTTCCATACCTATCTGGGCATTTCCAGCCTGATCAACACCACGATCAACCTGGCCAAGAATAACGGCGATGTCTATTCCCTGGCTGAGCCGGAACTGTCCGCGCGCAGCGGCGGCGAAGCCAAGTTCCTGGCCGGCGGCCAGATCCCGCTGCCGGCGCAATCGGCCCTCGGCTCGGGTTCGGTGGAATTCAAGGATTACGGTATCCGCCTGGCGATCAAGCCGATCGCCGACGATGAAGGCAATGTCGTGGCCGCGATCAAGACCGAGGTCAGCAGCATCGATCCATCGGTATCGGTGCAGGGCATTCCCGGCTTCCTGACCCGCCAATCGGAGTCGGAGGTCAATGTCAAGAATGGCCAGACCATCATCATGTCCGGCCTGGTCAACAACACCATGTCGGACGATTCGAGCCGCATTCCGGGCCTGGGCGATATCCCGGTGCTGGGCCGCCTGTTCCGCTCGGATGGTTTCCGTTCCGGCCGCACCGACCTGGTGATCCTGGTTACGCCGACCATCATCGATCCGGCCTCGACCATCAACCGCGAGCGCATCGACAAGAGCATGGACATGCGTGAACGCTTCGAGCGCAAGCTGAACAACCAAGATATCGTCGACTGAGGTTAACCAACATGCTGCTTATCGCCGTTACCACGCCCAAGGGCCAGCGCACCGAGGAAGAATGCACCATCGATACGTGCTCCATCGGCAAGAGCGACGAGAATCGCATCATCCTGCAGGGATGGACCGTCGGCCGCTCGCACGCCACCATCCAGCGCCGTGCGGATGGCGTGTTCGTGAACGACCTGGGCGCGTCTTCCGGCACGCGCGTCAATGGCACCAAGATCAGCGGCAGCTACGGGCCATTGAAGCCGGGCGACAAGGTCACCATTTGCGACTACGTGCTGGAAGTGCTGGATCTGGAGCCGGAGGCGCCGGCAGCACCAACCCTGGCATCGGCTAGTCACGCCGCCACCAGCGCGGCTCCCGCTTCTGATGCCGACGCCGACGATGAAACGAACGAGCAGATCGCCGCGCGGGCGAAGGAAATCGTCGAGGTGCTCAAGTACCTTCACCAGCAACTCATCAAGCAGATGGACTTGCGCCGGGTGGACGTCAACCGCCAGAGCGAGGACGAGCTGCGCGACAATACGCGCGTCATGCTGGAGGAGATCGTCGCCGCCGACCGCAATATCCCGGCGCACCTGGACAAGGCCATGCTGGTCAAGCGCGTGCTGGATGAAGTGGTAGGCCTGGGCCCGCTGGAAGACTTGATCGCCGACGAGTCCGTGTCGGAAATCATGGTCAACAGCGCCGATGAGATCTTCATCGAGCGTAACGGCAAGCTGCGCAAGTCGGACATCACCTTCACCAGCAACCAGGCAGTGGTGCAGGCGATCGAGCGCATCGTCACGCCGCTGGGCCGCCGCATCGATGAAAGCTCGCCGATGGTGGATGCGCGCCTGAAAGATGGTTCGCGCGTCAACGCCGTGATCCCGCCGCTGGCCTTGAAGGGCGCGAACATCACGATCCGTAAGTTCTCCAAGAAGAAGCTGGTCGGCGAAGACTTGATCCGCTTCGGGTCGATGACGCCGACCATGCTGGAATTTTTGCGGACTATCGTCGAGCAAAAGGCCAACATCATCATTTCCGGCGGCACTGGTTCCGGTAAGACCACCTTGCTCAATGTCCTGTCCAGCTACATTCCCAAGGACGAGCGCATCGTCACGGTGGAAGACGCGGCCGAACTGCAACTCAGCCAGCCCAACCTGGTCGGCCTCGAATCGCGCCCGGCCAACGCCGAAGGCAAAGGCATGGTGGCGATCCGTGACCTGGTGAAGAACTGCTTGCGTATGCGCCCGGACCGCATCGTCGTCGGCGAGTGCCGCGGCGGCGAGGCGCTCGACATGCTGACGGCGATGAATACCGGCCACGACGGTTCGCTCACCACCGCCCACGCCAACACGCCGCGCGATTGCCTGGCGCGTATCGAAGTGATGGTGATGATGGCGGGGATGGACTTGCCGGTGCGCGCGATCCGCGAACAGATCGCTTCGGCGGTGCGCTTCATCGTGCAGCAAAACCGTTTCTCCTGCGGCTCGCGCAAGGTGACCCACATCACCGAGATCACCGGCATGGAAGGCGACATCATCCAGTTGCAGGATATCTTCCTGTACCAGCGCGAAGGCTTCGGCCCGGACGGCAAGGTCAAGGGCAAGCATGTCGCCACCGGCCAGATTCCCGAGTTTTACGAAGAGCTCGGCAGCCGCGGCCTGGATATCGATTTCAACATGTTTGCATCCGGAGACAAGCGCCTGTGAACAGTTTGGGATTGCTCATCGCGGTTGGCCTGCTGACCGCCTTCATCATCATCTGGCTGGTCATGCAAGCCGTGCGCGGCGTGCTGGCGCGGCAGCGATCGGACCTGGAAACGTCGACCCGCACCACGCTGGCCGACATGTTCATCTTCCTCGATCCGACCAAGATCTTTTACTACAACGTCGCCGCGCTGGTGGTGTTGCCGACCCTGGTCTGGCTCTTCACGAACAACCCGGTGTTCGTCACGTTCACGGCCATCGGCACGCTGATCCTGCCGAAGCTGTGGATCAAGCGCCTGGCCGCGCAGCGCCTGAAGCGCTTCGAGGAACAGTTGCCGGATGCGCTGCTGATGGTGTCGGGCGCCATGCGCGCCGGCGCCAGCTTGACAGTGGCGATGGAATCGATGGTCAAGGAACAGAAGCCGCCGCTGTCGCAGGAATTCGAGCTGATGCTGCGCGAGCAGCGCCTCGGCGTGGATTTCGACACGGCCCTGGTCAACATGGAAAAGCGCAATCCGATCCAGGACTTTTCGCTGGTGGTGTCGGGCTTGCGCATTTCGCGCGAGGTCGGCGGCAACCTGGCGGAGATTCTTGAGTCGCTGGCCACCACGCTGCGCGACAAAGCCACCATGGAAGGCAAGATCCGCAGCCTGACCGCGCAGGGCAAGATGCAAGGCTTGATCATGTCCTGCCTGCCGCTCTTGATGATGGCCGCGCTCAACTGGATCGAACCCAAGGCCATGGGCGCGATGTTCACCACGCTGTTTGGCTGGGTGACGCTGGCGGTCATCATCGTGATGATCACCATCGGCTACCTGTTCATCCGCAAGATCACCACCATTGATGTCTGAACGGAATTCACGATGCTATCGACTTCCCTGATCGCGCTCATCATCGGTATCCTGGCCGGCACCTCGGTGCTGCTGGTCAGCTACAGCCTCTCCAAGCTCAAGTCCGAAGTGCCGCAGGAAGACCGCGAATACATGGACCCGTTGCCGCCGGTCTTGCGCAAGACCTGGCCGGTGATTACCTTCATCGAATACCATTTCGCCTCGCGCCTGCCGCCGGCCTGGCTGGAAAAGGCGCACAAGCGCTTGCAGGAAACCGGCGTCGGTTACATCCTGACGGCCGAGCAGTATTACGCGGTGCGCATCTTTTCCACTGTCGTCGCATTCGTCCTGACGCTGTACTGCATGCACGCGCTCGATTATTCCTCGCCGATGCTGCTGGTGGGGCTGACCTTGCTCGGCAATTACTATCCCGAGATCTGGCTGCGCGATGTGCGCGCGCGCCGCGAAAAGGAAATTCTCAAGGCGCTGCCGGTGTACCTGGATTTCATCACGCTGGCGGTGGAAGCCGGCCTGAACCTGACCGGCGCCATCAAGCAAGCCATGGACAAGGGCCCGCCGGGCGCGCTGCGCAATGAATTCCAGATGATCACGCGCGACCTGCGCGCCGGCGTGCCGCGCGCCGATGCCTTGCGCCGCATGGAAAACCGCCTGAACATGAAAGCCATCACCAGCTTCGTCGGCACCGTGATCCAGGCCGAGAAGATGGGCGCGAGCCTCGGTGTCGCCCTGCGCGTGCAATCCCAGCAGCGCCGCATCGAGCGCTTCCAGCGCGCCGAAAAACTGGCCATGGAAGCGCCGGTCAAGCTGATCCTGCCGCTGATCGCCTTCATCTTCCCGGTGACCTTCATCGTGCTGGCTTTCCCGATCGTCGTGAAGTTCATGCAAGAGGGGATGCTGTGAGGCTGGGAGCCATTTACCGTGGCGAGGAATGCCTGCTGCCGCGCGTCTGGGATGCGGTCAGCGCCTGGGAGCGTACCCGCGGCTTGCTGGGCCGGCCGCAGCTGAAAACCGGCGAAGGCATGCTGATCCGTAAATGCGGCATGGTGCATACGCTGGGCATGGGCTATGCGCTCGACCTGGCTTTCATCGACAAGGCAGGCCGCGTGCGCAAGCTGGTGCGCGGCCTGGCGCCCGCGCGCATGGCCGGCAGTCTGGCCGCTTGCGCCACCCTGGAAATGGCGCCGGGCACGCTGGACGCGATCGGCTTGCACCCAGGCGACCATCTCGACTGGCGCGAGGTGGCAGCATGACGCGCCGCCTTGCTACGCTGCTTGTTCCCGTGCTGCTGCTGTCCGGCTGCGCGGCGTTTTCCGGGCATGACGACGACCTGTACTCACTGCGTCGCGACGCGCAGGTCGCTTACGCCGGCGACCAGGATGAGCGCGCTGAAAAGCTGCTGCTCGGCGTCACCCGCGCCGTGCCTAACGATGTCGAAGCCTGGTTTTATCTGGGCAACCTGTATGCGCGCACCAACCGCCCGGATCAGGCAGCGCAGGCTTACCAGAAGGCGCTCATGCTGAACGGGAACGATGCCAAGGTCTGGCACAACCTCGGCGTGGTGCGCCTGCGCGAAGCCTGGGCCGCGCTGATCCAGGCTTACAATGCCGGTCCGTCCGACGACCCGCTGCATGCCCGGCTGGAAGCCCTCATCAGCGGCATGGAAAAACTTCCGCTCGACGGCTTGAGCCGCACAGCCAAGCCGGCGTCGCCCGCGCCTGCGAAAAAACAATGACGATGCGCGCTTCCTTCCACCGCCGCAGCTATCCCGGCAAGCAGGGAGGGCAAGCCATGGCCGAATACATTTACGTATTCCCGATCCTGATCCTCCTGATCATGGGCGCCATCCAGTTCGGCTTCATTTACCAGACCAAGGCGACGCTGAATTACGCCACCTTCAGCGCCACCCGCCAGGGCGCGCTGCGCAACGGTTCCATGAGCGCCATCGTCGACGGGCTCAGTTCGGGATTGATGCCGCTGTTTGCCCATAGCAGCAGTTCGGGCGGCGACCGTAACCTGGCGCTGTTGAAGAATGCCTGGAAGCTCGCCAACGAGCAGGTCAGCAACCCGAAGATCACCACCATCACCATCGTCAACCCGACTTCGGCGGCGCTTTCCGCCTACGGCAGCCAGTCCGAGACCGGCAATGAAATTCCCAACGATAACCTGATGTACCGCCCGACCAGCCTGGCCGGCGGCATGAGCATCCAGGATGCCAACCTGCTCAAGGTGCGCGTCACCTATTGCTATCGCATGGCGGTGCCGATCATTAACAAGCTGATCTTTCACCTGGTGGTGGACCCGCCCGGTTCGTCTCCCGACATCAAGACCGCCCCCGACATCCTGGCTTCCGAAGGCGGCGGCGCCACGGCCAAGCCCTGCACGGGCATCGATGATCAGTATCGCATCCCGGTGACGGCCGAAGCGGTGGTGCGGATGCAGTCGCCTTTCCGTAATCCCGGCAAATGGGTGGGACCATGAACACCTCCAATATCGTCGAACCGGTAGTGCAGCGCCGGCGCCTGTGGACCTTGCATGGCCGCCTCGGACGCGCCGAATACATCGTCTATTCACTGGGCGCGGTGGTGCTGGTCTGCCTGGCCATGATCCTGGTCGGCCTGTTCGCCTTGCTGGCCGGCGGCGCCGGGCGCATGGTGTACGGCATCGTGACCGTGTTCCTGATCTACTGCCTGCTGCCGGTCTTTTTCACCATGCTGACGGTGCGCCGCGCCCACGATTTCAATTGCGGCGGCTGGCTGGCGCTGTTTCTGCTTGTGCCAGTCATTAACCTGGCGTTCTGGTTCATTCCCGGTACGCGCGGAGAAAATCGCTACGGCGCAGCGCCGCAAATGCCGTCGAACGGCATGAAGCTGGTCGCCATCCTGCTGCCGACCCTGATGATCGGCGGCTTTCTCGCCACCGGCGTCAATCTGGCCGACGGCCAAGCCCGGTCCATCGTCGAGCCGGCCAATTCACTGAAGCCTTATCAGCCATGAAAACAACAGAGACCTCCGCCATCGCCGCGCAATTCCAGGCTGCTTTTCCAAAGATCGCCGGGCAGCTCGGCCCGCAGCATCTGGGCGACTTGCTGGACGGCGCTTCGGTGCAGGAAGTGGCGCCTGGCCGCACGCTCATTCGCGACCGCATGCCGGTGGATTTCCTGTATTTCGTGCTGTCCGGCGAGATGGGCGCTTACATCGAGCAGGGCGGCAAGTCGCTGCGCGTCGGCACTGTCCATTCCGGCGAATGGCTGGGCGAGATTTCCGTGCTGAGCGGCGAACATCTCGCCAGCGCCACCATCGTCACCGATACCGCGTGCGTCGTGGTCAAGGTTCACCATCTCGGCTTTGAAAAGCTGATCACCGGGAATCAGGCGGTGGCAAGCGTCCTGCTGGAAAACTTCATCGAGCTGATGGCCAAGCGCCTGCGCGCAACCGCCGCCCAGGCATAACTACACGAAGGCCGATTCATGGACTTGAAATATTTTCTGAAAAACCTGCCAGCCTTCGAGGATTTCGCCACCCCGCATCTCGAAGCGTTGGCGAAGCATTTGCACGTCACCCCGCATGCCGATGGCCAGGTGTTCATCCGCCAGGGCGAGCAGGGCGCCGCATTGTATCTGTTGCTCAAAGGCGCAGTACACATCACCCAGCATGACAACGGTGGCGAAGAATACATGCTGCGCGAACTGGCCGATGGCGAAATGTTCGGCATTCTGTCGCTGGTCGACGATATGCCCGCCAGCGCGACCTGCACCGCCAAAGGCCCAGGCGAAACGGCCGCGCTATCGCGTGAAGCGTTTCAGGCCTTGTTCGAGGATGCCGCGCCGGTCGCGCATCATTTGCAATACATGATCGCCGTGCAAATGGCGCGCGACATTCAGGAAGCCAACAAGCGCTCGCGCGCCGCGCTGGCCCGATGAACAAGGAAACCCGGGCACTGTGACGATCTTCCGTACATTCCGCATCCCGTTCCGGCACGCTGCCGTTTTGCCGCTCGGCCTGCTGCTGCAGGCGTGGGCCTGCGCGGCGGAAGCGCCGATTACTCCCGGCAGCGTCTTGGATAGCCTGGGCAACACCAGGCCGCGCCAGGCCGTCACGCCGCCGCAGGTATTGCTGCCGCTGCCATCGCCGCCTTCGGAGCACGATCCGCGCGCCCGCCGCTTCCGCGTCAATGCCTTTGCCATGTCCGGCAATACGGTTTTCCGCGAGCGCCGCTTGAAGCAAGTGGTGGAGCGCTTTGTCGACCAGGAACTGAACCTGTATGACCTCAACAAGGCCGCTGCCGCCATCACCGAGTTTTACCACGCGCGCGGCTATACGCTGGCGCGGGCGGTGATCCCTGCGCAACGGGTCGCCGACGGCATCGTCAAACTGCAGATCATCGAAGGCCGCATCGGCAAGCTGCGCTTTTCCGGCAACCGGCGTTTTGCCGAAGGGTTTCTGGCTACACGCACGCAGATGCTGCAGCCGGGCACGCTGGTGACCACCGAGCGGCTGGAGCATGACCTGCTGCTGCTCAACGATATCCCCGGTCTTGCCGCTAAAGTCGTGCTGGAGCCGGGGGCCGAGTTCGGCACCACCGACGCCGAAGTGAAGATCACCGAAAAGCTCGTCACCGGCAGCATCAGCCTGAACAACAATGGCCGCAACGAAACCGGGCGCAACCGGCTCGAAGCCGGCCTGAGCCTGAATTCTCCCTTCGGCTGGGGCGACCAGCTGTCGCTGACCGGCTCGATTACTGACCACAGTCTCGTGCGGTACTGGACTGCTGCCTATTCGCTGCCCTTGAATACCCTGGGCACGCGCTTGTCGCTCAGCGCCGCGCGCACCGGCTATGACGTCAGCGGCGCAGCGGCGGCCCTGGGCATTACTGGCGAAGTGAAGACTGCCGAGGTGGGCGTCAGCCATCCGCTCGTGCGCACCCGCGAAAACAGCCAGTGGCTCAATGTCGGACTGCGCCGCAGCCGCTTGGTGCAAAACGCCCTGGGCGTGACGATGTCGGACAATAAAATCAGCGTGCTGAATCTGGCTTATCAGCTCAACCATATTCATGAAGACAGCGCCGTTACCAACCTCAAGCTTGGCCTGACGAGCAACTTCAAGGGCGTCAGGTCTGCCACCCAGCAGGATGCGGTGCGGGCGCGCTACGAAGTCGATGTCAACCATACTTCGCCTTTCGTGCAGCGCTGGGACCTGTATTTGCGCGGCACCATGGTGTACAGCGCGGAGATGCTGCCGGACACGGAAAAATTTTCCCTGGGCGGGCCGGGCAGCGTGCGTGCCTATCGTCCTTCCGAAGTACGCGGCGACAGCGGCTATCTGGGGACGGCGGAATTGCGCCATCCTTTCGAAGTATTTGGCCGCATGGGCATGTTCCGCTTGACTCTCGACACGGGCGAAGTCATTTACAAGATGCCGGGATATGCTGACAGCCGCGACAAGCTGCACAGTGCCGGCGTGGGCGCCGTCTTGTACGCCTTCAAGGGTGTGACGGCATCGATCGACCTGGCGACAGCGCTCGGCAACCGGTATAAAGCCGCCGACGGCCAGAACCACAGGGTATGGATGAATGTCAGCGCCAGTTTCTAAAAAAACGGCCATCGCGCTCGCCGCGGCGTTGCTCTGCCATGCCACGGCGCTGGCGCAGCTTCCTTCCGGCGGCACGGTCGTCGGCGGCGCTGCTGCGATCAATGCCGCCGGTGCAAACCAGGTCATCACGCAAACCACGCCCAAGGCCATCATCAACTGGCAGGATTTTTCCATCGGCGCCGGCAACAGCGTGCGCATCAACCAGCCGAACACCTCTTCAGTCATCCTGAATCGGGTGACCGGGAATAATCCTTCCCATATCCTCGGCAACCTGTCGGCCAACGGCCAGGTATTCCTGGTCAACCCGTTCGGCGTCTATTTCGGCGCCGGCGCCGTGGTGGATGTCGGCGGCTTGATTGCCACCACCCTGTCGATCCGTAATGACGACTTCATGGCTGGCAATTACGTATTCAGCCGCGAAGGCCTGGCTGCGCGGCGCGAAGTCATCAATGCCGGCTTGCTGAAAGCGCGCGATGGCGGGTACATCGTGCTGGCCGGCGACTACGCCGGCAACAGCGGCGTGATCCAGGCTCGCCTGGGCACTGCCGCGCTCGCCTCCGGCAACAAGCTGACGCTCGATATCGCCGGCGACAGCATGATCAATTTCACGGTCGATGAAAAAGCCGTGGCCGATCTTTCCGGCGTCAACAACAGCGGCCAGTTGCTGGCCGATGGTGGTCGCGCCATCATGACGGCGGCGACAGCACGAGACCTCGCCGCCACCAGCGTCAACAATACCGGCCTGGTGCGCGCGCAAAGCACGGTCGAGCGCAATGGCGAAATCTACCTGATGGCCGAGGGCGGCAATGCCCAGGTCAGCGGCACGCTCGACGCCAGCGGCAGCGGTGCCGGCCAGACCGGCGGGCGCATTGCCGTGCTGGGCGAGCGCGTGGCGCTGACCGGCAATGCGCGCCTGGATGCCTCCGGCGACGCCGGCGGCGGCACGATCAATGTCGGCGGCAGCTATCAAGGCAAGGGACCGCTGCCGAATGCGCGCAGCGCCTATGTCGCCAGGGATGTGACGATCGATGCCTCCGCCAGGAACAATGGCAACGGCGGCGATGTCGTGGTCTGGTCGGATGAATACACGCGCTATTACGGCGATATCGCGGCCAAGGGCGGCGCTCAAGGCGGCGATGGCGGCAATGTGGAAATCTCCGGCAAGGCGATTCTCGACTTTAACGGCACGGCCAATACGCTGGCGCCCAAGGGCAATGCCGGCACGCTGCTGCTCGACCCGAGCGATATCGAAATCGTGCAAAGCGTCGACGCGGCCACGGCAGATATGACTGGAAGTGAGCCCTTTCGCGATGCCACGGATAACGGCGGTACCTCGCGTATGTCGGTCGGCGCGCTGGAGACGGCGCTGGCCGGCGGCAATGTCACCGTGACGACAACGACCGCCAGCGGCACGGCGCCGAAGGGCGGCACCATCACCATCGATGACGGCAACGGCGGCGGTGTGCAATGGAATTCCGGCTCGACGTTGCGCCTGCAGGCAAGCAACCGCATCGTCATCAACTCGCATGTCGAAGGCTACAACGGCACGATCTGGCTCGATGCGGCCAATGGCGCCACGCAAAAATCCGGCACGGTCATCGGCGCCAACGGGCTGCTGTTGACCGGCGGCGGCAACTGGGATTTGGTCGGCATCACGTCCGACAACTTCGTCGGCAGCTGGAACAAGGTGAACACCTTTGCCGCCAATATCAGCGGCGGCTATGTCCAATTCAGTAATGATAAAAATCTCACCATTGGCACGGTCAATGGCGTTTCCGGCGTGACCCATGCCAATGGCAATACCCAGTTCTACCTGGACCGTAACAATGGGGTGCTGAACCTGGCGCAAAACGTCAGCACCAGCAGCATGTACGTCCGCGCCCAAGGCGGCATCAACCAGACTGCCGGCGCGCTGCAAGTCAATAACCTGGCATTGCGCAATGGCTCGGCCAACTTGGCCATGGCAGGCAATAACATCCGCAACATCAGCGCCGACATCAACGGCGACTTGGTCGTCAATACCCAGGGCAGCATGACGGTCGGGAATCCGTATGGCCAGGCCGGCATCAAGACCAACAACCATAACGTCACGATCACCACCGGTGACGCCGCCGGATTCGACCCAACCAAGCTGCCCGACGGCACCAACCCCGCCAGCCTGACCCTGAATGAAAGCATCGATGCCGGCACCGGAACGATTCGCCTGACGGCCGGCAGTGGCGGCGTCTATCAGCGGCACGATGTCGATGCCGCCACCAGCGAACCGCTTGACGCCGGCTCGCTCAAGGCTGGCAACTTGCTGTTGCAAGGCGCCAGCTCAAGCAGCGTTACGCCCTTTGTGCTGAACAATGCTAAGAACCTGGTGACGACTATGGCCGCCAGGACCAACGGTTCCATCAGCTATACCGGCGGGCCGCTGAATATCGGCAGCGTCGGCGGCGTATCCGGCATCAATACGACCGCCAATACGATCGTGACGCTGGCCGGTGTCGATGCGCAGGGACGCGCCACGCCCGCCATCTATAACGACAACAATGTGTCGTTGTCGGTGGGCGGCAACCTGAATATCTTCGCCAACATCAATGCGGCCACGGCGACCGGCTCCGGCGTGGTGTCGGTCGGCGTCGGCGGTGACTATATCGCCCAGACCTTTCTGGGCAGCCGCATCAACGCCAATACGCTTGGCGTCTTCGGCGATGATTTGCTAGGCACGTTTTACCTGACCACGAATGTCTCGGCTTTGTCCGCCGCCGGCGGCAAGACCATGGTCATCAACAATAGCGCGTACACCGGCGAGCTGACCGGCCTCGGGATCGGCGCGGTCGCCGCCAGCGCTACTGCGCCCGACGTTTCCGGTAGCGGCTCCACCACGGTGACCAGTTCCAGCAAGCCGGTCGGCGACTTTTATCTGACGACCGGCGGCGCCCTGAATATCATCAAGTTGAACAGCCAGGGCGACAACCTGCTGTTGCGCGCCAATTCGCTCAATATTCTGCTCGATGCGGCGACCAAAAACGGCGCGCGCATCATGCTTCAGCCGTATAACACGGCTTACCGGATCGGCATCGAAAATGGCACGGATACCGATTTCACTGCCGACATCAATTACAGCGCCGGCCTGCTGAAAAAATTTACCAACGAGACGGCAACCTTTTTCATCGGCACGCCGCAGAACGCAATCCTGAATGACAGCAATGTCAATGCGGCGGCAAAGAATATCCAGACCGGCGACATCCACATCGGTTCCGACGGCGCGCTCGATCTCGGCTATCGCAGCCTGTCGGCGCAAACCACCGGCAGCATCGTCGCGCACGAAGTCGGTCCCCTCTACAACTTGCGCCTGGCGGCAACCAATCTGACGATCCATTCGTTCAAGACGTTTGGCCCGCAGATGCATTTCTTTACCAATAACCTCACGCTGCCGGGGACTGCGGACAAGTATCAAAACTTGAACAAGCCGCAGATTACCTTCCGCACCCTGAATGACGAGACGATCTGGGTAGGCAATAGCCCGAAGTCATGGGAGCCCAATTTCACGGCAGCTGAAATCATGAAAATGCCGGACGGCAGCACCATCATCATCAGCGGCAGTACTGACTACCCGTTCCCCAACGGCGGCGCCGGCTATGGCGACATCCACCTCCCATGGGACGACACGCTCGGCGCCGCGCTGGGCAACAGGAAGCTGGTGATCTCGACCGGCAATAAGGTGTTTACCTATAGCCGGACGCCCACGTTTACCAAGAAAAATGACGGCGGTACCAGCGGCGGCTTATGGCAGGGATGCCAGGATCTCGATACCTGCAAGGGCGAGAACCCCAACCCCTTCCCTGATTCGAGCATCGATGGCGGCGATAATTCGGGTGGCGGCAACGGCTCGGGCGACGGCGGCGTGGTGGTCAATCCGGACAGCGGCAGCTGTGTCGGTTGCCCGCCGGCTCCTCCCAATACCAATCCCTATCCTCCGCAAACCACCACTCCCGGCGACGATGGCGGCACAGGCGGCACTGGCACCGACGGCAGCGGCACATCCGGTTCCGGCAGCATTGGCGGTGGTGATGGCGGCGGTGACGGTGGCGGCAATGGCACGGGCGGCGGCGGCACCGGTGACGGCGATGGCGGAACCGGTACTGGCGGCGCCGGAGACGGCGGTGCAGGAAATGGCACCGGAGGCGGCGGCACCGGCGATGGCACCGATGGATCAGGCACGGGCGGCACCGGCGATGGTACAGGAACCGGCGGCACTGGCACGGGCGGCACCGGCGATGGTACAGGAACCGGCGGCACTGGCACGGGCGGCGGCGGCACTGGTGACGGTGATGGCGGAGACGGTACTGGCGGCGCCGGAGACGGCGGTGCAGGAAATGGCACCGGAGGCGGTGGTGCGGGTGACGGCACCGACGGCTCCGGAACGGGCGGCACCGGAGATGGCACCGGAACCGGCGGTAATGGCACGGGAGGTGGCGGCACTGGTGACGGCGATGGCGGAGCCGGCAGCGGCACTGGCGGCACGGGTGACGGCGGCAACGGCGCAGGAGGCGGTGGCACCGGCGAAGGCACCGATGGCGCCGGGACAGGCGACACCGGCGATGGCACAGGAAACGGCGGCAGCGGAGGAAATGGCTCGGCTGACGGTGATGGCGGCGCCGGGACCGGCAGCGGCGGCATCGGCGATGGCGATGGCGGCAATGGCAACGGCGCGGGCAATGGCGGCAAGGGCGATGGTGCCGGTGGAGCCGATGGCGTTGGTGTCGGTGACGGCGATGGCAATGGCGGCACGACCGGAGCCGGCGACGGTTCAGGCGATGCCGGCAGCGGATCGGCCAGCGGTGGAACTGGAGATGGAGATTCTGGCAGCGGCACCGGAGGCATTGGCGCCGGCGACGGCGATGCATCCAATGGTGCTGGCGCAGGTGGCGACAACGCCGGCGATGCGGGTTCTTCGACAAAAGGCGGCGACCTTGGAGATGACAATGGGTCAGGAAACGGTAGCCATGATGAGAACGGCGCAAGCGCAACAGCGCCGGCCGCGTTTGACCTCAATTGCGCCGATGTGTCTGCGGCTGCGGTCAATGACGCTGTCCGGGATGACGACAAAGCCGATGCCAAGAACCGTCTCATCCAGGTCAACCGCGAAGGCCTACGGATGGATGACCCTTGCCAGAAGCCGCAGGCACAGAGCGGGCCGGCGTCTCTAGACGGAAAATAAGAAGGAGGAGGGAATCAGGAAGAGGGAAGAAAGGTCGGGAAACTGACCTTGTGTTTGCAAGAGGTGAGCCTTGCGTGAATACAACACTTACCAAAAGTACTGTTTATTTATACAGTATTTGTGTTAAAGTGCCATCACGTTCAATGTTGATAATATACAAGAAAGGTGAACACCATGGCAAACATGACATCTTCGCTGCCCCTCAGCTTCCAGCCTAACTACCTGGCTTCCTCCATTCAGCTGCGTCTCGGCCGCCGCGAACTTTCCATCGGTCGCAATTACCGCACCCTGTTTTACCGCGCCAATCCCATCCTCGAATGCAGCCCAGGTATTGCCAGAGGTCATCTGCAAATCCTGTTATTTCGCCGCTGGCTGATCGTCTTGTCGAAGGCGCGTTGAACCTCTGTTTCGCCATGCCATCCTTTATATAGCGGATTCAAGCTGTTAAATAAGGAGGCAATCATGGCTGCACAACAGGATTGGCAAACCGAGTCGTACAAGGGCATGGATATTTTCGTCACGGCCTTGCCCCACGAGGGAACAGAATCGCTCTGGGATTACACGGTGCGCATCGCCTGGCCCGGCGAAGACGCCACCAGTGAGGGCGAGGTGGTAGGAAAGTCAGGCGACGATGGCGACTATCCTTCGAAGGAAGCCGCGGTCCAGGCCGGTCTGCAGAAAGGCCATGCACTGGTGGATGAACTGGGCAACAAGGGCCGCGGCGAAGCCCATGCGCCGCAAATGAACTGACCGGCGCCAGCATAATCGCTGCAGCATGATCGTGCTGCAGCTCTAGCTTTACGACGTGAAGCAGGGATAGGAGCCCGGTCTGGCATGCTGGCTGGTTTCGCGGGTGATGCGCTGCATTTTCGCCAGCACCAGGTTGGCCAGCTTGCGCTGGTTTTCCTGTTCCGGCGTATCACTGGTGTCGCTGCATAACAGGCCGGACACCAGCACCATGCCATCCGCCAGCACGGATTTGATATCCTCACCAGTGATTTCGGGCAACTTTGCCAGATAAGCTTCGGCTTGGCCGATGATGGAGGGGGTGCTTTGCGCAGGCAGTTCGGTAGAAATCGCGCTTCTCATAGCATGGTCATTGTCAGTTAATCACGAGGAAGATGATTATTTTCTGACAACAAATGCCGGCCTTTGCGTTTGCACAAATGTTTGCGGCACCCTAGTAATTTTGCGGTAAACGACTTTCTAGCGCTGGGAATAGTAGGACACGACCTGCTCGATCTCTTCCGGTGTCATTTGTCTTGCGATATGTCGCATCTGACCCTGCAAGTCATTGCGGCGCGTGCCCTTGGCAAAGGCCAGCATCTGGTTGCGCAGGTAGGAAGCTGGTGCGCCATCGAGCAGGGGCGCCGCCGTTTTCAAATCGCTGCCGCCATGGCAGGAAATGCAGGGTGCGATATTGCGCATCGGCGCGCCGATCTGCACGATGGCCGGCGCGCGTAATTGTTCCGCCACGCTGGGCGGCGCCGTCACTCGTGGCAGGGAAGCGTAATAGGCGCCGAGGTCGCGCATGTCCTGGTCGCTCAGGTTGCGCGCATGCGGCGCCATGATCTGGCTGACGCGATGTCCCGACTGATAGTCGCGCAACTGTTTGTAAATGACTTCCGGCCCCTGGCCGGCAAGACTCGGACTTTCGGCGCCGCTCATGCCGCGCACGCCATGGCACATCGTGCAGCGCAGGGCCAGGGTGCCGCCGCGGCCGACCGCTTCCGTATCGGTCGCCACCATCCTCGGAATGAGGATGACTTCGCTGGGGCGCGACTGCGACGGCGCCAGTTGCACGTCGGGGTTGGCCAAAGCCGGCGCGCCGGCCGCGCGGCAGATCGCATCCCATGCGCCGCTGAGCGTGCCGCCGGCTTGCCGGTACGGCATCCAAATAAAGCCGACCAGGCCGGCGAGCAAACCAATGCCCACCACGATGGAAAGGGCGCCGACAAACCATGGGTTGCGCAGGGAATAAAGTCGCTCTTGCGCCATCATTTCACCCCGACGAAGACAGCCGGCACCGAGGTCGTTTCCAGTGCCATGAGCTTGACGATCGGATAGCCGTAATTGACGACGGTCAGCCCGATCATCAGCGCAAGCCACAGCGAAAAGCTGTTCAGGGCAATCGGCACCCGGGCTGGCTGATGCACCGGCTGGCTGAAGCGGAACTCGGGCAGGCTGACCCGCGCGCCGAGATGGCCGCGCACGAGGATGGCGAGGAACAGCAGAGCCGACAACACCAGCAACAGTCCGCCGATAAAGGTGATGGTGACGGAGAGGGCTTGCGGCGCAATCGCGGGATCGCTGTAGTCGAAATACGCCATGCGCCGCGGAATGCTGAGGATGCCGACATAGTGCCAGGGGAAGGTCACGACAATCATGCCGATGAACCAGAGCCACAGCTGCAGGCGCATCATGCCCGCACTCTGCAAGGCCTTGCCGGTGAGGTGCGGCCACAGGTCATAGGCGATCGCAAAGTACATGATGACGATGGCGCCGCCGAAAATCAGGTGGAAGTGGCCGGTGATCCATTGCGTGTTGTGGACGGTGAAGTCGAGCAGATAACTCATGTTGATGATGCCGCCGGCGCCGCCAAAGCCGAGCAAAATGAAGGAAAAGGCCACGGCCAGCATCATCGGGTTTTGCCAGGGCAGGGCCTTGACCCAGCCCAGCACGCCGCGCCCGCCGCGCAGGCGCGCGGCTATTTCCACCGAAGCGGTAATCGTGAACACCGTCATCAGCGTGGGCACGGATACCATGCCGGTGAAGATGGCGTGCACGAACTTGAAGCCTTCCCCCACTTGCGGGTCCTGGAAGACATGGTGAATCCCGATCGGCATGGAAAACACCAGGAATAGCACGAATGCCACCCGTCCCGCCGTATCGCTGTAAAGCCTGCCGCCGATGGCGCGCGGCACCAGCGTGTAAAAGGCGATGTAGGTCGGGATCAGCCAGAAATAGACGATCGCATGCAACGTCCAGGAAAACAGGATGCGCGCCAGCCCGGCATCGATGGTCGTCTTGAAACCGAGCGCCACCGGCAGGATTTGAAACAGGATTTCCAGCGCCGCACCCACCGATGTCCAGGCCCACAGATAAGCGCCGGCGACATTGGCAAACATCGCCAGCGGAATCGGTGCGCCGGGATTGTCCTTTTTCCAGGCATGCAGATTGATCGACATGAGCGCCACCCAAATCCACGAGCCCACCACCACCAGCACGACGCCGATGTAATAAAACGCATTGCCGATCATCGGCGGATAAAACGTGTATAACACCGATGCCAGGCCCATCGCCACCGGCACCATGGCGACGATCGTGCCGACCACGATCAGCCAATAGCCGATCCATGCCCATTTTTTACCGAGAAGCGGGCGCTTCAACGCCAACTCGACAATTGCATAGCCGAAGCCCATCGCCACCAGAATCGGAAAGACATACGCCATCGCCGAGCCATGCGCCGTCACCGAGCGGTAATACAGTTCCGGGTTGCTCAAGCCCGGAAACAGCGGGCTGCGCACGTACATCTGCCACTCGCCAAGCAGCAGGGCGAGGAAGAAGGCCAAGAATCCCAGCCAGAAATGCGCCAGCACCAGTCGTTTACTGTTCAACACAGCTGAGCCTCCGTCGGTTTTGCGCTTGCCGGAAAAAATCTGCCTTGTCGATGACTTTCACGCGCGCCCACATGCCGGCATGGCCGACGCCGCAAAATTCATGGCAAGGCATCACATGCATGGCCGGCTTCTTGAAGGTGGTCAGGAAGTTGGAGATGTAGCCCGGCTCCAGCATGACGTTGACGTTGGTGTCGGCGATGATGAAGCCATGAATGAGATCGGCGCTGGTGACGCGAAACCTTACCGGTGTCTTGTCGGGCACCAGAAGGCAAGGCGGATTGAAGGCATACTGCTGGCCGACCACGCGTACCGTCACCGAACCATCGGGCTCGATGGCGGAGCCGAGATTGTCTTCGGTGAATTCGCCGGCGAGATGCAGCGTCGCGGGATTGACGGTTTCGATGCGCTGCGTCGGCATCATGACCCAGTGCAGGCTGGTGAAGGCGATCAAGCAGAGCAGTAAGCCGATCACGGCGATGACAAAGATGATCCAGCGCGATTCGGCCTTGGCTGCCGCATCGTGGCTGGCCGAATGTCCGGGTAGGAGCGGGGCGGGCATGGCTCAGGTACGCGGAATGAAAACGAAAAAGTAAAACGCAAACCAGATCGCCAGCACGATCAGGACTGCCGTGCCGGCCAGAGCCAGCGCGCCGCCGGGGCCGCGGCTGACGATCTCATCGACCCGCTGTTGCGCCGCCTCGGGCGAATCCACGCTATTGTCATAAGGTTCCAGGATCATGAGCGTCGCCTATTCCATGTGAACGGATCGCAGTGCATTGGCTTCCCGCGGCGTGACCGGCGCGCCGCGATTGCCCCAGGCGGTGCGGATATACGTCACCACTGCCGCCACTTCGACATCCGACAATTCCTGGGCGAAGGGCGGCATGCCATATGGCATGGGATTCTTTTTCGTGCCGGGGGGATAACCGCCGTTGAGCACCATGCGGATCGCATTCACCGCGGAAGTCATTTCGATCGACTGGTTGTTGGCCAGCGGCGGGTAATGCGGCGGCTTGCCGCGGCCATCGCTGCGGTGACAGGTCGCGCACTTGGCTTCATACACGCGCCTTCCTTCGGAAAAGGCCTGGATGGCTTCAGGAGTGTTGGGCAACTGGCTCGGTCCGCGCACCGAGGTTTCCTTGTCCGGTAAGCTCTTCAGGTACACCGCCATGGCGCGGATATCTTCATCCGATAAGTGCTGCAGGCTGTTGTAGGTGACCTCGGCCATCGGCCCATACACGGTAGCGCGCATGGAAATCCCGACCTGCAGCAAGTCCATGATGTCTTTCAATTCCCATTCCCCCAGGCCGGCTTCGCGATTGGAGGTGAGCGACGGCGCATACCAGTGCTGCATCGGGATCAACCCGCCCTGAAACGCCTGCGCCTCGGAAGAGCCGCCCAGCATGTTGATCGGCGTATGGCACATCGCGCAGTGTCCCAGGCCTTGCACGAGATAAGCGCCGCGATTCCATTCGACGGACTTGGTCTTGTCCGGCTGGTATTCGCCTTGCTGGAAATACAGCGTGCGCCAGCCGATCAGCAGGGAGCGGTTGTTGTAAGGGAAGCGCAGCTCGTGCGGCCGGTTTTCCTGCGCCACCGCAGGCACCGACATCAGATACGCGAAGATGGCATCGGAATCGGCGCGCGTGACCTTGGTATAAGACGCGAAGGGCATCGCCGGGTAGAGCAGCTTGCCATCGCGCCCGCGCCCGGTATGCATCATGTCGTAGAACTCGGTAGCGGTCCAGGCGCCGATGCCATGCTTGCGGTCCGGTGTGATATTGGGGGAATACAAGGTGCCGAAAGGCGTGGGCAAGGGGCGGTTGCCGGAAAAGATAGGCTTGCCAGGCACGGTGTGGCAAGCGATGCAGTCACCGGCCTGGGCCAGGTATTTGCCGCGTTCGATCAGCGTGGCGGAAGCCGGCGTGCGCGAGATCGGAGAGGGCGAAGAGGGTTGAACCGGCCGAGATAGCGGAGCGGTCTGGGCACTAGCCTGCGCCGCCACCAGCAACATGGCGCCAATGGCAAGCCATGCCAGCCATGCTTTGCCACGCATCTGCATCAACTTGATCAGCACCGGGCTTCTCCTCGCTAAGGCTTTTGGCTACCGCAATTCAAGGGCAAGGCGGCGGTCGAGCGCGCCAGGGGGCGCGTCTCCGACGGGATCGGCATCGACGACAGCCATGCCGCCACTGCGGCGACATCCTGTTCGGTCAGGCGCGCGGCAACCAGTTGCATGCAATCCGGCTCGATCGACGTGCGGGTGCCATAGCGCCAGGCGCCCAATTGCGCGCTGATGTAATCCGAACGCAAGCCGATCAAGCCCGGAATGCCGGGTTCGCGTCCACTGAGATTCGGGCCATGGCACGCGGTGCAGGCGGGAATCTGACGGCCTGAGTCGCCCTGCTGCACGAGTTGCTGGCCGCGCCGCAATACGGATTCGGCTCCGGTCGCGGGCTGCGGCGCGGCATAAGGAATGCGCGCCTCGGCGTAATACCGTGCCATGGCCTGCAGGTATTCGTCAGGCAGATAGGCCAGCAGGTAATTCATCGGCGCATATTGGCGTCGGCCATCGCGAAATGCCGTCAACTGATTGAAGAGATAGCCCGCCGGCTTGCCGGCGAGACGAGGAAAATAGGGGCGGTCGGTGCCCTTGCCGGCTTCGCCGTGGCAATACACGCAGGCGCGTACGCGCTCTTCCATGGTGTTCGGCGGCAGCGTCAACGGCGCAGGGCTTCCGGCAGGTTGCGCCAATGCGGGGCGGACCAGTGCAGCAAACAGGCAAATTGTCAGAATCAATATATGCCGCAGCACCGCTCACCTCCTGTTCACATGCGGGAAGGCCTGTCGCTTATTGATGAGGTAAAACAACTGTCGCTTTTGCAATAACCAAATAGACTTGGGCTCCAGGTAAAAAATTCCTGTGCGGCCAAGAAAAGCGCATGAGGTTTGATATGCATTGGATTGCCATGCCGTTTCATGAGGCGCTACGCTGGTCGACTTGCTTCAACCTCGTCATCATCACGCTTGTACAATAAACGAACACCGTGTGCCGGCGCGCAATCGGCCTGGCCGGCCGGCATACGACGAGGCGCGGCATGGATCGGCCCTCCGGTCTGCAGGCCGGCGTCGAGGAGACTCCAGTGGGAAAGCGAGCTGCAATCGCTGTAGCGCTGTTTGCCGGATTGGTAGCCATCGCCGTGCCGATCCTGGTGTCGCTTTACCTCGCCAGCATGCAAAGTCTCGAAGCCGAAGAAGCGCGCGCCCTCGCGTTGGCCGCCGAAGTCGTGCGGCGCAGTGATGAAACCAGCGAGCAGATCTACAAGGCGTTTGCCAAGCTGGGCAGGGAACGGATCGCCGATCCGTGTTCGCCAGCGAACATCGAGCGCATGCGCGAGATCGATTTGAGTTCGACCCGCTTGCAGGCGGTGGGCTACATCGCCGGCAACAAGCTGCTGTGCTCATCGCTGGGCAGTCATGGCGCAGGGATTCCGGTGGGGCTGCCGAACTACGTGAATACCAATGGCGTCAGCATTCGCTCGGCGGTCGAGCTGGCATTCGTGCCGGGCTCGCAATTCACCATTTCCACGCAAGAGGCAAGCGGCTATGCCGCCATCGTGCATCGGTCCGGCCCGCTGGATGTGATGTTATACCGGCCCGGCATGTCGATCGGCCTGGTCGGCAGGAGCAGCGGTGAACTGATTTTGAATCGTGGGCCGTTCAAGCCGGAGCCGCTGCAAGGCATGCGCCCTGCACAGGAGATCAAGCGCTTCGATGGCAAGTACGTGTTCGCCGCCGTCAGCTCGCGCAACTACGATTACATTGCCTATGCCGCGGTGCCCGCCGTGTATCTCGATGCCGGGACGCGGCAATCGGCGCTGGTGCTGGTGCCGGTCGGTATCATCGCCGGCCTCGTCCTGGCGCTGGCGGTGTATTACCTGACCAGGCGGCAGTTATCCATGCCGACGCTATTGCGCAATGCGCTGCGTGCGGAAGAGCTTTTCCTGCTCTACCAGCCCATCGTCGATTTGCAGAGCGGGACATGGCATGGCGCCGAAGCCTTGTTGCGCTGGCGTCGGCCGGATGGCAACCTGATCAGGCCGGATGTGTTCATATCCGTCGCCGAAGCCAGCGGCCTGATCCGCCAGGTCACGCAAAAGGTCATGGCGCTGGTGGTGCGCGATACCGCCGGCCTGCTGAAGCGCTATGAGGATTTCCACATCGGGATCAATGTCGCTGCAGCCGATCTGAAAAGCGGCAGCTTCATCAACGAACTCCACGCCATGCTGCGGCGCGCCGGCGTCGGGGCGGGCAGCATCATGGTGGAGGCAACCGAGCGCGGCTTTCTGGAGACGGAACATGCGGCGCAAATCATCCGCGATATCCGCAAGACGGGCATATGCGTGGCCGTGGATGATTTCGGCACCGGCTACTCCAGCCTGTCGTACCTGACCAGCTTCGAGCTGGATTACCTGAAAATCGACAAATCCTTCGTCGATACCATCGGCGTGGAAGCCGCCACCAGCCAGGTCATCCCGCACATCATCGAGATGGCGAAATCGTTGAATTTGCGGATGATCGCCGAAGGCGTGGAGTCCGAGGCGCAGATGCGATATCTGCGCGAACGGGGCGTGCAATACGGGCAGGGTTGGCTGTTCGGCAAACCCATGTCGATCGGCGAACTGGCCAGCCAGCTTGCGCAAAACCGAAACTAGCCTTGGCTGGCAATGAAAAGTCAGAGAACGCTGCTTCCGTGATCTCGCTAGCAAGCGCGCAGGTGAACCTGCGCGCCGCCATGGCGACTGTGGTTCAGGCAAAGCAGCCCTGGCGCTCGGCGACCAGCGTGCCAAAGCCATGCAGGATCCGTGAGGCTGCCGCAGTCGGCGTGACTTGCTCCTGCAAGCGTCGCGGGTCGCGGCCCTCGCGTTCCAGGTCGGCGCCAAGATGCGCGATATAGCCAGCCATGGCGGCGCTGCTGAACTCGGGGTGAAACTGCGTGCCCCAGGCTGAGTTACCCACGCGGAATGCCTGGTGCGGCTCGAACTCGTTGCCGGCCAGGAGCACGGCGCCGCGCGGCAGCTTGCGCACGCTTTGGCGGTGCACGACTTGTACCGGAAATTCATCCGGCAAATCCTTGAACAGGCGATCGGTGGCAGCAGCGGCCGTGCGGCGCACCGGCACGGTGCCGATTTCCATGCCCTGAGGGTGATAGCCCACCTCTCCACCCAGTGCATGCGCCAGCAATTGATGACCGTAACAGATGCCGAGCACGGGAATGCCGTGCAAAACCAGCTTGTAAAGCCAGAAGGCCGTCGTCGCGCTCCAGGGAGAATAGTCGGTCACCATCGCATGCGAACCGGTGACGATCGCGCCGGCGATGTCTTCATTGGGCGGCAAGGGTAAATCCTGGCGCGGATCGATGACTTCCACCGGAACATGTAGCCTGCTGATGCCCGCCTCGATCCAGTTTTCAAAATCGCCATGCCGGGCAGCGAGCTGGGGGAAGGTGTCGCCCAATTTGATAATGACTAAGGGTTTCATGATGCGGCCGCAATGATGAATATTGACAGAGTTCAAGCAAAACAAATGCCATCGTCACTGCTCCGGAATTGTGCAGCCGCTATGGCATCCAATCTATATTGTCGTGATGGAGGGCATGCGCGTGCCGAATGTCGATCGTATCAAAGCAACCTGCGCTGCCGGCAATGCCGATTTATCCACATAACGCAAACAGCCTGCAAAGTGCCGCTTCAATCGGCAAAAACTTGACTAAGCCCATATCGACCATAACGGACGAGGAGAAGATCGAAGTCATGCGGCCACTGTGATGGCCGGTTCTGGCAATTGCATCAGTCTTGTGCGCGGCACAAGGAGGAATCATGAATATGAAAAAATATTACTCTTGGATGGCAGGAATGCTGTTTCTTGCCGCGATGGCGGTCTCCGCCCAGTTATCGGCACAGGATGCCACGCAAGAACCTCCCGATGTCCTCGTCAAACGCGTCAGCCAGGAAATCATCGACCTGGCCACCAGCGACAAGGATATCCAGGCCGGCAACCGCAAGCGCATCCTGGAAGTCGTCAATCAGAAAATCTTGCCGCATGCCGACTTTCAGCGTGCCACGGCTTTGGCAGTCGGCCGTCACTGGCGCACGGCAACGCCGGAACAAAAGACCCGGCTGATCAAGGAATTCCGGGATTTGCTGATGTACACCTACGCCGGCGCCATGTCGCAAATCAAAAAAGGCTATCCGCTCGAATTCCTGCCCTTGCGCGCCGAGCCGGATGCCACGGATGTCGAAGTGCGCTTCCAGGTCCGGCGCCGCGAGCGCAGTGCCGAACCCATCCGTGTCAGCTATCGCATGGCCAAGACGCCGGAGGGCTGGAAAATCTATGACGTCAATGTGCTGGGCGTGTGGATGAGCGAAGCGTACCGCAATACATTTTCTTCCGAAATTGCCCGCGGCGGCATCGATGGCTTGATCCAGGCGCTCGAACAAAAGAACCGGCAACTGGCGGCCATAGGCGGCCCGGCAGTGGTCAAAGAAGGGCCGCTGGTGCCGTCGGTGGGTAGTTAAGGGCGGCACACCTTCCAGGCCTGACCATGCACGACCCATACGATCTGCAACGGTTTCTCGATGCGCAGGAATCGACCTATGACCATGCCCTGGCGGAACTGCGTGCCGGGCGCAAGCGCAGTCACTGGATGTGGTTCATCTTTCCGCAAATTGAAGGACTGGGACGCAGCGACGTGGCGCGCCGCTATGCGATAACTTCGCTCGATGAAGCGCGCGCCTATCTGGCGCATCCGATTCTCGGTGCCCGCTTGCGCGAATGCAGCCGCGCGGTGGCGGAATTGGCGGGCAAGTCCGTGGCAGCCATCTTCGGCTATCCCGACGATATGAAATTTCATTCGTCCATGACGCTCTTTGCGCAAGCAACTGACGACAACGAGGTTTTTGAGGATTGCCTGCGCAAGTATTTTCAAGGCCAGCCCGATGCACTGACGCTGCAGCGCATCGGGCGTTGAGGCGCAGCGCCTATTTCCGGCTGGCGCACATCTCCAGCGACGGTTCTTGCGCGCAGCGCTTATCGATAAAATAATTCACCACGACCGAGCCGACGATGCCGACCACCAGCAAGATCACCATTGTCGTTATGATCGTCAGGCCACGCATTTTCATCTGGGTGGGCGCCATTCCATTTATCTCCGAAGTTTGAGTTGCGACGTTGTGTTGTGCTCGTATCGCCCGGCTGCTAAAAGCATTGCATCCAGGCGCCATTGCGGGTGCAAAGTTTGCCTGCCTTATTGAGGTAAGTCGTCCCGCCGCCGCTATTGTAACGGTTGCCGCTGCCATCCCAGCAACCGACCGGGTCGCAGCCGGTCACCGTCGCGGGACGATCCGGCTGCATGGATGGCGCAGGACGCGAAGGCTGCGTCGTCGAGGGACGCGACATCGGCCATAGCGTGGTGCTGCCCGGTGGCGTTACGGTTGGCGGAACGATGGCCGGTACACGGCGGCGCGGCTGCGGCGGTTCTTGTTGGGACGGCGAGCCGGATGGTCGTGCTGGCCGTGCGGCGGCGCGCTCAGGCTCGTCATCCGCTGCCTGGGCCGACAAGGGACATTGCACGAGAAGTGCCAGGAAAATGACGCCGCGAATCATCATGACAATGGGGAGGCGGGCAAAGCTTATGTTCGACCAGCTTCCCGGCACAAACGTTCTGCGCTGTCAGGCGGAGCGCCTGGATGGCGTGCGCTTGCCCGGCTTGCGGTGGCGCGCCGGCGGCGTGCCTGCAGCCGGTATCTGGGCGATATCCGGGTCACGCTTGAACGCTTCGGCAAAGAAATTGGCGAAGCTATTGATCTTCAGCGAAGGCCGGCGCGCCGGCTGGAACACCACATTCAGCGGCAGCGGCGGCAGCAAAAAGCGCGTCAGGATCGGCTTGATCCGCCCGGCACGGATATCTTCGCCGTAAGTCCACAGCGGTGAATAACTGATGCCGAGTCCTTCGCAGGCCGCTTGCCGGATCGCTTCGGAACTATTGGACTGGAAATTGCCGGACACGCGCACCGTCAACAGCCGTTCGTCTTCATCGAGATAACCCCATTCATTGATGGTCGCCAGGCCGGTATAGACCAGGCAGTTATGCCGCAATAGTTCATCGGGATGAGTCGGTTCGCCATGCCTGGCGAGATAGGCGGGCGAGGCCAGGGTGGCGCGATACGCCGTGCCGATGCGGCGCGCCACCAGCCGGCTATCCTTCAATTCGCCGACGCGGAAAGCGATATCGATGCCGGCCGCCACCAAATCGACGAAGTTATCGTCGAGCTGCAAGTCGATGCGCATGTTCGGGTACTTCGCATAAAACTCCGGCAAGCGCGGGACGATATGCAGGCGGCCGAAGGTCACCGGCGCCGCTACCCGCAGTACACCGCTGATTTCATGCTCGGCCCGATGCACTTCGATGCGCGCTTCTTCCAGCGTATCGAGCACTTGCCGGCAGCGTTCGTAATACAACTGGCCGGCTTCGGTCAGCGAATGGCTGCGCGTGGAGCGCACCAGCAAGCGCGCGCCGATCTGCGCTTCCAGCGCTTGCACTTGCTTGCTGATGGCCGATTGGGTGGTGAAGGCTTCGCGCGCGACGGCGGAAAAATTTCCCGTTTCGACGACCCGGACAAAGGTCTCCATCAAGCGTAAGCGGTCCATCGCTGCTCCTATTCCTGAATGGAATAAATAATATCACTCTCTTTGTCTACTGCATGGATTCAGGAATGGGCATAATCAACCGTCATGAACCGTAACCAGATCACCACATTGGTTTGAATGAAGGAAATTAACAAGATGAATGCTCCACTGTCACATAGCAATACCCAAGTTGCACAAGCAGAAAACAAAAAATTGTTCCAGCCGCTGCGCATCGGCGATATCGAAGTCGCCAACCGGGTCGTCATGGCGCCTCTGACGCGCGGCCGCGCCGATGAAGCCAACGGCGATATTCCGGGCAGCGCCATGAATGTCGAATACTATCGCCAGCGCAGCAATGCCGGCCTGATCATCAGCGAAGGCACGCAAGTCTCGCCCATCGGCAAAGGCTACATGGCCACGCCAGGCATTTATTCCGATGCCCAGGTCGAAGGCTGGAAAGCCATCACCCAGGTGGTGCATGACGCCGGTTCCAAGATCGTGGCGCAAATCTGGCACGTCGGCCGCGTTACGCATTCCGACCTGACCGGCGGCGCACAACCGGTCGCGCCTTCGGCAATACAACCCGAAGGTATAGCGTATACCCATAACGGCAAGGTCGAACTGCCCATGCCGCGCGCGCTATCGGTGGAGGAAATCGCCCAGGTCGTCGAGGAATATCGCCGAGGTGCGGCCAATGCCATCCGCGCCGGTTTCGACGGCGTGGAAATCCATGGCGCCAACGGTTACCTGATCGACCAGTTCCTGCGCGATGGCGCCAACAAGCGCACTGATGTCTATGGCGGCTCGGTGGAAAACCGCTGCCGCTTTGCGCTGGAAGTCGTGGATGCCGTGATTGCCGAAGTCGGCGCCGGCCGCGTCGGCATTCGCCTGTCTCCAGTCACGCCGGTCAACGATATCAGCGACAGCAATCCGCAAGCCGTATTCGGTTACCTGGTGGAAGAATTGAACAAGCGCGGTATCGCCTTCATCCATTTCATCGAAGGCGCGACAGGCGGTGCGCGCGATTTGCCGGGCTTTGACTTCGCTTGGGCACGCCAGACCTTCAAGGGTGTGTATATCGCCAACAATGGTTACAACCGTGACCTGGCGATTGATGTCGTGGAATCCGGCCGTGCCGATGCCGTCGCATTCGGGCGGCTGTATATTGCCAATCCCGACCTGGTGCAGCGCCTGAAGTCGAACGCGCCAGTCAATGCGCCGAATCCGCAAACCTTCTACACGCCGGGCCCGGTGGGGTATGTCGATTACCCGCACTTGCAGCAGGCAGCGTAATCGTTCTGTTGAACGCTTTCCTGCAGGCGCAGCTGGATTGCGCCTGCAGGGAAAATAATCCCGGCATATAGATGCACGATGGCGGAATACGTTGCTGAATGAAGCTTGACTGAGATCAAGCATGCTCACAAAATGCGCTCATTCTCCTGGCTAAGTCATCGTTATCTCCATCCAAGCGCATATAATCGGCCCTCTCGCGTTGATACCGACCCGTATTCAGTGGCGGAATCATCAAACTAGTGTCGATTACGTAGTGCCCGGTATCGGCACTTACGATTACATGCAGCAAGGATGCCGACATGACTGCTGTCCTATTCCAGTCTCACGAAGCCAGCGCTGCCGCAGTCAGCCATATGCTGCGTGCCCCTGTGCCGGCATGCGCGTTGGTGCAACTGCGAGCCACCAGACAGTGCCCGAGCCCGAGCGCTCGCGGTGAAACTTTCACAGCGGTAGAACGCTATCTGCAGGCGGCATCACTCCAATGAATCTGCCATCCAATCCCGCGGTGATCGCCATGCTGCTGGAAGAAGATCTCAACGAGCTGTATGAGCATGCGCCTTGCGGCTTTATCTCGACGCTGCCGGATGGAACCATCATCAAGTGCAACGCCACCTTCCTGGAGTGGACTGGCTACAGCCGCGGCTTGGTGCTGGAAAAGAGGCGCTTTCAGGATCTCCTGCCGGCTGCCGGCAAGGCGTTTTATGACGCGCATTTTTCCTCGCTGTTGCTGAGGCAGGGCTGCGCCAGGGAAATCTCGTTCGATCTGATTTGCGCCAACGGCACGCCCAATCCCATCCTGCTCAATGCCACGCTCAAGCGCGACGAGCGGGGGCAGCCGCAAGTGATCCGGACGATCCTGCTCGATGCCCGCAGCCGCCGCGCCTACGAAGAAGAATTGCGTCTGGCCCGGCGCAAGGCAGAAGAGGCCGAAGCCGCCGCCAGGCACTTGAACGAATCGCTGGAAGCGCGCGTGTCGCAGCGTACCGAGGAACGCGACCGCATCTGGCGCATGTCGCAGGATATCCTGGCCATCGCTTCGAGCCAGGGAAAATTCACCAGCTTCAATCCTTCCTTTACCCGCCTGCTCGGCTGGACGGAAGAAGAGGGGCGGGCGATGTCCCTGCGCGACCTGGCCCATCCCGAACACCGGCAACAGCTGGGCGAGATGTTCGCCAAGCTGTCCACGGGCGCGCCCGTCACGCGAGTCCGGATTCCTTGCCGCCATAAGAATGGCGCCTGTCTCTGGATATCCTGGACCATCATGCCGGAAGGCGACCAGCTTTATGCCGTCGGGCGCGATATCACCGACCAGAAGCAGCAGGAAGACATGTTGCACAAAACCGAGGAAGCGCTGCACCAGGCGCAGAAAATGGAAGCCATCGGCAAGCTCACCGGTGGCATCGCGCATGACTTCAATAACATCCTGCAAGTCATTGCCGGCAACCTCGAGCTGCTCAAGCTGAATTTCACCGGCGATGAACAAGCCGTGCAACGCATGAACATGGCGATCGCCTCGGTCAAGCGCGGCGCCAAGCTGGCTTCGCAATTGCTGGCCTTCGCGCGCCGCCAGGCCTTGCATCCGGTGCCGACCGACCTCGGGCGCATTTTGCGCGGCATGGATGAGCTGCTGCGGCGCGCATTGGGCGAATCGATCGAAATCGAAACGATCGTCGGCGCCGGCTTATGGAATGCCATGGTCGACCGCAACCATCTGGAAAATGTCATCCTCAACCTGGCGATCAATGCCCGGGACGCCATGCATGGCCGTGGCAAGCTGACGCTCGAGCTGGGCAATGCGCAGCTGGATGAACGCTATGCCCATCTGCATGCGGATGTCACGCCCGGCCAGTATGTGATGCTGGCCGTCTCCGACACCGGCACAGGCATTGCTCCCGATATCATGGACAAGATTTTCGAGCCATTCTTCACCACCAAGGGGGAAGAAGAGGGAACCGGCCTTGGCCTGTCCATGGTGTATGGCTTCGTCAAGCAAAGCGGCGGACATATCAAGGTCTACAGCGAGCTTGGCCACGGCACGCAATTCAAGATTTACCTGCCGCGCGTGCATCAGCCGGAAGCCGTGGCTGCCGACAGCCTCGCCGCTCCGGTCAAGGGCGGGGAAGAAACGATCCTGGTGGTGGAAGACGATCCGGCGGTGCAAGCCACGGTAGTGGATATGCTGACGAACCTGGGCTACCAGGTCTTGAAAGCCAGGGATGGCGAAAGCGCGCTGACGGTGCTGGCAAGCGGCCAGCCGATCGATCTGCTCTTTACCGATGTCGTCATGCCGGGCACCGTGCGCGGCGCCGAGCTGGCCAGGCAGGCGAAATCACGGTTTCCCGACATCGAAATACTATTCACCTCCGGTTATACGCAAAACGCGATTCTCCACGCCGGCCACCTCGAGCCCGGCGTGGAATTGATCAGCAAGCCGTATGGCCGGGAAGACCTCGCAAGAAAGCTGCACCAAATGCTTGCGAATAAGCGAAAGAAGTTACAAGACTCTCCCATGATTCAAGATTCAATTGCTCCACCAAAAACGCCCGCAGCCAGGAATGACGCCTACCGGATTCTGGTGGTCGAAGACAGCGAGGATGCCAACCTCGTGCTATGCGAAGTGCTGCGCTATCTCGGCCATGCGCCCGAGGGCGTATGCAGCGCCGAAGACGCCCTGAAGCTGATGGCAAGCACCATGTTCGATGTCCTCATGACCGATGTGCGCCTGCCCGGCATGCCCGGCACCGAGCTGGCCAAGCAGGCGCGGCTGCGCAATCCGGACATCAAGATTATTTTTTCATCGGGTTTCGGCGACGTGCATCAGGCCGGGATGGAATCCGTCTCCTTGCCCAAGCCCTATGACCTGGACCAGGTGAAAGAGATCCTGAACAGGATTAAGGCATAAGGATTAGGGCATAAGGCAGCGCTCGGCGTTCTTCAGTGCTCCTGAGCGCTCCTCAATGTTCTTTACTCGCGTGCAAATGCACTCTGCCGCTGGAGAGCAGCACGCGCTTGATCATCAATTGCGACATCTCCTCGGCCGAAATGGCTTTGGAGATGATGAATCCCTGTATTTCATCGCAGTCGAGGTTCGCGAGGATGCGCAGCTGTTCCCGGGTTTCCACGCCTTCCGCCACCACGCACATGTCCAGCGCGGTCGCCATCGACATGATGGCCTTGAACAGCAATTCGCCTTCCGAATCCTCCAGCAGCGCATTGGTGAAGGCGCGGTCGACTTTCAGCACATCCACGTCCAGCCGATGCAGTTGCGCCATCGATGAGTAACCGGTGCCGAAATCGTCGATCATGAGTTTGATGCCAAGATTACGCAAGGCTTCCAGTTCATTGGTGACGATGCGACTTTTCTCGATGACGGTCGATTCGGTCAGCTCGGCTTCCAGAAGGCGGGGCTCCACGTCATAGCGGCACATGCAGGATGCGATGAATGCGCTCAGGGCGCCGGCTTTAAGTTGTTGTGCCGAGACATTCACCGAGACCGGAACCAGTGGCAAGCTCTTGGCTTTCCACACCGCGATCTGGCGGCAGACCTTTTCGATGACCAGTTCGCCGATCTGCGTGATCAAGCCGATGTCTTCGGCCACATCGATGAATTCGGAAGGATAAATCAATCCATATTCCGGGCGTTCCCAGCGCACCAGCGCTTCCATGCTGGTCAGCTTGCCGGACTGCACGCCCACTCGCGGCTGAAAATGCACCACGAATTCATCTTTCTCGATTGCTGCGCGCAAGGCGTTTTCCTTGCTGAGGCGGAGAATCAGCGCATCCGACAAGTGCGCATGGTAAAACGCATACCGCCCTTTGCCGGCGGCCTTGGCGGCATACATGGCGATATCGGCATGCTTGAGCAAGGATTCGGCATCCTGGCCATCCTGCGGAAACAGGCTGATGCCGATGGAAGCGCTGACCTGGTTGCTGTTTCCCGACTCCAGCGCGAATGGCTGGCTGATGGTATGAATGATGGCCTTGGCGACCCGGATGACATCTTCCTCGATTTCATAATGATTGAGGATCACGACGAATTCATCGCCGCCAAGGCGCGCGACATGATCGCTGGCGCGCACCGCATCCTTCAGCCTCTGGGTCGCCTGAATCAATAATTCATCGCCGGCTTCATGGCCCAGGGTATCGTTGATATTCTTGAAGTTGTCGAGATCGATGAAAAAGATTGCCAGGCGACGGGTGCCATGGGAGGCTTGCTCGATCGCCTTGGGCAGATAGCCGTTGAGCCAGTGACGATTGGGCAGCTTGGTCAGCGTATCGTGATTTGCCAGGTGCGCCAGCGCTTCTTCCTGTTGCTTGGCGTCAGAAATATCCCGCACCGTAATGGCCAGGCCCGAGTTCGAGCGGACGACGCGGCGATACACCCAGCTTGCCCTGATCGGGCTGCCTTGCGCGATCCGGACTTCATCTTCCAGCAATCCCTTTTCCAGGCCCTGGCGGCATAAGTCCAGCATGTCTTCGCGAAAGTAGACATGCGCATTGTCGGACAGGCGCGTGCCGGTCAGCTGGTCGCGGCTGGTGCCGATCAATTCCGCCGCGCGGTTATTGCAATCCTCGATGATGAAGTCTTCCGGATAGCCTTGCCGGCTGATCACCGGACGCAGCATGTAAAAGCCTTCATTGGCGGCGTCGGTCGCCAGGCGATAGGTTTCCTCGATCTCGCTGGCCATGCGCCGGCGCTTGGCCACGCCTGCCGCGACATATGCCGCGACGATCGACAGCAGGATGATCACGATGCTGCTGAAAATTGCCACATCGCGGTAGTGTCGCTCTGTCGCATAATAGGGCGCCATCGCCGACTTGACGGCGACGCCCGACAAGGCGATGACCGGATATTTATCCAGCTTTTTCCAGGCGACGTAACGCGCTTCATTGTCGATGAATTTTTCCGCCGGCTCGAGCAAGAGGCCGGAATCGGCCGCGAATACCGGATTCTTGCGATAGAAGACTTTCACATCCCGCGAGTTGCCGACTTTGGTCGCCAGCAACGGACCCGTGGTTAAGCGGACCGAGACAAAATCCTTGTCGCCGACGCCCACATTCTCTTGAAAGGTAATCAGAAACGCCGGCTCGACTGCCACTGAAACTATTCCTGCGAAACTGCCATCCGGCTTGCTCAAGCGCCGCGTAAAGCGGATGACAGTCTTGCCCATGAGCTTGCTGCGCGTCGGCAGGGACACCACCAGGCCAGTGCAACAATTGGACGCATGCACCTGAAAGTCCGACCTGTCTTTGATGGATAGTTCCATGGTTTTCCAGCCGGACACGGTGCTGGTCACGGGTTTGCCTTCGACATCGAAGACCGAGGCGTATAGATAGTGGTCAGACGGAAATAAGCCAAGCTGCTTGTCGCGTTCCAGATCGACTTGTCTGGAAGGATCTTCGGAATTGTATTTAAGCCTTAGCGCGATCTGGTCAATCTGTTCCAGTGTCTGGCGAAGTTGTTGTGTATAAGATTCTGCGGATAAGGTTACCTGTGCGCGAATCTTGTTTTCGGTATCTTGCTTCATGCCATTCAACTGATGGCCGGTATAGCTCCACAATCCTTGCAGCAACAGCAGGCCAAGAATCGGCCAGATAGCAACAAATAGCGAGGGCCTGACTTGGGATAAAAAGTGCGTGGTGGTGTTACGCACGGCGCTTGAGTTATGTGGATTCATGCAAGTCCGTGGTGGAAAAAGCAAACGACTTGCGATGAGAGGTGATCCGGATAGCGAAGTTCCAAATTTCAATCGTTATTGAAGTCTGGAATCGATTTAGTTGTTATACCTCAAGTTATTCGGCGTTCTGCCGTTATGCCTGGTAGATAACTGAAGGAGCGTGCCATGGAAGTCAATGCGATAGCCAGTATGGCGACTGCGATGGAACAGACCAAGACCGCGCAAGAGGTCAGTGTTGCAGTCCTTAAAAAGGCGCTGGATTCGCAAGCCAGCACGGCCTCGGCGCTGCTGGACGCCTTGCCGCCCGTGACCGCCAACCTGCCGCCGCACCTTGGCCAGAATATCAATACCAAGGCGTAGCGCCACATCTTCTTGGCCATCATCAGGCAGCGCCGATCACGACATGAATTAATGCTGCAGCCGGGTTAAGAAGACCGCTCAAGCGCTGCGCTTCCAGCCCAATGCCATGGCGATGAGTGCGACGATTGCCGTGGCCGTTGCGGCTCGCGACAGGAAAACGAAATCGATGCGGATCGCGAAGCCGCGCGGCGTAGTGGCTTCGGTATAGGTGAGATACCACCATGTCAGCGCCGCCGCGCCGATGCAGATTTTTGCCCAGGTTTTATGGCGCGGCAAAAACAGCATCGCTGAAAGCACGAGCGCGACCAGGGCGCAGCGGTACGGGCGCCAGGCAAACCATTCCGCGAAAAATTGCATCACCGGAGCGCCTCCATTTTTTCAAGCCTGGCCTGTGGTATCGCGATGCCGGGAGCTTCTCGGTTTCATCCTCGCCGGCGCGCTGACGCGTTCAGGGCTTTTGTGCAGATGCCGCCTTGCGTTGCGTAATGCGTTGCATGATGCTCGGGTTCAGGTCTTCTGCCGATTGCCCCGCTTCCCGCACTGCCGCCTTGATGGCATCCGCCTCCATGCCGTCGGGCCTCGATGCCTCCGCCAGGCTCCATGTCCGCGCTGCCCGGCTGCCGCTGCGGCAATACATCAATACCGGCTTCGGCGCATCCTTGAGCGCATCGGCAAGCTGCTTGACCGCTTGTTCCGGAATGCCGCTTGGCGGAACCGGCACATAGTAAAACTGCAGATTGTTGGCGCGCGCCGCCGATGCCATGTCGCTGGAGGCAGGCTGCCCGCTCGCTTCGCCATCGGGGCGCAAATCGATCACCGTGGCAAAACCTCGTGCCTTCAGTTGCGCCAGCGATTCCTGGCTGATTTGCCCGGAAACGGCAATGTCTGGCGTCAGCCGCTTCATGGAAAGCGCGGAGGGGGCTGTCGACTCCGCATGGGCGGAAAAGCACAAGGCCAGGCTGATGCCTGCCGCAAGCGATAGCAGGGAGCGCCGACTTTTCTGAACTGGCTTCATGTGAAGGTCTTTCATCGTTTCAACCCCCAAGGTATGGGCGTGACAGTGGTGAACGGCATGGAGCTTCACATATTACTCCGTTCCCGGCGCAGGATTTTGTGCCGCGTCGGGAACGCCGAATCAGCGTCAGGCGAATCGGGCAGTCAGGCGAGCCTGCCAACGACTCAGGCGCTCGGGCGCTTGCGGTGGAATACCAGCGGGCTGTAGGGAATATTCGATGGCGGCGGCGAATGCAAAATGCCCGGCTTCATCGCGCCCACCACATGCATTTCGCACGGCTTGCAATCGAAGCGCAAGGTGTAGCGCTCATTGCCGGAAACCAGTGTCATCGGTTCGGCGCGCACCTGTCCCTGCACACCCTGCACACCCTTGGCTTGCTTGGGACAGAGATTGAAGGAAAAGCGCAGGCAATGCTTGGTGATCATGAGCGACACTTCGCCGGCTTCTTCGTGTGCTTCATAGGCCGCATCGATCAGTTGCACGCCATGTTTTTGATAGAAGGCGCGCGCCTTTTCATTGTAGACGTTGGCGAGATAACTCAGTTGCGTTTCCGGATAAGTGGCGCGCGGCTCGGCCGGCGCCTTGCGCGGCGGGCGCTGCCAGGCAGCCAGGCGCGCGGCTTCGTGCGCGGCAATGGCATCGCGGCGCAGCGCATTGATGGCGGAGGAAGGCACGAACCACGGCTGCGACAGCGACAGCTCCACGGCGTCGGCTTCGAACATCGTATTGCCCAGCTTGGCGAGGCTCGTGCGCAAGGAGGCTTCCGCTTGCGTTGCCTGCTGCGCCGGTTGCAGTTCCATCGTCGTCGTAGTCGAAGTGGTGATGCCATCCTCGTCGCATAAATTTAGGCACAAGCCGCCGGCCTGTTCCGATAAAGTCATGCGCAGCTTGACCTTGCGCTCGGCCGATTTCTTTTGCAGCGCGCCTTCCCATTGGTGATCGCGGTTGCGGTGAATGACCGTGCCGACTTTCAGGCCGGGCAGGCTGCCGAGGGTTTCATTAGGGAAGACGCGCCAGCGCTGGCCTTCCGTCTCATCCCCCAATTTTTCCGCGCGGTTGGCCTGGATGCCGACGGTTTCGCGCTTGTGCATGTAATTCAAGCCATCGCCATTGGCCATCGGCGCATTCGTCAGCAGGTCGAAGTAGTCATTGCCGATGCGGGTGACGGTGCCGAGTTCGACGCCGACGTACTTGGGCGAATCGAATGCGCCGATATCTTCCTTGCGTCCCTGGGCAAAGTAATCGGTGTGGCCACGATGAAAATTCTTGTCCACGTCCGGTGTAAACATCAGGCGCGTGTGGCCGCTGGAAGCACGCGACAATTCCGGGCGGCGTTCGAGGATGTCATCGAGCAGCTGGCGATAGTGGCCGGTGATGTTTTTCACATAGCCCATATCCTTGTAGCGACCTTCGATCTTGAACGAGCGTATGCCGGCATCGACCAAGGCTTCGAGGTTGCGGCTCTGGTCATTGTCCTTCATCGACAAGAGATGCTTTTCATACGCCACCACGCGGCCCTGGCCATCGGTAAGCGTATAGGGAAGGCGGCAAGCCTGCGAGCAATCGCCGCGGTTGGCGCTGCGACCGGTATCGGCATGCGAGATATAGCATTGTCCCGAGAATGCCACGCACAGCGCGCCATGGATGAAATACTCCAGCGGCGTATCGACTTCCGCGCGGATCTTGCGGATTTGTTCGAGCGTGAGTTCGCGCGCCAGCACCAGTTGCGAGAAGCCTGCCTGGCCGAGGAAGCGCGCCTTTTCCACCGTGCGGATATCGCACTGGGTGCTGGCGTGCAGCTGAATCGGCGGCAAGTCCATTTCCAGCAAGCCCATGTCCTGGATGATGAGCGCATCGACGCCAGCATCGTACAGTTGCCAGATTTGCTTGCGCGCGGCTTCCAGCTCGGCGTCATGCAGGATGGTGTTTAGCGTGATGAAAATGCGCGCGTGGTAGCGGTGCGCGAATTCCACCAGGCCGGCGATGTCTTCCAGCGAATTGCTGGCATTGTGCCGCGCGCCGAAGGCAGGCCCGCCGATATAGACAGCGTCGGCGCCATGCAGGATGGCTTCGCGGCCGATCTCGGCGGTCTTGGCGGGCGAGAGCAGTTCGAGCTGGTGAGAGAGCAAAGACATGGGGAAATCCAATCAGGCGAAGGCGGTCATTATAGCCAAAGCCGGACGCCTTCAGCGTGAAGCTAGCGCTTGGCGAAGCGCTATCGCCCGCTATCCTGCCAGCCATCTGCCGGCATTCTTGTTAGCCTGCTTGCCGACTCCCCGGGTAGCGCGACCGTTTTTGCCCGCGTGTATCAGCTTGGCTGTTTCAATGACGCCATATCGATGACAAAGCGATATTTCACATCGCTCTTCAGCATGCGCTCATACGCCTCGTTGATATCCTGGATACGGATCATTTCAATATCCGACACGATATTGTGCTGGCCGCAGAAATCCAGCATTTCCTGGGTTTCGGCAATGCCGCCGATGAGCGAACCCGCCAGGCGCCGCCGCTTCATGATGAGACTGAAGACTTGCGGCGAGGGATGGGGCGTGGCCGGCGCGCCGACCAGGGTCATGGTGCCATCGCGCTTGAGCAAGTCCAGGAAGGGGTCGAGCGAATGCGGCGCGGCCACCGTATTCAAAATGAAGTCGAAGGAATTGCGGTGCGCCTTCATCTCGCTGGCATTCTTCGATACCACGACATCATCGGCACCGAGCCGCTTGGCATCCTCGCGCTTGCCGGGCGAGGTGGTGAACAACACCACATGCGCGCCCATCGCATGCGCCAGCTTGATACCCATGTGGCCCAGGCCGCCGAGACCGACAATGCCGACTTTCTGGCCCGGGCTGACTTTCCATTGCCGCAGCGGCGAAAACGTCGTGATACCGGCGCATAACAAGGGCGCGGCCCCGGCCGGATCGAGGTTTGCCGGAATCTTCAGCACGAACTTGTCGCGCACGACGATATTGCTGGCATAGCCGCCGTACGTCATGCCGCCGGTGTGGCCTTCCTCGCCGTTATAGGTGCCGACGAAACCGTTTTCGCAATATTGCTCCAGGCCTTCGCCGCACGCGCTGCACTGCTGGCAGGAATCGACCATGCAACCCACGCCGACGAGGTCGCCTTCCTTGAAGCGCGTGACTTCGTTACCGACCTTGGTGACGCGCCCGACGATTTCATGTCCCGGCACGACCGGGTACACCGTATTGCCCCATTCATTGCGGGCGGTGTGCAAGTCCGAGTGGCAAACCCCGCAGTAGAGGATATCGATTTGCACATCGTTGGGTTTCGGGTCGCGGCGCTCGAAATCGATTTTGGCGAGCGGTTCGGTAGCGCTGGTGGCGCCATATCCGGTGGATGCAAGCATGGCGAGGCCTTTCAAATTGGACAAGACAATCAGACTAGGTGGACTGGCGCGCCCGAGTCAAGTTCCAGGCCGGCTAAGCCTAACCCCATTCTTCCGCAAAGGTGTCGCGAAATCCGCGCAGCCAGGCCAGCCTTTGCTCGCCGAGCCGGCGCCCGGCCTCGGTTTGCATGGTCGCCGGCAATGTGGCCAGCTTGCATTCGATATGGTCCAGCGCGTAAAGCCGGTCGTCCAGCGCGCGCTGCGTCGCCAGCGGATCGGAAGGATGGGCGAGGGCCGACCCCATTTTCCCGGCAGTATAAAAAAGCCGCGCCAGGCCGATGGCGCCCAGGGCATCCAGCCGGTCGGCATCCTGCACGATTTGCGCTTCGATGGTCAGGGCTGGAATCGCTGCGGAAAAACTGTGGGCTTCGATCGCATGTCGGACGGTGTCCAGTTTCTCCTGCGGAAAGCCGGATGCCGCCAATCTGGTGCAAGCCAGGTTCGCTGCCATCCGCGAAGCCTGCGCACGATCCGGATGATTTTTCGGCAAGTTGACCAGGTCATGCAAATAACAGGCCGCCAGCACCACCAGCGCATCCGCCTCGGGATGACTGGCCAACAAGGCTTGCGCGATTTGCCACACCCGGTGCAAATGGTTGACGTCATGGGCGGCATCGTCCTGGTTCTCTGATGATGCAACACTAATCAAGCGAGATTTCCATGTGGCGAGGAGTTCACTCATATCAGGCTAAATGGCAGGCAAATGCTACGGATTTGAAAAAAGCCGGCGGAGGTAAGGTACTATTTCGACTGACGCAATTGCGCAAGTTCTGCAATCCATGTGGCCGGCGCTGACTGCATTCAGACAGCAATATGACAATGGCCGACATTCTCCCACAGCTAAAGGATCCGGTTAGTCTTTGAACCGATAAGTCCCGCTTTACCCAAACATGTCATTTTTGAACAATTTAATTTTTTCGCTGATTGGCTGGAACGCATCTCATGCCTAGTGCCAAACAAGCGTTCCTCATCGGCGCCCTATTTTGTTTGCTGTCGTTTCTGGTGATACTGGCCTTGCAAACCAGGCGGGTGCGCGGCGTCAACCAGATTCTGGCGGCAACCGTGCTCGGCATTGGCGGCAACCTGCTTTATGCGTTCGGCCGCGAGTTGCCGCCCTTGATCGCCTATGAAATGGCCAATGGCGTCTACGCGGCGGCGTCCGCAACGCTGTTCGTCGCCTACCGCTATTTCTTTACGCGACGGCCTTTTTCGCTAGCCTTGACGATCGCGGTGCCGGCGCTCATGGCAGCGATCGCGTTTTTTCATTATGTCCATGACTCGTTCCTGGCGCGCAGCGTCATCGTCTCGCTATTCCAGATCGGCATAGCCGGCGGCATCGCGGTGACGCTGCTGCAGTCCCGCGCGCAATGGCACAAGCCGTATTACACTGAATGCTTCATCCTGACCATGTGCAGCCTGGTGAGCCTTGGCCACCTGGCCCGCATGGGCTGGATGCTGGTGGCGCCGCAACCGCCAGCCTCGCTGCTGCAGTCGGAGGACGGTAGTGTGATCCTCATGTCTGCCGCCGCGGTGGCATTGCCGGCCCTGGCATTCGGCGGCCTGCTGCTGGCGCATCGGCGCATCATTTCCATGGTCGAGTATGCCGCCAATCACGATTTCCTCACCGGCGCCCTGTCGCGAAAAGGATTTTTTGAAATCAGCGAGCGCGAACTGGCGCGTGCAGTAAGGCATCATCGTCCGCTGGCCCTCTTGCTGATCGACTTCGATAATTTCAAGCCGGTCAATGACACGTATGGTCACGACGCCGGTGACCGCACCCTGATGCTGTTTTCCCGGTTCGCGAAAGAGCAGTTGCGCGCCGTCGATTGCCTCGGGCGGATGGGTGGCGACGAGTTTGCCATTTTGCTACCGGAAACCGAGTTGCCGGGAGCCGTCGCGGTCGCCAATAAATTGAGCAAAAAGATCAAGGCAGGCATGACCGGCAAGGAACATGCGGGTCTGACAGTCAGTATTGGCGTTGCCGTCCGTGCCGATGGCGATAGCTTGCAAACCTTAATCAAGCGGGCTGACGAAGCCTTGTATGAGGCCAAAGACAATGGCCGGGACCGGGTGGCGTCGAATCCCCGGCTGCCTGCGGATGCCTGCCTCCATTCAGCCTGATCCGCCCAGCCGATTCGCCGCCATGCATGGCATCGCTTGCATGCAGTGAGAACCGGGACACACATAGCCTCTCTAATCTCTTTTCATTCAGAGATCACGCAGAGGATGGAGCATGAGGGCTGATTACGCATTGTCCCATTTATACGATGGTGAAATTTGCCGGGCGATTACTGCAGAGGGCGAGCGCAAGGTGCGCTGGGATAAAAAAGACTGGCACTTTTATTACGTGGATACGCCTGTGCCGCAGGTGTGCGATTTCGATGAAATTCGGGAATGGCGGATTGCAGCAATCAAGCAATTCACTTCCCAACATACGTGAGCCAGCGAGCGCAGATGGCTTGCCTTTCTTCAGACTCCGCTATCGGCAGGTGACGTTACCGATAGCGGAGTCTGAAGCTCAATATGAACGCGCTTTCCTGCGCGTGAGCATCTTGTAGCCCAGCCCCAGCACGGTGGCGGTGACGGCCACCTTCAAGGCCAGGCGGCCGGGCCGATGCTTCATCTCGGCTTTCCATCCCATTTCAGCGAAGATATTCGGGATATGGCCGCGCGAGAGGTCGTGAAGAATGCCTTCGACCACGTTGACGCGGTCGGCGAACAGCAGCATCAGCCAGTGGCGGATATCGTTTTCACTCAAGCCATACGCGACATCGCGGATCTTGCCGCTTACCCCGCTCGGCGGCGTGCTGGTGCCGAACACGGGCGTAATGCCGGGGCGCTCGATCGAATGGTAGACCTTCACCCTCAATGGCTGGTCTTCGATGTCATGCCAATGCAAACCTTCCAGGCGCGGTGGCTTGCGTTCCATCGGATACGCCGGTCGGTTCTTGTGATCGAGGTCCGCGCCCCATCCCTTGATGTGGGAGTAATCGGAAGCTGACTTGCGCTTAGCTTCCTGTTGCGCGTCCAGTCTGGTGCCGCTGTGGTCGCGCTGGGTGGTCATGCTGAATTGAGGTTCCATGTGTGGGCACTCCTTCCAATACGTTATCGATTCCGGCTTAGTGAATCATGTCGAAGCGCGGTGCCCGCGGCGGGACCAGGATCGGCTTGATGCAATTGTCGAGCTTGCTGGCGAAGATATGATAGGCATCCGACACTTCTTCCAGCGGCACGCGGTGGGTGATGATTTGCTTGGGATCGAGATGGCCGGCGCGGATATGCTCGAACAGGCGCGGCAGATGGCGTTTCACGCTGGCCTGGTTCATGCGCAGCGTCAGGCCCTTGTTCAAGGCATTGCCGATCGGGACCGCGTTGAAGGTCGGGCCATACACGCCGACGATGGAAACGGTGCCGCCCTTGCGCACCGAATTGATCGCCCAGTGCAAGGCAGTGGCCGAACCCGATTGCAGTTTCAGATAGCGGCCAGTGAGGCGCTGCATCGCATTGCCGGCCGCTTCGCAACCGACGGCATCGATACAGACATCCGCGCCCAGCCAGTCGGTGATCTTCTTGATATGCACGGCCATGTCATCGACTTCGAGGAAATTGATGACCTCGCACTGCGCATAGTTCTTCACGAATTCGAGGCGGTACTCGACATGGTCGACGACGATGACGCGGCCCGCGCCCAGCAGCCATGCCGACTTGGCCGCGAATATGCCAACCGGTCCCGCGCCGAAAATGACCACGGTGTCGCCTTCTTCGATATCGCCCATCTCGGCCGCCTGATAACCGGTCGGCAGCGCATCCGTCAGCAGCACGGCATCGTCGGGATGGATGTCATTCGGGATGACGGTCGCGCTGATATCGGCAAACGGCACGCGCACGAATTCCGCCTGCCCGCCATCGTAGCCGCCGGCGGTGTGCGAGTAACCGTAGATGCCGCCGACTGCGGTCGCTTCCGGATTGACGTTGTGACAGTTGCCGTAGAGTTCGCGCTGGCAGAAAAAGCACGAGCCGCAATAAATATTGAAAGGCACCAAGACATGATCGCCGACCTTGACGTTCTGCACGCCTGGCCCGACTTCTTCGATGACGCCGGTGAACTCATGCCCGAACGTCATGCCGACGCGGGTGTCCGGCACCAGGCCATGATACAAGTGGAGATCCGAGCCGCAAATGCAGGAACGGGATACGCGCACGATCGCATCGTTCGGATGCTCGATGACCGGATCGGATTTTTGCTCGGCGCGTACCCGGTAAGGACCTCTGTAATTCATGGCAAGCATGGCACCTCCTTGAAAAATTGACGTGGTGGCCCGGCTAAGTGAACAGCGCAACAGGACGCTTCCTGCGCGACACGTGAGTGTGCGGCAAGAGACAAAGCGGGTTGCCAACAGGCTGGCTTATTTGATAAGACTGGGCGTTCCTGGAAAGTTTCGCCAGGTGCGACAATTTTCAGGCCGGGTGCCGTGCCTGAATTTATTCGAGTGAATTAATTCGTCGTGATATGTGGCAGTTATTCTTCGGCGGAAGAATATTCGGCTGCCGCCTTGGCTGCCCACAGGGCTTGATTGTAGGTCGGGTAGGGCTCGTCATAGCTTTCCACGCTGCCATCTTCGCCGACAAAGTGGATCCACCAGCCATCATGTTCCGCGACCAGCGCAATGTCGTCGGGAGCGCACGTGGCGGCGATGGTGTCGCCGTCTTCCAGGGTGACGATATTGGTTCTTCTATGCTTGATCGTGGTTGCCATTGTTTTCCTGAGAATCGATGAATTCACGCAGTGCGTAGTCGTATTAGATGGCGAAACTGCAGAGGATTCCCGATAGTAGGCGGATTTATGCCAATGTGGAGAGCTTTGGGAGCTGATTCATTGGCTTTTTGTCCTCCAAAACAGAAAGCCCCGCAAGTGCGGGGCTTTCTATTCTGGCGGAGAGGGGGGGATTCGAATATACCAAATCCCCTTATTTCATGCGGGTTCCACAGAAATGCTGGCAAAAAGCTGTCATTTCATCGCCCGCCGCTGCCGGTGCCTGGAAGCCCCCGTTTCGGGATTCGAACTGCCGATTAGAAGTCCGCCGAGGCTCAGAACAGCCCGGCCGGATCGCCTGGCTTGTCCCAGCTGTAGATGATGACCTCCATCCGGTCGACCGTCTTGGCACCGCCGCCGACCGTGTACTGGATCGGCGCTGTCTCGATGTAGAAGCCGTCGAAGACCCGCCGGATGTCCGGATGGTCGTTCAGGCTCACGATCGCCTTGCCCTTCAGGTTTCGCAGGATGTCGGCCATCTTTTCGTACTGGTCCAGCTCGAACTCCACCCCGTAGCCCTCCGTTTCCCAATACGGCGGATCCAGATAGAAAAAGGTGTGCGGCCGGTCATACCGCTCCATGCACTTGGCCCAGTCCATGTTCTCGATATACGCCCCGGAAAGCCGTAAGTGAGCAGCGGACAGTGTTTCCTCGAGGCGCAGCAGGTTGACGGCCGGCGCCGTCGTCGCGGTGCCCCACGTCTGGCCAGAGACTTTGCCGCCGAACGCCTGCTGCTGGAGGTAGAAGAAGCGCGCGGCGCGTTGAATATCGGTCAATGTTTCCGGCGGCGTATCCTGCAGCCACTTGAACACATCCCGGCTGGAAAGCGCCCATTTGAACTGCCGGACGAATTCCTCGAGGTGATTCTTGACGACCCGGTACAGGTTGACCAGCTCGCCGTTGATGTCGTTGATGACCTCGACCTCGGCCGGCGGCCGCATGAAGTACAGCGCCGCGCCGCCGGCGAACACTTCGACGTAGCAGGAGTGCGGCGGGAACTGTGGAATTAACTTATCGGCAAGACGGCGCTTGCCACCGATCCAAGGAATGATTGGTGTTGCCATGGTGAACTCTTTCTTCTGTGCTAGACTTTGCGCGCCTCCCGGGAGGTGGCAGAGCCTTGCTCGGTTCACTGGCTTGCTCAGTGGATTGAGGCCTGTTCGGTTGTTGACGCAACCGGGCAGGCGCTCTGTCTTTGAATTATTAGGCTGGCGGCGATCGTCGCCAGCTTCCCTTCTGAGTGAATTACGACCCTGACAACCTCGAAATCGTGTCGTCTTTGGTCTTGCTCGAGCGCGTGGTGCCGAATTCGAACGAGAAGATTTGCTCGACCCAGCCCAAGGCACGGCCGCAGATCAGCGTGATGGTGCCCTTTGCATAGTCGTCCAGATCGCTCATCCAGACCACGACCATCAGGCAGACGATGACCAGCAGGATCGCCATGCCGGCGAGAACATTGGCGCGGTAGTTCCGGTTGCCGGCGGCAGCCATCTTGATATCGCGATCGCGGGCACTCTGGACGTCCGCAAGGAACATGCGGTCGTATTCGAGTTCGTTGGCCATGACAGCCTTGCGGAACTCGATCGCCAGCGCTGGATCTGCCTGGATAGCAGCCAGCGCGGCGTCCGGGGTATCGCGGCCGGTGACCGCCTTGGCCACGTCGATTACCTTGCCGGCGACCTCTTCAGCCTTGTCGCTGCCGGTTGCCCACTTGATGACGGCCGGCGCAAATTGCGCGAGGCCCATGAGAATGGTCACTGGATCCATCTTTACATCTCCACACGGTTGGTTTGCCATCCGAACATGAATCGTTCGTCTTTGGGTCGGCTCTCTGCCAGCTCGAGGTACCGCACCGACTGCTGGGCATTGAGCATTTTCAGAAGGGTGTTCTCGCCAGTCACGCCGCGCGCCTTGAGATACGTTTCCAAGGCATACAGCGTCATCTTCCCGATCGCGCCGTCGACGGTCAGGTCCGGAAAAATGGTGGCGCCATTGTTCAGCACATTCAGCGCGCGCTGCAGGAACTTGCCGGCGACGGTTTGCCCCATGTTGACGCCGGTGTCGAACAGCTCGTAAGCGATCGGCGCGGAAAGCCTGCCGACCTGATCGAATTTCGGTTGCGTCCAGTACCGCGCACGATAGATTTCCTTGGCCTGCGCTTTCGTCATGTCCTTCATGGCGCCGGCATAGCCAAAAGCCCGCGCCACGGCGGCAGTGATGCCCCAGATCGTCTCTCCCCCTGAATCAGCCGGGTCGTTGACGTAGCCGCCCTCGACGCCGACCAGTTCATCCAGTTTTTCTTCAAATTTCATAGTGGATGCCTTCTATAGTAGTTTTGCCTGCGCATCGGCTGCCTCGCACCGTTCCAGCCTGGAGATCAGCAGCGCCCGCTCCCGCATCAGTTCGGTACGCTCTTTCAAGTACTCGTTGCGCTCCTCATGCAACCGGACCAGCTCATGCTCCATGTCGGTCATTCTTCCGACCAGCCGCTCCACCTCGGAACGAAGGGTCGTAATAATTTGCTGCACCGACGTGTCGATCTGCTGTTCCTGCTTGTCGTTCCGACTGTCTTTTTTGAATGTCCGGATGAGGGTATAGAAGCCCAAGCCAGCACTCGCCAAACCTACAACCCATGTCGCTGGATTACTCCAGTCAAAATCTGCCGGTGCTGGCATTGCCGCCCCTATAAAGAAAAACCCGCCGAAGCGGGTCGTTTTGGTTCTTTTGATTGTTTTGATCGCGCCGTACTACCAGCCAGCGGCGGCCCACCCTGAACCCATTTACTGCCCGGCAGCAGCTCCACGATGCGCGCGAACCCGTTCGGGTTGAAGCGCCACGCCTCTGACAGCCCTGCAGCGTGACCGACGGCCTCGTTGCAGAACCAGCGCTTTCTCGACTCGACGATTGGAACCGAGGTGGACAGCAGCCCGATCACGTCATACCGGTCACGCTTGTGCCTGGCGAACCAGTCAAGCACCCGCAAACCGTCGATCGCGGGCACATCGATGATGTCCCAGTGCTCTGGAATAAGCTCGATCATCTTGGTGCGCACACCGCCATCCATGAAGGACGAGGATCCGCACAGGACCGGACCGTCAAGACCGCGAAAACCATCGAAGACAGCCTCGCAGTGCGAGTACGGCCCGCGCGTCCACCAGCTGACGAACCGATTGAAGAGGCGCTCCCGCCCCTTGTAGAAGGCGATTTTCATGGCGATTTATTCCAATGTAATGACCGGGTTGATCGCTGCGATTTCCTCTGGCGATGTGGCAGCTCTGAATTGGTCCTCATATTTCTGCCGCAAACCAACAAGTCGTTGCGCCGCTGATGCAAAAGACGTGATCTTGGCAAGGGTTCGCGTCAAATACTCGACCCGATCGATACCCCGCAACACGGCAAGCCCATCGATGTAGGGCGTCGGCGCAGCTGAATCCGCCTGCCATGCGACCGCCTCTCGGCGCTGATCTTCCCAAGTTAATTTCTCAAAATCGGGATAACTTGCTGTCAGATGGTCGGCAATCGCCTGACACCGCTCATTTAACGAACGGATTGCCTGCATGCGCATCTGCTCCAATGCCGGAGGGGCAGGATCCTCGCCAATGCTATCCGGCAGCAATGGCGGATCCTGGTACTGCCATGCACCATTAACGAAGGCACGCAGCTTGCCTGCGACAAATGCAGGCGGAGGCTCTTGTACACAGCCATCTGGAACCAGGAAAACACCCTCCTCCAACGGGGAGCGGTCTGCGACGGTTTCACCAATAAAGATGCCATTCGGATCAAGTTGAAAGACTGTAATAAATTCCATATTGGCACCTTAATATTTAATGCACGCTAACAGCGCAATATTGCGCGGACGGGTTTCTGCTGCGGTTCTTGGAGTGCCGTTCACACCGTCAGTGGCGGGGTTGCCTGTACTTGGGTTATTGATGATCCCTGTGTACTGTGTTCCACCAGCCCCAGCGGGGGTATCCGTTGCACTAGCAGCCGTCGCGTTGGCCCATCCAGGGTGTACGTGCCCCTGCATAGCATCAGTCTGTGCGCTACCAAAAACACGCCCACTATCAACGCCTGCTCCATCAGACCATCCCCGAATAAATTCCCCTCGCAGGTCCGGCAGCTTGAATGTTGTTACACCATCACCGGCACCGAATGTCGTGCTGATTGCCGCAAACAGCGCCGCATAAGTCGTGCGAGACACCAAAGCACCGTTCGCTTTCAGATAGCCAGCAGGAGCCGAGGACATCGCAAAATAAGCCACTTTCCCCGGTGCGCTGCCATTTGCAGCAATCAGCGAAAGAATCGCATTGACGACTTGGCTCCGCGAGCTGCCGTCCGCAGCACCGCCTGCCGCTTCAACAATCGCACACAACTCTTCCTGCACGTGATCAAAGAACTGTGCCTCCAGATCAGTGGCAGAGATCGCATTTACCGGATCACCGTCGCGGAAACCATGCTTGCCTGCGCCGAACTTGTCGACCTGCTTGGTCGCCGTAGAAATTCGTCTCATTGCTTAAACTCCATAGGAAATGTAAAGAATCGTATGTGCCGGCTTATGCTGGGACAGCACACACATCAGGCCCGGATCACCCCACCGTGCAAGCGGCGCGTCGCAGGAACTATTGCAAGTCATGACCTTCACGTTCACAGTTAGAGGGACGTTGACTCGCCACGCGTAGCACCACCCACCCTGATTGATCGCCGCGTCGCACTTACTGTTGACTGTCATGCGGCGATATTCGGTGATCGTGCAGCCCGGGTAGCCGAGCGCCTCAAGCAGGCCGATAAAAAATGCCTTGGATTGCCCGCCTTGCCATGCAACTTTTTGATGCAGTCGCAGCCTTCGCTCATCACCGGTCGGCGTGTCGGACATACACCCGTCAGGCAGACCGAAATTCCGCTCCCAGTCGACCAACAACTCCCGGGTCTGCCGCGGATCGATCTCGCCCATCACGTCGGCAGCACGGCGGTCTACCCGCACCAGACTGTCCGACAATGCGCCCAATACTTTTGCAATCACTGTGTCAAGGTCACGCGGCCAGATCGGCCCCTCCGGTAGCAGCTGCAGCAGCAGGCGCTGATAGTCCTCCCTTGTCAGCTCCATACAATGCCCCCGAAGGTCGCGATCTGGCCTACTGCATTCACAACGTTCGCCGCTGGCGCAATCAGGACGTGATCTTCTTCACCGACCGCAATGCTGATCGCCTCACGAATGTGACTGACCAGCAGGGTCTTCCCGGGCGCCGCCTCGCGCTTGATCAGATCGCGCAGTTCAGATTCGACCGCAGCCTTTACCGCAGCCGATCCCGGCGTCAGCTGAATCTGGAAGTTGATCGGAGAGGCAACCGGCGCCACGACCGTCAGCGCTGATGTAACCGGCCGCAATGCATCGATATAGGACTGAACGGCTGCAACCTCGCCGGCGTCAGGAATCAAGCTCACATCGCCGTCACGAACGAAGCGAACCGTCACCGTTCCCGGCCCCAACTCCAGCGGATAGACCCATGCCCGTGTGACACCGGGAACCTCAAGCGCCCATTGTTCATAGTCGGTCATGGATCCGCCGTCCGGTGGCGACTGGACACGCTTCAGCAGCCTGGCTCGCAGAGCCGCGTCCGTTTCGACGTCAGAGCCGTTTACCAGCCCGCCGGCAGCAACCGTTGCAGCACTGGCCAGCCCGGGAACGGGGGACACCAGCGTCATGGCCGAGCCGGCCGCCGTATTCGATAGCACCCCAGCAACCGCCGCCTGGACATTCACTGCAGCCGTGGCGCCAGCAAGAACCACCTCCACCGTGCTTGCAAACTGCTGGCCGTCGGTCCGCACGAAAAGCGTCCCGGCTGGTACGACAGTGCCGATAGCGCCGGACACGGTGACGTCACCGGACGCAGGTTCAGCGGGGCGCCGCGTGACGCTCCAGATCGACGCATGGCGGTCCAGCACCTCGGCGTCCGCTGTGTCCGGCAGCAACTGCCGGCTTTGCCAGTCCAGATAGCCATACAACCCGTCGACGGCACCGGCAACGATGTGGGCCAGTACGTTCAGATTGCCAAAGGCAAGGCGCGCATCGGCGCCGGGAATGCGCTCGATGTCGGCATACGCCGCGTCGCGCAAGTCAATAAGTTCCGGTCTTGTAAATGGCATGTCAGCTCTTCACTAATTGCAGGTTTGACCACGCGAAATCAAACTGGAATTTCATCGTGGGCTTGTTGTCTCGCATGAAAATGCACTGCAGGCCGAGCACGCCCGGCGCCGTGATTTCAGCGACCACCTCGACGCTGCTGCAGACCCCGTCCTCAACCAGCCACGCGAGCGCCTCTTCGGCATATTCCTTCGCGCGCAGGACCACGACGCGAGTCTGCTTTTCCCGCTGCAGCAGCCACAGGCGCGAGCCCATTTCGCGGCGGGTAATCGCATCGATCCAGCAGCCTTTCCGTCGCATGGACGGATCCGGCAGCACGTCATCCGGACGCGCCCGACGCCACGTAAAAAGCGAAATCAACGCAGCTGTTTTGAGGTCATGCGCGCCCGACAGCAGGCCTCCGGAAGCAAGCCGCCAGTCGCCGCGCGCATTGACCGGATCCCAGAAAGTTTCGATGTCCATTACATTCCCTGATTCGGTGTATTGACGGTGCCACCCTGTGGGTCGTTATGCGTATGGGCGTTATAAGTCCCTCGCATGCCTGCCATGGATTTCGTGCCGCCCGCATCCTTGATGTCACGCCCGGCAATGATGTCGCGCCCGACCTGCAAGTCCTGCGGCACATGCACCACCGGGGCATTGACGATCGTCACATCCTTGCCGGCGCCGTCGATCACGATGCCCGTTCGGGTGAGGTGAACCTTCTGCCCCTGATCGTCGTAGATCGCCACTTCGCCCGACTCGAGTGCCTTGAGCCGGAAACGGCGGTCCTCGACGGCAATCAGCAGTCCATGGTCGCGGTTGCCGCCAACGAAAACGATCACTCCTTCAGCGCCTGGCTTCGGCACGCTGGTGAAGCCGTATTCCTGAATCCGCTCGACGTCGTCATGGATCTCTTCGGCCAGCAGCTGGGCTTGCACCAGCTGCACCGCCTTGCCATCGCCGATCGCCTTCAGGATGCAGCGGCCGACCATCAGCGCCGCCTTGTTACGCGCACCGGCCGTCAGCTTGTCGATTGCATCAAACATCAGACCCTCTCAAATTTTCCTGTCGTGTCGGCAGCGCCTTTTTTCGGCTGCGGGATCTCGGGAAGCTGGTCGAACGCCTTCGGGCTGGTCAGCTCGATTTCCGCCGTCGTACCACCTTCGTCGAGCTTGAAATTGACGGCGGCGATCAGCCACTCTTCGTCAATCCTGCTCAGTCGATCAATCACCCGGACCATGCTGTTGATGCGCCAGATATCATCGCTTTTTGGATCCGGGTACCAGCCCTGCACCGTAGCAACGTACTTGCGGGACTTGGCCTCCCGGTTGCCGACCTCCCACTCCGCCCGTTGCCGGATCCGCGCGGCGTCAGCCTGCGACTCGCAGACCACGATCAGCGGCCGGTACCGGGCAATCTGGCTGCTGCCGGTCTTTACGTCGCCACCGGCGCGCTTGACGGTCGTCTTGCTGGAAATGACCGACTCGAATTTGCCGACATCGTCGACGTCCTGCGCACTTGACTGCCCCTTGACCGTGATCTCGGAAAACAGGTTTGCATGCGAGACATCGAGATTTGCCGACAGCACGTTTTTGCCGAACTCGAGCGGCACTTCCACCCGGCCAGCACGGCCGGCACGCGTCAGCAGCAGCCCGCCCTCATGATCGGAAACCAGCAGCAGCCCCTCATTGCGCGCGAGCTTTTCCAGCGTCCGGAAGACCGTCTCGCCGTTCTGGCAAGCACACTTCGGCAGGCTGCCCTCGACCCGCTTCGATTTCGGCGGCGTCCCCTGCTTGCCAATCTTCTTCTGCTGGACCGTCAGCTTCTTCTCGCTGGTGGTTTCGTCGTAGACCTTGACGCTGAAGGGGGCGCACAGCTTGTCGGCAATTTGCTTGAACGTCAGCCCGGAAAATGCCTGGCTGGGCGCCGAGCAGTCGACCAAGTCGCCGGTTCGGTCCCGGCCCTTGATCTGAATCCGGTGATCGTTTGCGTCATAGGTGACGCTGACCGAATCGACGTAGCCATTGACGACCACGTGCGCGCCGATCCTGACCTCGCAAAACTCGCCCGGCGGGATCGCCCACTCGGTTTGCTGGTTTGGCCAGCGCTCGGTCAGGCTGATGTCGAATGTGCCGGCGATCTGCTCAATGCCATGCCGGACCAGCACACTGGTCCAGCCGCCGTAGATGCGCCCGCCGACGTGCAGCGTGAGCTTGTTTCTTTGTTCCATCATTCCGCCGCGAGTTGAAGTGGTACACCGGCTGGCACGAAGCCTGGGTGCCGGACTGCATTGCGCCGGACGATATCGCTGGCCCGCAAGTCGCCATAGAGCGAATACGACAAGGCGAGCGCCGGCTGCGGCTCAAGCAGCTGCAGGGCATAGGTTCGCGGCAGCGCTGCACTCTGCCTGGACAGATTGATCAGCGCCGCCGTGCGTACGGCCTTGAGCGACGTCGCCACAGCTGCCGATGGACGCGGCGCACCGACTGCATAGTCATGCTCGTCAAAGGCTCGCAGGATTTCCGACCGGGCGGACTGCACGTCGTTGCCCGTCGATAGCTCGGCGTTCGATACCAAGCCCGCCTGCTGCACCAGTGCGGCGCGTTTGACCAGCGTGGTTACTGCGGACTGCTGCCGCTGCACCACACCCCGTACAGAGGCATTCTGGACGCTCCCGGCGCCGAGGCTCGTCGGCACATAGGGCTGGTCCAGAATATCGACTACACGCGCCAGAGAACGCACCAGACTGATGATTTCGGATGCAAGCGAGCCTGGCAGGCCGAGCAGATCGCCGATCTTTGACTTGAAACCGTTTGCAGCAGAGATAATTTGCCGGAAATCGTCCAGCATCAAGAAATCGGTAATTGACGACTGGATGTCGCCAACACCCCAGCTGGGCAGGCCGTCGATCGAGAATTGCTGCTTGAAGTCTTCGGCGATGGCATCGTAGGCAACGTCCTGCACCTGTACCAGCTCGGCAGCGGAATCAATGCCGACAGACGGCTGGGCCTGCTCGCCAGCCTCGACGAAATTCAGGGTGAACTTAGCCATGCCGCCGAACTCGGTCGACTCGGTCAGCTCGCACTCGGTCACCGTCACCAGCCTGGTACCGTGATAGCGGTGCACCAGCTGGCCAGCGCCTTCTTCTTCGATCGCTGCCAGCAGCTGGTCGCGGCCGGACATGTATTCCGGTCCGATGATGTATGCTTCCACCTTGTATTCGCGGGCGCGGCGCCCCATGTCTTCCAGATACGGGACATCGCGCTGCGGGTACTCATGCCGCGCGAGGCGGCGGCCGGCTGTCAGGCTGGTCGACATCACCTCGAACGGGACGCCGCGAAACGACGCGGGCTGTAATTGATCACGCCAAGTCATAGGGAGGACCACATGGAAAAAGAAGAACAGTTGAAAATGCAAAAAGCAATGGCCCGGGCATCAGACCGAGCCCAATTGATCAAGAGCGGCGACGCCCTCGGCCCGGTTATTGCCGGCGGCCTGGTGTGGTTTTTGTCGACTGAATTCCCGAACACAATCCGCCAGTGGAGCGCCGAGGCATGGGTCATCTGGCTGATTCTCACGGCCGGCATCGTGCTGGGCGTTCGCAAGATGGCCGACCGTGAACTCGAAAAAACCGATTAGGCCCCGCCCACCCCGTACAGCCCGGCGCTGACATCGATCGGCACCGCGCTGTTGTTGCTGGACAGCTGCGTCACTTTGGCCGGCGCCCCTGTCAGTTCAATCTTGATACGACCGCCGACTTCGGTTTTCCCGCCGCCAGCGAGCAGCTGTGCAGCCGTCTGGCCACGTCCAAACTGCTCGGGCGCGCTGGAAGCCGGTGAAGAGCCGGCGGCGCCCGCCGACTTTTTGCCGGCGATCTCTTCGGCTCGCTTGGAGGCGAAATCGAGCTGCGACATGTTCTTGACGATGTCCAGATCCCGGATCAGCGGAATGCTTTTGATGATGCCGATGATGCCGTTGCCCAGTGCCTGCCACGACTCTAGATAGAGCTGGATCAGTCCATCGAAGAAATTCACCTCGAAGACGGCCTTGATCCTGCTCCATACGCCGCTGAAGTACTCGACGATGCTGCCCCAGTTTTTGTAGATCAGATAGACGCCGGCGGCGATCGCTGCAATGACGAGAACAAACGGGTTCGCCAGTGCCGCGGCACCCAGCGCCTTCATGCCTGCGATTACCAGCGGCAGTGCGACGGAGCCGATCGAGAACAGCGCCGCGATCGTTGGCGCAAACACCACGCCCAGCACCGCTACTACCTTGGTGGTGGTACTGGTATTGTCGTTAAACCACTTGAAAACTGACGCGACACCAGACACCACGCTGCCGACGTTGTCAAAAAACTCCATCACCTTTTTTTCGTCGAAGGAATTGACGAATCGATCCATCCAGTCGACCAGCTTCGGGATCAGCTCGAGCAGCCCGGCCTCGCGCTTGTCGAGGAACGCCTGCAGCTTCGGCGCAGCGACCGCCGCCATCTTCTGTGCAGCACGTCCGATCAGCCCGGTGATGCGGGTCATGCTGTCGGCAGCGTTGCCAGCATCCTCGAAGTCCTTCTCGGTCAGCAGCGCCGCCTTGGCCTGCCGCTTGTATTCCTCGAATTTCTCCACGCCCTGACTCAAGCCCTCGGCCATCTTGACCGAACTCTTACCGGCGAGCGCCTGGAGCACTTTCAGCTTGGCGCCCGACTTGTCGCTCTGGCTGAAAACGTCCATCATTTTCATCAGCACATCGGTGGGCGTCTTCTTCTTCAGATCATCCATCGAAATGCCGGTTGCTGCGAACGCCGCCTGTGCTTCCTTGTTGCCAGCAACGGCCGAGCTGATATTGCCGGTCAGCTTCAGCATGGCGGCAGACGAATCTTCTGCCGATACGCCGAACTGCCCGAGGTAATCCCGCAGCGCGCTGATTTCCACCAGCTGCTTGCCCTTGATGCCGGCATTGGCCATCGAGTCGCCAAAGTCGTCGACGGCATTGACCGCTGTCGAAAAGACGCCGGCGATCGCGCCGGCCGCCACGGTGCCGTATCCGGCGATGGCCTGCAGGTTGCCGCCGATCTTGGACAGCGCGCCGCTTACCTTTTCCATGCCAGCGGTCTCTCCCAGCCGCTCCCACGCTTTCCCGATATTGCTTTTGTTGCCGAGCGCATCCATGCGATCAGCAATCCGGTTGATCACCGCACTGGCTTTATCCAGTGCGGTGATGACGATTTCGGCACGGTTTGTCATGTTGAATCCTTGTTTCAGGAGGACGATGATGCCTTCTTCATCGCCTCGTATTTTTCCTTGGCGATGTCCGCCCAAAAGTCCAGATCCGCCGTGTCGAGATTCCAGATCACATCAGGAGTCCAGCGGAAAGCCCAAGCGATCAGCTTGACTGCTTCCCGCCACGGCCAGTTTCCAAAAAAGGCAGAACGACCTCCATGATTTCGTTCACATCACCGCCATCCAGAAGGTCCGCTTCATCATGAGTGAGGCCACAGGTTGCCTGCACAACCTGAAGCGTGAGGTCGAAAGGCTTGCGGCCAGTGACTTCGATGTTCCTCATTTCACGACCTACCGGACGACGCAAGTTCAGCACCTCGAGCGTAGTGCCATCCTTGAGCTTGATCGGGTAAGCAAGCCGGAATGGAATGACTTCACCGGTCTGCTGGCGAACGACGTTCGCTGCATTGTTAGCTGTCGTTTCCATTTAGACGGGCTCCGCTTTCGATCCGAAGAACTTGGCAGGAGTCTTCTCGGCTTCGTGCTTCAGGGGTTCAGTCACTGCCGCATTGCGCACGACGTATGCCTGGCCGCTATCGGTCTCGAACATGATGGTCATGTCGGTTGCGTTGTTGATTTCCATGATGTCGACATCGCCGCTCATTGCGATTTCGCATTCGATTTCCGCGTGCTGCGGCTTTTCGGTGTAGCCGGTCACACCGCCATCGATTGCCATCGGGGTGCGCACTACGCCGCCCGGGCTGAGTTTGCCGCTGCCGGGCACGGTACCGACGCGGCGGCCGTTCAGGCTGATATACGCCGTGCCGGTGAATTTCTTGTCTGCCATGGTGCTTTCCTTGTGAAGAACGGGCCAGCGCTAAAGCCGGCCCGCAGGGTTGATTACAGCCGGAATTCCAGCTTCGCCGCGAAGACGCGGAACTGGTTGATCAGGTCAGGCGGCAGCAACACATCGACGCGATTGACGTCAGTGGAGCTGCGCTCGACGATCAGGTCAGCCTTGAACTGGTCGAAGCTCTCGACCAGACCGACTTCCTCCCAGTCGCGGAACAGTGCGATCAGTTCGCCGCGGATAGTGCGCGGCGTGACGATCGCCTGCCCCGGGGCGAAGTTGGTGCCGTCGTTCGCCAGCTTGTAGCGCGGGAATTTCTGCGCGATGCGGGCCCGGACGCTGTAACGCAGGTACGACAGCGTGTACATCGTTTCGGCGTCGCGATAGCTGGGGTCGACGAAACCGCCGGCGTTCTGGGTGTAGGTCGTGACTGCACGCTCCACCATCAGATTGCCGCCCGCATCGGCGATGTAGGTCGCCAGACCGTAACTGAGCAGGTTGTTGCGCTCTGCCCGGGTGAACCGCTTTTCCTGCGTCGCCGGCAGCAGGCCCGGACCGACCAAGGTCTGCACCGGACGTGCCGGGTCGATGCCGCCGAGGTAGAACGCGCAGATCGTGCCCCACACGGCCGCATGCTTCCATGTCGGCATGGGCGAACCACCTTGCTCGACCGACCACGAAATCACGTGCTCGCTGTTGCGGGAGTTGGCCCACGTGTTCAGCGTACCGACGGTGCCGCGAACAGCAGTGTGCGCACGGCCATCGTTCTGCTTGAGCGGCCCCCAGCGCGACGTCAGCTCAGTTTCGAGCAGCTGCAGCGTGGCGCCGTCATTTAGGCCGATCAGGATGGTGTTGTACTGCGTTTCACCCAGATTCGCGAGCGCGGTGGCGATCGACGGGTCGCCGGCGCCATTGGCCATCGCCGTGATGGCTACATTGATGCCAGCCGGCGTCGCCTGCGACTGCGGGTAGTAATTCAGCCGCAGGTCGATATCGTTGCCGAGCGTGCCCTTGTTGCGAGCCGTCAGCGTGACGGTACCGACCGCAGCTGCCGCAGTGACCGGCAGGTCCGGGTTGGCATTGATCGCCGCCGCCAGCGCCGCCGCAATCGTAGTCGGGGTGTCGGTTACCGCAACAGCCGCCTGGACCAGCACACCGGCGATATAAGCATTGATCAGGCCAGCCTGCGTCGGCGCACCGGTAATGGCCAGCGAACCGGTTGCCGCGACGCCAGCACCGTTATCGGCCAGCGGGATGATGGTAGTTTCGACAGTGTCGGTCACGCCCTGCGACGCTTCGAACATCAGCGCAGCGTGCGAGCCACGGCCACAGGAAGCCTGGACGTCAGCCAGACGCGTGGCGATGAACGGCACATTTGCCGCCGCGCTACCGGCAGCAAGCATCTGGGCGAGGATCAGGATGCGGTTCGGCATCACGACCAGCCCTTTGTTCGCTTTCGAATTGTCGAATTCGACGTACTGGCCCGGCGTCAGAAGGTTGACCGGAATTTGATTGAAGCTGATGCTCATTATTTCGATCCCTTCTTCGCAGCCTGCGACTCGACAGGTTCGTCAACAACCGCCACGTCGCCGTCGGCTACGCGACGGATCCAGAATCCGTCGTCGCCGTCGACCTGTGTCGGGCCTTGGATTTCGCGCCCGGTACCGGGATCGCGAACCAGCCGGCCTTCGACCGGCTGAATTGTGATGATTTTCATAAAGGGTTCCTAACTGGTGTTATGGGTCGACGGGGAAAACGATGTCTGCGCGAGCATCAACCTGTCCGTCTGGTGTGTGCGGCTCGGGCGGGTCATTGCGGGGATTTGCCATATCGATCACGACACTTACCTTGCCCAGCTCGTCAAACTCATAAGCCGGTTCGTGGTAATACGAAATCGTGTACTGCATTTCCGCATGGACGAAGTCAGCGCGCCCGTCCTCACCCTGATAGGTCAGAACGGTGTCGATGTATTGCGCGCTGTCGACCAAATCCGCCAGCTGACTGGACGGCATAATCATGCCGTCCATGTGCGCTTCTAACTGCACTTCGATTGCCTCGCACAGATCATCAAGCGCGTCGTCAGCATCGGCGTCCGCCTGGACAATGACGATGATCTTCAACTGCAGGTCGCGCTTCTGCATGAAGTCGTTGCTCTTCGTTGCCGGGTCGCGCTCGGTATAAACCAGAACGACCGGGCAATTCTTTGCAGCGACCGGATAGACGCGCGATGCCTTGACACGCCCAGCCAGCAAAGGCACGGCATTCAGCGCATCCCGCACCGCGTGACGGATCAGTTTGCGTTGTGCGCTCATGCATTCACCTCTTTGAGTTGCGCCTTCATGAGCCGGCCGTCTTCAGTCCGCTCAGGCAGCGAGGTAACTTTCCAGAAAAGGGAATCGATCGTCAGCGTATCGCCGTGATCAAGCCCCTCGAGCGATCCAACCGGATACAGGATTTCCACATTTGGTCCCTGCACCATATCGCCCACGAAGAGCGAATCTGGTCGGTCGAAAATTACCGCCGCTGACTGGGTCGAACCATCAGGCATCTGCCTGGTGGCTTCATGCGCATGTTCTGCGGGGTTGAAAAATACCGACATGTCCTCGGCAAACATTGGTTTCTCGCTTATTGGGTTGAGCCGGTACCGCCTTCTGCGCCTTCGGCAGCCTTACCGACCGGGGTCAGCACACCGGATGCGACCAGCGGCTCGGCTTCCTTTTCCTTCAGATCGATCACGTCGCCAGCCTTGTGCTGCTTGTCGCCCATGTCGAGATTCCAGTTGACATTGAATTTCATGTATTCCTCGCAAAGAAAAGAGCCCGTCCGGAGACGGGCTCATTGATGGGATATCTGCCGGGCTACGATCAGGCGATCGCGTTCTGGAAGAAGTAGGACAGGTCCGGTGCGCTGACGACTTCGTTGACGCGTTCGCCGGCGCGGGTCTTGTAGCCACCTTCGAGGCCACCGAAATCCTTGCCGTACTGCGTGTCGGCAACGCGATCACCCCACTCGGCAGTGAAGCCCCAAGTGGTCGCGCGGGATACATCCGTCGGCTGCTCACGGTAAATCAGTGCGCAGTGTTTGCCCCATGCGCGCTGATAGGACGCTGCCTGGCCCTTCTTGGCGGTGTTGACGAATGCCTCGCCGACCAGAATCTCTTCCAACTCGAGGGCATCGGCCAACTGCTGACGGGTGACGCCACCGCTGGTGCCGCCCTTGCCGTTGACGTAGTCAATGACTTTCGGATGCAGAATCAGCTTGGTCCATGCGGCACGGCCGATCGCCATCACATTCGGGCGGATCACCGGAGTGTCGAGATTGGTCAGGATCGCGGTAACCGGATCAGAATTAACGTAATCAGACCATTGCGCGTTACCTGCCAGTGTCGTTTTGTTGACGTGGTTTGCCGGGTTGAACACGGTGTTGGCCACGCGGACTTCGCGGTCGAGCGTCACCAGCTTCATGACGAATTCGGCAGCGTTCGCAACCGGGTCAACACCCGGTGCCGCGTTCTTGATGTCGTTGACAGGAACGATCTCGTCCAGACCGTATTCGAACACGGTCGCCGGCACCAGATCACCGACGGTTTCCACCTGGTTCGGCGCGCTCTTACGTCCGACGCGAGTTTCTTGCACGGTGAACTGGTCCGCCATGTTCTGACGCAGATACTTGAAGTCCTGCGTGCCGACCTGAACACGCGGCATGACGCCGTCGGCGATCATCTTGGCGTTGCGATAAGCGATGACGATCGCCTGGATTACTGCTGCATTGATGGGAAACGGTGCTGCTGCACTCATGTTTGGCTCCTGAAAAATTGGGTATGTGAGTCGGTTACTGGGTCAGAGCCGGGATTAACCCTGAATCTGTTCCGCACCGAGGAAGACGCTACCGATGTCGCCAGCAACACCAGACACTTCGGCATAGCCGATGATTCGGTTGTTGGCGCCGGCGGCCGGGGCAGCTGCAACAGCGCGGCCCTGCGCATCGGAAGTCAGCGGCTGGCCACGGGTAACAACGCCGCCGTATTCGACGTCGGCCAAGCCAGTGCGCACGATGTCCGGACGGTCACCGATGGCATAGGCAAAGCCTTCGGTCACACCGATGTGGAAGTCGGTTGCTGCGGCGGACTGCTTGACGGAGCCGTCAGTGGCGCCGAAGCAGACGATGCGGTTCTTGGCCAGAGCGGTTTCGGCCAAGTAGTTAACGATGAGTCCTGCGATTCGCATGATGTTTTGTCCTTGTGTAATGAACAGTTAATCGGGATTACTGGGCGGCGAGTTCGCGCGACGCCCGGGCAGCTGCTGCGGCGTAACTGATATCGCGTCCAGCTGCCTTTTCCTCGGCGACGATGGCACTTGCGCGGGTGGCAATGTCATTCGCCTTAGGCTTGGCAGCGCCTGCAGGTTCTGCTGCAGCAGGGACCGGCGCCGGCGCGTCCGAGGCCAGATCGGCAGCGGCCGTTTTCAGCTTGCCCTTTTCAGCGGCGAGCACTTGGGCTGCTGCCTGGTCGGGGTTGGTCTTGCCGTCAGCCTTCAGCGTTGCAATCAACGCCTCATGCCCGGGCATGCCATGCGCCTCGATGCCGAGAATGCGTGCACGCTCGTTCGTTGCGCCAATTTGCTCGCCTTCCGATTTGCCGGCGGCGAAGCCTTCTTCGATCAACGCTTGCGCGAGATCGGGATGCTCTTTCTTCAAAGTTGCGAGATCCATTCGCTTTCCTTTTTGTGGGGTGGTTGGTTTCGCCTGCACACCGGCTGGCACTGTTGCATTGGCCATCTGGGCGATCAGTTCGGACATGGAGGAAACACCGTCCACCAGTCCAGCATCGATCGCCTGCTGACCGATAAAGACACGGCCGTCGGCCATGTCGGACAGCACCTTGTCGACGCTCACGCCGCGGTGATCTGCGACGGATTCGACAAAGAGCTGATAGAGGTAATCCACGTGGTCCTGCATGACTTGCTTGCCGGACTCCGTGAGCGGCCCGTACTGGCTCGAAATGCGCTTGTACTTGCCGGCGAAAATTTCAGTGGTCTTGATGCCGCGCTGCTGCTCCGACCCGCTGACATCGACGTGCGTGGCCACCACACCGATCGACCCGACCTGAGTGGTCTTGTCGGTGATGTAGACGCTTTGCGCAGCCGATCCGATCCAGTACGCTGCCGAGGCCATCGTGCCGTCGGCAAGGGCGGATACCGGCTTTTCCTGCGCAACCTGACGCACCACCGCAGCCAGCTGCTGGGTGCCGTCCACCGTTCCGCCTGGCGAGTCGATGTGCAGGATAATCGCCTTGACGTTCGGATCTGCCGCAGCCGCGCGCAGGTCACGGATCGCCAGCTCGGCGCTGGCACCGCCGGAAATCTGCGAGAACAGGTTCATGCGCTTGGCGATTACACCGAACAGCGGGACGATCGCCACGCCGTCGATGATGTCGTAGTTTTGCGGCTCGTTTGCCAGCGGGCGGCCGATACGGGCCTCCACGGCGCCGATATCGATCTTTTCGCCGCGCAGATGCGTGGCATAGATTTCACCGATTTCGCGGAGCTTGTCGGGCTGGATCGCCCACGGGCTTGTCAGAACGTCGAGTAGTTTCATGGTCGTAAAAAAGCCCGCGTGAGCGGGCTATTGGTCAGTGTTGTCAGATGGTGGATCAGGAGGTGCGGCAATCCCGGACGGCAATTTCAGCAACCCGGCCTCGCGGCGCATCCGATGTTCCCTTGTGCGTTGCGAGTGCTTCGTCTCCCAGTCGCCGCCATCGAATGCGGCAACCTCTTCGGCCAGCGTAGTTAAGCCGATATCGATCCGTTTTTCGACTGCATTCGCTTCCTTCAGCGGGTCGATACTTCCCGGTCCATCGCCCAGCCAGACGGCGCCACACCATGCCTTGCGCACCGCCGGATCCGCGAAGAATCCCGGGGCAGCGATGCGACCAGTGGCAACCGCCTCTGCCAGCCATGTTTCATAGACCGGCTGGCAGAAATTGTCAGCGAGCCACATGCGGCGGATCTTGAAGAACTTCCACGCCTCGAGCATGGCGGCACGCGCGGCGCTGTAGCTTGCGGTGTAGTGCTTGATCAGCACTTCGAACGGCAGCTCGAGTGCAACGCCGATCTGCCGCAGCACCGCCATCACAAACGGATCGAACGCCACGTTCGGCCTGCCCGGGTTGGCGATGCTTGCCTTGGCGCCGTGCTCGAGGTCCACGATCGCGCCGGACGCAAGCTGGATTTCCGGCTCGCTGCCTGGCGCGCTGCCACCATCGATCGGCGCCGGCGCCCCCTCATCGGCAGCATGCTCGACGAAGACCGTGAACATGCCGGAAATGACGGCGGCCATGATTTCGGCCTCGGTGTACCGGTCCAGCTGCTTGAGCGGCTCGATCACCGCTGCCAGATACGGTTCGCCGCGGCGCTGGTCCGGCCGCGTGCGGCGGAACAGATGGATTGCATTGACACGTCCACTCTTTTCGCCACGCACCACGATCCGGGTGAAGTTGACCTTGCCTCGCACCCGGGCGAGCGCATTCGGGTGGCGGTCCGCGATATGCAGCGCAACCGTCGCACCGAAGTCATCAACCTCGACGCCGCCGAAAATGTTCGGGCTGGTGATCAGGTCGGGCGGCGTTGCCAGCCGATCACCTTCGACTGCCTGAACCTTGAGACCGTATGCACAGCCTGGCAGCTGCCGTGACGGCAAGACCGCCACCACGTCGCCGTTGACTAGCGCCGAGCGGAACACCAGATCCTGCATGCCGTAGAAGTTCTGCGTCGACGTGGCGTCGCATTCGAACCGGTTCTCGCACCACAGGCGATACTCGCGCTCAGTGTTTTTCTGCCACTGGTTCGCTTCCTCATCTGTCAGCCCGAGGAACTGATTGTCGATGCGCGCCTGCATCGCAAGGCCGGTACCGACCACGTTCGTGACGACCGTGTTGACGGCGCCGGCAGCCAGCGGCGCATTGCGCATCAGGTCGCGCGAATGCTCTCGCAGCGTCGGCAGGTCCGGAAGCAGGTCATCATCGGCGCTGTTGCCGGACGTGAACCAGTTCCGGAAGCTGCGACGCGATTTGTCGGCACCGATGTAGGAGCCCGTCAGCGCCATCTGCGCCCGCGCCTGGAGGCGCTGCCGCCCCTTCACCGGGTCGAAGTACGTGACGACCTTGTCGACGATGTTCGGCATGACATTGACTTTGATTTTCTGTGCCATCAGCGCGGTACTCCATAACTGACCCGCATGCCGCGCGGGCCACCTCTCGACGTTGCTCCAAGTTGCGCAACCTGCCTTTGCCAGAAAATGATCTGCTGGCGAATTTCTGCGGCATCAGCCCGGCGCAGCTTGCGGGTGCCGATCGAGTACTCCTGACCCGTTGCCACCGCTGTGCTTGCCGCCATCCATGCGTCGAGTTGTGCCTGCGCCTGCTGAAGCGTGATTCCTGCCATGATGTTTCCTAGGTTATGCCGCGCGATCGCACGCGCCGCCGCGGTGCCGCTGGCGGTGCGCCAACTGCGGCGACGGTTTCGGTCAGAGGCGCTGCCGCCTGGTGCGATTGGGGCTGGTTTTCAGGTTGCTCCGGATCCGCCTGCTGCTCTGGATCCGGCTGTTCGGCGAACATGTCGCGCACTGCCGGGTTGACGCGGTTGCGCAACTTCGCCCAGTCCTGCTCTTTGTAGCGCTGCAGGCCAAGGAAATAAGCGGCCGCCAGTGCATACACTTCACAGTCCAGCGCCTCGTTGCGCTTGCCGTTCGGCTTGACCCACGACATCAGCGCATGCCCCTTGCTGTACCGGGTCACCAGTCGCTCAGCGGTCAGCTGGTCGTAGTACTCCGCCGGAAGATCGGTCGAGTGGTGCATATAGCCGGGCCCGTACTGAGTCAGGCGCATGCGGCCGTAGATCAACGCCTTGGCCGTGTCGGTACCGACCGGCCACAGTTTCACGCCTTTCTTGATCTTCGTGCCGTGGTGGTTCACCTCGACGTCGGTCGGCTTGCCGATGATCGGCTTGCCAGCCGTCGACATACCCTTCACCGCGATCACGTTCCGGTAGCCACGGTTGCGGCAGTACGTGTAGACGCGCTGCGTGTGATGACCGCCGGTATCAATCGCCGTGGCAGAAATCGCCATTGCAGTGCCGCTCTGGTGCGTCAGCGGCCGGGCGAGATACGCGTCCAACTGGTTCCAGACATCGTCTTCGGATGGGTCACCGTACAGCGTGACCCAGTCCACTGTCCAGCTTTCCTCGCCTGGCGCCCATGCCTTGACCTTGACTTCCAGACGGTTGCCCTGAACGTCCACACCAGCAGTAAGCAGTAGCGCCGCCATCGGCACGGTGCGCAGCCGGTAAGGTTCGGCACGCGCCTGCAGGTCGCTGGTCTGGACCTTGTCGCCTTGCTCTTCCCATGTTTCGGCCAGATCGGTGTTGACGAAAACTTTCATCTTCGTGTCATCACCGGCCGCAAGCGCGTTCTTCGCCTTCAGGTATCGCTCGACGATGCTTGCCCAGCTGGCCCAGCCAAGCGGCGAATACAGCGCGCTCAGGTGGAAGCTGCGGCGCCGCGGACCGGCCGCAGGGTTGTCTGCGATCCACATGCCGCCGGCAAGCATTGCCGTCTTGTGGTGTTCGGCGATGATGCAGCCGTTGTGCTCACACACGTAATGCGCGGTTTCCGGCAGATGCGCGCCATCATCAGCCTTGTCCCACTTGATGCCGGCCCACTTGAGCCACTGATATTCGCCGCAATGCGGGCAGGCGACGTGGTAGTGCTCACGGGTGCCCGCGTCGTATGACGCTTCGATACGGCTGAAGCCCTTGGTTGTCGGCGTGCTGACCTTCAGGTTTTTTCGCCTGGCGAAGTTCGTTGCCCGCTTTTCCGCGAGGTCGATCGGATCACCTTCGCCATCGAGATCGTGCGGATAGGCATCGACCTCATCGAAGAACAGGTACTTACACGGCATCGAGCGCAGGTCCGCCGCGCTATTGGCGCCGGCGATCACGAGCACGCCGCCGGTGAAGTCCTTCATCAGCGTGGTGTTGCCTGAGTCCCGGGAGCGGGAATCCTTGATGCGCTCCTGAAGGATCGGCATTTCCTCGATCATTGCCGCGATACGCTGCTTGGAGAATCGCTTCGCCAGATTCAGCGTCGGCTGCACGATCATCATCGGACCGGGCGAATGGTGCACCACGTAGCCGAACCAGTTGTTGCCGCTTTCGGTACCGCCGACCTGCGTCCCCTTCATGAACGCGACCTCTTCGGTCGGTGAGTCCGGGGACATGCAGTCCATGATCTCGACCAGATACGGCGTGCGGTCGTTTCGCCACGGCCCGGGCTCGGGCGATGCCTTCTGCGGCAGTTGCCGGTGGTGCTCGGCCCATTCGGACACCTTGAGGTCCGGATCAGGCATCAGGCCTGCTTCGAACGCCTCGCAGTAAATCTGCCCGCCGTCGAGAAAATCGTCCCTTGCCCCCATCACTGCCTCGTCTGTTCGCCTTCCCCCGCTGCTAGTTCACGAAGGACTCGCTTGATTTCAGCCATCATCAGCTGGTGACAGCGTGCAGGATCCGTCTCGGCCGCCAGCACCGGCGCCAACCGGTCCGGCAGGCCTTCGAGCGCGGAGCGCACGATGCGTGCTTTTTCGAATGCCGCTTTCTTCACACCCTCGGCCAGCACAAGCGTGCCGCGCTTTTCGGCGATCTCGATTTCAAAGAGTTCCGCCCGGGCGATTTCGGTACGGGTGCGCGCAACAAGGATCGCGCTGTCCTCCTGCCCCTCCTGCCTGGACTCTTTCGTCGATGTGGGCGATTTGAGGATGGAGTCACTGGTGCGCGCCGACTGGGCGACGTCGGTGTTGCGTGACCACTGGATGTCGGCGACATCCGGGTCAATCTTGCCGTCGATCTCGGTGATGCGTCCGGACTTGACCGCCTTGGTCACAGCAGCCGGCGAGACGCCGCGACGCCTCGCATACGCGGCTTTTGTGATCAATTCAGCCATTTTCGTTAACCTGTTTTAACCCATTAACCGAATCATTAACTCCGGTGGAAGTCTGTCACTAGCGCGCGATCGGGGCGCGAATTACCCTCGTTTTGTCAGGCGCTGGGAGTACCTTGAAGCCTTGCCGGCCCTAGCGCGCTGACGCCAGCGCCTCATCGAGTGCTCGCTTGAAATTGCGATCGAACGCCTTTGAAACCGATCGTTGTGCAATTGCCTGGAACGGGTACCGCTTGCGATACCTGACTTGATCTGCATAGCCGACCAGCAGCTGCACACCAGTGCCCGAGGCAAACTGCTTGCGCAGGTAGATGCCTGGCACGCCATCGACCACACCGCTGAAGACGTTCTTCTTCGCGAGCAGCTGCTTGATGGCGCGGCGCTGCATGTTGCCGAACTGGTTCAGCTTCACGTTCTTAGGCAGGACAAGCGCGCGGCCGGTCGGCTTGCGGTCACCACCTTCGAACTGGTACGTGAGGTACTTCCACTGATCAGGCTTCACGAACACCTTGGCGTACAGCTTCGACTTCGTGGCCGGTGTGATGGCAAAGGCCCGCATCGTGAACGGTGTCGGGCGATCCAATTGCCGGGGCAGTGCCTCGGTGAGTACGCCCTGCGTATCCTTCGCCGTGGCAGTCAGCCCCTTTGCGACTGCAAACGGCAGCTGCTTCTTGGCGATGTCGGTCAGGTTCTTGCGGACCGCATCGACATTCGACTTGACGGACATGGACATCATGAGCGCACCGGAATAAAAAAACCGCCGAGCGGTAAGGCATCGGCGGCGAAACCATCGTAGGGAGTACGTGGCGGAGATTTGGTGGACGCATATAGCGGCGGCCGCGCTTACCGTGATCGTGTGTGGCGTCACCTGGTTCGCGAGGGTGGGCACTCCTCAACCATCAGCCAATTTTGTTCCCATACCGCGTCTCGTCCGGCTTCCACGGCGCCAACTATCAGCGCAATCGAAATGAGGTATTTCTCGCCTTACTTCTTCATGATCGCCTCCATGGGGAGTTGACTGGGAATGAACGGTCAACCATGACGGACCCGCAATGCAAAAAGCCCCGAGCGACTTTTAATCGATCGAGGCTTCTTTATCTCCCGAAGACGACAACACCCCCTCAGGGGTGACTGTCGTCTTCGGGCGCGGAACGTTACCGGCATGAAAATTGTTGCTAGGAATGTTAGCAGGATTTTGAACTTGATCAAGTACTTTCTTTAACTTAATCAATGCAAGTTCACGAATTTGGTTAATACCCCGGCGACGCAGCAGCAGCTTGCGCTTGATGATGTGCTCGGGACTTTTGAAAACGTACCAGTGGCGCAACACCAGTTTCTCCGCATCGTCTAGCTGCCGCACGCTGGCTTCGACAATCCAGCCATCCAGCACATCGACCGCCACGACAGTCGGCATCTGCCCATCCTTCGACCTTGGCAGGTCCAGCATGTCGTCAATCTCGGCTTCGCGTTTCGTGCGGAAGTCCACGTACCACTTTGCCCATGAAGCACAGAATCCACTAGCACCGCCACCGAGCGAACCGGTCACCGTGCGCCGCCAGTTTTCCATCCGCTGCATGATCGGATCTTCCTGCTCGTTCGAGACAGGTGCGGGCCCGGACTGGATCACCTTGACTCGCACGCTGTCAGTGCCTGGTGTGATTTCGACAAACTCTTCCTTCATGGTCCTCATCCCCTTTTAATTTTTTCTGCGACTGCGACGCCGTGCTCGTTCCATGTGACCCGCCACTCGGCACCAGAATCGACCGGCGTGCCGATCTCATGCCCGTTTTCCTTCGCCCAGAATGTCGGCTCACCATTGAGCCCCTTGCGAATCTGGCCGTGAATCGCTTCCGTACCGAATGCCTGGCACAAGTCCTCGATAAAGGCAGCGCACTCGGGCATCTTTTCTTTAAATTCTTTCTGCTTCATCAACTGTCCATACTCTTCAACTACTATTAACCGCCGAAAGCCTTATGTTTATTAGCTTTGTGAACAGTGTGAATAGTTGAATAGTTAAAAAGAGAATTTGCTTAAAAAACGGCGCATCTTCTTTGCTTCCTCGCGTGCGCGCACGCACACACATATAGTCAAAATAAACCGCTCATACTGTCCAAACTATTCACAAGCCCTTATTCCATGCGGGTTACGGCGTGTTAATGGTTTCTGCATGTGAACGGTTCAACTATTCATTCGGCTGGTCATACACGTGCCGGTACTTCTTCAGATACGTCTCGAAAGTGCCCGAAGCATCCTCCACCCACTGCGACAGGCTGCTTTTATCTTCCGGCTGATCACCGACCAGATACACGGTCCGCTGCTTCACATCATTGCCGAGGTCGTACTTGATGATCCGTCGTCGCAACGTGCCGCTGCCGGCTCTTTCTACGTCCCTTCCGAACATGGTTTGCGTGACCGGGAAGCGCTCGCCATTGAGGTGACACCATCGACAGAAGGCGTGATACAGCTGCATGGCAGAGCAGCAAACAAACGGAAGGGGGAGGAAACCACCGGACCATTCCCGGTAGAAGCGCTGCGGCGGCGTCAGGCCCAGTGCGATCAGCTTGACTTTGGCCTCGGTCACCAGCGGCTTGGTGTGCTCGGTGAAATCATCCATCGGCACCTCATGCAGCAGGTAGTGATAGAACGCCTCGATGCCGCCGTTGCGGATCTGTTCGCTGACTTCGCGATAGAAGGATTCGTCGCGCTTTGGTGGCGTCCACAGGACCAGATAGCGGCGGTCCGTCTTGTCGAGCGCGAGCGGCTGCAGCTCGTTGGACAGGAAGACGAAATTCATGTGGTTCGCCTCGGCCCGCTCGGTCATGCCTTTGGGGTTGATCATGATGACCTCGCCGGTCACCATGTGCTTGAGCTTGCCCTTCAGCTGCCGCAGCTCGTTGCGGGTCACCACCTCATCGGCCACAAAAAACAGCTTCTTCGATGCCCACTCGTTGAACTGGGACTCGATCTGCGCGTTGCCGATCACACCGCCATACTCGCCGTAGATTTTGGCGACGACGTTTTCCCAGAACAGGTTCTTACCGGAGCCCTCATCGCCGTGCATTATGATCGACGTGCGCATCTTGGCGCCTGGGTTCTGGAGCGGATAAGCGATCCACCGCAGCACCCACGCCAGCACCTCGGCATCGTTCCCGCACAAGTGCAGCAGCAGCTCGACAATCTTGTCGCATTTGCCGCGCTTCGGCTTCATTTTGAAGCCATCGAACAGGTTGACCGTCTCATCTGGATCCGCCTGCAGTGTCGGATCAAACACCACGCAGTCCTTGTTGACCATGCGGCGCTTCGGGCTATTGAGCCAGAACTTGACCGCGTCCGATCCGAACGCCAGCCGCAGATGGTTGATCTTGATGATCACCCGGTTCTCGCTATCCCATGCCGTGTCATCACCATAGATCAGCACGAAATTGTCTTCCAGACGGTGCACCTTGTCCCAGTGCTCCTGTCCATATTCCTTTTTCGGCTTTTTCTTGGCCTCACCCTTCCCCCCGGCCGAGGAAGCTTCGGCGACGGGTGCAACACTCGCCTGGCTGTCTGCAACAGCATCACCGGCCGGCGCACCATCTGACTGAGTTTCTGCAACAGGGGGCGCGGGGGAATCTTCCCGACGAGACGCAGATTCCGGCACGACGCTGCTCCGTAAGTGCTCCGCTTCTTCGTAAGCCGCCAGATCATTCAGCTTTTTGCGATCTTTCGGCGATTGCAACGCTGCAGCGATCGCCGCCTCCAGCTGGGCAACCACCGCATCGAGCGACTGTTCGACGTGCAGGTCGTTGAAGTCGGTCCACTTGTTCTCGCCTCGATCGGCGAATGATGGCCAGACCACGGAGGCATTGCCGACGGTCCGAGCTGCAGCCGTGGCTTTGGCGATGCCGGCGTTTTCCAGCTTCAGGGTGCGGATGACGCGATCGGTGCGCACATCGGCCTCGAGGTAGTCGACGCCGTTTTCATCCTTTTTCCATGCCGGCGTGATCCGGACACGCTCACCATCTTCGGACAGCAGGATCTGCTCGGTGCCGTCGACGGCAAGTTCAACCTGCGTGCCGGCCGCCGCCTCGAGTCGCTTCTTCAGCGCGGCATCGCACTCGCCATCGTCGGAAAAATCACGCTCCGTCAAAATCTCAGCGTCACCATCCATGACGATCGTCGCGGCGATTTTGAAGTCCTTGACCAGTCGCTTCGCCAGCCGCTTTTTCAGCTGCCAGTCATCGTCGGCAGCAAACAGGATGTGCGTGCCCGGGAAATCGCGACGGACCTGCTGCGCCACGTGGATCAGGTTGCCGGCATCAAATGCCAGCATCACCGGGAAATCGCGCTTCGTGGCGAGCCGGATCGATCCGCCCGTTGCATAACCCTCGGCCATGATGAGCAGCGGCGCATCGGCCGGCAGCTTGCCCAGCAGGCAGGCGGCGCCGACTTTGTCCATTCCCTTGTTAAACAGCTTGGAGCCGTCCGGCTTGATCTTCTGCAGGCCGACCAGCTTCACGCCATCGCGGGAATACCGACGCATCGGGACCAGCAGTGTGCCGTCGTCGGTGATGCGTGCCGTTTCCTGCTCGACGCGCTTGCGTTCCAGATAGGCAGACGGTGTTTTCGGCGTGACGCCTGGTGCAACGTCAGAGGCGGCATCCCACTGCATGCGCGCACGATTTGCAGCCAGCTGCGCGATCTCGGCAATGCGCTCAGCCTCACGCCTGGCTGCTTCTTCCTGTCGCTGCCGGACCGCTGCCATTTCTTCGACATCGACTTCATCAGATCCGAGCGACACACCGATGGCGCCGTTGTCGGTACCGCGCCAATAGCCAAACACACCATAGACCGCTTCGCTGCCGGTCTTGGTGGTGATTTTGGTCAGCTTGTACCACGCCTTTTTCTTTGGCCCGAAGCGCCTGGACTTGCCATCACAGACGATGCCATTGGCGGGAATGGGCGGCAGACCGTGAGTCTGCATCTGGGTGACGACCTGATCAATCGTTGCCATCGCCACCTCCGCTCTGCCCAGTGACTTGGCAGGACGATCGGTAAGGCACCCGGACACCACCCATCAACGAGGGAATATTGCGGTAATCGAGCGCACCCGGGCGCCGCGCTTCGATGACATCGAACGCCGAGGCGGAGTGCAGCGGCTTTGTCGGCGGCGCCGGCTGAGAAGGCAAGACCTTCGCACCGATCGAGCTCTTCGCTGCATTGGATTCGATAAACACCTGACCTGCCGGCGTGATCTGAATGCCGGTCTTCAGACGGGTCACAAATCCCAGCAGCGCAAGCGGTTGAATCGCCAGCTTGTCGAGGCGAGTGGGTGAGCGGAAATTGGAATTGACGGCAGCGAGCAGCTGGTGAATGGATGCTTTGCCGCCGAGAGAATGAACGCGCTCGAGCGCATCGAACGCGGGAGTGCCGCGGCGAGGTAGGGAGCCCTGCATTACTTTGCCTCCGCTTTCTTCGCCCGGTCCTGCACGCGTGCCCGAAGCTCGCACATTGCAGCGATCGCTTCTTGGAATTCCTTTTCGAAGGATTCCAGCTCGTTGGCATCGATGTCTCCGTCATTGGCAAATGACTGATACAGACAGGAGGCAACATCGCCGAATTCCTTCATCGTCTTGCAGACGTTCTGGGTCAACTCTTCATCCGGCACATTGTCGACACGCGGCACCGGCACCATCACGTGGCCCAGTCGCCATGCGAAGGCATAGGCCGGCAGCATCGCGTCCTTGACGTTCGCCTGGACGCACAACTCGATGATCTCGGTCGTCTCTTCGAACGACGCGTGGTGCGTCTGGATACCCGGGCGCAGCTTGTTGTACATCACCGGCGCCGTTTTAGTCAGTCGCTGTGCCAGTGCCTCGATGCCGCCTGGATAGTCGCGCGCGACCCTGTACAGCGCATCATGCTGGTTAATCTCCGAATACTTGCAGGTCACGGTAAACCTCCCTTTTTATTACCGATGTGAAATGTTTTTTATTCACTTATTCTTGCTACAACAACACAACAACGAAGGGCAGGTTTCCATCGTGCTAAATTTCAGCTTCCTCAAGCCTACAAACACCGGAAGACCACCCATGAATTCACAACTTCAAGCGATCGGCATTGCCTGGTATCGCGAAAGCGACTACGACGCGCTGCGCGCCATGTTCACCGACGGGCACAAGCTGCCGAGCACATTCCTGCAGTGGCAGGATCAGGCCGAACAGGCTCGCAAGCGATATGTCCGCCAAGGACACATCGTCATCAAAGCTCACATCGATCCGGTCACTTTCCCCGCCTGGTGCGACGCTAACGGCTGCACAGTCGACGCCCAAGGTCGCATGCGGTTTGCAAGCGCCGAGGCTCACCGCATCGCTATGGAAGCGAATAAGAATGGTTGACACCACTCGATTGCTTGCCGCCTGCTCATCCCGGTCTGTCATGCTGGGAAACTCCTTTGAGAATTATCAAAGCCCGAATTCCGGGCAAAAAAAAGGGGCTGCTGCCGTTTGCACGGATAAGCAACCCTTGGTCAATGAGTGGGGATTTTTTCTTCCTCTGCCGGCGCCCGCAGCGCATCCCAGTCCAGCGCCGGGAATTTCGCCTCAAAGAATTTCAGCCATGGCGTCGGGATGGCCTTGTCGGTCACCCACTGCGAAATACGGCCACGGCTGAGGCCAGTCATTTCGATGACGGCCTTCCTGCCACCCACTGCGTCGATGATTTTCAAGGTATCCATGCAGAAAGTATAGGAGTCTAAACTCTTGACGTCAAGCACTCTAAACAAGGAATCGCTTAGATTCCTAAACATGACGACACTTTCCGAACGCATTCAGGAAATCCTTGACGCCGGCCATAGCCAAGCGGAACTCTATAAGGCCGCAAAAGTGTCTAAAGGAACCCCTACGCAGTGGCTCAATGGTCAAATCAAGTCCATGAAGTACGAATACGCGCAGGGAATTGAACTGGCCACCGGTTTCAGCGCCACCTGGATCACAACTGGTGCCGGGCCCAAAAAATTAAGGCGGGTCGAGGACAATGTTGAGCCCGGCCCGGATATTAAAAAGAATAGGCAATATCCAGTGATTTCATGGGTTCAAGCGGGACAGTGGACCGAGCTGTGCGACAACTTCCAACCGGGCGATGCTGACGAATGGAAGCCCTGCCACAAGGATCTCGGTGAATGTGGTTATGTTCTTCGGGTGAAGGGGAAGTCTATGACTGCACCTCCCGGGGAGCCGTTTACATTCCCAGAGGGAATACTGCTATATGTGAATGCCCACGCCGAAGCGCTCCCGGGCAAGTTCGTCATTGTCCGACGCAACACGACTATGGAAGCCACTTTCAAGCGCCTGATTACTGTTGATGGGGAGCTATATCTCGAAGCGTTGAATCCCGAGTGGCCGAACCGATATCTCAAACTGGAAGAAGGCGATGAATTCTGCGGAGTGGTGCAGCACGCCGGCTTCGACATGCCATAGCCCTGCCTCTCAAGCGTCCGCCAAGCCCGCATTAGCGGGCTTTTTTATTGCGTTTTTACAACATAGAGAATAGTTTCCTGTCCCACTTTTTTCCGGGTGGCATGAAATATTTCTGCGCCGTATAGTTTTCTTGACTTTATAAAGTTTAGCGAACTATACTTATTCCAAGCCGCAACACTTCGTTGTGGCAACTCTACGGAGACGCAGATGGAAAACCAGCCGACCAGACATCACAGCTTGCCGACAGCTATTCAGGCACCCCGAGTCGACCCGGACCGTGTCCATGAAATGTTCGCCGAAATGCGCCGCAAAGAAGCAGAGCGCCAAGCCGCACTGCCGCAGATTCGTGCCGAGGGCGTTGAAGCATTGAAGCGGCTTCTGAAGGTGGCCCAAGGCCACTCTGGACAATGCCGCTACATCGCCAGCTTCCTACTCGGCCTCTACAACGGCAACCGCTTCAAGTTCGATCTGACCGATTTCCGCTGCCTCGACTACGAACTGTTTCAGGACTGCCTGACCGTTCTGCGCATGGACTTCCAGCCGCAGCGGGAAGTGCACTGCTATTTCGAAGATGGCGGACGCATCTGGGAACAGCTCGCGAAGGACTGGAATATTCGCGACTACACCAAGCGAGCAAAAGCATGAAGCGCGCCTGGAATGCCGTCATGCACGTGGAGCACGGCTGGCTCGCACGCCATCAGTACGCGAACCTCGCAATCATTTTCGCGATCGTCACACTCGCGCCGGGAGTGATCGAATGGATGATCTGAAAGTCACCATCCGCGCCTCCATGCGCGATCCGTATGCTGGACTTCGCGGCAAGGACTATATCGCCGCCCGAGGCCTGACGCCCCAGATCGGCCGCATCCGCGCTGAATCGATCGAAGACTGCCAGTGCGCCCCCTGTGTACGTGAGCGAATGCTGCCGGCTGTGCAGCGAATTTGTGCAGCTTACGACCGCCGCCAGATCGGCAGCCACGTTCGGCTGAACTGGAGCATCGATTCGCCCGAGGCGCTGCTGGCACTTACCGAGCACCCGGAGCTGGAAAGCGTGTGACATGGGTGCCCGCATCGCTCCGACTCGCCTGGCACTCGAAATCGCACACCGGTTTCTTCAAGTGTCGACGCCTCTCGATGAAATGCTCCAGCACCCAACCTACCGCCCAATCCTAGAAAACGTCGCGCGCCGGCACATGCAGCGCCTCGCGCGGCAAGACGTCAAAAAGCTGCAGGCAAACGACCTCGATTAAAGGGAAATAACGTGGACCTCATCACCTACCAAAACAACGCACTGCGCACCGAAAAAAAACTGCCGACGCCGGTCGAGCGACTGGTGCACGCATCACTTGGCCTTGCCACCGAATCCGGCGAAATGACCACCGAAGTCAAGCGCATGGCGATCTACAGCAAGCCGCTCGATGAAGACCGCCGTGCGCACCTCGCTGAGGAAATCGGCGACGTGATGTGGTATCTCGCGATCGCTGCCGATGCTCTCGGAATGCAACTGGCAGACATTGCCGCCGCCAACATCAGCAAGCTACAGCAGCGTTTCCCCGATGCCTATTCCGACCACGCCGCCGAAGCACGCGCGGACAAGGGCGGGCTCGATGCACGCAACTCCTGATCGGCATCCAGCATGAAGCGCACTCTCATTTCCATGGCGGTCAGATTCGCCTGCTACGAAATCGGCCGCCAATGGCGGGCGCAGCAGCAGGCGATGCCGACCCAGTCCACAAACGCGTGAGGCATCAATGATCACCACCACCATTACACCGGGCGCTCGCGTCAGCTTCGACAGCGATCACGGCCCACAGCGCGGCGTCGTCGCGCAAATCCGCAAGGACTTGATCATCGGGCAGCAGGTCGCCTTAGTTCAGGTTAAAGGCACTCAAGGCGGCATGCCGTGGAAGATGCCGGTCGAGAAGCTGACGCTGGAGGCTGCGCAATGCTGAAGCTCCCGCGCCTTATCGGCATCACCGGCAAAGCAGGCGCCGGCAAGGACACGATCGGATATCACCTTCGCCGGAACTATCAATACATGCCGGTCGGCTTCGCCGATCCGATCCGCCATGGTATCGCCGCCATGCTCGATATCGACCCGATGCATTTTGCGCACCCGTACAAGGAACAGGTGCTTCCGGAGATCGGCAAGTCGCCTCGCCAGCTGATGCAGACGCTCGGGACCGAGTGGGGGCGGCAGCTGGTGCATCCGGACCTGTGGCTGATCGTCGCGCGCAACGCGATCAATTCCCACTGGGCAGTTTCGAAGAACGTCGTCATCACCGATGTGCGCTTCGAGAATGAAGCCGCTCTCATCCGCAGCTTAGGCGGCGCCATCTGGCACATTCAGCGCGATAGCGCCGGTACCGCACACCAGCATGTCAGCGAGTCCGGTGTGGCCTTTGAGCCTGGCGTTGACAAGCTGGTCGACAACAACGGCTCGTTCGACGATCTGTTCGAGCAAATCGACGGAGCGTTTGCATGACGACCCTGCTGCTGTTTGCCAGCACCTTCGGCCTTGTTTTCGCACTGGGGCTGCAATCCCAGTTCGTCAACAACGGCCACTATGGCGCCGCCTTCGCCAACAGCCTGATGATCTCCGTGGCCCAGCTGGGCGCGCTACAGATTGTTCATGCCACCACGCCGATTCATTACGTGGCGTATGTGATCGGTGGCCCGCTCGGCATTGTCAGCAGCATGGTGCTTTACCGGCGCCGCTGGAAGAAGGGATAAGCCATGTTCTGGATCCAGAAGTGGAACCCTGCCTTCCGGCCGCTGCCGGTGTCGACGGTCTTTGAAATGTGCATTGCACGCGCCGCATTTGATGCGCTCGGCAGTCGCCCGCTCGAAGACGAGAACGCCGGCGACCTGTCCACCGCCTACTGGCTTTCACTCGAAAACATGGTGCGCGGCGCATCCACCGAGGAAGACTGGAGCATGGTCACCTTCGCCCTGAATATCGGGCTGATCCTGTGCGAGTTCGGCATCGGCACCGAGTACGAGCAGCACTTCATCACCGCGCTGGACGGCGCATTCCGGTGCAAATTGCGTGCGGACCGCACGGCCGCATGGCGCTTTGACGGCGAGGCGCTCGGCCTCATTCGCCTGGCACTGGAAGTCCACGACGAACAAATCAAGCTCGCCACCAAGGACGAGCTGCGCACCGCCCTGCTGGAGGTCCGGCGCCGGGTGGAAGAGGGAAACGTCTACCACGCAGCGGCAGCCTGACCGCACATCACCAATCAAGAAAGAGAAACGATGAATTCCAACACCGCACCAGAGCAGCTCGCGATTGCCGGCACTGAAGACACCCGCAGCAACGCGACGCCGCACATGATTGCCCGGGTCAACTCGATCGCGATCAAGATCGCCGCGCCGTTCATGGCGAAGGGCGATATCCGCTACTACCTGAACGGCATCAACATCCGCCCGCTCGAGGACGGCTCGGTGATGGTCGTTGCCACCGACGGCCACCGCTATGTCGTCGCGCGCGATCAGGAGGGCTACTGCGAGCGGGAAATCATCGTTTCAGTCAGCAAGGACGGGCTCAAGCACGCCGCCGCCGGCAACACGCTCGACGTGATGTCGAACGGTGACGCCAAGTGGCTCGACAAGCACGCTGCACCGCTATTTTTTCAGGTTGGCAACTCTCTCATCGAGGGCAAATTCCCCCGCATCGAGAACGTGGCCAGCACGCTCGGCTACAGCGAAGGCATCAGCGGCGCAGTGATGCCGCAGTACCTCGCTGACGCACTGAAAATCGGCGAGTACTTCCGGTCGATCCGGTTCTTCACCAAGGACGACGACAGCCCGTTGATGTTCGTTGCCGGCGGCATCGCCGATCTGGAAGTGTTCGGCGGCATCATGAAGCTGCGCGACTGCTTCGATGGCCTGCCGAACTGGTTCCCGAAGCCGGTGCCATTCGAACTGACCGAGGCGCCTGGCTCGCTGTTGCTGACCGGCGCCGAAGACGCTCCGGAGGACGGGCTGTATGACGACGCCGTGCAGCTGGTCAAGGCTCACAAGCGCGCATCGATCAGCCTGGTGCAGCGCCACCTTCGCATTGGCTACAACCGCGCCGCACGTCTGCTCGACATGATGGAGCAAGCCGGCATCGTGAGTGCGATGCAGTCGAACGGCAACCGTGAAATTTTGGTGTCGGCATGAAGCGCGACATCTTCACCATGGCCCTGCCGCTCGGGCATGAACTGGCCATCGACAATTTTGCCGGCGGCGGCGGCGCATCGACCGGCATTGCAATGGGGCTCGGCCGCGAGGTCGACGTCGCAATCAACCACGACGGCGAAGCACTGGCCATGCACGCAGCAAACCATCCGACCGCTGCGCACTATACGGAAGACGTGTTTGCCGTACATCCGGGCTTCGTGACGCGGCAGCTGCCGATCGGCCTCGCCTGGTTCAGCCCGGACTGCAAGCACTTTAGCAAGGCCAAGGGCAGCAAACCGGTCGAGAAGAAGATCCGCGGGCTCGCCTGGGTGACTCTGAAGTGGGCGACGTTCCAGATGCCGCGCGTGATCGCGCTTGAGAACGTCGAAGAGTTTCAGGACTGGGGACCGCTGGGCGAAGACAACAAGCCGCTCAAAAGCGAGAAAGGGCGCACTTTTAAAGCCTTCGTGCTGGCACTGACGACCGGTATCCCGAAAGATCATCCGGACCTGCAGGAAATCTATGATGTGCTCGGCCATGACTTCCCGATCGAGCGCCTTCATGCCGGGCTCGGGTATCAGGTCGAATGGCGGGTGCTGCGCGCCTGCGACTATGGCACGCCGACCATCCGCAAGCGTCTGTTCCTGATTGCACGCCGCGACGGCCGCCCGATCGTCTGGCCAGCACCGACGCACGGCGATCCGAAGAGCGATGCCGTCAAGTCCGGCAAACTGCTGCCGTGGCATACCGCCGCTGAATGCATCGACTGGTCGATCCCTTGCCCGTCAATTTTCGAGCGCAAGCGCCCATTGAAGGATGCCACGCTGCGCCGGATCGCCAAGGGCATCATGAAGTTTGTGGTGAACAGCGCGGATCCGTTTATCGTCGGCGCCGGCGGACCGGTCTATTCAGGAAAGCCGGCGGCAAGCGATAAGCCTTTCGGCACACTGACTGCGGAAAATCACCGCGCCGTTGTGGTGCCAACGCTGGCACCGGTGATGACCGAGCATGCCAATGCATCGTCGCCGCGCTGCATGCCGGCAGACGAGCCGCTGCGCACGATCTGCGCACAGGTCAAGGGCGGGCACCACGCGCTGATCACCGCCCACATCAGCAGCTACTACAGCGACAAGCGGCCGGGCGATGTGCGCGGCGGCCCGCTGAACGATCCTCTGGCAACGCAGCCGACCGAAAACAGGCATGCGCTTGTATCCGCATTCCTTGCCAAGCATTACAGCGGCGTCACCGGGATCCGCGCGGACGTGCCAGCCGGAACCGTGACGTCATCGGATCACCATTCGCTGGTGACTTCCCACCTGGTGAAGCTCCGCAACAATCAGTTCGGTCAGGAGGTTGCCCAGCCAGCACCGACGCTGACAGCTGGCGGCGGGCACATTGGCGAGGTGCGCGCATTCCTGATCAAGTACTACACCGAGGGCGGTCAGGACCAAAGCCTGGCCGACCCGATGCACACTATCCCGACCAAGGACCGCCTCGGCCTGGTAACGATCAAGGGCGAAGACTACGCGATCGTCGACATTGGCATGCGCATGCTGACGCCGCGCGAGCTGGCCCGCGCACAAGGCTTCCCTGACTCCTACATCCTTGACCCGGTCGTCAACGGCAAGCCGCTATCGAAAAGCGCGCAGGTCCGGATGATCGGCAACAGTGTCTGCCCGCCGATGGCAAAGGCACTGGTCGAGGCCAACTTCACTCACGAGCACCATATTGCGAGGGCGGCATGAGCGAAAACAGCAAAATCGAGTGGACCGACGCGACCTTCAATCCATGGATCGGATGCACCAAGGTTTCCCCCGGATGCGATCACTGCTATGCGGAAGTCAGCACGCCGGCCCGCACCATGAGCGTGCGCTGGGGACCAAATGCGACACGGCACCGCACCAGTGCCAGCAACTGGGCGCTACCGATGAAGTGGAACCGCGAAGCCGACGAGTTCCAAGCCAAGCATGGCCGGCGGCGCCGCGTGTTTTGCGCGTCACTTGCTGACGTATTCGACAACGCAGTACCGACGGAATGGCGGCGCGAACTGTTCGACCTGATCGAGCTTACCCCGCGCCTGGACTGGCTGCTCCTGACGAAGCGGATCGGCAATGTCTATCGCATGGTTTCCGAGGCCCGCTGCCATGACTGGCTGATGGGTCAGCGCAATGTCTGGCTGGGCATCAGCGTCGTGAATCAGGAAGAAGCCGACCGCGATATTCCGAAGCTGCTTGCGGTGCCGGCGCGCGTGCGCTGGCTGTCAATGGAACCCCTACTTACGACGGTCGACCTGACACCCCATATCGCACAGGTCTGCGATGCCGGAAGCACGCCGCATCCTGCCGGCGGCGGCACTACTTGCATGCGCTGCGACGGCTCCCGTCTGAGTGGCGGCTGCCCGGGGATCGATTGGCTTGTGGCAGGCGGCGAGAGCGGCCCGAAGGCGCGGCCAATGCATCCGGACTGGGTGCGCAGTCTGCGCGACCAGTGCGCCGCAGCCGGCGTGCCCTTCTTTTTCAAGCAGTGGGGCGAGTGGGCGCCTGGCGAATGTGCAGCAAACACTCTTGAAATGCGGAGCGTTCAAGTAGCCGATTGGTTCGTTGACGAATGGACATTCCATACGATTGATGGCGACAGCACGTTCCACATAGACGACGAGCCGACTCTATACCGCGCAGGTAAGAAAGCCGCCGGACGCCTGCTCGATGGCGTACTGCATGACTCATTCCCGAAGGTGATCGCATGAACGAAGCAATCGACCGGCTCCGCGCGATGGCGCGTGATGCGCTCCAAGAGTACAACGTCCAGTGCATGAAGCACGGCGGCGAGCCTGAATTTCCACAGTGGGCAAAGGACACGCTCGACGTCTGCCGAATCGCCAAAACGCAAGCGGTGGAATTGGAGCGCAGGGAGGCGACCATTCGCACCGCCACCGGCGCACTGATATTTTCGGAGAAGGAACTTGCCGCCGCACGCGCCGAAGCGAGCCGGTTGAAGAACCTTATCAACACCCCGCACACCGATGACTTCGTCGAGGCAGTCAAACTCGAGGCAGCGCACCAGCAGGAGCGCTGGGGCAGCGCAGGCGACGCCGGCAAATCGCCGCAGGACTGGTTCTGGCTAATCGGTTACCTCGCCGGCAAATCTCTTGCGGCCTTTATCCGAGGCGATCAAGGGAAAGGCCTGCACCACATCATTTCGAGTGCCGCAGCCCTGCTCAATTGGCACCGGCACGCGACCGGCGAAGCAACCGCAATGCGGCCCGGCATCGAAGCACCGGAAGAGGTCACCCAATGAGAGAGCGCCCGATTCTATTCAGCGCGCCGATGGTGCGTGCCATCCTTGATGGCACGAAGCTGCAGACGCGCCGTGCGATCGTCTTACCGCATGAAAATGCGCTTGGCCAGTGGGAGCCAACAACTATCGGCGGCGGCGGAATCTACGACAACAAGGGGCAAAAGGTTGCTCACCAAGGGGCAATCTGGCACACGCGCACCGGGGACGTGATTGGATGTCCGCACGGCAGCCCCGGCGACCGTCTGTACGTTCGGGAAGCCTGGCGATCCACCGCCGAGCTGGACAAGCTCAGCGGCAGCGGAATCGCTGCAGCGTGCCTGAACGCTGGTTACGCGGCACCATGGGCACCGATCCAGTATGAGGCAGACGGCAATCAGCGCGACTGGATGACAGTCGGAACCCCAATCTATCTAGCAGGACCACCTAAGGCTGGACGGTATCGGCACGCTCGCTTCATGCCGCGCTGGGCTAGCCGCATCAATATCGAAATCACCAGCGTGCGCGTCGAGCGCTTGCAAGGCATCAGCAACGCGGACGCGATCGCGGAAGGAATCCGCCGAATCCGGGATGGATTCGAGCGCTTCCACCCATGCCCTACAGACATCAGATTCGAAGGCCTGACACGTAACCCGGTTTTGGCCTACCGGGGGCTATGGGAACAGATTAACGGCGCCGGCAGCTGGGACGTCAACCCATGGGTATGGGTCATTGAGTTTAAACGTATCTTTTAAGCAATATGTTACGCTATCAAACCATCCACAAGTTTTCGGAGGAATCCGGCTACAGCGAGGACGCGATCAATAGCAAGATCCGCGACGGGGTGTGGCTGGAGAATCAGGTTTGGATAAAGGCGCCGGATGGCCGGCGCCTGATCGATGTAGAGGGGTATTACCAATGGGTCGAGAGGGCTCGGGCGTCAAAGCCGCAAGTGAAACGTCAATCGAAATCACCTTTGCCTATCGTGGGCAGCGCTGCCGCGAACGTATCAAGCTCGCCCCTACCGCTCCTAACCTGAAGCGCGCGGCGCAGCACCGCGCCGCCATCCTCGACGCGATCCAGAAGGGCACCTTCAACTATCGCATCACCTTCCCAGACAGCCCGCGCGCCGCACTCTTCGTCGAAAAGCAAGGCGAAGTCCTCACAGTAGAAAAATATCTGGACGACTGGCTCGAGCGGCAACGCGCCCACCTCAAGGCATCGACCTATGAGGGCTACCGGAAGACCGTGGTGAATCACCTGTCGCCTGGTTTCGGCAAGCTAATCCTGTCCGACCTGAAGCGGGTCAACATCAAGGACTGGTGCGCCAAGCTGGAAACCAGCAATAAGACGATCCGGAACCGCCTGTCGGTGCTGCGCGCCGCCCTCGGTGACGCCGTTCAGGATGACCTGATCGAATCGAACCCGCTGTACGGCTGGCAATTCAAGAGTAAGGAAGCGCCGCAGGAGGACGACGATGTCGACCCGTTTTCGGCTGAAGAGCAGACGGCCATTCTGGACAAGCTGCAGGGGCAGGAGCGCAACCTGTTTCAGTTTGCATTCTGGACCGGCATGCGCACGTCCGAGCTGATCGCGCTGGAGTGGGGGGATATTGACTGGCACCGCGGCACGCTGCAGGTCAGGCGGTCATTGACCCGGGCGGCCATCATTGCGAAAAGCGAAGGCGAAACACCGAAGACCCGGTCCGGCCGGCGCGAGATCAAGCTGCTCGGCCCGGCGCTCGAGGCGCTACAGGCACAGAAGGCATTCACCTACCTGTCCTACGACCAAGTCTTCAACAACCCGCGCACCGACAAACGGTGGCGCGGCGATCTGGTTATCCGTGAAGCCTGGAAGCGTGGATTGAAGCTGGCGAAGGTACGTTACCGTCGTCCATATCAGACCCGGCACACGTTCGCGAGCATGATGCTGACTGCCGGCGAGTCACCGATGTGGGTGGCCCAGCAGATGGGTCACAAGGACTGGACAATGATCGCCCGCGTGTATGGAAAATGGATTAAAGACGCGCAGCCCGAGGCTGGCAATAAGGCGGTTGCGATGTTCGGAAATGCTGGCAAAAAAGCTGTCATTTCAATGCCCACATCACCCCATTTAGCCCCATCCGACCCAGAAATAAAAAGCGCCTAAGTCTTTTAAATCAAAGAGTTAGGCGCTTTATCTTGGCGGAGAGAGGGGGATTCGAACCCCCGATAGGCTATGAACCTATACACGCTTTCCAGGCGTGCGACTTAAACCACTCATCCACCTCTCCTGGATTCGGGTTCGCATGGCGCGAAACCGCAGATTATAGCAAATAATTCCGCTGCCACATGACATATTGCAGGGAAAATGCCTAGGCATTGCTATTTTTGCATGTCTTACGCCGGGGTGATGACCACTTTGTAAGCGCCGCCCAGCAAGTTGGAATGGCCCTGCACCAGCAGGGCATGCTTGCTACGGTCGTAATCATAGACATGCAGCGGTGGCGAAAACAGCAATTGCGGAAAGCCCGGCAACAGGGAGGACGGCGCCTTTTGCAAGGAAATCTGGCCCTGGCCATTATCGGCCTTGCGAATCCGTACTACCGTGGAATGGCTATGATGGATTTGGTCAGAATGGTATTCCACCTTCGCTAGAAATGTGGAGTTACCGGAATAGTCGACCAGAAAGCTCGGCTGGTCCCGCCAATGTTCAGTAAAGTCGTCGAGCGCAGGCATGATCATTATAATTTCTAAAACAATTGCATATTAGCAATTACAAGCCAAATCGGCTAATTTGGGTATCCCATAAATATGGGATATTTGAGTAATTTCTCTCTTGAACGCCGACACCATGTCGCTGATGCGTGGGAGCGATTTTTTCTGCGCCTATTCCCGCCATTCACCAGCCATTCCAGAATAAAAACTTGCTTTCTGGAAATTAACGTACAAAATGAATGTACGAGTAGACCAAACGCAAAACAATTACTGGTTTACGTAACAAGGGAAGGAGGCGCGTATGTGTGCGTGCATTCATCTCAAGCCAGCGGCACTGGCGCTGGCATTGACGTTGGCGTGGGCTGCGCCGGTACGGGCCGAGGAAACCGGCGTGCTGGGGCGTGGTTTCATTCTTCCCCCTGCCATGGCGTTCGGCCTGGCGTTCGACCGCCTGGCGCCGCCGACTTCTGCGCAGCAGCAAGTCCAATTGCAGCAGTTTTCGCTGGCGCCGGACGCCAGGCATGCCGGCGTGTGGCGGGAACTGGGTGGCGTGCGCATCAAGTTCGGCGTGCTGGCGACCGGCTTCAATCATGGTATGGCGGCGCGCGCCTTCGATCCGGATGCGCTGTCGCCGGCCTTGATGACGGTGCAGCCGCGCATCGATGCCCGGGTGCTGGAATTTTCACATTCATTCGACCACGCGGCGCTATCGTTTTCGCTCATGCGCAGCAAGGAAGGTAATCCCTGGCCGGGCGTGTGGCGCAGCGTGACGGCGTTCGGTCTTGGCGCGCCGACCAGTTCGGCGCAGTTGACCGGCGTGTGGCTGATCGCGCCGAAAACGGCATTGGCGGCGCAGGCATCCTATGGCCGCACGCCGCTGGGGCGCACCAGCGCCGATGGCATCGTGCGGAGCAATGCCTTGTCGCTGGGCCTGGTGATGGCGGACCGGTATCGTGCCGGCGACCGCTTGTCGTTTGCCGTGTCGCGGCCGATCCGGGCTTATGCGTGGACCTCGGCGATGCCGGGCATGGGTAATGGTGAGCGTAGTAGCTGGCAGGCTGCCGAACCCAGCGGACGAGAATTGCTTGCGGAAATGAACTATGTCACTCCCGTGGGAACGAGCGCTTATGCCGGCTGGGCCGTGTCCTTGCGCCGCCATCCGAATAATGAGGCTTCGGCGCCGCTGGAAAAACTTGCCGCAGTGCGTTACGTGCACCGCTTCTGAACAGGATGCTTCGTATATCATGTTCTCTTCTATCGAGGGCGGGCGGAGGTTGCGCCGTGCCGGGAGCGGAACATGGCCTTGCAATTGACGATATTTAATAACGCTGAAGAAGCCGCGGAAGTCTTGGCTTCACAGGTGAGTAAGGACTTGCAACAAGCGTTGTCGGCGCCGGGGGAAAACGGCGAGCGCGCCTTGCTGCTGGTGTCGGGCGGCCGCAGTCCGCTGCCGTTTTTCGCCGCGCTTGCGCGCGAGCCGCTGGACTGGGCCAGGATCGATGTCTCGCTGGTCGACGAACGCAGCGTGCCCTTGACTCACCCGGATTCGAATGCGGCGCTGGTCAGCCAGCATTTGCTGCAGGGGCCGGCCAGCGCGGCGCGCCTGGTGCCATTGATGGCAACGGTAGCGGCAGCGACCGATCCCTGGTTATGGGCTCGGCGTTCCGCTCAGGTCGCCAACGCCAATCCGGCGTTGGCGCGACCGGCTGCCATCGTGCTGGGCCTCGGCACCGATGGACATACCGCCTCGCTTTTCCCCGATTCGCCGCAATGGCCGGATGCCGCCACGACCAATCGCCGCTATGTGGCGTTGCAGCCGGGGCAGGCGCCGCATGCGCGCGTAACCCTGTCGCTCAAGGCGCTGGCGGCGCAGAAAGTCTGTTATGTCTGGACGGGCGGCGCCGACAAGCTCGATGTCATCATGCGCGCCCGTGCCCTGGCTGCCGCGGTGGACGATGGCACCGTGGACGCTTCCGCGCTGGAGAGCGCCGGCCCGTTCGCGCGGCTGGTGGCCGACCCGCATGTCACGCTGCAGGTTTTCCACTGTAAATACTAGCCATGGCCGCCAGCGGCATTAGCGGTATGGCTGCCTAGTCTTGGTAAAGCGCGTCCACAGTTTGAGCAATTCCGGCTGTTCCATGTCGGCTGCCGCACAAAGGTAGCCGCGCACAAATTCCGCCGTGCCCGCCAGCGCGGGATCGGTGGCGCCGGTTTGCTGCCAAGTTTTCAGCAAGTCAGCGGCGACTGCCGCGTCATTCAGCCAACCCAGCGCATCCTGCAGGCCGGTCAGCGCCGCCACATAATTCTTGATGCGCTTGGGCGGATAGAGCGACTGGCAAAATTCGCCGGCATAGCGGGCTTGTTTGGCGGCGATGCGCAGCCGGTGCCGTGTCTCGGCATTGGCGCGGGCCAGGCGCCGGCCGCGCTGCAGCAGGGTGGCATGCCGGCGCTTCAGCACCTTGTCGGAAAATTCAGGTAACGACGCCTGCAGTTTCTTACTATTGGCTTTGCGTCCTGCGTCGCGCCAGCGCTTGCCGGTCAACCAGGCGCCAAGGTTGAGCGCCAGCGTCGCGAACCGGGGCGAGGCTACGGCATCGATCGCCTGCCGCCGCTTTTCCTGCGCGGTGATGGCGCATGCCTGGTGCAACTGGGTAAGCGCTTGCACCTGTTCAGGCAGCGCGTCGATAATGCGCGGCAGGGTCGAATCCACCAAGACTTCCCAGTCGCGGCCTTCGCCAAGGGCGTCGCCCAGCCAGCACAATTCCGCTAGCAAGTCGGGCGGGCAGGGCGCCAGTTTTCCAAACAGCTTGAGCGTCGAGCGAAGCCGCCGCAAGCCCACCCGCATCTGGTGGATGGCATCCGGGTCGTGCCCGTCCAGCACCGCGGCTTCATTGCCCTGGATCTGTGCCAGGCAATTGGTCACGATGACGCGCACGCCATCTTCGACATTCATCTCGCGCGCCAGTTGAATCGGCCTGGCGCGCACGGCGGTCGGCACCTGTGCCTGGAACAGGTCATAGCCGCGCGCGGCTTTGCTGCTGGTGGCCAGGCGTAGCGGGATATGCTCCATCAGCTTCAAGCCGAGGTCGAACAAATGCTCCGGTAATCCAGATTTCAGCTCCAGCTCGATTTCGCTAACTGGAATCGTCCGGTCGCGGCAGCTGATGCTGCCTTCATCGAGCGCCAATTCGACCAGGTCGCCGTCCGGCAGCTGCAAGTCCCAGACGGTGCGCTTGATAGAAGTCGTGAAGGCCTTTTCCAGGCGCGCATCCAGTCCGGGTTCCTCCAATAGCTTGGCCCAGGCGCTGTGCGGATCGACCAGCTTGCGCAAGGCATCCAGTTCCGGCTGCGGGCCGGCCACGGTGGATTCCCATTCATGGCGGCTGTGCAAACCGCTGGCGACGCCGCCGCCGCCTTTGAGCGTCTGCACCCTGGCGCCATCCACTTCCCGCACGCGCAAGCCGGCATTGCTGTTGCGGATCGCCAGGTCGGCCGTGTCGAAATAAATATCCGCCATGTCCAGCGTACGCGCCGGCGCCTTGGCATAGGCCTGCAGCCAGGATAGCTGGCGCAGGGTTGCAGCGTGGCGAGGGTCAATCGTCAGTTTTAATTCGACTTCCATGGATTGTCTCGCAGAATAAGGTTCATCACGCGCAAGCTTCGCTCCTTGCCGGGGAATGGTCTACATTATATTGAATGGCTGGTGGACGACAGGCTGATGGAGCAGGCGCACTCTTTAGCTTCGGCTATTTCTTTGTTAGTGGGGACTTGCTGCCGCATTTGCGCAGTATTGCTGTGGATGCCGAAAGCGATGCCTCCGACCACCAGCCGGTTCTGCTGGAGCTGATCTGACACTTCCGTCTCCACGTCGTTGGTCGCATCTGGCTATCGATGGTTGAAAGATGCGCCGATCACGGAGGACGCAGGCAACCGGCGCTTTCAGCAATCCGCGCCCTTTTATTGCTGCGTGGCAAAAAATTTACGTTCATTTGACAATTCACTGGCCGTTCGGCCACTCGTCAACATTTCCGTGTAGAAATATACTCGGATAAAAACCCTACTCGGAGCCCAAAGTGGAGATGGAGAACCGCCTGCTGTCCCGGCAGGTCGACCTGCTATATCAGCAATCCAAAGGCGCGGCGCTGGCTTCGGCAGCTACCGCGCTGATGGTTGCTGCGGCAGTGTCGTCCACGGTTCCGCTGTGGCTGCTGTTGAGTTGGCTAGGCATCACCGTTCTGGCGGCCGGAATTTTCCTCGGCATGCACAGCAAGCGCAAACGCGTCGCCGGATGCGAGAGCCAATATAAGCGCTGGGCCGATGCATTTACCGCCATCACAGCCTTGTCGGGATTGTGCTGGGGGCTTTGCCCGATCCTGTTTTCGGCATACCTGCCACTGGAGTTCCGGCTTGCGCTGACGGTGCTGGCGCTGGGCATCAGCGCGGCCGCACTGCCCATGTTTTCGGTTGTGCCGCAGGTGTACCGGATATTCGCGACCTGCGTGGCGGCGCCCATGCTGGCATGGGGCATCCTGGCCGGTTCCACCATGATCAGCCACGAGCTGACGGTGATGGCGGCAGTATTCCTGATCCTGATGCTGGTGACGTCGACGCGACTGGCGCGCACCCTGCGCGCAGCCTTGCGCGTGCAATTCGATAATGAAGAGCTGGTGGCGTCGCTGCAGGAAGAAGTGGCGATCCGCCAGGCAGCCGAACAGGCCGCCCTGCAATCGACCACCACCGCGCGCGCCAGCCAGGCTCGCTTCGAACACCTGGCGGCGGTTGCCAGCGAAGGCCTGGTGTTCCACGAAAACGGTGTCATCATCAACGCCAACCAGGCATTTGCACGCATGGTAGGTATTTCCGTCGATGCCCTGGTAGGGCGCTCGCCGCTCGATTTCGTCATTCCCGCGCATCGTGCCCGCCTGGACAAGATGCTGCGCTCGCATCGCGATGAAACCTATGATGTCACCTTGGCCGATGTCCGCGGGCGCGAGGTGCCGCTTGTGGTGCAATCGCGCGATTTCGATTACGAGGGCCGCCGCGTGCGGCTGGCGGCGCTGCGCGACATCACCGACCAGCGCGCCGCCGAGGACAAGGTGCGCTACCTGGCGCAGCACGATGGCCTGACCGGCCTGCCCAACCGCAGCCAGCTGCTGGAAAGCCTGCGCCAGTCGATGTCGCTGGCGCGCCGCCAGAAGTTCAAGCTCGGCTTGATGATGTTCGACCTGGACCGATTCAAGGGCATCAACGACAGCCTTGGCCATGCCGCCGGCGACGAGCTGATCTGCGCCGTGGCCGAGCGCCTGAAGCAAAACCTGCGCGCCGAGGACATCATTGCCCGCCCCGGCAGCGATGAATTCCTGATCATGCTGCCGTATGTGAAGGATTCGCAAGACCTGGCGCGCACGGCATTGAAGCTGCAACGCTGCTTCGAGCAAGCCTTCACGATCGAAGGCGAGGAACTCTATCTCACGCCCAGCATCGGCATCGGCACCTACCCGGACGATGGCGACACGCCCGAGCAATTGATCCTGCGCGCCGAAACGGCGATGTACCAGGCCAAGAAAGCCGGCGGCAATGGTTTTGCTTTCTATGCCGCCGAAATGAGCGCTCTGGCCCGCGAGAACCTGAACCTGGAAAACCAGTTGCGGCACGCGCTCGACAATGGCGAGTTCATTTTGCATTACCAGCCGCAGCATGACTTGCAGACCAATGCCATCGTCGGCGTCGAAGCGCTGATCCGCTGGAACCGCCCCGGCCAGGGCATGATCGCGCCGCTGAAATTCATTCCGGTGGCGGAAATGTCGGGCCTGATCGTGCCGATCGGCGACTGGGTGATGCAGGAAGCCTGCCGCCAGGCGCAGGATTGGCAAAGCCGTGGAGCCGAACCGATCGGCGTGTCGGTCAACGTGTCGGCAAGGCAGTTCAAGGATCCGACGCTGGTGAGCAAGATCGCGCAATGCCTGGAAAGCACCGGGCTGGACCCGCACTTGCTCGAACTGGAACTGACCGAGAGCATCGTCATGGAAGATCCGGTCAACAGCGCGGCACGCCTGAAACAGATCCGCGATCTGGGCGTGACGATCTCGATCGACGATTTCGGCACTGGCTATTCATCGCTGTCGTACCTGCGCCAGTTCCCCATCGATATCCTGAAGATCGACCGCTCCTTCGTGCGCGATGTGCACATCGACACGCATAACGCCGCCATCGTCACGGCGATCCTGGCGATGGCGGGGCAGTTGCAGATCGGCGTGGTGGCCGAAGGAATCGAGACAGCCGAGCAGCAGGAGTTTTTGGCGCGGCATGGCTGCGGCATCGGCCAGGGGTATTACTTCAACAAGCCTGTCACCGCCGCCGAATGCGAAAAGCTGTTCGAGCGGCGTCCGGCCCGGGCTATTCCTTTCAGCGTGGTGAAATCAGCGTAGCAAGACCGGCGTGGCCGGATCGGCGGCGCTGCAACGGCGTCATCTATGGCGTCGCGGGATGGCAGCGCGCAGGGATGGCCTCCGCTCCCCAATGCGGGCCCATGCGAGCTAATGCACAGTCGACTTCCCCGCGAACCTCATTTACGCGGCGGTACCACGCCATCGCGCGTGGCCAGCGCTTTCTTCAACTCGCTTTCCGCATACTCGACATCGCGCGCGAGCCGCTTTTGCCGGCTGAAGTAAGCCTGGTTGAACGACAGGCCGCCATCGCTATTGTCGCGCTCCTCGCCGGGCAAAGGCTTGGTGCCGGCGGCCTGGCGCTTTTTCGCATCCTCCAGCAGCATTTCCGCGCGTATGACTTCGCTCAGCACTGCATCCGGCACGGCGATGGTGCTTTTGCCCGCTGCCGGCTTGCGTACCGGATCGATGCGCTGAACCGGCGTCGGCACGGGTTGCGGCGTGACTTTCGGCGGCGTGCCCGGCTCCGTGCTCCACAGGTTGCCCTTGATGGGCGGCGTCATGGTGATGGTATGGTCGACCTTGGCGCCGCTAACCGTTTCATCAGAATAGACGATACGGCCATCAGGCAGCACCTGGCGGTAGATGCGGGTCGGCTCGCGCCTGGACGCCGCGGCAGGGCGATGGGCCGGCTCTGCGCGGGATGCGCTTTCGGGGCGAGGAGCGTTCGTGGAATGGTCTGCCTGTGGCGCGCCGGCCGCCGCTTCCGGCGAGGCAGGAATGGGGCCGGAGGCGGATTTGCCACTGTCTTGCGCCAGTGCCGCAGGGGCAAGCATGGTCAGCGCCAGCGCATAGACCGGCAAAAGAATCGGGTTTTTCATATCGAGCTCCTTCGATAAGGGCGCCAATGCGTAGGGGGTCTCAACAAGGAGAATAATGCTATCTTGCCAAATTCGGCGGCTTGGTTTTATCGTTTGCGCAAGTTTTGCCGCCGTGGCTTACCGCTTTCACATCCTGTTTCATTATGTTACAGGTGAAGGCGACGCGCCAAGGTAGGATGGTCGATATTTCCAGTAAGCAGGCAATATGGGCAGTCCGGCCAGCCTAGCCAGTATAATCACGGCTGAATTCCAATCCAGGCGCCCGACGCCGTATAGACTGATATTTTCATGCTCGCAACTCAAAGACAAGAAATCATTGGCTTGTTCCAGCAGGCGCTGGCCCCCCTCGTCGCCGGCAGCGACCTTACCCCGAATGTCGTGCTGGAGCGTCCGCGCGACCCGGCCCACGGCGACATCGCTTGTAATATCGCCATGCAGCTGGCCAAGCCGCTGAAAAAGAACCCGCGCGAACTGGCGCAAGCCTTGGTAGCCAACCTGCTGGCCATCCCCGCGCGCGAACAACTGATCACCAGCGCCGAGATTGCCGGCCCCGGCTTCATCAACCTGCGCGTGGCCGATGCCGCCAAGCAGGCGGTCGTGGCAGCCGTTCAGCAGCAGGGCGAACGCTTCGGCAAGGGCACTAGCGGCGCCGGCAAGCGCGTCATGATCGAGTTCGTCTCGGCCAACCCGACCGGCCCGCTGCACGTCGGCCATGGTCGCCAGGGCGCGCTGGGCGATGCGCTGTCGTCGCTGTTCGCAGAGCAGGGCTACGACGTCACCCGCGAGTTTTATTACAACGACGCCGGCGTGCAGATCGCCACGCTTGCCACTTCCGTGCAGGCACGCGCCAAAGGTTTGAAGCCGGGCGACGCCGGCTGGCCGGAATCCGCTTATAACGGCGACTACATCGCCGACATCGCTGTCGACTTCCTGGCGAAGAAAACCGTGTCGGCTTCCGATGGCGCCCCGGTGACCGCCAGCGGCGACGTCGAGGATATGGATTCGATCCGTCGCTTTGCCGTGGCGTATCTGCGCCATGAACAGGATCTGGACCTGCAAGCCTTCGGCGTGAAGTTCGACAATTACTATCTCGAATCCTCGCTCTACACCGACGGCAAGGTGGCCGCCGCCGTGGATGCGCTGATCAAGGCCGGCAAGACTTACGAGCAGGATGGCGCGCTGTGGCTGCGTTCGACCGATTACGGCGACGACAAGGACCGCGTCATGAAAAAGTCCGACGGCACCTATACCTATTTCGTGCCGGACGTGGCGTATCACATCACCAAGTGGCAGCGCGGCTTCACCAAGGTCATCAACGTGCAGGGCAGCGATCACCACGGCACCATTGCCCGCGTGCGCGCCGGCCTGCAGGCAGTCGGCCTGGGCATCCCGCAGGACTACCCGGACTATGTGCTGCACAAGATGGTCACCGTCATGAGAAATGGCGAGGAAGTGAAGATTTCCAAGCGCGCCGGTTCTTACGTCACGTTGCGCGACCTGATCGAATGGTCGGCCGGCGAAGCGTCTGCGGAAGAGAGTGGCGCGCGCGATCTGACGCGCGGGCGCGACGCCGTGCGCTTCTTCCTCATTTCGCGCAAGGCCGATACCGAATTCGTGTTCGACGTCGACCTGGCGCTGGCGCAATCCGATGAAAACCCGGTGTACTACGTCCAGTACGCCCATGCGCGCATCTGCTCGGTGTTCAACCAATGGGGCAGTGACGAATCGACACTGGCTGGTGTGGATCTTTCGCCACTGACATCGCCGCGCGAAGCGGCTTTGCTGGCCCGTCTCGCGGAATACCCGGACATGCTGCAAAAAGCGCTCGACGAACTGGGCCCGCATCAGGTAGCGTTCTACCTGCGCGACCTGGCCGGCGAGTTGCATAGTTATTACAATGCCGAGCGGGTGCTGGTCGATGACGAGGCCGTCCGCCTGGCGCGGCTGGCCTTGCTGCAGGCGACCCGCCAGGTCTTGCGCAATGGCTTGGCGCTGATCGGCGTATCGGCGCCGTCAAGGATGTAATCGTTTTTATTGGAAGCGGCAGAAACACATGAATTACAGGCATAAACAGGCCGGCGGCACTTTTCTCGGGCTGATCCTCGGGCTCATCATCGGCCTGGGCATCGCAGTCGGCGTAGCGATCACCATCAATAAAACGCCGATCCCGTTTGTCGATCGTGGCTTCAAGCCCAAGGATACCGGCGAAGGCGCCCAGATGCCCGACCTGAACAAATCCTTGTACGGCAACCGTGAGCCGGCCCGCCAGGCGGCCAAGGAATTCCAGAAGGACCCCGCGCCGGCAGCGACGGAACCGGCTGCGACCGGCCCGGTCGTCAGCGTGCCGGAAAATACGGCAGCGCCGGTTACGCCGGTCAAGGCGGCAAGCGACAAGGCCAAGCCGGCTGATGCCGTTGCCAAGGATGGCACCGGCAAGGACGCGGCAGGCGAAGAAAAGTGGATGTATTATCTGCAAGCCGGCGCTTTCCGCGAACAGACGGATGCGGAAAATGCCAAGGCTAAACTGGCTCTGCTGGGTGTGGAGAGCAGCATCAATGAGCGCAACGGCGACACCGGTACCCTGTATCGCGTCCGTGTCGGTCCGTTCGGCCAGGTTGATGCCATGAACAAGGTGCGCTCGAAGCTATCCGACAATGGCGTCGATGTCGCTGTCGTGCGCATTCAGAAATAACTTTTTCAGAAGGATTTATATGCGTCTTCTTTCTCGTATTTTTCTGGCAGTCGGTTTTTCCCTGTTGGCGGCAAGCGCGAGCGCCACGCCCGACAATCCGCAAAACGGCAAGGATTACCTGACGCTCGACAAGCCACAGCAAACCGAAAACACCGGCAAGGTCGAAGTCCTCGAATTCTTCTGGTACAACTGCCCGCACTGCAATGTGCTCGACCCCGTGCTGCACGACTGGGTAAAGAAGCAGGGCGACAAGATCAGCTTCAAGCGCGTGCCGGTGGCGTTCCGCGATTCCTTCGTGCCGCAGCAGCGCCTGTACTATGCGCTGGAAGCCATGGGCAAGGCTGATGAAATGCAGCCGAAGATCCTGCGTGCCATCCACGTCGAGCGCCAGCAGCTCGACACCGAAGCGCAGATCGTCGACTTCATCTCCAAGCAAGGAATCGATAAGCAGAAATTCCTCGACCTCTATAATTCCTTCGGCGTGGATTCCAAGGTCAAGCGCGTGCCACAACTGCAGCAGGCTTTCCAGATCAATGGTGTGCCGACTCTGGCAATCGATGGCCGCTACGTGACTTCGCCGTCGATCATTTCCGAAGGCAATGGCCGCATGCCGGAACCGGCATTGCATGCCGCCACGATGAAAGTCATGGATTGGCTGATTGCGAAGTCCGCCAAGCCGGCTGCCAAGAAATAAGGAAATAAGGAGGGCGGCGAGGCCGCCACGACTTTACCGGTCCGCCGCTCGCAAGACGGCGGACTTTTTATTTTCAGGAGTGAGATTCATGCAGCGAGTTTTCATCACGGGCGCTTCCAGCGGGATTGGCGCGGCCCTGGCGCGGCGTTATGCCGAGAGCGGCGCCATCCTCGGGCTGGTGGCGCGCCGCGCCGAAACCTTGCGTGAACTGGCGGCCAGTTTGCCGAACCCGGCGCGGCATCGCTGCTATTCGTTGGATGTGACGGATCACGCTTCCCTGGCGGCGGCGGCTGCCGATTTCATCGCGGCGACGGGAGGCGCGGATGTCGTGATCGCCAATGCCGGTATTTCGCAGGGTACCCTGACGGAATTTTCCGAAGACTTGCCGGTGTTCGAGCGCATTATCGCCACCAATTTGACGGCCACGGTGGCGACCTTTGCACCGTTTATCGCAACGATGAAACAGCAGGCGGCGCAAGGGCATGCCTGTCGCCTGGTCGGTATCGGCAGTGTCGCCGGTATCCGTGGGCTGCCCGGCGCCGGTGCCTACAGCGCGTCAAAGGCGGCGGTGATCAGCTATTGCGAATCGCTGCGGGTGGAATTGCGCGATAGCGGCATCCGCGTGGTGACGATCGCGCCGGGTTACATCGATACGCCGATGACGCGCATTAATCCCTATCCCATGCCTTTCCTGCTGCCGGCTGAGAAATTCGCGGCGCGAGCGCAGCAAGCCATCGCGGCCGGCGTCAGCTATCGGGTCATTCCATGGCAGATGGGAGTGGTGGCGAAACTCATGCGGCTGTTGCCGAATGCAGTGTTTGATGCCTTGAGCGCGCGGGCGGGGCGCAAGCCGCGCCAGTTGCCGGAGCAGGCGGGCGAGCCGCCGCTGGCGTCTTAATCCTTGGCGCGGTGCATGCGCAGCAGCATGCGAATGAATTCGCGGGCGATGGCGCGGTGATGCTCATCCAGACGCTGCAGGTCGGCGATCAATTTGACATCGTTGGAATCGAAGCGCTCGCCTGCTTCGCCGGTGGCGCCGGCAAGCCGCTGTTCCTGCTGGCCGCTGCCGAATCGCAGCCATTCCGCTTGCACGCCCAGCCATTGCGCGAGCGTGCGCAATTTTTCCTGAGTAGGAATGGCTTCGCCGACCAGCCATTTACGGGCAGCATGGACGGTAATCGGGCGTCCTGAAAAGCGGATGTTGAACTCTCGCGCTAGTTGGGTAGGACTATCGGGAGAATAGTCAGCGTTACGCAATGCTTGTTGCAAGCGTTCACTGAAATCCTCACGTTCAATTGATGCTTTCATGACCGCGCACTATTTCCTGTCAAAAATAAGACAGCCGGGCTTTCACTAGCCGACGCTCGATTTTCCCAGCTGATTTGTATCAATGTCTATTTGACAGACATTTGATCTATTCAATAATTCCTGTAATGCAGATTTTGCGCAAAAAATAATTACTGGCTGAAAGCTATACCCGAATGCGCGAAGAAGCATCGACAGAACGCCGAATGGCTTTCGCTATGCAAAAACCACCTTCATGAATAATTGATATCTAGTAAGCAAGTGTAAGCCAAATTGATTGGGATGTCAGTTGGAAAGTCGGTTACATTTGATGCGGAAATAGCCGTTGCACCTTAATACTAGGCGAATTACCAGTAGCCTGTGTAAGGTAGCAACGGTTAAAGAAAGTCACTATGTTTAGTTTAGGCGGTTACAAAGCGAATCACGCCATCGTTTCCGGTCAGGCGACGCACCCGACCCGCATACCAAAGTTGATGCAGATGGGCCAGCGCTTCTCCTAAGGCAAAGCTCAACTGATGGGAATCGAGCGGCCGCGGGAACATGACTGGCAGGATATCCGCCGCCGAGCGCGGCTCCGCGCAGGCTTCCCATACTTCTCCAAGGCGCGCCGCATGGTGTTCGCATAATTGCCGGATACGCACATGCAAACCGCGGAATGGCTTGCCATGGGATGGCAGCACCAGGGTATCCGCCGCCAGGTCGGCATATTTGCCCAAGGAGTCGACGTAGAGCTGGACCGGGTTGCCTTCGGGTTCAATGGCAAATACAGAGACATTGGTGGAAATGCGCGGCAACACCATGTCGCCGGAGATCAGCACGTTGAGGCTGTCGCAGTGCAGCGCTACATGTTCCGGCGAGTGGCCGAAGCCGGTAATGACCCGCCAGGTATGCGCGCCGATGCGCAATTGCTGGCCATCCTGCAAGCGTACGAAGGCATGCGGCAAGGCCGGCACCAGCGATGAATAGTAATGCCGGCGGCCTTCCAGCTGTTCGAGACGGGAAGCGTCCAGCAAGCCATGGCGCTGGAAATGCGGAAACATCGAGGCGCCGTCGGCACCCGGCAAGTCAGCCGACATCATGCGGGCAAAGGCATACTCGCCGGCGCTCATCCATAGCAGCGCTTGCCAGCGCTGGCAGAGCCAGTCAGCCAGGCCGACGTGGTCGGGATGGCAATGCGTGCCGATGACGCGCAAGATCGGCAAGCCGCGCAATTGCGTGGCAAAGATGCTTTCCCAGGCTTCGCGCGTGGCATCGCTGGCGATGCCGCAATCGATGACGGTCCAGCCCTTGCGCGGGCCGTCATCGCCATCGATCTGGTCTTCCAGCAGCCACAGGTTGATATGGTTGAGCGCAAACGGCAGGCCCATTCGCAGCCAGAGAATGCCAGGCGCGACCTCGATCACGGCGCCCGGTGCGGGCAGGGTTTCGCCAAACGGATAGTCCAACTGAGATTCAAGCGGATTCATGAAGAATATTCGATGTGGGTAAAAGGAGTGGCCGGCGTGTGGATGCTGATTGCAATTTTGGTAATGCAATGCGCAACAATTTTCGCCCCGGCACGGTCGTTCTGAAATTTTAAGCGCATTTGCTTTGCCGTGCCGGCAAGCAGCAAAGTCTTCCGGCAAACGCGCAGTAGCCCAGCAGAATTGGTTAAACTAGCAGTCCCGATCTTCTTGCAAAGAGCGAGATGCAACCCGATTTCCCCAAACTGCTGTCGTCGCAAATCGCCTTCGATATCGCGCGCACGATTCTGGATGGCTTCGACAAGCATTACCGCCTGTTTCGCCAGATCAGCCAGCAAGCCAAAGTCCTCTTTGAACAAGGCGACTGGCCCAGTGCGCAGCGCAATGCGCGCGAGCGCATTTCCTTTTACGACAAGCGCGTGCAGGAATGCGTTCAGATCCTGGAAGATGAATATGCCGAAGAAGATTTGTCCGATGATGTCTGGCGCGAGGTTAAGCTGCATTACATCGGGCTGCTGATCAACCATAAGCAGCCGGAACTGGCCGAGACCTTTTTCAATTCGGTGTGCTGCAATATTTTGCACCGCGCGTATTTCAACAACGATTTCATTTTCGTGCGCCCGGCGGTATCCACCGAATACATCGAGCCGGTGCAGGGCGTGCCGACTTACCGCGTGTATTATCCGGGGCGCGAAGGCATGCGCAATGTCTGGCAGCGCATCATCACCAATTTCCAGCTGGAGGCAGAATTCGTCGACCTCGACCGCGATATCGGTTACGTCGAGCGCTGCATCGAACAGATTTTCGGCCGCATCCATGGCGAAGCGAATCACCAGATCCAGGTACTGTCGAGCCTGTTTTACCGCAACAAGGGCGCCTACATCGTAGGCAAGGGCATCAATGGCTATCGTACCTATCCCTTCGTGATCCCGATCCTGCAAAACCGCAAGGGCAAGCTGCTGCTCGATACCATCATCGTCGATCCGGCCCTGATCACGGTATTGTTTTCCTTCACCCGCGCCTATTTCATGGTCGACATGGAAGTGCCGTCGGCGTACGTGCACTTTTTACGCAGTATCATGCCGAACAAGCCGAAGAGCGAGATCTATACGATTCTCGGTTTGCAAAAACTCGGCAAGGCGCTGTTTTACCGCGATTACCTGCATCACCTCAGTCATTCCTCGGATTGTTTCCAGGCCTCGCCCGGCATCCGCGGCTTGGTCATGGCGGTGTTCGAATTGCCATCCTTCCCGTATGTCTTCAAGGTGATCAAGGATTCCTTCCCGCCGCCTAAGGAAACGACGCCGGCGCTGGTGGCGGAGAAATACCTGCTGGTGAAACACCACGACCGCGTCGGCCGCATGGCCGATACCCTGGAGTTTTCTTACGTGGCTTTTCCGCGCCATCGCTTCGACAAGGACTTGCTGGCGGAATTGAAGGCCACCGCGCCGTCGATGGTCGAGGAAGAGCGCGACCAGATCGTCATTCGCCACCTGTATATTGAGCGGCGCATGGTGCCGCTCAATATCTGGCTGACCGAGGCGGAAGAACGCGGCGACGACGAAGCGCTCGAGCATGGCATACGCGAATACGGCAATGCCATCAAGGACCTGGTGGCGGCGAATATCTTCCCCGGCGATATGCTGTACAAGAATTTCGGCGTGACCAAGCATGGCCGCGTGGTGTTTTATGATTACGATGAAATCGAATACATCACTGATTGCAATTTCCGCGCGATTCCTGCGCCGCGCAACGAGGAAGATGAAATGTCGGCCGAGCCCTGGTACCCGATCGCGAAAAACGATGTGTTTCCGGAACAGTTCGATATTTTCTTGCTCGGCAATCCGAAGGTGCGCAAGTATTTCATGAGATACCATGCCGATTTGCTAACGCCGCAATACTGGGAAAGCCGGAAACAGCGGATAATGCAAGGCTATATTGAAGACATATTTCCCTATCCGGCCGAGATACGCTTTTGCAACCAGATGTGCCCGCCGGTGCCATCCACGCAAGCGGCGTGAGCGGTTTTTGAGGGGAATGCCGGCACGCTGTCGTGCGTCCGGCCGGATGCTGAGCGGTTTTTATTACTATCAATTGGAGAGACCAATATGCAAGATCCAGTCGTTATCGTCGGCGCTGCCCGTACTCCCATGGGCGCCTTCCAGGGTGATTTTTCTTCGCTGTCGGCCAATGAACTCGGTGCCGTCGCCATTCGCGCCGCCGTCGAGCGCGCCGGCCTCGCGCCGGAGCAGGTGCAGGACGTCATCATGGGCAATTGCCTGATGGCCGGCCAGGGCCAGGCGCCGGCACGCCAGGCCATGATCAAGGCTGGTTTGCCGGTTTCCACCGGCGCCGTCACGCTGTCGAAAATGTGCGGCGCGGCCATGCAAGCCACCATGTACGGCCACGATTCCATCCTCGCCGGCACCAACGAGATCGTCGTCACCGGCGGCATGGAATCCATGACCAATGCACCGTACCTGGTCACAAAGGCACGCGGCGGCTTCCGCATCGGCCATGGCACGATTTACGACCACATGATGCTCGACGGCCTGGAAGATGCGTACGAAGCCGGCCGCTCGATGGGCACCTTCGGCGAGGAATGCGCCGCCAAGTATGGCTTCACCCGCGAAGACCAGGATGCCTTCGCGATCGAGTCGGTCAAGCGCGCCCAGGCCGCCACCGCCAACGGCTGGTTCAATAACGAAATCGCCCCGGTGACCGTCAAGGGACGCGGCGGCGAGACCGTCATCGACAAGGATGAAGGCCCGCTGAAAGCCAAGCTCGACAAGATCCCGACCTTGAAGCCGGCCTTCAAGAAGGATGGCACCATCACTGCCGCGTCGTCGTCGTCGATCAACGACGGCGCCGCCGCGCTCGTGCTGATGCGCCAGTCGACTGCGCAAAAGCTCGGCTTGAAGCCGATCGCCCGCATCCTCGGCCATGCCCGTCATTCGCAAGCGCCGGAATGGTTCACCACCGCGCCGGTGGGCGCCATCGCCAAGCTCTACAGCAAGGTGGGCTGGAGCACCGCGGAAGTCGACCTGTTCGAGATCAACGAAGCCTTTGCCGCCGTGCCGATGGCTGCGATGAAGGAGCACAACATCCCGCACGAGAAGGTCAATATCCATGGCGGCGCCTGCGCCCTCGGTCACCCGATCGGCGCTTCCGGCGCGCGCATCATCGTATCCCTGATCGGCGCCTTGCAGCGCACCGGCGGCAAGCGCGGCGTCGCTTCGCTGTGCATCGGCGGCGGTGAAGGCACCGCCATGGCGATCGAAATGCTGTAATTGCCATTGATTCGGGCCTCCCTTTCTCTTGATCGGGAAGGGGAGGTCTGGCGAAAGGAGACGATATGCCTACTGCATTAGTGATTGGCGCGTCGCGCGGCATCGGCCGGGAATTTACCCGGCAATTGCTGCAAGGCGGCTGGAGCGTCTGGGCCACCGCGCGCGACGATGCAAGCCTGGCGCAATTGCAGAGCGACGGGGCAAAGACCCTGAAGCTCGACGTCACCAAGACCGAGTCGATTGCCACATTGGGCTGGCAACTCGATGGCGAACAACTGGACCTGGCGCTGTTCGTGGCCGGTGTTTACGGGCCGGACCAGGGCGCCGATTCCGCGCCGACGCAAGCAGCCTTCGACCAGGTCATGCATGCCAATGTGTTGGGTGCCATGCAATTGATTCCGACCGTCGTGCCGATGGTCAAAGCGGGCGGCAAGTGTGTGTTCCTGTCCAGCCGCATGGGTAGCATCGACGATGCATCGTCAAGCCAGGGCTGGGTGTACCGCGTTTCCAAGGCAGCGCTCAACATGGCGGTCAAGGCGGCGTCCTGCCAATACCGCCATGCGACTTTCGCGGTGCTGCATCCGGGATGGGTGCAAACCGATATGGGCGGGCCGAATGCCTTGATCTCGCCCGAGAAAAGCGTGGCGGGCATGCTTAACGTGATTGCCAAGCTCAAGCCGGAGGAAAGCGGCAGCTTCCGCAATTTTGATGGCACGCCGCTGCCCTGGTAGGCAAGCGGTCTCATTTCATACAAGAAGAATCCCACAACATGAGCAAACCGATCGATTTCTATTTCGATTTTTCCTCGCCTTATGGCTATTTCGCTTCCACCTGCATCGACGAGTTGGCGGCGAAATACGGGCGCACGGTCAAGTGGCATCCGGTATTGCTGGGTGCGATTTTCAAAACCACGGGCGCCGCGCCTTTGCCGACCGTGCCGCTCAAGGGCGAATATTCGCTGCACGACTTCGAGCGGACCGCGCGATTCTATGGCATCCATTACCGCAAGCCGGCGGAATTTCCCCTGTCGACGCAGGCGGCGGCGCGCGCCATGCTGTGGATTCGCCAGCATGATGGCGAAGAGAAAGCGGTGGCGTTTGCCAAGGCGGTCTACCATGCTTACTTTGTCGATGGCTTGCGCATCGATCGCCCGGAAGTCCTCGCGCAGATTGCCTTCGACCTTGGTATCGATGCAGCCAGAATGATCGAGGGCAGCAATGACCCGGCCATCAAGGACGAGTTCAAGGAACAAGTTGACGCGGCAATGAAGCGTGGCGTGTTCGGCTCGCCCTTCATCATCGTCGACCATGAATCCTTCTGGGGCTTCGACCGTTTCGCGCAACTCGAAGCCTTGTTAAAAGACGGGAAGATTTGAGGAAGGCTGAACGAAGCCATGGCGCGCACCAGTGAATCCGGCAAGTGTCCCTGCGGTGGCGGCGAGTATGCGACATGCTGCGGGCGCTTTCTCGACCAGGGACAAATCGCGCAGACCGCCGAGCAATTGATGCGCTCGCGCTATACCGCTTACACCTTGGGCAATGAAGCATACGTGCGCGCCACCTGGTACCCGCGCACGCTGCCGGACGGCGTGCTGGTATCGAACGAGCCTGGCATGAAATGGCTGGGATTGGACGTGCGCCGCCATGTTCCATCAGGCGACGAGGCGACGGTGGAATTCGTCGCCCGCTACAAGGTGGGCGGACGGGCGCACCGCATGCACGAGATCAGCCGCTTCCTCCGCGAGGATGGCCGCTGGTATTACGTCGATGGCAGTTTTCCCAACGACGCCTGAGGCTGGCATGGCATATCGCACAGTGGACATCGAGCATGGTGGCGGCAGCCTGGCGACGGTATGGCTGAATCGTCCGGGACATGGCAATGCCATCGATGCCACGATGCTCGATGAATTGTCCGCCGTGTTCGGCGAACTCAATATCGCGCCATCGTTGCGTGCCATCGTGCTGGCCGCGCGTGGACCGGTATTTTGTGCCGGCGTCGCGTCGGATGAAAATCCTGGGCATGTTACCAATCCCGGCCGGCCGGAGGCGGCGGCGATAGCGGCATTGCTCGATACCATTCATGCCTGCCGTGTGCCGGTCGTGGCGAGTGTGCAGGGCGATTGCCATGGCGTGGGAATGGCGCTTGTTGCCGCCTGCGATATCGTGCTGGCGGCAGGCCAGGCCAGCTTCAGCATGCATGACGCAAGCGAGCCTGCGGAGGCCATGCTTTCCTGGCTGGCCCGAACGATGCCGGCGCGCGCGGTGCAGCGTTATTTTTTAACCGGCGAGCGCTTTTCCGCCTTCGACGCCAGGCAACTCGGCCTCGTGCATGAGGTGGTGGCGGCGGATGCGCTGGACGAACGCCTGCAAATCATGGTCGGCGCGCTGTTGCGAACAGAGCCGCAAGCGCTGGCCCGGCGCCGGCAGTTATTACGCCAGTTGGCATCGCGCCAGCCGGATCAGGCAGTTTGACGGAGTCAAATTTTGAAACAGAATCAGCAAGCGGAATGGATGGCGCGGAGCTTGAAAAGCGTCTGGCATCCCTGCACGCAAATGCAACACCATGAAACCGTGCCGCTCATCCCCGTGGAACGCGGCCAGGGCGCCTGGCTGTACGATGCCGATGGCCGGCGTTACATGGATGCCATCAGCTCGTGGTGGGTGAATCTTTTCGGCCATGCCAATCCGCGCATCAATGCCGCCCTGAAGGATCAGCTCGACAAGCTCGAACACGCCATGCTGGCGGGCTTCACTCACGAGCCGGTGATCCGCCTGTCGGAAAAGTTGGCCGAGTTGACCGGTCAGGCGCTGGGACATTGCTTTTACGCTTCCGACGGCGCATCCGCAGTCGAGATCGCCTTGAAGATGAGCGCGCATGCCTGGCGCAATGCCGGGCAGTCGGACAAGCGCGAATTCGTGTGCTTGAAAAACAGTTATCACGGCGAGACGCTCGGCGCCCTGGCGGTGACGGATGTGCCGCTATTTCGCGAAGCCTACGGCAGCCTGCTGCGGAATGTGCATGTCGTTGCCAGCCCCGATGCGCGCCTGGCGCAGGAAGGCGAAACGGCGGCGGATGTCGCGCTGCGCGCCGCCGGCGAACTGGAGCGCTTGCTGCAGGAACGCTCGCAATACATCGCTGCCGTGATCGTCGAGCCGCTGGTGCAATGCGCCACCGGCATGGCCATGCATGATCCGGCTTACCTGAAACAGGTACGAGCACTGTGCGATCGCTATGGCGTGCACCTGATTGCCGACGAGATTGCCGTCGGCAATGGCCGTACCGGCACGTATTTCGCCTGCGAACAAGCCGGCATCTGGCCGGATTTTCTCACCCTCTCCAAGGGCATCAGCGGCGGTTATCTGCCGCTGTCGCTGGTGATGACGACCGACACGGTGTACCAGGCCTTTTACGACCGCGATGTCACGCGCGGCTTTTTGCATTCGCACTCGTTTACCGGCAACCCGCTGGCTTGCCGTGCGGCGCTGGCGACGCTGGAAATTTTCGAGGAAGGCGATGTACTGAAGCGCAACCGCGCCAAGGCGGCGCGCCTGTCCGAGGCGCTGGCGCCGTTGGCAGCACACCCGCAGGTACGCCACTTCCGCCAACGCGGCATGATCTGGGCGTTCGATGCCGCGATCCAGAATCCCGAGCATGCCGGGACATTCTCGCGCCGCTACTTCACGACTGCGCTCGAACATGAATTGCTGCTGCGCCCGATCGGCACGACCGTCTATCTCATGCCGCCATATATCCTCGATGACGAGGAACTGCAGTTGCTCGCCGAGCGCACGCGCACCGTCTTTGACAAGGTGATCGCGCCATGAAGCTGCTGGACGACTTGGAGCTGGGCTTGCAGCAATTGCGCGAGCAAAGCCTGCAGCGCCGCCGCCGCACCGCCGACACCGCCTGCGCGCCGCGCGTCGCCGTCGATGGCCGCGACATGCTGGCATTTTGCAGCAACGATTACCTGGGCCTGGCGGCGCATCCGGAAGTGGTCGAAGCGCTGCGCGAAGGTGCCCGCCTGTACGGCGCCGGCAGTGGCGCCTCGCACCTGGTCAGCGGCCACAGCCGCGCCCATGCGCAACTGGAAGACAAGCTGGCGCACTTCATGGCGCTGCATCTGGAACGGCCGCGCGCGGTGTATTTCTGCACCGGTTACATGGCGAATCTGGCGCTGCTGTCAGCGCTTGGCGGCGCCGATGCCGTAATCTTTTCCGAGGGCTTGAATCATGCCTCGCTGATCGATGGCTGCCGTCTGGCGCGCGCGCAGGTGCAGGTGTATCCGCACGGCGATGTGGCGGCGCTGGAAAACCTGCTTGCCGCAAGCGGTGCCAAGACCAAGCTGGTGGTGACCGATAGCGTCTTCAGCATGGATGGCGATATCGCCCCGCTGCCGCAATTGCTGGCGCTTTGCGAGCGCCATGACGCCTGGCTCGTGGTTGATGACGCCCATGGTTTCGGCGTGCTGGGCGAGCACGGTCGCGGCGCCCTGGAACATTTCAAGCTGCGTTCTCCCAACCTGGTCTACATGGGCACGCTGGGCAAGGCTGCCGGCGTCGGCGGCGCCTTCGTGGCGGCGCATGAGACGGTAGTCGAATGGCTGGTGCAGCGTGCCCGGCCCTACATCTACACCACGGCCGCCGCGCCGGCGCTGGCGCATGCCTTGCTGACCAGCGTGGATATCATCGCCGGCCCGGAAGGCCTGGCACGCCGCGCTCACCTGCAAGCCTTGATCGGCCGGTTCGATGCGACGCTTAAACTCAAACGCTGGCAACGGCTGCCATCGATTACGGCGATCCAGCCGGTGGTGATCGGCCCGAATCAGGAAGCCTTGGATGTCGCCGCCGCATTGCATGAGCAAGGCTTGTGGGTGCCGGCGATCCGTCCGCCCACCGTGCCGGCGAACACCGCGCGATTGCGCGTGACGGTGTCGGCTTCGCACACTGCAGAACAAGTGGATCAACTGGCCCAAGCCCTTAACAACCTGGAGACATGACATGACTGCATCCTGCGCATACTTCGTCACCGGTACCGATACCGATATCGGCAAGACCCTGGTTTCCGCCACCATGCTGCACGTGCTGGCGGAAAATGGCATCCGTGCCGCCGGCATGAAGCCGGTCGCCGCCGGCGCCGTGCAGCGGGATGGCGCCTGGCATAACACCGATGCCGATGCCATTGCCGCCGCTGCCTCGGTGTCCTTGCCGCCAGAACTGGCGACTCCCTATTTGCTGCGCGAGCCGGCTTCGCCGCATATCGCCGCCGCCCTGGAAAACGTCGAAATCGACCCGCAGCGCATCTTGGCCTGCTATGATCGCGTAGCCGGCATGGCGGATGCCGTGGTTGTCGAAGGCGTCGGCGGTTTCCGCGTGCCCCTGACCGATAATTACGATACTGCCGATCTGGCGCAACAGCTTGGATTGCCGGTGATTATGGTCGTCGGGCTGCGCCTGGGCTGCATCAACCATGCCTTGCTGACTGCCGAAGCCATCGCGGCACGCGGCTTGAAGCTGGTGGGCTGGATCGGCAACGTGGTGGACCTGGGGATGCAGCATGGCATCGCCAATGTCGAATCGCTGAGTGCGCGCCTGGAGGCGCCGCTGTTGGGCTGCATTCCACGCCTGCCGTCGGCGTTGCCGGCGGCTGCTGCGAGTCATTTGGATTTCTCGGTATTGCCCGGCTGGCCGGTGCAGCGCGCGCCGCGCTCTGCCTGACCGTGATTGTGAAAGTATTTATTTAACCCGGGGCTGTAGCCTGCATTGCCTAGGCTACAGCCGCTGCCTGAAAAGGATGCTTGTTTATGTCGTCGCAAACTCTGGTGTTCCATCCTGCTCCCGCGCCCGTGGAGCCTGTCGTGGCCGAGAAGTGGCCGGTGGATGAAATCGTCGCGCTGTTCGACTTGCCGTTTACCGAGCTGCTCTATCGCGCGCAGCAAGTGCATCGCGAACACTTCAACCCGACCGAAGTGGAACTGGCCACGCTTTTGTCGATCAAGACCGGCGGCTGCTCCGAAGACTGCGGCTATTGCCCGCAGGCGGCGCGCTACGATACCGGCGTGGAAGCGCAAAAAATCCTGCCCCTGGAAACCGTGCTGGAAGCAGCCCGCGAAGCCAAGGCGCATGGCGCCAACCGTTTCTGCATGGGCGCGGCATGGCGCGAGCCGAAAGACCGCGACATGGAAAAGGTCGAAGAGATGGTGCGCGAAGTGAAGGCCCTCGGTCTGGAAACCTGCTGCACCTTGGGCATGCTGAATGAAAACCAGGTCGATCGCCTGCGTAATGCCGGCCTGGATTACTACAACCATAATCTCGATACCGCGCCGGAATTCTACGGCAATATCATTTCCACCCGCGACTACCAGGACCGGCTGGATACCCTGGAACGCGTGCGCGGCGCCGGCATCAAGGTATGCAGCGGCGGCATCGTCGGCATGGGCGAATCGCGCCGCCAGCGCGCCGGCTTGATTGCGCAACTGGCCAACATGGAACCGTACCCGGAATCGGTGCCCGTGAATAACCTGGTGCAGGTGGAAGGCACGCCGTTGCATGGCACCGAGCCGCTCGACCCGCTCGAATTCGTACGCACCATTGCCGTGGCGCGCATCACCATGCCGAAGGCGCGCGTGCGCTTGTCGGCAGGTCGCCGCCAGATGGGCGAAGCGGTGCAAGCCCTGTGCTTCGTTGCCGGCGCCAATTCGATCTTCTATGGCGAAAAGCTGCTCACCACCGGTAACCCGGATATCGATGAAGACCGCGCCTTGCTCGACAAGCTCGGCATGAAGGCGCGCGGCACCGCTGTCGATGCGCGCTGCGAAATCGATAATTAAGCGAGAACTAAGCAATACCTGACCGATGTGCACGAATCAGCGCATCGGTCAGCCTGCAAAAACCTGAGGTGATTTTTCACTCAGCGCGCATCGTTGGCAACGACGATGCGGCGCGCATCCCTGGCGATCACCCGCATTGGCACGCCATCCTTCTGCAATTGCGCATGAATGTCCGGGCGCATGACAGCGATGGCCTTGTTCCCGGCTGAGCGCTTCTTCATCCACTCACGCACAAAATCTTCACGCTGCGGAATCCACAACTGCGGTTCCTTCTGCAAGCCCAGCACCATGCCATCTTCCGCATGCTCAACCATGGTCATGGTGCGGCGCAGGTAAAAGGGCAGGGAATATTCATAGGCGCCGACGGAATAGATCGCGGTATCCGGGCCGATTTCCGCGCTGATCTCATCAAGGTGCTCCAGTCCGGCCTTGTTGCGGCCAAACGGTTCATGCCCGAGCAGCAGCGCGTGTCCGCTGACGAAGCCTGCCAGCGCGATGCTCACAACCGCCGCCGTGCGCATCTTCGCCGACAAGCGAATCGCCAGTATCCCGCCGGTCAGCATCGACATACCCGCAACGACGATCCAGGGCACGTAAGCGTGATACAGCGCGACTTCGGCCGGATCGCGCCGCCTGGGGAAATGCCAGGCCATGCCTAGCATGACAACGCCCACGACGACAGTCAACGCCGCAGCGATGATGAAATCGCGGCGCGGCGCCTTGTCGAGGTAATGGCCTATCAGCATCGCGATTGCCGGGAAAACCGGCAGGATATACGAGGGAAGCTTGCCCTTTGCGATGCTGAAAAAGCAGAAAATAAAAACCGCCCATACCAGCAGCAACTTATCTGGCTGGAACCTGCCGGCTGCTTTGCCCCATCCCGCCCGCAGGCTTTGCAGGCATACCCCCAGCCATGGCAGCACACCGCCCAACAGATAGGGCAGGTAATAATGCCAGGGTGCTTGCCGCAAATGCACATTGCTGGAAAAGCGCTGGAAATGCTCGCGGATGAAAAAGAAATGGAGGAATTCAGGATTGCGCACCGACATCGCCACGAACCATTGCAGGGTGATGGCAAAAAATACCGGCAGCCCCGCAATGACATGCAGCCTCTTCCAGATGGCGAAGTCACGCGTCAGGAGCGCGTACACTACCAGCACCGCACCCGGCAGCACTACGCCAATCAAGCCCTTCGACATCATCGCCAGCCCCAGCCCGGCCCAGCACAGCAGCATGTAGTTGCGCCGCTCGCCATCACTGGCATCATCGCGTTGCGCCAGCAGCAGCGCGCACAGCGCCAGGGTCATCATGGCCGCCAAGCCCATGTCGAGCGAACTGATGTGGCCGGCGGCGATCCAGTACAGACTCGACGCCAGCACGAGGCCGTTGAACAGGCCCGCGCGCCTGCCGAACAGGCGCCAGCCCGTGTACGTGACCATGGCAATCCCGAACAGGCCGCACAGGCCGGTCCACAAGCGCGCCTGCCATTCGCCCAGGCCAAATGCCTGGAAGGTGAGCGCAGTCATCCATGCCTGCAGCGGCGGCTTGCCGTAATACTGGATGCCATTGAGGCGTTGCGAAATAAAGTCGCCGCTGGCCGTCATCTCGCGCGCGATTTCGGCATAACGGCTTTCGTCGGTGGGAATCAGCGTCCGCGCGCCGAGCACGTAACACCACAAGGCGCAACACGCAGCCAGCAGCAGCCAGGCCAGCAGGCGACACAAGCGCCGGGAACCGGAGAAGGCCACCGCCGACGGCTCGCCGGCGTGCAAAGAAGAGGGCGAGGCAGTGGGATTCATCGAGGATGCATGCTCCTGTAGCCCGGGATGGCGGATCAGGTGGCTTCGGAATTGGCGCCGGATGTTTTGGCGGAACGGATCAAGGCAAGGTTACGCAAATAAATCCCGATACCGAGCACCTGGCCAAGGATAAAGACGGGATCCTTGCGATAAATCGAGTAAACGAGCAGCGTCAGCCCGCCCAGGATGCTGAAATACCAGAACGATAGCGGCACCACGCTCTTGCGCTGCCGCTCGCTGTGAATCCACTGGATCACGAAGCGCATCATGAACAAGCCCTGGCCAAGCAGGCCGACCAGCAACCACCAGCTTTCCGTGCTCATGGCACATTCCTTTCCTCTGCCAGTCCGGCCTTCGCTGGCGCGCCATCCGCAGGGCCGCCAAGTATTTTCTGGATCACGTAGATGCGCGAGTCCGAGGCCTCGTAATAGGTCCGCATCAGCATCTCGGTCACGATGCCGGTGCAGATGAATTGCACGCCCGTCAGGAGCAGTATCGCACCCAATACCAGGAGCGGCCGGTTGCCGATCTGCTCTGCACAGACAATTTTAAGGTATGCCAGATAAATCATCGCCGCCGTGCCGCTCAGGCCGCACAGCAGGCCGATCCAGCCGAAGAAGTGCCCAGGCCTGGCGCGAAAGCGCATGAAGAATGACATCGCGATCAGGTCGAGCACGACCCGGATCGTGCGCGACAAGCCGTATTTCGACTTGCCGTGCAGGCGCGGAAAGTGGCTGACCGGCTCTTCGCGGATACGCTCCGCCGCGGTCCGCGTCGCCAGCCAGGTGGGAATGAAGCGATGCATCTCGCCGTACAGGCGCACGCCCTTGATCACCGACGCGCGGAATACCTTGAGCGAGCAGCCATAGTCATGCAACCTGATGCCGGTGACACGGGCAATCAGGCAATTGGCGATCCACGACGGCACCTTGCGTAGCCACACGTGGTCCTGGCGGTTCTGGCGCCAGCCGGCCAGCAGGTCGAGATCCTCGTCCAGCAAGCGCTTTACCATGCGCGGGATATCCTGGGGATTGTTTTGCAAGTCGCCATCCATGGTGACGATGATGCTGCCGCTTGCCATATCGATGCCGGCTTGCATTGCCGCCGTCTGGCCAAAGTTGCGGCGTAACAGCACGGCACAGATTTGGCCGGGAAAACGCGCCGTCACTTCCTGCAAGCGCCGCCGGGTGCCGTCGTGGCTGCCGTCATCCACCAGGATCAGCTGCCATGGCCAGGGCGAATCCTGCAGTGCCGCCTGCACGGCATCGACCAGCGCCAGGACATTCCCCTCTTCGTTATACAGCGGTATCACCAGCGAGAGGGTATGGTGCACATTTTCCTCGGATGATTCCGTGCAAGGTGCCTGCATGGTCAGTAAGCTTGGCATAGGCTGATTGCAGAAAAATAGGCGCTGCATTCTTCAATGTAGATGCCGTATTCATCAAGTCAGGATATTTCTATCCGCATACGGCATACCGGAGCTTCTTTTATAATGTTAGCCACTTAAGTAACCTGCTGCGACCGACTACCAGCGTGCTATTTGCGGCGAGGTGCCCGACGCCGATGCGCGTCCGCAAAGCCCGTCGCAGCGATAACATCGCGTACCATACAAGAAAGGGTAACACTCCAATGATTTCAGCAATTGAAGCACTACAACGTTTGCGCGAGGGGAATCACCGTTTCGTCTCGGATGTGAAAAGCATGGCCACCCTGTCCAGCCAGACGCGCCGCAGCCAGTTGACCGCCGGGCAGGAACCGTTTGCCATCATCCTCGGCTGTTCCGATTCCCGCGTCCCGGCTGAAATCATTTTCGATCAGGGTCTGGGCGACCTGTTTGTCATCCGCGTGGCTGGCAATATCGTCGCGCCGTCGCAGATCGGCAGCGTTGAATTTGCCGCGGAACTGTTCCATACCAGGCTCGTGGTCGTGCTTGGCCATTCCCATTGCGGCGCCATCAAATCCACGATTGAAGAATTGCAGCGCCCTTCCGAAAACCAGTCGCGCAATTTGCGCGCGATCGTCGACCGCGTGCGGCCGTCGGTGGCGCCATTGATGGAGACGGAATTGCGTCATCAGCATGACGAGCTGGTGCACCAGGCCGTGCGCGCCAACATCCGCGCCTCGGCCAATCATCTGCGCCATGGCTCCGAAATCATCGAGCAATTGATCCAGAACGATGGCTTGCTGGTGGTCGGCGCCGAGTATTCGCTCGAAACCGGTGAAGTCGACTTCTTCGACGGCGTGCCGTCCCAGGCTTAATCTTTCGAGCCGGCGCCAAGGCGTCCGGCGTCGGCGGGTCAGATCAGGCTGAATCCGCTCATATCCACGATTCCCGCACCATCGGGTCGTCGCGGTCGCTGCGTTCGATCCTGAACAAGCCCTCCGGTAGCTTGCTGCGCACGTCGTTGAGCGTGTCGCCGATGACAAAATCGGCGGTCGGACGATTCCCCAGCAAGCGGCGGGCGACATATTTATCCGGGAAATCAGGCGGCGCTTCATACACCACCCAAATCGAATCGTCGTCAGCGGAATCGTGATTCTTTGCAGTCATGCCGGTACCTTCCTCAAATGATAGAGCCTTATTAGACCATTGAATCGAACCTCGCATCTGCGTTTTTTCAATCGCAAAAATGTAATTGACCCTGGACAATAGGCCGGGACTGGCTCGGGCAGGCGTTGTGGCCGATAATGCGTATTCACCTGGCTATGGCCGTACGGTGCCGCGAAACGGACATGGTCCGCGCAGCACCATGAGCTTTCCCCTTGTTTTCAGACCTGCCGCGCGCAAGGAGCAGAACATGGCATCCTGGATTATTCCAGCCTTAAAAGCAGTGCTGCCTCATGTGGGCACGATCATCTCGGCGGCCCGGCCGATTTTCACCAAGCCCAAAGCGGAAGGCGGGTCCGTCGGCCTGTCCGTGGATGCGCCGGTACAGCAGCAGATCGCCGAACTCCAGGCGGTCGCCGCGCAAAATGATGCCAACATCCGCGAACTGGCCGAGCAGCTGCAGCGTGCCGTCACGGCGTTGGAAGATGCGGCGCTGGAGGCAGAAAGCCGGGCAAAGCGCATGACGCGCATGTGCATGACCGCAATGATCCTGTCGGTGATTGCCATTGCCACTTCCCTGATCCTGCTCATCAATCGCTGAATTGGTTGCGTCGTGCAGCCCGGCTTGCTTCGCGCCTGGGCGAGCGCAGCATCCAGCGATTAGAATGCTCACTTTATTCCGTTATCAATCCCATACCCATGACGAATGCCCCCTCGCAGGATGAACTCTTGCGCGCCAAGCTCAATGGCGAAACCGCCCGCTTTGCCTGGAAAGAACTGCAGCGCTTCTTTGCCTCCGGCACGGTCATTGCCGTGCATGATGACCTGGACCTGGTTGAGGTTGCCCTGCAAATTGCCAATGACAACAAGGAAGCGGTCGCGCAATGGATGAGTGCCGGTCAGTTGGGCCGCGTTTCCGACGATCAGGCTCAAACTTGGCTGGATGCCGAGGCTGAACTGTGGACCGTGGTCGTCAAGCCATGGATCCTGGTGCAGCAGCGCGCGCATTAATCCGGATGAATTCAGCTTAGCCAGCCTACAAAGCCTATGCCGACATTACGAGTCAATGGAATCGATCTTTATTACGAAGAGCAGGGCAGCGGCGCGCCGCTGGTGATGGTGCCTGGTCTGGGCGGCACGGTCGAGTCATGGCGGGCGCAGATCGCCCACTTCAAGCATCGTTACCGCGTCATTGCGCTGGATAACCGCGGCTCCGGCCGCAGCAGCATGCCGCCCGGTCCCTATACCATGGATGACATGGCGGCAGACCTGGCCGGCTTGCTGGATGCCCTGGATATTACCGAGCCGGTGCGCCTGGTCGGCGTATCGATGGGTGGCGTGCTGGTGCAATGCTTCATTCATCATTATCCCGAGCGGGTCGCGCAACTCGCACTGGTGTCCACCGGCGTCTCCGGCGGCGATCCGCGCATCACCTTTCCTTCGCTTGCCGTCTTGCAGAAACTGGCCTTCCCCGGCGCCACGCCGCGGCAGCGCCTGCAAACCCTGTTCAGCCTGTATTTCCATCCGCGTTATCTGGAAGCGCATCCGGAAGTGTTTGACGAAGCGATACAACTCTACGCCAGGATCGGCGCCCAGCCCGACCATGCAACGCGGGCACAATTACAGGCGGTGCAGGATACCCGACCGTATTACAAGTGGCTGGCGAAAATCAACGTGCCGGTATTGGTCATGCATGGTGAAGACGACGTGGTCTGGCCGGTGAAGAATGCGCATACGCTTGTTAAAGGTATTGGCGACAATGCCGAACTGGCGCTTTTCAAGGAAGCCGGCCATGTGCTGTTCCAGGAAAAGCAGGCGGAATTCAACGCTTGTCTGGAGCGCTTCCTCGAGCAAGGCGTAGCGCAAGCCTGAAAATAAAAAGGGCGCCAACGGCGCCCTGAAAAAACGTTCGTTGCTGCTTAACGTTTGTAGAACCCGCACGACATGACGATATCGCCGACCGTGCCAATGTAAGCAGTCTTGTCCATGGTTTTCTTGGTCATCGGATCAATGAACTTGTAATCTACCCAGCCATTGCCCTGAGTGCGGCCGATTCGCAGCATCTCCATGACGAAATACTTGCCATCGGGGTCTTTGATGACCTTGCCGTCTGTGCCCACCAGGCGCGGGAAAGCGCCATGTATGACGATTTTGTCGGTGTTGTCGCAGGCCGACAAGTACAGATCACGGTCGATCAGCTGGCCGGTCGGGTCGCAGACTTCATCAAAGAAGGCTTGCTTGCCATAGTTGCGCAGGATTTCGCAGCCGCGCTCGACCAGCGCCCGAGCATCTTCAGCATTGCCGAATTCCCGTTCGCCCAGGTTGAAAACTGAGACGGCCTCGCTGAGGCGTACCGCCTGATCCTGCAGGGTGACCACGGTCTTGGCTGCCTGCTCGACCAGGTTGGCATTTTGCTGCGTCATGCCATCGATCTGCATGACTGCCTTGTTGATTTCCTCGATACCGCTGCTCTGCTCGGCGCTGGCGGCGGCAATCTCGCTCATGATGTCTTCCACGCGCTTGACGCTGGAGACAATATCCTTCATGGCGTCGCCAGCTTCGTCAACCTGATGGCTGCCGGCATCGACCTTGCTGACCGAGTCGCCGATCAGCGTCTTGATTTCCTTGGCCGCCGAAGCCGAGCGCTGTGCCAGCGTGCGCACTTCCGCCGCCACCACGGCAAAGCCGCGTCCCTGCTCGCCGGCGCGCGCTGCTTCCACCGCTGCATTCAAGGCGAGAATATTGGTTTGAAAAGCGATGCCATCGATGACGGAAATGATGTCGACGATCTTGCGCGAGCTTTCCTTGATCGACCCCATGGTGGCCACGACGTTATCGACCACTTGGCCGCCCTTGACGGCGGATTCGGCAGCGTGCGACACCAGTTGGTTGGCCTGGCGGGCATTGTCGGCATTCTGGCGCACGGTCGAAGTCAGTTCTTCCATCGACGACGCCGTCTCTTCCAGCGAGCTGGCCTGCGCTTCGGTGCGTCCGGACAGGGCGGTATTGTCGCCATTGATGAATCCGGCGGAAGTCGCCACAGCGGTGGTGCCGGAACGGACCTTGGAGACGATCTCGAACATGCGCTCGCTGATTTCCTGCAGCGCTTGCTGCAGTTCCAGCAATTCGCCCTGACCGCGTGCGCTGATCGGTTCGCTGATGTCGCCTGCCGCCATGCGCTTGCTGACTGCGATGGCTTCCTGCAGCGGGCCGCTGATGCTGCGGCCGATCCACCATGCGCACAGCATGCCGACCACAAGCATGCCAGCACCGCTCGCGATGATGACTGTGCGGCTGGCATCAGGTGCAGCGGTCGATAATGCCAGCAAGGTCATGCCGACCAAAAAAGCCAGCAGGATACCGAACCCGATGCGCAGCCGGGTGCGAATTGTCACGTTTGCCAAATTCATTTGCCTCGGTCTCTCCAGATTGAGCATGACAAAGCCATGCGCTTGGGAAAGCGGCATATGATTGTTATTTTATTGCCAACATTCCCTCGATTACCGAATCATTGTACCGGTTTGTTTTCCGAAGGAAATCGAGAAAAGGTTAGAAAAGGTAAATAAGCTCTGGATTTTGGCGCCGATGTCGCACTTGCGCATCGGCGCCGGCCAATATGTGGCTAGGCAGCTTGCTTATTAGTGAAATAGGCTTTTAAAGCCTTACGGTCGAGTTTGCCGACCGGAGTCAAGGGGATGGCGTCGGCAATGGCCACCGTTTTGGGGACTTTGTAGGAAGCCAGCAATTCCTTGCAATGCGTACGCAAGTCTGCCTCGGTGGCATATTTGCCAGGAGTGAGCACTACCATGGCAACCGGGATTTCTCCCCACTTTTTGTCGGGAATGCCGGCGCAGATGGCCGCTGCCACGGCCGGATGACTGCGTAGTGCATTCTCGATCTCTTCCGGAGAGACATTCTCGCCGCCCGTGATGAACATGTTGTCGGCGCGGCCAACGATGGAGACCAAGCCTTCCTCGTCGCAGACAGCCAGGTCGCCGCTGTAGATCCAGCCATCCTGGTCGAGAATCTTGGCAGTGCGTTCCGGATCGTTCAGATAGCCATCGAAGTTATGGTAGCTGCGCAGGCACAGCACGCCGATCTTGCCCGGAGGCAATGGTGTGTTGTGGTCTTCTTCGGAGACGATTTTGTAATCGCAGCAGAAGAAGGGCGTGCCGACCTTGCGCGAATTGGCTTTCACATGCTCCAGGCCCGGCTCGCGCGCCAGGAAGGCGAAATTGGATGGGCCTGCTTCCGTCAAGCCATAAGCCTGGTTGGTAGAAATGCCGCGATCCCAGAATGGCTGCAGGGTTTCGTTAGAGCACGGCGCCGCCGCAGTCGTGATCAGCTCGATGCCCGAGAAATCGGTCTTTTCGAATTTTGGATGTGCCACCAGCATTTGCAGCATGGCTTCCACGACACCGAGACGGTTGATGACTTTTTGATCAACCATGTCGAGAATTTGTCCGGCGTCGAATTGCCTGAGCGGGATCGCCAGGCTATTGCGCATGAAGAGGCAGAAAAAGACATTCCAGCCGCCGACATGGAACAGGGGGAACAGCACCAGCTCGCGGCTGTGTCCCGAGCCGGCACACATGAGCAAGGCTTCGAAGGCATTCCACATCATTTGGCGATGAGAAATGATGCAAACCTTCGGCACGGCCGTGGTGCCGCCGGTATGGATATACAGGAAGGGATCATTCATGGCGACCGGCACCTTGACGTCCCGCGGCTCGGTAGCCAGGATCGCATCATAGGCTGCGGCATTGTCGCCATCGCCAAACTGAATCACCGTCGGGCGTTGCTCGGGGAGGACGCTGTCGTCGACCAGCGTGGCAAACACATCTTCGATGAACAGCGTTTTCAAGGTTTCACGCTGCATCAGGTCGCGCAGTTCGGGTTTTTGCAAGCGATAGGAAAGCGGACTGAGAATAGCGCCGATCTTGCCGCAAGCAAAGAAGAGATCGATGCATTCCATGCGGTTGCGCGAGATGAGGCCGACGCGGTCGCCTTTGCTGATACCGAGCTTATCTACCAGATAGGTCGCCACACGATTGGCGCGTTCATCGATTTGCTTGTAGGTATAACGAGCACCGGTATGCGGGTCGAAAATGGCTTCAATATTCGGCGTCAGCAGTGCTTTTTTGCCAGAATAATCGCCGACCCAATCCATCGGCAACGCATCGTAATTACGCGCGTCGGTCATGCATCTCTCCTTTAGTAAGGCTTGTTCGAAAGTGATCTTCAATACTTTCAAGCCTGGTTGTCCCTGTGCAATGCGGTCTGTGACCATTTGCAATTTTTATAATTGCGGAAAGTCTAAATGGCTGGGTAGGCATTGTCCACTCGTAAAAATGCTATATAAAAAATTTCAGCTGGCTAATCCGAGCAGACAGGCAATCTTCGGTGACTTGGTACACTTCCCGGCATAATGACGTCTGGCAGCTTAGGCTTAAGCGGCGATATATTGCCTTTTATTAAAATGTTAACATTGATGCAAGTTAAAACGGATGACTTTACGTTGGTATCAGCCTGAACAGGCAATAACCGGGCCGTCATACAGCCCTTGGTTCAAAATTTTAGCGACGGTCGTGTCGATTGCTCTGGCTGGTTATGGCATTTCGGTCGCGGTTCGGTTCCCGATCCTGCAATTCGGCATCGGGGTCAAATTGCTGTTGCTGGGAGCCGCAGTCATGCTGGGCGTGAGTTATTACTGGTTTTTGCGGGCACGCACGACCATCGATGATAAAGGCATCCGCCAAACCTGGCTCTATACCAAGCAGGTGGCCTGGTCTGACGTCAGGGGCGTGAAAATGCTGGGCATTCCTTATGCCAGCGGGATTTTTCCACCGCGCCTGGTCGTCCGCACCGGCAATTCCTTCATGACTTTCAATGGCGGTAACCAAGCCTTGCTGATCGAGTTTGCCAAGCTCGCGCTGGCCTATCAAAACACGCGCTAGCCTGCGCAGCGTGCGACAGCAGGAAGCAGTGCTTTTGCCTACTGTCGCACCGATCTGGTGCGTGCTTGTGCAGTGTGTTTTTGCCTGTTCAGGAAAGGGCAGGCACGCTTTCCATTGATGTTCCATTTTGGTGAGGCTTGTTGTGTTCGGGATGGCCCGAATGTTGCTTTATGGATACAAAACATCAAGCAATAGACCGCCATGAATTCCAAACTGCCGCCGCTACAAGCCCTGGTGCCGACTTCGGCTTCAGTCCCGCATGCTGCCGTACCCGTGCTGGCCGAGCTCGCCTATCCGGATGCCATGGAAACCGTTGCCGGCTTTGGTCGCTGGTGGTTTGATCTGCGCGAGGAACAACTCATCCTGTCGCATGGCGCGGCGCAATTCCTCGAAGTCGATCCCGGCCTGCACAGGTCGCTGGAAGAGTGTTTTACCAATGTCGTGCCCGAAGACATGCTCCAGCTCACCACGGCACTCATGCAAGCCAAGCTGCCGGGCGTGCTGATCGATTACCAGTTCCGCGTGCTGCAGGGGACGCGCGGCTTGCGCTGGCTGCGGATGCAATCGGTGCCGGCGGCAGGCGCAACGCCGGGCATGCATGCCGGCGTCGTGGTGGATGTTACTGCGGCCAAGCACGTGGAAATGCGCGAACGCTTCAGCTATGCCATGACGCAGTCGCTGGTCGGCGCCGATTCGCTGGATGAGGCGGTGCCGAAGGTAATCCAGCTGGTATGCGAAAACCTCGGCTGGGAGTGGGGAGCCTATTGGCAAATGCGCAAGATCCAGCAAGGGCCGTACGAGTCGGCGCAACTGGTTTGCCAGTACCACTGGAGCCACTCCGACTATGCGCTGGCAGAATTCGACAACGCGAGTGCGCGCGTACGGATGGCGCCCAGCGAAGGCTTCGTCGGCCATGTCTGGAGCACCGGGCAGGCAGGCTGGATCGAGGACATGAAAAGCGACCACAGCTTCCTGCGGCGCGACGCGGCGCGCGAATGCGGGCTGGAGTCAGGCTATGCCTTTCCGGTTTCCTATGTCGCGGCGGACGGCCAGCGGCACAATGTCGGCGTGCTGGAGTTCTTCAGCACGCTGACCCGCCAGCACGATGCCCAATTGCCCAACCTGTCGGCGGTCATCGGCGGCCTGATCGCCCAGGCGGTGCAGCGCATGGAGCAGCAAGACTTGATGCGCCAGCTGGCGCAGACGGATGACCTCACCGGACTCGCCAACCGCAGTTATTTCCATCAGCTCCTCGGCGAAATGAGCGAGGAGGCAGGCCGTACCGGCAAGCTGTTCGGCCTGCTGTATATCGACCTGGATCGCTTCAAGCCGATCAACGATGCCTTCGGCCATGATGCGGGCAATCTGGTGTTGCGCGACTTTGCCAGGCGCCTGCAGCCGCTGGCCCGAAAAGGCGTGCGCATCGGCAGGCTGGGCGGCGATGAGTTTGCCATTCTGGCGCCCCTGGATAGTGCCGACGGCGCGGCGGTGAATGCTTCCTTGTCGGACCTGGCGGAACACGTGCTGCATGCCGCTGGCACGCCATCGCTATTCGAAGGCCAGGAGTTGAAAGTATCCGCCAGCGTCGGCATCAGCGTATTCGGCGAGAATGGTTGGACCCCGCAGGAACTGTTGCGCAGCGCGGATGAAGCCATGTATCGCAGCAAGAAGGCCGGGCGCAACGCCTATTGTTTCTGCTCCGAGAGCGGCACGCGCCTGATCGCCCAGCAACAGACTTCGCTGGCGCAGCAATTGACCATGGAAGCGGAACTGCATCGGGCGCTGGCGCAGAATGAATTCTTCCTCGAATACCAGCCGGTGTTCGACTTTTATGGCAACCGGATCGTCGCCGTGGAAGCCTTGCTGCGCTGGCGCAAGCCGGGCGGCGAGCTGGTGCTGCCGGGGAGCTTTATTCCGATTGCCGAAAAGAGCCGCTTGATTGTACAGATCGGCCGCTGGGTCGTGCGCCAGGCTTGCCGCGATCTGGGCGTCATGCACCGCGCCGGTTTTCCCGAACTGCGCGTCAACGTCAACATGGCGGCGCCGGAATTCATCAATCTGCGGTTGCCGTATGAGCTCGCCGACGTCGTGGCCGCCAGCGGCATCGCCTCGCGCCATGTCTGCCTGGAGCTGACCGAAGGCATGGTCATGAAGCAGCCGGAAAAAGTCGTGCCGGTCATGCAAATGCTGCGGCAGCTGGGTTTCCAGATCAGCCTGGATGATTTCGGCATCGGCCATTCCTCGCTGTCGCGCCTCAAAAAACTGCCCATTACTTCAATGAAGATCGACCGCTTGTTCGTCGCCGGCCTGCCGGACGACCGTGGTGACGGCGCCATCGTGCGCTCCATCCTCGACCTGGGACGGCATATGAAGCTCGACGTGGTGGCCGAAGGCATCGAAAACGATGCGCAACTGCTGTATCTGACCCAGTTCGGCTGCACCTACCTGCAAGGCTACCTGCTGAGCAAGCCGCTGCCCTTGAATGAGCTGATCGGCAGCCATGCCGCCATACACAATTTATTAGCATCGAGATCGCATCATGGATAAGAGCACGCCCTTGCAGATCGATAACTTTCTCCCTTATATGCGCGACGTGACCCGTTGCGAGCAGTCGCTGCATGAGCTGAACCTGATGTGGCGCATGATCGAGGCCTCGGCGAAAATGAATTGTCCGAACGAGGCTAAGGCGATCCTGCCGACCATGGCCGCGACCCGCGAGGGCTTCAATCGCCTGGAGCAGGAGCTCGTGACCAGCCTGGTGCGCGAGAAAGTGGCGACCGTGCTGGCCAAGATCGGCGCCAAGGCGCAGTATGTCATCGATATCGTGGTGCGCAACCTGTACGAGCGCACGGCCGACGTCGGCTTCCTGGCGACGGACCGCAAGCTCTGCGAATTCGTCGCCGGCGACACCGACGATGTCGCTGCCATTCGCTACCGTTTGCGCGCCTATCGTAACAAGTACACGGTCTACGACGAAATCCTGCTGCTCGATACGAAGGGCAATGTGCTGGTGCAGATCGATGAGGAAAGTCCGGTCGAAGGCAGCGTCGATCCGCTGATTGCGCAGTCGCTCCGCACTGCCGGCTATGTGCAGACTTTCCGCGCCACGGATCTGCGTCCGAGCAAGAAGCAGGCGCTGATTTATTCGCAGCGCATGCTGCATCCGCAGACAGGCGAAGTGGTCGGCGTGCTTTGCCTGTGCTTCAACTTCGAAGAAGAAATGGCCGGCATCTTCCGTTCGCTGCGTGAAGAGGAAGACCGTTTCAACATGCTGCTCTTGGATGGCGGCAACCGGGTGATTGCCAGCGCCGACCGTAGCTGGATCGATGTCGGTGCGGTGGTGCCGGTCAACCGCGACGGCAGTTCGCGCCTGATGGTCTATGGCGGCCGCGAATATCTGGTGCGGACATTTTCCGCCGCCGGTTATCAGGGTTACATGGGGCCGCCGGGATGGCAGGGCCAGGTGATGATACCGGTCGAGGTGGCGTTTACCGGCGAGGCTAGTCATGCGCTGGACGATCTCGGCGCCGACAGCGCGGAAGGCTTGCTGAGTCATGCGCGCTCGTTCTGTCCGCCACTGTTCGAGATCATGACGGCGGCCGACACTATCCGGCGCGTGGTCTGGAATGGCCAGGTCATGACCGCCGGCCAGCACGGCGAACTGCAAAAGCTCAAGACGATCCTCGAGCAGATCGGCGAAACCGGCAGCCGCAGCAATGAACTGTTTTCGCAATCGATTCGGGATTTGTACCAGACCGTCATCGGCTCGAACCTCAATGACGCCGAATTCGTTTCGCACTTGCTGGTCGACCTATTGGACCGCAACCTGTATGAACGCTCGGACGATTGCCGCTGGTGGGCGCTGACGCCGGAATTGCGCCTGCGCCTGGCGGAGCAGGAACTCGATCTGGAGTCGACGCAGCAGATCACCGCCATCCTGGATTACATCAACCGGCTTTACACCGTCTACACACGCATTTTCGTGTATGACCGCGACGGCGTGATTATCGCCAGCAGCCGCGACGGCGAAGGAGATGCTTCAATCGTCGGCACGATGCTCGACGCCGAAACGCTGGCGCAGGTGACAGCCCTGCGCGGCGAGCAGAATTACCATGTCAGCGCATTTTCCTCCAGCCAGTTGTATGACGGCGCACCGACGTACATCTATCATGCCGCCATCCGCGATCCGCACCATGACGGCATGGTGGTGGGCGGCATCGGCCTCGTGTTCGACAGCACGATCGAATTTTCCGCCATGCTGCAAAGCTGCCTGGCAGGCAAGGAGGCAGCCCATGCCTTTTACATCGATCGGCAGGGGCGCATCATTTCCAGCACCGATCCGGCGCGTCCGGTCGGCAGCATGCTGGAAATCGATCCGGGCTTGCTCAAACTTCCCAACGGCAGCGGCGCTTCGCGCATCGTCGAGCACGATGGCCACTATGCCGTGATGGGCTGCACGGTATCCAGCGGCTACCGGGAATTCAAGAAGACGGATGGCTATGTCGATGATGTGCTGGCAGTGGTGTTCACCTATTTTGGCCAAGTGCGCCAGATCGCGGCAAAGAGCAGGCAGGAGGCCATTGTCGACGCCGGCAGCGGCGGCCATGAATTTGCCACCTTCTTCGTCAACGGCGCCATGTTCGCCATCGACGCCGAACATGCACAGCAAGCCTTGCCGGTGCAGCGCATCTCGCGCGTGTCGATCGGCGGCCGCAGCGAACGGGTCGGCATCATTTCGCTGGAACAGCAAGGGGAAGAAAAGCGCTATGCCTGGGTCTACGATCTCGGCCACCTGATGCGCGGCACGCCTTCGCCAATGGAAGCCGCCAGTCAGGTCATCATCGTGAAGCATGGCGACCAGATGATCGGGCTGCTGGTGGAAGACTTGCACGGCGTGCCCGAGTTCGAGGCCGCGCAAATCGTCGCGACTCCCCTGGCCAATGGCGCGGGCGGTATGCTGATCACCCAGGTGATCAAGGCCAATGGCGGCGACCTGCTGATCCAGGTAATCAATATCGATTACCTGTTCGCCGTGCTGAGCGACCCGCTGGCGCCGAATGCGCCCTTGCTGCCCGATGCCGCGGCGGTGTTCGAGATGCGCCTGGCGGCATGATGCGATTGAGGCCTCAGCAGCACACCAGGCGGTACGTGCCGCGGCCGGCTTCCTTGGCTTCGTAGAGCGCCTGGTCAGCCTGGCTGATCAGGGATGCCGGCGACTGGGGCGGATTCTGACAATAGGCAATGCCGATACTGGTGCCGATCTGCACGGGATGGCCTTCTACTGCGAAGGGCGCCTCGACATTGGCAATGATTTTGCTGGCGATAGTTTCGGCAGCATCCGGGCTGCCGATCTTTTCAAAGATGATCACGAATTCATCGCCCGCCAGCCGGCACGCCGTATCGGTTTGCCGCACGCTCGCCTTCAGGCGTCGCCCGAACTCCTTGAGCACCTCGTCACCGCCGGCATGGCCAAGGCTATCGTTGATCAGCTTGAAATGGTCGACATCCAGGAACATGATCGCCATCGGCTCGCCCGACCGATGACACCGCATGATGGCTTCATGCAGCTTCTCGTTCATGAGATAGCGGTTCGGCAAGCCGGTCAGCGCATCGAAGCGCGCCATTTGCTGTAATCGCTGCTGCACGTCCTTTGCGGCAGTTATATCCATGGACAAGGTGTAAATGCCGGCCACCGTGCCGTCGCTCGTGATGTCGGGCACGTAAGTATTCTGCAAGTGGCGCCTGACGCCATTGGTGTCCGAGCTCACCTCGAATTCCACCCTTTCTCCGGCAAGTGCCCGTTCCATGTATTTCTCGCGTTGGGCGAAATTAAATGGGCCGATGGCGGCGTTCACGGGCTTGCCGAGTACGTCGCTGGCCGGCGTGCCAAACCATTCCTCAAAGGTGTGATTGCAAAAGCCGATCTTGTATTCCGGATCGATATAGGTGATCAATACCGGCACATTGTCGGTAATGGCGCGCAGGCGCCGCTGGCTGTCCGACAGGCGTTGCAGGAGAGGACGCACCGCCAGGCGCAGGGTCAGGGTGCCGAATGCCACCAATATGATCAGCGCTGCTGCGAGCAGCTGGATTTTTTGCCTGAGCGGCGCGTACAGCGTTTCGAGATCCATCGTTATCACCAGCCCGAGGCCGAATTCCTGCAATGGCGCGTAGGCGGCAAAGATTCTGTTCTGGCGCGCATCCCGGGTGGTCACGATGCCGCTCTGGCCCAGCAACGCCAGCTCGATCGGCGTCGCGATGCCCGGCGGGCCGGGAAGCGGCATGCTGGTAACCGCATCGGTGAGTCGGCTTGGCGCGCATATCGCCGCGTTGTTATCGCGGCTGCACAGCAAGGCATCGGCAGAAGCATGGCTGACCTGCAGGTCATGGAGCAACTTGTCGAAATCCGGCAAGCGTTGTTCGACCACGATGGTGCCGACTGTGTGGCCCTCTGCGATCAACTTGTTTTCCGTGTGCAGCAGGTAGCCATCCTGCCACACCAGGTAGGCAGTCTGCTCGGCGCGACTCAGGCGATGGGCCAGCGCTGCTTGGTCATGCAGCATGGCCCCACCCGCGGCGGCAACCAGCCGGCCGCCGGCATCGTACAGTCGCACGCCGTCCAGGCCGACCGCGGACAGGTAAGCGATATGTTCCGCCACGGAGGCGCGCGCAGCCTTGTCATGCGGCTGCTTTTGCAGCTGGATCAGGTTGCGGCGAAGGCCTGGATTGGCACCAATCGTGCGATGCAATGCCAGCTTGTTTTCCAGCATATTGCCAAGCGCAGCCACATTGGACGTGACGCTCAGCCGAATGCTCTCTGCCAGCGCATCCTCGAAGGCATCCCGCATGACGGCAAAACCCGCAATGCCTCCTGCCAGCGCGACAATGACGAGCGTCGCAATGGCACGGCGGGTTGCGCGCTCCCAGTACTGGCGCGTCTTCAATTGATGGTGGCTCAGGATGCTTTGCTGCAGCAGCCACACGCCGTAGCTCAGCAGGCTGATGCCGAGCGCCGTCGGCACGGTCATCTGGTTATATTTCGGCAGGTGGTAGAAGGTTTCCAGCTGCAGGAAATGGCCGGCCAGCCCGGTTAAGCCGATCAGCATCGGCACCAGGATCAGCGTCAGCACGATGCGGTAGTAACGGATGTCGTCCCGCTTGCGCCGCAGGAGGAACAGGGCGCTGCCAACACTCAGGAAGGCCAGCGCGGCTTGCGGGGATAGCCGGCCCGGATGCGGCCTGCCTTCGGTCGGCACGACTGGCAGCCTAACAAAATTGATGCCCAAATTGATGCCGAACAGATGCTGAAGCAGCTGCAGCAGCGGCAGAATGAGCACTAGCCAGCCACACAGGCGCAAGAGTATCTTGAGCGGCGCGGCATAGTGGTCGCGCTCGGGATAAAAAACGCAGCAAATGCCCGCGGTCAGCAACAGCAATGGCGCATTCAATTCCATCGCTGCCGCACCCGGAATCAGGCGGGTGATCGTTGCATCGTTCAATATCCAGCGAAACACCAGGATGGCGCCGAAAAGCGCAACGAGCAACCCGATGCTTTGGTGCGCTTGCCAGGGCGTTTTTTTCATTAATGCGACTGTGTCTCAGTATGGTGACTGATCGTAGCATACGATTTCGCGCTGAAAATGCGACAAATCACCGGTTTTATCCTGAATTTAGGAACGACCGTTCTTTTTGACGCATAATCAAGCAGTTCGCAATTGCGCTTGAGGAGCTTGTATGGCATTGCCCGCCGTTTTGCAAAACCTGCGTTTGCCGGTGATCTGTTCGCCGATGTTCATTGCCAGTGGCCCGCAGCTGGTGCTGGCGCAATGCAAGGCTGGCCTGGTAGGCGCCTTCCCTGCGCTCAACGCGCGCCCGGCGGAGTTACTCGACACCTGGCTGCATGAAATGCAGACGGAACTGGCGGCCTATCTCGCCGCGCATCCGCACGCCGTGATAGGGCCGATTGCGGTCAACCAGATCGTGCACCAGTCCAACGAACGGCTGGCGCAGGATGTCGAAGTCTGCGTGCGCCACCGCGTGCCGATCATCATTTCCAGCCTGCGCGCACCGCCGCCGGACATGCTGGCGGCGATCCATGGCTATGGCGGCATCGTGCTGCACGACGTGATCTCGATCCGGCATGCGCAAAAGGCGCTGGAAGCCGGCGTCGATGGCCTGGTGCTGGTCGCCGCCGGCGCCGGTGGCCATGCCGGCACCCTGTCGCCGTTTGCCCTGGTGGGAGAAGTGCGAAAATTCTTTTCCGGGCCGCTTGCCTTGTCGGGCGCGATTGCCACGGGTGATGCCATCCTGGCGGCGCAAGCCATGGGCGCGGATTTCGCCTATATCGGCTCGCGCTGGCTGGCGACGAAGGAAGCCAATATCAGCGAAGCCTATCGCCAGGCTATCCTCGATTCCAGCGCCGCCGATATCGTCTATACCAATTTGTTTACCGGCGTGCACGGCAACTACCTGAAGACATCGATTCAAGCCGCCGGTCTCGATCCGGATAATTTGCCGCAGGCAGACAAATCCAAAATGAATTTCAGTTCCGGTGGCAATAACGCTGCCAAAGCCTGGCGCGATATCTGGGGTGCGGGACAGGGCGTGGGCTTGATCGATGACGCGCCGGCCGTCGCCGACGTGGTGGCAAGGCTGGAGCAAGAATATCGCGCTGCCAGGGCGCGGCTGCAGGTGTAGCGGCTGGCTATCAGGCGCTCGCTATCAATTGCCTTTTATGCGAAGTCCAGTCATTCCTCCGGTAATCTTTACATGGCTTTGTAATTCCTACTGACAAAGGCCGTGCGCGACTTCATTTTTCGGCAAAGATGGCCGCAGATGCAAGCTGTTTCATGCGGCAGGGGCATAAGTCTGGGTGGTATGAGCATTGCATGAAAGCTGGTTTTGCCAATTCCTTTGTGGTGATGACTATGGCTCAACCTCCTCTGAAACAACGCCAAATCAAGACCGGGCCGCCGACCGCGCCGGGCGCGGCTCCCCGTTTGCCGCACGAACGCGATGAATCCTTCGACAGCCAGGATATCGGCGAACCGCGGGAAGATATCCAGCAAGCCTTTGAAGACCTGGAAAATGGATTGGTCGATACGGATCTGCGTGGCGTGTTGGGTGTCGATGAAGCGACCCGCGCGCGCTTCAATCAAACCGAACCCAGTCCGCCGGACCCTGCCCGCACACGCGACCCGAATGCCGAAAAGTTGCCGGATGGCCGGCCGAAAGAGAAGAAGTAACCCTGCCTGAAGCAGCGGGAGGCGTTGCCTGACGTCCTCCCGCCGCGCTGTCTGACTCCTCGCCCTTGCACCTTGATCCTGCCGGCAAGGTGCATCCCAGAAATAACGTTAATCGTTCTCAAAAATATAACGAATAATTAAAAAACGTTTGCGATCTTTGGTTGCCTGATATTTCATTCGCGCCAATCAGCCCGTATGCTCCTTATTCATTCCAGCCGAATGCTGGAAAGAGAGGTCATTGCCTCGTGGTGCAAAGATGGCGCTGCATACCTTAAGTCACATACCAACTGTTGGTCGGATTCGACCTTGATTGCGTCAACTGGATATTTGGGAGCCTTTCTCAGGAAAGGGCGGGAAGCGATGGCTGTTGCCAAGGCAGCGCCAGGTCCGTTTTTCGATAAGAGTGCGTTATTTGGCATGGATGAGTGGCTATGTTTGCTGGCGACGAGAAGGCAAATTCGATCGAGGCCCTGACCCGTTTCGCACAGGCGATCGACCAGGTGCCCCTTGTCGCCGTGCAGGGTTTCGACCGCGACGGCATCATCCGTGTCTGGAATGATGTCAGCGAAAAGCTGTATGGCATCTCGCGCAGCGAGGCGCTTGGCCGGCATATCCGCGACGTCCTGGTATCGTGCCGCCATCACCCGGGGTGGGAGGACGAGGTGGCGCGCATATGGCAGGCTGGCAAGCCGGCCGTGCCGCGCGATATGCAAGTCGCTACGCCTGCGGGCGGCCATGTATGGGTGTGCTCCACGATGTTCCCGATAAGAGAAGGTGAGCAGACCACAGGCATCTATTGCATCGATATCGATATCACCGAGCGCAAGCAGCGCGAACGTGACTTGCTGGACAAGGAAAGCCGCATCCGCGAATTGTTCACCAAGTCGGCGGATGCCATCATCATGATGCGCGAAGGGCAGATCCAGGAATTCAATCCGGCGGCGCTACGCCTGTTCGGCTATGGTCAGGATACCAACGGCCTGAAGGGGGCGGTCCCCTACCAGATCTCGCCGAAGTACCAGCCTGACGGCCGCCTGTCGCAAGAGAAGATGGAAGAAATGCATGCCATTGCGCTCAAGCATGGCAGCCACCGCTTCGAATGGCAGTACTGCACCCTGGATAAGCGCACATTCTGGGGCGAGGTGACATTGACGGTGCTGGATGGCAGCAGCGATGCCTTCATGTATGCCATCGTGCGCGATATCACCGACCGCAAGCGCGCGGAGCATGAATTACGGCTCTCGGCCCAGGTATTCGAAGGCAGCCGCGAAGGGATCGCCATCCTCGATGCGAAGTGGTGCATGATGCGCGTGAATGCGGCATTCACCGAGCTGACCGGATTGCAGGAGCAGGACATTGCCGGCGGCGGCAGGGATATATTGCGCTCGGACGTGCATGAGCCGGATTTTTATGAACGCATCAAGGAAACCGTGCAGCGCCACGGCCACTGGCAAGGCGAAATCTGGGGACGCCGCCGCAATGGCGAAAGCTTTCCTGCATGGGCTTCGGTATCGGCAGTGCGCAGCAGCGACCAGCGCATCGTCAACTACATCGTCATCTTTTCCGATATCTCGGAACGCAAGGCTGCCGAAGAGCGCATACGCCACCTGAGCGAGCATGACTTCCTGACGGGCTTGCCCAACCGCGTCTTGCTGCTGGACCGGATGCATCAAGCCATCGCTTCCGCGCGGCGCAATCGCGGCAAGCTCGCGGTGCTGTTTCTGGATCTGGACCGCTTCAAGAATATCAACGATTCGCTCGGCCACCATATCGGCGACAACCTCTTGCAGGCGCTCGCGGAGCGGCTGAAGAAGTGCGTGCGCAGTAACGACACCGTCAGCCGCCAGGGCGGCGATGAATTCGTCGTCATGCTGTCGAATATCGGCGATAGCGGACAGGTGGCGCATATCGCCGGCAATATCCTGCACGCCACCGGGATGCCCTTTTATATCGAAAGCCATACCCTGACCATCACCACCTGTGTCGGCATCAGCATGTATCCGGACGACGGCAACGACGTCGATACCCTGATCAAGAATGCCGACACGGCGATGTACCATGCCAAGGAAAGCGGCCGCAACAATTACCAGTTTTTTGATCACGACATGAATGTGCGCATGGTCGAGCGGCTGACGCTGGAGCACGAGTTGCGCGTGGCGCTGGATCAGAACCAACTCGTGCTGGAATACCAGCCGGAGCTGGACATCGGTTCCGGCCGGATCATCGGCGTGGAAGCCCTGCTGCGCTGGCAGCATCCCGAGGCTGGCTTATTGGCGCCCGCGCGGTTCTTGCATGCCGCCGAAGCATCCGGATTGATCGTCCCGATCGGCGACTGGGTCTTGCAGAATGCGTGCCGGCAGGCGAAAGCCTGGTATGACGAGGGCAAGCCCATGCGGGTTGGCGTCAACCTGTCGGTCATCCAGTTCCGGCAAAAGGACTTTTTGCAAAAGGTGCGCAAGACGCTGGAGCAAACCGGCTTGCCACCCCGTTACCTGGAACTTGAAATTACGGAAAGCGTATTGCTGGATGCATCCAGCAGTACGATGGCTACCATGCGCGCCTTGCGTGACATGGGCGTGGCGCTGGCGGTCGATGATTTTGGCACGGGCTACTCGAGCCTCAGTTACCTGAAGCACTTCCCCGTCGACAAGCTCAAGATCGACCAATCCTTCGTGCGCGATCTGGCTGACGATGTCAATGATGCCGCCATCATTCGCGCCATCCTGATCATGGCAAAGAGTTTAAAGCTGAAGGTGATTGCCGAAGGCGTGGAAACGATGGCGCAGTTGGATTTTTTGCGGGAACAGGGATGTGATGAATTCCAGGGGCACTATGTCACGCAGGCGGTGCGGCCGGCGGAATTGGCGCGTTTCCTGCAATAGGTGCAGCAGAGCGGGGCGCGGAAAAAAGCCGGCGGCATAAAAACGAAGCGCCGCCAGGCGCCCCACGAGACAAGTCCAGGAAGACGGTAATCCTCAGTTCAGTTGGTGCTGTTAAAGGGCGTCAATTCCGGCGCCATGCCAAAGCGGTTCGGCTCTTTTGCCGGTTGCACCAGCAGGTAAATGACGGCGATCCATCCCAATACGGGAATCAGCGCGATCAGCTGCAACCAGCCGCTCTTGTCGGTATCGTGCAGGCGACGTGCGGCCGTCGCGATCGACGGCACCAGGGTGGCGAGAGAAAACAGCATGCCGAGCAAGTCGCTGACGAAGGAAATCGCAAAGCCGCCGGCAACGATAAACAGCACAAACCACCAGTATTCCGACAGTGAGGCACGGCCATTGAAGTCCGCATATTTCGACAGGCAAGTCTTGATCGCATCCACAAACGTCATGTTATTTTTCTCCCTGATTGATTCTGATGAGTGAGTGTGGATCGCTGGCGCGCCTGAGCTCGCATCGCCGATCCATGTCAGGATCGTAGCGTTTTTTGGCTGGCGGATCTTGTAACTATTACCGGAAATTGGCACTTGACTAGCCGTGCAGATTTTGTCTGCGAGCCGCAATGCATGCGGAACAAGTCGGGACGGCTGGCCATGCGGCTATCGGTCTCCAGGCTTGGCCAGCCGTTAAGGCGTCAGCTGGTCGCGCCGGGCCGCAACTGATCCGAAGTGCCGCGCGCACTCAGGTTGATGCGTTCGCTCAGCCGTTCGACCAGTTTTTCATTGAAAGCGGGAATGTCGCCCGGACGGCGGCTGCTGATCCAGTTGCCGTCTTCCGCGACTTGCTGGTTGACCCAGTGGCCGCCGGCATTGTTGATATCGTCTTGCAGCGTCGGCCAGCTGGTGAGCGTGCGGCCTTTCACCAGTCCCGCCGATACCAGCAGCCAGGCGCCGTGGCAAATGACGGCAATGATCTTGCCTTCATCCTGAATGCGGCGGACGAATTGCTGGGCTTGCGGGGAAATGCGGATCTGGTCGGCATTGACGACACCACCGGGCAAGAGTACGGCATCGAAATCCTCAGGTTCGGCGTCATCGAAGGTCAGGTCGACATCAAAGGCATCGCCCTTGTCGACATGATGCAAGCCATGTACTTGCCCCAGATGCGTCGAAATCAAGCTGACGCTGGCGCCGGCTCGCTCCAGTGCTTCGCGCGGGCCGGTAAGTTCGACTTGCTCGAAGCCATCGGTAAGGAGTACCGCTACGCGGAGGCCGCCCAATTGCTGCAGATTGTCTTGCGCCCCTTGGGTATCTTGAGTGCTATCCATGATGCTGTCTCCATACGGGTCAAAACCAATGGAGTCATGCATAAGTGGAAAGTTCTAAGCCTTTTGGGCAATAGCCGACGCTACTTGCCAAACAGATTCTTCAGTGCCGAGCCGATGGATTGCGGCGCATTGCCTAATTGCTTTGCCAAGCCTTCGATGCTAATGCCAAGCAAGCCTGCGGTCGCCGCACCTATCGTTTTGGCAAAGCTCTCGTTGAGTGAAAAGCGGGGATCGTCGAGTCTGCCTTCCAGCGTGAATTGGACCGTGATGCGGTTGTTGCGGTCCTTTAATCCGGCAACGACCGCCTGACGCGGCAAGCCCATGAAGGTGCCGAAACCTCCGCCTTTTTCACTCAATTCCAGATCAATCAGCGTAATCTTGCCGGGCGCATGCAAGCGGTTGGCGGTCACGGTGGATTGCAATTGCAGGTCGAGCGTGCCGCGCTTGACCCCCGTCTCCGCTGCCTTGATGAGGTAGGGCTGCAACGTCAATAAGTCGACACCGGACAGGCGGGTGTCCAGTTTCGAATTTTTATTGGTCATCTCCAGCCAGCCGACGATGGTCAGTTTGCCGTCGCGCTTTATGCCTTTCACGATGCCATCAATCCGTACCTCGGTGCGGCCGCTCAGGCTCGGCACATTCAATTGCTCCGCCGTGACATGCAAGGCATCGAGGCGGATGCGGTGCGCCGGCTGCTTGATGCTGGCGTCATAAAATTCCACCTGGCTGCCGCGCAATTCGATTTTGCCGATCGATACCTCAACGGCATTGCCGCCACCTTTTTCTTCCGGCGCTTTTTTGGCTTCCAGCAGGCTGGGCAAGAGGCGCAAGCGGCCATTGCGGGTGCGCAGCACCGACAGGTAAGCATCGTCGATGGTGATGCTATGGATCTTGATATGCGAACGGTCCGATAGGAGGCCGCGCAAGTCCGGCACGATGACGATGCGGGCGGCATGCAAGGTTTCCTGAGCGGGCCAGTCGCGCGGCGCGCGGATGCGCAAGTCTTGCACTTCGATGGCGGACCAGCCGACATGGATGGCGCCGACCTGGCTATTTTCTCCGAGCGCCGCTTCGACCTGGGATTTCAGGAGCGAGGTGGCATAGCGCAAGCCGAAAAATCCAGCCCCCGCCAGCACCAGCAGCACCACCAGGGTAATGGCGGCGAAGCGAGCAAGCCGCCTTTGACGCATGCCGCCCGTGCCGCTCATGTGCCGGCCTTGGGTTTTTCGCTGTGGCGGCGCGCCTGTGCCATGCGCAGTCGCCAGGCTTTCATGTGCCAGCGGCAGTCGATGCGGCCGGTGACATTGCCTTGCGCATCCAGACCTTCCACCGGGCCGTGATAGACCGCGAACATTTCCGCGCCCTGCGGTGTTACAGGCCTATGCTCGGCGCCTTCGCGCTCCAGCAGATAGCAGCCCGCCCCGAACCACACATCCGGCTGGTCATCGTAGTAAAAGCCGCCCGCCAGCACGCAGCCTTCCACCGCGCCGACATGGCGATGCTTCGGCGCGTCAACGCCGGGCGCCATTCTGATCATCAGCGAGAACCGGCCGCTATCCGGGTCGGCATGCAGCAGCTTGAACTCTGCGCCCGGCAAAGCCCAGGGTACCCAGGGAAGGTCGTCAGGATGGCAATGAACCAGAGTGTCGCGTTGCATAGTGATTGCTCAGCTGAAACAATGGCTGCGATTGTCGCATGCAGCCGCCGCTTTTTGTAGATGTACACTCACAAAGCCGGCTAATAGAAAACGGCCAGCCACACCGTCTCTTCACTGGTGCTGGTCGACTCGACCCGATGGCGCACATGCGCCGGGATATTCACATAGTCGCCCGGCGACAGGTGCAGCGGTTCATCGCGGCCATCGATCGACAGGCTTGCCTGTCCCTTCAACAGCACCACCCACTCATGCTGGTCCTGGTCATACCAATAGCCGGCAGGCGAGGAGTGGCCATGCGACACGATACGTTCGATACGCACCTGCCCGGAGCCGGCCAGCATTTCCACGACTTCTTCGGGAAGTTGCTGAGGAATATTTTCGAAGAGATTAGCAAGTTTCATCGGCAAGATTCATTTTTGGAAAGCGCGTAGGCGCAAGTATAAGCCGCGCAAGTCTGCATTGCGGTAAGCGGGAACTCCAGTCTGGCATGACACCCTAATTATCAAATTTGTTGTCATTTCCGCCACGCACAATGGAGAGACTTATGGAGTCAACACTGAATTCAGCGGGGCAAGCTGCTGCGCCACGCCAAGCCCCAGCCCTCTACAACCCACCCAATACGCCGCTGGCCCCCGCGTCGGCACAGCATGACGAGCAAGCGTTTTCCGGTGTCGCCTCGTATGGCCGTTCTGCCGGCAGCGCCCGTTCGCGTCCGCAACAACGGCATAGCAGCGCTGCGAATCTGGCAAAGGGCTTGGGGTGGCTCAGTATCGGACTCGGTGTTGCCCAGTTGCTGGCGCCGCGCGCAGTGTCGCGCGCCGCCGGCGTCGATGAACATCCCATGCTCTTGCGCGCGGTCGGCTTGCGCGAGATTGCCAGCGGCGCCGGCATCCTGAGCCAGCCGCGCCAGCAGGGCAACTGGCTATGGTCGCGCGTGGCGGGCGACATCATGGATCTGGCGCTGCTCGGCGTGGCGGCGCAGACGACCAGCCGCTTCCACCGTAAGCGCCGCCAGCGCATCGGCATGGCCACCGCCATCGTCGCCGGCATCACCGTGCTCGACGTCATGTCCAGCATGCGCGAGAAGCGCGAAGCGCGCCAATCCAGCATGTCGGTCGTGCAAACCACCAAGCCGGGCGAAGTAGATGTCCAGAAGAGCATCACGGTCAACAAGTCGCCGGAAGAATGCTACCGCTTCTGGCGTGACTTCCAGAATTTCCCGCGTTTCATGAAGCACCTGGAAGAGGTCAGTGTGACTGGCGATACCAAGTCACACTGGCGCGCGAAGGCGCCGGGCGGCACGACCGTCGAATGGGATGCCGAAATCACGGTAGACCATCCGGGTGAACTATTGGCCTGGCATTCGCTGGAAGGCGCCGACATTGAAAATGCCGGCACGGTGCGATTTGAGCGGGGTGCCGGCGGGCGCGGCACCGTGATCCGGATCGACCTGCTGTATAGCCCGCCGGGGGGCAAGGCCTGGTCAGTCCTGGCGAAACTCTTTGGCGAAGAGCCGGAACTGCAAATCGACCAGGACCTCCGGCGCTTCAAGCAATTGATGGAAACCGGCGAGATTCCGACCACGGTCGGCCAGCCGTCAGGGCCGCGCAGCATGATCACGCGTTTATTGTTCAAACAGGGAGAACCGGGATGAAAGCAAATGTCTGGCATGGCAAGAACAAGCTGCAAGTCGATAACGTTCCCGACCCGACCATCCTCAATCCGCGCGATGCGATCCTGAAGATCACCTCCACGGCGATCTGCGGCTCCGACCTGCATCTGCTGGACGGCTATGTGCCGACCATGGAAAAGGGCGACATCCTCGGCCACGAATTCATGGGCGAAGTGGTCGAGCTCGGCAGCGCTGTCACCAACCTGAAAATCGGCGACCGCGTGGTGGTGCCGTTTACCATCTCGTGCGGTCATTGCCTGAGCTGCGAGGAAAAGCTGTATTCGCTGTGCGAGAACTCCAATCCCAATGCCTGGATGGCGGAAAAGATGTGGGGGCATTCACCGGCCGGCATTTTCGGCTACTCGCATCTGACCGGCGGCTATGCAGGCGGCCAGGCGGAATATGTGCGCGTGCCCTATGCCGATGTCGGCTGCTTCAAGGTGCCGAATGACATGAGCGACGACCAGGTGCTCTTCCTGTCCGATATTTTGCCGACCGGCTGGATGGCGGCGGAAAATTGCAGTATCGAGCCGGGCGATGTCGTGGCGATCTGGGGTTGCGGCCCGGTCGGCTTGTTCGCCATCCAGAGCGCCTTCGTGCAGGGGGCGGAACGCGTGATCGCCATCGACCGTTTCCCTGAACGTTTGCGCATGGCCAAAAAGCTGCGTGCCGAAACGCTCAATTACGAAGAGGTCAGCGTGCTAGAAGCCTTGAAGCAGCTGACTGGCGGACGCGGCCCGGATGCCTGCATCGACGCCGTCGGCATGGAAGCGCATGGCGTCGGCATGGTGGGCGCGTATGACACGATCAAGCAGGCGGTAAGGATGGAGTCCGACCGGCCCATCGCGCTGCGCGAAGCCATGATGGCATGCCGCAACGGCGGCACGGTATCGGTGCCCGGCGTATATGGCGGCTTGATCGACAAGGTGCCGTTCGGCTCGGTGATGAACCGCTCGCTGACCATCAAGACCGGCCAGACGCATGTGCAGCGTTACATGCAACCCTTGCTGGAACGGATCCAGAAGGGCGAGATCGATACCACCTGCATCATCACGCATCATTTGCCGCTGGACGAGGCGCCGCACGGCTACGATCTCTTCAAGAACAAGCAGGATGAATGCATCAAGGTCGTGCTGAAGCCCTAAGTGTGAGTTAGGGCTGGACGGCGGCAGGGTGGGCAGCGGCAAGGCCTGTTTGTCCACCCTGCCGCTCAATTCATGCATCTGGCCTGCGGGCGGCTAACGAGGCTTCTCGTCAGTGCAGCGATTGCGGCAGCATCAGGGGTGAACGCAGACTGATGATCTGGTGCACATCGTCTTCATCCACCACCTCTACGCTGTTCAAGCCGGTGGCGTCGATGTCGATGTACACTTCCTGCGGATGACGGATCATGTGGTCCAGTCCTTCCATCACTACTTCGAACACATCGCTTTTCGGATCATAGACAAGGCCGTACAAGGGCAGCCATTCCGCTTCGATCTGATGACCGAGCTTCAAGGAATCCACGGCAATCTCTGCGGTTTTGCCGGTTAACATCCGCGACATGGCGTCAAAATAGGGGTGCCATGCTTCCTTCTGCAGTTTCGACACGCTCATATCCATCTCCAATTAGGCTGGGAGTGATAAAGGATTTAGGCCGATAAACAGCGCAATCGTTCCTTTCCTCAGCAAAGCCTCTCCGTGACGGTGTTGAGCGGCAAAGCGTCAGGCCGGACGACGATGGTGATGCACCAGCTCCAGCGCGACCCGACGCGCTTCCGCCTCGGCTAACTGTTCGTTAGGAAAAATTTTTTCAAACGAGACATGGTGACGCGGATAAATCGCATTCATGTGCATGGGATTGTGCGAGGGGCCATACACGGTGACATAGGCGCCCCAGCCCTCGTGCTGCGGCAGGAGTACGCCCTCATACTCGATTTCATATTCATCGATTATTTCCAAAGGCATGGCAACCTCCGTGGAAAAAAATCATCTTTGACTAAACGCGCTTCACGATTCGGCAAGCCATGCTAGCGTAAGCGCTATAAACAATGATGGATGGTCATCGTACATGGAGAAGCACCATGCCTATTGAAGAATACAAGCGCCGCACCGGAAAGCAATTGACTTACACGATCGAATACGATCATGGAGAGTATTTTATTTTTCAGAATGGCCTGATGAAAAAGGCTTTTCCCGACGCCATGGCAACCGGCATTCCTTTCAAGGAAGCCAAGCCGGATTTGATGCTGAAGCTAGCCATCGGCGATATCGAATCCTTGAATGGCATGGATGAATGAAAAGGAGTTGCCATGCAATCGACATTCCAGGCATCGGATTCCGGCCAGGCGGTAATCCAGAATGCTTCCGCCATCGGCAATGAAAAACTGGTCGTGACGCTGCATGGGGAAAGCGGCAAGTCCGTGGGCATCCAGATTCGTGAAGACACGGATGGCCAGGATCTCGTTTCCAGCGAAATCACGATCAACCAGGCAGGCTTGCAGCAACTGGTGCAATGGCTGCGCGAGCAGGGCGTGGTGGAATAGGTAGCCCAGAACGCGCAGCGCCAAGTTATCTCACCAGGCGGGGCTTAGAAGATATATGTGATGCCAATGCGGATAACGGGATAGACGCGGTAATCGTCTGCTTTGTCGGCCAGCCGAAGATTTTCGGCGGCAACGTCGTTGGCAATCTGGTTGCAGATCGCCGGGCCCGCTGAACAGCCATTCAGGCTCAGGGAAGTGCGCGCCTTCCCTTGATAGAACGCGCCCAAATCGGAAGAGAGGCTCCAGCCTCTGGTTCTGGACGCGGCATTGCCCCAGCCGATGCCCACATACGGAGCAAAATTGCGGAAATCGATGCGGCCATTGAGCGTGCCGGCAGTCGCCGCATTATAGACATTGCCGTTAAGCGTATAGGTGCCGGCGGTGGGCAGGCCAACGGCATCCACCTTGTTGCCGTTATAGATGACGCCTGCCGTCAAACGAAATTGATTCGCGGTGGGAAACCAATCCAGTAACGCATCCACGGTACGTAGCTTGAGCTTGAAGTCATAGTCCACGTTACTGGTCGAGCCGTCGAAGCTGTAATTCAACACATTGGCACCAATGCGGGCATTGATGCTGGAAGTCAGCGGCACGCTGAAATGCACGCCCACGCCTGTGGTACCAAGTTCGCCGGTGACGCCAACCGCATGCGCCGCGTTAGCCGCCAGCGCGCCAAAAAGAGCCAAAAGAAGAGTGCTGTTTGTCTTCATTTTTCCTCGGGATATCGTTGAGATGAAAAGTGTTCATGCAAGGGAAGAACACCTCATCATAGGCAGGAAAAATGTTGTAAGCCTTTGATTACATATAAATTGAAGCAGTATTCTGCACGGCGATGGCGGCATGCGGCCTAAAAAATTCCCTAGGCTTGCGTGCGGGTGGGAATCGATCGATTCCTGTTGGAATGGCTGGCGGAGAGGGCAGGGAGGCAGGAAGGAGGCGACCCCGGATGCCGATACAAGCCATCCGGGATGAATGCGCGTTATTACCGGGTCACCGGCTTGTAACGCACGCGTTTTGGCTTGGCCGCTTCTTCGCCGAGGCGCTTGATCTTGTCGGCTTCGTATTCCTGGTAATTACCGTCGAAGAAAGTCACTTGCGAATTGCCTTCGAACGCCAGGATATGCGTGGCGATACGGTCCAGGAACCAGCGGTCATGCGAAATCACCAGCACGCTGCCGGCGAATTCCAGCAAGGCGTCTTCCAGCGCGCGCAGGGTTTCCACGTCGAGGTCGTTTGACGGTTCGTCCAGCAACAAGACATTGCCGCCCATGAGCAGGGTCTTGGCCAAGTGCAGACGCCCGCGTTCACCGCCCGACAGGTTGCCGACGACTTTCTGCTGGTCGCTTCCCTTGAAATTGAAGCGGCCGAGGTAAGCGCGTGACGGCATTTCAAAGCGGCCCACGGTCAGGATATCGGCGCCATTCGACACGTCTTCCCACACGGTTTTCTTGCTATCGAGTTCTTCGCGCGACTGATCCACCAGCGACAGCTTCACGGTCGGGCCAACCACCACTTCGCCGCTATCCGGTTGTTCCTTGCCGGCGATCATTTTGAACAGGGTCGATTTACCGGCACCGTTGGGACCGATGATGCCGACGATGGCGCCCGGAGGAATCTTGAACGAGAGATTGTCGATCAAGAGGCGATCGCCGAAAGCTTTCGAGACATTCTTGAATTCGATGACTTCGTTACCCAGGCGCTCGGCGACCGGAATGAAGATTTCCTGCGTCTCGTTGCGCTTTTGGTAATCGTATTCGGAGAGTTCATTGAAGCGGGCCAGGCGTGCCTTGCTCTTGGCTTGGCGACCCTTGGGGTTTTGCCGCACCCATTCCAATTCCTTGGCGATGGTCTTCTGACGCGCGCTTTCGCTGGCTTCTTCCTGCTTCAGGCGCGCTTCCTTTTGTTCCAGCCAGGAGCTGTAATTGCCTTTCCAGGGAATGCCGTGGCCGCGGTCCAGTTCCAGGATCCATTCGGCAGCGTTGTCGAGGAAGTAGCGGTCATGGGTGATGCCGACCACGGTGCCGGGGAAGCGCTGCAGGAATTGCTCCAGCCAGTCGACCGATTCCGCATCCAGGTGGTTGGTCGGCTCGTCCAGCAAGAGCATGTCGGGTTTGGACAAGAGTAGGCGGCACAGCGCGACGCGGCGCTTTTCACCGCCGGACAACACGCCGATCTTGGCTTCCCACGGCGGCAGGCGCAGCGCATCGGCTGCCATTTCCAGTTGCTGGTTCAGGCTATTGCCATCGCTTGCGGCAATGATCGCTTCCAGGCGTGCCTGTTCGGCGGCCAGCGCATCAAAGTCGGCGTCTTCCTCGGCATAGGCGGCATACACGGCGTCGAGCTTGGCTTGCGCCTCGAACACTTCGCCAAGGGCCGACTCCACGGCCTGGCGCACGGTCTGTTCCGGATCGAGCTGCGGCTCCTGCGGCAGGTAACCGATGTTCAGACCCGGCATCGGGATCGCTTCGCCTTCGATATCCTTGTCGATGCCAGCCATGATTTTCAGCAGGGTGGATTTGCCCGAACCATTCAGGCCGAGCACGCCGATCTTTGCTCCAGGGAAGAAGGAAAGAGAAATATCTTTAAGAATATGACGCTTGGGCGGCACGATCTTGCCCACGCGATTCATGGTGTAAACGTAGTTAGCCATTATGGATATCAGATGACTTCAATGGAAAGGTGGAAGCATACCCGATATGTCACCCGAGATGAAATCCGGTGCGCTCAGCGCATGACAGTTGATTGGCTTTAATCCCGTGTTCGGATCAGGCGGCAATTCTCGTTGCCGTTGAACCTGGGGATGGCTCAGGGCACGGCGGCTCTTCTTGTCCAGCTGCGCCACAGTCCTTCGCAGGAATACATCGCCAGGCCGCTCCAGATCAGCGCGAATCCCACCAGGCGCGCGCCGCTGAAGGGTTCATGGTAAAGCGCTACGCCCAGCAGGAATTGAATGGTGGGTGCAATGTACTGCAGCAAGCCGAGCACCGACATCGGGATGCGGCGCGCGCCGGCGGCGAACATCAGCAGCGGAATCGCCGTGATGGGCCCGGATGCTGCCAGCAGCAATTGCTCGGTCACGGGGGCGCTGCCGACGGCGTCGTTGCCGCTCGTGTATTGCCAGCCAAGGTAAGCAAGTGCCACCGGAAACATCAGCAGGGTTTCCATCGTCAAGCCTTCCATCGCCCCCAGCGCGGCCGTCTTGCGCAATAAGCCATAGGAGCCAAAGGTCATAGCCAGCACTAGCGCGACCCAGGGCAAGCCGCCGCTTTGCCAAGCCAGCCATGCCACGCCGGCGGCCGCCAGGCCGACTGCGCCCCACTGCAGCGGCCGCAGCCGTTCCTTCAATAGGAGCAGACCGAGCATGACATTGACGAGCGGCGTAATGAAATATCCCAGGCTGGCATCGACCACCCGCCCTTCGCCAACCGCCCAGATATACACGAACCAGTTCACGGATAGCAAAAGCGCACTGGCTGCGAAGCCGCCGACTACCTTCATGTCGCGCAGTGCCCGGCCCAGCCATGCCCAATGACGACGCGTCGTCAAGACGATGGCTAAAAATGCCAGCGACCACACCACGCGGTGCATCAGGACTTGCAAAGGCGGCACGTGATGCAGCGCTTTGAAGTACAGGGGGAACAAGCCCCATGCCGTATAGGCGGTGGCGGCATAAGCAAGTCCGGGATTCATCGATTAGATAAGGGGTGTGAGAAGCAGAGGAGCATTATCGCACCTTTGCCGATTTGCCACTTTTCCTCGACTTGAATGCGCTATCGACTTGCCATCCACGCCGGGTTTGAATGCCAGTGTACGGGCATTCAGGCAGTGGATCGATCAAGCGCTTTTTTCATCCCTCTCGAGTTTTTCAGCGACGATTTCTTCGGGGGCATCCGCTTCTTCGGCAGATTCATGTTCAAGGTGTGAGCGCATGCGGTCCATATCGAGGTCGCCCGTCCATTTGGCTACCACCAGCGTTGCCACGCTATTGCCGATCAGGTTAGTCAGCGCCCGGGCTTCCGACATGAAGCGGTCGATACCCAGAATGAGCGCCAGGCCGGCAACCGGAACATGGCCGACTGCGGCCAGGGTGGCAGCCAACACGATGAACCCGCTGCCCGTCACGCCGGCGGCGCCCTTGGAGGTCACCACCAGCACCGCCAACAGCGTCAGCTGCTGCATCAGCGTCATGTGCGTATCGGTTGCCTGAGCGACAAACACTGCAGCTAGGGTGAGGTAAATCGACGTGCCATCGAGATTGAAGGAGTAACCCGTCGGTATCACCAGGCCCACGACGGATTTTTTCGCGCCAAGGTTTTCCATCTTTGCCATGATGCGCGGCAGTACCGATTCGGAGGAAGATGTCCCGAGAACGATGAATAATTCTTCCTTGATGTACTTAATCAGTTTCCAGACGCGGAAGCCATGAAAGCGGGCGATGGTGCCCAGCACGACAAAGATGAACAGCAGGCAGGTTGCGTAAAAGGTACCCATCAGCTTGCCTAATGAAATCAGCGAGCCGACGCCGTATTTCCCGATCGTAAACGCCATGGCGCCGAAGGCCCCGATCGGCGCGACTCTCATGATGATGCCGACGATGCCAAACAATACCGAGCCGGTCTTTTCAATCAGGTGAAACACCATGTTGTCGCGGCCACCGAAACGATGCAGGGCGAAGCCGAACAGGATGGCAAACAGTAAAACCTGGAGAATATTGCCCTTGGCAAAAGCATCCACCACACTGGATGGGATGATGTTCAGAAAAAAATCCGTCGTGCTTTCCATCTTGCCCGGCCCGGTATAGGCGGCCAAGCCCTTGATATCCAGCGAAGCCGGATCGACATGCATGCCCGTGCCCGGTTGTACCAGGTTGACGATGGCAAGCCCGATGAGCAAGGCGATCGTACTCACCACTTCAAAATAAATCAGCGCCAGGCCACCGGTTTTGCCGACCTTTTTCATGTCTTCCATGCCGGCGATGCCGATCACGACGGTACAGAAAATGATGGGCGCGATGATCATCTTGATCAGCTTGATGAAGCCATCGCCAAGCGGCTTCATCGCCGCGCCGGTTTCAGGGTAAAAGTGCCCGAGCAAGACGCCAAGGATAATGGCGACGATGACCTGGAAATAGAGCGACCGGTACAAAGGTGGTTTTTGCCTTGTGGCGCCCTGAGCTGATGCAGAGTGTTGCAAGATATTGCCTCTCAGCTAGTCATGAATAGATGGGTAACCCATCAAGATCATACGCCGATAAATCTGCGCACGTACGCTAATTGCGCAACTTACGGCATCGAATTGCCGCAGCTTTTTCCCTTCATTGAGCTCAAGAAATTTTTATGCGATTCCGCCTCCGGCATATCGTCATCTCATGCATTTGCGTGATGGAGGTCGCCGGCGGATTTGCGTAATGTGTGATTCCCCAAAGTGGCTGACAAGCCACGTTCATCACAGGAGACACACCATGACAATCGCAAGAAGATTATTGACCATGCTGGGCCTGGCCGGCGCGACATTGCTGGCCGGCTGCGGCGGCGGTTCTTCCTCGCCGGAGGCGGCGCTCACCAGCGGCGCCTCGACCGCCGTCACCACGACCACCACGACGACACTCAGCCCGGTGGCCACGCTCGGAGAAGGCGCGGTCATTATCAATGGCACCTCGCCATCCGATCCGAAGGAAAGCATCTACGTGCGCAAGGTCGGCCATGGCCCGCACACCATCGTGCTGGTGCCGGGTAATAACACCTCGGGCGCGACCTTCGAAGGCATGCTGGCAGCCTTCCGCGCGGTGGATGCCTTCAACGATGCTTACACCGTGTACACCTTCGACTATCGCGGCAGCGGCAAGTCGAGCTACAACCGCAAGATCACTTCGCTGCGCGACTTCGCGCTCGACTTTGAAAAAGTCATGAACAGCATTGCCGATTTTCCGACGTCGGGCGTGACGCTGGTCGGCTATTCGCTCGGTTTTGGCGTGGCGCTCGAAATGGTGATCGCCAATCCCAACCGCTACGCCAACCTGGTGGGGCTGGCCGGCATCGGCACGCGCGGCGTGCGCGTCTCCTTCAACGCCGGACAAGCCGGCACCGACCCGCTCGGACAAGTCTGGGCGGACGGCGACTGGGTGCCGGTGACCGATGACGCCAAGGGCATCGTCGCCACCGAATTCCAGCAACGCTCCTGGCAGGGCGATCAGCGTACCTTCACCAATGTGCAGAATATCTGGGACATGCTGGTGTATAACGATATCCTCAAGTACGACATTACCCAGGCCTTCACCCCGGCGGCAATCACCGACCCGGCCTTCCGTTCCTCGCCGAATTACACCAATTCGCTGTACGACGGCTTCAACATCCAGTACATGCCCGAGTCGCTCTATTACGCGCACAAGTTCAACGTATCGGGCAGCAACGTCGTCAAGCCGGTCGCCAATGGCGATGGCACGCCGGTGACGATTCCCGGCGATGGCCGCCTGGGTACGCTGCTGAGCGGGAAGAAAGCCATGCTGGCCAAGGCCAGCACGGACTTTGCAACATGGCGCGGCGACCAGGTCATTTACGACAATTACACGGCGACCTCGAAGTATGACTTGAAGCAGGCCGGCGCCACGGTCGACGCGGTCATGATCAATCCCAATCAGGGCTTCGACCATGGCTTCCCGGTCGGCAAGCCGCTGGAGACAGTGCGCCTGATCGATGCCTTCATCAAGGGCACGTTAACTGCAGCGAGCGCCCCGACGGCATTGGGCGGCGCGACGGTGAATTTCTATCCGAATGCGGAAACGGCGTGGGAGACCAGCGTCTTCACCGGCTTGTAATGCGCCAAATTCTGGCGGAGTGAAGACTCAGGGCGACAGCGTCATCAGGCGCTGCGCCAGCTCAGCCTTGTCATGCACGTCCAGCTTGGCGTAGGCATTGCTGAGCTGGCTGCGCACGGTATGCGGCGACACGCCCAGTTCGCGGGCGATTTCCTTGTTGCTCATGCCGGCGGCAAAGCGGCGCGCCACGGCATATTCGCCTGGCGTCAGCCTGCCGCGCTGCTCGATGGCGCACGCCACGCACACCAGCCAGGCATCCTCGCGCCGCATCGTCACTTCAATGCGGCGGCCGCGGTAAGGCTGACCGCGTTCAGCGCTGTCAAGCAAGGGCTGTGGCAGGCTTTTGTGTCCGCCGCTCGGCCATTCGTGCTCCAGCAAGGCATGAAACTGCGGATCGGCCGCCTCGATCAAGCCGCGCGGATTGACCAATGCCGAGGCACGCCGCGCATGCTGCGGGTCTTGCCGGTCCAGCGCAACCGCACGGTTGATATCCACCGCGCGCGAGACATGGAACCACGCCGCATGCAGCAAATCCGCTTCAAGTTCCTGGAACGCCCGATTGTCGCTACGGTACAGCACCAGCCAGCGGCCGCTGCGCTCGGCGCTGGGCGCGTCACCGTACAGCATCAGGTGACGCAGCTGGTGCTTATGCGCGAAAGCGTCGACTTGTTCATGCTGCCGGTTCGCATACACGGCCTGGCAATCCACCGGCATGGGGCTGGCCAGGCCGGCAAGGAAGGCGCCGGTGACCGGGTCGGTGGCCGAGACAGTCTCGTAATCGGCCAGGAGCGATGCGTCACGGTTATGGATATGGGCATGGACGATCTGCAGATTGGCCTGCGCCTCGGTCTGGCTTTCTCCCATGCCGAATACGGCGCCATCGAAATCGATCCACGGTTGCAGCAATCGCAGCACCTCTTCCGGAAAGCGCTGCAAGGAGGCGTTTTCCGCTACATGGTAAAGGTCGATGAGAGTGCGGGAAAAAGCCTGCATCCAAAAGCTCCGCATGCACCGGCACCAAAAGTGCCACGGCAGGATCAACAGAAAGATATCAGGATATTATCAGAAGAACTCGACGCTATCGTTCGATACGCCAGAGTGCAGCAAGCCATTGGCGACCAGCTCTTCATACTGGCATACCTGGTTGCGGCCATGGGTCTTGGCATAGTAAAGCGCCTGATCGGCATGGCCGAGCAGCACCACCGGCGTTTGCGCCGAAATCTTTACGAAGCCGAGGCTGACCGTGACCTGGCCGACTTGGGGGAAATTGAATTGCGCGACGCTGGCGCGGAAACGTTCGAAAATCCGCCGCGCATCGTCGAGCGTCGCCGAGCGCAGCAGGATCATGAATTCCTCGCCGCCGAAGCGGAAGATGCGGTCCTGGGCGCGGAAGGAAGCGCGCAGCAGGTTTGCCACCAGGATCAGCACCTCGTCGCCATACAGGTGGCCGAAGGTATCGTTGATGCGCTTGAAGTGGTCGATATCGACCATCGCCATCCAGTGTTCACGTGCCTCGTCGCTATTGCGCCGCTCGCCATCGTTCGCGCTATTGCTATCTGGCGGCGCGATATAGGCAGTCATCTTCGAGAATTTTTCATCGAAGGTCTTGCGGTTCAACAGGCCGGTCAGCGAGTCGCGCTCGCTGTAATCCAGGAGGCTCTGGAAATTGCGGTACACGTTCAGGATGCCTGCCATCACATCCTTCGTCGAATGCGTGTATGGCGCCGTGTTGACGATATGCAGGCAAGTGCTGACCTTGTCGTTCAGCCAGACCGGCACCCACAGCGCATAGTCGCCATTGGGCGTATCTTCTTCTACGCTGTCGAGATGCTTTTCAATGCAGTTGACCAGCGCCGGGAAGTCGGCAAGCGGTTCACCGTTTTGCTCGCCGTCGGCGAGGTCATCCACCGAAACGGCTTTGCCTTCCTTGAGCCATACGCGCGGCCGCACAAACAATTCATCGCGCACACGGAAAATTTCGAGGACACGCGCCTGGCTGGCGCCCACCAGATCGCTGAGCGCGGAGATGACGGAAATATCAAGCAGGTTGTGATCACGGTGTCCCGTGATTTCTACCAGATGTTTTAAAAGGTTTTCCATGCTCGGTGTCTGGGCCATTGCCGCCTTTCATGTGCCGGCTTTTTATACCGGAACGCGCGGATTTGGGCGCGCACATGTCAGCGGCAAACATTTGCAATCGATCGGCTTTGACTTGAACCTGAAACAGGCGCCGTGGCGGCAATACGCAAGCATGAACCGATTGCTTTTCATTCTATATGAGTTTCCTGAAAAGAACGGTAATGTTGATCTGGAGCAATAATTTTGTGGCGCAGCTTGCACGAATCACTTACTTTCTTTACGGCGCGGAGGCTTCAACATAAAGCCTAGGTGCTTCGTACCATAATAAATAATTCCAGACGGAAACTAAATCCCTTTTTTGTGGCTATTTGTTAAATTTTTTAGAACATACGCCATAGGCTGTTGTGCGCACGACGCATCCATGTTGCATTTATGGACATAAAAAAGGTGAACTCGTAGACTGTGTGCCGGTAAATATGTCCTGGTGACAAAAAATAACGCTTCCATGTCTTTCCAAGCAAATTTGATCGATGGCCGATTGTCACTGACGACCCCCGAGGGTGTGCGCTTGTTATTGACGCCTGCGGGAGCCGCGACCCGCGCCTGGGCCTGGGCCTGGGCGATCGATCTCATGATCTGGCTGATGGCGATATGGGCGCTGGCGATGGTCTTGCTTGGATCGAAGGTCGGCCAGGGCGTGTATCTGGTGCTGCTGTTCGTCAGCTACTGGGGCTATCCGATCCTGTGCGAGGTGTATTGCGGCGGGCGCACGCTGGGCAAGCGCATCATGGGCATAGAAGTGGTTCGTGCCGACGGATTGCCGGTCGGCTGGCGTGAATCCGCTTTGCGCAACCTGATGCTGGTGGCGGACTTTCTTCCCGCGATGTATTTCGCCGGCTTGTTATCCATGTTATTCGATGGCCGCAGCCGACGCCTTGGCGACATCGTCGCCGGCACGCAAGTCGTCTACACGGATAAGGGCCAGGAGCGCAGCCAGCTTGCCGTTGGCGTGCCGCCGCTTGCTGCGCCTTTTCCGCTTACGCCCGAGCAGCAACGGGCCCTGGTGGATTTGTTCGAGCGTGAAAAGACCCTATCCCCGGAGCGGCTAGAAGAATTGGGCTCGCTGGCTGAACCGCTGACCGGGCTGACAGGGGCGGCATCGCTGCAGCGCTTGCGCGGCATCGTGGCAGGGCTGACCTGATGAAGCAAAAACAGTTCGAGGCCGAGCACGCCGACTTGTGGAACGAGATCACCGCCATCTTGCAGAACAAGACGCATGAGGCCGCGCCGCAATTGCCGGCGCTGTACCGGCGCTTGTGCCAATGCCTGGCGCTGGCCGGGCAGCGCGGGTATTCGCCGCTTCTGACAGGTTATCTGCAGCGGCTGGTATCGGATTGTCATCGGCATTTGTATGGCGCCGCCGCCGAGCGCCCGCAGACCTTGCGTGACTGGCTGCTGCAGGAAATGCCGCGCCAGGTGCGCCGAGAATGGCGCCTGCTGCTGTTGGCTCTGGTCGGGTTCTGGGGCGTGGCGCTGGCGCTGGGCTGGCTGGTATGGGTCAAGCCCCACTGGGCTTATGCCTTCATGTCGCCGCAACAGCTGCAGGATTTTCAGGCGATGTACCAGCCGGGGAAGATGAATCTCGGTCGCGGCGGCAGCGAAAGCGACGTGATGATGTTCGGCTTTTATATCTGGAATAACGTCTCGATCGGCTTTCGCACCTTCGCGGCCGGACTTTTCGGCGGCATTCCCGCCTTGCTCAGCATCGTATTTAACGGCATGCATCTGGGCGTGGTGGCGAGTTGGCTGGGCAAGGACCCGGCCACACGCGAAACCTTCAGCGCCTTCGTCATTACCCATGCCAGTTTCGAAGTCACCGGCCTGCTGCTGTCCGGCCTGGCAGGAATGCGGCTGGGGCTGTCGCTGATCGCGCCGGGCCGGCTGACACGCCGGCATGCGCTTTTATCCGCCGCCAGGGCGATGTTCCCGGTGATCGTCGGAGCCGCCATGCTGACCGTGCTGGCGGCTTTCGTCGAAGCGTTCTGGTCGGCCAGCGGCAATATCTCTGTCGAAGTGAAATACGTCGTGGGCACGATCTGCTGGATTGCCGTGATCGCCTTTTTTTCGCTGGCAGGAAGGGCAGGCCGATAATGGAACTCGAAAAGCTGCGCATCGATCTGCGTCCGCGCCCGAATGCGCTGGCGCTTGAGCTCGGCATGGCCTTGCTGCGCGCGCATGCCGGCACCGTCTATGCGGCATGGCTGGCGCTATGGCTGCCGCTTGTCGCGCTGGCGGCTGCTCTCGCGTACTGGTTTCCCGAGCATGGCACCTGGTGGCTGGTTCTGCCATGGTGGTTACGGCCCTTGCTGGAGCGCGCTCCGCTATACATTTTGTCGCGCCAGGTATTCGGCGAAAACGTGACATGGCGGCAAGCCCTGCGTGCCTGGCCGCGCCAGCTCAAGGGTGGATGGTTCCGGCTGCTGACCTGGTGGCGTCCGTTTGTTCCCAGCCGCGGCCTGTACCAGCCAATCTGGCAGCTCGAAGGCGCAAACAGCGCAACGGCGGCGGCGCGCCGCGCCATCATCGGCAGCGGCGGGACATCGCGTTCGGCATACTGGTTCGGCATCGCCTGCGCGCATCTGGAAGTGATTCTGCAGATCGGCTTGATTGCCTTTATCGGCATCTTCCTGACCAATGAAAACTCCATCAACCCATTTGCCTATCTGTTTGGCGAATTCTCGAGCGAGCCATCGCGGCTGATGCTGGCGCTTAGTTTCGGCGGCTACGCCTTAAGCGGCGGCATCATCGGCCCGATTTATGCAGCCTGCTGCTTCACGCTGTATCTGAGCCGCCGCGCGACACTGGAAGCTTGGGATATCGAAATCACGCTGCGCCAGCTGAAGGCGCCGCCGGCATACCGCGGCATCAGTGCCGTGGCGGCAGCGGTCAGCCTGATGCTGGCCTGCGTATCGGCGGGCTCACTGGCGAGCTGGCCCGCCGCTGCAAACGCGGCAACGCCCGCCAAGCCGCCTGCCGCTTTTCAGCAATGCGCCGAGCCAGAATGGGCCAACTCCAGGCCCACGCCGCGCATTCCCGACCATAATACCGAGCAAGCCCGGCTGCGGCGGGAAATCGAGCAACTGTATCAAAGCGATGACTTGCGCAATTACCGTTGCATGGAGACGTGGGAGCCGAAGGCAAGCACAAAGGAGAAAGAAGTAAAGGACCCGGCGCCGGATTTGCCGAATCTGGAGGTGGTCGCTGAAATCATCCGGATTACATTGATTGCGGCGGCGCTCATGCTGGTGGCGTGGCTGCTCTACCGCTACCGCGGCCAGCTCGCCGGCATGTTCCAGTCAGCCAAGCCCTTGCCTGCGACTGAAATCGGCGGTCTCGACATCCGGCCTGAAAGCCTGCCGGACGATATTGTCGGTAACGTGCTGGCGTTATGGCAAAGAGGCGAGCGGCGCGGCGCGCTGGCCTTGCTTTATCGCGCAACGGTTTCCCGCCTGACCACCGAGGATGGCTTGCTGCTGACGCGCGGCGCGACCGAGGCGGATTGCCTGCGTCTGGCCCGGATCGCATGCCGTCAACAGCAGCTGGGCACGGGGCGCTTGCAGGTGACCGATACTGTCACTGCTCTTTGGCTGGACGGCGCATACGGCGACCGCTGGCCGGCCACGGAAACCCTCAGCGCCAGTTGCATGAGCTGGCATGAGCAGTTTGGCCGCAACCTGCCTGGCAAGGCGGTGGCAGCATGAGTTACAAGCATCGTCAGTGGCTATATGCCGCAATGACGCTCTTGGTGATCGGCGCCGGTTGCCTGTGGTGGTTCAGCGCTTTTGAAAGGCGCTGGGTGGCGCGCCCCTATACTTCCGACTCCCTGCGCAACAATCCCATGCTGGCCAGCACCCGCCTGCTGACGAACCATGGCTTCACCGTCAGGGATGAGACGACATTGCGCGAAGCGCTGCTCAAGCCGCTTCCCGACGGCACCTTGCTCATCGCGGAAAACGGCGGCATGGTCAGCCCCGAGCAAGCCAATCTGTTGCTGGCCTGGGTCCGCAAGGGCAATACGCTCATCATGCGGCCCAAATGGGGCAGCGATGCCGACGACGATCGCGATGACGATAGTCAGGCTGCGGCTCAGCGCGGCAGTAACGTCGCCAAAGTGGAAACGGATCCTGTCGCCGCCCGGTTCGGCGTGACGTTAAAGCACGCGAAGTGTGAATGCAAAAAAAAGGAATCGGCATCGGCGAAGGAATCCAGCCTCTTTACTCCTCCTGAAATCAAAGGCAAGGCAGCCGATCGGCTGACGGACTTCACGCCGCCGGGCGCAGGCTATGCGTTGCAGCTCGACGTCTCTTATGTCGGCATGCGGTCCGGTAAGGCGCATCCCGCGCCGCTGCACGGCGACGTCGCCGGCGATGCGGTACGTGTCTATGCGGAAGGGCGCGGACACGTCGTGCTGGTGGCGCAGAATTATTTCAATAACCGTCAGCTCGCCCGTTACGATCACGCCGAAATGCTGCTGGGACTTGCCCAGCTGAGGCAAGGCGCGCACACCGGCAAACCGTCTGCCGCTCACTTCATCATCGTGCGCGACATCGATATGGTGAAATGGTACCAAGCCCTCTGGGATAATTTCCGCCCCGCCCTGATTGGCGCAGTCTGCCTGCTGTTGCTGATGCTGTGGACGGCGCTGCGCCGCTTCGGGCCGATCTTGCCGGAACCGACGCTGGAGCGGCGCTCGCTGATCGAGCATATCGATGCCAGCGGCCGCTGGCTCTGGAAGCTCAAGGGCGGCCGCGAACTGCTGCTGGAAGCAGCCCGCGCTGCTGCCAACAAGGCATGGCAACGGCGCAGCCCCGAGTTGCTGCGTCGGCATCCGGACGAGCAAATCGAACGCCTGGCGAAGGCCAGCAATCTTGCCGTCGCCGATGTGGCGGACGCCTTGCGTCATCCGGCCGGCAAGACGCCCGCCGCCTTCACCCGTCAAATTCACACTCTTCGACAATTGAGAAAATCCCATGAGCGCTAATCCGGTTTCCGCCACTGCCGCCACCAATGCCGCAACTGTCGCCGTCACAGCCACGCCGTCCGGCGTGCAGCCCGAGCATCTTCAGCAAGCCATCGATATCGTGCAGCGCATGCGTGCCCAGATCAGCCAGGCGATGGTCGGGCAGCAAGCCGTAATCGATCAGGTATTGGCGTGCTGTCTCGCCGGCGGTCACGTCTTGATCGAAGGCGTGCCGGGCTTGGGCAAGACACTCCTGGTCAGAGCGCTGGCCCGCACTTTTTCGGGCAGCTTTTCCCGCATCCAGTTCACGCCGGACCTGATGCCGGCGGACGTGATGGGCCACTCGGTGTATGACATGAAGAATCAGACCTTCAGCGTACGTAAGGGGCCGGTTTTTACTCACTTGCTGCTGGCCGATGAAATCAACCGGGCGCCTGCCAAGACCCAGTCTTCGCTGCTGGAAGCCATGCAGGAGCGGCAGGTGACGATCGAAGGCGAGTCGCATGCGCTGGCCGCGCCGTTCATGGTATTGGCCACGCAAAATCCATTGGAAAATGAAGGCACCTATCCCTTGCCGGAAGCGCAGCTCGATCGCTTCCTGGTGAAAGTGCGCATCGGTTACCCGAGCCAGGAAGAGGAAGTGGCCATGCTGCAGACCGTCACCCGTAACCGCATCGGCGACGGCCTCGATGTCGGGCAGGTTAACAGTCTCGTCAAGCCGGCCACCATCGTGACCTTGCAGCAGCTTGTCGCGCAGATCCGCGTCGATGCCGCCGTGGCGGAATACGCTGTCCGGCTGGTGCGCGCCACGCGTGATTGGCCGGGACTGGCAGTGGGCGCCGGCCCGCGCGGCTCGATTGCGCTGGTTCGCATTGCCCGCGCCATGGCCTTGATGGCGGGCCGCGACTATGTCACGCCGGCCGATATCAAGGCCGCTGTGCTGCCGGTGCTGCGCCATCGCGTCGCGCTGTCGCCGGAAAGCGAACTGGATGGCCTCAGCAGCGATGATTTGCTGGCCGCGCTGATGGAACAAGTCGCCGCGCCGCGCGCATGATTCCCTCGCGCCGATTGCTGTACCTGGCGGCGGCCTGGACGCTGCTGGGCTTGGCAGCCAGCTTCTGGAAACCGCTCGATCAGCTTTGGCTGGGCGGTGGCGTGGCGCTATTGCTGGCATGCGCCATCGATGCCTGGCTGGCGAGGACGGCGCCGCCGCTGCAGGTCGAGCGCCGGCTAGCAGGCGTGTGGCCGGTCGATGTCTGGAATGCGGTAACGCTGACCTTGCATAATGAAGGCGCCCGCGCACTGGATGTTGAACTGATGGATGACTACCCGACTGCGTGGGGCATGGAAGGGCTGCCGCATGCCACCCGTATCGAAAGCGGCAAATTCGCTTCTGTTACTTACCGGCTTTGCCCCGACCGGCGTGGCGATGCCAGCTTTGGTGAGGCCCATATCCGCGTCGGCTCGCCGCTGGGATTGTGGCAGCGCCGCTACCGGCTGGGCCAACACGATGTGGTCAAGGTATTCCCGGACTTTTCCAAGCTGCTCGGTCATGCGCTGACCGCGACTGACCGTCGCGCGCCGACGGCAGGATCGATCCGCAAGCGCCGGCGCGGCGAAGGCACGGATTTCCGCCAGTTGCGCGAATACCGCCAGGGCGACAGCTTGCGCGCGATCGACTGGAAAGCCACGGCGCGCCTGCAAAAGCCGATCACCCGGGAATACCGGGAAGAGCGCGATCAGCAAGTCGTATTCTTGCTGGATACCGGACGGCGCATGCTGGCCCGGGATGGCACGCATGCGCATTTCGACCATGCCTTGAATGCTGTCCTGACCCTCGGCTTTGTGGCGCAACGGCAGGGCGATGCGGTCGGCCTGATGAGCTTTGGCGCGGAAACACGCTGGATGAGTCCGGCCAAGGGAAGAACCGGGCTGGATCGCCTCATGTCCGGCATCTATGATGTGCAGGCCGGCGAGGCGGCGCCGGACTACCTGCAGGCGGCGGGTGCATTGCTCAAGCGCTTGGGCAAGCGCGCCTTCGTCGTCGTCATCACCAATTTGCGCGATGAAGACGATCATGCCATGCGCGCCGCATGCGAGTTGCTGGCTTCCCGTCACCTCGTGCTGTGCGCCAGCCTGCGCGAGCGCATCCTGGATAACGCCATCGAGGCGCCGGTGTTGCAGTTCAATGACGCCTTGCGTCATTGCGCAACGGCCTTGTATCTCGAACAGCGCAGCGATGCCATCCGCCGGCTTGGCATGCGTGCCGGGCAGTTGATCGATGTGGTGCCGGAAAAGCTGGGAATGGTGCTGGTGAACCGCTATCTGGACATCAAGGAAAGCGGCCAGCTTTAATACGACTTTCGACATGCCTCTCGCGGCTCAGTGCTGCCCTGATAACGGCATGTCGATTAGCACGTTCAGCCGGACAGTGCCTGCCCGGCCGAATGCAGATCAGGGACGAATGGTTTGCTGGATTTCGGCAGCCTTGGCGCGCATGACATAGCTTTGGTATGCCGGAATCGCAATCGCGGCAAGAATGCCAATCACGCAGAAAAATACTGGCATCGCCAAGCCGAAAATGACGATTGCGCGTGAATTCTTGACCGGGCGCGGACCGAAGCGATTGGTTGTCGGCGTGCCGGCAGCGAAAACCATGTAGAGCCCAAGAATGACATTGGCCAGCGGGATGAGCATCAATAGCGACATCCAGCCGGAATGATCGAGATCGTTCAGGCGCCGCTTGGCCATGATGAAGGCTAGAGCGAAAGAGGGAATGTAGATGGCGATTCCCAACACGATCATGGCCACGGCTGGGTTTTGCGTGACGCCGACGACAATCGCGCTGAACACGCCGCCAATCACCAGCACGATCAATGACAGTGCGAATGAATAGGCCAGGTAACGGATGCGGCCTATCCTGCCATGCAAGGAAAATATCGACGGTTCGTAAGTGATGTCATCCGCCGCCGGAGCGGTTAATACGGCATCTGGTGCCAAATAGGGATTATCCAATGCTGTCTCCTCTTTTTAATACTGGTTGTTAAGGATTGGTAGAAGAAGGCATTGTTGCCTTTCTTCTAATCCGATTGTGCCATAGCGTTTTTGTAAGTTAAAACCTTGGCAAGTTTAACCGTGCAAAAAAGATACATTTGAAAAGAAGAATTAAGAGGAGACTTTGCTTAACTGAACGTCTGCTTTTTAACAGTATCTAAGTTTTCCTTCGTTTATTTTTACGAACAGGATTTACGAATGAAAAGGCTGTTAATGATTTTGTGGCGTACAAGCAGGACGGATTTGCGTCTCGCCTGGTATGCACTGCGCCATCCCTCGCGGCCTGCATGGTTGCTGCCGGCTTTAATCGGACTCGGGTTATATGCCTTATCGCCGCTGAGTTATGCCATTCCACTGCTTGGTGCGGTGGACGATCTGGTGGTGGTGCCGTTACTGCTGCACGGCTTGCTTAAACTTTTACCAGACCCGATACGCATGTATCAACACTGATACATGTAACAGAAATGGTATAGCTATCTTATAAAAAATGAACTCATGTAAAGGATTTTGTGGCTGGCAAAAATCAATGGCAACAAGTTCGCGATTTTATATTTGAAGAAAAATGAAAATGGCGAACCGTTATCGAACTTATTATTTCGATCACAGTCTAGATAGCACAATGTATAACTATTTATTGAAAGGAAATAACATGAAGCATTCCTCGAAAATGGTGTTGGCAGTGGCTGTCTTGAGCGCATTCCTTGTTGGTTGCCAGCGTGGCGATCAGGGCGGTACCGGTTCGAGCGGCAGCAGTTCCGGTGGCAGCAGCATGTCTAGCGGTTCTTCAGGTTCCAGCGGTACGGGCGGCACTGGCAGCACTTCGGGCGGTATGACCGGTGGTGGCACTTCCGGCGGCTCGTCGAGCGGTTCTTCGGGCACCGGCTCGCGTTAATTTCCCGTCTTCGTTTGTCGCCATGCTTGCTCATGGCGACAAACAATCTATTTCCACTAAGACTTCCTACTGAAATCCATATCTGAATATTGGATAGGATTTTCTCCCTGCCGTGTGAGCATTACTGATTCACGCGTCTGTCATATTTATTTCGCATTCCTTCCTCTCTGTATTGATTCTCCTTGTTGACGTAAACGCTGCTCCTGTAGCCGTTTGTTCTTGCTCTACATCAGGCGAGACGCAAGTGGGAACTGGCTGAATGACCAGTCCATGAGGGTATCGTAAAAATACGGTATCGCCGCCCATGTGATTGTCATTGCGATAATAATTCCGCCTGCCTGCATATCAGGTATTCAGACGACAAATAAGGCCGCAAGAGCCATAACAAAAATCCCCTTACATTGTTTCTACAATGCAACCAATCAAGGAGAACTTCAGTATGCGCAGGAATTTGAAAGCAATGGCGGTTTCGCTGGTGCTGGGTACGCTGGCAGCATCTGCCCATGCATTAACCCCAGGCAGCGGCACATGGGTTAAGGAAACGAACCTGTTTGGCCTGGCTGATGCCTACACCTATGTCCCGAAAAACACTGCACCTGCCACCATCGGCAAGGGCCGCGCATTGATGATCACCCTGCATGGTTGCGGGATGACGGCATCCGGTAACGTCATCAACAAGAAATACAACTGGGAAGACACCGCTGAAAAATACGGCATGGTGGTGGTTGCGCCGACCGTGCCCTCCGGTACGACCGCTACCCGCACCTACTCCGGTTGCTGGGATTGGTTCGGCGCCAACCACAGCCGCTCGACTCGCGACGAAGCCATTATCCTCAAGCTGGTCGATGCCGTGAAATCGCGCTCCGGATTAGACATCGATCCGGACCAGATCTACATCACCGGCTTGTCCGCTGGCGGCGGCCTGGTGGTTGACCTGGCTTGCGTGGCACCGGATTACTTTGCCGGCGTCGGCATCAATGCCGGTCCCGCACTCAATACCCCGGGCACTGCAGGTGTCGGTTCCAAATCGACCCGCACGGCGCAACAGGTTGCCAATGACTGCCGCGCCTATGCCGGCAGCAGCTACGGCAGCTACCTCGACAAGCAAATCACCTCGGTGGTGAATGGTTCGACCGATAGCGTTGTGGATCCGACCCACGACTGGACCAATCGTGACGGCATGAAGCTCGCCTATGGCGCCAATACCAGTGCCGGCACCTTCACCGAAGTCAAGAGCACCGGCACCTTGTGGAAGGATAACGCGGGCAAGATTCGCGTCTCCTATATCGAAGCAACCGGCATGGGCCATGCATGGCCGGCAGGTGCCGGCGGTAGCGGCGGCGGTCTTTATGTCGACTACACCCACGTCAACTATCCTGCTTACGTCACCCAGTTCTTCTTCGATAACAACCTGCGCGTGCAACGTGGCGATCCCAAGCCTGTCATGACGAGCTGCTCGGCCTCGGTGGCTTCGCCGACTGCAACGGCCGTGACCATCAATGGTGCTGCGACCGACAACGGTTCGATCGCCAGCTACAGCGTGAGCATCAGCGGCCCGACGCCGTCGAACGATAACGCAGCCGGCAGCGGCCCGAGCTTCAGCAAGCAATACACCGGCCTGGCCAATGGCAGCTATACCGCCACAGTGAAGGCTACCGACAATGTCGGCGGCGTATCGGATGCGGCTTGCTCGACCTCATTCCAGGTTGGCCCTATCGCCCTGGTGCCGCCGTCCGACGTTACCGCACCGGCAGCTTCGGTCACCGCTAATGAAATCGTCCTGAACTGGACGAATATCAGCGGCGCTACCAGCTATACCGTTACCCGCACCGGTGGCGCAGGTACGGTCGTGGTTTCGGTTCCGGCAGCAAGCGGCACGACGACCAGCCACAAAGCCACTGGCCTGTTGGAGAAGACCTCGTACACCTTCACGGTGCAATCGGTCGGTTCCGGCAGCACCAGCGCGTTATCGGCTCTGGTAACCGTGACGACCAAGTCTGCGTTCACCTGCACCCAGACCACCGCAAGCAATTATGCGCATGTCCAGGCTGGCCGCGCCTATACCTCTGGCGGTTATGCCTATGCCAAGGGTTCCGCAACCAAGATGGGCTTGTATAACATGTTCTATACCAGCACCTTGGCAGAAACCTCGGCTGGATATTTCGATGTCGGCAACTGCCCGAAATAAATTGGCACATCCGGCGGCTTGCTAGCGCCGGAGCAGCCTAGCTAAAAAGGGGTGGACTATGTCCACCCCTTTTTTATATTAAAGATGCAAGTTCGAGGGTTGACCCGAAATGATTCATTCGGGGGGCTACGCATTTTTCGCATACCCGCCGCGCTTATCAATTTTCTCAGCCACGCAGGCATCCTTCGCTTGGGCAGGGTCGCTGTTGTTTGTATTTCATGCTCGTTTGAGTTCCCCACACCTCCACGCTATAATCGCCCGCTCATGTATGCCATGAATTGGCCGCCGAAAGTGGCTCGGATTCGCTAGAGAAGGGCCAAGACAAGGGTTCATGCGGATAACGGCGTGAGCTTCTCGTCCTCCTGCTTTTTTCGAATTTGACAGCATCTACATATGACGCGAATGTTAACGCGTACAAAATTCCACAGTTCGCAGCTCATTCGTTGTCTTGCTGATCTGGACATTCTCGATGCCGCAGATTCCGGCAATGCATTCGCAGAAACTTTGGGAAGCTGGATCCACTTCGCTGATGCCATTACCTTGTCTGCCGTGCACAGCAGCAGCACGGATGGCTCGCTAAAAGCGCTGCCTAAATTGCATCAGGAAGAGCATGCTGGCGCCTGCGCAGCGGCCAGCGCGGAATTCAACCGCATACAAACTCTCTTGGTCGATTCGGTCAAGAAGAGCTGTTCGCCCAATCCCGGCAAGTCGCACATCAAGTTGCCCGCGCCGGATGTCGATCTGCCTGCGGATTTCAAAAACGCTTATGCGCCGTATCGCCGCTTTTATGAAGCGCATCAGCGCGACATGGAATTGAGTATCCAGCCTCTGCGGTTCAATGTCCGGGCGGCGCTGGCAAAAACATCGCCGCAACTCAAGAAACTCGCGGAGCTGGATGCCGTGCTTGAAAAAATCTTCCACGACCGCGAAAGACACTTGCTGTCGAAGGTGCCGGTCCTGTTGAAGACGCGTTTCGATCAATTATTTAAAGAGCATCAGCAAAAGCTCGCTGATATGCAGCAGGCCGACAACCCCGCCGGCTGGATGAAACCGGGAGCATGGCTGGCACGCTTTTGCAATGACATGCAAATGCTCCTGCTGGCGGAAGTGGAGCTCCGGCTGCAACCGACGATGGGGCTCGTCGAATCATTCAAACAAGAACCGCAATGATCAAAGTATTCAATAAGCACTTATTTACCGTCGTCTTCCTGTTAGGCGCGCTCGGCATCATCTGGGCCGGAATCGGCTTCATCGACTCCAGCGCCCTGGCACTGGCCATGACCGCCCTCATCGGTGCCGTGTATGCATATGGTGCGCTCGAGCTGAAACGGTTTCGCCAAGCCACGTCGTCCCTGGAACGCGCGCTGACTGCGATTCCCCATAGCCTTGCAGACCTTGGTGACTGGTTAGGCAGCGTGCATCCCTCCCTACAAAATGCCGTACGCTTGCGCATCGAGGGGGAGCGGGTCGGTTTGCCGGCGCCAGCTCTCACGCCGTATCTGGTCGGCTTGCTGGTAATGCTGGGGATGCTGGGCACATTCCTGGGCATGGTAGTCACGCTCAAAGGCGCCGTGTTTGCCTTGGAAAAAACGACCGATCTCGAAGCCATGCGCTCGGCGCTGGCTATGCCGGTCAAGGGCTTGGGGCTGGCGTTCGGCACATCGGTGGCAGGCGTGGCGGCGTCCGCAATGCTGGGGTTGATGTCGTCGCTCAGCCGGCGCGAAAGAATGCAGACGGCGCAGCTACTGGACGCAAAGATCGCGACGGTCTTGCGCCGCTTCTCATTTGCTCATCAGCGGCAGGAAACCTTCAAGGCTTTGCAGATGCAATCGCAAGCCTTGCCTGCCGTCGTCGATAAGTTGGAAGCGATGATGGCACAGATGGAAAGCGCTACCCAGCAATTGAACCAGCGCCTGCTGAGCAACCAGGAAGCGTTCCACAGCAATGTCAAAGGCGTCTATACTGATCTGGCAAATGCGGTAGACAAGTCGCTGCGCGACAGCCTGAATCAGAGCGCGCATGCGGCGAGCGAGAGCATCAAGCCGGTGGTCGAGGCGGCGATGAGCGGGATTGCGCGCGAAGCGACGCTGGCGCACGAGCGCATGGCGACTACCGTGGAAAAGCAACTCGACAGTCTTTCCGAGCGATTCAGTGCTACTGCCGGCAGCGTGAGCGAAACCTGGACGGCAGCGCTGAAAAACCATGAACAGACCAGTACCGGCATGGTGGAGCAGGTCGGGCGTTCCCTGCATGCCTTCAACGAGACCTTCGAGCAGCGTTCCGCCGCGCTTGTGACCAAGGTTGGCGAGGCTTATGCCAGCCTGCAGTCCGGCCAGGCTGAGCAAGACAAACAGCGCCAGCAAGCATGGACGCAATCGCTGGAAAACATGGCGACCTCGCTTTCCCGCGAATGGCAGCAAACCGGAACGCAGACACTCTCGCAGCAGCAACAGATGTGCGACACCCTGACGCGGACCGTGCAGGATATCGCTGAGCATGCCCAGGCCGGCGCCCGCAATACGCTTGCCGAAACCACTCGCCTGGTGGCCTCCGCGGAGGAGCTCATGCGTACGCGCATCGGCGCCGAAGCGCAATGGATGGAACAGCATCGCGAACGCACCGAGCAATTGGCTAGCCTCCTGCGCTCCGAGCTCGGTGCGCTACGGGATGATGAGGCCGCGCGCGGCAATGCTGCGGTCGAGCGCCTGGCGCAATTGCAGGCTGAATTGGCAACTCACTTGACCACGCTGGGCACGGCGCTGGAAGAACCGATCACGCGGCTTATCGAAACCGCGTCGGAAGCGCCGCGCGCGGCCGCCGATGTCATCGGCCAGTTGCGCCAACAAATCTCCAACACGGTGGCACGCGACAACGAACTGCTGGAAGAGCGCAGCCGTATCATGGAAACGCTCAATGCCTTGCTGGAAGCAATCAATCATGCCTCCGGCGAGCAGCGTGCCGTGATCGATTCGCTGGTCGCATCTTCGGCGACGACGCTCAACGACGCAGCAGGCGCGTTCGCGGAGAACGTGGCTGCCGAAGCCGCCAAATTGTCCGACATCGCTGCGCACGTCACCACCAGCGCGGTCGATGTGGCGAGCCTTTCCGAAACCTTTGGCGTGGCAGTGCAGCAGTTCAACGAGGCCAACGACAAGCTGATCGGCAACCTGGAGCGCATCGAAAGTGCGATGGATAAATCGCAATCGAGAAGCGACGAGCAGCTTGCCTATTACGTCGCGCAGGCGCGTGAAATTATCGATCTCTCCATGATGTCGCAGAAGGAAATCGTCGAAGCACTGCGCAGATTGCCGGCGCAGCAAGCCATGGCAGCCGATGAGGTCGGGCAGTGAGCAGCAGCGTGGATGACATCGACGGCGGCGTCGAGGATAGCGCGCCGGTCTGGCCGGTTTTCGGCGACCTCATGTCCAGCCTGTTGGGCGCGTTCGTGCTGATCCTGGTTGCGGTGATGGGCGTGCAGATGGAGCTGACCTCGCATCTGCAGGAGGAAGTCAAGAAGCGCCAGCAGGAAGAGCAGCGCCGCATGAGCCTGGAAAAAGCGCTGGCGGTGCCGCTGGCCACCGGTCGCATCACCTTGAACGATGGAAGGATCGGCATTAGCGGCCAGGTGCTGTTTGCGCTCAATTCGGATGAGCTGCAGCCGGAAGGCCGGCAAGTATTGAAGAGCCTGGTCACGCCGCTGCAGGCTTATCTGGGGGCGCGTAATGAATTGCTCATGGTGAGCGGCTTCACCGATGACAAGCCCATACGCGGTGGCCGTTTCAGCGACAACTGGGAATTATCGGCCCAGCGCGCCCTGACCGTGACCCGGACCCTGATCGAGGAAGGCATGCCATCGTCCATGGTCTTTGCCGCCGCCTTTGGCTCGGAGCAGCCGGTCAAGCCCAATACCGATGATGCCGCGCGCGCGCAAAACCGCCGCGTGGAAATGGCGCCCGTGCCGAAAGCCGCCAACACTAAACAAACTGCGCCATGACTGAGCCGGATTGCAGCCAGGTCGAAGTCGCTCCATCGGGGCTGAACCCCGAGATCGATGCGCAAATCGCTTCCCTGCGCACAGCAGGGGTGGAGCGGTTCGACCCGGTGCGCTGGAGCTACATTGAAGCCTTGGCCAAACGGACCCTGGCGCACCAGGGCAATATCAGGGAGGTGCTGGACGCCAGGCTTGCGCAGGCAATCGCAGCATTTCAGGAGCGCTTCGCAGTTGCGCAACGCGAGGCTAAAGAATTGGCCGGCCAACATGGCCAGCACTACCCGCATGCGGCAAGCGAGTTGCAGCGGCATATCGATGCCGGTGACTTCAAGGGTTTGCACCGATTGCTGGCGGCCCTGAATCGCGGCGACGCATCGGCATCCCTGAGCGCGTTGGTACGCGAACTTGAGCAACATGCAGCGGGCAATGCCGAAGTGCACATGGCGAAAATTGCCAGCCAAGCTGGATCGCGGCCGGAATTGAAAGCGCTGCGCGACCACCGCAATACCTGGGCAAAGCTCAGCGTGGATAAGCAGGTGGCGCAGGCGCTGGAACAGGCGCCGAAGAATGCCGGGCCAATCAATTCCCATATGCTGATGCTGCGCTCGCTGGCGTTGATGCGCGATATCTCGCCGGATTACCTCAACCGGTTCATTTCATACGCGGATGCCTTGTTAAGCCTCGATCAAGGCGAGAAGGAAAAGCCCACCAATCCCAAGAAATCGCAGACCGTCAAGGCTGCGAAAAAATAATTTGCGCTGACGGCTTGCCACAATAGCAGGATATTGAGGTCTAATATGCGCTATGAATCCGTCATCAGATAACCAATCCATACTGACCGGTGCGACCTGGCCCATCGTCGTGGGCGGTATTGTCTCGCTCGCAGTGGCCATGGGCATCGGCAGATTCGCATTTACGCCATTGCTGCCGCTGATGCTTCGCGACGGGATCATCGATATCGCTACCGGGACCGAATGGGCGGCTGCCAACTACATCGGTTATCTGCTTGGTGCGTTGAGCGCCGCGCGGATTTTCAGAAAGCCCTTGCGCGGCGTGCAAATCGGTCTCGCGGGCATCGCATTGACTACCCTGGCAATCGTACTGGTTGATAGCAAGATAGCGACAGCCGGCGCGATCTTGCGCGGCGCGGCAGGTATTTTCAGTGCCTGGGTGCTGGTCTGTACATCCGGATGGTGCCTCAATGAGCTGGCGCTTCGCCAGGCGACAGGGCAGGGCAGCTGGATCTATACCGGGGTCGGCCTGGGCATTACCCTGGCCGGCGTCATGACCTGGCTTGGCGGTCACCAGTCTGCCACGGCGCTCTGGCTGGAGCTGGGCATCGTGGCCTGTGCCGGGATGGCGCTGGCCATGGCCTGCATGCGCAATCGACCGATTGTCGCAAGCGCGCCGAAGTCGGCCGCAAGCCTGGTGAATGCCGGCCAGGACCGTCGGAGAAGTTACGCACTGGTGGCTTGCTATAGCGCTTTCGGATTCGGCTACATCATTCCCGCGACATTTTTGCCGACCATGGCCAAGCAGCTGACATCCGATCCGCGGATATTCGGTCTGACATGGCCGATTTTCGGACTGGCCGCCGCATTGTCGGTTGCAGCGGGAGCGCGATGGCTGGCCGCCTGGCCAAGGGCGCGCTTATGGGCGCTGGCGCAAGCGAGCATGGCGCTCGGCACGTTGCTGCCGCTGTTTGTGAATTCTTTATGGTCTATCGCAGTGTGCGCCGTGCTAGTCGGCGGTACTTTCATGGTGGCGACGATGGCTGGCTTGCAGCTGGCGCGGGAAACCATGCCCGCCAATCCGACGCTGCTGCTGGGACGGATGACGGCAGGTTTCGCCGCCGGGCAGATTGTCGGGCCACTCATGATCCGGGCGTTCGGTTCAGGGCAGATAGCAGGCTGGGACGCGATCAGCTGGGCCAATGCGACGGCGACCATATTGCTGTTTGCGACAGCGGCATGGCTGTGGCGGATGAGCCAGTCCAAATAGCTGCGGGATAAGAGAACCTGGCTTCGGCCGGTGATTAATCGAAAAAACCTTCATTGCCACACACTGCATGCGACTGATACAAATTCTGCTCCCCTTGTACGACAATGCCGGGCAGGCTTTTCCCAGGCGCCTGCTGGACCAGGTGCGGCAAGAGCTGACGGATGCTTTTGGCGGCGTCACGCTTTACTTGCGTTCTCCCGCTGTCGGCGCCTGGGAAAACGACAAGGGCGCGGTCTGCCGGGATGACGTGATTCTTGTCGAGGTGATGGTGGAGACAACCGATGCAAGCTGGTGGAACGTCTATCGGCAGGAATTGGAAAAGCGCTTCAGCCAGGACCGGATTCTCATCCGCGCAACTGATGTCGATGTGTTGTAGCCCGACGCACGCGTGAGTACAACACGCTCGGAGTCAACGCTTGGCTGGTTCAAGCATTCAGACCTGATTTGCCGTGGCCGGTATACTTTTCTCCTTTGTCCAACTCGCGCTATGCCACCATGCTGACAATCGAGCAATTCTCCAGTTTTCTTCTTGCCGCAATCCTCATCACCGCGTCGCCCGGCCCGGACAATCTCATGGTGCTGGGCATGGGGATGTCAAAAGGGCGCAAGCAGGGCATCGCATTCGGTCTGGGATGCGCGCTCGGTTGCCTCAGCCATACCTTGCTTGCGGTGGTGGGCGTCAGCGCACTGATTGCGGCATCGCCCGCAGCCTTCACCTTGTTAAAAATCGGCGGCGGACTGTACCTGCTCTGGCTCGGCTGGAACGCATTGCGTAGCACGGGAGCGGCCAAGGTCAAGGAAGTGCGGGCCGCCGAGCAGCGACTGTCGACCCTGTTTTTCAAGGGCGTCTTTGCCAACGCCATCAATCCCAAGGTCGTGCTGTTTTTTCTTTCATTCCTGCCGCAATTCGTGATTGCGGCCAAGGGGAATGTGGGCTGGCAGTTAGCAGCGCTGGGTGTGACGTTCACTGTCCAGGCCGCCGTGCTGTTCGGCTTGCTTGGCTATTTTTCGGGCGCGATGGGGCAATGGCTCAGCAAGAAACCGAAGGCGGGGGTGATCCTCGATCGTATCGCCGGCACCGTTTTCATTGCCTTGGGTTTGCGGCTTATCGTTTCACGTTGATGCGCGTGCGAGCCTTCATCAAGCTTGCAATCAACTAGCCGTGAAGAGAGAAGCGCTGGGCTTGCGGGCTAATTCAATGAAAGCTTTGAGATAATCGATCTCTAAGTCTGTTTCACGCGCACCAAGAAAGATCTGTTTCGCAATGCCTTTTTGCCCTAGTTGGATGGGAACGACGTCGACCTTGCTGGAGTATTCTTGTACGAGCCAGCGAGGCAGGGCTGCCACGCCACGACCACTGGCAACCATCTGCATCATGATGTCGGTAGTCTCGATGGTCTTATGGCGCTTGGGCGCCACGCCAGCCGGCTGCAGAAACTGATTATAGATATCCAATCGATCTATTGCGACAGGATAGGTGATCAGCACTTCATGCAGGAGTTGCTTCGGTTTGACGTATTCGAACTTCGCCAACTTATGGTTACTGGCGACTACCAGGACCTGCTCATAGTCGAACACGGGCTCGAATTTCAGTCCGGGTTTATGGAGCGGATCCGGTGTAACCAGCAAATCGATCTCGTAGCCGAATAGGGCGCCGATGCCGCCGAACTGGAATTTCTGCTTGACGTCCACGTCAACGTCGGGCCAAGCCGTCAAGTAGGGAGACACAACCTTCAATAGCCACTGATAACAGGGATGGCACTCCATGCCGATGCGCAGTGTGCCGCGCTCTCCTTGGGCGAACTGGCGCAACCTTTCTTCGGCAAGCGTCAACTGCGGCAACACCCGATTAGCCACAGCTAACAGATACTGTCCGGCTTGCGTCAGCCGAAGGCTGCGCCCTTCGCGCAGCCAGATATCCGTTCCCAATTGCTGTTCCAGCTTCTTCATGCTGTGGCTTAGCGCTGACTGCGTCACGCACAAAATATCTGCGGCAGCGGTTAAGGAGCCCTGCTTCTCAACTTCTTGCAGGATGGCTAAGTGAATACGTTCCAACATCATTGTTGAATTAAATTCATGGATGATTGAATTAATACCATTTTACTTCATGCATTAGGCTCCGTACGATGCGCCTCATTCCTTTTTGAGAGCAAATCATCATGGTCACTACACACAATCTCGGCTTTCCTCGTATCGGCGCAAAGCGCGAACTGAAGTTTGCGCTGGAATCCTATTGGCGCGGCGAATCCTCGCGTGAGGCATTGAAGGACGTCGGCTCCCATCTGCGCAAGTGCCATTGGAGCATGCAGGCCGGTCTGAATCTGGTCCCTGTCGGTGACTTCGCTTTCTACGATCAGGTACTCGACATGAGTTTCACGCTGGGTAATCTGCCTGAGCGCGTGCGCGATTTCCACGGGGATGTATTGGACAATTATTTCCGCGTGGCGCGCGGACGTTCGGCGCAGGACGTGGAAGCCCACAGCGCCTGCTGCGGCGGTGTCGCCGCAGGCGAGATGACAAAGTGGTTTGACACTAATTATCACTACATCGTGCCAGAGTTTACTGCGGCGACCGCATTCAAGCTGGATGCTTCGCGTCTGCTGGAACAACTGGCGGAAGCCAAGGTACAGGGCGTCAAGGCCAAACCGGTCATCATCGGCCCGGTCACTTACCTTGCATTAGGCAAAGCCAAGGACAACTCCGACAAGCTGGCTTTGCTGCCATGCCTGCTGCCGGCGTATGTGCAATTGCTGGATACGTTGGCCGCCCATGGCATAGATTGGGTACAGATTGACGAGCCGGCTCTGGTGACGGAGCTGGACGCGGCATGGCAGCAAGCCTTCGTCACCGCGTATGCGACATTAGACACCGGCAAGGTCAAATTGCTGCTGACCACGTACTTCGGGCCGTTGGAAGCCAACCTGCCATTGGCTTGCAAGCTGCCGGTCCAAGGCTTGCATGTCGATGCCATCAATGCCCATGCCGAAGTGGAGCAAATCATTGCGCAATTACCGGCCGATAAAGTTTTGTCGCTAGGCGTAATCAACGGCCGTAATATCTGGAAGACCGATCTGCATGCCACGCTCGATTGGCTGGAGCCGATTCACCGCTCATTGCAAAACCGCTTGTGGATCGCGCCTTCCTGCTCATTGCTGCACGTGCCGGTCGATTTGGACAGTGAGCAGAAGCTGGACCGCGAAATTCAATCGTGGTTAGCTTTTGCCCTGCAAAAGCTGGAGGAGCTGCAAGTTCTGGCGACAGCTTTGAATAAAGGGCGCGTGCAGGTACAAGAAGCGCTCGTCGCGAATAGTGCGGCGATCGAAAAACGACGCACTTCGCCGCGCGTGCACAATCCGGCAGTCAAAGCCGCAATCGCCGGCATCGACGCGACACTGGGAAAACGCGTCAGCCCGTATGACCAACGCGCCGCGAAACAAGCGGCGTTGCTCAAGCTGCCGCTCTATCCGACCACGACGATCGGCTCGTTCCCTCAGACAGCGCAAATCCGCCACGCCCGCAGCGAGTACAAGGCCGGGCGTCTTGATGCCGCGGGTTACAAGGCGGCGATGCAGGGCGAAATCGCGCGTAGCGTGCGCGAGCAGGAAGCGTTGGACCTGGACGTGTTGGTGCACGGCGAAGCTGAACGTAACGACATGGTCGAGTACTTCGGCGAACAACTCCAAGGCTACGCGTTTAGTCAGTTCGGCTGGGTGCAGTCCTACGGTTCACGTTGCGTGAAGCCGCCAATTTTGTTCGGTGATATCAGTCGTCCACAGCCTATGACGGTGGAATGGATCACCTATGCGCAATCGCTGACGAAAAAACCGATGAAAGGCATGCTCACCGGGCCGGTGACGATACTGAACTGGTCTTTTGTGCGTGATGATCAGCCACGTTCCGTGTCGTGCAGGCAGCTTGCGCTGGCAATCCGCGAGGAAGTGCTCGACCTGGAGAAGGCAGGCGTGCGGGTCATCCAGATTGACGAAGCGGCGTTGCGCGAGGGCCTTCCGCTGCGCAGGTCGCAATGGAAGGAATACCTGGACTGGGCCGTGGAGTGCTTCCGTATCACGGCTAACGGCGTGGCAGACGAGACGCAGATTCACACTCACATGTGCTATTCGGAGTTCAACGACATCATCGCGTCGATCGCTGACATGGACGCTGACGTAATCACGATTGAAACTTCACGCTCGGATATGGAACTCCTGGATGCATTCGACAATTTCAAGTATCCAAACGAGATCGGTCCCGGCGTGTACGACATTCACTCGCCGAACATTCCAACCAAGGAGCACATCATGCAGTTGATGAAGAAAGCCGCGGAGCGAATTCCGGCAGAGCGCCTGTGGGTGAATCCGGATTGCGGCCTGAAGACACGCCAATGGTCTGAGGTGGGGCCGGCGTTGAACAATATGGTCTCAGCAGCCAAAGCCCTCCGCACGGACGCTTGACCGACCGGCGACCGGTCGATGCAACGCATTAAAACCTGCGGAAGCAGAAGGAGTCATGCGGATGAAGCAAAGGCCGGAAGTGGACACTCAAGCGTACCTAAAGGCAAAACTAACGAAGACAATAATCTATAGGCATCAAAGGCGGTGGAGTATCCGGATCGCCCACGGCCTTGCGCAAGTCGCTTTCAATGGTGCGACAGATGGCATCCAGAGGCAGGTCGTTATCTGATGTGCCGAATGGTTCTTCGATCTCATCGCCAAGAGCATCCAGGCCGAAAAACGTGTACGCGACGATTGCGACGACAACTGGCGTCATGAACCCGGTGGTGTCGACAAGACCGAACGGAAGTAAAAAGCAGTAGAGGTAAGCGGTCCGATGTAACAGGAGCGAGTAGGAAAACGGAATCGGCGTGTTTTTAATGCGTTCACAGCTTGCGGCAACTGCCGCCATCGAGGACAGCGTGGAATCGATGGCGGTGGCGATAGGGCCATCGATGCGTCCTTGTTCCAGGCATAGCCGTACGTCTCGTCCCATTTGCAGCATCAGGAGATTCAAGTTGCCGGCCGGCTTGCCGAGCTGGCGCCAATCCTCTTCCAGAAGGTATTCCTTCAATTCCGAGAGATCGCCTGATTCCCGCAATGTCTGACGTAAGGTATGCGCGAAGGCGATGGCCCGGTAAATGATTCTGATCCTTACATCTTGTAAGCCTGTCTTGAAATTGGCTGGCTCGGTTGCGGATATCAGGCTCAGGCATTCACGAGCGAGGTTGCGGCTCCCGTATACTAACTGCCCCCATAGTTTTCTTCCTTCCCAGAAGCGGTCATAAGCCGCGGTATTGCGAAACCCCAAGAAGATTGCCAAAGCCAGCCCGATCAGGGTGAAAGGAATCGGCGTCAAGGTGATTTTCAGGTTCGAGAATGAGCCGTGAAAAACTGTCACTATGATCGCAACGATGATGTTGGCAGATAAAACTCCTACCACGTGAGGAAGAATGGATCCTTTCAGGATGAAGAAAAGTCTTAAACCTGAAGGCCGGTCACGAATAATCATTGCTGCTTGTACTAATCTGTAGGTATTAATCTATTTGAGGAATTTCCGCGCCGGTCTTCGACAAAAACGCGGATATCGCGGCCGATATGGTTTTGAGCCGCGATACGATATCCGCATCTATCAAACTGGTGATGCGCGGCAGCGGTCCAACGATGCCCAGCCCATAGATAACACCAGCCACTCCTACCTCAATCGGCACGGCAACGGCAGCCAAGCCTTCATCCACTTCGCGTATGCAGGTGGCAAAGCCATTCTCGCGAATGCGCGAGAATTCTGCCTTGATGTCTTTGCGGTTTGTCTTGGTGTACTGTGTCAGTTGGGGTAGATCACCGCTCAACGCTTGTTCGATCACGTCCTTGGATTGGAATGCCAGAATTGCTTTTGCACTGGCTGTCGCATGCGGATACATGATTTTACCCGGCAAAACGAAGCCGCGCCATGGCGCATTCGGCGATTCCATCACAATCGTGCGGACACGATTGCCTTCGAGCCGAGCGATATAGCACGTCTCGCCGGTCTCAGCCACCAACTGCTGAAGATGCGAAGACGTCATCGCCTTGATGAAATCCGCGCCAGCACTCAGTAGAGCCAATCGCCGAACCCGGTCAGCGAGCAAATAAGCCGCTGCGCCGGCGTTGACTGTCACCAGGTTCGACTTCTGCATGGCTGCCAGCAAACGGTGCATGGTCGCTTTGGGCAGCGCCAGAATGCTCGTCAGCTCGCTTAATGTCAGTCCCTCGGGGAAGCCGGAGAGGACTTCCAAAATCCGGAAATAGCGTTCCAGCGGCGGATGTTTATCGTTTATGACTGTCATTCTGGATCCATCAATTTGGCGGGAACGGCTGCGGCTCTCACTGAGGCCGTGGCAGCATCAGGCAACCGCAAAAATTTTTCTATTCGCACCTGGTTATCCGGCGCGCCTCGGTCGCAATTCAACATGGCTTTTCTCGCTTCTGCAATAGCCCGCGCGGTCGTTCAACAACTTTCTGCATTGCTGCCGTGAGCCGTGTCGCTTGACACGGCATATGAAGCCATGAATACTATATCACAAATCGGAATAAGTTCCGGTTTTCGGAACTTCGTCAAGGCAAGAAGACTGGACGAAATTGCGCACAGTCCGGCAAGCATCATCCTGACCGCCGATAGCTAGTTCGGGAGTATCGGGGTTTCATTGCTGTCTGCATAAAGAGAGGAGAAGGAAATGGGAATCAAACTTACGTTCAAAAAAATGGCATTGGCATCAAGCCTTGGCTTGGCATTCGCGGCGCCCCATGCATCGGCGCAGATTTCGGACGGTGTCGTCAAGATCGGCCTCTTGATGGATATGTCGGGCACCTACTCGGACGTGGCAGGCATGGGCAGCGTCACAGCCGCGAAAATGGCGGTGGAAGATTTTGGCGGCAAGGTACTGGGCAAGCCAATCGAGGTGGTCTATGCCGACATGCAGAACAAGGTCGACATTGCCTCAACCAAGGCGCGCGAATGGTTCGACGAAAAAGGCGTTGATGCGATCATGGATGTCAACATGTCCAGCGCCGGCTTCGCCGTGAGCGATCTCGCCAAGGAGAAGAACAAACTGGTTGTCATCAACATCTCCGGTTCTCCGCGCTTCACCAACGAGAATTGCAATGCCAACACCATCCACTACGTCTACGATACCTATGCGCTGGCCCGCTCGACCGGCAAGGCCGTGCTCAAGTCCGGCGGTGATTCCTGGTATTTCATTACAGTGGATTACACCTTCGGTCATGACTTTGAGCGTGACACCATGGCAGTGGTCAAAGCAGGTGGGGGCAAAGTGTTAGGCTCGGTGCGCGTGCCGCTCAATGCGCCGGATTACTCGTCGCCAGTCACCCAGGCGCTGGCTTCGAAGGCGAAAGTGGTGGCATTTTCCACGGCCGGCGCGGATACCGCCAACAGTATCAAGACGGCATCCGAGTTCGGCATCGCCAAGAACGGCCAGCGCGTGGCAGGCATGCTGGTCTATATCAACGAGGTCCATGCTCTCGGCTTGGAAAAGGCGCAGGGAATGCTGCTGACCACCGGGTTCTACTGGGACATGAATGACGAGACTCGCGCCTTTTCCAAGCGCTATTTCGAGCGCATGAAAAAAATGCCGAACATGTCGCAGGCAGGCGTCTACTCCAGCACCATGCATTACCTGAAGGCGCTGCAGGCAGCGGGAACCGATGACACCGCCGCAGTCATGAAGAAAATGAAGGAAACGCCGATCAACGACTTCTTCGCCAAGAACGGCAAGATCCGCGAAGACGGCCGCATGGTCCATGACCTGTACCTGATGCAGGTTAAAACCCCGAAGGAATCGAAGTACCCGTGGGATTACTACAAGCTGGTCCAGACTGTTCCGGGAAATGAGGCATTCACGCCGGTGTCTGAGTCGCGCTGCCCGCTCTTGAAAAAATAAGCTTCGCAGGATGTGACCTGTAACTGGGGCGTGCTGCATTGCCTTTGTTTAGCACGCCCCGATCACAACAAACATAAAGACTGAGCCTGACAATGACAAGCACCAACAACTATACCTTTGCAGAAATGGAACCGCAGTACAACCTGCGCGCGCGCCGTCCCGACTACGACGTCAATGTCGTACCGAACTGGATACAGCGTAGCGAAGCATACCGCGCCGCCGCCTCGTGCAAGCTCGACTTGGCATACGGCCCGGGTGAGCGCGAACGCATCGATTTTTTTCCGGCCGCTTCGCCTGAAAGTCCTATCCTCGTCTATTTCCATGGCGGTTACTGGCAGCGCGGCGACAAATCCGTGTATGGCTTCCTGGCAGAGCCTTTCGTCAAGAATGGCGTATCGGTTGCCCTGGTCAACTACAATTTATGTCCGTCGGTGCGGATTTCCCAGATCACGCCCCAGGCACGCCGTGCCGTCGCGTGGGTTTGGCGAAATGCGCAGGTACTGGGCGGATCCAGCGACCAGATCTACGTGATGGGGCATTCCGCCGGCGGCCACATTACCGGCATGATCATGGCAACCGATTGGTCGGCCCTTGGCGCCGATCTGCCGCGCGACCTGGTCAAGGGCGGCATTCCGGTCTCCGGTCTGTTCGACCTGGAACCACTGCGATTCTCTTCCATCAACGACGGTGTGCGCATGGACGCTGCCGAAGCTAAAGCCGAAAGTCCGATGAACCATCCGCCGGCAACTGACGCGCCACAACTGGTCGTGTGCGGCGGTAAGGAGACGGAAGAGTTTCACCGTCAATCGGATATCTACGTCGCCGCCTTTGCGACCGCAAATCGGCCCATGGAACGTTACTCGGTTCCGGACTGCGACCACTTTGATGAGCTCAACGAGCTGGCCAAGGAAGAAAGCGTATTCTTCCAAAAATCTTTACGGCTGATCAAAGGCCAATAAGGGTGAAAGCATGACGACACTTACTATGGATGTGCTGAACAAGATCATCGATGCGTTCAACGCGCATGATGTGGACACGCTGGTTGACTCCTTCGCGGAAGATGGCGAGTTCCTTCTTGCCGCCGGACCGGATATCTGGGGCACGCGTCTCAAGGGCAAAGCGGCGATCCGCGAAGCGCTGACGAAGCGTTTCGCCACTACGCCGGATATTCAGTGGACCGAAGGGAAAAACTGGATCATCGGCGACAAGGCGTTGTCCGAATGGCGCGTTACGGCAACGCAGCCGAATGGCGACAAGCTCGATTTGCGTGGCTGCGATCTGTGGGAATTCCGTGGCGACAAGATCGTCAAGAAGGATACGTATTATAAGCAGATCGTGAAGTAATCCGCGAGGATAACCTCCGGCCTAAAGCCGGGCATGACCAGATAAATCGGGCGAACCGCCCCGCCTTCGACTCTCTCCCACAAGGGAGGGAGTGATCAAATTGCAGGAACAGTGCTCTTTCCATGACTATTGGTTGGAAAGTGCGCCATTGTCACCACAATTTTTCTGATGCCTGCGTCGCCATCGATCCCTCATCTTTATCAGGCATGCTCAGAACCGTTTCCGGAGATTTTTGTTTTTACTCGTGAAGTGATAATCTTCTTAAAATTTGGCAGCATTCACGCTGTCGACAAGTAAAAATAAAAGGTGCCCATTGGTTAAGCGAACATTCCATCCCATTACATGGGCAATCATATGGATGACTGGCGCGCTGGCATCGTTTATCGCGATGGCACTTGCGGGACGAGCGCTATCTTCATCGCTTGGCACGTTTCAAATTCTGTTCTTCCGCAGCCTATGCGGGTTGATTGTGATATCGATCCTGTTAGGGCGCTCCGGCTGGCGGCAAATATTCACCGGCAAGCTGCGATGGCATGTCCTGCGCAATGTCAGCCACTTTGGCGGGCAATTCGGATGGTTTTACGGATTGGCTTTCATTCCCCTGGCTGAAGTATTCGCGATTGAATTCACTGCGCCAATCTGGACGGCTTTGGTCGCGGCGATTCTGTTAAAGGAAAGGCTGACTCCCACGCGCATTGGCGTGATCGTCTCGGGCCTGATTGGCGTGCTGATCATTGTGAAACCGGGTACCGGGCTGATGCAGCCTGCGGCATTCGCCGTGCTTCTAGGTGCGATTGCCTATGCCGTTTCGTATGTGATGACAAAAAAATTGTCCTCGACCGAGTCGCCGCTTTGCATACTGTTTTACATGACGGTGATCCAGCTGCCATTGGGGTTAATACCCTCCCTGGGCAACTTCACAATACCCCCGCTATTTACCTGGCCTCTTATCTTTATTGTCGGAGTCACCGCGCTATCGGCGCACTTCTGCATAACCAAGGCCATGTCTTTTGCCGATGCGACCATCGTCGTACCCATGGACTTTTTGCGTTTGCCGATAATTGCATTGATTGGCGCTGCGTTATATGGCGAGAGCGTGCATTCCACCGTGTTTGTTGGCGCGGCGCTGATCATGGGTGCCAATTTGTTCGGATTGCTTTACGAGCGGAGAAATCAGGGCTTAGCGAAAGCAAAGTAGGCAAGTGCCGGGATTTCGTCAGCTAAAGCTTGATCGATGCGTCGAGCAAATCACTTACAGGTGAACATTGATGTATCTTACGACCGAGCAGAAAGGGAATAAAAAACCGCTAGGTACCTACACTAGCGGTTTCTTGCGACAGACTTCAGTGTCGCCACAGCCTCGACTGATATAAATAGCGCTTACTCGACCGTAACGCTCTTCGCCAAATTCCTCGGCTTATCCACATCGGTGCCGCGCGCCAGCGCCGTGTGATACGCCAGCAGTTGCAGCGGAATCACATGCAGGATCGGCGACAGCTTGCCATAGTGCTCCGGCATGCGGATTACGTGCAAGCCCTCGCTCGAAGCGATCTTCGAGTCGGCATCGGCGAACACATACAACTGGCCGCCACGGGCGCGCACTTCCTGCATATTGGACTTCAGCTTCTCGATCAGCGCATCGTTCGGCGCCACCGTCACGACCGGCATTTCCTCGGTCACCAGCGCCAGCGGGCCATGCTTCAATTCGCCAGCCGGATAGGCTTCGGCATGGATGTACGAGATTTCCTTGAGCTTCAGCGCGCCTTCCAGGGCGATCGGGTAATGCATGCCGCGACCGAGGAACAGGGCATTTTCCTTGCGGGCAAATTCTTCGGCCCAGGCGATGATCTGCGGCTCGAGCGCGAGGACCGAACTGATCGCCACCGGCAGATGGCGCATCGCCTTCAGGCAGGTGGCTTCCTGCTCTTCCGAGAGACGGCCGCGTACCTGTGCCAGCGTCAGCGTCAGCAGGAACAGCGCTGCCAGCTGGGTCGTGAAAGCCTTGGTCGACGCCACGCCGACTTCGACACCGGCACGGGTGATGTAAGCCAGTGCACACTCGCGCACCATGGCGCTGGTGGCCACGTTGCAGATCGTCAGGGTATTGGTCATGTCCATCGAGCGCGCATGCTTCAATGCCGCCAGCGTATCGGCGGTTTCGCCGCTTTGCGAAATCGTCACGACCAGAGCCTTCGGGTTCGGCACGCTGTCGCGGTAGCGGTATTCGCTGGCGATTTCGACATTCACCGGAATTTGCGCAATCGACTCGAGCCAGTATTTTGCCGTGAGCCCGGCGTAATAGCTGGTGCCGCAGGCCAGGATCAGAACCGAGTCGATTTTCTTGAAGATGTCATAAGCCTTGTCGCCGAACAGTTCCGGCATGATGCCAGTGACACCTTCGAGCGTGTCGCCGATAGCGCGCGGCTGCTCGAAGATTTCCTTTTGCATGTAGTGACGGTAGGGGCCGAGTTCGGCGGCGCCGGAATGCGCGTGCACGGTACGTACCGGGCGGTCGGCCGGTTTGCCGTCGCTATCGACGATCCAGCAGCGCTGCAGCTGCAGGTCCACCACGTCGCCTTCTTCCAGGTAAATGATCTGGTCGGTGATGCCGGCCAACGCCATGGCGTCGGACGCCAGGAAATTCTCGCCATCGCCCACGCCGACGATCAGGGGTGAGCCCTGGCGCGCGCCGACTACGCGGTGCGGCTCGTCGCGGCAAAAGACCGCGATGGCATACGCGCCATGCAGGCGCTTGACGGCTTGCTGCACGGTTTCGAACAGGTCACCCGTGTACATCTGGTCAACCAGATGGGCGATGACTTCGGTATCGGTCTGGCTTTCGAATTCGTAGCCGGCGGCCTTCAGTTCGGCGCGCAATTCGTCATGGTTTTCAATGATGCCATTGTGGACCAGGGCGATGCGCTCACGCGAAAAGTGCGGATGGGCGTTGTGCGACGCCGGCGCGCCATGGGTGGCCCAGCGGGTGTGGGCAATGCCGGTGAAGCCGGACAAGCCGGATTTTTCCACCTGGGCTTCCAGTTCGGCGACGCGGGCGGTGCTGCGCGAACGCTGCAGCATGCCATCGACGTGCAGCGCCACGCCGCACGAATCGTAGCCGCGGTATTCCAGGCGTTTCAAGCCTTGCAAAAGGATGGGCGTGATATTGCGTTTTGCAACTGCGCCGACAATGCCGCACATAGGAAGTCCTTTGTATGTGTTGTAGATGCCTGTATCGTAGGAGAAAGGCTGTGAAATAAGTTTGCGAAATTTTGAATAAAGTGGATTTATATTTCTCGAGCAATCGCATATGCAATATAATTTCAATTAATCATTATTAGTTTAATTAAATTTCTATTCTGTGAGCGCCTTGTGGATGATTTGCTACTGGATGACCTGGACCGACGCATCCTGAATGCTCTGCAGGAAGACGCCTCGCGCACCAACAATGAATTGGCGGAACTGGTGCATGCCTCGCCGCCGACTTGCCTGCGCCGCGTCAAGCGCCTGGTCGACGCCGGCATCATCGAGCGCCAGGTGGCGCTGCTGGCTGCCGACAAGGTGGGCGCCGGCCTGACGGCGATTGTCGAAATTACACTGGATCACCAGGCTGCCGAGCGCATGGATGAATTCGAGGCGCTGACGGCGCGCGAACCGGCGGTCATGCAGTGCTATCGCGTCTCGCCGGGACCTGACTTTGTATTGGTAGTGCAGGTCGCCGACATGCCGGCTTATCACGCGTTGGCGCATCGCTTGTTTGCCTCGCATGCCAACGTGCGCAATGTCCGCAGTTTCTTTTCCATCCACCGCAGCAAATTCGAAACGCGCATTGCGGTTTAAACAAGGGATTTGATTTTATTCGAGCCGATGCTGGCTAAGTGCTAGAATCGGCGCGTCTCTTCTTCGCGTGTATATGTCAATTGCACCGCATCCTCGCATCACTCAATCATGACCGTATCATCCGCTTCACCATCCACGCGCCTTGCCGCTTTCGTCAGACGCCCGCTTTTCATCCGCTCATTCGCAGGCCTGCTGGCTGCCATTCTGTTATATGGGGCATTCGGTTATGTCGTCCTGCCGCGTATTATTCAATCGCAGGTCGAGAAGATCATTCCCGAAAAGCTGCATCGCACCGCCAGCATCAGCAAGGTGGAAGTGCGCCCCTTTGCGCTCGCGCTGACGATCCACGATTTCAGCATGCGCGAGCCGCAGAGCGACGCCGTGTTTGCAAGCTTTGAAACATTGACGGTTAACCTGTCGGCAGAATCGCTGTGGCGGCTGGCGCCGGTCGTACAGTCCGCGCGGCTCGACAAGCCTTATGTGCATCTGGTGCGCACCGACGCGCACCACTACAACATCGATGACCTGCTGAAGAAGGATGAGAAATCCGCCGCCGAAGAACAGAAGCCGGCGCGATTCTCACTCAATAATCTGGAGATTGCCGGTGGCCGCATCGATTTTGAAGACCAGCCGGCTGGCGCCCGCCATGCCGTCGAATCCCTGGATATCGGCGTGCCTTTCATTTCTTCCCTGCCGTCCCAGGTTGATATCGTTGTCGAGCCGCTCCTGAGCGCCAAGGTGAACGGCACGCCGCTGCTATTCAAGGGTAAGGCCAAGCCATTTGCCGCCGACCGCGAAGCCGTGCTGGAACTGAAACTGGATGGCCTGGATCTCACGCGCTTTGTCGAGTACCTGCCGTTCAAGCCGGCCTTCAAGCTGGCCAGCGCCCGGCTCGATACGCGTCTCGCAGCAAGTTTCCGGCAACCGCACGGCCAGGTGCCGTCGCTGACGCTGTCGGGCGATGTGCAGCTCAAGTCATTGCAAATGACCGACCCCAAATCCGGCAAGACCTTTCTGGCTTTGCCTGAGTTGAGGGTCACGCTGGACCGGACATCCATATTAAGCAAGCAGATTGACGTGGCAAAGGTGGCCATCAAAGGGATGGAAGTCGAGGCATCGCGCCTGGAAGACGGCCGCATCGATTTGCAGCGCCTGTTTGCGCTTGCGCCTGCGGCGACGCCGGCCACGCAAGATTCGCCTGCAGCCATGGAAGGCAAGCCGAAATCGGCGCCGGCAGTGAATGCCGCAGCGAGCACTCCGGCTCCAGCCAAACCGCAAGATGCTGCGACAATTTTCAGGCTCGGCGAATTCGATATCCTTGATCTCGCCATGCGCTATACCGACCGGAGGCCGGCAGGCCCCTTGTCTGCCGGCGTTGAAAAATTCAATGCCACGCTGCGCAAGCTTGCGGTAGATACGGGGGCGCGAAAGGTGGAGATCGGGGAAGTCGTATCGAAGAGCGCCCATATCCAGGTTCGGCACGACAAGCGGCAAGCTTCGGCTTCCGCTCCTGCTGCCATTCCTGCTGTGGCAAATGCAAATACGGCTGTGGTGCCCGCCGCAGTGAAGGTCGATGCAAAGGCCGGCTTATCCTCCGACGCCAATACGCCTGCAGGCTATACGATGAGCGTTGGCCGCATTGGCATCGAAAACTGGGAAGCGCTGCTGGAAGATCGCAGCCAGGCGCAGCCGGCGTCAAGCAAGCTGGGATCCATCAGCCTGAACATGACCGATCTATCCACCGCGCCATCTGCGCGCAGCCGCATCGCCCTGAAGGCAACGGCGAACCGCAATGGACAGCTGGCGCTGGATGGCACGCTCGGGATTTTTCCGTTGCACGCCGATCTCACGCTGGATATGCACGAAGTCGACCTGTTGCCGGTGCAGCCTTATGTCACCGATCGCATCAACTTGCAGCTGAGTCGCGCCGGCTTGAGCGGCAAGGGAAAATTGCAGCTGGATCAGCAAAAGAATGGTGAGTTGGCCGGCGGTTTCAAAGGCGAGGTGACGCTGGCCAATGTCGCCACGGTAGACAAACAGAGCGGCAGCGATTTCCTGCGCTGGAAGTCGCTGTATTTCGGCGGCGTTGATGTCAACCTGCAGCCTCTCGCGCTGACGGTGGAGCAAGTCGCGCTGAGTGACTTCTTCGCCCGTATCATCATCGATCCGAGCGGCCGCATCAATTTGCAGGATATTGTGCGCAGCCATGCCGAGGATCGCCGCAGCCTGACGGAAGCGAATGCGCGCAGTGCCGGTCCGCAAGCAGGGCAGACGGCAGCATCGGCAGCGTCTCCAGATGCAGGCACGGCCAAAGCCAAAGCCGCATCGTCGGCCGTACCGGAAATGTCCGGTGCGAAGGCCGGCAATGCCACTACGCGCGCGCAGCCGGTAACGCCAGTGAAGATCGGCAAGCTGACGCTGCAGGGCGGCCGCGTGCGCTTCACCGACAATTTCATCAAACCCAACTACACTGCGAATCTGATGGGGCTGGGCGGCGTTGTGACCGGCTTGTCGTCGAATCCGGAAAGCCGCGCCACGGTCAACCTGCGCGGCCAGGTCAATAGCGCACCTCTTACGGTCGCCGGCAATATCAATCCGTTGAAGGGCGACCTGACCATGGATCTGCAAGCCAAGGTGCGCGACATGGAATTGGCGCCGCTGTCGCCCTATTCGGGCCGCTATGTCGGTTACGGCATCGAAAAGGGCAAGCTGTCGTTCGACGTGGCTTACCGGATCGACAAGCGCAAGCTCACGGCAAACAACCGCTTGATTCTTGACCAGCTTACATTCGGCGACAAGATCGACAATGCCGGTGCGGCAAGCCTGCCGGTGCACCTGGCGGTAGCCTTGCTGCGTGACCGCAATGGCGTCATCGATCTCAATCTGCCGATCGAAGGGTCGCTGGATGAGCCGCAGTTTTCCATCGGCGCCATCATTGTCAAAGTCATCGTCAATACCATCACCAAGGCGGTCACGGCGCCTTTCACCCTGCTCGGTTCGCTGTTCGGCGGCGGGGAGGAATTGTCTTACCTGGAGTTCACTCCTGGGCGCGCCACCATTGCGGCAGAAGGCGACGACAAGCTCAAGGCGCTTGCCAAGGCGCTCACCGAGCGTCCCGCGCTGAAGCTGGAAATCACGGCCCATACCGGCACCGAAGCTGAAATCGAAGGCATGAAGCGAGCTGCCATCTTGCGCAAGGTGCGGGCGCTCAAGCAGAAAAACCTGGCGGATCGAGGCCAGCCGGTTCCCGAAGGCGGCGTGGAAGTCAAGCCGGAAGAGTATCCAGCCCTGCTGGCCAAAGTTTACAAGGGCGAGAAATTCCCCAAGCCGCGCAATATGATCGGCTTGCAAAAAGATCTGCCGGCGGCGGAAATGGAAAAACTCATGATGGCCAATACGCCGATCGATGAAGACGACCTGACTGCGCTGGGCAATCGCCGCGCCCAGGCGGTCAAGGACTGGCTGCTGAAAAATGGCCAGGTGCCCGGCGAGCGCGTATTTATCCTGGCGACCAAGACTGCCACGCAGGAGGCAAAATCGGCCAAGGAGCCTGGCCCTAGCAGAGTCGATTTCTCGCTACGGTAACGTCATCCGCCAATGCGGACGTCAGGTAAATTATGCTGAGCGCCTGCGCCGTGGCCGCGGTGTTGGCGGCGTGCCCTTGGCGTGGATTTTCACGAGTTCGCAAAACCGAATGAGGTCCGGCGAGTCATTCCCAGCACGCCGGTTCATGATGATGGGCGACATGATGGAGCTGTCGCTTAAGGGCCGATACACGATATCGTCGCGGCGCAACCGCTGCACCGAGCTGGGAACCAGCGTGACGCCAACGCCTGCTGCGACCAGGCCTATGGCAGTCTGCATTTCATTGGCATCGATGATGGACGACAGCGTCAAGCCATGGATGCGAAATTGCTGCAGCACCTGGTCGGCATAACTCGGTCGCGGGCGCACCGGATACAGAATAAACGGCTCCTTCGCCAGCGCTGCCAATGTCAGGCGCGGTGACTTCAACAATGGATGCTTTAATGGCAGGGCCGCGACCAGCGCTTCCTCGGCAATGGTTTCGCAAATGATTTCCGGGTCTTCCAGCGGCAGCCGGCCAAAGCCGATATCGATGCGTCCCGACTTTAGCGCCGTGGCTTGCTGCACCGATGTCATCTCCGACAGTACGATTTCCACCCCTTTGCTTTGCTCGCCATAACTGCGAATCAGCTCCGGCAGAAAGCCATACAGGGCAGAGGGCACAAAGCCGATTCCCAGCCAGCGGCGCTGACCCTGGCTGATGCGGCGCGTGGCTTCCTGCACTTCCTTCACCCTTGCAAGCAATTGCGTGCATTGCTCTAGAAAAAAAGTGCCCGCCTTCGTCAATGCCAGCGGGCGCGCTTCGCGGTCAATCAGTTCGGCGCCCAACTCTTCTTCCAACTGGCGAATTTGACGAGACAGCGGCGGTTGCGCGATATGTAATTGCTCAGCGGCACGGGTGAAATTCAGCGTCCGTCCCAATGCTTCAAAGTAGCGCAGGTGGCGCAATTCCATCTATACCTCCTGGGTATGGCTCGGTACGGAAATGATATTAGACGAACATATTCGACACAACTAGTATGCATTCAATCGCTATCAGATATTCGTTTTACGGATGACTCAATGGAATTGAAAAACAATCAGGTAACCATCGTGTCGTTGGACGCCATCATCGTCGATTTGCCGACGATTCGTGCTCACCAATTGGCAATGGCCACCATGCTCAACCAGACTCTGGTGATACTGCGGTTGCGTTGCAGCGACGGCATCGAAGGCGTCGGTGAGGCCACTACCATCGGCGGCCTGGCCTATGGCGAGCAAAGCCCGGAATCGACCAAGCTGGCGCTGGATCGCTATATCGCGCCGCTGATCATCGGCATGCCTGTCGATAGTGTCAATGCGGTCATGGCGCGGGTTGCCAAGTCGGTACAGGGCAATGCCTTGGCCAAGTCGGCCCTGGAAACCGCCTTGCTGGATGCGCAGGGCAAGCGCCTCGGCGTGCCGGTGCACGCCTTGCTTGGCGGCGCCGTCCGCACGAGTCTGCCGGTACTGTGGACGCTGGCCAGCGGCGACAGTGGGCGCGATATTGCCGAAGCCGAAGAAATGCTGGAGATGCGCCGCCACAATGTCTTCAAGCTCAAGATCGGCAAGCGCGATCCCAGGGCGGATGTGGCTCATGTGGCGGCCATCAAGGCAGCGCTCGGCGACCGCGCGCAACTGACGGTCGATGTCAATCAGGCCTGGAGCGAGGCGACGGCGGCGGTATTCATCCCGCAACTGGTCGATGCCGGCGTGATGTTGATCGAGCAGCCGGTCGCGCGCGACAACCGCCGTGCGATGGCGCGGCTGACAAGTCGCTTCGACATTCCGATCATGGCCGACGAAGGCGTGCAAGATGCCGATGAGGCATTCGATTATGCCGCGGACCAGGCGGCCGACATCATTGCGCTGAAAATCGGCAAGTCCGGCGGCCCGCTGGGCGTGCTGCGCACGGCCACGGTTGCCGATGCCGCTGGTATCGGGTGCTATGGCGGCACCTTGCTGGAAGGCGCCATCGGCAGCATCGCTTCGGCGCATGCCTTTGCCGCTTGCCGGAAGCTGGAATGGGGCACGGAGTTGTTCGGCCCCTTGCTGGTGAAAGATGACGTGGTGGTCGAGCGGCCCACCATCCGCAATTTCGAATTGCCAGTGCCGGTGCTGCCGGGCCTTGGCTTGACGCTCGATGAAGACAAGCTGGCGTACTACCGGCGTGATTGCTAATGCAGCGCGCACTGGCGGTCTGCGATCAAGAAGCCGGCCGCATCCATCCATTTGAAGCAAGTAACAGGAGACTGAAATGAAAAACGAATTTACGCGCGAAGAGTTGCTCAACCGCGTCAATACCGCCAGGGTTGCGCCCGGCAATGAACGGGTGCGTGCGCTGAGCCAGCGCATCATATCCGACCTGTTCAAGACGATTGACGAACTGAAGGTCACGCCGGATGAATTCTGGGCGGCGACGCAATGGCTGAGCCGCCTGGGCGCTTCCGGCCAGATCGGCTTGATTACCGCCGGCCTGGGCTTTGACCGCCTGCTCGATATCCTGCAGGACGAAGCCGACAAGAAGGCCGGCCTTGAAGGCGGCACGCCGCGCGCCATCGAGGGGCCGCTGTATGTGCCGGGCGCGCCCAGCAGCAAATATGAAGCGCGCCTGGACGATGGCACCATGCAGGGCGAAACCTATGTGATGGAAGGCGTGGTGCGCGGCATCGATGGCAAGCCGCTGGCCAATGCCTCGCTGGATGCCTGGCATGCCAATGAACACGGCATGTACTCGCACTTCGACCCAAGCCAGAAGCCGTACAACCTGCGCCGCAATATCATCACCGATGAACAGGGTCGCTACCGCTTCCGCAGTGTGATTCCGCCGGGCTATGCGATCCCGCCGACCGGTCCGGTTGCCGAACTGTTTGCCGCGCTCGGCCGCCATGGCCACCGTCCGGCGCACATTCACTTCCTGGTGTCGGCGCCAGGCATGCGCACCCTGACCACGCAGGTCAATATCCCGGGTGATACCTATATCGACGATGACTTCGCCTTTGCCACCCGCGATGGGCTGGTGGTGTCGCTCGAAAAAGTGGAATCGGCAAAAGGGTATGAATCGCTTGGCATCGAGGGGCCGTTTACCCGTATTCCTTTCGACTTTGTGCTGCAAGTCGCCCATGATGAAAAAGAGTCGAAGCACTTAAGCCGTATTGAACGCATCGACGCTTGATCTGGCATTCCCCGTCCTGCCGGCGTGAGTGTGGGACGGGAATCCCACTCATAACAAAAAGAACGCCTGCCGATGCGCCGGGCGTCCCGCCCTGTCTCACCACGATTCGGCACCTTGCTGGCAGTTAGCGCCAGCAAACAATTCACAAACGATTATTCAATCAAGGTTGGAGTAGACATGAATACCAAGTATTCGATTCCCGAGTTGATTAACGATGCGCCATTGACCTCGTTTCAGTGGCGCGTTTTTATTCTGTGCTTCCTGGTGGCCATCTTCGATGGCTTCGATACACAAGCCGTGGCGTTTACCGGCCCGGCGCTGATCCAGGCATTTAATCTGGGGCCGGGCGCGCTGGCGCCTGTCATGACCGCAGGAACGATTGGCATGGTGCTGGGCGCCATGTCGCTGGGCCTAGTCGGTGACAAGATCGGCCGCCGCCCCGCCATCCTGGGTGCCGTGGCGCTGTTCGGCGGCGCCTCGCTGGCGACCGCGTTCGCCACCACGACCGAACAAATCTTTGTCTTGCGCTTCCTCGCCGGACTGGGCATGGGCGGCGCTACGCCGGTGGTGCTGTCGCTGGCGGCTGAATATGGCCCTTCCAACAAGCGCGGCACCATCATGACGACCGTCTTGCTCGGCTTGCCGGCCGGCGCCATTCTCGGTGGCCTGCTGGCGGCGAAAATGCTGCCGGTGATCGGCTGGCAAGGCATTTTCGCGGTCGGCGGTTTGGTGCCGCTTGCGCTGCTGGTGATCCTGGCGTTCGCGCTGCCCGAATCGCTGTACTACATGGCCGGCCGCAAGGACAAGGACAACACGGCGAAGATCGACCGCATTATCGGCAAGATCGTGCGCAGGCCGCTAATGGCGCATGCCAGCTATACCGTGCCGGAACTGGAAGTGAAAACCAGCGTTACCTCGCTGTTTGCCGATGGCCTGGCGCGCAACACCATTGCCATCTGGACGATCTACCTGTTCAACTGGGTGGCATGGTTCATGTTCCTGTCCTGGCTGCCGACCGTGCTCAAGGCCAGCGGCCTGCCCGCCACCTCGGCACCGATGGGTACTGTCGCCGTCAACGCGGTGTTTGTCGTGTGCGCCATCCCGCTGGCGACCATTCTGCCGAAAATGAATACCCGCATGCTTTTGCTGGCGCTGTTCATCTTAGGCATGCTCGTGAGCGTCGGCTTGGCCAATAGCGGCACCAATTGGACCTGGGTCTTCATTCTGGCAGGCGCAGCCGGCCTCGGCATCGGCGGCCAGCAAATCGTGCTGAACTACATGGTGGCCGAAGCCTATCCCACGGCATTGCGCGCCACCGCTACCGGCTGGGCCATCGCGCTGGGCCGGGTGGGCGCCATCCTGGGTTCGGCCAGCGGCGGCTGGGTGCTGGAGCAGGGCGGCCCTTCGGGCTTCTACATGACGCTGGTGCTGCCACTGGCAATCGCCGCAGCCGGCCTTGCCATCATCAAGACAGTTGCAGCCAATCGCAGCGGCACATTGGCGGCAGCGCATTAACGTAATCATCTCGACCGCCGTCGCCGGACGCTGCGCCTTCCCTATCCGGGAAATCACGCGGCGTCAGGCGCACGGTTGGCAGTTCATGATTGGAATGAGAAATGACTGATAAACGATTTGCAGAACAAGTCGCCATTGTGACGGGCGCCGCGCAAGGCATAGGCAAGGCCACCGCATTGCGCCTTGCCGCCGAGGGCGCGCGCGTCGTGCTGGTAGACCGGGCGATCGAGCCCTGCAACAGCGTCCTGGAAGAGATCAAAAATGGTGGCGGCGAGGCAATTGCGCTCGGCGTGGACCTGGAAACCAGCGCGGGCGCACGCCAGATGGTGCAAGCGGCGCTGAAGCAATATGGCAGGATCGACGTCTCGGTACACAACGTCGGCGGCACGATCTGGGCCAAGCCCTTCTGGGAATATTCGGAAGATGAGATGCAAAAGGAAATATCACGCTCGCTGTGGCCGACGCTCTGGTGCTGCCGCGAAGTGATCCCGGTCATGCAGGCGCAAAAGTCCGGCGCGATCGTCAACGTCGGCTCGATCGCCACCCGCGGCATTTACCGGGTGCCGTACGCGGCTGCCAAAGGCGGCGTTCATGCGGCGACCGTGGCCATGGCGATGGAGCTGGGCGAATCCGGCGTGCGCGTCAATTGCGTCTCGCCCGGTGCCATCGATAATGGCCAGCGCATCGTGCCGCGCAATCCCAAGGTGCTCTCCGAGCAGGAGCAGGAATGGATGAAGGGCATCTACGTGCAGAGCATGCGCGATACGCCGATGAACCGGCTCGGCAAGATGGAAGAAATTGCCGCAGCAATCTGTTTCTTTGCGGCGCCCGAAGCGTCTTACATCACCGGGCAGATCATGTATGTCGCTGGCGGCGCCATCGGCTAGAACCGATTGCCATGAGATTGGCGCGCGAATTCGTCACGACATAAAAAAAGCCCTCCCGGCAAAGGGGAGGGCAGCTAAACAAGCCGTCTAATCCAAAAAGGTCGACGGCTTATTTTTTTGCCTTGACCGGCCGCTGCCAGCCTTCGATCGTGATTTGCTTGGCACGCGAGACGGTCAGCTGGCCGGCGGGGGCATTCTTGGTCAGCGTAGTGCCGGCGCCCAGCGTCGCACCCTTGCCGACGGTGACCGGCGCCACCAGCTGCGTATCGCTGCCGATGAAGGCGTCATCCTCGATCACGGTGCGGAACTTGTTGGCGCCATCGTAATTGCAGGTAATGGTGCCGGCGCCGATATTGACGCGCGAACCGACCGTGGCGTCGCCCACATAAGCCAGGTGATTGGCCTTGCTGTGCGCGGCGATCTGGCTATTCTTCACTTCGACGAAATTGCCGACATGGACATCCTCGCCCAGCTCGGTGCCCGGGCGCAGGCGCGCATACGGGCCGATCTGCGAGGCCGGCCCAACCAGCGCATCCTCGATATGGCAGAACGGCTTGATCTGCGCGCCCTTGGCGATGGTGGCATTCTTGATCACGCAATGCGCGCCAATGGAAGCGCCTTCCTCGATCGTCACCTTGCCTTCGAAAATGCAATTCACATCGATCGTCACGTCGCGTCCGCAAGTCAGCGTGCCGCGCACGTCCAGGCGCGCCGGGTCGGCCAGCGTCACGCCTTGTTCCAGCAGCTTGTCGGCGATCGTGCGCTGATGGATGCGCTCCAACTCGGCCAGTTGCACCTTGCTGTTGACGCCCAGGGTTTCCCAGACTGCCGCCGGTTGCGCCGAGCGCACCGGCATGCCTTCCGCCACGGCGCGCGCGACGATATCGGTCAGATAGTATTCGCCCTGCGCATTGTCGTTCGACAGCGTGCCCAGCCAGCGCTTCAGGGCCGCGGTCGGCGCCACCAGGATGCCGCTGTTGACTTCGCGGATGGCGCGCTGCGCTTCGTTGGCATCCTTTTGCTCGACGATTTTCACGATCTCGCCGCCTTCGCGCACGATGCGGCCGTAACCGGTGGCGTCTTCCAGTTCCACCGTCAGGATTGCCAGCTTGTCATTGCCGGCGCTATCCAGCAGGCGCTTTAAGGTATCGGCGGTAGTCAGCGGCACGTCGCCATACAGCACCAGCGTCGGCACCGATTCATCCAATTGCGGAATCGCCTGCATCACCGCGTGCCCGGTGCCCAGTTGCGGCTCCTGCTTGGCAAACAGCGTGTCTTCCGCCTTGAGCGCGACCGGCACGGCATCGCCGCCGTGGCCGTAGACCACGCACAGGCGGGTGGGCGACAAGGTGCGCGCGGTATCGATCACATGCGCCAGCAGCGGTTTGCCCGCCAGCGGATGAAGGACTTTCGGCAGCGCCGATTGCATGCGTTTGCCCATGCCGGCAGCGAGGATGACGACGTTCATATAGAAAGTGATGGGATCGAAAAAATTGATGGTTAGCGCCCAAGGCAGCAAGCGACACTGCTTAGGCCAAAGATAATGTCTTTGCGCCGGAAATGATGGCGCCGAATCTTGTTATCAGTGCAAATTTTAGCACGCAGGCAAACCCGGTCTGCCTGCGGCTTGTCAAACCGGAGACGTTAAATCAGTCATCCAGTTGCAGGCGGATCACCGAAGAGTCCGCCGGCGTCGCGCAAGGCTCTTCATCAAACGCGATATCGCCGTTAGGATCGGCTTCACCGGTGGCAGTCAGCCCGGCAAAATCGAATAAATCTCTATCCATCAGATGGGAAGGCGCGACCGTGGAGAGGGCAGAGAAAATATTCTCCACGCGCCCCGGATACTTCTTTTCCCACTCGCGCATCAAGGCCTTGATTTGCTTCCTTTGCAGGTTTTCCTGGCTGCCGCACAAGTCGCACGGAATGATGGGGAATTGCTTGACCTCGGCATAGCGCTCGGTATCGCTTTCCTTTACATAAGCGAGCGGGCGGATGACGATATGCTTGCCATCGTCCGACTGCAGCTTGGCCGGCATGCCTTTGAGCTTGGCGCCAAAGAACATATTCAGGAAAAAGGTTTCGAGAATATCGTCGCGATGGTGGCCCAGCGCGATCTTGGTCGCGCCCAGTTCATCGGCCACGCGATACAGGATGCCGCGGCGCAGGCGCGAGCAAAGCGAGCAGGTGGTCTTCCCTTCGGGGATGACGCGCTTGACGATGCTATAGGTATCCTGGTTTTCGATATGGAAGGGAATGCCCAGTTTCGTCAGGTATTCAGGCAGCACATGCGCCGGAAAATTCGGCTGCTTCTGGTCGAGGTTGACGGCAACGATATCGAACTGGATCGGCGCGCGCTCGCGCAGCGTCATCAAGATATCCAGCAGGGCATAGCTATCCTTGCCGCCGGAGAGGCACACCATGACCTTGTCGCCATCCTCGATCATGTTGAAGTCGCCGATGGCCTGTCCGACCAGGCGGCACAGGCGCTTGTGCAGCTTGTTGTTTTCGTAGGCGACTTTTTCCGCCTTCTTGACATCCGCAGCTTGCGGCGACACGGCAGTAGTGACGGCATCCATTTCTTACGCTTCCTTCACATGAAACACTTCCACGCCGACCGAATCGCAATCCGGATAGACATCCGGCTTCTCGGTCGAGACGCGCACGGCCCGTACCTTCGGATGCGCCAGCATCGCCCGCGCCACATCGTCGCACAGCGTTTCCTGCAAATGGATATGGCCTTCGGCCATACGGCGGGCGATGGTGGCACGCATGAAATCGTAGTCGACCACTTCCTCGAGCTGGTCGGTTTTCGGTGTCGACACGGCTAGCGGAATGAAGAGATCGACGTTGACCAGCACGCGCTGCTCGCCTTTCTTTTCGAAATCGTGCACGCCGATATTGATCTGGACTTCGTAATTGCGCAGGAACAGGCGGCGACAATCGGCGAGTTCCGGGTGAAAGAGAGAGGCAAGCATAATCTCGATAAATTATTGAGCGATGAACATCACATCGCGTTGCAAGGGAATCAGGTGTTGGCCGCCATCGACGACCAGCGTGGTGCCGGTGATGGCCGGCGCCTCCGCGACAAAGCATACCGCCGCGGCGATATCATGCGGCGTGCTCGACTTGCCCAGCGGCGTGAGTCGATGCGCCTTGGCGAAGCCTTCCTCGGTCTGCTCGCCCGACACCAGGCTGATGCCCGGCGCGACACCGACCACGCGCACCTTTGGCGCCAGCGCCTGCGCCAGCACGGTAGTCGCCGTCTGCAAGCCAGCCTTGGACAGGGTATACGATAAAAAATCCGGGTTCAGGTTATACAACTTCTGGTCCAGCAGATTCACTACCACCGCTTGTTCGCCGGCGGGCGTGGCCTCGTGCAGGCAGCGCGCCAGCATCACGGGAGCTGCCAGATTGGCATGCATATGCGCATCCAGTTGCGCATAGCGGAAGCTGGCGGCGTCGTCATACTCGAACAGCGACGCATTGTTGACTACACAGCGCACGCGTCCGAGTTCGCAGGCTGCGCGCGGCAGCAATTCCTTGACCGCCGCTTCATCGGCCAAGTCGCATTGCAGCGCGATGGCACGCCGTCCCAGCGCTTCAATCTCGCGCACCACCTCGACAGCGTCGTTGCCGGATTGGCCATAATGCACCACCACATCCCAGCCTTTTGTCGCCAAGCCCAGCGCAATGGCGCGTCCGATGCGTCTCGCACCGCCTGTCACCAATGCAACTTTTTGTTGATTTGCTGTCATAGACATGATTAGTGGCAATTAATTCTTAAACGACAAGCCAAACTGCCTTGAGCGATTGCCACCCGCGTTGAAATTTTCCCTAGGGATTTACCGTTTTTACTACAATAGCGCCATGCAATTGAACCTGCCCGAACCTTCTGCGGATGCCTTGTATGCTTCCCGCAACCTGCACACCCTGATCGCCAACGATATCCGCCACAATTCCGGCTGGATTCCTTTTTCCCGCTTCATGGAGTTGGCATTGTATGCGCCGGGCCTGGGCTACTACAGTGGCGGAGCGGCAAAATTGGGCAAAGACGGGGATTTTACAACCGCGCCGGAAATCACGCCGCTTTTTGGTGAATCCCTGGCCCATGTGGCCGCCGAGCTGATGGCGCAAAGCGCCCCGCAGATCATCGAATTCGGCGCCGGCACCGGCAAGCTCGCCCGCGACGTGCTGACCGAATTGGCTGCCTTGGGCGTGACGGTCCACCGCTATGCCATCGTCGAACTCTCGGGCGAGTTGCGCGAACGGCAACAACATACCCTGCGCGGCTTTCCGCAGGTGACGTGGCTCGATCATTTTCCAGCGGCGTTTTCCGGCGTCGTTCTGGGCAATGAAGTGCTCGACGCCATGCCGGTCAACCTGGTGGTGAAAACGCCGCAAGGCTGGAAGGAGCGTGGCATCGGCCTGGCCGACAAGCGCTTTGTCTATCGCGACCACCCGTGCCCGCCATCCCTTGTTGCGCAAATCCCCGATGCCGACGCCTTACCGGTCGGTTACGTCACCGAAGTGCATCCGGTTTCAGTTGCCTTCATGCGCTCGCTGGCGGGCATGCTGACTGCCGGCTACGACCAGAATGGCTATGGCGGCGCGGCGATCCTGATCGACTATGGCTTTCCGGCGGCGGAATACTATCTAGGCCAGCGCGCCCAGGGCACCCTGATGTGCCATTACCGCCATCACGCCCACGATGATCCGTTCTACTATCCCGGCCTGCAAGACATTACCGCCCACGTCGATTTCACCGCGATGGCGCGCACGGCGATCGAAGGCGGCCTGGATTTGCTCGGCTACACCAGCCAGGCGGCGTTTCTGCTCGATGCCGGCATCGGCGACCTGCTGCTGCGCACGTCGCCATCCGACCAGTTACGCTATCTCCCGCAAGCCAACGCCTTGCAAAAGCTGACGTCGCCGGCCGAAATGGGCGAACTCTTCAAGGTGATGGTCGTCGGCACGCATGTGCAATTACCCGGCAAATTCGCCCGCAATGATCGCAGTTACCGGCTGTAAGCGCCGTACAGGAGTGTTGACATGATCCGCTGGCTGGGCGTGATTTTCCTCACGCTGATGATTTTTTCGGTCCTGATTCCCTGGCTGGAAAAGCTCGGGGTTGGCCGCGTGCCGGGCGATATCCGCTTCCGCTTGTTCGGGCAAATCGTCTGCCTGCCATTCGGATCGTCGCTGCTTTGCTATCTGCTGGTTCTCGTGCTTGCCAAGCTGTTGTAAGCCGGTCTGGTCCTCGCCAAGCTCGACTTGGACGTCGCCTTGGCATGGTCGTCATTTATTCAACGGCCACGACTGATTAATACTTTAAAGCAACAGTCACCTCGTGTTTGGCAACTTCTCCGTAATATACTTGTGCCAGCAGTAACATTCTGGTCGTATAACCCGCATCACTTCTCTGGCATGCGTAACGGATGAAAGACTTCAGCAAACTCACCGCATTGATTATCGACCCGAGTTCGGGGATGCGTGCCAATCTGCACAATATGCTGAACTTGTGCCGCATTACCAAGATTGAGCATGCCGTCAGCGCCAGTACGGCGATCCGGCAGCTACAGAACAAATCATTCGACATCATCATTTGCGAGTACGACTTGGGCCAAGGGCAGGATGGTCAGCAGCTGCTCGAAGATTTGCGGCATAACCGGATCATCAGCCTGTGGGCCATCTATTTCATCGTCACCGCCGAGCGGGCCTATGAAAAAGTGGTCAGTGCCGCCGAGCTGGGACCGACCGACTATATCCTCAAGCCGTTTACCGCTGACATGCTGCTCGAGCGGATCGTGCGCGCGCTTGAAAAGCTCGCCATTTTTCAGCCGGTACATGAATTGATCGCACATAGCCGTCTGCAAGACGCCGTCCAGGCATGCCTTGCCGGCGAAGCCGCGCATCCGCGCCTGGCCGTTGATTTCATGCGCTTGCGGGCCGAGCTGCATATCACGCTGGGCGAGTCGCAACAGGCCGAGCAACTCTATCGTCAGCTGATCGAAATGCGAACTGTCGCCTGGGCGCGCCTCGGCTTGGGCAAGGCGCTATTTCATCAAGACCGCCTTGAGGAGGCAGAGGAAATCCTCGCAGGCTTGGTGGAGGAAAACAACAAGTACATGGATGCGTACGACTGGCTGGCCAAAACCCATGAGCGGGTCGGCCAGATCGAACGGGCCAAGGCCGTGCTGGAGGGCGCGGTAGCAATTTCGCCTCACGCGCTGCGGCGCTTGCGCAGGCTGGGAGAGGTGGCGCTGGCGGCGGGCGATGTCAAGGTCGCCGAGCGCTCGTTCCAGCAAGTCGTCACCAAGGCAAAATACTCGGAATTCCGCGATCCGGAAGATCACGTAAAACTCGTCAAAACGCTGGTTACCAAGGGCGATGCCCAGCAAGCCTCCTCGGTCATCCGCGACTTGCAGAAATCCTTGCAGGGCAATGAGAAAATGCCGGCGTGCCGGGCAATCTCAGCCGCGCTGGTGCATGAGTCGCTGGGCGACAAGACGCGTGCGGTCGAAGAATTGGCGACGGCAGTGGCGGCTTGCCGCGAACCGATCGGCATGTCGGCGGAAATGAAAATGCTGTTGGCCAGCAGCTGCCTTGCCAATAACCTGGAGCAGGGCGCCAGCGAAGTCATGCTCGATGTGATGAACAATGCCGCTGATGGCGCCGCCATGGCCAAGGCCGTGAGCATTTTTGAAAAACATGGCCGCACCGACCTGGCGGAACAAACCTCGCGCGAAAGCCGCAAGCAGGTTGTCGAACTGGTCACTTCAGGCGCCGACAAGGCGCGCCAGGGCGATTACAAGGGCGCCGTCGAACAAATGTTAACGGCGGTACAGAAACTGCCGGACAATCCGCAAGTCGTATTCAATGCCGCCGTGGCGATTCTGAAATACCTGGAAAACCTGGGATGGGATGGCAACCTGAGCGAACGCTGCCGCCTGTTGATCGACAAAGCGCGCCAGCTTGAACCCGGCAATCCGCGCCTGTCGCCGTTGGCTGAATTACATGGCCAAATCCTGCGCAAGCACGGCCGGTGACAGGCACGCCGGCCAAGCGCTCAGGCTGGCCCATGGCCGGGCACGCTGCTGTCGCACTTGATGGTTAACGGGACTCCAGCCAGGCGGGTAATTGTTCCGGTGGCCGGGCGATCACTGCCCGATCCCGATACGCCACGACAGGCCTTTGCAACAGACGCGGGTGTTTGGCCAATGCATTGAGCAAGCCGTCATCGTCTGCCATTGCCAGGTTCAATGCCGCGTATTCTTCCTCATTCGTGCGGATCATGTCAGAGGCTGCAACATCGAGCTGGCGCTGCAGTTGGCGAAGCTGATCCAGATTGAGCGGAGTTTTTTGGTAATCGACAACGTTCAGGGGTTCCTTCCTGGCATGGGCGAATTCTTCAACAATAGTCAGCGCTTCACGTGACTTGGAACAGCGGGGATTATGGTAAATGGTAATCATATAGACAAAAATGCATGACTGAATCTCGCCAATTTTATCTGTCTTCGATGCTGAGCGGATATTTTGGTATCGTTAGCGGTCTACATCTTTCTTTATTTAAACCCTCTGCGATGTCAAACCAGAAAGACCAAACTACGCCGGCAATTGCGCCGCCTGCTGAAACAGGTGAGCGCACACATACCGCACAGCCCATCGAAATAGAAAAGGCCAGTACCCCTGCATATCTCAAGCAGGATGAGGCACCCTGGTCGCTCGCATGGAAAATCATGGCTGGCCGGATAAAAGGTGTATCGAATCAAATCGGCAGCCGCTTGATGCGCCGAACCTTGCGAATCGGTGTCTCGGCCCGGATTTTTCATCCCGAAGCCGGCGCCAAGGGATTGCGCGGCAAAACGCTGCAGTACCTGGAAGAGTCCATTGCGCACTGGGTCATGTCGCGTGATGTCCTCGTTTTTATGATCCCGACGGTGAACAATACCGGGATGCTGCACTCCAGTAATATCCGGTTGCGCGACTATGCCAAGCATCTGGACGGGCTTGTGCTGCAGGGTGGGGCGGACGTCTCGCCGCAAACCTATAGCCAAGCCGCGACCCGTCCGGAATGGATGGGCGACCGTGCGCGCGACATGTATGAACTGGAACTGCTGCATGAATTCATCGAAGCGGGCAAGCCCGTTCTAGGGATTTGCCGCGGTTGCCAGCTCATCAACGTCGCCTTCGGCGGCACCTTGTACCAGGATATCGCGACCGACGTGCCCACCGCGATTGCCCACGTCGACGAAGCATACGATAGCCATTATCACGCGCTCAGATTTCCGCAGGGCTCTACCCTGGGATCGCTCTTCTCCGGCACGCCCGAGCCGCTAGTGAACTCCATTCATCATCAGGCCGTCCGCGAGCTTGGCCGTGACCTGGCCGTCGAAGCTGTATCTGGTGGCGACAATATCGTCGAAGCGATCCGTTATCGCAAGGCGCGGTTCGTCATGGGACTCCAGTGGCATCCCGAATTCCATCGGGCCGGCACTCCCGGGCTGCTCGACTGCACTCCGATTCTCGACGATTTCCTGCGGGCGGCACGCGAGACCCGTTTCTAAAGCATAGGAAGAAGGCAAGTAAATCGACTTGGCATGCCGCTGGTCAAAGACAAAATGGTGAAGAAGGCATAAGATTTCCTCTGCCATCGTTGTTCCTGACACAGCTAGAAAGTGGCCTGTCCACCCGATTTTGCAAAAAAATCGGTATAAATCATGAATGCCCGTTGACAAAACCGCGAGCGATATCTATAGTTTGGGGTTCCCTGCGGAGGGGTGGCCGAGTGGTTAAAGGCAGCAGACTGTAAATCTGCCCTCTTATGAGTACGCTGGTTCGAATCCAGCCCCCTCCACCAGGTCTGATGACCGCGCAGAGAATAGATAGAGCGTTTGAAGTACCAGATTGCAGTCCTCGCGGGTGTAGCTCAATGGTAGAGCTGAAGCCTTCCAAGCTTAAGACGAGGGTTCGATTCCCTTCACCCGCTCCAAGTTTGAGTCGAGCGCGCCTGCGGGTGGCGAGCGACAAAAATAAGCCCTTGTAGCTCAGTGGTAGAGCACTCCCTTGGTAAGGGAGAGGCCACGTGTTCAATCCACGTCAAGGGCACCAGATAAGATTGGTGGACCGGGGTGCCGGCGCAGTAAGCGCGGGTGACTGGTCTGCCAATCAGTTGTTTCAGCAAGACGGTCGGGCACGTGCCTGAACATACTCATCCAATCGTTAGGAGTCTAAGATGGCAAAAGGCAAGTTTGAGCGGACGAAACCGCACGTGAACGTTGGCACCATTGGTCACGTTGACCATGGCAAGACCACCCTGACCGCGGCAATCGCGACCGTGCTGTCGGCGAAGTTTGGCGGCGAAGCCAAGAAGTACGATGAGATCGACGCTGCTCCTGAAGAAAAGGCACGCGGCATCACCATCAACACCGCGCACGTTGAATACGAAACCCAGAACCGTCACTACGCCCACGTTGACTGCCCGGGCCACGCTGACTACGTCAAGAACATGATTACCGGTGCAGCGCAGATGGACGGCGCGATCCTGGTGTGCTCGGCCGCTGACGGCCCGATGCCGCAAACCCGCGAACACATCCTGCTGGCTCGCCAGGTTGGTGTGCCGTACATCATCGTGTTCCTGAACAAGTGCGACATGGTCGACGACGCAGAACTGCTGGAACTGGTTGAAATGGAAGTGCGCGAGCTGCTTTCCAAGTACGAATTCCCGGGCGACGATCTGCCGATCATCCGCGGTTCGGCTAAGCTGGCGCTGGAAGGCGACAAGGGCGACCTGGGTGAAGGCGCCATCCTGAAGCTGGCTGAAGCCCTGGACAGCTACATTCCGACGCCGGAACGTGCCATCGACGGCACCTTCCTGATGCCGGTGGAAGACGTGTTCTCGATCTCCGGTCGCGGTACCGTGGTGACTGGTCGTGTTGAGCGCGGCATCATCAAGGTCGGCGAAGAAATCGAAATCGTTGGTATCCGTGATACCGTCAAGACCACCTGCACTGGCGTGGAAATGTTCCGCAAGCTGCTGGACCAAGGTCAAGCTGGCGACAACGTTGGCGTGCTGCTGCGCGGTACCAAGCGTGAAGAAGTCGAGCGCGGCCAAGTGCTGGCCAAGCCGGGTTCGATCAAGCCGCACAAGCACTTCACCGGCGAGATCTATGTTCTGTCGAAAGACGAAGGTGGTCGTCACACCCCGTTCTTCAATAACTATCGTCCGCAGTTCTACTTCCGTACCACGGACGTGACTGGTTCGATCGAGCTGCCGAAGGACAAGGAAATGGTGATGCCTGGCGATAACGTCTCGATCACTGTGCAACTGATCAACCCGATCGCGATGGAAGAAGGCCTGCGCTTCGCTATCCGTGAAGGTGGCCGTACCGTCGGCGCCGGCGTCGTCGCTAAAATCATCGAGTAATACGCGTCAAAACGAGAGTGAAGTGGTACAATCTGCCGCTTCACTTTCGGTGAGTGTTGAAGAGGGCAAGTAATCTGCCCTCAAATAATTGAAATGTTGTGCGCCGGTCAGTAGTAAAGCGCTTGGCGCGTAACATCGACAAGTTAGTAGGGGCGTAGCTCAATTGGCAGAGTGACGGTCTCCAAAACCGTAGGTTGGGGGTTCGAGGCCCTCCGCCCCTGCCACCGATTCAGGTGCAGGGCACCGAAAGCAAAAATAGTATGTCTAACAATCCCGTACAGACCGTAAGCACGTCCGGCGACAAGGTAAAGGTTGCGCTGGCTGTGTTCGCCGCGCTTGCAGGTGTTGTTGGTTTTTATGCATTGGCTGGCCAGCAAACGCTGCTGCGCGCAAGCGCTTTGATTGGTGGCTTGGTAGTGGCTGTTCTGTTGCTCTGGACCGCTGAGCCTGGGCGCAATTTCCTGGCGTTCGCCAAGGAGTCTGTGCGCGAAACCAAGAAAGTAGTGTGGCCGAGCCGCAAAGAGGCCATGCAAATCACCGGCGTCGTCTTCGGATTTGTCGTCATCATGGCGATCTTCCTCTGGGGAACCGACAAGTTGCTCGAAGTGGTGCTGTACGACCTGATCCTAGGCTGGAAATAATAATGAGCGAGAATATTCAAGGCGATGTGCCTGCCGAGGGCCAGAACGCCGCGCCCGCCGCTGCCAGCAAGAAGCGCTGGTACGTGGTGCATGTTTATTCCGGCATGGAAAAGAGTGTGCAACGTGCTCTGCGTGAGCGTATCGCGCGTGCTGCCATGGAAGATCAGTTTGGCCAGATTCTGGTGCCGACCGAAGAAGTGGTTGAGGTCAGAAACGGTCAAAAAGCAGTCACCGAGCGTCGCTTCTTCCCTGGCTATGTGCTGGTCGAGATGGAAATGACCGACGACACTTGGCATCTGGTGAAAAATACCAGCAAGGTGACCGGTTTCATTGGCGGCAAGTCCAACAAGCCGACGCCGATCCCGCCGCATGAAGTCGACAAGATCCTGCAGCAAATGCAGGAAGGCGTGGAAAAGCCGCGTCCCAAGGTGTTGTACGAAGTGGGGGAAATGGTGCGCATCAAGGATGGCCCATTCACCGACTTCAATGGCAATGTCGAGGAAGTCAACTACGAAAAATCGCGCGTGCGTGTATCCGTGACGATTTTCGGCCGCGCGACTCCAGTCGAGCTCGAGTTCGGACAAGTCGAAAAGGTGTAAGAGGTCCTGCCTTTTCAGTGTGGCCAAATGTTTGGCGTTTCATTGCTTTAAAAAATATGCGCTGCGCCGGGCGCCACAGCAGTTCGTGAAAATCGGCATTAGCAGTACCAGGAGGAGCCTTAGTAACTTCATCGGTGAACGGGCGCTATCACTCAATCAATACAGGAGCCATCATGGCCAAGAAAATCGTCGGCTTTATTAAGCTGCAAGTTCCGGCTGGTAAAGCCAATCCCTCTCCTCCGATCGGCCCTGCGCTGGGTCAGCGCGGTCTGAACATCATGGAATTCTGCAAGGCCTTCAACGCCCAGACTCAAGGCGTGGAACCGGGTCTGCCGATTCCTGTCGTGATCACAGCTTTCGCGGACAAGTCCTTCACCTTCGTGATGAAGACGCCGCCGGCAACCATCCTGATCAAGAAAGCCGCTGGCATCCAGAAGGGTTCTGCGAAGCCGCATACCGATAAGGTTGGCAAGATCACCCGCAAGCAAGCTGAAGAAATCGCAACGACCAAGCGTCCGGATCTGACGGCCGCTGACATGGAAGCAGCCGTGCGTACCATCGCCGGTTCCGCTCGTTCGATGGGTATCACGGTGGAGGGTCTGTAACATGGCAAAACTGTCCAAGCGCGCTCAAGCGCAAAAAGCAAAAGTCGATCGTACCAAGTCCTACCCGTTCGATAACGCCATCGCCCTGATCAAGGAATGCGCGACCGCCAAGTTCAATGAATCGATCGACGTGGCTGTGCAGCTCGGCGTCGATGCCAAGAAGTCGGACCAGGTTGTTCGCGGTTCCGTAGTGCTGCCGGCCGGTACCGGCAAGACCGTGCGCGTGGCTGTGTTCGCTTCGGGCGACAAGGCTGAGGCCGCCAAGGCTGCTGGTGCCGATATCGTCGGCATGGAAGACCTGGCCGAGCGTATCAAGGGCGGCGACATGCCGTTCGATATCGTCATCGCTTCGCCGGATACCATGCGTATCGTCGGTACCTTGGGTCAAGTGCTGGGGCCGCGTGGCCTGATGCCGAACCCGAAGGTCGGTACCGTCACTCCGGACGTGGCTACTGCAGTCAAGAATGCCAAGGCTGGTCAGGTGCAATACCGTACCGACAAGTCCGGCATCATTCACGCCACCATCGGCCGCAAGTCCTTCTCGGATGCCGATCTGAAAGCCAACCTGTTGGCCCTGATCGATGCGCTGAACAAGGCCAAGCCAGCAACCAGCAAGGGTGTATACCTGCGCAAGGTCGCGATCTCGTCGACCATGGGTGCTGGTGTGCGCGTTGACCAGGGTAGCCTGGCTGCGTAATTGAAGGTTTAAGTCCTCATGCCGTACAAGCGGCGTGGGGCGATTCTTTGGGCTGTGCCGTCAGCCTCGAAAATGAGCGCGGAGTAATGCCCGTGTCAAGTTTTTAAGGTAAGCGGGGCAGGCAATCAAAGACCGTTGGGCCGAGCACAAGTGGTTGATGTGCAAGGTTAAACCAGGACATAAGAAATTATTCCTTACCCAACGCAGATGGTGAACCCGAACAAGTTTTGTAGTCTCTAAGCTGGTCTGCCAGTATGGAACTCCTAACTTCGGACGCCGTGTTCGAACCGATGCGAGGAAGTAATATCCCGAGCATCATTTTTGGAGGTTGATCTTGAGTCTCAATCTGAATGACAAGAAGGCCGTCGTCGCAGAAGTCTCCGCACAAGTAGCAAAAGCGCAGACCATCGTCGTCGCCGAATACCGTGGCATCCAGGTTGGTCACATGACGCAACTGCGCGCCAATGCGCGTTCCCAAGGTGTGTACCTGCGCGTGTTGAAAAACACGCTGGCACGTCGCGCCGTCGAAGGAACCGCATTCTCCGGCCTCGCCTCCGAAATGACCGGTCCGTTGATCTATTCGATCTCCGAAGATGCCGTGGCTGCAGCGAAAGTCATCAATGACTTCGCCAAAACCAACGACAAGCTGGTCATCAAGGCAGGTAACTACGCAGGCAAATCACTGGATAAAACCGGTGTTGCCGCGTTGGCTAATATTCCGACCCGTGAAGTTCTGCTGGCCCAGCTGTTGGGCGTTATGCAGGCACCGGTTTCGGCATTTGCGCGTGGCTTGGCTGCTTTGGCAGCCAAGAAAGAAGGCGAAGCCGCTTAATGCGCTTTGCCTGGCATGTGTACCGACTAGATGAAGTAACCAATACCAATTAGGAGTTTTAAATGGCAATTAGCAAAGAAGAGATCCTGGAAGCCGTAGGCGCGCTGTCCGTGATGGAACTGAATGACCTGGTCAAGGCATTCGAAGAAAAATTCGGTGTTTCCGCTGCTGCAATGGCAGTTGCTGGTCCGGCTGGCGGCGGTGCTGCTGCCGCTGCTGCTGAAGAGCAAACCGAATTCACCGTGGTTCTGGCTGAAGTGGGTGCTAACAAGGTTGGCGTCATTAAAGCTGTCCGCGAAATCACCGGTCTGGGCCTGAAAGAAGCCAAGGATCTGGTCGACGGTGCACCGAAGCCAGTTAAAGAAGGTCTGGCCAAGGCTGACGCTGAAGCTGCCAAGAAGAAGCTGGAAGAAGCTGGCGCCAAGGCTGACCTCAAGTAATAGGTTTGCTGGGGCGTTGCTAGTTTTGTAGCGCCGGAGTCAAAGTGCGATACCTTCTCAGGAAGGATTCGGCTTTGGCTCCTTTGTCGTTTTCGATTTATGCAGTAAATGCGGCTTGTTTGTGGCGCTGGTCTAGCCAAGGCAAGTTTAAGAAAGTACTCGGAGCCGAGACTTGAGGTTTCGCAGATTGATGAGGAGGGACATCCTTTCTCGTGGCGAAACCTGAATTCTCCATCCTACCTGTCACTCACGGAGTGTCCATGCACTACTCATTTACTGAGAAGAAGCGCATTCGCAAATCGTTCGCGAAACGCGCTAACGTTCACAACGTTCCCTACCTGCTCGCGACTCAGCTTGAATCCTACACGGCTTTCCTGCAAGCCGACAAGGGTGCGGCGCATCGCAAGAACGAAGGCTTGCAATCCGCCTTTTCCTCCATTTTCCCGATCGTGTCGCACAATGGTTTTGCGCGCCTCGAATTCCTGTCTTATGTGCTGGGCGATCCTCCCTTCGACGTCAAGGAATGCCAACAGCGCGGCCTGACCTATGCTTCGCCCTTGCGCGCCAAGGTGCGTCTGGTGATCCTGGATAAGGAATCGCCAACCAAGCCGGTCGTCAAGGAAATGAAGGAGCAGGAAGTCTACATGGGCGAACTGCCCCTGATGACGGTCAACGGCTCTTTCGTCATCAACGGTACCGAGCGCGTGATCGTCTCGCAGTTGCACCGTTCCCCGGGCGTGTTCTTCGAACATGACCGCGGCAAGACGCATTCGTCCGGCAAGCTGCTGTTCTCGGCCCGTATCATTCCTTACCGCGGCTCCTGGCTCGATTTCGAGTTCGACCCGAAGGATATCCTGTTCTTCCGCGTCGACCGCCGCCGCAAGATGCCGGTAACGATCCTGCTGAAGGCCATCGGCATGACGCCGGAACAGATCCTGGCAAACTTCTTCGTGTTCGACAATTTCACCCTGCGCTCGGAAGGCGCAGAGATGGAATTCGTCGCCGAACGGCTGCGCGGCGAAGTCGCCCGCTTCGATATCACCGATAAGTCCGGCAAGGTCATCGTTGCCAAGGATAAGCGCATCAACGCCAAGCATGTGCGCGAAATCGAAGGTGCCGGCATCAAGTACATCTCCGTACCGGAAGAGTACCTGGTCGGCCGCGTGCTGGCCAAGAACATCATCGACGCCGACACTGGTGAAGTCATCGCCAATGCCAACGACGAGCTGACCGATGAGTTGCTGGGTCGCCTGCGCGACGCCAACGTCACCGACATCCAGACCTTGTACATCAACGATCTGGACCAGGGCGGCTACATCTCGCAAACCCTGCGCACCGACGATACTGCTGACCAGACCGCTGCTCGCGTGGCGATCTACCGCATGATGCGTCCTGGCGAACCGCCGACCGAAGAATCGGTCGAGGCGCTGTTCAATGGCCTGTTCTACAGCGAAGATCGTTACGACTTGTCGGCCGTGGGCCGCATGAAGTTCAACCGTCGTATCGGCCGCGATGAGTTGACCGGTCAGATGACCCTGTCCAACGACGATATCCTGGCTGTCATCAAGATTCTGGTTGAGTTGCGAAATGGCCGCGGTGAGGTCGACGATATCGATCACTTGGGTAACCGTCGCGTGCGTTGCGTCGGCGAACTGGCGGAGAATCAATTCCGTGCCGGCCTGGTGCGCGTCGAGCGCGCTGTCAAGGAACGTCTCGGCCAAGCCGAAGCGGACAACCTGATGCCGCACGACCTGATCAACTCCAAGCCGATCTCGGCTGCGATTCGCGAATTCTTCGGTTCTTCGCAATTGTCGCAGTTCATGGACCAGACCAACCCGCTGTCGGAAATCACCCACAAGCGTCGCGTCTCGGCTCTTGGCCCTGGCGGTCTGACCCGCGAACGCGCCGGCTTCGAAGTGCGCGACGTGCATCCGACCCACTACGGCCGCGTCTGCCCGATCGAAACGCCGGAAGGTCCGAACATTGGTCTGATCAACTCCCTGGCGCTGTATGCTCGCCTGAACGAGTACGGCTTCCTGGAAACGCCGTACCGCAAGGTTGAAAACGGCAAGGTGACCGACCAGATCGACTACCTGTCCGCAATCGAGGAAGGCCGCTTCATCATCGCCCAGGCAAACGCTGCTATCAACGAGAGCGGCATGCTGTCCGACGAATTGGTGTCGGCGCGTGAAGCTGGTGAAACGATTCTGGTGTCGCCGGAACGCGTACAGTACATGGACGTGGCGCCGGGTCAGGTGGTGTCGGTGGCAGCCTCGCTGATTCCGTTCCTCGAGCACGACGATGCGAACCGCGCGCTGATGGGCGCCAACATGCAACGTCAGGCCGTGCCTTGCTTGCGTCCGGAAAAAGCCTTCGTCGGTACCGGTATCGAGCGCACCGTTGCAGTCGACTCGGGCACCACCGTGCAAGCCCTGCGTGGCGGTATCGTCGATTACGTCGATGCCGGCCGTATCGTGATCCGCGTGAACGACGACGAAGCCGCAGCCGGCGAAGTCGGCGTGGACATCTACAACCTGATCAAGTACACCCGTTCCAACCAGAACACCAACATCAACCAGCGTCCGATCGTCAAGAAGGGCGATCGCGTGGCACGTGGCGACGTCGTTGCCGACGGCGCATCGACCGACTTGGGTGAATTGGCGCTGGGCCAGAACATGCTGGTGGCGTTCATGCCGTGGAACGGCTACAACTTCGAAGACTCGATCCTGATCTCCGAAAAGGTCGTGGCTGACGATCGTTACACCTCGATCCATATCGAAGAGTTGTCGGTTGTTGCACGTGATACCAAGCTGGGCGCGGAAGAAATCACTCGTGATATCTCCAACCTGGCAGAAAATCAACTGGCTCGTCTGGATGAGTCGGGCATCGTCTACATTGGCGCGGAAGTCGAAGCCGGCGACGTGCTGGTCGGTAAGGTGACGCCGAAGGGCGAAACCCAGCTGACTCCGGAAGAGAAGCTGCTGCGCGCGATCTTCGGCGAAAAGGCATCCGACGTGAAGGATACCTCGCTGCGCGTGCCGTCAGGTATGGTCGGTACCGTCATCGACGTGCAAGTGTTTACCCGTGAAGGCATCCAGCGTGACAAGCGCGCTCAGCAGATCATCGACGATGAACTCAAGCGCTATCGCCTGGACCTGAACGACCAGCTGCGTATCGTGGAAGGCGATGCCTTCCAGCGTCTGGAACGCATGTTGATCGGCAAGGTCGTCAACGGTGGTCCAAAGAAGCTGGCCAAGGGTGCTGCTATCACCAAGGAATATCTGGCCGATCTGGACAAGTACCAGTGGTTCGATATCCGTCCGGCCGACGACGACATGGCAGCCGCTCTGGAAGCGATCAAGGAATCGATCGCCGAGAAGCGCCACCAGTTCGACCTCGCATTCGAAGAGAAGCGCAAGAAGCTCACCCAGGGCGACGAATTGCCGCCGGGTGTGCAGAAGATGGTCAAGGTGTACCTGGCGGTCAAGCGTCGCCTGCAGCCTGGCGACAAGATGGCGGGTCGTCACGGTAACAAGGGTGTGGTCTCGCGTATCGTTCCGGTGGAAGACATGCCGTACATGGCTGACGGCACTACCGCCGACGTTGTGCTGAATCCGCTGGGCGTGCCGTCGCGTATGAACGTCGGTCAGGTGCTGGAAGTCCACCTTGGCTGGGCAGCGAAGGGTCTTGGTCGTCAAATCGATCGGATGCTCAAGCAGCAAGCCAAGGCAGCTGAAATGCGCAACTTCCTGACCACGATCTATAACGAGACCGGTCGCAAGGAAGAGCTCGACCAGTTCAGCGACGAGGAAGTACTGGAACTGGCGGCAAACCTGAAGAATGGTGTGCCGTTTGCCACCCCGGTGTTCGATGGCGCGCATGAAGAGGAAATCCGCCGCATGCTGGACCTGGCGTATCCGGACGACGTCGCCAAGCATCTGGGCATGACGCCGTCGAAGAACCAGGTCACCATGTACGACGGCCGCACCGGCGAGGCTTTCGAGCGCACCGTTACGGTTGGCTACATGCACATGCTGAAGCTGCACCATCTGGTCGATGACAAGATGCATGCCCGTTCCACCGGCCCGTACTCGCTGGTGACACAGCAGCCGCTGGGCGGCAAGGCGCAGTTCGGCGGCCAGCGTTTCGGCGAGATGGAAGTCTGGGCACTGGAAGCGTATGGCGCCTCTTACGTGCTGCAGGAAATGCTGACCGTGAAGTCGGACGACGTGAACGGCCGTACCAAGGTGTACGAGAACCTGGTCAAGGGCGACCACGTCATCGATGCCGGCATGCCGGAATCCTTCAACGTGCTGGTGAAGGAAATCCGCTCGCTGGGTATCGATATCGACCTCGAGCGCGACTAAGCAATAAAGGAGCCGCTCTCGCAAGGGAGCGGCAAGAATTTGGAATGCTGGCCAAGTGCCGGCATTTCGCAGTTGTAGTTGGCAGGTAGGGGAAGCGGCACTCGTTCCCGGTACCGGCGGAACTCTCCCGAGGCAGGGAAGGGCTCTCCCGCCAGTGCGAACAGGGTTGAAGCGAATCGCAGTTTCCAAGCATTACCGTCAAGCGTTTTTCACGCCTTACTGGAGTGATACCAATGAAAGCTCTGCTCGATCTATTCAAGCAAGTTCAGCAAAATGAACAATTCGACGCCATCAAGATTGGCCTGGCGTCGCCCGAGAAAATCCGTTCCTGGTCCTACGGCGAAGTCAAGAAGCCGGAAACCATCAACTACCGTACCTTCAAGCCGGAGCGCGACGGTCTGTTCTGCGCCAAGATCTTTGGCCCGATCAAGGATTACGAGTGCTTGTGCGGCAAGTACAAGCGCCTGAAGCACCGCGGCGTCATTTGCGAAAAGTGCGGCGTCGAAGTCACGCTGGCGAAAGTGCGCCGCGAGCGCATGGGCCACATCGAACTGGCTTCGCCGACCGCGCATATCTGGTTCCTGAAATCGCTGCCGTCGCGTCTGGGCATGGTGCTCGACATGACACTGCGCGATATCGAACGCGTGTTGTACTTCGAAGCCTATGTCGTGACCGATCCGGGTATGACGCCGCTGAAGAAGTGCCAGATCATGTCGGAAGACGATTACGCTGCCAAGTATGAAGAATACGGCGACGACTTCACCGCGTTCATGGGCGCCGAGGGTATTCGTGAACTGCTGCGCTCGATCGATATCGACCGCGAAGCCGAGACCCTGCGCCAAGAGCTCAAGGATTCCAAGTCGGAAGCCAAGATCAAGAAGTACGCCAAGCGTCTGAAAGTGCTGGAAGCATTCCAGCGCTCCGGCATCAAGCCGGACTGGATGATCATGGAAGTGCTGCCGGTCTTGCCGCCGGAACTGCGCCCGCTGGTCCCGCTGGATGGCGGCCGCTTTGCGACCTCCGACCTCAACGATCTGTATCGTCGCGTCATCAACCGTAACAATCGTCTGAAGCGCCTGATGGAATTGCGCGCTCCGGAAATCATCACCCGCAACGAAAAGCGAATGCTGCAAGAGGCAGTCGACTCGTTGCTGGATAACGGCCGTCGCGGTAAAGCCATGACCGGCGCCAACAAGCGTCCGCTGAAGTCGCTGGCTGAAATGATCAAGGGTAAGGGCGGTCGCTTCCGTCAAAACTTGCTGGGTAAGCGCGTCGACTACTCGGGCCGTTCCGTCATCGTGGTGGGCCCGCAGTTGAAACTCCATCAATGTGGTCTGCCGAAGCTGATGGCATTGGAACTGTTCAAGCCATTCATCTTCAACAAGCTGGAATTGATGGGCCTGGCTACCACCATCAAGGCTGCCAAGAAGCTGGTCGAAATCCAGGAACCGGTGGTGTGGGACATCCTGGAAGAAGTCATCCGTGAACATCCGGTGATGCTGAACCGTGCGCCGACCCTGCACCGTCTGGGTATCCAGGCGTTCGAGCCGGTGCTGATCGAAGGTAAGGCGATCCAGCTGCACCCCCTGGTTTGCGCGGCGTTCAACGCCGACTTCGACGGTGACCAGATGGCTGTCCACGTGCCGTTGTCGATCGAAGCACAGATGGAAGCCCGCACTTTGATGCTGGCTTCGAACAACATCCTGTTCCCGTCCAACGGCGAACCGTCGATCGTGCCGTCGCAGGATATCGTGCTGGGTCTGTACTACGCCACCCGTGAACGTATCAACGGCAAGGGCGAAGGCATGCTGTTCCCGGACGTGTCGGAAGTGATCCGCGCTTACGAAAACAAGGAAGTCGAACTGACTACCCGTATCACCGTGCGCATCACCGAGTATCCGAAAGATGCGACAACCGGCGAATTCGTCAAGACCGTCAAGCGTTACGAAACCACGGTCGGCCGCGCCATTCTGTCGGAGATTCTGCCGAAGGGCCTGCCGTTCACTGTGTTGAACAAGGCGCTGAAGAAAAAGGAAATCTCCAAGCTGATCAACACGTCGTTCCGTAAGTGCGGCCTGCGCGCGACCGTGGTCTTCGCCGACCAGTTGCTGCAGTCAGGCTTCCGCTTGGCGACCCGCGCCGGCATTTCGATCTGCGTGGACGACATGCTGGTGCCGCCGCAAAAGACCACCATCATCTCGCAGGCCGAGCATGAAGTTAAGCAGATCGAGCAGCAGTACGCTTCCGGTCTGGTTACCGCAGGCGAGCGCTACAACAAGGTGGTGGATATCTGGGGCAAGGCCGGTGATGAGGTCGGCAAGGCCATGATGGACCAGCTGAAAGTCGAGCCTGTTACCAAGCGTGACGGCACTCAAGCCACGCAGGAATCGTTCAATGCGATTTACATGATGGCCGACTCCGGTGCGCGCGGTTCCGCTGCCCAGATTCGCCAGCTCGCCGGTATGCGCGGCCTGATGGCCAAGCCGGACGGCTCGATTATCGAGACGCCGATTACCGCGAACTTCCGCGAAGGCTTGAACGTTCTGCAGTACTTCATCTCTACTCACGGTGCACGTAAAGGTCTGGCCGATACCGCGTTGAAGACCGCGAACTCCGGTTACCTGACTCGCCGTCTGGTCGACGTGACCCAGGATCTGGTGGTGATCGAGGACGATTGCGGCACCTCTAATGGCGCCGCAATGAAGGCGCTGGTTGAAGGCGGTGAAGTCATCGAAGCACTGCGCGACCGTATCCTCGGCCGTGTTGCCGCGATTGACGTCATCAATCCGGAAACGCAGGCAACCCTGTATGAAGCCGGCACTTTGCTGGATGAAGACAAGGTCGAGGAAATCGAGCGCTTGGGCATCGATGAAGTCAAGGTCCGCACGCCGCTGACCTGCGACACGCGCTATGGCCTGTGCGCCAAGTGCTATGGTCGCGATCTCGGCCGCGGCACGCTGGTTGCCGCTGGTGAGGCGGTCGGTGTGGTCGCTGCGCAGTCGATTGGTGAGCCGGGAACCCAGCTGACCATGCGTACCTTCCACATCGGTGGTGCGGCTTCGCGTGCGGCAGTCGCTTCTTCCGTGGAAGCCAAGTCCAACGGTACGGTGCGCTTTACCGCCACCATGCGTTATGTCACCAACGGCAAGGGCGAGCAGATCGTCATTTCCCGTTCCGGCGAAGTGCTGATCACCGACGACCATGGCCGTGAGCGTGAACGTCACAAGGTGCCGTACGGTGCCACCCTGATCGTCAAGGATGGACTGGTCATCAAGGCCGGTACCGCCCTGGCAACATGGGATCCGCTGACTCGTCCGATCATTACCGAATACGCCGGTACGGTGAAGTTCGAGAATGTCGAGGAAGGCGTTACCGTCGCCAAGCAGATCGACGAAGTGACCGGCCTGTCGACGCTGGTGGTTATCGATGCCAAGCGCCGCAGCACTTCTACCGCCAAGAGCGCCCGCCCGCAGGTGAAACTGCTGAACGACAAGGGCGAAGAAGTGAAGATCGCCGGCACCGAACATCCGGTAACCATCGGCTTCCAGGTCGGTGCGCTGATCACGGTGAAGGACGGTCAGCAGGTGAGCGTCGGTGAAGTGTTGGCGCGTATCCCGACCGAATCGCAGAAGACCCGTGACATTACCGGCGGTCTGCCGCGCGTGGCTGAGTTGTTCGAAGCACGCTCGCCGAAGGATGCCGGCATGCTGGCGGAAGTTACCGGCACAGTGGCATTCGGCAAGGAAACCAAGGGCAAACAGCGCCTGGAAATCACCGACATGGAAGGCAACAAGCACGAGTTCCTGATTACCAAGGACAAGCAAGTGCTGGTGCACGACGGCCAGGTGGTGAACAAGGGCGAGATGATCGTGGACGGCCCGGCCGACCCGCAAGACATCCTGCGCCTCCTGGGTATCGAAGCATTGGCTCGCTACATCGTCGACGAAGTGCAAGACGTGTACCGCTTGCAAGGTGTGAAGATTAACGACAAACACATCGAAGTCATCGTGCGCCAGATGTTGCGCCGCGTTCAAATCGTCGATGCGGGTGACGCCAACTACATCCCGGGCGAGCAAGTCGAGCGTTCGGAACTGCTGGACGAAAACGATCGCGTCATCGCTGCCGGTGGTCGCCCCGCAACTTACGAAAACGTACTGCTGGGTATTACCAAGGCATCGCTGTCGACCGATTCCTTCATCTCCGCAGCATCCTTCCAGGAAACCACTCGTGTGCTGACCGAAGCTGCCATCATGGGCAAGCGCGACGGCCTGCGTGGCTTGAAGGAAAACGTCATCGTCGGTCGCCTCATCCCTGCCGGTACCGGTTTGGCTTATCACCGCGCTCGCAAGGAGAAGGAAACCTGGGAAGCCGAAGAGCGGACCGCATTGCTGCAAGCTGAGCAAAACGCCCGTTCGACCGACAGCGAAGAAGCTCCTGCCGAAAGCTTCGGAACTCAGGAAGGCGGCGAAGCGTAATCAGCTTTTCCGCAATAACAAGAACGGCACCGTACCCCGGTGCCGTTTTTTTTCGATGTCGATTGGGCATGACATTCGCGCGAAACCACTCATGAATGCCGAAATGACAATGCCGGAACGCGGTGTCGGCAAAAATACATGTAATCGGCGAGCCTGACGCGTGAAATCCCGCGCAATCGTTGACTGAGCCAAAAATGAGGGATATACTCGCGAGTTCTCGAATTTAAGCTCGCTCGGGCTTAAGCGTTCTTTGGTCAGCAATTTCTCACCTCTCGCGACGCTTTTCCCCTTGCATGTGCTGAATCGAAATGCATGAGTTTCTCGTGTAAGTTTTCCGTACGCCCCCGGACAATCGTTTCCGGGTTTGTTTTATTAATAACATTTGTTGAATTAAAGACCGATGCCAACTATTAATCAATTGATTCGCCAGCCGCGGGTTTCCGCCAAGGTGAAGAGCAAATCGCCGGCGCTGGAAAACAGCCCGCAAAAACGCGGCGTTTGCACCCGTGTATACACCACCACTCCGAAGAAGCCGAACTCGGCGCTGCGTAAGGTGGCCAAGGTTCGTCTGACCAACGGTTTCGAAGTCATTTCGTACATCGGCGGTGAAGGTCATAACCTGCAAGAGCATAGCGTCGTGCTGATCCGCGGCGGCCGTGTGAAAGACTTGCCGGGTGTGCGTTATCACATGGTTCGCGGCTCCCTGGACACCCAAGGCGTCAAGGATCGTAAGCAAGCTCGCTCGAAGTACGGTGCCAAGCGCGCCAAGGCTGCGAAGAAGTAATCAAGGTTTTCCGTCGTCGTTGGCGGAATGGAGTCGGCCCCCAACGGGTCGAGTAAGTGGGTAACTATGATGGTTTCCCGCGAGTGCGCAGGAAAAAACCTGGCGCTCAACTGAAGAGAATTGAAAGGAATCGAAATGCCACGTCGTCGTGAAGTCCCCAAGCGGGAAATTTTGCCTGATCCGAAGTTCGGCAATGTTGATGTTGCTAAATTCGTTAACGTCCTGATGCTGTCCGGTAAAAAATCGGTCGCCGAGAACATCATCTACGGTGCGTTCGAGCACATCCAGCAAAAATCGGGCAAGGATCCGCTGGAAGTTTTCGCTGCAGCCCTGAACAACTGCAAGCCGCTGGTCGAAGTGAAATCCCGCCGCGTCGGTGGTGCAAACTACCAGGTGCCGGTCGAAGTGCGTCCGGTTCGCCGTATGGCGCTGTCGATGCGCTGGCTGCGTGAAGCTGCCAACAAGCGCAGCGAAAAGTCCATGCCGCAGCGTCTGGGTGGCGAATTGATGGAAGCGGCTGAAGGCCGCGGCGGTGCGATGAAGAAGCGCGACGAAGTCCATCGCATGGCTGAAGCGAACAAGGCATTCTCGCACTTCCGCTTCTAATGAAACGAGAGCCTTGGCTTCGATGCGAAGTCCGGGCTTTTTATGCAAGTAATTTGTTCGAAGCCGGGCCCATTTTTGATAAAAAATTGGTGCTCGGTTTTGTTCGTTAAACGACTTAGGATTGAATATGGCTCGCAAGACCCCTATTGAGCGCTACCGCAACATCGGTATTTCCGCTCACATCGATGCCGGCAAGACCACCACTACCGAACGTATCCTGTTTTATACAGGCGTGAATCACAAGCTGGGTGAAGTGCATGACGGCGCAGCCACCATGGACTGGATGGAGCAAGAGCAGGAACGCGGCATCACCATTACCTCTGCGGCTACGACTTGCTTCTGGCGCGGCATGGACGCTTCGCGTCCTGAGCATCGCATCAACGTGATTGATACCCCGGGCCACGTGGACTTCACCATCGAGGTGGAGCGTTCCATGCGCGTGCTGGACGGTGCTTGCATGGTGTATTGCGCCGTGGGTGGCGTGCAGCCGCAATCGGAAACCGTATGGCGCCAGGCTAACAAGTACAAAGTGCCGCGTATTGCTTTCGTCAACAAGATGGACCGTACCGGCGCCAACTTCTTCAAGGTTGTCGAGCAAATGCGCGCTCGCCTGAAGGCGAATCCTGTGCCTATCGTGATCCCTGTCGGCGCTGAAGAAAACTTCCAGGGCGTGGTAGACCTGATCAAGATGAAGGCCATCATCTGGGACGAAGCTTCGCAAGGCATGAAGTTCGAATACGGCGACATTCCTGCCGACCTGGTCGATACCGCCAATGAATGGCGTGAGAAGATGGTCGAAGCAGCTGCCGAAGCATCTGAAGAGCTGATGAACAAGTACCTCGAAGAAGGTGACTTGACTGAAGCGGAAGTCATGGCCGGCCTGCGCCAGCGTACCATCGCAGCTGAAATCCAGCCGATGATGTGCGGTTCCGCATTTAAGAACAAGGGTGTTCAGCGTATGCTCGACGCCGTGCTCGACTTCCTGCCTGCGCCGACCGACATTCCGCCGGTTTCTGGTGTCAACGAAGACGAAGAGCCAGTCGTGCGTCAAGCAAGCGATGACGAAAAGTTCTCCGCTCTGGCATTCAAGATCATGACCGACCCGTTCGTTGGCCAGCTGATCTTCTTCCGTGTGTACTCGGGCGTCGTCAATTCCGGCGACACCGTGTTCAACCCGGTCAAGGGCAAAAAGGAACGTCTGGGCCGTATTCTGCAGATGCACGCGAACCAGCGCGAAGAGATCAAAGAAGTGCGCGCGGGTGACATCGCTGCTGCCGTGGGTCTGAAAGAAGCGACCACCGGCGATACGCTGTGCGATCCGACTTCGATCATTACGCTGGAACGCATGGTGTTCCCGGAGCCGGTGATTTCGCAGGCTGTCGAGCCGAAGACCAAGGCTGACCAGGAAAAAATGGGTCTGGCACTGAATCGTCTGGCTGCAGAAGATCCGTCGTTCCGCGTCAAGACCGACGAAGAATCCGGCCAAACCATCATTTCCGGTATGGGTGAGCTGCATCTGGAAATTCTGGTCGACCGCATGAAACGCGAATTCGGCGTGGAAGCAACCGTCGGCAAGCCGCAAGTGGCTTATCGCGAAACCATCCGCAAGGCTGTTACCGACGTCGAAGGCAAGTTCGTCAAGCAGTCGGGCGGTCGCGGCCAGTACGGTCACGTCGTGCTGACCATCGAACCGCAAGAGCCGGGCAAGGGCTTCGAATTCGTCGACGCAATCAAGGGCGGCGTGGTGCCGCGCGAGTACATCCCGGCAGTCGAGAAGGGCATTATCGACACGCTGCCGAACGGCGTGCTGGCCGGTTACCCGATGGTCGACATCAAGGTTACCCTGACCTTCGGTTCGTACCATGATGTGGACTCGAACGAAAACGCCTTCCGTATGGCAGGTTCGATGGCGCTGAAGGACGGCTGCAAGAAAGCCAGCCCGGTTATCCTCGAGCCAATGATGGCTGTGGAAGTGGAGACTCCGGAAGACTATGCCGGTACTGTGATGGGCGATCTGTCGTCCCGCCGCGGTATGGTGCAGGGCATGGATGAAATTGCTGGCGGTGGCGGCAAAATCATCAAGGCTGAGGTGCCGCTGTCGGAAATGTTCGGTTACTCGACCTCGCTGCGTTCCGCAACCCAGGGTCGTGCAACCTACACGATGGAATTCAAGCACTACGCTGAAGCGCCGAAGAATGTTATCGACGCCATCATCAGTGCCAAGTCGAAGTAATTTTCATTGAAAAAAAGCGAGGCGGGATAAACCTGCTTCGCTTTACAAAGTTAAGTAAGTAAATCGTTCTTTTTGAATTGAAGGAAGAGAAAAATGGCAAAAGGCAAGTTTGAGCGGACGAAACCGCACGTGAACGTTGGCACCATTGGTCACGTTGACCATGGCAAGACCACCCTGACCGCGGCAATCGCGACCGTGCTGTCGGCGAAGTTTGGCGGCGAAGCCAAGAAGTACGATGAGATCGACGCTGCTCCTGAAGAAAAGGCACGCGGCATCACCATCAACACCGCGCACGTTGAATACGAAACCCAGAACCGTCACTACGCCCACGTTGACTGCCCGGGCCACGCTGACTACGTCAAGAACATGATTACCGGTGCAGCGCAGATGGACGGCGCGATCCTGGTGTGCTCGGCCGCTGACGGCCCGATGCCGCAAACCCGCGAACACATCCTGCTGGCTCGCCAGGTTGGTGTGCCGTACATCATCGTGTTCCTGAACAAGTGCGACATGGTCGACGACGCAGAACTGCTGGAACTGGTTGAAATGGAAGTGCGCGAGCTGCTTTCCAAGTACGAATTCCCGGGCGACGATCTGCCGATCATCCGCGGTTCGGCTAAGCTGGCGCTGGAAGGCGACAAGGGCGACCTGGGTGAAGGCGCCATCCTGAAGCTGGCTGAAGCCCTGGACAGCTACATTCCGACGCCGGAACGTGCCATCGACGGCACCTTCCTGATGCCGGTGGAAGACGTGTTCTCGATCTCCGGTCGCGGTACCGTGGTGACTGGTCGTGTTGAGCGCGGCATCATCAAGGTCGGCGAAGAAATCGAAATCGTTGGTATCCGTGATACCGTCAAGACCACCTGCACTGGCGTGGAAATGTTCCGCAAGCTGCTGGACCAAGGTCAAGCTGGCGACAACGTTGGCGTGCTGCTGCGCGGTACCAAGCGTGAAGAAGTCGAGCGCGGCCAAGTGCTGGCCAAGCCGGGTTCGATCAAGCCGCACAAGCACTTCACCGGCGAGATCTATGTTCTGTCGAAAGACGAAGGTGGTCGTCACACCCCGTTCTTCAATAACTATCGTCCGCAGTTCTACTTCCGTACCACGGACGTGACTGGTTCGATCGAGCTGCCGAAGGACAAGGAAATGGTGATGCCTGGCGATAACGTCTCGATCACTGTGCAACTGATCAACCCGATCGCGATGGAAGAAGGCCTGCGCTTCGCTATCCGTGAAGGTGGCCGTACCGTCGGCGCCGGCGTCGTCGCTAAAATCATCGAGTAATACTCACGAATTGCTGCGGACCGGGGAGGTCCGCAGTTCGCTCTTTTAAAGGAAAACCCATGTCGACCCCGAATCAAAAAATCCGCATTCGCCTGAAGGCGTTCGATTACCGCCTGATCGACCAGTCCGCTCTGGAAATCGTTGATACCGCCAAGCGTACAGGCGCCGTGGTCAAGGGCCCGGTTCCGCTGCCGACCCGCATCCAGCGCTATGACATCCTGCGTTCCCCGCATGTCAACAAGACTTCCCGCGATCAGTTCGAAATCCGTACGCACCAGCGCCTGATGGATATCGTCGATCCGACCGACAAGACTGTTGACGCCCTGATGAAGCTGGACCTGCCGGCTGGCGTCGATGTCGAAATCAAACTGCAGTAATTGCTGATCCGAAATTTCGCGCATAGTATTGTATTGCGCGGATTTTCGGGTTATGATAATCGGCTTTCGTGCGGGTCTGCATCACGCGGACTCGCATTTATTTAGTTGTACAAACATCAGCCCCGCCCAATCGTAGGTGGGAATGGAGAAAACAATGAGCCTAGGCCTTGTTGGTCGCAAGGTTGGTATGATGCGCATCTTTACGGAAGACGGAGATTCCATCCCCGTTACCGTGCTGGACGTGTCGAACAACCGAGTGACCCAAATCAAAACGCCTGAAACTGACGGTTATACCGCCGTTCAGGTTGCATACGGCGCTCGCCGTGCCTCCCGTGTCAACAAAGCAGCAGCTGGTCACTATGCCAAGGCTGGTGTGGAAGCTGGCACTGTTCTCAAAGAATTCCGCGTTGACGCTGTCAAGGCTGCCGAGCTGAAGGCTGGCGATGTCGTTGGCATCGGTATGTTCGAAGCTGGTCAGAAAGTGGACGTGCAAGGCGTGTCCATCGGTAAGGGCTATGCCGGTACCATCAAGCGCTACAACTTCGGTTCTGGCCGCGCAACCCATGGTAACTCCCGTTCGCACAACGTGCCGGGTTCCATTGGTATGGCGCAGGATCCGGGTCGCGTGTTCCCTGGTAAGCGCATGACCGGTCACATGGGTGATGTCACCACCACCGTGCAAAACCTGGAAATCGCTCGCGTTGACGCTGAGCGTCAGCTGTTGCTGGTGAAAGGTGCCGTGCCTGGTGCCAAGAACGGCCAAGTCGTGGTCGTGCCTGCAATCAAAGTCAAAGCAAAGAAGGGAGCCTAATCGATGGAACTCAAGCTCCTGAATGATCAGGGTCAAGCTGCCTCGAACGTCGCTGCACCGGACACCATTTTCGGTCGTGACTATAACGAAGCGCTGATTCACCAAGTGGTCGTTGCTTACCAGGCTAACGCACGTAGCGGTAACCGCAAGCAAAAAGACCGTGAAGAAGTCAGCCACACGACCAAGAAGCCGTGGCGTCAAAAAGGTACGGGCCGCGCTCGTGCTGGTATGTCGTCCTCGCCGCTGTGGCGTGGTGGTGGTCGTATTTTTCCGAATTCGCCTGACGAAAACTTCTCGCACAAGGTCAACAAGAAGATGTATCGCGCAGGTATCTGCTCGATCCTCTCGCAGCTGGCTCGCGAAGACCGTCTGTCCGTCGTGGAAAGCCTGTCGGTCGATGCACCGAAGACCAAGCTGCTGGCGCAGAAACTGAAAGGCATGGGTCTTGAATCCGTGCTGGTTATTACTGACAACCTCGATGAAAACCTGTTGCTCGCTTCGCGCAATCTGCCGAACGTGCTGGTGGTCGAGCCGCGTCACGCCGATCCCGTATCGCTGGTGTTCTTCAAGAAAGTCCTGATCACCAAGCCGGCATTGGCCAAGATTGAGGAGATGCTGGCATGAGCGCAGTCATCAAACATAGCGAAGAGCGCCTGATGAAAGTGCTGCTGGCGCCGGTGATTTCCGAGAAGGCTACTTTCGTCGCTGAAAAGAGCGAGCAGGTGGTATTCCTGGTGACGCGTGACGCCACCAAGCCTGAAATCAAGGCTGCCGTCGAACTGATGTTCAAGGTCGAAGTGGCGTCGGTGCAAACCGCCAACCGCCAGGGCAAGGAAAAGCGCTCCGGTCGCTTCATGGGTCGTCGCAACCACACCAAGCGTGCGTTTGTGTGCCTGAAGCCCGGTCAGGAAATCAACTTCAACGAGGAGGCTAAATAATGGCACTCGTGAAAATGAAACCGACCTCGGCAGGTCGCCGCGGCATGGTCAAGGTCGTCAATCCCGACCTGTACAAAGGCCGTCCGCTCGCCAGCCTGGTTGAAAAGAAATCGAAGACTGCCGGCCGTAACAACGACGGCCGCATCACCACCCGTCATATCGGTGGTGGTCACAAGCATCACTATCGCGTCGTCGACTTCCGTCGCAACAAGGATGGCATCGCTGCCAAAGTTGAGCGTCTGGAATACGATCCGAACCGCAGCGCGCATATCGCTCTGCTTTGCTACGCCGATGGCGAGCGTCGTTACATCATTGCGCCGAAGGGCGTGGCTGTGGGCGACCAGTTGATGAGCGGATCCGAAGCCCCGATCAAGGCTGGTAACTGCCTGCCGATCCGTAACATTCCGGTCGGCACCACCATGCACTGCGTCGAAATGTTGCCGGGTAAAGGCGCGCAAATCGCGCGTACCGCCGGTGCCGGCGTTGTGCTGATGGCGCGTGAAGGTACTTACGCTCAGGTGCGTCTGCGTTCCGGCGAAGTGCGTCGCGTGCATATCGAATGCCGCGCCACCGTTGGTGAAGTCGGCAACGGCGAACACAACCTGCGCAAGATCGGTAAGGCCGGTGCAACTCGTTGGCGCGGTATCCGCCCGACGGTGCGTGGTGTGGTCATGAACCCGATCGACCACCCGCACGGTGGTGGTGAAGGTCGTACCTCGGCAGGCCGTCATCCGGTTTCGCCGTGGGGCCAGCAGACCAAGGGCAAGAAGACACGTCGCAACAAGCGCACGACTTCGATGATCGTCTCTCGCCGTGGCAAGAAATAAGGGGTAACACATGACACGTTCATTGAAAAAAGGGCCGTTCTGTGACGCCCACCTGGTGAAGAAGGTCGAAGCCGCGCAAGCGACTAAGGACAAGAAGCCCATCAAGACCTGGTCGCGTCGTTCGACCATCATGCCGGACTTCATTGGTCTGACCATCGCGGTACATAACGGCAAGCAGCACGTGCCGGTCTATGTGTCGGAAAACATGGTTGGTCACAAGCTCGGCGAATTCGCGCTGACCCGTACGTTCAAGGGTCACGCCGCCGACAAGAAAGCCAAGAAATAAGGTGCGATGATGGAAACTAAAGCTATTCTCCGCGGCGTACGCCTGTCGGAACAAAAGGGCCGCTTGGTTGCCGATCTGATTCGCGGCAAAAAAGTTGATCAAGCCTTGAATATCCTGGCTTTCAGCCCGAAAAAAGGCGCAGCGATCATCAAGAAAGTGCTGGAGTCCGCTATTGCGAACGCTGAACACAATGACGGTGCTGACATCGACGAACTGAAGGTGAAAACCATCTACGTCGAGCAGGGTCCTGTGTTGAAGCGCTTCACTGCGCGTGCTAAAGGCCGTGGTGATCGTATTTCTAAACAATCCTGTCACATTTACGTGACTGTCGGTAACTAAGGAGTCACGATGGGACAGAAAATTCATCCTACCGGTTTCCGTCTTGCGGTTACGCGTAACTGGGGCTCGCGCTGGTATGCAGGCAATGGCAACTTTGCCAGCATGCTGAACGAAGACCTGAAGGTTCGCGAATACCTGAAGAAGAAACTGAAGAACGCCTCCGTTGGCCGCGTGGTCATCGAGCGTCCCGCCAAGAATGCCCGTATCACGATTTTCAGCTCCCGTCCGGGCGTTGTGATCGGCAAGAAGGGCGAAGACATCGAAGTGTTGAAGTCGGCGCTGGGCAAGATGATGGGCGTGCCTGTGCACGTCAACATCGAAGAAATCCGCAAGCCGGAAGTCGACGCCCAGCTGATCGCCGATTCGATCGCGCAGCAGCTCGAAAAGCGCATCATGTTCCGCCGTGCCATGAAACGCGCAATGCAGAACGCCATGCGTCTGGGCGCTCAAGGCATCAAGATCATGTCGTCGGGTCGTCTGAACGGTATTGAAATCGCCCGTACCGAATGGTACCGCGAAGGCCGTGTGCCTCTGCACACCCTGCGCGCCGACATCGATTACGGCTTCGGTGAAGCTGAAACGACCTACGGCATCATCGGTATCAAGGTTTGGGTATATCGCGGCGACCGTTTGGCCAGCGGCGAAGCTCCGACCATCGAAACACCGGTGGAAGAAGAGAAGAAGCGTCGCGGTCCGCGTCGTGACGATGGCAAGCCGGGCAGCCGTCCGCGCACAGCCCGTCCGGAAGGTCAGGCAGCGGGTGCTCCGGGCGCTGGTGCGCCTGGCGCCAAGCGGGTTCGCGCTCAGAAGCCGGCTGGCGCCGCCCCGGCTGAGAAAGCAGGAGAATAATCATGCTGCAACCAGCACGCAGAAAATATCGCAAAGAGCAAAAAGGCCGCAACAAGGGCATTTCGCACGAGCGCGGCACTGCCGTCTCGTTCGGCGAATTCGGTTTGAAAGCAGTTGGCCGCGGCCGTATCACTGCCCGTCAGATCGAAGCTGCACGTCGCGCCATGACCCGTCACATCAAACGTGGCGGCCGTATCTGGATCCGTATTTTCCCGGACAAGCCGATTTCCAACAAGCCGGCCGAAGTCCGTATGGGTAACGGTAAGGGCAATCCGGAGTACTACGTCGCTGAAATCCAGCCGGGCAAGGTACTGTACGAGATGGATGGCGTCGACGAGGCGCTGGCGCGCGAAGCGTTCCGCTTGGCCGCTGCTAAACTGCCGCTGTCGACGACTTTCGTCGTTCGCCAAGTCGGCCAATAATTGGAGTGAAACATGAAAGCATCTGAACTCCGCGGCAAGGACGAGGCAGCGCTGAAGAAAGAACTCAGCGAACTGCTGAAGGCGCAATTCAGCCTGCGCATGCAAGTGGCGACTCAACAGCTGAGCAACACTTCCCAGCTGAAGAAAGTTCGCCGCGACATCGCTCGCGTGAAAACCGTCATGAACCAGAAGGAAGCCAAATAATGAACGATCAAGTGAAGCCCGCGTTGAAGCGTACCTTGGTTGGCAAGGTGGTCTCCGACAAGATGGACAAAACGGTGACCGTGCTGATCGAGCGCCGCGTCAAGCATCCGCTGTACGGCAAAATCATCATGCGTTCGAATAAGTATCATGCGCATGACGAAGCCAACCAGGCGAAAGAAGGCGATATGGTGGAAATCCAGGAAGGTCGCCCGATTTCGAAGACCAAGGCCTGGACTGTGACTCGCATCGTCCAAGTCGCACAAGTGGTCTAATGATGGATCAGGGAGTGGTTGTAATGACCACTCCTTTTTCGTATCAAAAAAAGCTTGCGAGCCCGGCATTTTGGTGACATAATGTTTGGCTTCGTTCCTGTGAGATTATTTGCGGGAACTGGTAGTAAGAAAAGCTCTGCAGTTTGTAATAATCGTCTTAGCAAGAGTTTTGGATTTGTCCACCCAATCGGCAGTTTTGTAACGCAAGACTGACGGCGGGACCAAGACTGACCGAGATGCCGCATTGTGCGAATTCCGGGTTAAGTTGGGAAAGAAAATATCATGATTCAAACTGAAAGCCGGCTCGAAGTGGCCGACAATACTGGTGCACGCGAAGTCCTGTGCATCAAGGTGCTGGGTGGTTCCAAGCGCCGCTATGCCAGCATTGGCGACATTATCAAGGTCACGGTGAAAGCCGCTGCGCCGCGTGGTCGCGTCAAGAAAGGCGAAATCTATAACGCCGTGGTTGTGCGTACCGCCAAAGGTGTGCGTCGCCAGGATGGTTCGCTGGTGAAGTTCGATGGCAATGCTGCAGTCTTGTTGAACGCCAAGCTCGAGCCGATCGGCACCCGCATTTTTGGGCCGGTGACTCGTGAGCTGCGTACCGAGCGCTTCATGAAAATCGTCTCCCTGGCACCTGAAGTTCTGTAAGGAGTCGTCATGAGCAAGATTCGTAAAAACGACGAGGTAATCGTCCTGACCGGCAAAGACAAAGGCAAGCGTGGTGTTGTCAAGCAGCGCGTGAATGCCGACTACGTTATCGTCGAAGGCATCAACGTTGCTAAGAAAGCGACTAAGCCGAATCCGATGACCGGTGCAACTGGTGGCATCGTCGACAAGCTGATGCCAATTCATGTGTCCAACGTTGCATTGTTCAATGCGGCGGCTGGCAAGGCCGATCGTGTGGGCTACAAGACTGAGGGCGACAAAAAAGTCCGCGTCTATAAGTCCAGCGGCGAAGTCGTGAAGGTATAAAAATCATGGCACGTCTCCAACAGTTCTATAAAGATAAAGTCGTTGCCGACCTGACCAGCAAATTTGGTTACAAGTCGGTGATGGAAGTCCCGCGTCTGACCAAGATCACCCTGAACATGGGTCTGTCCGAAGCCGTCGCAGACAAGAAAGTGATCGAGCATGCAGTCGGCGATCTGACTAAGATTGCAGGTCAAAAGCCGGTCGTGACCAAAGCCCGTAAAGCTATCGCAGGCTTCAAGATTCGTGAAGGCTATCCGATCGGCTGCATGGTGACCCTGCGCGGCGCGCAAATGTACGAATTCCTGGATCGTCTGATCACCGTGGCGCTGCCGCGTGTGCGTGACTTCCGTGGCGTCTCCGGTCGTGCATTCGATGGTCGTGGCAACTACAACATCGGTGTGAAAGAGCAGATCATTTTCCCCGAGATCGAGTACGACAAGATCGATGCACTGCGTGGTATGAACATCAGCATCACTACCACTGCGAAGACCGACGACGAAGCCAAAGCGCTTCTCGCCGCATTTAAATTTCCGTTCAGAAACTGAGGCTGCCATGGCAAAACTGGCACTGATTAACCGTGAACAAAAGCGCGCCGACCTGGTAAAGAAGTATGCCGGTAAGCGTGCCGAGTTGAAGGCAATCATCGACGATCAATCCAAGTCGGAAGAAGAGCGCTACGAAGCGCGTCTGAAACTGCAAGCGCTGCCGCGCAATGCAAATCCGACTCGTCAGCGTAACCGCTGCAGCTTGACTGGTCGTCCGCGTGGCACTTTCCGCAAGTTCGGTTTGGCCCGTAATAAGGTCCGTGAGATCGCCATGCGTGGCGAGATTCCGGGTATGACTAAAGCTAGCTGGTAATAGGAGAATAAGCAATGAGTATGAGCGATCCTATCGCCGATATGCTGACCCGCATCCGCAACGCACAAGGTGTACAAAAGTCTACCGTGGTAATGCCGTCTTCCAAAGTGAAGGTCGCCATCGCCAATGTGCTGAAGGACGAAGGTTACATTGAAGATTACGCCGTGGCAGAAGCCGGCGGCAAGGCCGAACTGAAAATCGGTCTGAAATATTATGCAGGCCGTCCTGTCATTGAGCGTCTGGAGCGCGTATCGCGCCCTGGTCTGCGCATTTACAAAGGCAAGGACGATATTCCAAGCGTCATGAACGGTCTGGGTGTGGCTATCGTGTCGACCCCGAAGGGCGTCATGACTGATCGCAAAGCGCGCGCAACCGGTGTCGGTGGCGAAGTCATTTGCTACGTGGCATAAGGAGTACAGCATGTCTCGTGTAGGTAAAATGCCGATCGCACTGCCGCAAGGCGCCGAAGTCGCCATCAACGCAGAGCAGATCTCCGTAAAAGGTCCGTTGGGCACTCTGACTCAGTCTTTGAATGGCTTGGTCAAGATTCAAAACAACAACGGCACTCTGAATTTCGAACCGGCTGATGAAAGCCGCGAAGCTAACGCCATGTCGGGTACGCTGCGTGCTCTGGTCAACAACATGGTGACCGGCGTGACCAAGGGTTTCGAGCGTAAGCTGAACCTGGTCGGCGTGGGCTTCCGTGCTCAAGCGCAAGGCGACAAGTTGAACCTGTCGCTGGGCTTCTCGCATCCGGTGGTGCATCAGATGCCGGCTGGCGTGAAGGTCGAAACGCCGAGCCAGACCGAAATCCTGATCAAAGGCGTGGACAAGCAGAAGGTCGGTCAGACGGCCGCTGAAGTGCGCGCTTACCGCAGCCCCGAGCCTTACAAGGGCAAGGGCGTCCGTTACTCGGACGAAGTGGTGATCATCAAAGAAACCAAGAAGAAGTAATAGGGGCTGATGATGGACAAGAAACAATCACGTCTGCGTCGCGCAACGCAAACCCGCGCCAAGATCGCAGAGCTCAAGGTGAACCGCCTGGCAGTGCACCGTACCAACTTGCATATCTATGCAAGCATCATCGGTCCGGACGCAAAAGTGCTGGCTTCGGCCTCGACGCTGGAAGCGGAAGTTCGTCAGCAACTGGCTGGCCAGTCCGGTGCAGGTGGCAACACTGCCGCTGCTGCTTTGGTTGGCAAGCGCGTTGCCGAGAAGGCTTTGAAAGCCGGTATCGAGCAAGTTGCTTTCGACCGCTCCGGTTTCCGTTATCACGGCCGTATCAAGGCAGTTGCTGAAGCTGCCCGTGAAGCCGGTCTGAAGTTCTAAGGAAGAATCGTCATGGCAAAGATGCAAGCAAAAACGCAAAGCGACAAGCCCGATGACGGCATGCGCGAAAAAATGATTGCGGTTAACCGCGTCACCAAAGTGGTGAAGGGCGGCCGTATCATGGGTTTCGCAGCACTGGTCGTGGTTGGTGACGGCGATGGCCGCATCGGCATGGGCAAGGGCAAATCGAAGGAAGTGCCGGTCGCAGTGCAGAAGGCAATGGAAGAAGCTCGTCGCAAGATGATCAAGGTCAGCTTGAAGAACGGCACGCTGCAGCACACCGTAAACGGCAAGCATGGCGCATCGTCAGTGATGATTGCGCCCGCCAAGGATGGTACCGGTGTGATCGCCGGCGGTCCGATGCGCGCGATTTTCGAAGTCATGGGCGTGACCAACGTGGTCGCCAAGTCCAATGGCTCGACCAATCCGTACAACATGGTCCGCGCTACCCTGAATGGCTTGGCCAAGATGAGCACGCCTTCGGAGATTGCAGCCAAGCGCGGCAAGTCTGTCGAAGAAATTCTGGGTTAAGGTGATCGACATGGCAAATACCGTAAAAGTGAAACTGGTTAAGGGCTTGATCGGCACTCGTCAAGACCACCGCGCCACCGTGCGTGGTCTGGGCCTGCGTCGCGTGAATTCCGTTTCGGAACTGCAGGATACTCCTGCTGTGCGCGGCATGATCAACAAGGTTTCGTATCTCGTGAAAGTGATCTCGTAAGCCTGGCGCTTATGAGTGGAGCAAACCATGGAATTGAATAACATTCAACCGGCAGCCGGCGCCAAGCACACGAAGCGTCGCGTCGGTCGCGGTATCGGTTCGGGCCTGGGCAAGACTGCCGGCCGCGGCCACAAAGGTCAGAAGTCGCGTTCGGGCGGTTTCCACAAAGTCGGCTTCGAAGGCGGTCAAATGCCGCTGCAGCGCCGTCTGCCGAAGCGTGGCTTCAAGTCGTTGGCTAAGCCGTTCAAGGCTGAGGTTCGTCTGGGCGACCTGAACAACCTGCCTGTTGCCGAAGTGGACATCCTGTCCCTGAAGCAGGCTGGCCTGGTAGGCGAACTGGCGCGTTCGGTTCGTGTCATCCTGGCTGGTGAAATCAGCAAGAAAATCACCCTGAAGGGCGTGACCGCAACCAAGGGTGCCAAGGCTGCGATCGAAGCCGCTGGTGGCTCCATTGCGTAAAGCATCGGCTAACCGGGAGTAAGAATTGGCTACTGCTCCTCAAAACGCCAAGCGCTCGGTGAGCGGTTTCCCGTGGGCCCGTTTGTGGTTCCTGCTGGGCGCATTGGTGGTATATCGTATCGGTGCACATATTCCGGTACCGGGGATCGATCCGACTCAGCTGGCGCAACTATTTAAACAGAACCAGGGTGGTATTCTGGGCATGTTTAATATGTTCTCAGGCGGTGCCTTGTCTCGCTTTACGATCTTCGCATTAGGGATCATGCCGTACATTTCGGCGTCGATCATTATGCAGCTGTTGACGGTGGTATCGCCGCAGCTCGAAGCATTGAAAAAAGAGGGCGAGTCGGGCCGTCGCAAGATCACGCAGTACACGCGCTACGGCACGTTGTTGCTGGCGATGTTCCAGGCGTTCGGCATAGCGGTTGCGTTGGAGTCGCAAGCTGGCCTGGTGCTGGATCCGGGGCCTGCGTTCCGTATGACGGCTGTGGTAACCCTGGTGACGGGCACCATGTTCCTGATGTGGCTGGGCGAGCAAATTACCGAGCGTGGTTTGGGTAACGGCATTTCGATCATCATTTTTGCCGGTATCGCAGCAGGTTTGCCAAGCGCATTGGGTGGTTTATTCGAACTGGTACGTACCGGTTCCATGAATGCCTTGTCGGCCATCGTGATTTGCATACTGGCGGCGGCGGTAACTTACCTGGTGGTGTTCATTGAACGCGGTCAGCGCAAGATCCTCGTCAATTATGCAAAGCGGCAGGTAGGCAACAAGATTTACGGTGGTCAGAGCAGTCATTTGCCATTGAAATTAAACATGGCAGGCGTGATTCCTCCGATTTTTGCATCGTCGATCATCCTGTTTCCGGCAACGATCACAAGCTGGTTTACTTCGGGTGACACTACCAATTCGGTTGTGCGCTTCCTGAAGGATCTGGCAGCGTCGCTGGCGCCAGGCGAGCCGATCCATGCCTTGTTGTACGCCATTGCAATCGTGTTTTTCTGCTTTTTCTATACCGCGCTGGTCTTTAACAGCAAGGAAACTGCAGACAACTTGAAGAAAAGCGGTGCCTTTGTTCCAGGAATTCGTCCGGGTGAACAGACTGCGCGTTATATCGACAAGATTCTCACGCGTCTGACCCTGGTTGGTGCGGTGTACATCACGCTGGTGTGCCTGATGCCGGAATTCCTGATCGCGAAATGGCAAGTGCCGTTCTACTTCGGTGGTACGTCACTGCTGATTATCGTGGTGGTAACCATGGATTTCATGGCCCAGGTACAGAACTACGTGATGTCGCAGCAATATGAATCGCTGCTGCGCAAGGCTAATTTCAAGGGTGGCCTGCCGATGCGTTAAGCGGCAGGAGAATGAGCTAAACGCATGGCAAAAGACGACGTAATTCAGATGCAGGGCGAGGTTCTGGAGAACCTCCCGAATGCAACGTTCAGGGTCAAGCTGGAAAACGGTCATGTCGTACTTGGCCATATCTCCGGAAAGATGCGGATGAATTACATCCGTATCCTGCCCGGCGATAAGGTAACGGTGGAATTGACGCCGTATGACTTGAGTCGTGCACGTATCGTATTCCGCACCAAGTAATGATTGATTGGGGCAGGTTGGTAAACTTCCGTCCCGCGATGTTTTAGAAAATGAAAGAAAGAGGGCAAAAATGAAAGTGCTCGCATCCGTCAAGCGGATCTGCCGCAACTGCAAAATCATCAAGCGCAAAGGCGTCGTTCGTGTCATCTGCACTGAACCGCGTCACAAGCAGCGCCAGGGTTAATTAACGTTATTGATCGAGGAATAACGAATGGCACGTATCGCAGGGGTCAATATCCCCAACCATCAGCACACCGTAATCGGCCTGACCGCCATCTATGGTATTGGTCGTCCCCGCGCAGAAGACATCTGCGTAAAGACCGGTGTCCCGACCAACAAGAAGGTCAAGGACCTGGATGACAACGAGCTGGAAAAGCTGCGCGATGAAATCGGCAAGTTCGTGGTCGAAGGCGATCTGCGCCGTGAGTTGTCCATGAACATCAAGCGTTTGATGGACTTGGGTTGCTACCGCGGCCTGCGTCATCGCAAAGGCTTGCCATGCCGCGGTCAACGTACTCGCACCAATGCTCGTACCCGTAAGGGCCCGCGCAAGGCAGCGCAATCGCTGAAGAAATAATCCAGGCAGCTAGTCGGATTCAAGGAAAAACATCATGGCAAAAGCACCAAGCAGCGCCGCAGCAGCCCGCGCGCGCAAGAAAGTCAAAAAGAACGTTGCTGAAGGCATCGCGCATATCCACGCTTCCTTCAACAATACCATCATCACGATCACCGACCGTCAGGGCAATGCTCTGTCGTGGGCGACCTCCGGTGGCGCTGGCTTCAAGGGTTCGCGTAAGTCGACCCCGTTCGCAGCTCAGGTTGCAGCTGAAGCGGCTGGCCGTGTTGCTCAAGAAAGCGGCATCAAGAATCTGGAAGTGCGTATCAAAGGGCCGGGTCCGGGTCGCGAATCCGCAGTTCGCGCGCTGAACAACCTGGGTATCAAGATCACCCAGATCCAGGACGTGACGCCGGTTCCGCACAACGGTTGCCGTCCGCCGAAGCGTCGCCGCATTTAAGCTATAATTTGCGGTTTGCAGTAAATTGCCCGCTGGCTAGTCTAGCGGGTTTTGTCTTAAGCCCACTGTTTGATTGCTGGTCAGTCAAACTAGCGCCTGGCCTGCCGAGGCTCGGGGCGTCATTGATAAACAAAGGAAAATACCGTGGCACGTTATATCGGACCTAAAGCTAAACTCTCCCGCCGTGAAGGCACTGACCTTTTCCTGAAGAGCGCCCGCCGCTCGCTGGATTCCAAGTGCAAGCTTGATTCGAAGCCTGGCCAGCATGGCCGTACTTCGGGTGCTCGTACCTCAGACTATGGTAACCAGCTCCGTGAAAAGCAAAAGGTCAAGCGCATTTACGGCATCCTGGAGCGCCAGTTCCGCCGATACTTCGCTGAAGCCGAGCGCCGCAAGGGCAACACCGGTGAAACGCTGCTGAAGCTGCTCGAATCCCGTCTGGACAACGTTGCCTACCGCATGGGCTTCGGTTCGACCCGCGCTGAAGCACGCCAGCTGGTCAGCCACAAGGCATTCACCGTGAACGGCACCGTCGTCAACATCGCTTCCTATCAAGTGAAGGCAGGCGACGTGGTTGCTGTGCGTGAAAAAGCCAAGAAGCAAGCTCGTATTCTGGAAGCGCTGTCGCTGGCTGAGCAAGTCGGCATGCCGTCGTGGGTGACGGTCGATTCCAAGAAGATGGAAGGCACCTTCAAGTCTGCTCCGGACCGCAGCGAAATCGCCGCTGACGTCAATGAATCGCTGATCGTCGAATTGTATTCGCGTTAATCTCGTCTCTCTGCCCGTTGGCCCGTATCGGGCCTGCGGGCATTTTTTGTAATGCCATCAGCCTTATCGGTGTAACGAGCCGAGGGTATTGAAAAGGACATTCTTCCATGCAAAATAGTTTGTTGAAACCCCGTATTATCGAAGTCGAGGCCCTCGGCCCCGGCCATGCCAAGGTCGTCATGGAGCCGTTCGAGCGCGGCTATGGCCACACGCTCGGCAATGCGCTTCGTCGCGTGCTGCTGTCGTCGATGGTTGGCTACGCGCCGACCGAAGTGACGATCGCTGGCGTCGTGCATGAATATTCGTCGCTGGACGGCGTGCAGGAAGATGTCGTCGACCTGTTGCTGAACCTGAAGGGCGTGGTGTTCAAGCTGCATAACCGCGATGAAGTCACGCTGACCCTGAAGAAGGAAAGCGAAGGTCCGGTATTGGCGTCGGATATCGACCTGCCGCATGACGTTGAACTGGTGAACCCGGATCACGTGATCGCGCACCTGACTGCCGGCGGCAAGTTGGACATGCAGATCAAGGTCGAAAAAGGCCGTGGTTACCTGCCTGGTAACGTGCGTCGCCTGTCGGAAGATGCGAACAAGACCATCGGTCGTATCATCCTGGACGCTTCGTTCTCGCCGGTTCGCCGCGTGTCGTATGCGGTTGAATCCGCCCGCGTGGAACAGCGTACCGACCTGGACAAGCTGGTCATCAATATCGAAACCAATGGCGTCATCTCGCCGGAAGAAGCGATCCGCCAGTCGGCTCGCGTGCTGGTCGATCAATTGAATGTCTTCGCCGCGCTGGAAGGCACCGAAGCCGCTGCGGAAGCACCGTCGCGTGCTCCGTCGGTTGATCCGATCCTGCTGCGTCCGGTCGACGATCTGGAACTGACCGTCCGTTCGGCGAACTGCCTGAAGGCCGAAAATATTTACTACATTGGCGACCTGATCCAGCGTAGCGAAAATGAATTGCTGAAGACCCCGAACTTGGGCCGCAAATCCCTGAATGAAATCAAGGAAGTGCTGGCGTCGCGTGGTCTGACTCTCGGCATGAAGCTCGAAAACTGGCCGCCGGCTGGTCTCGAGAAGTAATGAATTGGCCGGAGTTGCATTGCGTGGCTCCGGTTCGTTTCTGTCGTACCGCTTTCTTCGTCGTCGGGAAAGCAATCTTTGATTCACACCGGCCCGCGGCATAGCCTTGTAGTTAGCCGATAGAAGAGCTGGACTTAAACTCACAACTGAAAGGAAATACCATGCGTCACCGTCACGGCCTCCGTAAACTTAACCGCACGTCCTCGCACCGTCTGGCCATGCTGCGCAACATGACCGTTTCCCTGCTGCGTCATGAAGCCATCAAGACCACTCTGCCGAAAGCCAAGGAATTGCGCCGCGTTGTCGAGCCGATCCTCACCCTGGGCAAGACTGATTCGCTGGCAAACAAGCGTCTGGCTTTCAACCGTCTGCGCGACCGTGAAATCGTCGTCAAACTGTTTGCTGAATTGGGCCCGCGTTACGCTAACCGCAACGGCGGTTACCTGCGTATCCTGAAAATGGGTTTCCGCCAAGGCGACAATGCACCGATGGCATTCATCGAGCTCGTCGATCGTCCGGAAACCACCGAAGCTGTCGAAGATACCAGCGCTGAATAATCAGACTGATTCCTTCTACAGTAGTGAAAAAAGCCAGGCATTGCCTGGCTTTTGTTTTTTCAGCATGCTGCCATCTGTGGCAATATAGTGGCGATTGTTGTAAACATACTATTCATGACTGAAGCCGCTATTCTTTCTGTCGATAATCTGTACAAGTCCTATGGCACGGACGATGCCCGGATTGGCGTCGTCAATGGTTTGTCCTTCTCGTTACGGCCAGGGGAATGCTATGGTTTACTGGGGCCGAACGGTGCAGGCAAGACCACGACCTTGCGTCTTTGCCTTGGTTTGACTGCGCCCGATAAGGGAACGGTGACGTTGGTCGGCCGCGCCGTGCCTGAAGATGCGCGCCAGGCACGGCAGCGTGTCGGTGTGGTACCGCAAGGCGATAATCTGGATCCGGATTTTACGGTTGCGGAAAACCTGCTCGTCTATGGGCGCTACTTCGGCTTGGATGACGCGACTATCAAGGCGCGCATTCCGGCGCTATTGGAATTTTCCAACCTCAGCAACAAGGCCAACGCCCGGATCGCCGAACTTTCCGGCGGCATGAAGCGGCGGCTGACGCTGGCGCGCGCGCTGGTCAATGATCCGGACCTGATATTCATGGACGAGCCTACCACCGGACTCGATCCGCAAGCCCGTCACATGATCTGGGACCGGCTCAAAACCCTGCTTTCCGAAGGCAAGACAATTCTGCTGACGACGCACTTCATGGACGAGGCGGAGCGGCTGTGCAACCGGCTCGCAGTGATCGACCATGGCAAACTGATTGCCGAAGGCGAGCCACGCGAGCTGATTGCCCATCACATCGAAGCTGAGGTGGTCGAGATATTCGGAGACAATGCGGTGGCGTGGGCCGAAAGGGAAGGGCGCGGCAAGTCGGCACGACTGGAAATCAGCGGCGAGACAGTCTTCTGTTACACCAACGATGCGCAGCCTATACTCGAGAGCTTGCACGGCGTGCAAGGCATACGATATATGCACAGGCCTGCCAACCTGGAAGACTTGTTCCTGAAGCTCACTGGTCGTGAAATGCGAGACTAGCATGGCAAACCACGTATACCGATTCCCGCAATTTTCGCTGCGCTTCGCGCCGATCTGGCGCCGCAATTTCCTGGTATGGAAAAAGCTGGCCAAAGCCAGCGTGCTCGGCAACGTCGCCGACCCCCTGATCACGCTGATCGCGTTCGGCTACGGGCTTGGCAGCCTGTTGAAAAGCATCGATGGCATCCCATATATCCATTACCTGGCTTCTGGTTCCATCTGCATGTCGATCATGATGGCGGCCTCGTTCGAGGCGCTTTATTCGGCGTTTTCGCGCATGCATGTGCAGAAGACCTGGGAAGCATTGCTGAACGCGCCGCTGTCGCTCGATGACGTCCTGCTCGCCGAAGCCTTATGGGCGGCAACCAAGTCGCTATTCTCCGGCATCGCCATTCTGTTGGTGATGTTCGCACTGGGAATAGGCTTGCATCCGGCAACCATACTGGTGCTGCCGTTATTGTTCCTGACCGGTTTGTGCTTTGCCGCGATCGGACTGGTGATCAATGCACTGGCGCGCAACTATGATTTTTTCACCTATTACTTCACGCTGGTGCTCACGCCCATGATTTTCCTGTCGGGGGTATACTACCCGGTCGCCCAGTTGCCGCACTGGCTGGAACAGTTGTCGCAATTTTTGCCGCTGCGCGCTACGGTCGAGTTGGTGCGCCCCATAATTCTTGGCGGATGGCCAGATCGCGTTGCATTCAACCTCGCGATTATCCTGATTTATAGTGTCGGCGCGTTTTATCTCGCGACGATCCTTACCCGCCGCCGTTTGCTGACTTGATGCCGCGCTAGCGGCCATGGAAATGACGATGAAATCCGTGCTGCTGGTAATGACCAATATGCCAGACGAAGCCAGTGCAGAAAACCTGGCCCGCATTCTGGTAGATAACCGCCTTGCGGCTTGCGTCAATTGCCTGCCGGGCGTGCAATCCATCTATCGCTGGAAAGGCGCGGTCGAGCAGGCGACCGAAACCGCTCTCCTGATCAAGACCATCGCTGGCCGCTATTCCGAACTGGAAGCGGCAATTCGCCAGCATCATCCCTACGAAGTGCCGGAAATTATCGCCATACCGCCAAGCACAGGGTGGACGCCTTACTTGTCGTGGATTGTCGAAGAAACAGAAAAGGATATCGATGTCTGAGCGAGTGCCCTTGTCCTTCGCGGCGCTGCTGCGGGTATTGCTGATTGCGATGACCATGCTGACGGCAGGTGCGGCGCACGCAGATGACGAATATCTGCCGCCGGAGCAGGCATTCAAATTTTCCGCGCGCATGGCAGACCGGCAGACTGTCGAAGTGCAATTTGCCATTGCGCCGGGTTACTACATGTACCGCGAACGATTCGAGTTCAAGGCGGAAAACGCGTCATTGCAGACACCGCAGCTCCCCGAGGGCAAAGTCAAATTCGACGAGACATTCCAGAAAAATGTCGAAACCTATCGTGAGGTAGTCAGGGTCATCGTGCCCGTGGAAGCCAGCGGTGCTTTCACGTTGAAGGTAACTAGCCAGGGCTGCGCCGACAAGGGGCTTTGCTACGCGCCGATGGAATCAGTCGCGGAATTGACACCGACTGCCGGATTGCAGCCGACGGGCGCCACGTTATCCAACGCTCCAGCACCGGCAACGGAAATGGGCAGGATCGAGGCGGCTCTCAAGAGTGGCAAGCTGCTGGCGATCGTGCCGCTATTCCTGGTGCTGGGGCTCGGGTTGGCATTTACGCCATGTGTCTTGCCCATGGTGCCGATCCTGTCGTCGATCATTGTCGGCGAAGGAGCGCAAACGACCCGCAAGCGTGCTTTTTTACTGTCTGTCGTCTATTCCCTTGGCATGGCGCTGATCTATACCGCTCTGGGGGTCGCTGCGGGTTTGATCGGCGAAGGGCTGGCAGCGGCATTGCAAAAGCCTGCCATCCTGATTGCCTTTGCCTTGTTGATGGCAGCCTTCTCGCTCGCCATGTTCGATGTCTACCAAATGCAAATGCCGGCTTTCATTCAAGCTAGGCTGGTACAGGCTTCGGAACGCCAAGCGGCTGGCAAGTTGGCGGGAGTATTCGTCATGGGAGCGCTTTCCGCCTTGATCGTCGGTCCTTGCGTGGCGGCGCCGCTGGCGGGCGCGTTGATTTACATTAGCCAGACGCGCGATGTGCTGGTCGGTGGCAGCGCCCTGTTTGCGATGGCGGTCGGAATGAGCATTCCTTTGCTGCTTGTCGGCGTTTCTGCGGGTACCTTGCTGCCGCGTGCCGGCGCGTGGATGGTAGAAGTCAAACGCTTTTTCGGCGTACTGATGCTGGCAATGGCTTTGTGGATGGTGTCGTCGTTACTGCCGGCACAAATGCAAATGCTGGGATGGGCCTTGCTGGCTGGCGGCTATGGCGCCTACCTGCTTTGGAGTCGGCGTGCGGGTTGGGCGGCTAAAGCATGCGGGCTGCTGTTCGGCGTGCTTGGCGCCGTGCAGCTGACCGGTGCTGCCACCGGAGCCAGCGATCCGCTCGCGCCGCTGGCAAAACTGCGCGGTAATGAAGCCGTCCATGTCGAATTCCGACGCGTCAAATCGCTTGCCGAACTCGACGCTGCTCTGAAACAGGCACAGGGCAAAACAGTCATGTTCGATTTCTACGCCGACTGGTGCGTCTCCTGCAAGGAGATGGAAAAGTTCACCTTTACCGATCCGCGGGTGCAAGAGCAGCTGGAAAAAATGGTGTTGCTGCAGGCGGATGTGACTGCCAATAACGACGATGACAAGGCGCTGCTGAAGCGCTTCAGGCTCTTCGGGCCGCCGGGCATTATTTTCTTTGACCGCGAAGGGCGGGAAATTCCCGGCGGACGGGTCATCGGTTTCCAGAATGCAGAGCGATTCCATACCTTTCTTGAACAGGTCAATAGAATATAGCAAATTGTAATTTGCTAAGTTGATAAATGTCGTTGGCTAGTCGTGTTCGCGCCGTTATATTGTTGCTGCACAAATAACCGTATAAGGAGCGCGACATGAGTTTGCATCTAGGCGATATTGCACCTGATTTTGAGCAGGATTCCTCCATCGGCAGGATCAAGTTCCATGAGTGGGCTGGCGACTCCTGGGTGGTGCTGTTTTCCCATCCGGCCGATTTCACCCCGGTTTGCACGACCGAACTCGGTCTGACAGCCAAACTCAAGGATGAATTTGCCAAGCGCAATGTCAAGGCCATTGCCTTGTCGGTCGACCCGGCAGAGAAGCACAAGGACTGGATCAAGGATATCGAAGAAACCCAGAACACCGTGGTGGGATTTCCGATTATTGCCGACGCCGATAGAACGGTTTCGACGCTGTACGATATGATCCATCCGAATCAATCGGAAACGGCGACGGTACGTTCTCTTTTCGTTATCGATCCGAAGAAGAAAATCCGCCTGACGATCACTTATCCGATGAGCACCGGGCGCAACTTCGATGAAGTGCTGCGCGTGATCGATGCCTTGCAGTTAACCGACAACTATACCGTTGCAACGCCGGGTAACTGGCGAGATGGCGACGATGTCATCATTCCGTTGACCGTGCAGGACGAAGCCGTGATCAAACAAAAGTATCCGAAAGGGTATACCGCGCCGCGTCCTTACCTACGCCTGACGCCGCAGCCAAACAAGTAAATCGCTTTGCTATACCACGCCCGGGAAACCGGGCGTTTTTTATTGTGCTGGCCATTTGCACAAGGCGGGCTGCGATTCAAATCACATTGAACAGCCACAAGAGCAGCAAGCTCAACAATACCGAGACGATGATTGAACCTAGGCAGCCAAGTTTGTTGGAAAAGAATAGGAACATGTTTGGATTCCAAAAGAATGAAGGCCGTCGCGCGAACCTGTTGCTGCATAATGCTCCGATGGCTGCTCCTCTGGCATGGGCGAAGGCCAGGCGGCGACCATGTGTCGGGCCGGGCAAGAAAACTAAGGCGGCCTTCCGAGAGATTACCTGTCATCAAGGTGCCAATGGATTGCGCCTCGTCAGAGGCCGGGTGAATTTCAGCTCAGCTGTGTTCCGGAGCGTTTGCACTCAAGCCGTTCACCGGCGTGCCGGTCGCAAGGCGACGCAATGGCCGGGACGTTAGACAGGGAGTAAGGGTTGCTAATTATCGGTGTTGCGGTCTTCGAGGAAGCGCTTGCGTCGAAAGAACAGCAAGGCGATGACAACCGTAACGCCCATTAGTCCCATCGTGATCCAGAAGCCATCGCGGTCTTTCAAGAGCGGCATGTCGATGAAATTCATCCCGAAGATGCCGGTAATGAGCGTCAGGGGCATGAACAGCGCAGTCAATACCGTCAAGGTGCGCATGATCTCGCTGGTGCGATGCGCCATGGCCGAGAAATGGATTTGCACCGCCGATTCAATCGAGGCCTCGAGCCGGCGCGCATGATTCAATACCCGCGTCACATGTTCCATCACATCGTTGATCCGCACCAGGAGCAAATCCCTGATGCGGCTATTGTCGCTGTCGTGCCAGGTATCGATGAAGTGGTCGCGGAGCTCCTGCAGCGCATCGTGCTGTTCTTCGCATAACAGGTCGAGCTTGCGCAATTCGATGCGCGCGTCGAGCAGGGCGATCCAGTCGTTGAAAGGGCGGCGGGGACTGAGCAGCGCGCGCTGCCAGCGATCGATCTGCGTGGTGAGGGGCTGGCGCAGCTCGAGGTATTGGTCGACCAACGCGTTCAGCAGCCGCAGCATCAATTCGCGCGGAGACGAGGCAGGGCGACTGCCATGGCTGCTGCCGTTTTTAGGCTGATAGTCCAGCAGGCGCTTGCGGGCTTGCTCGATGGTGCGGCTGGGCCCGCCATGTACCGTCACCAGCGCACGATCCATCAGCAGGAACGTCACGGGCTGGGTGGCGAGCTTGGTCAAGGCAGGCGGAATCTTGCGCCGGCTTTCGGTTTCTGACAACGCTGTGCTGTCGCCATCGGCTTCCCTGGCCAGCGCCAGTTTGCGAAAGACGAGTAGCTCGTAGTCTTGCGTCGAATCGAAGTAGGAGGGATGCTTCAGATTGAGCGCATCGCTGACATGCAGGTCGTGCAGCTGGACGCCAGTAAAGCGTTCAACGGTCGAGCGCCACGCTGCCACATCGGCTGCCACTTCCTCATGGGTGGCATCAATCCAGAGGAAGCCATCTTCCGGCAGATTGCCGGAAGCGCCTTCGCTGAGGCGCTCTACCGGCCGTTCACTGATGAAGAGAATATCCATGAGAAAGCGCTGGCGGCAAGTCGGCGATGGATCAGCGGGCTTTCAGCAAGCGTGCAATGTCGCGGGCAAAATAAGTCAGCACGCCATCCGCGCCGGCGCGCTTGAAGCACAGGATCGCTTCCATCATCGCCTTGTCGTGATCGAGCCAGCCGTTTTGCGCGGCGGCCTTGATCATGGCGTATTCACCGCTGACCTGATACGCAAAGGTCGGCACGCGGAATTCATCCTTGACGCGGCGAACGATATCCAGGTACGGCATGCCTGGCTTGACCATCACCATGTCGGCGCCTTCGGTCAGGTCGAGCGCGACTTCGCGCAAGGCTTCATCGCTATTGGCCGGGTCCATCTGATAAGTGGACTTGTTGCCTTTGCCCAGATTGGCCGCCGAGCCGACCGCATCGCGGAATGGACCATAGTAGGCCGAGGCATACTTGGCCGAATAGGCCATGATGCGGGTATAGATATGCTGGCGTTCTTCGAGCGCAATGCGGATGGCGCCGATGCGGCCATCCATCATGTCGGATGGCGCGACGATATCCACGCCAGCGTCGGCTTGTGTGAGCGCCTGGCGGACCAGCAGCTCGCGGGTTTCATCGTTCAGGACATAGCCAGTCTCGTCGAGCACGCCATCCTGGCCATGGCTGGTATAGGGGTCGAGCGCGACGTCGGTGAGAATGCCTAGTTCCGGGAAACGTGCCTTCAGTTCGCGCACGGCGCGCGGCACCAGGCCTTCGGGATTGACGGCTTCGATGCCGTCCGGCGTTTTTAGGGCCGTATCGATTACCGGAAACAGGGCCAGGACCGGGATGCCGAGCTTGACGCATTCTTCCGCCACCGGCAGCAACTGATCGACCGACAGGCGTTCGACTCCGGGCATCGAGGTAACGGCTTGGCGCTGATTTTGGCCTTCGAGAATGAATACCGGGTAAATCAGGTCCGCTGGCGTAACGGTGTTTTCGCGCATCATGTCGCGAGAAAAGGCATCGCGGCGCATGCGGCGCATGCGAATGGCAGGAAATGCGGAAATATGGGAAGTAGTAGGCATGGTGTATCGGGAAAAGATTTCTAAAAAATTCTAAATAATCTGGAAGATAGATGAAACTTTTAGCAAATATCAGACTCTGAGTTACAGGTGATTCGTTCACCTCCCGCTTCTCCTCCCTGAGCGGGGCCTATCGTGGCAAAAGCGATAAGGCGTTCATGCCCTGAAGATACTCCCCTTTCTTCAGGGCTTTTTTTTGTCCTCATCATCTGTATCTGTATCGTCAATGCTTGCATCAGGCGAGGCCAATTCGGCTTCGGCCGATTGAATCTCCTTGGCATCGGTATTTTCATGCAGGCCCAGCAAATCCAGGATGCGTTCCTCGGCTTCTTCAAGGCCTTGCCGCTTCAAGGCGGAAAAGAGCTGGACAGTAAACGGAAACGGGTTGCCATCTTCATCGACGTAACTTGCCAAGAGCGTGCGCGCCTGGCGCAGGGCATTGGTTTGCTCGTTGCGATTGAGTTTGTCCGCCTTCGAAAGAATGCAATGGACGGGCTTGCCGGTCGGCGCAAACCATTCCAGCATTTGTAGATCCAGGTCGGTGAAGGGGCGTCGGGCATCGACAATCAAGACCAGGGCGCATAATTGTTCGCGCCGCTGGACATAGTCGCCGAGCAGCTTTTGCCAGTGCAGCTTGGCAGTGCCGGATACTTCGGCATAGCCATAGCCGGGCAAGTCGACCAGCAGGGCGCGGATTTCCTCGACCCGGGTGGCATCCTTGCGGTGCTGGCCGACATGGGCGCCGCCGATGGAAAAATAATTAATGTGCTGCGTGCGACCAGGGGTCTTGGAAGCAAAAGCCAGCCTTTTCTGGTTGCACAGGGTGTTGATCGCCGTGGATTTGCCGGCATTGGAGCGGCCAGCGAAGGCGATTTCCGGGACTTCCGTCCGGGGAAGGTCGCGCAAGTGGTTCACTGTGGTGAAAAAACGGGCTTGCCAGAGTAGGGACATAGAGTGGGCAGAAAATACAGTGAAACAGCGGAAATGCCGAAAAGCTATTGTACAATATGAGGTTGCGTTAATTACGTTGCAAAACCTAGCCGACTGCGGAATTATCAGGGCACGGCAAAACGCCGTCATGCGGCCAAAATATTAATATTAAGTCTCAGGGTGTTTGAATGAAATTCTCTCCATTTTTGAAATCCTTGTGCGTTGGTTTGCTGGCCGTGTCCTCCATGGCGATTGCTGAAGAATCTCCTGTCAAAAAAGCTGATCCGGCACGCGGCGAGGCTATTTACTCGAGCGGCGATGCGGCGCGCAACATCACGGCTTGCGTGGCTTGCCACGGCGCTGCCGGTAATTCGACCATTACCCAGAATCCGAAGCTGGCCAGCCAGCACGAAGCTTATCTGGCTAAGCAACTGCACGATTTCAAGGGGCCCCAGCGCAATAATCCCGTCATGACGACCATCGCCAAGGCGCTGAACGACGACGATATCCGCAATATCTCGGCGTACCTGAGCCAGCAGGCACAGAAGCCGGGCGCTGCCAAGAACAAGGATACCGTTGAGCTTGGCAAGAAGATTTACCGCGGCGGTATCGCTGAAAAAAATGTGCCGGCTTGCGCAGGTTGCCACAGCCCGACCGGTGCCGGCATCCCGGCCCAATTCGCCCGTCTGGCTGGCCAACACCAGGATTATACTGCCGCACAGCTGACCAGTTTCCGTACTGGCGCACGTAACAATAGCGCGCAAATGAGCACCATTGCCAAACGCTTGTCGGATCAGGAAATCCAGGCGGTGGCCGATTACGTGGCAGGTCTGAAATAATAAGCCGTAGTGAAATAACTGGTTGAAGGGGGGGTGGCATCAGCCACCCCTTTTGCTTTTTTGTAGAGAAAATGGAAACAACGACTTCCGGACTACAGCTCAATACGAGGCGCCGCTGGCTGGCCGATGCGGTTGAACTGCTGTCGTCCATGCGCTTTGCGATCTGCCTGCTGGCGATGATCGCGATTGCATCCGTCATTGGCACGGTGCTCAAGCAAAACGAGCCAATGAATAATTACGTCAACCAGTTCGGGCCGTTCTGGTTTGAAGTCTTCAACAAGCTTGGCCTGTACAACGTGTACTCGGTCTGGTGGTTCCTGTTGATCATGGCCTTCCTGGTAGTGTCGACTTCGCTTTGCATCGTGCGCAATGCGCCCAAGATGCTGAAGGATGTACGCAGCTGGCGCGAGAATGTGCGGGAGCAATCGCTGCGCAATTTTCACCACAAGGCGGAGTGGCAAGCATCCATGCCGGCGGCAGATTTCATCCGCTATGCCGTCGCAAGGCTGCATGCCGCCGGCTATCGAACCAAGGTTGTCAGTAAGGGCGAGGCAGGCGATGCCGCGCTGGTCACGGCGAAGCGGGGCGGCGCCAGCAAATGGGGATACATTTTCGCCCATAGCGCCATCGTGATCATTTGCCTGGGCGGCTTGCTCGATTCGGATTTGCCGATTCGTTTTCAGGAAAAGATGTATGGCAAGACCCCGTTTGAGGGGAGTGGCATCATTGCCCAGATCCCTGCGGAACATCGTCTTGGCGAAGGCAATCCCAGTTTCCGCGGCAATACCTTCATTCCCGAAGGATCCAGCAGCAATACCGCCATCCTGCAGCGCAGCAAAGGCGTCCTGATCCAGGAGCTCCCCTTCACGATTCAGCTCGACAAGTTCGTCATCGAACATTATTCGACCGGCATGCCCAAGCTGTTTGCCAGCCATGTCACCGTGATCGACCATGACACCGGCAAGCGGTTTGCTACGGTAATCAAGGTGAATCAGCCGTTGATCCATAAGGGCATGGCGGTGTATCAATCCAGCTTCGATGACGGCGGCAGCAAGCTCAAGCTGGTGGGCTATCCGATGAGTGGCAACGCCAGCACGACTTTCGCGATTGCCGGCGAAGTGGGCGGTTCGACTCCGCTGGAGAAAGGGCACGCTGGCGACTATACGGTGGAATGGTCGGGTTTCAGGCCATTTAATGTCGAGAACATGGCCAATAATGGCCAGGATGTGCGCGCCGTGAATGCCGGCCAATCCTTCAATGAGCGGTTTTCCACCAGCCTGAACAAGCAGTTCGGATCGGCTGCCAAGGGCGCCGACAGCAAGGTATTCAAGAATATCGGCCCGAGCGTACAGTACAAGCTGCGCGACAAGACCGGCCAGGCCCGTGAGTTCCATAATTACATGTTGCCGGTCGAGACGGAAGCGGGGGAGGTATTCCTTGCCGGCGTGAGGGACTCGCCCAGCGAAGGCTTCCGTTATCTGCGCATTCCCGCCGATGACAACGGTTCGGTGGACGAGTGGATGCGCTTGCGTGCGGCGCTCATGAATCCGGACTTGCGTGCCGAAGCTGCGCGCCGCTATGCCGAGCGCGCCCTGACAGGCAGCGATGCCGCCACCGCAAGCCTGCGTGAACAATTACGGGCGTCGGCACTGCGTGGCCTAGGCATCTTCGCCGGTGCCGAGCAGGATGCCGGTTATATCGCCGTGTCGCGCTTTTTGCAGAAGGTGCCGGCCGCTCAGCAGGAAAAGGCGGCAGAGATCTTCATGAAAATCCTGAACGGCACCTTGTGGGATTTGTGGCAGGCGGCGCGCGCCAAGGATGGTTTGAAGCCGGCGGAGGGAAATGAAAAGCATGCGCAGTTCATGCAGGTTGCCGCCAACGCACTGGCGGATTCTTTTGCTTACGGTGCTCCTGTGTACCTGCAGCTGAAGGATTTCACCGAAGTGAAAGCGTCCGTATTACAAGTCACCCGTTCGCCAGGGAAAAATATTGTCTATCTGGGTTGCCTGTTGCTGGTGCTCGGTATCTTTGCCATGCTGTACATACGTGAACGCCGCGTCTGGATATGGGTAAAATCCGGGGAACCAAGTAACGCGCACGCGCTCATGGCGATGAATGCCCAGCGTAAGACTCTGGATTTCGACAAGGAATTCACGACGTTGACCCAACAGTTGAAGCAAAGCGGTGCTGGCGCGCCGGAGAAACCAGTAAACTAGTTTGCCAAACATAGCCAAGCTGCCTGCGGGCCGACGGTATGAGGAAAATATAATGGAACTGACTCAACAATCTGCTCAGGCTTATACACCGGAACCTGGCTTTTTCAAGCGCCTGTCGCTAGTTGACTGGTTGTATGCTGCGGCATTAATGGCGGGCATGCTGTTTGCGCTGCAGCGCTTCAATGCCTACATGGATTACTACGAGCAAGGTATCCTGGTACTGTCGGCGCCGACCTTTATCTGGCTTGGCTGGCACTGGAAACCGGTTCGCTGGGTCATGGCCTTGCTGGCATTGCTGAGCCTTGCTGCAATCAGCATGTACGGCGGCGTGGTGGAAGCGGCCAACCAGAAATTCTTCCTCAAGTATTTATTGTCGAGCCAGTCGGCGATATTGTGGATGAGTATGTTGTTCTTTCTGTCCAACTTGTTTTATTGGGGCGGCTTGCTGAGCCGTTCCGAAACAGGCAACTCGCTCGGCAGCAAGCTGTGCTGGGCCGCAGTTGTGATGGGCTTTACCGGCATGCTGGTGCGCTGGTATGAATCCTATCTGCTGGGTTCCGATGTTGGCCATATTCCGGTATCCAATCTTTATGAAGTGTTTGTGCTGTTCTGCATGCTGACGGCCTTGTTTTACCTGTATTACGAAGACCATTACCGCACGCGCCAGTTGGGCGCATTCGTGTTGATGATTATTTCCGCGGCAGTCGGCTTTCTGCTCTGGTATTCGGTCAGTCGTGATGCAGCGCAGATTCAGCCGCTGGTGCCGGCGTTGCAAAGCTGGTGGATGAAGATCCATGTGCCGGCCAACTTCATCGGCTATGGCACGTTTGCCCTGGCGGCGATGGTTTCGGTTGCTTACTTGTTGAAATCGAAGGGCGTGCTGGCTGACCGGCTGCCTTCCCTGGAATTGCTCGACGATGTGATGTACAAGGCCATCGCGGTCGGATTCGCCTTCTTTACCATCGCCACGATCCTGGGCGCCCTGTGGGCCGCGGAAGCCTGGGGCGGTTACTGGTCCTGGGACCCGAAGGAAACCTGGGCATTGATCGTATGGCTGAACTATGCGGCGTGGCTGCATATGCGGCTCATGAAAGGCTTGCGCGGCCAGGTTGCCGCTTGGTGGGCGCTGGTCGGTTTGCTGGTGACGACCTTTGCCTTCCTTGGTGTAAATATGTTCCTGTCGGGCCTCCATTCCTACGGCGAGCTGTAAAAAAATTTTAAGGCGAATGGAATAATTCGACAGTCCGGGTTGTTTACCTCGGGTGCGGCGCTCTCTGTCGCATCCGATCAACCTTTTAAGCGAGGACTTCATGAAATCCATTTCCGCCATTTTTCCGGCAACGCTGGCTGTACTGCTGGCTGCCTGCGCCTCGATGGCGGGCGCGCAGGCTCCGGTCAAGACCAGCGATGGCGTATTGATCAACCAGGCTGGCATGACGCTCTACACTTTTGACCGCGACAGCGGCGGCAAGAGTGCCTGCAACGGTCCCTGCGCAACCAACTGGCCGCCGCTGACGGCACAGGCCGATGCCAAATCGTCGGGTGATTACACGATCGTCACGCGCGACGATGGCACGAAGCAATGGGCGTACAAGGGCAAGCCGCTCTATACCTGGACCAAGGACCAAAAGCCGGGCGACAAGACGGGTGACGGTTTCCTGAATAACCAATGGCATGTCGCCAAGCCTTAAGCGTCGCGCGCCGTGCCGGACTTTTCCCAGGAATTGGCATTGCAGATCCCGCGCCTGCGGCGCTACGCGCGGGCTTTGACACACAATGCCGCCTGGGCGGATGATCTGGTCCAGGATACGCTGGAGCGGGCGCTGCGGCGCCGCTGGCTTTTCCGGCTACAGGGCAACCTGACGTCCTGGCTGATGACGATCCTGTATCGCCTCTATCTCAACGATTTGGCACGTAACCGCCGTCAGCAGGAAGAGCCAACTACGCCACGCATGCCTGAGCCGGGCAATGCAGCGGATGAGGGGACGTTGCTCGACATGCAGCGGGCATTGGCCAGCCTGTCGCCCGACCATCGCGCTGTCATCGTGCTGGTGGGACTGGAGCAGGTCAGTTATCAGGAAGCCGCAGGGATCCTGGGAGTGCCGATTGGCACTGTCATGTCGCGGCTGACGCGGGCACGCAGCCAGTTGCGCGCGATTCTATCCGGGCAGGCGGATTCAAGTATTGCCAAGCCCACGCATTTAAGCAGAGTAAAGTGAAATGACGGCACCGATCGGGGAAAGGGATTTGCACGCCTATGTCGATGGCCAGCTCGATGCCGACAGGCGCGCGCAGGTCGAAGGTTATCTGGCTAGCCAGCCGCAGGCGCAGGAACAGGAACAGGTGCACCAATGGCGCGAGCAAAACCAGGCGATGCATCGCCTTTACGACGGCATCATGAATGAAGCCATTCCCATGCGATTGACAGCAGCGTTGAAGCCGCAGCCCATGTTAAGAGCGCTGGCCGCTGGCATCGTTTGCATGGCTTGCGGCTTGATTGCCGGATGGTTTGCCCATGGTTATCTCGCCCCACCCACCGTGACAGCCGGCGCGGCGGCGTTTGCCAAGGATGCGTTGGCGGCCCATGTCTTGTTTGTCGCGGAAAAGCGTCATCCGGTCGAAGTCAGCGCCGAGCAGCAGGCACATTTGCTGACCTGGCTTTCCAAGCGGCTCGACGCGCCGATTCGCGCTCCCGACTTGCAGCAGCAGGGATTCACCTTGCTTGGCGGACGCTTGCTGCCGAGCGGCGAAGGCCCCTTGGCGCAATTGATGTATGAATCGGCGACGGGCGAACGCTTGACGCTGACGGTCAAGCATGCGGGACGTACGCATCCGGGAACCGGTTTTCAGCTCATGGAAAAAGGCGGCAATACCGTGTTCTACTGGATTGACCAAAACTATGGCTATGCCTTGTCGGGAGGTATCACCAAGGCGCGCATGCTGGAAGTCGCCCAAGCCGTTCATGCAAGGCTGCAATCGTAAAACAAGATGTAAGGTTTGTACCGGGATAATCGACTATTCTGCATAGATAGCCAGACCTTGATGGAGCATCCCATGTTATTCAAGCAGAATCCCAATGGAATCGACCGGCCTTTTGCTTCGGAAATTACGCTGCGCGAGGTATTCGAATCGCGTCGTCAATTCATCCAGCGTATGGCGCTGGGGTCGATTGCAGGCGGCGCGTTACTGGAAATGCTCGGGCGCGAGGCATTTGCCCAGTCCGCCACGGCGCAGAAGCTGCCGGCGACAAGGAATGCCGCGTACGTGGTCATGGATAAGCCGACAGCCTACAAGGATGCCACGACGTACAATAATTTTTATGAGTTCGGCACGGACAAGACCGATCCTTCCCGCTATGGCGGCTCCTTGAAAACCACTCCCTGGACTGTGGCGATCGAGGGCGAAGTCAAGAAGCCCCAAGTCATGGATATCGATAGCCTGCGCAAGCTGGCGCCGCTGGAAGAACGCATCTATCGCCTGCGTTGCGTTGAAGGCTGGTCCATGGTGATTCCCTGGATCGGGTATTCGCTCTCGGCATTAATCAAAAAAGTCGAGCCGACGGGGAATGCCAAGTACATCGAATTCATCTCCTTGGCAGACAAGCGCCAGATGCCGGGTATCGGCAGCCCCGTGCTGGACTGGCCGTACACGGAAGGCTTGCGCCTGGATGAAGCGATGCATCCGCTGACATTGCTCACGTTGGGCATGTATGGCGAAGTCTTGCCTAACCAAAATGGCGCGCCGGTGCGGGTCGTGGTGCCGTGGAAGTACGGTTTTAAATCCGCCAAGTCGATCGTCAAAATCCGCTTTACCCGCGACGAGCCCAAGACTGCCTGGAATCTTGCGGCGCCGCGCGAGTATGGCTTTTATTCGAATGTGAATCCAGACGTGGATCACCCGCGCTGGTCGCAGGCGAGCGAGCGGCGTATCGGTGAAGACAGCTTCTTTACCCGCAAGCGCAAAACCCTGATGTTCAATGGTTATAGTGAAGTCGCATCGCTGTATACCGGCATGGATTTGCGCAAGTTTTTCTGAGACGGATTGACTGAAGACGATAGGGGCGCTTATGTTTCAGCCGGGATCGACGCAGCTGCGGGCAATTAAGATTGCCGTGTTTCTTGCGGCGCTCATGCCGCTGGCGCGCCTGATATGGTTTGGGTTCACCGACCGACTGGGCGCCAATCCGATTGAATTCATCACGCGCAGCACCGGCGACTGGACCTTGTATTTTCTCTGCCTGACGTTGGCCATTACGCCCTTGCGCCGGCTGCTGCAAATGCCGTGGCTGATCAAATTGCGGCGCATGCTGGGACTATTTTGTTTTTTTTATGCCGTTCTGCATTTCACGACCTTCCTGTGGTTCGATCACTTCTTCGACCTAGAGGAAATGTGGCGCGATGTGTTGAAGCGGCCGTTTATCGCAGTCGGCTTTACCGCTTTCATCTTGTTGATTCCGCTGGCGCTAACCAGCACGAATGCCATGGTTCGACGCCTCGGAGGCAAGAGTTGGCAGCGGCTGCACCGCCTGATCTACTTGATCGCGCCGCTGGGCATTTTGCATTTCTGGTGGATGAAGGCGGGGAAAAACGATTTTGCCGAACCCATCTTGTTCGGCGTGATCATCGCCATTTTGCTCGGCCTGAGGCTGTACTGGCGCTTCATGAAAAACGGGGCGCAGCCCTTGCGAACTGCGCCCCGTTGATCGGCCCTGCCAGTTTATTCAGTGCCGGCGGTAGTGGGTGATTGCTACGCTTTAAGCCAGCAGCTTTTCCTGTGCAAATAATTGTTCCGGCAATTCGCGTGGACGCACCAGATGCATTTCGCTGCCATCGACAATGACTTCGGCAGCCCGGCCACGCGTATTGTAGTTGGATGACATCGTCATGCCGTAAGCACCGGCCGAGAGAATCGCCAGCAAGTCGCCTTGCTCGATGTTCAGCGAACGCGAGCGTGCCAGCCAATCGCCGGATTCGCACACGGGACCGACCACGTCATACGTGTTGGGACTGCCTTCGCGCTGGCGCACGGCTTGCACGCCATGCCAGGCTTCATACATCGCCGGGCGCATCAAGTCATTCATGGCGGCATCGACGATGGCGAAATTCTTTGTCTCGCCATGCTTCAAATACTGCACTTCGGTCAGCAGGATGCCGGCATTGCCGACGATCGAGCGTCCCGGCTCGAACAAGACCGTGATCGGTGCATTGCCATGACGCGCCGCGCGCCAGCCATCGATGCGGGTGAACAGGCGGCCAAGGTAATCGCCGACTGCCACCGGCTTGTCCTGGTCATAGACGATGCCGATACCGCCGCCGATATCGAGGTGGTGAATCGCAATGCCTTCGTCGGTCAGCGTATCCACCAGTTCGATCAGCTTGTCGAGCGCTTCCAGGAGCGGGGCGTCATCCAGCAATTGCGAGCCGATGTGGCAATCGATCCCGGTGACGTGGATGTGCGCCAGCTTGGCGGCAGTGCGGTAGATGTCAAGCGCTTCCTCGAACGCCACGCCGAATTTGTTTTCCTTCAGGCCGGTAGAGATATAAGGATGCGTCTTGGGATCGACGTTAGGATTGACGCGCAGCGAAATCGGCGCGCGCTTGCCAAGTTCTCCCGCCACTTCATTCAAGCGATGCAGTTCGGCCACCGATTCGACATTGAAGCACAGGATGTCATGCGACAGCGCCAGGCGCATTTCATCGCGCGACTTGCCAACGCCCGAAAAAATCACCTTGCGCGGATCGCCGCCCGCCGCCAGCACGCGCAGCAATTCGCCGCCGGAGACAATGTCGAAGCCCGAGCCTTGACGCGCCAGCAGGTTCAGTACCGCCAGGTTGGAGTTCGATTTCACCGAATAGCACACCAGCGCCGTCTTGTCGTCGCGGCCATGCTTTTTGCAGGCATTCGCATACGCGGCATAATTTTCCAGCAGCGCTGCCTTGGAATAGACATAGGTCGGAGTGCCGAAACGCTGGGCGATTTCAGTCAGGGGCAGATTTTCGGCGCAAAGCACGCCATTGCGGTAAGCAAAATGCGACATGGCAATTCAGTTAGCGGGTAGTGGTCGAAGGGACGGATACGGTGGTTGTCGTTGTGACGGTCGTCGTTGTGGTCGGCACGTTGACCGGTGCAGGCGTTGCCGCTGCCGGTTTGCTGGGCAGGAACAGTGGTCCCTTTTGCCCGCAAGCAGCGAGCAGGCAGAGCAGGGCGGCAAGCGAAGCATAAAGTGCGCGGCGCGGCGAAATAAAATTGGGCTTCACGATTACAATCACGGTTTATCGAAATGCACTGGAGTGTAGCATGACCGAAACGGAATTCCTGGATCTGGCCGAAACCACCCTGAACGGCATTGAACGCGCGCTGGAACACGCCGCTGATGCCGCCGACCTGGATGTCGAATGCAGCCGGGCCGGCAATGTGCTGGAAGTCGAGCTGGTCGAGACCGGCAGCAAAATCATCATTAACAGCCAGGCGCCGATGCAGGAAATCTGGGTGGCCGCGCGCTCCGGCGGCTTCCATTACAAACGCAGCGGAGAGCGCTGGGTGGATACGCGTAGCGGCGACGAATTGTTCACGGCCCTCGAGCGCTTGGTGGGCGAGCAGGCCGGTCGCCCGATCCGCCTCGATGCCGCCTGATCAAAGGATCGCATAAGCCAGACGGCATGAGTCAGTAGCTTGCCTGTATCAGGCAAGCGGCGTCAGAACAGCTGATTCTTCACTTCATCGCCAGTTTTGCCTTCCTCGGCGGAGGGAGGCGTATGCGGCGCTTCCGCTATGCCCAGATTGCGCACGCCGCTGCCCGGCGGATTTTCAGCGTAATAGAATTCGCTGCCCACCTGGATGATGCCATCCGGAATGACAGGCTCCATTACCGGCACGTCTTTCAATGCCTGTTGCATGTAGCTGACCCAGATCGGCAAGGCCAAGCCGCCGCCGGTTTCACGGTTGCCCAAGTTCTTGGGCTGGTCGAAACCAATCCAGGCAACAGCCACCACCTTGGGCTGATAACCGGCGAACCAGGCATCCACCGAATCATTGGTCGTGCCGGTTTTGCCTGCCAAATCCGGACGTTTCAATGCCAGTGCCTTGGTCGCCGTGCCGGATTTGACGACATCTTTCATCATGCTATCCATCAGGAAGGCATTGCGCGCATCGAGAACGCGATGGGATTCATCGCCGGCACGGTCCGGCGTGGCTTGCGTCAATACCCTGCCGGTGCTATCGGTTACCTTGGAAATCAGGTATGGACTGACCTTGTAACCGCCGTTGGCAAACACCGCATAGGCGCTTGCCATCTGCAGCGGCGTGACATTACCTGCGCCGAGCGCCAGGGTGAGATAGGGCGGATTTTTCTCCGCATCGAAACCGAAGCGCGTTACAAATTCCTGGCCATAGCGGGCGCCGATCTTGTGCAGGATGCGGATCGAGATCATGTTTTTCGACTTGGCCAGGCCGCGGCGCATGGTCATCGGCCCATCGTACTTGCCGTCATAGTTCTTCGGTTCCCAGGCTTGTCCACCGGTCTGGCCGGCATTGAAGCTGATCGGCGAGTCATTGATGACGGTCCCCGGCGACAAGCCTTTTTCCAGCGAGGCGGAATAGATAAACGGCTTGAATGAGGAGCCCGGCTGACGCCAGGCCTGGGTCACGTGGTTGAATTTGTTGCGGTTGAAGTCGAAACCGCCGACCAGGGCGCGGATGGCGCCATCTTCGGTATTGGCAGCGATGAAAGCGGATTCAACTTCCGGCATTTGCGTGATATGCCAAGTCTTGCCCTCCTGCGTGACGCGCACAATGGCGCCACGGCGGATGCGCTTGTTGGGCGGGGTTTTCTCGCTGAATCCGCTGGCGGCAAATGTCAGGCCGGCTGCAGGGATCTCGATTTCCTCGCCCGAAGCGAGCATGGCGCGCACGCGTTTGGGATCGGCTTCCAGCACCACGGCAGCGACGATATCGTCGCTATCCGGATGTTCGGCCAATTCTACTTCGATGGCATTGTCGGCTTCTTCCTTATTGGCCGGAATTTCCATGTAGCCTTCCGGGCCACGATAACCATGGCGCTTGACGTAATCCATTACGCCACGGCGCAATGCCAGATACGCGGCATCCTGGTCAGCCTTGGTAATGGTCGTGAAAACGTTCAAGCCGCGCGTATAGGTGTCTTCCTTGAACTGGTCGTACACCATCTGGCGCGCCATTTCGGCCACATATTCAGCATGGATGCCGAAGGCGCCGCTGTCGGTCTTTACCTTCAGGGATTCATTGCGGGCCTGCTCGTATTGTTCCGCCGTGATATAGCCAAGATCGTACATCCGCTGAATGATGTATTGCTGCCGTACCTTGGCGCGCTTGGGATTGGCGACCGGATTGTAAGCCGACGGCGCCTTGGGCAAGCCGGCCAGCATGGCTGCCTCGGCGACGGAAAGTTGATTGAGCTTCTTGCCGAAATAGATTTGCGCGGCGGAGGCAAAGCCATAGGCGCGCTGCCCCAGATAAATCTGGTTCATATAGATTTCGAGAATCTGGTCCTTGGACAGATTCTGTTCAATTTTCCACGCCAGCAGCATTTCATACACCTTGCGCTTGACGGTCTGCTCGCTCGACAGGAAGAAGTTGCGCGCCACCTGCTGCGTGATCGTGGAAGCCCCCTGCTTGCTGCCGCCGGTGACATTGTGAAGGGCAGCGCGCACGATACCCAGATAATCCACGCCGCTGTGCTCGTAAAAACGGTCATCCTCGATCGCCAGCACGGCTTTTTTCATAATGTCAGGAATGTCCTTGACCCGCACCATGCTGCGTCGTTCTTCGCCGAATTCACCAATCAACACGTTATCCGCCGAAAAAATCCGCAAAGGAATCTTCGGGCGGTAATCCATCAGGGTAGTAAGAGCGGGAAGGTTGGGATAAGCCATTGCCAAAATGAAGGCTATGACCAGGACTCCCGCCAACGCCAAGGCGGCTACCGTACCAACCGCGCCGGCTAGCAAACGCAGTATGACGACAGGGATGGAGCGACGTCGCGCAGGGGCAGATTCAGGCTGGCGGGTATCGTCAGCAGAAGGATCAGGCATCATGCAAGATTTATATAGGAAACGTTGTCCGGCCCATTATAAACGCCTGTGAACGTGGAAATATAAGTGCCTCTATGAAAGCCACGAAAAGGAATTAGTAGGCTTAGCTACGTGGGGTTTTGGCAACGGATTTGTAAATTCCTAGAAGGAAATTTCTTTACACCCAAGGAATCTTATTGCTAGGATTTAATGTAACCTTTGACAAAATTCGTCTAAACACTGGTTTTTAAACAATATTTTCCGTACGCAATTCGACTCGTCTATTAGGCATGTGATTGGGCGAACAGTTCAAAACAAGAGTGCATTTTCAGGGGAGACCTGGCCTTGGCCCTAGATCTTGGTTCCTTATTCGGTAAAGCAAATTCGCCGTTGGTCGGCCTGGATATCAGTACTTCGGGTGTAAAACTCGTCGAACTATCGCAAGCTGGCAAAAATGAATTGCGCCTGGAGCGTTTCGCTTCAGAGCCCTTGCCGCGTGGCGCGGTTGTCGATGGCAACATTGAAAACATCGAGCAGGTTTCGGATGCGGTGCGCCGCGTCTGGAAAAAGAGTGGCACGAAAGCCAAGCATGTAGCGCTCGGTATGCCGCCCGCCTCGGTGATTACCAAGAAAATCATCCTGCCGGGTGGTTTGCTTGAGGAAGAACTGGAAATCCAGGTCGAGACGGAAGCCAGTCAATACATTCCTTTTGCCTTGGATGAGGTGAGCCTCGATTTCGACGTATGCGGCCCGGCACAAAACTCGCCGGAAGACGTGGAAGTCCTGCTGGCCGCAACCCGCAAGGAAAAGGTCGAAGACCGCGTCGCGGTGGCTGAGGCGGCAGGATTGAAGCCGGTGGTCATGGATATTGAATCCTATGCTGCCCGTTTTGCAGTCGACCGCTTGATCACGCAGTTGCCCGGCGGTGGGAAAGGCCAGATCGTGGCATTGCTGCAGATCGGCACGCAGGTGACCCATATCTCGGTGCTGCTGGACGGCGAAACCATTTACGAGCGCGAGCAGCCTTTCGGGGGCGGACAATTGACCCAGGATATCGTGCGCGCTTACGGCTTGTCGCACGAAGAAGCCGAAACGAAAAAGAGAAACGGCGATTTGCCCGAAGGGTATGAGCAGGAATTGCTCGAGCCATTCCTTGAAAACGCCGCCGTGGAAGTGACACGCGCCGTGCAATTCTTCTTTACTTCGACGCCCTACACGCGCATCGACCAGATCTTCCTGGCAGGCGGCTGCGCGTCGATTCCGGGATTGGTGGACATTGTCGCTGACCGCACCAAGATTTCCGCGTCGGTCGTCAGTCCATTCAAGGGGATGCAGCTGGCATCCACCGTTCGGGAAAAACAATTGCGACTGGAAGCGCCCGCATACCTGGTGGCTTGTGGTCTGGCCATGCGGAGGTTCGACTGATGGTTAAGATAAACCTGCTTCCTCATCGCGAGGAAAAGCGCAAGCAGCGCAAGGCCGCTTTCGTCGCCTTGCTGGGTGCGGCGGCTGTCGTCGGTGCCGTTGTGGTGCTGGCGGTCGGCGGCATTATCGCCGCACAAATTTCCAGCCAAACCCAGCGCAATGAATTCATCAAGGCTGAAAACGCCAAGCTGGATGTGCAGATCAAGGAAATTGCCAGCCTGCGCGAAGAAATCGAGGCATTGAAAGCTCGCCAGCAAGCGGTCGAAGATTTGCAAAGCGATCGCAACCAGCCGGTCTACCTGATGGATGAGCTGGTCAAGCAAGTGCCGGAGGGCGTGTACCTGAAATCATTCAAGCAGGAAGGACAGCGTATCGCCCTGAATGGCTATGCGCAATCCAATGAGCGCGTGTCGGAATTGCTGCGCAATTTGAGCAACAACTCGCCCTGGCTTGAAAAGCCGGACCTGATCGAGATTCGCTCCACTGGAATTGGCCAGGGACGTAGCGCGAAAAAGGTCTTCGACTTCACTATCAACGTCGGCATCAAACGGCCGCGCGATCAAGAGCCGCAACAGCAAGCAGCCGCGGGCCAAGTCGCTGCGGCACCGGTTGCTTCAAAAGCACCATAACAGGAATAGCGCCATGGCAGATTTGAAAAATTTCAGCGAATCGCTGTCCGCCCAGTTCCGCGGTCTGGAAGGTCGCCATCCCGGCTTGTGGCCGATTGCGCCACGCTTGTTATGCGCGCTGGGCGTGCTGGCACTGGTGGCATTTCTCGGCTGGTACCTGTATTGGAGTCCGCAACTGGAAGAGCTGGAAGCTGGCAGGAAGGAAGAAGTCAAGCTGAAGGAGGCCTACCAGGATAAGGTCAAGCAGGCGATCAACCTGGACGCTTTGCGTAAGCAAAAAGAACAGGTTGGCGAGTATGTCGCCACCCTGGAAAAGCAATTGCCCAGCAAGGCCGAAATGGATGCGCTGCTCTCCGATATCAACCAGGCCGGCCTGGGTCGTGGCTTGCAATTTGAATTGTTCAAGCCGGGCCAGGTCGTGGTGAAAAACTACTATGCGGAATTGCCGATCAATATCAGGGTAACGGGTAACTACCATGATGTAGGCGCATTCAGTAGCGATATCGCCAACCTGCCGCGTATCGTGACCTTGAATAACTTGAGTCTGTCCAGTTCCAAAGAAGGTGGAACACTGAGCCTGGAAGCGGTAGCGAAAACCTTCCGCTATCTCGACCGCGAAGAAGTCGAGGCCCAACGTAAGGCAGCTGGAGCCAAAAAGAAGGGAGGCAAAAAATGATCAAGCCTCAATTTTACTATGCTGGATTGCTCGTCGCTGCAAGCGTGGTCTTAAGCGGCTGTGATAATGGCGACAACCAGGAAGTTCGCCAATGGATGGATGAAGTCCGCCAGCAAACCAGGGTGAACGTGCCCAAGCTGTCCGAGCCGAAAAAATTCTTGCCGTTTAATTACACGGCAAAGGATAGCGTCGATCCTTACAATCCCAGCAAACTGGAAATTGCGCTTGCCAAAGCCAAGGCCAATTCCAGCAGCGTATTGCAGCCGGATATGGATCGTCGTCGTGAGCCGCTGGAAAGCTATCCGCTGGACACCTTGCGCATGGTGGGCACCTTGCAAAAGCCAGGCATCAACTTTGCCCTGGTCCAGGCAGACAAGACGGTGTATCACCTCAAAGTGGGGAATTACATTGGCCAGAATTTCGGCATGATCACCAATATCACCGAAAACGAAGTTGAGTTGAAAGAAATCGTCCAAGATGCGTCCGGCGAATGGGTCGAACGTCAAGCCAAGTTAGAGTTGCAGGAGAATAAAAAATGAATGCGTTAAAAAGACAGTTCGAGCATGCGGGCGCGATCAAACGTAAGGCATGGCAGCTTTTGACTCTGGCCGTTCTTGGCAGTGTTTGTGCGCTGGCCAATGCCCAGGAAAATGCCATTGAGTCGATTACTGCCAATCAGCAGGGCGCCAATGTCATCGTCAAGGTCAAAATGAAAAATCCGGTCAGCAAGCCGCCGATCGGTTTTTCCATTACCAATCCGGCGCGCATCGCGCTGGATTTTCCGGCAACCGCCAATGAAACCGGCGTGTCGAGCCAGAATATCAGCCTGGGCGATGTGCGCAATGTGAACGTGGTCCAGGCCGGTGAGCGTTCTCGCCTGGTATTCAACCTGCAGCGACCATTGAACTATGCGACTGCGGTGGAAGGTAATGCCGTCGTGGTAACGATTGACGGTTCCGGCGGCGTGGCCACAGCAGTGAACATGGCCGGCAAGCCCGTGGCAATGGCTACATCGGCTGCACCCAGTGCGAGCAAGTCGTCGTTGCTGGATATCGATTTTCGTCGCGGCAGCGCCGGCGAAGGGCGTGTCGTCGTCAATTTGCCGAGCAATCAAGTGGGTGTGGATGTGCGCCAGCAGGGACAGACTATCGTCGTGGATTTCCTGAAGACGCGCTTGCCGGATGTGCTGCGCCGTCGTATGGATGTCACGGATTTCGGCACGCCGGTGCAGTCGGTAGTGGCAACCCCGCAGGGCGAAAATGTCCGCATGGTGATTGCCGCCAAAGGGATGTGGGAACACAGCGCCTATCAAAGCGACACCCAGCTCGTCGTCGAAGTCAAGCCGATCAAGGAAGACCCGAACAAGCTCACGCAAGGTACGCAAGGCTATCGCGGCGAACGCTTGTCGCTCAACTTCCAGAACGTTGAAGTTCGCGCAGTGCTGCAAGTTATCGCAGACTTTACCGGCCTGAATATCATCACCAGCGATACGGTGACGGGCAACCTGACCTTGCGCCTGAAAGATGTGCCATGGGATCAGGCGCTGGATATCGTCATGCAGGCTAAAGGCCTCGACATGCGCAAGAATGGTACGGTGCTGTGGATTGCGCCGAAGGATGAACTGCTGACCAAGGAAAAGCTGGAGCTGGAACAGAAGGCGCAGATTGCTGAACTGGAGCCGGTGAAAACTGAAATTTTCCAGTTGAATTATCAAAAGGCAGAATCGTTCAAGCAGGTGTTTGCCCTGGATGGTGGAAGCGGGGCGAACAACAACCGTATTTTGTCCAAACGCGGCAGCGCGGTGATCGATCCCCGTACCAACCAGTTATTTGTCACCGATATTCCTTCCAAATTGGAGGAAGTCCGTAAGTTAATTCAAAAGACGGACGTGGCATCCAGACAGGTATTGATCGAAGCGCGTATTGTTGAAGCCAGTGATACCTTTAGCAAGGATCTGGGTGCCAAGCTCGGATTTGGATTGCAAAGGTCGTCCCGTGGCGGCAATAACGTCGTGGAAGCTGGCGGCCAGCAAAACGCTGACGCAAGTGCGCCAGGGATTAACTTGAATAATTTGCAGACGGTGAACGGCAACAACATCAACTTGCCTGCCATTAGCCGTACGGGTAACCCTGCCGGTTCGATCGCCTTATCGCTGTTCAACGCGGCTGCGACACGATTTATCAGCCTGGAACTGTCTGCATTGGAAGCGGACGGCAAGGGCAAGATTATTTCCAGCCCACGTATCGTTACAGCCGATCAGTTAAAGGCATTGATTGAACAGGGTACGGAATTGCCTTATCAGCAAGCCACCAGCAGCGGTGCAACTTCTGTTGCCTTTAAAAAGGCCAATCTGAAGCTGGAAGTCACGCCGCAAATTACGCCTGACGGCAATGTGATTCTGGACGTCGATGTTACCAAGGATAGTCCTGGCCAAAATACCAATGCCGGCCCGGCAATTAATACCAAACATGTACAGACAAAAGTCATGGTTGACAATGGCGGGACGATTGTACTCGGCGGTATTTATACCCAGGAAGAACGGAAAGAGATCTCGAAAGTCCCCTTGTTAGGCGACATTCCGGTGGTAGGCAACCTGTTTAAAAACACTAGCCAAGTCAACGACAAGACCGAACTCCTGATTTTCCTGACGCCGAAGATCCTGAACGATAAGTTGACCGTACGCTGACGTCACATTAAACAAATCAGTGGCTGGACTCGCATAAATAAAGGAAAAACAATAGAATTGCGAGTTCAGACCTGATTTGTATGACTAGAAACATTATCCTCGTTGGCCTGATGGGCGCAGGCAAGACCACGGTTGGCCGTGCGCTCGCCAAGAAACTCAATCGGCCTTTTATCGATTCCGACCATGAAATAGAGGCGCGTACCGGCGCCTCTATTCCTTTGATTTTTGAAATAGAAGGGGAGGAAGGCTTTCGCCAGCGCGAAGCCGAAGTGATCCGCGATCTAACCTCGCAGCAAGGTATTGTCCTTGCCACGGGTGGCGGGGCCATCCTTAGAGAAGAAAACCGGCAATGCCTGAAGGCCGGCGGCGTGGTCATTTACTTGCGCGCCAGCGTTAGCAACATTTTGCAGCGCACGAGTCATGACAAGAGCAGGCCGCTTCTGCAGACTGCCGATCCGCGTCAACGACTGGAAGAACTGTCGCGCATCCGTGAGCCCTTCTACCTGGAAGTGGCGGACATGGTCGTCGAAACGGGCCGTCCTAACGTACAATCGCTGGTGCAAACCATTCTGATCGAGCTTGAGCGCTTGCCCGGAATGTCAACGTTGCAAGCCGCTCCGGACGCCTGAGCCCATTTCATTTACCAAAGCTATGCCCACCCTTACTCTCGCTCCCTTTGACCTGCAAGTCGACCTCGGCGAGCGCGCTTATCCCATCACGATTGGCCAATCCTTGCTGGACGATGCCGGTTTGGTCGCGCGCCACATTCCTGGCCGCCGCGTAGCGATCGTTACCAACACCACCGTGGCGCCCTTGTACCTCGAGCGCCTGACCAGCTCGCTAAAAGCCACCGGCAAGCAAGTTACTCCAGTGATCCTGCCGGACGGAGAGGAAGAGAAAAACTGGGAAAACCTGATGCGGATCTTCGACGTCTTATTGGCGGAAAAATGCGATCGCAAGACCACGCTGGTGGCGCTGGGCGGCGGCGTGATAGGCGACATGACCGGATTCGCGGCCGCCACGTATATGCGCGGCGTGCCGTTCGTTCAGGTGCCGACAACTTTGCTGGCACAAGTGGATTCCTCGGTCGGTGGCAAGACTGGCATCAACCATCCCCTGGGCAAGAACATGATCGGTGCGTTCTATCAGCCTCAGGCGGTCATTGCCGATACGCTGACCCTGGATACTTTGCCGCCGCAGGAATTGTCGGCGGGCCTTGCCGAAGTCATCAAGCACGGCGCCATCATCGATGCCGAGTTCTTCAACTGGATCGAGACGAATATCGACAAGCTGATGGCGCGCGACGCCGGTGCGCTGGCGCATGCGATCAAGCGTTCCTGCGAAATCAAGGCCGACGTCGTACGCCAGGATGAACGCGAAGGCGGATTGCGGGCCATTCTCAACTTCGGCCATACCTTCGGCCACGCCATTGAGGCCGGCCTGGGCTTTGGCACGTGGCTGCATGGCGAGGCAGTCGGTTGCGGCATCGTGATGGCGGCAGAACTTTCGCGCCGCCTGGGCTACATCGATGCTTCCGCCAAAGCGCGCATCACGGCGCTGGTGCAGGCTGCCGGCTTGCCGACCGTGGCGCCGGATCTGGGCGCCGAGCGCTGGATCGAACTGATGCAAGTCGATAAGAAAAACGAAGGCGGGCAGATCAAGTTCATTCTCCTGAAGCCGCTGGGCACCGCGGTGATCACGACAGTGCCACAGCCGGTACTGATCGATACCATTCAATCCTGCGTCGGCTGACATGGACCTCGAAGCCTACCTCGCTCCCCATGCAGCCCGTTCTGCCGTATCGCGAGGCAGGCGATTTGCCGAGGCGCCGGTCAGTTCTCGCACGGAATTCCAGCGCGATCGCGACCGCATCGTTCATTCGACCGCCTTCCGCCGGCTTGAATATAAAACCCAGGTCTTCGTCAACCATGAGGGGGACCTCTTCAGGACGCGCCTGACGCATAGTATCGAGGTGGCGCAAATCGCCCGCTCGATTGCGCGCAATCTGCGCTTGAACGAAGACCTGGTGGAAGCCATCTCGCTGGCGCACGACCTCGGCCACACCCCCTTCGGTCATGCCGGCCAGGACGCCTTGAACGCCTGCATGGAGCACTATGGCGGCTTCGAGCATAACCTGCAAAGCCTGCGCGTGGTCGACAAGCTGGAAGAGCGTTACGGCGCCTTCGATGGCCTGAACCTGATGTTCGAAACGCGCGAAGGCATACTCAAGCATTGTTCCATTCCCAACGCTAAATTGCTTGGCGATGTCGGCCAGCGCTTCATCGATAAGAAGCAGCCGACGCTGGAAGCACAACTGGCCAACCTGGCCGACGAGATCGCCTATAACAATCACGATATCGATGACGGCTTGCGTTCCGGACTGCTCTCCATCGAGCAGTTGAATGAGGTCGATTTCTTCTCCCGTCATCGCGCCGAGGCGGAAGCGGCGTATCCCGGCATCAGCGGGCGGCGCATGATCAATGAAACGGTGCGTCGCATGATCAATACGCTGGTCACCGACCTTATCCGCACATCGGAAGCGAAGATCCGCGATGCCGGCGTGCAGAGCCTGGAAGACGTGCGTAATGCACCGGCGCTCATCAGTTTTTCCGATGCCATGCGCCAGGAAGAAAATCTGCTCAAGCGCTTCCTTCGCGAAAACCTGTACCGGCACTATCAGGTTAATCGCATGACCAGCAAGGCGCGCCGCATCGTGCGCGAACTGTTCGACGCCTTCATGGCCGAGCCGCGCCTGCTCGCTCCGGATTATCAAGTGGCGGATGGCGACACGATGCGCCAGGCGCGCAAGGTCGCCGACTATATCGCCGGGATGACTGACCGTTACGCCATGCGCGAGCATCGCCGGCTGTTCCTGATCGACGAGATATAGCGCTGTGCCTCGGCTTAGCCAGCCTGGCGAGCCGAATCTATTCTAATAACTACAGTACGGCGCCTACAACCAGTTGCGTAAGGGGTGCGCATGGTCAGGCCAGACCGGCTGGAAGAACTCTTCCACCATTTCCGGCGCGACGTCGTCCAGCGCGGCCGGCGACCAGGTCGGGCGCATGTCTTTATCAATGACCGTCGCGCGGATGCCTTCCAGCGCTTCGCCACCCATGAAGCAATGGCGCATCATCGACCGCTCCATCCGCAGGCATTCTTCGATGCTCATGTGCGCACCGCGCCGCAATTCCTGCAAAGTCACGACCAGCATCAAGGGGGAGCGCTTCTTCATGACGCTCAAGGTGTCTTGCGTAAATGGCGAAGGATCAGATTCCAGTGATGCCATGATGGATGCCACGTCGTCGAATGCAAAGTGACGGTCAATTACTTCCCGCTGCAATGCAAGCTGGCTGGGGTCACATTCGAATGATGCAGCGAATTCGCGCGCACGCGCGGGCAAATCGCCGCCGCCAGACGACTGCAGCATGGACTTGAGCGTCGGCAGCTCTGCCGAGGGGATGTACATGTCTGCCAAGCCCAGATGCAAGGCGTCGGCGGCGCCAATCGCATTGGCAGTCAACGCCAGCCAGGTGCCGAGCTGGCCCGGACAGTGCGAGAGAAAATAGCTGCCGCCGATATCCGGGAACAGACCAATGTTCACCTCCGGCATGGCCATCTTGGTGCGCTCCGTCGCAATGCGCAGGCGGCCGGCGGCATGGCACTGTGCAATGCCCATGCCGCCGCCCATCACGATGCCATCCATGACGGCGATATAAGGCTTGGGATAGTGATGAATCAGCTGATTGAGCAAATACTCTTCCGTAAAAAAGTCTTCAATCAGTGCGCTGCCTTGCTGTGGCGTTGATTTGCCTAACTCATAAAAAAAACGGATATCGCCGCCTGCGCAAAAAGCCTTGCTGCTATTGCTCTCGATAAGAACGCCGTCAATCGCATCATCATCGCGCCAGGCCAGCAAGGCTTGGGTAATGGACCGAATCATTTCCAGTGACAGGGAATTCAAGGCCTGCGGCCGGTTGAGTGTGATAACACCAAGGCGATTGCGGATTTCAAGCAGAATCAGGTCAGTCATGTTCGAGGCAGATAAACGTGGCAAATGTTCGTGAAAAATAAAAAGGGCGCCCAGTTTGCGCCCTGACTACAGTCGATGAATCCGTACGATGGCTTATTGCGCCGGCAGGTTCGTTTCCATTGTCGCCGACATGTGCTTGAGCGCCTCATGTTGGTGATTTTGGACCTTGCCCTTGTGTTTGAGGACCTGGCGGTCCAGTTTGTCGACCATCAGATCAATGGCCGCATACATGTCCTGGGCAATTGCCTGCACGTGGACATAATTGCCTCGCATGTGCAAGGTGATTTCTGCTTGCTGGCGTTTTTCCTTCTCCGTGAGATTGTCGACAGTCAGAATAACCGCGGCATCAATGACATTGTCGAAGTGGCGCCGGATACGCTCCAGCTTTGAATTCACGTAATCCCTGAGAGCGGGAGTCAGTTCGAGGTGATGTCCACTGATGGTCAGATTCATACAGCGCTCCTTATAAAGGTCACTGGCGGTTCCGCCGACAACGAGATGGTCGGAAGGAACACAGCAACAAACACTACGCAACAAAACTACAGGGATTTGCGAAGGTTGACTGGAGGGATTTTCAGGGCTTCACGGTATTTGGCGACGGTACGTCGTGCCACCACCATTCCTTGTTCCCCCAGCATCTCCGCGATCTTGCTATCAGAGAGAGGATTCTTGGGGTCTTCTGCTCCTATGAGTTGTTTGATCAGTGCCCGTATCGCCGTCGATGAAGCTTCGCCGCCAGCCTCTGTTGCGACATGACTACCGAAGAAGTACTTTAGTTCAAACATGCCGTGCGGCGTCAGCATATATTTTTGTGTTGTAACACGAGAAATAGTGCTTTCGTGTAAACCAAGTGTATCAGCAATTTCACGTAACACAAGTGGACGCATGGCAACCGCGCCATGTGAAAAGAAATTGCGCTGCCTGTCCACAATAGCTTGGGCCACCCGCAAAATGGTATCAAAACGCTGGCGCATGTTTTTAATGAGCCATTTTGCTTCCTGCAATTGCGAGTTCAGCGACCCTTCGCCCTTGTTCTGCTTGAGTATATTGGCATATAAAGCGTTTACGCGCAGGCGCGGCATGACTTCATGGTTCAACGTCACTTGCCAGCCATTCTTGCCGCGCTTGACGATCACGTCGGGCACCACGTAGTCCGCCGAATCGCTGGCGAACGCCGCGCCCGGATGCGGATTGCATTGTCTGATGACGGCTTGTGCTTCCCGCAAATCTTCTTCATCGCAATCCAGCAGTTTTTTCAGCTTGTTGAAGTCGCGTTGAGCGAACAAGGGCAGATGCTGCTCGACGATGGTCAGTGCCATGCGTCGCGTCACCAGCGGCACTTTGGGCATGCGGCGGATTTGCAGCGACAGGCATTCGGCGGCATCGCGTGCGCCGACGCCGGCTGGCTCGAAGCTTTGCACCAGCTTCAACGCCACCCGCAATTCTTCCGGCTCGATTTCGAGTTCGGCAGGCAGGCGGGCATGGATTTCCTCGAGCGGCTCTTCCAGGTAACCATTGTTGTCCAGCGCATCAATGATCAATTCTGCCAGCGCGCGATCGCGTGGCGAGTGCATGGTCAGGCGCACCTGTTCGAGCAAGTGTTCGCGCAAAGTGACGTGATGCGCTTCCAGCTGCGGGCGGGCATTGTCATCATCCGGGCTTTTACCGGTGCGGGCGACATCGTCGAAACTCCATTCGCTTTCGCCATTGCCTGAATCGGGGGAGTCGCCGGCCTCGCCATTTTCATACGAGGCCTCGCCATCGGCAGCAGGCGCATCGTCTCCGCCGGACTTTTCCGTTGTCGCGGAGGCGGCGCCGGGCGTGATGGCGCCGTCGGCAAGCAGGCGAACTGAATGGTCGAGCGGATCGTCGATGCGTTCAAGCATCGGGTTTTCAGCAAGGATGTGTTCAAGTTCCTGCTGCAATTCCAAGGTGGACAGCTGCAGGAGCCGGATCGATTGTTGTAGCTGGGGCGTTAATGCCAGATGTTGGGAAACGCGTAGCTGAAGAGACTGTTTCATGGCAATGCGTTCTGCTTACATCCGGAAGTGTTCGCCGAGATAAACCCGGCGCACTGATTCATTGGCGATGATGTCATCCGGGCGGCCGCAGGCCAGCACGACACCCTGATTGATGATGTAGGCACGGTCGCAAATGCCCAGCGTCTCGCGCACGTTGTGATCGGTAATCAGCACGCCAATGCCGCGTTCCTTCAGAAAGCGCACGATGCGCTGGATTTCGATCACGGCGATCGGATCGACGCCGGCAAACGGCTCGTCCAGCAGCACGAAGCGCGGGTCGGTCGCGAGGGCTCGGGCGATTTCGACACGTCGCCGCTCGCCGCCTGACAACGACAAGGCCTGGCTGTCGCGCAGCTTCTCGATCTGCAGTTCCGCGAGCAACTGGTCGAGCCTGCGCTCGATTTCCGCTTTCGACAGCGGCTTGCCATTCTCTTGCTGTAATTCGAGTACGGCACGAATGTTTTCCGCGACTGTCAGCTTGCGAAATACCGAGGCTTCCTGAGGCAGATAAGACAAGCCCAGCGTGGCCCGGCGATGAATCGGCATGCGCGATACATTGACGTTATCCAGTTCGATATCGCCGGCGTCAGCCGGCACCAATCCGACAATCATATAGAACGCCGTCGTTTTGCCCGCACCGTTCGGTCCGAGCAGGCCGACGACTTCGCCGCTGCCGACTTCGAGCGACACATCGCGCAATACCTGACGCGCGCCATAGCTTTTCTGTAAACCCTTTGCAAGCAATTTGCTGCTCATTCTGGCGATCCCTGGATTATTTCTTGCTGTCGTTGCGTGGCTGGATGATAGCCTTGACTCGGCCGGCGCCGGGCTTGCTAGTGTCAGATGGTGTGTTGTTGACGGCGTAAAATTCAGTACGGTTGTCATAGGAAATGAATTCGCCTTCGACTTCATCGGTAACCTTTTTGCCTTCCAGTCGGCGCATCTTCGCCTTGGAAAAGAGTTTCGCGACATCAGCCTTGTTATCGTATTCAATGCGTTCGGCTTCGCCTTCTATCCACAAATCCTGACCGCCATCGCGCTTTTGCCGGAAACTGGCCGGTTTCCCCTGGCCTGCGTACAAGGTTGCATACTGATAGCCTGCGGCATCTTGCGTCACAACCATCTTGTGTGCCTTCATGATGAGCGTGCCGCGGGTGAGCACGACATTGCCGGTGAATACATTGACCTGGCGAACGTCGTCGTACGACATCTGGTCGGCTTCGATATTGGTTGGCTTGTCGGCATCAGCCTTTTCAGCATAGGCAAACCCTGCGACCAGCATATTGAGCGCAAACAGCGATAAGGGTATTAGTCTTTTCATGGAAAATTAGTCAGTCAATGCATTAAGGTTACGCGCTCAAGGTGCTGCCCGCGGCGGCAATACGCCATTCACCCGGCTAGTCAGGTTGAATTCGCCGGTCGCCTGATTGGCGAACATGCCGACGCCGGTCAAGACATTCACTCCCGAAATCAATTTGACCGGGCGGTTGGTTTTCATGACATCTTCGTCGGGCAATACCACCAGATGATCCGAGGTCAGTTGTATATGTTGTGACGTCGGCGATGCCGGGCGATCAATCTTTACGTTGCCAAACAATTGCACTTCGCTCATGTCGGAATTGCTCACTGCACGATCGGCGACGATCGTCGTGGTCGGGCGCTTGTCGCTCAAGCCTTTCATGACCGGGCGATTGATTTCAAACGAATCATTCTGCGGATAATGGACCATGCGCGTGCCGGATACGTGATAGCGTGCCTGCCCGGTTTTCGCCAATCTGACGAAATTGAATTGTTCGACGTAATAGTCCGGCTCCGTGCGCTTGGCCTCCGGCGTGGTGTCATCCATGCCGCGGCGAATGACGTCGAGGAGCCAGAAACTGCCGAGCGCCAGCATCATGACGATAGCCAGTATCACCCACAGGTGAAAACGATTGGCCGAGGCGCGCCTATCCTTCATGCCAGGTAGGGCGCAAGCGCCGCTTCATAATTGCCCTGCGATTGCAGGATGAAATCGCACAGTTCCCGTGCTGCGCCATTGCCTCCGGTGGCACGCGTCACGTAATGCACGCGCTTTTTCACTTCCGGATGCCCATTCGGCACGCTGGCGGCAAAGCCGACGCGTAGCAAGATGGGCAAATCGATGACGTCGTCGCCGATAAAGCCGCATGCCTCGGCCGCGATGCCGGTTTCACCGAGCAATTGCTCGAAGGCCGTGCGCTTGTCATGCACACCCTGGCGAACATGGATGATGCCCAGGTCCTTGGCGCGCTTCTCCACCAGCGTCGACTTGCGCGCGCTGATGATGGCGGTGGCAACGCCCGATTGCTGCAACAGCTTGATGCCGTGGCCATCCAACACATTGAAGGTCTTGATCACTTCGCCTTCCGGGCCGTAATGCAGGCTGCCGTCGGTAAGAACGCCGTCGACATCGAAGATCATCATGCGGATGCGCGCGGCCCGCTCGCTTGCCTGGTTGCTCATCAGATCACCTTTGCCCGCGTCAGGTCATGAATGTGCAAGGCACCGACCAGCTTGCCGTCAGCATCGGTGACGAGCAACTGATTGATGCGATGCTCTTCCATGATTTGCACAGCGTCGACGGCGAGTTGCTCGGGATGGACGGCGCGCGGATTGGCATGCATGACATCGGCAATGGCCAGCTTGCTGAAATCCTGCGTGCGTTCCAGCAGGCGGCGCAAGTCACCATCGGTAAAGACCCCGATCGGTCGGAATTGATCGTCGACGATGGCGGTCATGGCCATGCCTTTCTGGCTGATTTCCATCAGCGCAGCCGACAAGGGCACGTCGGAAGTCACGGCGGGAATCGCTTCGCCGCTGCGCATGACATCGTACACATGGGTCAGCAGGCGACGCCCCAGCGAGCCGCCCGGATGGGAGCGGGCAAAATCCTCTTCGCGGAAGCCGCGTATGTCGAGCAAGGCGACAGCCAGGGCATCGCCCAGGGCAAGCGTTGCCGTCGTGCTGGCAGTCGGCGCCAGGTTCAAGGGGCAGGCTTCCTTGTCGACCGCGACATTCAAATGCACGTTGGCCAGTTGCGCCAAGTTGGAAGTCGGCCGGCCTGTCATGGCGATCAGCTTGGCGCCCATGCGCTTAATTAAAGGCACGATTTCCAGCAGTTCGGCACTTTCTCCCGAATTGGAAATGGCGACGAAGACATCCTGCTCCGTGACCATGCCGAGGTCGCCATGCGCCGCTTCGCCGGGATGGACGAAAAATGCCGGGGTGCCGGTGGAAGCAAATGTCGCGGCAATCTTGCGGCCGATATGGCCGGACTTGCCCATGCCGGAGACGACAACGCGGCCGTTGCATTGAAGCAGCAGCTTCACGGCGTTGCTAAAGGCTTGGCTGTCTTCCCTGGCAAAGCGATGCTGCATCGCAATGAGCGCATCGGCTTCGATTTGCAGCGTTTCCTGGGCCAGTGTTACAGCGCGCGCAGCACTTTTTTCATCAAAAGATTTCGTCAAGGTTTTTTCATCGGTTACACTCATGCGAGAAGTATAAACGAAATGGCCAAGCAAAAAACCTGCCAGAAATAAACAAAATGACCACTCCGGGCAGCATCCTGCTTGCCGCAAATTCCTGAATTATGTCCTCGGCACTTGAATTAACCCTGTTGCTGCTCGCTTCGGCAGTCTTGGCCGTAGTCGTCTTCCGCAGTCTCAACCTCCCACCGATGCTGGGATATCTATTGGTTGGCGTGCTGTTGGGGCCGCACGGGTTCAGCATGGCCAAGGATAATCCGGCGACGCATACGCTGGGCGAATTCGGCGTGGTCTTTCTGATGTTTTCCATCGGCCTGGAATTTTCCCTGCCCAAGCTGATGTCGATGCGCCGCATAGTGCTGGGGCTGGGCTTGGCGCAAGTGGCGTTGACGGCCGTGGTTGTGATGGGCTGCGGATGGCTCGTGGCATGGCTGTTGCCGCAACTAACAACAATCAGCTGGGAAGCTGCCTTTGCCATGGGCGGGGCGCTGGCAATGTCATCGACCGCAATCGTGTCCAAGTTGCTGACTGAACGACTGGAACTGGAAAGCCCGCATGGCCGCAATATCATGGGCGTGCTGCTGTTTCAGGATCTGGCCTTCGTGCCGTTGCTGATTCTGATCCCGGCGCTGGCCAGGCCGGGGCAAGGCTTGATGGCCACCTTGAGCTGGGCGCTCGTGAAAGCCGTGCTGGTGCTGCTGGTGTTGCTGGTCGTGGGGCAGAAGCTGATGCGCGGCTGGTTCCGCATCGTGGTCAAGCGGCGTTCGCAGGAATTGTTCATGCTGAACCTGCTGCTGATGACGGTAGGGGCGGCGTGGATCACGGAACTGGCTGGGCTGTCGCTGGCGCTGGGCGCTTTCGTGGTGGGCATGCTGATTTCCGAGACCGAGTTCAAATATCACGTGGAAGAAGATATCAAGCCCTTCCGCGATGTGCTCTTGGGCTTGTTCTTCATTACCATCGGCATGCTGCTCGATATCCGTGTCGTCATCGGCTATTGGTGGCTTGTGCTGCTATTCGTTTGCCTGATCATCTTGCTCAAATTCGGCTTGGTCGCGGCGATTGCCAGATTGTCGGGCATGCCGGCCGGCGTGGCGCTACGCACCGGCTTGGGGCTGGCGCAGGCAGGCGAGTTCGGCTTCGTCTTACTTAACCAGGCTGGCGCCCTGAACCTGCTTGACCCGCTGCTGGTGCAGATCGTGCTGGCCGCCATGGTCTTGTCGATGGTGGCAGCGCCCTTCATTCTGGCCAAATCCAACGCCATTGTGATGCGCCTGTCGAGTAATGAATGGATGCTGCAGTCGCTGGCATTGACCCAGATCGCATCGCGCACCATGCAATCCCAGCAGCACGTGGTGATTGCCGGTTTCGGCCGTACCGGGCAAAGCCTGGCCAAGCTGCTGGAGGCGGAAGGCATTGCCTATCATGCGCTCGACCTGGATCTGGACCGGGTGCGCGATGCGCAGGCCGGCGGCGCCAATGTGTCCTATGGCGATGCGGCACGCCGTGAAAGCCTGGTAGCGGCCGGCATCCACCGCGCCGCTGCCCTGGTCATCACCTATGCGGGCACGGCTTCGGCCCTGAAGATTCTGCATTTCGCTAATGAGCTGGCGCCGAACTTGCCGGTCATCGTGCGCAGTTATGACGATACCGACCTGGACCGTTTGCGGGCGGCCGGCGCCACCGAAGTCGTGCCGGAAGCGATTGAAAGCAGCCTGATGCTGGCGTCGCATGCGTTGCTGCAAGTCGGCGTCCCGTTACGCAAGGTCGTGCGACGTGTGCAACTCACGCGCGAACAGCGCTATGAGTCGCTGCGCGGCTTTTATTATGGTTCCACCGATGCCTCGGAAGACAGTGAAAACACGCAGTTGCGCCTGGATTCGGTCACGCTCGGCGAATCCGCCTACGCAGTCAATCGTACTTTACAGTCCTTGCATCTGGATGCACTTGGCGCCGAAGTCACCGCGGTCAGAAGAGGGCAGGTTCGTCTGGACATCGACGACGCCACCATACTGCAGGCTGGCGATATCGTCATCTTGCGCGGGCTGTCGGTCAGTCTCGCGTTGGCCGAAGAGCGCTTGCTGAAAGCGTAAAAACCATTTCGGCATCATAATCCCGGTAGCGGTTACTGCCGCGACAGTCACCCGTATACATCCCTTGGCAGCATCTCCCTTAGTCTCATCGCAATGTTTGAACGTATTCTTAGCATCATTCTTCCCGTCTTTTGCATTATCGCCGCCGGTTATGGCTATGCCCGTCTGCGCGGCAGCACAGTCAAGGCAGATATGGTGGGGGTCAATCGCGTCAGCACGGAAATCCTTGGCCCTTTACTCGTATTCACTGCCATGGCGGCCAAGGATTTCGATCTCGTGCACAATGCCATGCTGATCCTTGCCGGCGTGCTGATTGCGGTAGGGTCGGGTTTGCTGGCTTGGCCCGTGGCGCGCTTGCTCGGGTACGACATGCGGACGTTTTTGCCGCCGATGATGTACAACAATTGCGGCAACATGGGCTTGCCGCTCGCGGCCCTGGCGTTTGGTCAGGCTGGCTTGTCTGCCGCGGTCGCCTTGTTCATGGCATGTAACCTGGTTTATTTTTCTCTCGGTATCAAGATTCTCGCCGCCGGCAAAGTGCAGGCGCATGGCGCCTCGTCCTGGAAGCTGTTGCTCAATCCGATGATGCTGGCCATGATGTTTGGCCTCGTATTTGCACTAACCCATGTCGCCATTCCCGCGCCCTTATTTCAGGGATTGAAGATATTGGGGGAGGCATCGATTCCCATCATGCTGTTTGCGCTTGGCGTGCGCATGCGCGATGTGACCTTGAAAAGCTGGCAGATCGGCATGGTTGGCGCGGCAGTGTGCCCTCTGGCTGGCCTGGCAGTCGCATGGGCGCTGGATCAGGTATTGGGCTTGCCGGCTGCGCAACGCGCGCAGATGTATCTGTTTGCTTCCTTGCCGCCCGCCGTATTTTGCTTTTTGATGGCGGAGCAGTATCGGCAGGAGCCGGACAAGGTGGCATCCATTGTCTTGCTGGGTAACCTGGCCGCGCTGATATTCGTGCCGTTTGGATTGTGGCTGGGCCTGCAAGCCTGACGCCAATGATAGGGAAAGTTGTTGGAAGAGAGAAGGGACTCAGGCCGTAGGCCAGCGCTCGAAAGTCGCCGGCTTAAGGCGTTCGCTATCGGCATTACTGACGACCACTTCGTCGACCCGGGCGGCAACCGGCCCTTTCCAGGCCCAGGCGATGATGCGTTCCAGCGATTCCGCCGGGCCCGCCACCACGGCTTCCACCGAACCATCCATCCGGTTGCGCACCCAGCCCGACAACTGCAGGGCGCGCGCTTCATGCTCGAATGCCGCGCGATAGCCCACGCCCTGCACCTGGCCGGTAATGCGCAGGTGCCGGGCGGATTTCAAGCTGGCGGCGGATTCCGTAGGCATCGCGATGACCTTATTTTTTCTCCAGCAGCGGCGCCAGATACTTGCCGGTGATGCTGTCGGGATTGGCTGCCACATCTTCCGGCGTGCCGGTCGCAATGATGCGCCCGCCGCCGGCTCCGCCTTCCGGACCAAGGTCAACCAGCCAGTCGGCCGTCTTGATGACGTCGAGGTTGTGCTCGATGATCACCACCGTATTGCCCTGGTCGCGCAGGCGATGAATCACCTTCAGCAACAACGCGATGTCATGGAAGTGCAGGCCGGTGGTCGGCTCGTCCAGGATGTAGAGCGTGCGTCCGGTGTCGCGCTTGGACAATTCCAGCGAGAGCTTGACGCGTTGCGCCTCGCCGCCGGATAGCGTTGTCGCACTCTGGCCCAGCTTGATGTAGCCAAGACCAACATCCAGCAGGGTCTGCAGCTTGCGCGCAATGACCGGCACCGGGCGGAAGAATTCATGCGCATCTTCCACCGTCATGTCGAGCACTTCGGTGATGTTCTTGCCCTTGTATTGCACTTCCAGCGTTTCGCGGTTGTAGCGCTTGCCGTGGCAAACGTCGCAAGGCACGTACACGTCCGGCAGAAAGTGCATTTCGACCTTCAGCACGCCATCGCCCTGGCAGGCTTCGCAGCGGCCGCCCTTGACGTTGAACGAGAAGCGGCCAGCCGAGTAACCGCGTTCCTTGGCGGTCGGCACGGTGGCAAACAATTCGCGGATCGGCGTAAACAGGCCGGTATAGGTGGCCGGGTTCGAGCGTGGCGTGCGACCGATCGGCGCCTGGTCGACGGCGATGACTTTATCGAAGAATTCGAAGCCGGAAATGGTTTCGAATGGCGCGGGTTCCGCCTGCGAGCCATACAGGTGGCGGGCCGCGGCGTTATACAGCGTGTCGTTGACCAGGGTTGATTTGCCCGAGCCGGAAACGCCCGTCACGCAGGTGAGCAAGCCGACCGGCACGGATAGCGTCTCGTTTTTCAGATTGTTGCCGGAAGCGCCCGTGATGACGAATTGCTTGTGCGGGTCCGCTGGCGTGCGCTTCTTCGGTACGCTGATTTCCTTCTTGCCGTTCAAGTATTGCGCAGTGAGCGACTTCTTGTTTTTCAGGATATCGGTCAGCGAGCCCTGGGCGATGATTTCACCGCCATGCACGCCGGCGCCGATGCCCATGTCGACGATGAAGTCGGCGGCGCGGATGGCATCCTCGTCATGCTCGACCACCAGCACGGTGTTGCCGATATTGCGCAAGTGCTTGAGCGTATCGATCAGGCGATCGTTGTCGCGCTGGTGCAAGCCGATCGACGGTTCATCCAGCACGTACATCACGCCTGTCAAGCCGCTGCCGATCTGCGACGCCAGGCGAATGCGCTGCGCCTCGCCGCCGGACAAGGTGTCGGCGCTGCGTTCCAGCGACAGGTAATCGAGGCCGACATTGTTCAGGAACTTCAGTCGCGAGACGATTTCCTTGATGATGCGGTCGGCGATTTCGCGCTTGGCGCCGGTCAACTTCAGCGTTTCAAAGAAATTCAGCGTGTCGCGCAGGGGCGTGGCGGCCACTTCAAAAATGGCACGTTGCTGGCGGCCGCTACCAATCTTGACGTTGCGCGCTTCCACGCGCAAGCGCGCCCCATCGCATTCGGGGCAAGCCTTTTCATTGATGAACTTGGCGAGCTCTTCGCGTACTGCGACCGAATCGGTTTCGCGGTAGCGGCGCTCGAGATTATTGACCACGCCCTCGAAGGTATGCTCACGCACCACGGTACGGCCACGTTCATTGACGTAGGCAAAGGGAATCGTCTGCCGGCCCGAGCCGTACAGGATGACTTGCCGCGCCTGTTCCGGCAGCTTTTCAAACGGCATATCGAGATCGAAGCCGTAATGCTCGGCCAGGCTCGTCAGCATCTGGAAATAAAACTGGTTGCGGCGGTCCCAGCCCTTGATGGCGCCGGAAGCCAGAGACAGGTTCGGGAAGGCGACGATGCGCTTGGGATCGAAGAATTCGATATGGCCCAGGCCGTCGCATTCCGGACACGCGCCCATCGGGTTATTGAACGAGAACAGGCGCGGCTCCAGTTCCTGCAGCGAATAACCGCAGACTGCGCAAGCAAATTTATTCGAATACACATGCTCGACGCCGTTATCCATTTCCAGCGCGATGGCGCGGCCTTCCGCCAGCCGCAGGGCAGTTTCGAAACTTTCCGCCAATCGCTGCTTGATATCGGCGCGCACCTTGACGCGGTCGATCACCACATCGATGGTGTGCTTCTCGGTTTTCTTCAGCTTCGGCAAATCATCGACTTCATAAATCTTGGCCGTGCCGGTGCCGCTCTGGATACGGAAGCGCACGAAACCCTGCGCTTGCATGGCGGCAAACAAATCGACATGCTCGCCCTTGCGGTTTGCCACGACCGGCGCGAGGATCATCAGCTTGGTATCTTCCGGCATGGCCAGCACGGCATCGACCATTTGCGATACCGATTGCGCAGCGAGCGGATTCTCGGGATGTTGCGGGCAATACGGTGTGCCGACGCGCGCGTACAGGAGACGCAGGTAGTCGTGGATTTCCGTGACAGTGCCGACCGTCGAGCGCGGATTGTGCGAGGTGGCTTTCTGTTCGATCGAGATCGCCGGCGACAAGCCTTCGATCATGTCGACATCGGGCTTTTCCATCAATTGCAGGAATTGCCGCGCATAGGCCGACAGCGATTCGACATAGCGCCGCTGGCCCTCGGCATACAAGGTGTCGAAAGCCAGTGATGATTTGCCGGAACCGGACAGCCCGGTAATGACGATCAACTGGTTACGTGGAATATCGAGATTGATATTCTTGAGGTTGTGCGTGCGTGCACCGCGGATACGAATTTCTTCCATGGAATCAATTAGTTGTTGCGGCTGTGTTAAAGACCTAATTCGTAGAAACACTGCACGCAAGTAAGTTCGGTCAACCTGCTACTATAACGGGTTTTGAAATCGACGGTTAACCGCCATCCGACTGCTGAATTTATGTCTTCTCAAGTTATTAATGGCGTCAGCGAGCGCATGACATCCATGGAAATCCGCGCCAGCGCTTCCCTGGCCGGGATTTTCGCATTGCGCATGCTGGGCCTGTTTCTGCTGCTACCGATCTTTGCGGAGCATGCCAAAACCATGCCGGGTGGTGACAACCTGGCCATGGTCGGTTTGGCAATGGGGATATACGGGCTGGCGCAGGCGTTTTGCCAAATCCCCTTTGGCATATTCTCGGACCGTTATGGCCGCAAACCGGTCATTATTGCCGGCCTGATCATGTTTGCCATCGGGGCCGTGATTGCGGCACTGGCGAATAATGTTCTATGGATCGTGGTGGGACGTGCCCTTCAAGGCGCCGGCGCCATATCCGCCGCCGTGATGGCATTGATTTCGGATGCCACACGCGAACAGCACCGCACTAAGGCGATGGCGATGGTCGGCGGCTCCATCGGGATTACGTTCGCGCTTTCCATGGTCGGTGCGCCGCTGTTGTATAAAGCGATCGGCATGAGCGGTATTTTCTGGATGACGGCTTTCCTGGCTTTGGTATCGATTGCTGTCGTGCGCTATCTCGTGCCTGACGTGCCAGCGGTCGTGGCACGGCGGGTCGCGTTGCGCGACGTGCTGAAAAATCGTGAATTGCTGCGCTTGAACTTTGGTGTCTTCGTGCTGCACCTGACCCAGGTCGCCATTTTTATCGTCGTGCCGTCGGCCCTGGTGCATGCCATGGATTTGCCCGTCACGGCGCACTGGAAGGTTTATTTGCCGGTCGTCCTGGCGTCGTTCATCCTGATGCTGCCGCCCATCTTTGTTGGTGAAAAGTTGGGCAAAATCAAGCAAATATTTGTGGCAGCCATCATGCTACTTTTGGCTGTGCAGCTTGGCTTGTGGTGGTGGCTGGCGCAGGCCAATAGTCCGACCTGGCTGCTGATTGGCTTGCTGCTGGCTTTCTTCATCGCCTTTAATATTCTGGAAGCCAGCCAGCCATCGCTGGTATCGCGGATTGCGCCGCCGGCAGCGAAGGGGACGGCGCTGGGTGTCTACAATACCTTGCAATCGCTTGGCGTGTTTTGTGGCGGTGCATTGGGAGGATGGCTGGTGCAGCATGCCGGACGTTCGGCGGTTTTTCAGGCCGGGGCGGGCATGACCGTGCTCTGGCTTATAATGGCTGTCAGTATGAAAAATTTGCCACGCCGCAGCCAAGCGGCCGTAGCAGCTTAAAGGAGAAATACATGGCATCGGTCAACAAAGTAATTATTGTCGGCAACCTTGGACGGGATCCGGAAACGCGCTATATGCCTAACGGCGAGGCTGTGACCAATGTTGCCGTTGCCACGACTGAAAGCTGGAAAGACAAGCAGACTGGCGAGAAAAAGGAACTGACGGAATGGCACCGCATTACCTTTTACCGCAAGCTGGCTGAAATCGCGGGGCAGTATCTGAAAAAAGGTTCGCAGGTGTATGTCGAAGGCCGTCTGCAAACGCGCAAATGGACCGACAAGGATGGCAATGAGCGTTACACAACGGAAATCATTGCCGATTCCATGCAAATGCTTGGTGGTCGCCAAGGCATGGGTGGCGGTGCAAGCGTGCCGGAAGATGATTATGCTCAGGCACCGGCCCGTCCGGCATCGAGCGGCGGTGGCGCGGCCAGCCGTCCTGCTTCGCGTCCGGCACCGAATTTCTCGGACATGGATGACGATATCCCGTTCTGAGCTTCGGCAGTTACAATTTTTCACTTAAGTTTAAAACCCCTGGCAGCAACTGGCTGCCAGGGGTTTTGCATTGAAGCGCTCTATCCATAAGGTGAATTGGATTCGGAGGCACCAATGTTAAATGGGGTCAGAGCTCATATTCGTGTACTATCCGTTTTGGGTTACCCATTTAAGAGCGTTTCCTTACTGCTGATTTTCCTATCATGGCACGTCTTCCCCGGCTGGTAATTCCAGAGCAACCCCATCACATCATCCAGCAAGGCATTGATCATCAAAGCATTTTCAGGGATGACGAAGACTATGCTGCTTTCTTGAAATGGCTACGGGAAGGGGCGCGGCAGTTTAAAGTCGCTTTACACGCCTATGTACTGATGCCTGATCATGTGCATTTGCTTGCCTCTCCTTCTGATGCGGCTGGGCTCGGAAAAATGATGCAATGGATAGGCCGGTATTATGTCCCGTACTTCAATCAAAAGTATCAACGCGCCGGCACCTTATGGCAGGGAAGGTTCAGAGCCAACGTGCTCGATCCCGATCGCTACCTTTTGCCTTGTTCCCGTTATATCGAGCTCAACCCGGTACGCGCCGGGCTTGTCAGTGAACCGGGTGCCTATGCATGGTCCAGTTGCGCGCACCACATCGGTGCGCAATCGGACCCTTACATCACCGACCATACTGTTTATTGGCATCTGGGGAATACACCGTTCGAGCGGGAGGCGTCTTATAAGGCATTAATGGAGCAGGTACTTACTGATGCGGAAATGCAGATAATTCAAGGGGCGGTGAGGAAAGGATGGGCACTTGGCTCGGAACAATACAAGTCTGCACTTGAGCGGCAAAGTAATCGCCGTGTTCGTCCAGCCATGCGTGGCCGGCCTCGTAAGCCAGCTAGTAATGAAATAAATAAAGTGGATAGAAATGGCTAGCAAAAAGGAAATAAGAAGTGCAAGTCAGTCATCATCGCTCTGTCCCCATTTAAATTTTGCACTAAATTTGTGCAATGCGAATTCTACTCTGACCCCATTTTATAAAGGTTGATATATCTTTTCCGCTGGACTATTCTTGACTTTTGATTCCATGAATAGCGGAGAAGTTTATGCGCGCGCAAGGTTTGTACGACCCGGCCAATGAACATGACGCCTGTGGTGTCGGTTTTGTTGCCCACATCAAAGGTCAAAAAAGTCACTCGATCATTGAGCAGGGTCTGTTGATCCTGAAAAATATTGACCATCGGGGTGCCGTTGGTGCCGACAAGCTGATGGGCGACGGCGCGGGTATCCTGATCCAGATCCCTGACCAATATTACCGCGAAGAAATGGCGAAGCAAGGCGTGACACTGCCGCCGCCGGGGGAATATGGCGTGGGCATGGTTTTCTTGCCAAAAGAAAATGCTTCGCGCTTGGCTTGCGAGCAAGAAATTGAACGCGCCGTGCTGGCGGAAGGCCAAGTCGTGCTCGGCTGGCGCGATGTGCCGGTCGACTTCGACATGCCGATGTCGCCGACCGTACGCGCCAAGGAACCCGTGATTCGCCAGATCTTCATCGGCCGCGGCGCCGATATCATGGTGACCGACGCGCTCGAGCGCAAGCTGTACGTCATCCGTAAATCCTCCGGCCACGCTATTCAGGCGCTGAACCTCTTGCATGGCAAGGAATTCTTCGTGCCATCAATGTCGGCCCGCACCGTGGTCTACAAGGGCTTGCTCTTGGCTGATCAGGTGGGCGTGTATTACAAGGACCTGCAGGATCCGCGTTGCATCTCCGCCCTGGCCCTGGTGCATCAGCGTTTTTCGACCAACACCTTCCCTGAATGGCCGCTGGCTCACCCGTACCGCCTGCTGGCGCACAATGGCGAGATCAATACCGTCAAGGGCAACTTCAACTGGATGCGCGCCCGCGAAGGCGTGATGAAGTCGGCCGTGCTGGGTGAAGACCTGCAAAAGCTCTTCCCGCTGATTTATGAAGGCCAGTCCGACACCGCCTGCTTCGACAATGCGCTCGAACTGCTGGTGATGGCCGGCTACCCGATCGCCCAGGCCATGATGATGATGATCCCGGAAGCTTGGGAAAATCACACCCTGATGGACGACAACCGTCGCGCCTTCTACGAATACCACGCCGCCATGATGGAGCCGTGGGATGGTCCGGCCGCGATGGCCTTCACTGATGGTCGTCACATCGGCGGCACCCTGGACCGCAATGGCTTGCGTCCGGCCCGTTATATCGTCACCGACGACGACCTGGTCGTCATGGCTTCCGAATCGGGCGTCTTGCCGATTCCGGAATCGAAGATCATCAAGAAGTGGCGCCTGCAGCCGGGCAAGATGTTCCTGATCGACCTGGATGCCGGCCGCATCATCGATGACAAGGAACTGAAGGATACCTACGCTAACGCCAAGCCGTACAAGCAGTGGATCGATTCGGTTCGCATCAAGCTGAATGAACTCGACGCCGAGCCGGCTGAACAGAAGCCGACCGTGCCGCTGCTCGATTTGCAGCAAGCCTTCGGCTATACCCAGGAAGACCTGAAGTTCCTGATGGCGCCGATGGCTACCACCGGCGAAGAAGCGGTCGGCTCGATGGGCAACGACTCGCCGCTGGCAGTCATGTCCAACAAGAACAAGACGCTGTATAACTACTTCAAACAGTTGTTCGCGCAAGTGACCAACCCGCCGATCGACCCGATCCGCGAAGCGATGGTCATGTCGCTGGTGTCCTTCATCGGCCCGAAGCCGAACCTGCTCGACACCAATAACATCAACCCGCCGATGCGCCTGGAAGTGTCGCAGCCGGTTCTCGACTATGCCGATATCGCCAAGCTGCGCAACATCAGCGCCCATACCGGCGGCAAGTTCAAGTCGTATGAATTGAACATCTGCTATCCGCTGGCATGGGGCAAGGAAGGCATCGAAGCGCGCCTGGCATCGCTGTGCGCGAAAGCTGTTGACGCCGTCAAGTCCGGTCATAACATCCTGATCATTTCCGATCGCAAGATCGATGGCAGCCAAGTGGCGATTCCCGCTCTGCTGGCAACTTCGGCCATCCACCAGCACCTGGTGGCGAAGGGCTTGCGTACCTCCACCGGCCTGGTCGTCGAAACCGGTTCGGCCCGCGAAACGCATCACTTCGCCCTGCTGGCAGGTTACGGCGCCGAAGCCGTGCACCCGTACCTGGCGCTCGACACGCTGTCCGACATGGCCAAGGGCTTGTCGGGCGAGCTGTCGCCCGAAAAAGCCATCTACAACTTCCAGAAAGCCGTCGGCAAGGGCTTGATGAAGGTGATGTCCAAGATGGGTATTTCGACCTACATGTCCTACTGCGGTTCGCAAATCTTCGAAGCCATCGGCCTGAGCCGCGCCCTGATCGACAAGTACTTCAAGGGCACCGCGTCGAACGTCGAAGGTATCGGCGTGTTCGAACTGGCCGAGGAAGCGTTGCGCCTGCATAACCTGGCATTCGGTAACGACCCGGTGCTGGCCAATGCACTGGACGCCGGCGGCGAATATGCTTTCCGCGTGCGTGGCGAAGACCATATGTGGACGCCGGACGCAATCGCCAAGCTGCAGCATTCGACCCGCTCCAACAACTTCAATACGTATAAGGAATACGCGCAGATCATCAATGATCAGAGCAAGCGCCACATGACGCTGCGCGGCCTGTTCGAGTTCAAGATCGACCCGAGCAAGGCCATTCCGCTGGATGAAGTCGAGCCGGCCAAGGAAATCGTCAAGCGTTTCGCCACCGGCGCGATGTCGCTCGGCTCGATCTCGACCGAAGCGCACGCCACCTTGGCCATCGCCATGAACCGTATCGGCGGCAAGTCGAACACCGGTGAAGGCGGCGAGGATGATGCGCGCTATCGCCAGGAACTGAAAGGTATCCCGATCAAGCAGGGCAGCACCCTGGCGGATGTCATCGGCCACGACCAGGTCGAAGTCGATACGCCGCTGCTGGAAGGCGATTCGCTGCGCTCGAAGATCAAGCAGGTGGCGTCGGGCCGTTTCGGCGTCACTGCCGAGTACCTGACTTCGGCCGATCAAATCCAGATCAAGATGGCGCAGGGCGCCAAGCCGGGCGAGGGCGGTCAGCTGCCGGGCCATAAGGTGTCCGAGTACATCGCCAAGCTGCGTTTCTCGGTTCCGGGCGTGGGCCTGATTTCGCCGCCGCCGCACCATGACATCTACTCGATCGAAGATCTGGCGCAGCTGATCCATGACCTGAAGAACGTCAATCCGAAAGCTTCGATCTCGGTCAAGCTGGTCTCGGAAGTCGGCGTCGGCACCGTGGCCGCCGGTGTGGCCAAAGCCAAGTCCGATCACGTGGTGATCGCCGGCCATGACGGCGGCACGGGCGCGTCGCCCCTGTCTTCGGTCAAGCATGCCGGCACGCCGTGGGAACTCGGTCTGGCTGAAACCCAGCAAACCCTGGTGCTGAACCGCCTGCGCGGCCGTATCCGCGTGCAGACTGATGGTCAGATCAAGACCGGTCGCGACGTCGTCATCGGCGCGTTGCTGGGTGCCGATGAATTCGGTTTCGCCACCGCACCGCTGGTCGTCGAAGGCTGCATCATGATGCGCAAGTGCCACCTGAACACCTGCCCGGTGGGCGTGGCCACGCAAGATCCGGTCCTGCGCAAGAAGTTCTCGGGCAAGCCTGAGCACGTGGTCAACTACTTCTTCTTCGTTGCGGAAGAAGTGCGTCAGATCATGGCGCAGCTGGGCATCCGCAAGTTCGACGAGTTGATCGGCCGTTCCGACCTGCTCGACAAGTCCAAGGCGATCTCGCACTGGAAGGCCAAGGGACTGGATTTCTCGAAGATCTTCTACCAGCCGGAAGTGCCGGCCGACGAGCCGCGCTTCCATGTGGATGTGCAGGATCACGGCCTCGAAAAGGCCCTGGATCACAAGCTGATCGCCCAGGCCAAGGCTGCGCTGGAAAAAGGCGAGAAGGTGTCCTTCATCTCGCCGGTGAAGAACCTCAACCGTACCGTCGGCGCCATGCTGTCGGGCGAAGTGGCCAAGAAATACGGTCACGAAGGTTTGCCGGACGATACCATCCACATCCAGCTGCAAGGCACTGCTGGCCAATCGGCCGGCGCGTTCCTGGCGCATGGCGTCACGCTGGACCTGGTGGGCGAAGGTAATGATTACGTTGGCAAGGGCTTGTCGGGCGGCCGCATCATCGTGCGTCCGAACACCGAGTTCCGTGGCCGCGCGGTCGACAACATCATCATCGGCAATACCGTGCTGTACGGCGCGATTTCCGGTGAAGCCTACTTCAACGGCGTCGCAGGCGAGCGTTTCGCGGTCCGTAACTCGGGCGCGATCACCGTAGTCGAAGGCACCGGCGACCATGGTTGCGAATACATGACCGGCGGTACCGTGGTCGTGTTGGGCGCCACCGGCCGCAACTTCGCTGCCGGCATGTCGGGCGGTATCGCTTATGTCTACGATCCGGACGGCGACTTTGCCAAGAAGTGCAACATGGCGATGGTGGCGCTGGAGCCGGTATTGTCGGCGGCCGATCAGGAGGCCAAGCTGGATCGCGCTTTCTGGCACAGCACCCAACGCAACGGCGAGCGCCAGGCTGACGAGGCAATCCTGAAGGGCTTGATCGAGCGTCACTTCAAGCATACCGGCAGCACGCGTGCACGCAACCTGCTGGATGACTGGGCCAATGCCCGTGCCAAGTTCGTCAAGGTGTTCCCGACCGAGTACAAGCGCGCACTGGGCGAAATGCATGCCGCAGCCCAAGCCAAGGAAAAGGTCACGGCCTAAACGTACTAGATGCACGCTGGCGAGGGTGCCAATCCTCGCCAGCCACGGACAATGCCAGGGCACGGCGTGCCCGAGAAATGAATAATTGAAGGAAGAACATGGGAAAAGTAACCGGTTTTCTGGAATTCGAGCGCTTGAATGAAGGGTATGAAGCCCCCAAAGCGCGTTTGAAGCATTACAAGGAATTTGTCGTTCGCCTGTCCGATGGCGACGCCAAGATCCAGGGTGCACGCTGCATGGATTGCGGCATCCCGTTCTGTAACAATGGCTGCCCGGTCAACAACATCATCCCTGACTGGAATGACCTGGTTTATCACGGCAATTATCGCCAGGCGCTGGACACGCTGCACCAGACCAACAACTTCCCGGAGTTCACCGGCCGCATCTGCCCGGCACCGTGCGAAGCTGCCTGCACCCTGGGCATCAACAACGATCCGGTCGGCATCAAGTCGATCGAGCATTTCATCATCGACAAGGGCTGGGAAAACGGTTGGGTCACGCCACAGCCAGCTGCTGCGAAAACCGGCAAGAAGGTTGCTGTCGTCGGCTCCGGTCCTGCGGGCTTGGCCGCGGCGCAGCAACTGGCGCGCGTCGGTCACGACGTTACCGTCTTTGAAAAGAATGACCGTGTCGGCGGCCTGCTGCGCTACGGTATTCCCGACTTCAAGATGGAGAAGTCGCACATCGACCGCCGCGTCGAGCAGATGAAAGCCGAAGGCGTGACCTTCCGCACCGGTGTATTGGTCGGCAAGGAGTTCCCGGCCAATATCACCAACTGGGCCAAGGAAACCATCTCGCCGGAACAGCTGGACAAGGAATTCGACGCCGTCGTTATCGCCGGCGGCGCGGAAAATCCGCGTGACTTGCCGGTGCCGGGCCGCGAATTGAAAGGCGTCCACTTCGCCATGGAATTCCTGCCGCAGCAAAACAAGGTCAACGCCGGCGATAAGCTGAAAGACCAGATCATGGCTACCGGCAAGCATGTCGTCGTGATTGGCGGCGGCGATACCGGCTCCGACTGCGTGGGTACGTCCAACCGTCATGGCGCGGCGCAAGTGACTCAGTTCGAATTGATGCCGACGCCGCCGGAGAAGGAAAACAAGCCGCTGGTGTGGCCGTACTGGCCGTACAAATTGCGCACTTCGTCGTCGCATGACGAAGGTTGCGAACGCGACTGGGCCGTGACCACCAAGCGCCTGGAAGGCAAGAATGGCAAGGTCGAAAAGCTGATCGCTGCCCGCGTTGAATGGAAAGACGGCAAGATGACCGAAGTGCCGGGTTCCGAATTCGAGATCAAGGCAGACCTCGTGCTGCTGGCAATGGGCTTCGTTTCGCCGGTGGCGCAAGTGCTGGATGCCTTCGGCGTCGAGAAGGATGTGCGCGGCAATGCCAAAGCCAATACCGATGGCGAAGGCTGCTACCAGACTTCGAAGCCGAAAGTCTTCGCTGCGGGCGATATGCGCCGTGGCCAGTCGCTGGTGGTGTGGGCGATTCGCGAAGGTCGTCAATGCGCGCGTGCCGTTGACGAGTTCCTGATGGGTAGCTCGGTTCTGCCGCGATAAGTTAGCAAAGGCGTCTGCGCTGCAAGCAGATGCCGGCCATGTCAAAATGGAATGCCCGCTCTTGGAGCGGGCATTTTTGTCAGCATGCCGGTAAAAGCGATGTATTTAAGGCAATGCTGATGAAAATCACGCAAAATTCCTGGCCCCTTTGTTGTATGCCTGACCAGCGTGCAGTCGGTAAAAGGGTTTCTGCACTACAATCTCATTGTTAACCAATTCGTCATTAATTCTCGTGTATGATCTTGTAGAAATCCGCAATGTCCATTTCGCCTATGGAGAACGGAGCATCCTGTCCGGTCTCAATATGGTCTTCCCGCGCGGGAAAGTCGTTGCGGTCATGGGTGGTTCCGGTTCAGGCAAGACCACGATCCTGAGATTGATCGGCGGCCAACTGCTGGCGAATTCCGGCACCATCAACGTCGATGGACAGACTGTAGGAACACTCAATACCGCCGACCTGTATGCGCTGCGACGCAGGATGGGGCTGCTGTTCCAGCATGGCGCCTTGTTCACCGATCTGACGGTGGCCGAAAACGTCGCTTTTCCGCTGCGCGAACATACCGACTTGCCGGAAGAGCTGATCCATGACCTCGTGCTGCTGAAGTTGCATGCGGTGGGCTTGCGCAACGCTGCACACCTCAAGCCTTCCGAAATTTCCGGCGGTATGGCGCGGCGCGTGGCGCTGGCGCGGGCGATTGCGCTCGACCCGCAACTGATCATGTATGACGAACCGTTCGCAGGTCTCGATCCGATTTCGATGGGCGTGACGGCAAATCTGATTCGCACCTTGAATGATGCATTGGGCTCGACGTCGATCCTGGTGTCGCACGACGTGCATGAATCGTTTGCCATCGCTGATTATGTTTATTTTCTATCGAATGGCGTCATCGTCGCACAAGGCACGCCGGAGGAAATGCGGACCTCGTCCGACCCGTACGTGAAGCAATTTGTTCATGCCCAGGCCGATGGGCCGGTGCCGTTCCACTATCCGGGTAAATCGCTGGCGGCATCGCTGGGGCTGGAGCGCAGTCAATGATTCTGGATTCGATTAGCAGCCTGGGCCGCATACTGCGCGAATATGTCGGCAATCTCGGTTATGCAACGCGCTTGTTTGTCGCCACGCTGGGCGCATCGCTGAAACTCTGGCGCCGGCCGGGGCTCGTGGTCAGCCAGCTTTTCTTCATCGGCAATCATTCGATGCTGATCATTGCCGTCTCCGGCTTATTCGTCGGTTTCGTGCTGGGTTTGCAAGGCTATTACATCCTCAATCGCTATGGCTCGGAACAGGCGCTGGGCGTGCTGGTGGCGCTGGCGCTGATTCGCGAACTTGGGCCGGTGGTCGCGGCCTTGCTGTTTGCCGGGCGTGCCGGCACGTCGCTGACAGCTGAAATCGGTTTGATGAAAGCCGGCGAACAATTGGCAGCGATGGAAATGATGGCAGTTAATCCCTTGAACCGCGTGATTGCGCCGCGATTCGTGGCCGGTGTCATTGCCATGCCGCTCCTGGCATCCATCTTCAGCGCGGTCGGCATTTTCGGCGGCTACATCGTCGGCGTGCAATTGATCGGCGTGGATGCCGGTGCATTCTGGTCGCAAATGCAGGAAGGTGTCGATGTCTGGAAGGATATCCTCAACGGCACCATCAAGAGTTTTGTATTCGGTATCGCCGTCACCTTTATCGCCCTGTATCAGGGGTATGAAGCGAAGGCAACGCCGGAAGGGGTGGCGCGCGCGACCACGCGCACCGTCATCACGGCGTCGCTGACGGTGCTGTGGCTCGATTTCCTGATGACGGCGCTGATGTTCAATTGAACCGGCGCGGTCAGTACAAGATTTGCGATAAAAAATCGGAATGGCTTATCTAAGATAGTGTGATCATCATGCAAAGAAAATCCCTGGACCTGTGGGTCGGTTTGTTTGTTCTGGTAGGGGCGTTGGCCTTGTTGTTCCTGGCGCTGAAGGCCGGAAACATGAGCACGTTTTCATTCGAAAAAACCTACCCTGTCGTCACCAAGTTCGACAATATCGGTGGCTTGAAGCCGCGCGCGCCGGTCAAAAGCGCCGGCGTGGTGGTAGGACGCGTTGCGGACATCAAATTCGACGACAAAAGCTTTCAGGCCCAGGTGACGCTGGAGCTGCAAAGCCGTTATCAGTTTCCCAAGGATAGTTCTGCCAAGATCCTGACGTCCGGCTTGCTCGGCGAGCAGTACATCGGCCTGGAGCCGGGCGGCGACACGGCGAACCTGGCCGCCGGCGACCAGATCAAGATGACGCAGTCCGCGATCGTCCTGGAAAATCTGATCAGTCAATTCCTGTTCAGCAAAGCTGCTGAAGGAGATAGCGAAAAATGATGAAAACAATGACCCGCACGCTAGCCTTAATCGTCATGGCCGCAGTCATGACAGGCTGCGCTACGACAAACAAACAGGATCCCTTCGAAGGCTACAACCGCACCATGTTCGAATTTAACGACAAGGTGGACAAGGTGGCCTTGAAGCCGGTGGCCAAGGCTTACCAGACAGTGGTGCCGTCATTTGTGCAAACCGGGATTGGCAATTTCTTTGGCAACCTCGGCGATGTCTGGACTGCCGTGAACAACTTCCTGCAAGGGAAATTCGAGGATGGCGCGCTCGACGTGGTGCGCGTGACAGCCAATAGCACGCTGGGTGTGCTCGGTCTGTTCGATATTGCGTCGGATTCCGGCGTGCCGAAGCATAAAGAAGACTTTGGCCAGACCCTGGGTAGCTGGGGCGTGCCATCGGGGCCATTCCTGGTCTTGCCCTTGCTCGGTCCTTCGACGGTGCGCGATACGGTTGCCTTGCCAGCCGATATCTATGGCAATCCGTGGACTTACAAAGAACCGCTACGCTGGCGTAACGTCGGGACAGGTGTCCGCATCATCGACGGTCGCGCCGCCTTGCTGGATGCCTCCAACCTGTTGGAAGACGCTGCCCTGGATCCTTACCAGTTTGTTCGGGATGCCTATCTGCAGCGGCGCCGCAGCCAGGTTTACGATGGCAACCCGCCTGCGCTGCCGCATGACGATGAGCTGGAAGAAAACGATAGTAACAACAAGTAAGAATTGAATAGCTTTGTTGCGGGCCCAGCGGGTTCAAATAGGCTAGTGCATAATATGCACATTGCCCATTGGGTTTGCAGAAAGCGAAGATTAAAGACTATGCTGAAAAAATTACTGACGACAGTTTTGACATTTGGCGTGCTGGCATTCATGGCAGGTGGCGTTGCGGCGCAGGAAGCGCCGGATGCACTGGTCAAGCGCATCAGCCATGAAGTGCTGGATACCGCGAAGTCCGACAAGGATATTCAGGCCGGTAACCAGAAAAAGATTCTTGAACTGGTGGAAGCCAAGATTCTGCCCCATGTGGATTCCCAGCGCATGACTGCACTGGCTGCAGGTCGCTACTGGCGCGAAGCCACCCCGGAACAGAAAAAGCGCTTGTCCGAGGAATTCCGCGACTTGCTGATCTATACCTATTCGGGCGCCATCGCGCAAATCCGCGACCAGAAACTCGATTTCAAGCCATTCCGTGGCGATGCCAACGACACTGAAGTGGAAGTGCGCTCGCAAGTCATTCAGCCGCGCGGCGAGCCGATTCAGCTGAACTATCGCCTGGCCAAGGATGGCAATGGCTGGAAAATCTATGATGTCAATGTGATGGGCGCCTGGCTGGTCGAATCGTACAAGAATAGCTTCGCTACCGAGATCAGCAAGAATGGTATCGATGGCTTGATCAAGGTCCTGAGCGACAAGAACAAGCGCCTGGCAGCGGCTGCGGCCAAAACCGCCAAAGCTTCCTGATTGAGTCATATGTTTCGTCCTGCCTCGCCGTTTAACGCCGCCACTGCCAAGCCTATATATGAAGCCGGGCTGGCGGCGATACGCGCGGGGCAAACCGCCATCGATCTGGTCGAGCTGACCAGTGCCGATTCGGTCGCGATAGCCGCGCTGATCGGCTGGCAGCGTGCGGCGATCCGGCAGGGCAGGGCGCTGGCTTTTGTCAATGTGCCGGTGAATTTGCAAAGCCTGGCCAGCCTGTATGGTGTCGCTGAACTGCTGCAGACTGCTCCTGCATTTGCAGTCGGCCGTGCTGATATTCCCCATCATTGACGGCTTGTCAGCTTTCCGAACTACTGCATTAACCGGCTGCCCGGCTGGAAATCCCCTATAATCAAAGGTTTCGCCAAGGAATATGCCATTACGGGCATTTCATTGGTATCCAATGCAAAAAAAGCACATCAGCCATCATGGCGGCAATCCAGATTACCAATGTTGAAAAACGCTACAAGTCCCTGCAGGCACTGGGTGGCGTCTCGCTGTCGATCGGACAGGGCGAGTTTTTCGGTTTGCTCGGTCCGAACGGCGCCGGCAAGACCACGCTGATTTCCATCATCGCCGGCCTGAACCGTGCCGATGCCGGCAAGGTGACGATCCACGGGCATGACGTCGTGAGCGATTATCGCCAGGCGCGGCGCATGCTCGGCGTCGTGCCGCAGGAGCTGGTCTTCGATCCTTTCTTCACCGTGCGCGAAACCCTGCGCATGCAGTCCGGCTATTTTGGCTTGAAGAACAACGATGCCTGGATCGACGAGGTGATGTTCAATCTCGATCTCACCAACAAGGCGGACGCCAATATGCGTGCACTGTCAGGCGGCATGAAGCGCCGTGTCCTGGTGGCGCAGGCCCTGGTGCACAAGCCGCCGGTCATCGTGCTGGATGAGCCGACGGCCGGCGTCGATGTGGAGTTGCGCCAGACGCTGTGGCAATTCATTGGCCGCCTGAACCGCGACGGTCATACCGTTGTGCTGACGACCCATTATCTGGAAGAAGCGCAAGCGCTATGTAACCGCATCGCCATGCTCAAAGGCGGCAAGGTGGTGGCGCTGGATACCACTGCGGCCCTGATCAAGCGCATTTCCGGCTCATCGCAACTCGTGGTGACGCTGGCAAGCGGCCAGTTGCCGGACAGCCTCAAGCCGCTGGTGATGCATCCGGATGAACTCCTGCGCGGGAATACCTATTCCTTGCGCGTGAATGACTTCGCCGAGGTCGAGCCTATCCTGGCGCGCTTGCGCGAAGCGGGGGCAAAGATCGAAGACATGCAATTGCAGCAAGCCGATCTGGAAGACGTCTTTATCCAGATGATGGGGAATGAAAAATGATTGGATTCCGTACCTTGCTTTACAAGGAGCTGTTGCGCTTCTGGAAAGTGGCGACGCAAACCATCACCGCGCCGATCCTGACTGCCATGCTGTATCTGCTGATCTTCGGCCATGTGCTTGAAGAGCATGTCGAGGTGTACAAAGGCGTCAGCTATACGGCATTCCTGGTCCCGGGACTGGTCATGATGAGCGTACTGCAGAATGCCTTTGCCAATTCCTCGTCCTCGCTGATCCAGTCCAAGATTACCGGCAACCTCGTGTTCGTGCTGCTGCCGCCGCTGTCGCACTGGGAATTGTTCAGCGCATACGTGCTGGCCGCCGCATTGCGCGGATTGGTTGTGGGGACGGGCGTGTTCCTGATCACTGTCTGGTTCGCGCACCTGTCGTTTGTCGCGCCGGCCTGGATCATCCTTTTCGCCTTGCTGGGCGCCTTCATTCTCGGTACGATGGGATTGATTGCGGGAATCTGGGCAGAAAAATTCGATCAGCTGGCCGCTTTCCAGAACTTCCTGATCATGCCCGCGACATTCCTCGCCGGCGTGTTTTATTCGATTCATTCGCTGCCATCGTTCTGGCAAACCGTGTCGCGCTTTAACCCATTCTTTTACATGATCGACGGGTTCCGCTACGGTTTCTTTGGCCAGTCCGATGTCAATCCGTTGACCAGCTTTACCATCGTGGCGGTATTTTTCGTGGTTCTGGCCGGCTTTGCGATTCATTTGCTAAAGATTGGCTATAAATTGCGCCATTGATCGCATGGCGTCGGCATCTGTTATCGTGCCGCCGATCGTGCAGGTGTTGATGCCATGATGTGCGCCCGACTTGTGCCTGAACATAAATAGGCACGGCTATTAAAAGGATTTTGAAACCATGCTGCCTACTCCGGAACTGGTAAAAAGCTACATCGCTGCCGGCCTCGACTGCTCCCACCTGGAAGTTGAAGGCGACGGCCAGCATTTCACGGCCGTCATCGTATCCGATGCCTTTGCCGGCAAACGTTTGATTCAGCGTCATCAGCTGGTGTACGCGGCATTGGGCGACCGCATGAAGGCGGAAATCCATGCCTTGTCCATGAAAACCCTGACGTCGGAAGAATATAAGAACAATGGATAAATTACTGATTACAGGCGGCAAGCGCCTCGCCGGCGAGATCGCCATTTCCGGCGCCAAGAACGCCGCGTTGCCGATATTGTGCGCCGGCCTGTTGACGGCCGAGACGGTGCAATTGTCAAACGTGCCGCATCTGCAGGATGTGAACACCATGCTGAAACTCTTGCGCCAGATGGGCCTGGGCATCGAGCAGGATGGCGACCGGGTGGCATTGAATGGCAAGGCTGTCGACAAGCTGGAGGCGCCTTATGAAATGGTCAAAACCATGCGCGCCTCGATCCTGGTGCTGGGACCCTTGCTGGCGCGCTTTGGTGAGGCCAAGGTCTCGCTGCCTGGCGGCTGCGCCATCGGCTCGCGCCCGGTGGACCAGCACATCAAGGGCTTGCAGGCGATGGGCGCCGACATCACCATCGAAGCCGGCTATATTCACGCGCGCGCCAAGCGCCTGAAAGGCGCGCGCATCACCACCGACATGATTACCGTCACCGGCACCGAAAACCTGCTGATGGCGGCGACGCTGGCCGAAGGCGAGACCGTGCTGGAAAACGCCGCGCGCGAGCCGGAAGTGACCGACCTGGCCAACCTGCTGGTAGCCATGGGCGCGAAGATCGATGGCATCGGCACCGAGCGCCTGGTGATCCAGGGCGTCGACCAGCTGCATGGCGCCAGCCACGCGGTGATTGCCGACCGCATCGAGACCGGCACCTTCCTGTGCGCGGTCGCGGCTGCCGGCGGCGATATCACGCTGACCAATACCCGGACCGACATTCTCGACGTCGTGCTGGATCGCCTGCGCGAAGCCGGCGTGGTGCTGACTTCCGGCCCCGACTGGATTCGCGCGCAAATGGCTGCGCGCCCCAAGGCCGTCAGCTTCCGCACGACCGAATACCCGGGTTTTCCGACCGATATGCAGGCGCAGTTCATGGCGCTGGATTGCATCGCCGAAGGCGTGGGCCGCATTTCGGAAACGATTTTTGAAAACCGCTTCATGCATGTGCAGGAATTGAACCGCCTGGGCGCCGCCATTGAAATCGATGGCCATACCGCATTGGTGAAAGGCGTCGACAAGCTGGTCGGCGCGCCGGTGATGGCGACCGACCTGCGTGCCTCGGCCTCGCTGGTCATCGCTGCGCTGGCCGCGCAAGGTCAGACCCTGGTGGACCGCATCTACCACCTGGACCGCGGCTACGACCGCATGGAAGTCAAGCTGTCAGGCGTGGGCGCCGATATCGTGAGGGTGAAATAATGGAACGCCAACTGACGCTGGCCCTGTCCAAGGGACGCATTTTCGAGGAAACCCTGCCGCTGTTGCAGGCAGCCGGCATCACCGTCACGGAAGACCCGGAAAGCTCGCGCAAGCTGATCCTGCCGACCAACGATCCGCAAATCCGCGTGATCATCGTGCGCGCGTCCGACGTGCCGACCTACGTGCAGTACGGCGCTGCCGACTTCGGCGTGGCCGGCAAGGATGTGTTGCTGGAGCATGGCGGCGAAGGCTTGTACCAGCCGATCGATTTGAACATCGCCAAGTGCCGCATGTCGGTGGCGGTGCAGGCCGGTTTCGATTACGCCAGTGCGGTGCGCCACGGGGCGCGGCTGCGCGTGGCGACCAAGTACGTGCAATGCGCGCGCGAACATTTCGCCGCCAAGGGCGTGCACGTGGACCTGATCAAGCTGTATGGCTCGATGGAGCTGGCGCCGCTGGTCGGTTTGTCGGACGCCATCGTCGACCTGGTCAGCAGCGGCGGCACCCTGCGCGCCAACAACCTGGTCGAAGTCGAGCACATCATGCCGATATCCTCGCGCCTGGTGGTCAACCAGGCTGCCCTGAAACTCAAGCGCGAGCGCCTGCAGCCCATCCTGGAAGCTTTCGAGCGCGCTTCGCAAGCCAACAACGATTAAGGTGAAAACAGCCACGGCGCACATCGCGCCGTGCCGGAAAGTGAACTGTCATGACTATCCAGATTCGCACCCTCGATTCCACTCAGCCTGAATTCAAGAAACAGCTGGCGCATGTGCTGGCCTTTGAAGCCACCGAGGATGAAGCCATCGACCGCGCCGCCGCCGCCATCCTGGCCGACGTTAAGGCGCGTGGCGATGCCGCAGTGCTGGAATACACCAACCGTTTCGATCGCTTGCAGGCCACCAGCGTCGCAGCGCTGGAAATCCCGCGCGCCGATTTGCTGGCGGCGCTCGATCAATTGCCGGCGCCGCGCCGCGCCGCGCTGCAAACTGCCGCCGACCGTGTGCGCGCCTATCACGAGCGCCAGAAGATTGAATGCGGCTCGGCCGGGTTCACCTATACCGAAGCCGACGGCACCGTGCTTGGTCAAAAAGTCACGCCGCTGGACCGCGTCGGCATCTACGTCCCGGGCGGCAAGGCTGCCTATCCCTCGTCCGTGCTGATGAATGCGATTCCCGCCAAGGTTGCCGGCGTGGCGGAAGTCATCATGGTGGTGCCGACGCCGGATGGCGTGAAAAATCCGCTGGTGCTGGCCGCTGCCGCGATTGCCGGTGTTGACCGTGTCTTCACCATTGGCGGCGCGCAAGCCGTCGGCGCACTGGCTTACGGCACCGATTCCATTCCTGCCGTGGACAAGATCGTCGGCCCCGGAAATGCCTACGTGGCTGCCGCCAAGCGCCGCGTGTTCGGCGTGGTGGGCATCGACATGATCGCTGGCCCGTCGGAAATCCTGGTGCTGTGCGATGGTTCGACTGACCCCGACTGGGTCGCCATGGACCTGTTTTCGCAAGCCGAACATGACGAGCTGGCGCAATCCATCCTGCTGTGCCCGGACGCCGCCTATATCGGCCGCGTGCAAGCCAGCATCGACAAGCTCATCGGCGACATGCCGCGCCAGGAAGTGATCCGCACGTCGCTGACCAACCGCGGCGCCCTGGTCAAAGTGCGTGACATGGAAGAAGCCTGCGAGATCGCCAATTTCATCGCCGCCGAACATCTCGAAATTTCCGCAACCGAGCCACAGCGCTGGGCTGACCTGATCCGCCATGCCGGCGCCATGTTCCTTGGTCGCTACTCATCCGAATCGCTGGGCGATTATTGCGCCGGCCCCAATCACGTATTACCGACTTCGCGCACCGCGCGCTTTTCCTCGCCGCTGGGCGTGTACGATTTCCAGAAGCGCTCGAGCGTCATCCTGGTCAGCGAAGCCGGGGCGCAAACGCTGGGCAAGGTGGCAGCGGAACTGGCTTACGGTGAGGGCTTGCAAGCTCATGCCCGTTCGGCGGAACTGCGCCTGAAATGAAGCCGCGCGCGAAGGTAAGCGCATGAGCGAGTGGCTCGACCGCGTCTATTGCGAAGATGCGCTCCAAGGCATGGCGCGCATCGAGGATGCCTCGGTCGATTTGATCATCGCCGATCCGCCTTATGGCCTGGGCAAGGATTACGGCAACGATTCCGACAAGCTCGACACCCAAGCCTATCTCGCCTGGATGGAGCAGTGGGTAGATATCGCGCTGCCCAAGCTGAAAGCCAACGGCAGCCTGTATATTTTCCTGACCTGGCGCTATTCGCCGGAAGTATTCGTGATGCTCAAGCAACGCATGATGATGGTGAATGAGATCATCTGGGACCGGCGCGTGCCATCGATGGGCGGTAGCACCCGGCGTTACTCGTCGGTGCACGACACCGTCGGTTTCTTCGCCAAGTCGAAGGATTACTATTTCGATCTCGACGCCGTGCGCATTCCCTACGATGAACAGACCAAGAAGGCGCGCACCCGGTCGATCTTCGTCGGCGCCAAATGGTTGGAGATGGGTTACAACCCCAAGGATGTCTGGAGCGTCTCGCGCCTGCACCGCGAGCATCGCGAGCGCGCCGACCACCCCACGCAGAAGCCGCTGGAAATCATCGAGCGCATGATCAAGGCTTCCTGTCCGTCGGGCGGCATGGTGCTGGACCCATTCATGGGCAGCGGCACTACCGCCGTCGCGGCTCGGCGCTGCGGACGGCACTTTACCGGATTCGAGTTGAATCCAACTTATTGTGAAATGATTCAGCGGCGCCTGGCCGAATTGCCCGCCGAGCCGACAGCGCCGGAAGCGGTGTCATAATGCCAAACTAGGCAATAAACATTACTTTAATTGCAATATTAATCGCTGTAATGCCGTTCATTTCATCTCTTGTAAGGTGTGGACAGAATTCCTGCCTAAAATATGGGTAAAATGCACGCATTATTACAAACTGGCCCATGGCTACGAGCCATGGCACCAAGCTAAATTTATTGTCCTTACAAAAGACCATGTCCATGCAACGCAGCGCGGAAGTCACGCGCAACACCAATGAGACGCAAATCCGCGTTGCCATCAACCTCGATGGCACGGGCCAGCAAAAGCTGAATACCGGCGTTCCTTTTCTCGACCACATGCTCGACCAGATCGCGCGCCATGGCTTGTTCGACCTGGACATCGAAGCCAAGGGCGACTTGCATATCGATGCGCACCACACTGTCGAGGATGTCGGCATTACCCTGGGACAGGCGTTTGCGAAGGCCGTTGGCGACAAGAAGGGCATCCGCCGTTACGGCCATGCCTATGTGCCGCTCGATGAAGCGTTGTCGCGCGTGGTGGTGGATTTGTCCGGACGTCCCGGCCTGGAGTTGCATGTGCCGTTTACCCGCGCAATGATCGGCGGCTTCGACGTCGACCTGACCGGCGAATTTTTCCGGGGCTTCGTCAACCACGCCCAAGTGACGCTGCATATCGATAATCTGCGTGGCACCAATGCTCATCATCAGTGCGAAACAGTGTTCAAGGCTTTCGGCCGTGCCCTGCGCATGGCAACTGAACGCGACGATCGTGCCGCCGGTACGATTCCTTCAACTAAAGGTAGTTTGTAGGAAGACCTAAACGATACGGCCCGAGGTCAAGTCCAAGGGTAACCGCGTTTACAAGCGTTATCATGAACAAAATTGTGGTGGTAGATTACGGTATGGGCAACTTGCGCTCGGTAGCGCAAGCCTTGCGCCATGCCGCGCCGGAAGCCGATGTGCGCATTTCTGGCGAGGCGGCGGATATCCGCAGTGCGGACCGGATCGTCTTGCCGGGGCAGGGCGCCATGCGCGACTGCATGCGCAGCCTGCGCGAATCCGGCGTGGAAGAAGCATTACTGGAGGCGGCGCGCAACAAGCCCTTGTTCGGCGTATGCGTCGGCGAGCAAATGCTGTTTGACCGTAGCGAGGAAGGCGATACGCCTTGTCTGGCACTGATGCCCGGTAAGGTCGTGCGCTTCCAGCTCGATGGCCAGCTGCAGCCGGATGGCTCGCGCTACAAGGTGCCGCAGATGGGCTGGAACCGGGTCAAGCAAGCCCGCCCGCATCCGCTGTGGCAAGGTATCGCCGACGACAGCTATTTTTATTTCGTGCACAGTTACTATGCCGTGCCGGATGCTGCCGACGATATTGTCGGGCAGACGGAATACGGCCAGGTATTCACTTGTGCCGTGGCGCGCGAAAATATTTTTGCAACACAGTTCCATCCTGAAAAAAGTGCTGCCGCAGGTTTGCGCCTGTACAAAAACTTCGTGGACTGGAACCCGTAAATTCCTTAACACTTAACATTCACTCACCAACAATAATTTACCGCTAGCCATGCTGCTCATACCTGCTATCGATCTCAAGGACGGTCACTGCGTACGCCTCAAGCAAGGTGATATGGACCAGGCCACCGTGTTTTCCGATGACCCCGCCAAGATGGCGCGGCACTGGCTGGAACAGGGCGCGCGCCGCCTGCACCTGGTGGATTTGAATGGCGCATTCGCCGGCACGCCGAAAAATGCTTCGGCCGTGAAATCGATCATTCGCATGGTGCAGGAATTCGCCGTGGAGAACGATATCGAAGAAATCCCGGTGCAACTGGGCGGCGGCATCCGCGACCTCGACACCATCGAGCGCTACCTGGACGGCGGCCTGTCATACGTCATCATCGGCACGGCGGCGGTGAAAAGCCCGGGTTTCCTGCACGATGCCTGCAGCGCCTTTCCCGGCCAGATCATCGTCGGGCTGGACGCCAAGGATGGCAAGGTGGCGACCGATGGCTGGAGCAAGCTGACCGGTCATGAAGTCATCGACCTGGCGAAAAAATTCGAAGACTACGGCGTCGAATCGATTATCTATACCGACATCGGCCGCGACGGCATGATGGGCGGCGTGAATATCGATGCAACCGTCAAGCTCGCGCAAAGCGTGACGATTCCCATCATCGCTTCCGGCGGCGTGCATAGCATCAAGGACGTCGAGGCGCTGTGCGCAGTCGAATCCGAAGGCATCGAAGGCGTCATCTGCGGCCGTTCGATTTACGAAGGCACGCTGGACTTGCGCAGCGCGCAGGAACTCGCCGACGAACTCGCCGACGCTGAATAATCCAAGCAACACGTATCAAGGTTAAACGAAGTTTTATGGCGCTGGCTAAACGCATCATTCCCTGTCTTGACGTTACCGCAGGCAGGGTCGTCAAGGGCATCAATTTCGTCGAACTGCGCGATGCCGGTGACCCCGTCGAGATTGCGCGCCGCTATGACGATCAGGGCGCCGACGAAATCACTTTTCTCGACATCACCGCGACCTCCGACGAGCGCGATCTTATCCTGCACATCATCGAAGCCGTGGCGTCGCAGGTATTTATCCCGCTGACCGTGGGTGGCGGCGTGCGTGCGGTGGAAGATGTGCGCCGGCTCCTGAACGCCGGCGCCGACAAGGTCAGCATGAATAGCGCCGCTGTGGCGAATCCTCAACTGGTGTATGAATCGGCGCAAAAATACGGCTCGCAATGCATCGTCGTGGCGATCGACGCCAAGCAGGTAAGCGAAGGCCGCTGGGAAGTTTTCACGCATGGCGGCCGCAAGGCCACCGGCATCGATGCCGTCGAGTGGGCGAAAAAGATGGAACAGCTGGGCGTAGGCGAGTTACTCCTGACCAGCATGGATCGCGATGGCACCAAGAGTGGCTTCGATCTGGCGCTGACCCGCGCGGTGTCGGACGCCGTCAACGTGCCGGTGATTGCATCCGGCGGCGTCGGCGGCTTGCAGGATCTGGCCGACGGCATTACCCAGGGCCATGCCGATGCCGTGCTGGCTGCCAGCATCTTCCACTATGGTCAGCATACCGTCAGTGAAGCCAAGCGCTTCATGGCCGAGCGCAACATTCCGGTGAGGCAGGTATGAGCGCCAGCGATAAATGGCTCAACCATGTCAAATGGGATGAGCAGGGATTGGTCCCCGTCATTGCGCAGGAAGTCGGCAGCAACGATGTGCTGATGTTTGCCTGGATGAATCGCGACGCTCTTGCCAAAACGTTTGAACTAGGCGAAGCCGTCTACTGGAGCCGTTCGCGCAAAAAGCTTTGGCACAAGGGTGAGGAATCCGGCCACACGCAAAAAGTCCATGAAATCCGCCTCGATTGCGACCAGGACGTGGTATTGCTGAAAGTCGAACAGGCTGGCGGCATTGCATGCCACACTGGCCGCCATTCCTGCTTCTTTGAAAAGCTCGAGGCCGGCGGCGAGTGGCAAGCGGTCGAGCCAGTCTTGAAAGACCCGGAAAGCATTTACAAATAGAGTCCCGACATCATGAGCGATACCCTGAACCGCTTGGCAGCCGTGATCGAATCGCGCAAGCTGGCCAATGGCGGCGATCCCGACAAATCCTATGTGTCGCGCCTGTTTTCCAAGGGCGACGATGCGATCTTGAAGAAGGTCGGTGAAGAAGCGACCGAGACGGTCATGGCAGCCAAGGATGTGCGCGGTGGCGCTGATGCATCCAAGCTGCTGTACGAATGCGCCGACCTGTGGTTCCATTCGATGATCATGCTGGCGCAATTCAACCTGACGCCTCAGGATGTGCTGGATGAACTGGCGCGCCGCGAAGGCATTTCCGGCATCGAGGAAAAAGCCAGCCGCAAGCTCAAGACCCGCGAGCAGGATGAAGGTCAGGACTGACGGACATTAGCCATTCATAAAGGATCAGGCGTGGATAACTGTATTTTCTGCAAGATTGCGGCTAAACAAATTCCATCGAAAACCATCTATGAGGATGATGACGTCATTGCCTTTCATGACATCAATCCTGCTGCTCCGGTCCATTTTTTAATCATCCCGAAACAACATGTCGCAACACTTGCGGATTGCAATGAAAGCCATGCCGCATTGTTGGGTAAAATGATGTTGCTGGCACCGAAGCTGGCCAAGGAACAGGGTTGCGGCTATACGCCTGCCGCTGAAGGTCCGGGGCAGGGTGGTTTCCGCACCCAGTTCCACATCGGACCCGATGGCGGTCAAGAGGTGTACCATCTGCATTTGCATGTGCTGGGTGGTCCGCGTCCCTGGCGCGGCATCCGTTAAACGAGTAAGTTACTGACATTGGGACGCAAGGCGTTCCGCGAGGAGAAGCAACATGGGTTCCATGAGTATTTGGCACTGGCTGATTGTTCTGGTAGTGGTCATGCTGATTTTTGGCACCAAAAAACTGGGCAACATCGGTTCCGACCTGGGCAAGGCCGTCAAGGGTTTCAAGGATGGCGTCAAGGGTGAGGAAGACCAGCCTGCCGCACCGCCGCAGCAAGTCGCCGACAAGAGCACGATCGATGTCGAAGCTCGCGAAAAAAACAAGGCTTGATCATTTTGATTCCTGAGGTCGGCGTCCTTCCATGATCGATATTGGACTGACCAAAATCGCTCTGATCGGCGTGGTGGCGCTGGTGGTGATCGGCCCCGAGAAGCTGCCGCGTGTCGCTCGCATGGCTGGCTCGCTTTTCGGCCGGGCGCAGCGTTACATGAATCAGGTGAAAGCCGAAGTCAGCCGCGAGATCGAGCTGGACGAATTGCGCAAGATGCAGCAGGAAATGCGCGAGGCCGCCGATGAAGTCAAGCGAGATGTGGAAGACGCCGAGCGGACTATCCACAGTGCCGTCAGTGAAGCAAACGAAGCCGCCATGGAGCGGCAGTCCCTGCTGGACCCGCCGACGCCGGAAAGCCTGACCGAAAAAGCCAGGACCTTCCGCAAGAAAAAACTGCTTCGTTCTTCCAGCATTCCCTCCTGGTACAAGCGGCAGACCGGCCACAGGACTCGTGTTCTTTCGGCAGCCGGGCGCGTGGCCAAATACCGGCCAGCTTCTGCCGCACGCAAATCCCAGGCCTTTTTCCATTGATGCCGGCCGCTATCGTGCAGTCGCAATACCATGACTGAAGACCAAGACTTCGCCGACGTCAAAGACTCGTTCATCTCGCACCTGATCGAGCTACGCAACCGCATCATGAAGGCATCGGCAGGCGTGCTGATCGTCTTCGGTATCCTGATGCTCACGCCAGGTCCGGGCGCCATTTACGATTTTCTGGCGCACCCCATGATCGCCGCGCTGCCGCCGGGATCGAAGTTGATCGCCACCGGCGTCATCACGCCTTTCCTGGTGCCGATGAAAATCACCTTGCTTGCGGCTTTCATCGTTGCGCTGCCATGGGTGCTGTACCAGGCGTGGGCGTTCATTGCGCCGGGCTTGTATGCACACGAAAAGCGCCTGGTGGCGCCGCTGGTGATTTCAACCTCGGTATTGTTCCTGATCGGCGTGGCATTTTGCTATTTCCTCGTGTTCGGCCAGGTCTTCAAATTCATCTATAACTTCGCGCCGCAGTCAATCTCCTTTGCGCCGGATATCGAAAACTACCTCGATTTTGTCATGACCATGTGCCTGGCTTTTGGCATTACCTTTGAAGTGCCGATCGTGGTGATCGTGCTGGTGCGCATGGGTATCGTTTCCGTCGAAAAGCTCAAGGCGATCCGTCCCTACGTCATCGTGGCGGCATTCGTGCTGGCGGCGATCGTTACGCCACCGGATATCATGAGCCAGCTCTTCCTGGCCGTGCCGTTGTGCCTACTTTATGAAGTGGGCTTAATGGTGGCGCCGATTTTTGTCCGGGCTACGCAAGCACCGGAAGAATCGGAAAATCCGGAAGGAACGGTCTGAAGGGCGTCGCCATTCAGACCAAGGGAATTTGCCGCAGCCAGCTTACCAGCGGGTAGGCATCACGAAAGCTGCTCAATAATTCCTTTTTCAGATCCTTCGGGATATTGCCGCGGATATCGCTTTCCTTCCACACGATGAAGCTCTTGAGCTTGATGGCTTCGATGTGCGGGATGTCGGGATCGAAACCCTTGGGTGGCCGTGCAAGCTTGTCTTCTTCCTGCAAGCCGCCAAAACCCTGCACCAGTTTTTTATTCTTCAGCAGCTGGGCAAAACCATCGGCATCATCGATGACTTGCTGGCGAATCGCCCGTAAGCGCTGCGGCGGCGGCAGATATTCGCCACCCGCCACCAGCAGTTCACCATCGGCGTTGATGTGGAAGTAATACGCCGGTCCGCCGCCCTGGCTGGGTTTTTTCATGCCGCTGGCAGTGATGGACGCGGCAAAGTGGGTCTTGTAAGGGATTTTTTCGCGAGCAAAGCGCAAGTCGCGGTTAATCCGGAATAAGGCTTTTCGCGGATTGCAATCCGCGACGGCCGGATCGAACTTGGCAATGCCGGCAATCAGCTCGGTCACCAGTTCCAGAAATTCCGCGCGCAGGATATCGTAGCGCGGCTTGTTCATGACAAACCAGGCGCGATTATTGTTCTCTGCCAGTTCGGCGAGGAATTGGGTCAGGTCGCGTACGTGCATATCCGGCTATCCTTGTGCGACGGGCTTATTCGTCGCTTTCTTCACGGCGGATGACGGGGCGCTTGCCAACCAACACGTCCAGGCTGGTCTGCTCGTTCTTGCGCAAGATCGTCATCTTTGCTTTATTGCCAGGCTTGAGCTGGGCAATCAAATTCAGCATTTCGGTCGTATCGTTGACGACGTGGCCATCGACGGCAATCAGGATGTCGCCCGGGCGAATGCCGGCGCGATCCGCAGGGCCGCCGCGCAGCACGCCGGCGATGATGGTGCCAGTCTTTTGCTTCAGGCCGAAGCTTTCCGCCAGTTCGGGCGTGATGTCCTGCGGTTCGACGCCGATCCAGCCGCGCACCACCTGGCCCGTGCTGATGATGGAATCCATCACGGTTTTGACGGTGGTGACAGGGATGGCAAAGCCGATGCCGAGCGAGCCGCCCGAGCGTGAATAGATGGCCGTATTGATGCCCAGCAGATTGCCATTCGTGTCGATCAGCGCGCCTCCCGAATTGCCCGGATTGATGGCGGCATCGGTTTGAATGAAATTTTCGAACGTGTTAATGCCCAGGTGGCTGCGTCCCAGCGCGGAGACGATGCCCATGGTCACGGTCTGACCAACGCCGAAAGGATTGCCGATGGCGAGCACGACATCGCCCACCTTCAATTGTTCGGCGCGGCCCAGGGTAATGGCCGGCACGTTATCCAGATTGATTTTAATGACAGCCAGATCGGTTTCCGAATCGGTGCCGACGACCTTGCCGGCTGCCTTGCGGCCATCGGCAAGCGCCACTTCGATTTCATCGGCGGCTTCGACGACATGGTTGTTGGTGAGGATATAGCCTTGCGGACTGACGATGACGCCGGAACCCAGGCTGAACTGCTTCTCATCCTGCTCTTCCAGGCGGTCACCGAAAAAGCGGCGGAACAGCGGGTCGTCCAGCATCGGGTTGCGCTGGCGTGACGCCTTGGAAGTATAGATGTTGACGACGGAAGGCATGGCGCGCCGCGCGGCGTCGCGATAAGAGCCTTGCGTAGGCGATAGGCCGGCTGGAGCTTCCTGTACCGGTACGGTAGACCAGTTCAGGTTGACCTTTTCAGATTTGCCTAACATGCGGCCCGCCCATTCGGGCTTCAGTGTCGCTACAATGAACCAGATCGCCAGAACAACCGTAACAGTCTGGGCAAACAATAACCAATAACGTCGCATAAAAGGCAGGAAGTATGGAAAAGCGGATAGTGAAAAGGGATGAAATCGATAATTATTTGGCACAACTGCTAAATATCGCACGTTTCCGCGATTATTGCCCAAACGGTCTGCAGGTGGAAGGGCGCGACCATATCGGTTCCATAGTCAGCGGCGTCACTGCCAGCCAGGCGCTGATCGAGGCTGCGGTTGACGCAGGTGCGGATGCCATTCTGGTGCATCACGGTTATTTCTGGCGCGGCGAGGATGCGCGCATCGTCGGCATCAAGCAGCGTCGCATTGCCCGGCTGCTGAAGCACGATCTCAACCTGTTTGCCTATCATCTGCCACTGGATATGCATCCCGAACTTGGCAATAACGCGCAACTCGCAAGACAGCTTGGCTTGCAGGCGGATGGACGTTTTGGCGAGGATGAGCTTGGCTGGTTGGGAAGGGCACCGGTCGATGTGGCGACAGTCGGGGATCTGGCGCGGCTGGTTGAAACAGCGCTCGGTCGCGCCCCGCAAGTAATCGGGGACCCGGCGCAACCGCTGGGCCGCATCGGTTGGTGTACCGGCGCTGCTCAAAACATGTTAGGTGACGCAATTAGCGCCGGGGCGACTGCTTATCTGAGCGGAGAAATCTCCGAGCCGACCGTGCATCTCGCCCGCGAAACCGGCGTGGCGTATCTGGCGTGCGGCCACCATGCAACCGAGCGGTATGGCGTACAAGCACTCGGTGAGCACCTGGCCGAGCATTTCGGCATCAGCCATCGCTTCATTGACATTCCCAACCCAGTCTAGCAATCCGGGTCGGATGCATGGGTAGGCCTTACTTCTTCAGCGAATCGCGAATTTCCCGCAGCAGCAGGATGTCTTCCGGCGTGGCAAGCGCGGTTTCGGCCGGGGCTTCCGGTTCGCGCTTCTTGGCTCTATTGATCAGGCGCACCATCAGAAAAATAATGAACGCCAAAATGATGAAATTCAGCAAAATCGTCAGGAAATTGCCGTAAGCAAACACCGCCCCGAGCTTTTTGGCCTCAGCCAACGGTAGCTGTGTGCCTTGATTGTTCAAGGGAAGGTAATAGCTGGAAAAATCCAGGCCGCCTAACAATCTGCCAACCAATGGCATGATGAGGTCTTGCACTACCGAATCGACGATCCGGCCAAACGCGCCGCCAATGATCACAGCCACGGCCAAATCGACCACATTGCCTTTGACGGCGAACTCTTTGAATTCCTGCATCATTCCCATGGTTACGACTCCTTCCTATATAAAAATAAGCGAGGATTTTAACCTTATTGCATCAAAAACGACGTAAATGCAGTTAATTCCAATATGGTGCAGCCCAAATGGCGAAGCCTGCACAGGTTCGTAAAGCGGGCGAAAAGCATGCCGAAATATTTCCATAATTGGAATTTCTTTGAAACGAAGCATGACTTCGTTATAATTTAATGTTGCTAGAAGTTTCGTGCAGCTTTCGCAATTTGACTATATCGGGGTAGGGTATGAGTAACGAAAAGCAGGTCGATTCAGGCCGGCGCGGATTGCTTGTCGCCACATGTGCGGCAGGAGGCGTGGCTGGTTTGGCCACGGCCGGAGCGTTTGTGTCCACCTTTCAGCCATCCGAGCGCGCCAAGGCCGCTGGAGCGCCGGTGGAAGTAGATATCTCGGACCTGGCTCCGGGACAAATGAAAACCGTCGAATGGCGCGGCAAGCCGGTATGGGTATTGCGCCGCACGCCGGAAATGATCGCGGAATTGCCGAAGCTGGATAGCAAGCTCGCCGACCCCAAGTCGCAGCGTAACCCGGATGAATTCACGCCGGAATATGCTCGCAACGAGACCCGCTCGATCAAGCCGGAATATCTGGTTGCCATCGGCATCTGCACCCACCTGGGCTGCTCGCCGACGACCAAGCTGCAAGCCGGCCCGCAGCCTTCGCTGCCGGATGACTGGCAAGGCGGCTTCCTGTGCCCCTGCCATGGTTCGATTTTCGACGTTGCCGGACGCGTGTACAAGAACGTTCCTGCGCCGGACAACCTCCCGGTGCCGCGCCACATGTATCTTTCCGACACCAAGCTGGTGATCGGCAAGGATGAGAAAGGGGAAGCGTAATCATGGCATTCGTAGAGAAAAAACTCCCTGCCGATGCGCCCGTATCCGCCAAGGCGCTGAACTGGGTCGATGCCCGCTTCCCGTTGTCGAAGCTGTGGAATGACCAGTGGGGCAAGTACTACGCTCCGAAAAACTTCAACGTCTGGTACCTGTTCGGCTCGCTGGCCATGCTGGTGCTGGTGATCCAGATCGTTACCGGTATTTTCCTGGTCATGCACTACAAGCCGGATGCCAACCTGGCGTTCGCTTCGGTCGAATACATCATGCGCGATGTGCCCTGGGGCTGGCTGGTGCGCTACATGCACTCCACCGGGGCCTCGGCCTTCTTCATCGTGGTCTACCTGCACATGACCCGTGGTCTGCTGTACGGCTCCTACCGCAAGCCGCGCGAGCTGATCTGGCTGTTCGGTGTCGGCATCTTCCTGTGCCTGATGGCCGAAGCCTTCTTCGGCTACCTGCTGCCGTGGGGCCAGATGTCGTACTGGGGCGCGCAGGTGATCGTCAACCTGTTCGGCGCAATCCCGTTCATCGGCCCGGATCTGTCGCTGTGGATCCGCGGTGACTACGTCGTGTCCGACGCGACCCTGAACCGCTTCTTCTCGTTCCACGTGATCGCCATTCCGCTGGTGCTGTTGGGTCTCGTGGCGGCTCACCTGATCGCGCTGCACGAAGTGGGTTCGAACAACCCGGACGGCATCGAAGTCAAGGATACGCTTGGTGCGGATGGTCATCCGATCGACGGCATTCCTTCGCATCCGTATTACACCTTCAAGGATTTGTTCGGGGTGGCCTGCTTCCTGGCGATCTTCTCGGCCGTGGTGTTCTTTGCGCCGGAAATGGGGGGCTACTTCCTGGAGTACAACAACTTCATCCCGGCTGATCCGCTGAAGACGCCGCCGCATATCGCGCCGGTCTGGTACTTCACGCCGTTCTACTCGATCCTGCGTGCGACCACTTCCGACTTCATGATCTGGCTGCAGGCTGGCATCGCTGCCTATGTCGCGCTGGTCTGGCTGCGCACGAAGCTGCCCGCTAAGATCAAGCTGGCGGCTGCCGTGATCGGTGTCGTGGTGATCATCGCCATGTCGATTTTCGACGCCAAGTTCTGGGGCGTCGTGCTGATGGGCGTGTCGGTGCTGATCATGGCTGCCTTGCCGTGGCTGGATCACTCGCCGGTGAAATCGATCCGTTATCGTCCGGACTGGCACAAGTATGTCTACGCCATCTTCGGCGTAGCCTTCCTGGTGCTGGGCTATCTGGGTGTGCAGCCGCCGACCGCTGGCCGTACCCTGGTTTCGCAGATCTGCACCTTCATCTATTTCGGCTTCTTCCTGCTGATGCCGTGGTGGAGCGCGATGGGCCAGTTCAAGCCGGTCCCCAGCCGCGTGACTTTCCATCCGCACTAAGCTGCAAAGGATAAAACAATATGAAATTGCTGAAAAAATTACTTGCAGCCTTGGCGTTTGCGCCGGCCGTTGCGCTGGCGGCTGGCGGCGGTTTTCCTCTGGATGCCGCGCCGGACCATACGCGCGATCTGGCATCCCTCCAGAACGGCGCCAAGATTTTCGTCAACTATTGCTTGAACTGCCATGCTGCATCGAACATGCGCTACAACCGCATGCGCGATATCGGTTTGACAGACGAGCAAATCAAAAACAACCTGCTTTTTGCGGGTAATAAAGTTGGCGACCTGATGACAGTCACCCTGTCGGCAAAAGATGCCAAGGAATGGTTCGGCGCCGCACCGCCGGACTTGTCGGTAATTGCCCGTGCTAAAGCATCTGCCGAAGGCAGCGGCCCTGACTGGCTGTATACGTACCTGCGCACTTTCTACAAGGACGATACCCGCCCGACCGGCTGGAACAACATGGTATTCCCGAACGTCGGTATGCCACATGCCTTATGGGAATTACAAGGCATTCGCACTGCCAAGTTCGAGGAAGCCAAGGATCCGCACGATCATTCCAAGACCATTCACCGCTTTGCCGGGTTCGAACAAGTCAAGCCGGGTAAATTGTCTAATCTGGAATATGACCGTGACGTAGCCGACCTCGTCAGCTTCATGACCTGGATGGCTGAGCCGGTTCAGGATACCCGCCGCCGCCTTGGCGTCTGGGTGTTCCTGTTCCTGTCCGTTTTTGCTTTCCTGGCTTGGTTACTGAACCGTTCGTACTGGAAAGAAGTCAAATAAGCTTATAGCCCCTTAAAGGGCAGTTGAATCGGGGTGAGCGCACGCGTCTCACCCCTTTGTTTCTAAGGAACTGCAACCATGATGGTTCTCTATTCGGGCACGACCTGCCCATTTTCTCAGCGTTGCCGTCTTGTCCTGTTTGAAAAGGGCATGGATTTTGAAGTACGTGATGTTGATCTCTTTAACAAGCCGGAAGATATTTCGGTGATGAATCCGTATGGTCAGGTGCCGATCCTGGTGGAGCGCGACCTGATCCTGTATGAGTCGAATATCATCAACGAATATATCGATGAACGTTTCCCGCATCCTCAGCTGATGCCGGCTGATCCGCTCATGCGTGCCCGCGCTCGCTTGATGCTGTTCAATTTTGAAAAAGAATTGTTCATCCACGTGCATACGCTGGAAAATGACAAGGGCAAATCCGGCGATAAAGCGCTGGAAAAGGCCCGTGCTGAAATTCGTGACCGCCTGACGGAACTGGCACCTTTGTTCTTGAAAAACAAATACATGCTGGGTGACGAATTCTCCATGCTGGATGTCGCGATTGCGCCCTTGCTCTGGCGTCTTGATCATTACGGCATCGAGCTGTCGAAAACGGCTGCGCCGCTGATGAAATATGCGGAACGGATTTTCTCCCGCCCGGCGTATATCGAAGCACTGACCCCGTCCGAGAAAGTAATGCGCCGCTGATTTGCGGTTTTAATTCCATAGCGATTGCATAGCATGTCCGAAACATCGACCAAACCCTATTTGGTGCGTGCCATTTACGAATGGTGCACAGATAATGGCTATACGCCTTATCTGGCGGTGATGGTCGATGGCCGTACCCGCGTGCCGATGCAATTCGTGAAGAATGGCGAAATTGTTCTGAACATTAGTTTCGATGCCACCAGCGGGTTGAAGATGGATAATGACTTCATCCATTTCAGCGCGCGTTTTGGTGGCGTATCGCGCGATATCGTCATCCCGGTGGAAAACGTGATTGCGATCTATGCGCGCGAGAATGGCCAGGGCATGGCATTCGACGTCGTGAGGCCTTCTCCCGATGAAGTTCAGGCAATGGAAGGCGAGATCGATAGCGCCACGCGCACGGAGCCGACCAGTCTGACTTCCGTGCCGACGCCTTCGGAAAACAAGCCGGAAGGCACTTCTCCTGATGGAAATGATGAGCCACCAAAAAAAGGTGGTCGTCCGACACTGACGCGGATTAAATAATCCAGTACAATACGCGCTCTTTCAGTTTCGCCGGCTTAGCTCATCTGGTAGAGCACCTGACTTGTAATCAGGGGGTGGCGGGTTCAAGTCCTGCAGCCGGCACCAAATAAAAAGCTTACGTCCCTTCGGGTACGTAAGCTTTTTTCATATGCGTCGCTGATTCAGGAATGCGTCGCTGGCGCTGGCGCAGGCAGGAAGGCAAAGCGGCCCTGCAAGCGGAAAGTGGCTTCGACTGCCTTGACTGCGGTCCACGAGATCATGAGGGCCAGCGCAAGGTTCTTGCCGCCTTCAATCGCCACGCCGGAATTGATCGCCAGCGTGATGCTCATGTTGATCAATGCGTACAGTGCCAACGCCACCGCAGCGCCACGGCTCTTCCAGCGCAGCAGACAAAAGCCTCCTACAGCGAGGACGACAGCGTGCCCGAATAGGGACGGACCGTATTTCCATGCAAAAGCCGCTTGCACGACCGCCCAGAACAGCATAGCGAAGGCACATTCACGCGCCATGCTGGATGCCGCCTCACGATCGCCAATTTTCCTGAGCCATGCGCCGTATTTGTTGTCTGCCATTTTCTTTAATTCGTTAATGCGAGGCGTCGTCTACGCTTCACCGCCGCGCATGCCTTGCCAGCGCGGCGCCAGTTCGTGCGAGATATCGAATAAGTCCAGTACTCGAGCCAGCGTATGGTCGACCATGTCTTCGATGCTTTGCGGTTGATGGTAAAACGCCGGCAAAGGCGGAAAAATAATGCCGCCCATTTCGGTTACCGCCGTCATGTTGCGCAAGTGCGCAAGGTTGAAAGGGGTTTCCCGCACCATCAGGACAAGCCGGCGACGCTCTTTCAATACGACGTCTGCCGCACGTGTAATGAGATTGTCGGCAAGGCCATGTGCAACCGCCGCCAGGGTTTTCATGGAGCAGGGAGCGACGACCATGCCATCGGACTGAAAGGAGCCGCTGGCAATCGATGCGCCGACATCGCGCACGTTATGGATCACATGCGCCAGGCTTTCGACAGCCTTGCGGCTAAGTCCCAGTTCCTGATGCAGATTGAGCACGCCGGCTTCCGATACGAGCAGGTGCGTCTCAATGCCGGGAATGGTGCGGAGAATTTGCAGCAGGCGTACGCCGTACACGGCGCCGGTGGCGCCGGTAATGGCGACGATCAGCCGTCGCGACTTCGCTGCGGCGGCTGGCAGTGTCACATCAGTCCTTCAGCAGCGTTTGCAGTTCGCCCGATTCAAACATTTCAGACATGATGTCGGAGCCGCCGATGAATTCACCCTTGACGTACAGCTGCGGGATGGTCGGCCAGTTGGAATAATCCTTGATGCCCTGGCGGACTTCCGGGTTTTCCAGCACGTTGACGGTGACGATATCGTTGGCGCCGGCCGCTTTGAGCAGTTGCACCGCGCGACTGGAAAAGCCGCATTGCGGAAATTGCGCCGTGCCTTTCATGAACAGCACCACCGGGTGCTGGGTAACGGTTTCTTTGATCCAGTTTTGTACATCGCTCATGGCTGCCTCTCTAAAGTTGGTTTCGCCATTATAAAAGTATCCCGCTTCAGTTGCAGGTCGGTTGCAGCTCAGGACTTCAGCTTGGCAAATGCTGCCGCCATTGCACTATTCATCGCCGGCTCACGCACGTTCTGATGCTGCGCAAGACGTTTGGCATCGTTGCGGTCGCCGCGCTGCGCAGGCTTGGCGCCGGATTGTGGCGGCGTGTCGGTCAGGCGCATGGTCAAGGCAATGCGTTTCCGCTTTTCATCGACTTCCAGCACTTTGACTTTCACTACCTGGCCCGCCTTGACGACCGAATGCGGGTCCTTGACGAAGGTATTCGACAGGGCGGAAATATGCACCAGGCCATCTTGGTGCACGCCGATATCGACGAAGGCGCCGAAGGCTGCCACGTTCGTGACAACGCCTTCGAGGATCATGTCCGGACGCAGGTCCCTGATTTCCTCGACGCCTTCCTTGAAGGTGGCCGTGGTGAATTCCGGGCGGGGATCGCGGCCGGGCTTCTCCAATTCCTTCAAGATATCGGTGATGGTCGGGACGCCGAATTTTTCATCGGCGTACTTGGCCGGCTGAATCGTCTTCAGCAAACCGGCTTCACCGATCACGCTTTTCACATCTTTCTTGATATCGGCGAGGATCTTTTCCACCAATGGATAGGATTCCGGGTGCACCGCCGAGGCATCGAGCGGATTCTCGCCGCCCATGATGCGCAGGAAACCCGCAGCTTGTTCAAAGGTCTTGTCGCCCAGGCGCGGTACGGCGCGCAGATCGGCGCGCGAGCGAAACATGCCTTTCATGTCGCGATAGCTGACGATGCTTTGCGCGACACTGCCATTCAGGCCGGACACGCGCGCCAGCAGCGGCGCCGACGCGGTGTTCACATCGACGCCGACGGCGTTGACGCAATCCTCCACCACGGCGTCGAGCGAACGGGCCAGTTGCGACTGGCTGACATCGTGCTGGTACTGGCCGACGCCAATCGACTTCGGATCGATCTTGACCAGTTCGGCAAGCGGGTCTTGCAAGCGACGCGCAATCGAGACGGCGCCGCGCAGGGACACGTCCAGTTCCGGCAATTCCTTGGAAGCGAATTCGGACGCCGAATACACCGAGGCGCCGGCTTCGGAAACCACGATCTTGGTGAGCTTGAGTTCCGGGCGCAGCTTGATCAAGTCTTGCGCCAACTTGTCGGTTTCGCGTGAAGCGGTGCCATTGCCGATCGAGATGAGCGACACCTTGTGCTTTTCGGCGAGTTGCGACAGTGTGTGGAGCGAGCCGTGCCAGTCATTGCGCGGCTGGTGCGGGTAGATGGTGGCGGTATCGACCACCTTGCCGGTGGCGTCGACCACCGCGACTTTTACGCCGGTGCGCAAGCCCGGGTCCAGGCCCATGGTGGCGCGCGGGCCGGCAGGCGCGGCCAGCAGCAAGTCCTTCAGGTTACGGGCGAAGACATGGATGGCTTCCGTTTCCGCTTCTTCGCGCAACTTGGTCATCAATTCGGTTTCCAGGTGCATGAAGACTTTCACGCGCCAGGCCCAGCGCACGGTATCCGAAAGCCACTTGTCGGCCGGGCGGCCCTGGTTGGCGATGCCAAACTGCTTGGCGATGCGGCCTTCACATGGATTATGCGGCGCGTCCCACTTCGGCTTTTCCTCTTCCGAATCGAGACGCAGCGATACATTCAGGATTTCTTCGCGACGACCACGGAACAGCGCCAGCGCGCGGTGCGAAGGCATGGTGCCGAGCGTTTCGGAATAGTCGAAGTAATCGGCAAATTTTTCACCGGCTTCCTGCTTACCCTCGACGACCTTGGATTCGACCACGCCATGTTCGGTCAGGTATTCGCGCAGCGACTGCAGCAGGCCGGCATCTTCGGCAAAGCGCTCCATGAGGATTTGGCGGGCGCCGTCGAGCGCGGCTTTGGCATCGGCCACGCCGGGATTGTCGCCATTGGCGGTAGTGAACGCCGGCTTCAGATACTTGGCGGCTTCTTCTTCCGGATTCAAATTCGGGTTGGTCAGCAACGCATCGGCCAGTTCCGTCAGGCCGGCTTCCGCTGCAATCTGAGCCTTGGTGCGGCGCTTGGGCTTGTAGGGCAGGTAGAGGTCTTCCAGGCGGGTCTTGTCTTCGGCATGGGTGATGGCATCCAGCAGGGCGGGTGTCATCTTGCCTTGTTCCTCGATGGAGGCGATCACGGCTGCGCGGCGGTCTTCCAGTTCGCGCAGATAACGCAGGCGCTCTTCCAGCAGGCGCAGTTGGGTATCATCCAGCCCGCCGGTAGCTTCCTTGCGGTAGCGGGCGATGAAGGGAACGGTGGCGCCTTCGTCCAGGAGAGCGATGGCGGCGGCAACCTGGGCCGGCTTGGCGACAAGTTCTAGTGCAAGGCGTTGTTCAATCGAGGGCAGCATGAATTGATACGAGGTAATGAAACAAGCTGGACATGATACGCAATTCGTGTGAAATCGCCAGTCTTGACAAGGGCTGGCATGCGACTCCGGGACGCTGAAGACCGCGCAATGGGGTGTATGAAATTGCGCATGCGTTTATTTCTCGGTAAAAATATTGAGCTATACTGCCTGTTAATGTGACAGGCAGTGAACATCTGCGTATGTCCCGGATTTTCAGCGGCGCCATGGTGCGCTGCGAGGGTTTTGCCGGGCCTGGTCACTAGCTCCTGGTATGGCAGATGTCATTTTTAAAATGATAAGAAAAATCGTAAATATAGTTTTCTGCCTGCCTTGCTTTTTCGTCATCGCACTCTTGTTTTCGATTGGTGCGCAGGCGAGTTCAGCGCCGGTTGTTCTGGATGCCGACACTGGCCGCTATGCAGTCTCCAGTCAGCTGGAGTATGTTGAAGATGCCTCCGGCAAGCTGACGTTTGAGGAGATACGCGCTGCGGCGGGTACAAGGGGGTTTCAACCCGTCAACGCTTCCACGCCGAGCTTTGGCTTCACTTCCTCCAGCATGTGGTTCCGTTTCACAATCGAGAATCGCTCGGCCCGGTTCAAGGACTGGCTGCTTGAGGTGTTGTATCCGCCGCTCGACCATGTGGATATTTACCTGGTTGCGCCGGACGGCTCGCATGCGGTCATGCGCGGCGGCGACCGCCGCCCCTTCGATGCACGCGCAATCAAAGAGCGCAATATCAACTTTCTGCTGGAGGTCCAGCCTGGTGACAGCCGGGATGTGTATGTCAATGTCCGCACCAACAGCTCCATGCAATTGCCGCTCGTGTTGTGGAATATGCCGACCTATATTGAAGCAAAGGAGCACGAGCAGCACCTGATGGGTCTTTTCTACGGCATCCTGGCCGGCCTGTTCGTCTTCAACCTGGTCCTGTTCCTTTCCACGCGCGATAAGCCCTATCTCTATTACGTCAGCTACCTCCTGGCCTTCTTCCTGTTCCAGGCGACGTTGCATGGTCTGACTTACGAATACCTCTGGCCGGATGCGCCCGCATGGGCCAACACGGCGCTGCCAATTTTCCTTTGCATGGGCTCCATCGGCGTGACGGAGTTCACCCGCTCCTTCCTGGACATCGGCAAGAATTTCCCGCGCCTGAACCACTTTTTCACGGCCTTCTTGCTCATCTCGGTGGCGACAGCCGCCGCCGCGTTCTTTGCACCGTATCCATTGGTGATCCGCCTGGGCACATTGGAAGGCGTGATCGCCAGCGTGATGGCATTCGCCACTGGCTGCTACGCGCTGGCCAAAGGGGTCAAGCCGGCGCGCTATTTCATGATCGCCTGGTCCGTGTTTCTGATTGGCTCCCTCCTGTATGCCCTGAAGACCTTCGGCCTGCTGCCATCGGTATTCATCACCAATTATGGTCAGCAAATCGGTTCGGCGCTGGAAGTGATCCTGCTGTCCATGGCGCTGGCCGACCGCTTGCGTATCCTGAAGGAGGAGAATGAACGGATCCAGCGCCAGGCCACGACGGAACTGGAAACGCGCGTGCAGGAACGTACCCGCGAGCTTGACGCCGCCTTGCAGAAACTCGCTGACGCCAACAAGGCCTTGCATGAATTGAATCTGGTCGATCCGCTCACCGGCATCAAGAACCGCAAGTTCTTTAACGAACGCTATGCCGAGGAATGGCGCCGCGCCATGCGCCAGCAATATCCCATCGCGCTCATCATGGTGGATATCGATCACTTCAAGTCGATCAATGACCGTTACGGCCATCTGTGCGGCGACGTCTGCATCAAGGCCGTGGCGAATGTATTGCAGGGCTCGCTCAGGCGGCCATCGGATCACGCGGCGCGTTACGGCGGCGAAGAGTTTTGCCTGATTATTCCGCACGGCGATGCGGCAGGAGTTGCCGCGCTGGCGGAAGAGGTGCGGTCGCGCGTGCAGGAGCGGGTAGTGGAATTCGACGACAAGCGCTTGCATCTGACCGTGAGCGTGGGCATTGGCATCATGGTGCCAATGCCGGACGATAATTCCGATACGCTCATCGCCAGGGCGGACGCCGCCTTATACGAGGCCAAGAAGCTTGGCCGCAATCAGGTGCGGATGGATACGCACTGCCAGATGGATCAGGATGCAGCCTCGCCAGAATCTGCGGGCGTGACGGCAGTCTAAGCCTTCAGGTCTTCAAGCAGCCGCCGGAAACCCGTTCGATATCCGCCAGGTCTCGCCAGCTTTGCACCTTGCCGAATCCTTGTTTTGTCAGCAAGTCACGCACGGCTTGGGCCTGATCGTAGCCATGCTCCATCAACAGCCAGCCGGCATCAGCCAAATGCTGACCGGCGCCGGCGACAATGGTGGCAAGGTCCGACAGGCCGTCGGCATGATCGGTCAGCGCATCCACCGGCTCGAAACGCAAATCGCCTTGGGCAAGATGCGGGTCGTTCTTTTCAATATAAGGCGGGTTGGCGACGATGACATCGAAAATTTCCCGGCCAAGGGCGCTATACCAATCGCTATGCAGGAAGCTCACCCTGGCGTGATTGCGTTCGGCATTGCCGCGCGCGACTTCCAGCGCCTCATGGCTGGCGTCGAGGGCGGTCACATTCGCATCCGGGCGCTGATGGGCAATGGCCACTGCGATGGCGCCGGAGCCGGTGCCAAGGTCGAGCACGCGCCCATTTGGCGGCAGGCGTTCCAGCGCCAGCTCCACCAGCAACTCCGTCTCCGGACGGGGAATCAACACAGCCGGGGTAACGGTGAAGGGCAGACCAAAGAATTCGCGCTGGCCGACGATGTAGGCAATCGGCTCACCGGCCAGGCGACGGCGGACAAGCTCCTTCAGGGCATTAGCTTCGGCGTCGGTCAGGGAGCGGTCGGCTTGCGTGATCAATTGCACCCGCGTTAATCCCAGCGTATGGCTGGCAAGGATACGGATCTCTAATGCGGGCAGCGGAATATTGCGTAAGGCAGCCGCCAGCGTATCGCCGGCGGCCAGCGTGAATGGAGAGCGGGGTTCGTGAGGCACGGCGGCAGGATCAACGCCGGCGCTTGAAAGCTGTCCAGCCGAGCACGATGGCGAAGATGGCGAACCAGACCGTCGACCATTGGGCGACCGACAAGCCGAGCAATGGCGGATATTGGGTAGTGCACAAGCCATCGGCCTTGAATACCGCAGGCAGCAACTCTGCCAGGAACACCTTGTTCAGCGACGTTTCCAGCGGATCGATGCCGCAAGAGACATTTGGATTGGCTTGTACCCACAGCAGCCAGCTTCCCGCACCGATGCCACCCAGCGATGTCAGAAAACCCAGGCCGGCGCCGGCACGCGCAGCGCCTTGCGGCAGGAAGGCCGCAATCAGGCAGATCAGCGCGATGGCGGCGAAAATATAGCGCTGAATGATGCACCAGGGGCAGGGTAGCATGCCCTTGTTGAATTGCAGATAAAGCGCCGCACCCAGCAGGGCGATGGCGGCGATGGCAACGCCGAGCAAGACAAGTTTGGTTTGTTTCATCGCGATTCCATTTCGTTTGTTATGGTGGCTTTGGCAGCATCTGAGGCTGCGCTTGCCTATCCTATTTATGCTCCCTCACCGAGTTCGGCCAGCAACTCGGCCTGATGCTCGGCGGCGAGAGCCGTCGTCAACTCTTCCAGGTCGCCATCCATGATGAAGTCGAGCTTGTACAGCGTCAGGTTGATGCGGTGGTCAGTCATGCGGCCTTGCGGGAAATTATACGTGCGAATGCGTTCGCTGCGGTCGCCCGAGCCGATGAGCGACTTGCGCGTGGCCGCTTCCTTGGCTTGTTGCTCGCGCATCTGGACATCCTTGATGCGCGCTGCCAATACCTTCATGGCTTGCGCCTTGTTCTTGTGCTGGCTGCGGTCGTCCTGGCATTCGACCACGATGCCGGTCGGCAGGTGAGTTATGCGTACCGCCGAATCGGTCTTGTTGATGTGCTGGCCGCCGGCGCCCGAAGCGCGGAAAGTGTCGATACGCAGGTCCGCCTGATTGATATTGACGTCTTCCACTTCATCGGCTTCCGGCATCACCGCCACCGTGCAGGCGGAAGTATGAATGCGGCCCTGCGTTTCGGTGGCCGGCACGCGCTGCACACGATGGCCGCCCGACTCGAACTTCAACTTCGAGTAGGCGCCAAAGCCGACGATGCGCACGATGACTTCCTTGTATCCGCCAACTTCAGAGGGAGACTCGGAAATCAGCTCGACTTGCCAACGATTGCGTTCGGCATAGCGCGTGTACATGCGCAGCAGATCGCCGGCAAAGAGCCCCGCTTCGTCGCCGCCGGTGCCGGCGCGGATTTCCAGGAAAATATTGCGCTCGTCATTCGGATCTTTCGGCAGCAGCATCTTTTGCAAATCGACTTCCAGCTGTTCCATGCGCGCCTTTGCCGCCGCGATTTCTTCCTGTGCGAATTCCTTCATGTCCGGGTCGGCCAGCAATTCCTGCGCAGTTTGCACATCCTTGTCGGCCTGGACGTAGGCGTTGTACACCTCGACCAGCGGCCCCAGTTCGGCGTGCTCGCGCGAGAGCTTGCGGTAATTATCCATGTCGGCCGTCGCGTTTTCCTGCGACAGCAGGTCGTTGACTTCCGCCAGGCGGTGGGTGAGCTGATCGAGTTTGGCAAGCAGCGAAGGTTTCATTGGTGTATCCAGTCTGGGTGCTGGGTGAATCAAGGAATCTCGGACAAGGAATCGTGCAAATTAGACGCGATCCCGAAAGGGAAGTGGCCGATATCGGCCAGGCAGCGCAGCTAGCGCTTGGTGCGGAACAGATGCGGCAAGAGCGTGGCGAGGCGCGCGCGCTCGTCGCCTTGCGCTTCATGCAGGGCTTGTTGCGGGCCATGCAGGAACTTGGCAGTCAGGCCTTTCGACAGCGCTTCCAGCACGGTATCGATATCCTCGCCCTTGGCCAGCAGCTTGCGCGCGCGTTCCAGTTCGGCCAGGCGGAAAGCTTCGCTGGTCTCATGCAAGTCTTGAATCAATGGCACCACCGCGCGGCTTTCCACCCAGTGCATGAAAGAGCGCACGCGGGTTTCGATGATGGCTTCCGCCTGCGCCACGGCAGCCTGGCGGTTTTCCAGGCCAGTCTGCACTGCCGACGCCAGGTCATCCACGGTATAGAGGAAAACGTCGTTCAGGCGGCCGACCTCGGCTTCGATATCGCGCGGCACCGCCAGGTCCACCATGAACATCGGCTTGTGGCGGCGTACCTTGATGGCGCGCTCGACCATGCCCAGGCCGATGATCGGCAGGGATGAGGCAGTGGACGATACGACGATGTCAAAATTTGCCAGCTGATCCGGCAATTCCGCCAGGCGAATGGCACGGCCATCGAAGCGGCGCGCCAATGCTTCGCCACGCTCCAGGGTACGATTGGCGATGGTGAGCGATTTCGGCCGCTGGGCAGCGAAGTGCGTGGCGCACAATTCGATCATTTCCCCCGCGCCGATGAACAAGACATTCTGCTCGGTGATGGTGTCGAAAATCCGCTGCGACAGGCGCACGGCTGCCGCAGCCATCGAGACGCTCTGGGTGCCGATGGCAGTGGTGCTGCGCACTTCCTTGGCAACCGCAAAGGTGCGCTGGAACATCTGGTGCAGGTAAGTGCCGAGGCCGCCCGCCGCTTCCGCATGGCGCACGGCATCCTTCATTTGCCCGAGGATTTGCGGCTCGCCCAGCACCATGGAATCGAGCCCGGAAGCGACGCGGAAGGCGTGCCGGACGGCATGATCCTGCGGCAAGGTATAGAGATAGGGCCGCAACTCGGAATAGGAAAGCTTGTGATAGTGCGCCAGGAAATGAGCCGTGGCATCGATCGCTTCTTCGACACTGCCGGCGGCAGCGCCAGCCGCATACAGCTCGGTGCGGTTACAGGTCGATAGGATCGCTGCTTCCTTGCCGGCATCCACAAGACCATCGCGGCCAAACCATGCGCGCGCAGACGCCACTGCCTGCCGAATCTGGTCAGCAGGGAAAGCGACTTTCTCACGCAGGGAAACCGGCGCGGTGGTGTGGTTCAGACCGACGGCAAGAAATTGCATTTCGGACTATAGGTTGCAGCTAAACATAATGCAGCATTATAGCTCCTTGCACCTCAGCATGAGCAGCGACGTCGACGGTGATTCATCCGTGATGAAAGTGCTAATGTGCGGTATGCCTCTTGGCCATTCCGCTGCCGCAGGCCGTCGTGGTCATGCCGGCAAGGCACTGGGCAGGACGACGGTAAAGGTGGTGCCTTCGCCGACCTTGCTGCTGAAGCGTATTTCACCGAGATGGCGCTCGACCACGGTTTTGACGAAGACCAGCCCCAGGCCGATGCCTTCATGGCGCGGTTGGTTGGGCAACTCCAGTCGCTGGAAGCGCCGGAACAGCTTGACCTGGTCATGCGGCGCAATGCCATAGCCCTGGTCGGTAATGTTACAGATGACGTGCGGGCCTTCCAGCGTCGATTGCAGTTCGACCGTGCAGGCCACGCGCGTGCCGGCCGGACTGTAATTGATGGCATTGGAAATCAGGTTAACCAGCGCGCGCGTCATCAAGGCGCGGTCGGCCTGGACCGGATATTCCCCATCCTTGATGCTGGTAACCAGTTCGATTTGCTTGTTTTTTGCCAGCGACCACATTTCATCGGTGGCGTCGTAAAGCATTTCCTGGAAATCAACTTCTTCCAGCCGGTACTCATGCGATTCGGCGCGTGCCAGTTGCACGAAATTGTCGGCCAGCCCCAGCGTCTTGCGGGTGGCTTTTTCAATCCTGGAAAACAGTTCATCTTGCGGCAGGGCTGAGGCCGGATCGTGCTGCAGTTCCAGGAGCGCCAGGATCGATGCCTGCGGGGCACGCATGTCGTGCGACAGGAAGCGTAGGGTTTCATCGCGGCTGCGTTCAGCGGCACGGATCGGTGAAATATCGATCACGCTGACGATCCAGCCGGTCAGTTCATTGCTGGCCGAGTGGCAGGGCGCGCTCTTGACCAGCAGGTCGCGTCCCTGCGGATCGAGCGTGCTGACGCCGTCGGCAAGCAAGCGCGCATATTGCAAGTCCAGCAGTTGCCACCAGTCGAAGCGCGTGCTGATGGTTTGATTGACCGGCTCGGGCGACGCCAGCGTGGAGAACAGATAGGGCAGCAGGGCGCCCTGGATATCCTGGTGGCCTGCTAGCGCGAAGTATTCGTTGGCATGCTTGTTAGCCAGCAGAACATGGCCATCGACAGTCGTCACCAAGGTGGCGTCAGGCAGGCTGTCGAGATTGTCGGAAATAAACTGACGCAGGTCGCGCACCCTCCGCGCCGCGGTTTCCATGGCGTTCATGCGGCGTTCCAGCACATCTTCGATGATGGTATTGCTGGTGGCGAGTTCGGGCAAGACGTGCGGTTCCTGGTCCAGTCGGATGAATTCCTGGCCGAGGTAATCGATCGCCGCTTCCAGCCGGCGCCAGCTCCACAACGGATAGGAAATCAGCAGGGTCACCAGGGCTGCGCAAGGGGCGAACCAGATGCCCATCTGCAGAGCGAAATAACTCGACGCCAGTGTCAACAACAGCATGCCGACGTTAAGCAGCAGCGCCAGGCGCGGCGTCAGCATGAAATAGCCAAGCAGCGCGATCAGCACCGGGGCAATGGAAAACAATGCCGACTGCCACGGTTTGGCAATGACGATGGTTTCCTGATCGAGCAGGCTGGCCAGGATATTGGCATTGATTTCGATACCAGCCATGGCGCCGGCGCCGGCGGACACGGGAGTGGGATAGGAATCCGTCATGCCGATGGCGGTGGCGCCGATCAGCACATATTTATCCGCGAAAAACTGCGGCGGGACTTCGCCGCGCAAGACTGAGACGTAAGGAATCGAACGGAAATGGCCGTTATGGCCGGCAAACGGGATATGCAGCAGCCGGCTGCGTTGCCAATGTCCGAACTTCGTCGATTCGACAGCGCCTGGCGCAGCAGGCTGCATGCCGCCGACGAGGCGCAAGCCGGCATTTTTGGCATCGGCTTCAGCCAGTTGCAGCAATGCCAGCGAAAAGTGCGGCCACCATACGCCATTCTCGCCTTCATAGAGATAGACGCTGCGCACGACGCCGTCATTATCATGCTCCAGGTTGATATGGCCAAAGCTGCGCGCGCCTTTGGCAATATCGGCGGCCGGTAATGCCGCGCTCAAGCCGGTGCCCGCATTGGCCATCACGATCGGCAGCACGGTGCGCTGGTTATTCTTCAAGACTTCTGCCAGCGCCAGATCGCCAGACCGGCTGCCATTGGCTGGCGCCGCTTCCGGCTCGGACATGATCACATCCAGGCCGATGGCGCGCGGCTTGGCCGCGGCAATTTGCGAAATCAGTTCGGCGTGCAGCGTACGCGGCCAGGGCCAGCGGCCCAGTTGCGCCAGGCTGTAATCATCGATGGCGACGATCAGGATATCGTCACGTGCGGGGCGGCCAGTTTGCGAGAGGAACTGGTCATACACTGTCTGATCCAGGCGGCCTAATCCGGATTGCCAGCCAAGTACACCTGCCAGCAGTACCATGACCACCAGGATCGACAGCCATTCGCGTACCGCCAGGCGCCGCACCAGTGGGGAAAGCCGGTTAGAAGTCATGAAGCAGGATAGTCGACATTAGCATTCGCTGAAATAGCGGCTGGCTCGTGCGCACGTTAGCAAGCTTGCGTGCGCTGTCCGCCGGAATATGCAGTCCAGCGCTCATTGCCCGCAACGATTAGCGGGCCGCGGCGTTTTTGGCGCTGATCGGATTGCCATCATGGATGATCCACTGGTCCGTGACGACAAACGGCTGGGCCAGGGAGTACGGGCTGGCGCTGCCATCTGGATGGTTGACTTGCACGCGCGCATAATAGGTGCCGAAAGGCGGACGCGGGAAGCGTGCTTCCGGCACGGAAGTCTTGTTGGTATAGACCAGCCAGGAGAATGCCGGATCGCGCGCCACTTGTACCGTAAATTGCTGGCCCGGCGCGCCGCTCCAGCGCAACGCCAGCTGGCGGGCTTCGCCTGCCTCCACGGTAGGCGAAGCGGGCAGCGGTCCGGAAACGGCTGGCGGTGCAGAACCGATCGTAAAGGCGTGCGTGCTGGCCGGACCTTCCAGACCCAGCCTGTCGATCGCCGAGACGCGGGCATAGTAGCTGCCGTTAGGCAGGCCATCCAGCCTGAGGCGCGTATCCTTGGCGTGACCTTCCAGAAGAATGTTTTTCGCTTCCTGATCGGTGGCGATCTGGACATGGTAAGCCTGCGCGCCGGGAACCGGCGTCAGCACGAACTGGGCGCCGCTCTGTTCCTGGCGGGTCGGCGCGCTGGCCAGTTGCGGCGTCGGCGGCAGATCGACCGGCTTGCCTACTGCCTTGCCATTGGTGATGTTGCCCTGGCCAGCATTGATCATCTGGCCATCGCGGCCGTTGGGGCGGCCAACCTCGACCTTGCCGGACAAGACTTCGGTGGCAGTGCCGTTGGCGCTGATGCCGACCCGGAATTGCGTGCCGCGCACGCCGGCCACTGCCATCGGCGTACGGACTTCAAACTTGCCCTTGTTCTGTTCCAGCGGCGCGACACGGGATTCGACCTTGCCGTTCAGGAGCAGGATTTCCGTGCGCGGGCTCTTGGTGTAACGCGCCATGCGCAGCTTGGCGACGCGGATGCGGCTGTTGGAAGGCAGCGAAATGCGCGACTGGTCCGGCAGTTCCAGTGTCAGGAAGCTGTTGTTGCCGGTATCGATCTGCATGCCTTCGGTGATCTTGGCGCCCAGGCCGAGCAGCAGCGGCTGGCCTTCCTGCGTGTTGGCGGTGATGCTGCCGGACAGGGCGATGACGCGGGCCTCGCTGGGCTCATCCTGCAACAGGTCGGCAGGAATGGTGATTGGCGTGCCGATCGGTATGGCGGTATCGCTGCCGATATTGTTGACTTTGCTGAGCGCGGTCCAGTTGTCGATACGCGTCGTGAAGCGCTCGGCAATGGACATCAGCGTGTCGCCGGCGCGCGTAGCGTAGACGATGCTGGCCCGATTGACTGTGATTGGCTCGGCCCCTGATGCGTTGGCGGGTGCGGCAATGGCTGGCAGGCCGCTTGCCAAAAACAGCATCAGGAAAAATCGAAGGACGACGGTGCGCATGATGCTCCCCCCTGCGCGTGTTTTCAAACCCGTCGGGTTTGGACTCCGGGCGGGTTCGGTCAGCGCTGTTATTCAGTTATCTGTTCTAGACGATAACCGTAACTATACACTGGTGCCAGCCGAAAACCATTTTCTGGGCGCAACTGTAGCTTGCTACGCACACGTGAGACGTGCGTGTCCATGGTGCGGGAGGGAATATCCACGTCGCGCGACCACACCGCTTCGAGGATGTAGGCTCGCGACAGCGGCCGGCCGAGATTGCGGAAAAACAGCAGCGCCAGATCGAATTCCTTCTGGGTGACGTCGATAGCCTGACCATTAGCAGTCAGCTTTCCCGTGCGCGGCTCGAAGACGTATTGTCCGAACTGGATCTGTTCGGCGCTGGTCTGGTTCGGATAGGCGCGCCGCAGCAAGGCTTGCACCCGGGCAGTCAATTCACCCCGGCGGATTGGCTTGATCATGTAATCGTCGGCGCCTGCTGCCAGGCCGGCGACGATGTCATCTTCGCTCGAGCGGCTGGTCATGAACAGCACGGGCAGATTCGGATTGAGCTTTTCCCGTGCCCATTGCAGCACCTCCGGGCCGCTGAGGTCGGGTACTTGCCAATCAATGATCAATAAGTCGAAGCTTTCACGACGCAACTGGTTCAGCATTTCCTTCCCACTCTGGAAAGGATGGCAAGTATGGCCGGCCGATTTCAATACCTGGCATACCAAGTCAGTCTGGCTGTGATCATCGTCCAGTACGGCGATACGCATAAAGTTGCCTCTGTTTTAATTCTAATAACGGATATTTTGTAATCTACCAAGAATTACTTGGGACGGGTGTTTGTTAATTATGCGTTGACAATATTTAACACGCTCGCACAACAATTTGGTTACAAGCTGGCATGCTCCAGAACTTGCAAAGCTGGTTGGCGCGGCTGTGTTATTGATTCACGCAACACCATCGCCCATTGCAGTTCTGGCAAATCGCCCCGATATCCCAAGTTGAACTTGGCGGCATCGTTGCGTAGGCAGGAACGATGCCTGCCATGGCAAACCAGGTTGTTATTCAAGCCAGCTTGAATGGCTGGCCGCCGATATCGCGGTGTTGCGTCAACGTCTATCCCACGCTTCCGATTACCGGAAGAATTATGCCTGTAATGTAGCTGGCGCAGCTAGGGGAGGCGAGGAAAACGTAGGCTGGCGACACTTCTTCAGGCTGGGCTGGACGTTTCATTCCCGTGTGAGCGCCGAATTGGGCGATCTTGTCGGGCGACTGGTCGGCTGGATTCAATGGCGTCCACACCGGGCCGGGAGCAACGGCATTGACCCGAATTCCACGCGACATCAGGTTTGCCGCCAACGACTTTGTGAAGGCATGAATGGCGCCTTTAGTGGCGGAATAGTCCAGCAATACGGGATTGCCGAACAGTCCGGTTTCGGAACCGGTATTGATGATGGATGCGCCGGTTTTCAAATGTGGAAGCGCCGCCCTGGCCATATTGAAGTAGCCGTAGAGGTTGGTGCGGATCGTCATATCGAAATGTTCATCCGTAATCTCTTCCAGCGAAGACGCGTGTTCCTGAAAAGCGGCGTTATTGACGAGCACATCGAGCTTGCCGAATGTATCCACCGTCTTTTTGACGGCGTCATTGCAAAACGCCGGGTCGCGCACATCCCCCGAAATCAGCAAGCAGCGCCGTCCTTCCTTTTCAATGCAGCGCCGCGTCTCTTCAGCATCGCCATGCTCGTTCAAATAGAGTACCGCCACATCCGCGCCTTCGCGCGCAAACAAGACGGCAACGGCGCGGCCGATTCCCGAATCGCCCCCGGTCACGATGGCGGCCATGCCCTGCAATTTCCCACTGCCCTTATAGTCGCTTGCCATGAAGCGGGGCGGCGGATCGAGTTCGGATTCCAGTCCAGGCTTGGCCAGATGTTTCTTGGGGAATGGCGGTTCCGGTTGCTTGGTAGAGCCTGCCTGGATTGCACCTTCGCTGGAAGGGCTTTGTTTTGATGATTGCTTGCTTTCACGCGCATCGGAATCCAGTTGGATCTGGCGTTGCGCTTCTGCTGTCGTCTCCGCTGATTGACGATATGAATCTTCCGATGCCATGTCAGTCTCCTGGGAAAAACTGATGTGAATGTTGACAAAATTCTCTTGTCAATATGTCTGGAATCAGTCGCAAAGGTTCCGATATGACGCGAATTTGGAATAGGCCCCCTGAAGCTTATCGATTGGAGCTTCGTGCAAAAAATTTCTCGATCGGTATTTCCGGATGAACGATATATCAGCATGGCCGCAGTGTTCATCGCAGAATCAGATGGGCGAGCAAGGCTCCAGTACATGACGTGACGCATGCGCGAGGCTAGGTGCTCGGCGGGGTAGCGTGGTTGGCGCTGGAAAACTGCTGGTGAAAGCGCTGCCGGTGCATGGCGAGGGCGCAATGCATAAATCGCTCGCGTGCGATTGGATGACTGGAAATGAAAAAGGGCTTAGCCGAAGCTAAGCCCTTAATTCTTGGTGGCCCGGGGCGGAATCGAACCACCGACACAAGGATTTTCAATCCTCTGCTCTACCAACTGAGCTACCAGGCCAAGACCTGCGAGTATAGCAAATGTATTTGTTTCCGCAAAGAGTGATTTGAAAAAATGGGGCAAAAAAGTGTCGCCCGCTATAATGTGAGCCCAAGAAGCTTCATTTTTTCTACTTTTCGACGGCGCATAACACCATGGAATTGCAAACCGATGTTTGTATTGTCGGCAACGGGGCTATCGGCAAGGTGGCTGCCCTCGGCTTGGCACAAAGCGGCCTGCGGGTAAGTCTGCTGTGCGGTGCTGCTACGCCTGCTTCAGGATCGGCGGATGCGCCATGGGATGTGCGCGTGTATGCCATCAATCATGTCGCCCGCACGCTGCTATCTTCGGTGAAAGTCTGGGGTGCCCTTCATCCCGAGCGCATTGCCGCCGTCGATGCCATGGATATCCGCGGTGACGGCGCAGAAAAAGCCGGGCATCTGGTATTCGATTCTTACGGCGCGCGCGTTGGCGAGCTGGCATGGATCATTGAAGATGCCAACCTGAACCAGGCGCTGGATGCGGCGCTGAAATTCGCCTCGAACGTCCAGCTGGTTCAGGGGCGTGCCGTGCGCCTGGAAACTGACGCCGATTATGCCCGTGTCACGTTGGAGAATGGCGACACGCTCCAGGCTCCCTTGCTGGTCGGCGCGGATGGCGCGCATTCGTGGGTGCGCCATCAATGCGAGATTGGCATGGATTACCGTTCTTACGGCCAGCGCGCCGTCGTGACCAATTTTGCCTGCGAAAAGCCCCATCGCGGCGTGGCCTATCAATGGTTTACTTCGGAAGAAGGTATCATCGCCTTGTTGCCTTTGCCCGGCGAGCGTGTGTCGCTGGTATGGTCGGCACCGGAAGTGCTGGCGCAGCGCTTGTTGTCCGAACCGCTGGAGCAATTGGCGCAACGGCTGGATCATTATTGCGGCAGCGTGCTCGGCCGCCTGACTCCTTTGGAGCCGCAGGCAGTCAAGGCTTTTCCGCTGGCGCTGATCCGTCCACACGCCATCACCGCTCCGCGGGTTGCCTTGATCGGCGATGCGGCGCATGTCGTACACCCGCTGGCGGGGCATGGCATGAACCTGGGATTTGGCGACGTCGCTGAGCTGTTGAAAGTCGTGGCCGGCCGTGAAGTGCAGCGCGATTGCGGTGATGCCCGCGTGCTGGCGCGCTATGCGCGTGCACGAAAAGAAGATATCTTGCTCATGCAATTGGCGACCGATGGACTGGAGCGGCTATTCTCCAGCAATTTCGAACCTTTGCGCATCGCCCGCAATCTTGGATTAAACTTGGTGAATCGCTTGCCCGGCATAAAAAGGCAGCTAATCTCTCATGCGCTCGGCCGTCAGTCTTGATGACAGTGCACTCATATCGATTAGGAATTTCATGAAAAGTATCAAACTGGCAGCAGTCGCCCTGTTCAGCATAGCCTGTACATCAGCCGTCGGTCAAAGCGCGGAAGAGGCTGCGGTGAAAAAGCTGATCGAGCCGCGCCTGGGCGAACGCGCCAAGGTGGTCTCGGTTACCCGCACGCCGTATTCCGGTTTGTTCGAGGTGCGCACCAATAATAATGACATCCTGTATACCGACAAAAAGGCGCAATACCTCTTCGTCGGTAACATCATCGATACCACGACGTATCAGAATTATACGAAGGCGCGCACCGATGAAATTTCCAAGATCAAGTTTTCCGACCTGCCTTTCGATTCCGCCCTCAAGATGGTCAAGGGGAATGGCAAGCGCGTGATGGCCATCTTCGAAGATCCGAATTGCGGTTATTGCAAGCGCTTCCGCCATACCTTGCAAGAGATGGATAACGTGACGGTCTATACCTTCATGTACAACATCTTGTCCGAGGATTCCGGCGTCAAATCGAAAAATATCTGGTGCAGCCCCGACCGGGCGAAGGCCTGGGATGAGTGGATGTTGAATGGGAAGGCGCAGGCTCCTGCGCCGGAGAGCTGCCTGACCAACCCGAACGAGAAAATTTTCGAACTGGGCCAAAAGCTGAAAATTACCGGTACGCCGACCATCTTCTTTGCCGATGGCTCGCGCATTCCGGGCGCCGTCGACCTGAAAACGGTTGAAGCCAAGCTGGCAACGATCAAGTAAATCTGTTGTCTTGACTGCTCGCCGCCATGGCGCCCGGGATCTGATTCGATTCCGCGCCATGGCGGTTTTTCTTTGGGACGCCTGTCATGAAAAAAAATATCCTCTACACGATTACGCCAAAAGACCTGGCTGGACATTTGTTTGATGTGACGGTCACGGTCGCCGCTCCGGATAAAGAGGGGCAAATCTTTTCATTGCCCGCCTGGATACCCGGCAGTTACATGATCCGTGAATTCGCGCGCAATATCGTCCAGATCCGCGCTGAATCGCAAGGGCAGGCCGTCGCCTTGCATAAGATCGACAAACACACTTGGCAAGCCGCACCGGTGGCCGGCCCGCTGGTGTTACATTATGAAGTGTATGCCTGGGACTTGTCGGTGCGCGCCGCTCATCTCGATCAAACCCATGGCTTCTTCAATGGCAGCAGCGTATTCCTGTGTGTCGACGGCCAGGAAAATGTGCCGCACATCGTGGATATCCGTCGTCCGGATGATGAGGTCTGCCGCAGCTGGCGCGTGGCGACTGCGCTTTCCGAACTGAAAGCCAAGCGCTATGGCTTTGGCACCTATGTCGCAGCCAATTACGATGAGCTCATCGACCATCCGGTTGAGATGGGTAATTTCGCTTTGGCGACCTTCAAGGCGCATGGCGTGCCGCACGATATCGTAATCACCGGCCGCGTGCCCAATCTCGACATGAAGCGGCTTGCCGACGATTTGAAAAAGGTGTGCGAAGCGCAGATTGCCCTGTTCGAGCCAAAGAGCCAGCACGCACCGATGCGACGCTATGTCTTCATGACGCTGGCGGTCGGCGATGGTTACGGCGGGCTGGAACACCGCGCGTCGACGGCGCTGATTTGCTCGCGCAACGATTTGCCGGTGATCGGCAAAAAGGACATGACCGATGGCTATCGCACTTACCTGGGCTTGTGTAGCCATGAGTATTTCCATACCTGGAACGTCAAGCGCATCAAGCCGGAAGTCTTCGCGCCCTATGATCTGCGCGTGGAAAACTACACCACGCTATTGTGGCTGTTCGAAGGCTTCACCAGTTATTACGATGACCTGATGCTGGTGCGCGCCGGCCTGATCGATGAAAAGGAATACTTCAGACTGCTGGGGAAAACTATCAATGGCGTCCTGCGCGGCAGCGGCCGTACCAAGCAAAGCGTGGCGCAATCGAGCTTCGATGCCTGGGTCAAATACTACCGCCAGGATGAGAACGCGCCCAACGCCATCGTCAGTTACTACACCAAGGGCTCGCTGGTCGGGCTGGCGCTGGACCTTACCATCCGCGCCCAGACAAAAGGCAAGAAGTCCCTGGACGACGTGATGCGCGCCTTGTGGCAGCGTTATGGCCGCGATTTTTACGAGGATGGCGCGGAATCCGGCCGCGGCGTCACCGAAGCCGAAGTCGAAGCGCTGTTCGATGAAGTCACCGGCCTGGCGCTCAAGCGCACCTTGCGGCGCTTCGTGCATGGCACCGACGATCTGCCGCTGGCAAAACTCCTGTCGCCGTTTGGCGTCATGCTGGCCGATAGCGGCAAGGAAACCAAGCCTTCGCTCGGTGCGCGTATCGCCAAGGATGGCAATGACGCCAAATTGGCGAGCGTGTATGAAGGCGGTACGGCGCATCGTGCCGGATTGTCAGCCGGCGACGTGCTGGTGGCGATCGATGGCTTGCGCGTTAATGCATCCAATCTCGATGGTTTGCTCGGAAGGCTCCGTCTTGGAGACGCCGTGACGATTCACGCCTTCCGGCGCGACGAGTTGTTTAGCGTGGAAGCGGTGCTGGCTGCCGATGATGCGCCACAGGCCAGCCTGACGACGGAAATGAAACCGGCCGCGGCAGCCCGCTTGCGCGCAGACTGGCTCGGCCGGTAAGAGGGCGAGAACGGGGCGGAGCGGAGCTTAGCCGAACAGGCGGCTCAACTCCAGTCCCGGATCGGGCGCGCGCATGAATGCCTCGCCCACGAGGAAGGCATGGACGTCGGCGTCACGCATGCGCTTGACGTCGTCTGGTCCAATAATGCCGGATTCCGTGACCACCAGTTTCTCGCTTGGAATGCGCGGCAGGAAATCGATGGTCGTCTGCAACGACGTTTCGAATGTGCGCAGGTTGCGGTTGTTGATGCCTAGCAGAGCCGTCTTGAGCTTGAGCGCGGCATCCAGTTCGGCGCCGTCGTGGACTTCCACCAGCACGCTCATGCCCAATTCAAGTGCGCAAGCTTCCAGCTCCGCCATCAAGCCATGGTCGAGCGCTGCGACAATCAGCAGAATGCAATCAGCGCCCCACGCGCGGGCCTGATAGACCTGATAGGGATCGATCATGAAATCCTTGCGCAGAACCGGCAGCGCGCAAGCCTGGCGCGCTTGCTGCAGGTATTCCGGCTTCCCTTGAAAAAACTGCTCATCGGTTAGCACGGAGAGGCAAGCTGCGCCATGCTTTTCATAGGTTGCCGCGATTTCGGCGGGATTGAAATTCGGCCGCAGGATGCCTTTGGAGGGCGATGCTTTTTTTACTTCCGCGATGACTCCGGCGCCCCCGGCGGCAATCTTGGCGCGCAAAGCTGTCTCGAAGCCGCGTAATTCGGCACGCAATTGCTGATTGTTTTCCACTTCGCGCCGCAGGCTGGCGAAGTCCTGGTACTTCTTGGCGGCAGCAACTTCTTCTGCCTTCACCGCCAAAATTTTATCGAGAATATCGGACATGGCTTAATTAAAATAAACGAGCTGGATGTGAACCGGGTTCAGGTTGTGCGAGCGAGCTCTTGTGTGACTTTCACGAATTCTTCCATCTTGGCGCGTGCCGCACCGGAAGCCAGGGCTTCCTTGGCTTTGGCAAGGCCGTCGGCAATGGATGATGCCACGCCTGCTGCATACAGCGCCGTGCCGGCATTCAAAGCAACGATGTCGCGCACCGGGCCCGGCTTGTTATCGAGCGCTTCGAGCATTTTTATTTTCGACTCGGCTGCGCTGGCGACCTTCAGGTTGCGGGTTGCTGACATCGGCAAGCCGAAGTCTTCCGGATGAATTTCATATTCGCGGATTTCGCCATCGATCAGCTCGCCCACCATGGTGCCGGCGCCCAGCGTGACTTCATCCAGGTTGTCGCGCCCCCATACGACGACGGCGCGCTTGGCTCCCAGGCGTTGCAGCACGCGCACTTGGATGCCAACCAGGTCAGGATGGAACACGCCCATCAGGATATTGGCCGCGCCCGCCGGGTTGGTCAGTGGCCCGAGGATATTGAAGATAGTGCGCACGCCCAGTTCCTTGCGCACCGGCGCGGCGTGCTTCATGGCCGCATGATGGTTCGGTGCAAACATGAAGCCGATGCCGCTGCGCTCGATCGATTGCGCTACCTGTTCAGGCTTGAGATTGATGTGCGCGCCCAGTGCTTCCATGGCATCGGCGCTGCCGGATGAAGACGACACGCTGCGTCCTCCGTGCTTGGCGACATGGCCGCCAGCCGCCGCCACCGCGAAGAGGGCAGTGGTGGAAATATTGAAGGTATGCGCGCCATCACCGCCGGTGCCGACGATATCGAGCAGCTTGTCCGGGTTGGTGACTTCTACCTTGGTCGCGAATTCACGCATGACCTGGGCCGCTGCCGCGATTTCCCCGACCGTCTCTTTCTTCACTCGCAAACCCATGGTCAGTGCGGCGATCATCACCGGTGACATTTCCCCGCTCATGATCTGGCGGAATAGCGACAGCATCTCGTCATGGAAAATCTCGCGGTGCTCGATGCAGCGCAATAAGGCTTCTTGCGGGGTTATGGGCATTGGATGCTCCTGAAAAATCTGGTTGGTCAATGCGTCGCGCGGTAGCTTGATGCGGCGCGCTTATTCCATGAAACGCTTCAGCTCCGCGGCGTGGGCATCGTTCATGTCGGCGATGCAGGCGCGGCGCTCAAGCGGGTCGGTTTGTTTGCGGCACAAGGTGTTACGTTCGTGAACATGGCGCGCTTCCAGCTTGCGATATTCGCGCATGCGGCTGCGACGCTTGCCGCTGCGGGTTTCTTCGCTTACCGCCTCGCGTGTCGTGTTGCTCAAGTTGCGTAAGTGGTTCGTCGAACGAAGCTGAGCGGTTTCGACACATAAGGCTATGTCGGCCTCGGCCTGTTTCTGTGCCCGGCAATCGTCGAGCGCACTTGCGCTTGCGGCAGTCACTGCCAGCAGCATGCTCAAGAACAGCGCCTGGCGCATCTCAGGCCGTCAAAAAGTTCTTCAGCAACGCGTGTCCGTGCTCGGAGAGAATCGACTCCGGATGGAATTGCACGCCTTCGATGGCAAATTCCTTGTGGCGCACGCCCATGATTTCGCCATCTTCCGTCCAGGCCGTCACTTCCAGGCAATCCGGCAGCGAAGCGCGCTCGATGGCCAGCGAATGGTAACGGATCACGGTAAAGGGATCCGGCAAATCCTTGAATACGCCGGCGCCGGTATGTTCGATCGTCGAAGTCTTGCCATGCATGACCTCCTTGGCACGCACCACCTTGCCGCCGAATGCTGCGCCGATGCTTTGGTGTCCCAGGCACACGCCTAATATCGGCAATTTACCGGCAAACTGCTGCAGCACCGGCACGGAAATGCCCGCTTCATGCGGCGTGCAGGGGCCCGGTGAAATGCAGATGCGCGTTGGATTCAACTTTTCAATGTCTTCCAGCGTGATTTCATCATTGCGGAAGGTGCGCACATCTTCACCCAGTTCGCCAAAATACTGCACCAGGTTATAGGTGAAGGAATCGTAGTTGTCGATCATGAGCAGCATCTCAGTTTCCTCCATCCAGACCATCTCGCACTTGCTCAGCCGCGCGCAGCACGGCGCTATTTTGGCTTCGGCCGCTTCGCTTAACCTGCGCCGAAATAAAGCTCGCTTGCACAATATTTACCATCTTAGTTACCTCCATCCAAGCCATCCTGCACCTGTTCAGCGGCTCTAAGTACTGCGCGAGCTTTATTTTCCGTTTCCTGCCATTCCATTTCTGGCACGGAATCAGCGACCACGCCGGCGGCTGCCTGCACATACAGCATGCCATCCTTGATCACGCCGGTGCGGATCGCGATTGCCAGATCCATTTCGCCGCCAAACGATAGATATCCGCAGGCGCCGCCATAGATGCCGCGCTTGACCGGTTCCAGCTCGTCGATCAATTCCATCGCCCGCACTTTTGGTGCGCCCGACAGGGTGCCGGCCGGGAAGGTGGCCTTGAGCACATCCAGGTTCGACATGCCATCGCGCAGCGTGCCTTCAACATTCGAGACGATGTGCTGCACGTGCGAATACTTTTCAATCACGAACTTGTCGGTGACCTTGACGCTGCCGATGTCGGCAATGCGGCCGATATCGTTGCGCGCCAGGTCGATCAGCATCACGTGTTCGGCGATTTCCTTCGGATCGGCCAGCAATTCCTCGGCCAGCTGCAAGTCAAGCTCCGGTGTCGCGCCGCGCGGGCGGGTACCGGCCAGCGGACGAATGGTCACCTTCTTCTTGCCATCTGGTGTCGATTCGTTACGCACCAGGATCTCCGGCGAAGCGCCAACGATCTGCATGTCGCCGAAGTTGTAGTAATACATGTAAGGCGAAGGATTCAGCGAGCGCAGCGCGCGGTACAGCGACAGCGGCGAATCCACGTAGGGCTTCTTGATACGCTGGCCAACCTGCACCTGCATCAAGTCACCGGCCATGATGTATTCCTTGGCCTTGACGACCGCCTTGAGGAAATCTTCCTTGGCAAAGTCACGGATCGATTCCGTGCGCACCGATGCCGACGTCACCGGCACATCGACCGCGCGGCGCAGCATGGCGCGCAAGTCTTTCAGGCGTTGCTGTGCCTTGGCATAGGCTTCGGGCTTCGATGGATCGGCATAGACAATCAGATACAGCTTGCCCGACAAATTGTCGATGACGGCCAGCTCTTCCGTCACCAGTAGTTGAATTTCCGGCAAACCCAGCTCATCCGGCGGCGCCGTATCTTCCAGGCGCTTTTCAATGTAGCGCACGGCGTCATAACCGAAATAGCCGGCCAGCCCACCGCAGAAGCGCGGCATGCCAGGCCTGACTGCTACCTTGTAGCGCGACTGGAATTGCGCGATGAATTCGAGCGGATTGCCCTCATGGGTTTCAATAATTTCGTCATTGCGTACCACTTCAATACGCTTGCCGATGCTGCGCAACAGGGTCGTTGCCGGCAAACCGATGAAGGAATAGCGGCCGAAACGCTCGCCACCCACCACTGACTCAAGGAGGAAGGAATTCTTGCCAGCCTGCTGCGGCTGTGCCAGTTTCAGGTAAAGCGTAAGCGGCGTTTCCAGGTCGGCGAATGCTTCGGCGATCAGCGGAATGCGGTTGTAGCCTTGCGTGGCCAGTGATTTGAATTCGAGTTCAGTCATGTTCCTCTCCAGGCGCTATTGTAAAACGGACGGGCAATAGCGCGGAAATTCTGTCAAAAAACGTCGCCAATTCCGCAAAAGGAATTGGCGGCAATCGGCTTACAGAGCCCGGGATTGCCAGCGTCGCCATAGCCAGGCCTCAAAGGTGCCGGGCGATGCGATGTCACGTTTTTTAACGAGGAACATGCTGTTTAATAAAGTGCTGAGAGACTCAGGGATTCAGACAGAAATCAGATTGGATGCTTCCAATAGTGAAGAAACTATACCATCCGAATCAACTTCTTGTATAGCCTGCCCATGATTGTACCCATACGGCACAGTCAGCACGCGGCAACCGGCCGCGCGTGCCGCCCTGGCATCGTTGGAAGAATCGCCGATGGCGACCACCTGCACCGGGCTTAGTCCGAAATCGGCGCAAACCTGCAGCAGAGGTTCGGGATCCGGTTTCTTTTTTGGCAAAGAGTCACCACCGTACACGACTTCAAAGAATGGTCGCAGGCCAGTCTTCTCCAGCAACGGTAAAGCAAATGCAACCGGCTTATTCGTCACGCAAGCCAGGCGCAAACCCTTGCCGCGTAATGCTTCCAATCCTTCGTGCACTTCCGGATAGATGCTGCTGTACTCGCCATTGATCGCATGATAATGGCGCTGATAGGCACTGAGCGCGGCATCGAAATGGTCTTCCACTTCGTTTGCGCCGTAATCGACCGCCAGCACTCGCCGCATCAGGTTTTCGGTGCCCTTGCCGACGAAATTCTTGATGGTGTCAATATCCAGCGGCGCAAGCGACAGTTCCCCACGCATACGGTTGATTGCCACATGAAAGTCTGGCGCCGTGTCCACCATGGTGCCGTCAAGGTCGATGATGGCGGCGCGAATGCCGGCCAGCAGCAAAGGCTCGCGCGCCGTCATACCGCAGCCAATTCCTTGCGCATGGCATCGATCACGGCCTTGTAATCCGGCTTGCCGAAAATCGCCGAGCCTGCCACGAAGGTATCGGCGCCGGCGCGTGCAGCTTCCGCGATATTCTCGATCTTGATGCCGCCGTCGACTTCCAGCATGATGTCGCGCCCCGAGTCATCGATCAGGCGGCGCACCGCGGCGATTTTCTTCAAAGTGTGTGGAATGAAGGATTGTCCGCCGAAGCCGGGGTTAACCGACATGAGCAGGATGATGTCCAGTTTGTCCATCACGTGCTCGAGGTAATGCAATGGCGTGGCCGGATTGAATACGAGCCCGGCCTTGCAGCCATGGTCGCGGATCAGTTGCAGGCTGCGGTCGATATGTTCGGAAGCTTCCGGGTGAAAGGTGATGATGTTAGCGCCGGCCTTGGCAAAGTCGGGAATGATGCGATCCACCGGCTTGACCATCAGGTGCACATCGATCGGCACTTCCACATGCGGGCGGATCGCCTGGCAGACGAGCGGACCGACGGTCAGGTTCGGCACGTAATGGTTGTCCATCACGTCAAAGTGAATGATATCGGCGCCGGCGGCGACTACATTGCGCACTTCCTCGCCCAGGCGGGCAAAGTCGGCGGAAAGAATACTGGGAGCGATACGGTAGCTTGGCATAATCAAGTTCTTTCAAGGAATCCGCTATTTTACCGCCGGGCTTGAGATTATTCCTTGCATCGCCCCGGAATTTGGTGTGCAATCACCGGATTCTTTTTGTTAAAAATGCATCTGGTACAAATATTGGGGAATGTATGGCAGCTTATGAATTGACGGTATCGGTGCGCACGCGCTATCTGGAAGAGCAATCCGAACCCGAACGTTCCCAATATGCATTTGCCTACACGATCACCATCCGCAATACCGGGCAAATCGCCTCCCAGCTAATTTCCCGCCATTGGGTCATCACCGATGCCACCAATCATATTGAGGAAGTGCGCGGCCTCGGCGTAGTCGGACAGCAGCCCTTGCTGCAGCCGGGCGAGCAATTCGAATACACCAGCGGTGCCACGCTCAAAACACCCCATGGCTCGATGAGGGGCGAATACTTTTGCGTCGCCGAAGATGGCGCGCAATTCACGGCCACGATTCCGGAATTTGTTTTATCCTTGCCGCGCACCCTGCATTGATCATTGATTATTGCTGTCGGTCGTCCGGCTGCTTGTTCGGCTCCTGGGCGGGCGGGTTCGGTTTTTTCGCCGATGGCAGAGTCCACCATACAATAAACACTAATAGAAACAAGGCCACGCCGGCCTCCAGCAGTAACAGCCACATCGTCTTGACCCACCATGAAATTGAATCGCATCAGTTTACTCGTATCCGCCGTCGGCGTCGCCTTAGGCATGCTGGCATGTACCACCGTGCCGCCGGAAACCAAACCGGTTCCCGAACAGCCGCCTGTCAAACCCGTGGAGACGTTGAAGCCGGTTAGCTTTGCCGACTTGCCGGGATGGCAGCAGGATGACTTGCGCCAGGCATGGCCGGCTTTTCTGGCATCGTGCCAGGCCATGATCAAGAAGCCCGACTGGAAAGAGCCCTGTGAAGTGGCCCGTGACGTCAACGCAAGCGATGCCAAGGCGATGCGCGTTTTCCTGGAAAGCTTCTTCGTCCCGCATCGTATTGCCAACGCCGATGGCACCGAACAGGGCATGGTGACAGGCTATTACGAACCATTGCTGCGTGGTGCCCGCAAGCGCGGCGGCCCCTATCAAACGCCTTTGCATGCTGTGCCAGATGATTTGCTGGTGATCGATCTCGGCAGCGTCTATCCCGAACTGAAAAACATGCGGCTGCGCGGCAAGCTGGTCGGACGCAAGGTTCTGCCGTATCCCACGCGCGGCGAAATGGATCAGGCCAATGCGCTGGCCGGGAAAGAATTGCTCTGGGTGGATGACCCGGTGGAAGCCTTTTTCCTGCAAGTCCAGGGATCGGGGCGTGTGCAATTAACCGATACCAAGGAAACAGTGCGTCTTGCCTACGCAGACCAGAATGGTCATCCTTACAGGTCAATCGGCCGTTATCTGGTCGACAAGGGCGAGATGACGCTGGCGCAGGCATCTGCGCAAAGCATCAAGGCATGGGTGGCGGCCAACCCGGCGCGGCGCCAGGAAGTCCTGAATGCCAACCCCAGCTATGTGTTTTTCAGAGAAGAGAAATTGGCTGATCCGCAAGTGGGCCCCAAAGGGGCGCTCGGCGTGCCGCTGACATCGCAGCGCTCCATCGCCGTCGATCCGCAATTCATTCCCTTGGGCGCGCCTGTATTTCTGGCCACTTCGGAACCGAATTCGGAGCGGCCAATGCAACGGCTGATGATGGCGCAGGATACTGGCGGTGCGATCCGTGGCGCGGTAAGGGCTGATTTTTTCTGGGGCTTTGGCGCTGCAGCCGGCGAAAGCGCCGGCAAAATGAAGCAGTCAGGCCGGATGTGGGTGTTGCTGCCAAAACTGCCTGCGGTGCTGCGCGCAACACGCTGATTGGCTGCGCGGGTTCGCTAATCAATGAGTGAGCTAATCGTAATCAATGGATGGGCTAATTGCTCAGGTAAGCGCGGCCACCCTTAACTCGCGAGCAAGCGCGCTATCCATGGTTGAAGCATGAAAATGAAGCCATTCCGGCAAAAGATTCTCGACAATATTACGGCCGAATTGCGTATTGCCGCCGCGAAGCTGCGTGCGGCCGTGATACAAGGTGTCCAGAATGCTCGCATGCTGTTCCCGGTGATGCTTCAATTCAGGAAAGCGGATTTCTTCCATCCATCTTTCTTCCGCCCGAAAGATCCGCTCCAGCTTGGCAAGAAAAACGTCATACCGCTCCTGAAATTCCGCATCCTTTGAGGCCGGCAAACGCATCAATGCCTTGGCAACATCGTGATGTAGAGCATCCATATAGGTTGCTCCTTCCGAAATCCTTGAAAGCCAGAAGTGGAATGTCATGGGAGATCCGGTGAGGGTTGGATTATTGCCAGTGCGTGCATATGGTAGGGGTTCTGTAGTGCCGACCCTTGAGCACTCGCAAACGAAACGAACCCGGATAGACCGCCACTTTGCCAAAAAAATCGATTCCAACGAAACAAAAGCCTACAATTCAGCATTCATACTTTATTAACTAAGAGGGGAACGGATGGACTACGCCAATATCCTTGTTGAAGTCCAAGGGAGAGTCGGACTGATTCGCTTGAATCGACCCAAGGCACTGAATGCGCTGAACGACGACCTCATGAACGAGCTTGGTCAGGCGCTGCTGAACTTTGATGCCGATGACGCAATTGGCTGCATCGTCTTGACGGGCAGCGAAAAGGCCTTTGCCGCCGGCGCCGATATCACGCTGATGGCGAACTACAGTTACATGGACGCTTACAAGGGCGATTACATTACCCGCAACTGGGAAACGATCCGGCGCATCCGCAAACCCGTGATCGCTGCCGTCGCTGGCTATGCGCTGGGAGGCGGTTGCGAGCTTGCCATGATGTGCGATTTCATTATCGCTGCAGACAATGCCAAGTTTGGCCAGCCGGAAATCAAGCTCGGCATCATTCCTGGCGCCGGCGGCACCCAGCGCTTGCCGCGAGCCGTATCCAAGGCCAAGGCCATGGATCTGTGTTTGACGGCCAGGATGATGGACGCCGCGGAAGCCGAGCGTGCCGGGTTGGTGTCGCGGATCGTTGCTGCCGACAAGCTGCTCGACGAGGCAATGGACGCCGCAACCGTAATCGCCGGCATGTCGCTGCCGATCGTCATGATGGTCAAAGAGTCCGTCAATCGCGCCTACGAAACGACGCTGTCCGAGGGCGTCCAGTTCGAGCGCCGGCAATTCCATGCCACTTTCGCAACGGAAGACCAAAAAGAGGGAATGCGCGCATTTCTTGAAAAACGTCCCCCAAACTTTACGCACAAGTAGTACAATAGCGGGCTCTGCACATGAGCCGCAAGGCAAGTGTGCAAGACGAGAGTCTCAAGTAGACAAGCCCGAAAAAGGGAGTTGACGAAAACGAGACAGTGCTTCATAATCTCGTTTCTCTGCTGCTGACGAACACGACGCTTCGCAGCAACGCTGAAAGCACAGCGGGGCAGGTAGGATGATCTTTAACAA
>NZ_SLZQ01000003.1 GCF_004342585.1 Paucimonas lemoignei | reverse complement strand
TTGTTCATGACTTCCTCCCTCATTCAGATTGTTCTCGAACCTCAATCTTGGCACGTCGATGCCGTACCGAGTGGGGGAAGTCCCTTTTATTCGCTGAACCCGGAAACGCGCAACCTTGCCGCTTCGCGGCAAGGTTGCGGGCCAGTTAGTTCGGCGGTAGGCGTCGCAACAATCCTTGCAACCTATGAGACATAACGAAAGACATATGACGCACCGCACAGGTTGGCTACGAGCCTCTGTGCTTGGTGCAAATGACGGGATCGTCTCCACGGCAAGCCTGGTCTTGGGTGTGGCTGCCACAGGTGCTAGCACCAAGGCCATTCTTGTTGCCGGCGTTGCCAGCCTCGTTGCTGGCGCCATGTCAATGGCTGCGGGCGAGTATGTCTCGGTCAGCTCGCAAGCCGACACCGAGGGCGCAGACCTGGCCCGTGAAGCGACGGAGCTCGCTGAAGATCCAAAGCAGGAGCATGCAGAGCTAACTGCCATCTATGTCAAGCGCGGCCTTGACAAAGATTTGGCGGCAAGGGTTGCAAGCCAACTGATGACGCATGACGCGCTTGCTGCGCATGCGCGCGACGAGCTCGGAATATCGGACACGTTGGCAGCCAAGCCTGTGCAAGCCGCGCTCGCTTCGGCTGCGACTTTTACCGCGGGCGCGTCCTTGCCATTGCTAATGGCTCTCTTGCTTCCTGCTTCCGCGCTCATGTGGGGCGTTGCGGGCAGCTCACTGTTCTTTCTTGCGTTCTTGGGCCTGGTTGCCGCCTGGGCAGGCGGTTCTCCTTTGCTCGTATCCGCAACGCGTGTGACGTTCTGGGGAGCGTTGGCAATGGGATTAACCGCAGGCGTTGGCGCACTCTTTGGAGTGGCTGCGTGAAGAGCATGCCTGCTTGGCCAGCGAAGCCTGCCCCTTCGCTGCACATCGACGCGCTACGACCGGCTTCGCCCTCCTCCGCGCGTGGGTGAGTTCATACGTTGGAGAGACCATACAAATGCAAATCGTTCCTGGCTTGTTCATGCTCGTGCTGAGCCTCGGCATGCTTGCCGTTGCCATACAAGGGGCTTATCGAGGATGGCTGCCCAATGGTCCGAACGGGTTTAAGCAAGGCGAAGGTGTTTCCCGCCAAGGCAATCCAATCGGGTTCTGGCTTGTCTTCTGCCTGTACGTCGGTAGCGGCATCTACGGGGCGTTTTATGCTTTGCGTCTCCTGTCTGGTCACGCGGCTGCATAGCTTCTTGCAAGATCCATAGGAGCGGCATGGGAAGCCACATCGAACTGCACGCCATGCTTCGCAAGGCCCAAACTCGGGAAAGCTCGCTCAGGACTTCGGCATCGGTTTTCCTTGATTCCGCCGCCGCTCGGTATGGCTGCCGGCTTAACTCTTCCTTCACCTGTCCCGGCGAATCGGCACAGTCCTCTTAAGAAGCGCGCTACGACACATAAAGATGCCATGAGCGATCCGATACTGACATTCACAAGCCAAGCAGAGTGGGAATCTTGGCTTGAGAAAAATGGAAGTGCCATTACCGGCGTGTGGCTTCGACTTTCCAAAAAATCTGCCGAGAAGCAGGCAGTCTCCTATGCTGAAGCGGTTGAAAGTGCTCTCTGTCATGGATGGATCGATGGACAGAAGCAAGCGGAAAGCGAACGCTATTGGCTTCAACGCTTCACGCCTAGAGCCGCCAAAAGCATCTGGTCCAAAATCAACAAGGCAAAAGCAGAAGCGCTGATCGCCGCTGGGAGAATGCGTCCGGCTGGTCTGCTTGCAATTGATCGGGCCAGGCAAGACGGGCGCTGGGATGCGGCATATTCATCAGCCGGTACCTCAACCATCCCGGACGATTTGCAACAAGCCCTTGATGCTAATCTGCAGGCCAAGGCATTCTTTGCAACGCTCAACAGCCATAACCGGTATGCCATTTTGTTCAGGATTCAAAATGTCAAAAAGGCAGAAACTCGCATCAAAAAGATCGCGCAATTCATCGAAATGTTAAACAATGGCGAAAAGCTTTACCCATAGCGCTGACGGCCTGACGTGTCGCTCAAAACGGGTCGACAAACTTGCCGTTTCGCGGCCGCCCGACGACCCTGCCAGTTCACTGTTATGCATAAGAGGCAAAGACGAATGAAGCCACGTATTTCCGTAATCACCTTAGGCGTAGATGACCTTAATCGTGCCGTTCAGTTTTACCGCGATGGTCTGGGTTTGGCGACAGATGGCGTAATCGGTAAAGAGTTCGAATACGGCGCGGTCACGTTCTTTGATTTGCAGGCTGGCTTGAAGCTGGCGCTTTGGCCCCGTAAGAGCATTGCGCATGACACCGGCCTTCCGCAAAGCGTGCCGAGTTCAACGGAGTTCACGCTTGGTCATAACGTGGCATCAAAGGCTGAAGTGGATGCCCTAATGAAGCAGGCCGAGAATGCCGGCGCCGTAGTCGTTAAACCTGCGCAAGACACATTCTGGGGCGGGTATGCGGGGTACTTTCAAGACCCGGATGGGCATGTATGGGAAGTGGTCTGGAATCCGCAGTTGTTGCCGCAGGATTAAGTTGTCACTCACTACGCAACCCGAACAGACAATGACAGCCGCTGCTGCATAGCTCTGCCGCCTACATATTATTCCGCCGTTACATGTGATAATCGATAGCCACGGTTTTACCGCAATATTCACCTCGAGAATTGAATGTCAAAAGTTTATATCTATGTGAGCGATGCCGATATCAACGTAAGTTATGCGGTCATCGATCTGGAAACCCTGCCAGCGCCGACGCTGAATGAACTGGTTTTATCCCAGCCAAACCAAGACATTGATATCGTTGACTATCTGAGTTCGGATCAGGCGCGAGCAATTCGCATCGTTAAAAATATCTACGCACACGCCATCGACAAAGAAGCCAGGGAATTCCTGCTGCATCTGGCGCGGTTCTGCGGCAATGCACCGGCATCCGCCACCGGAAAAAGCGATTGGGTGATGATGATTTCTAACGAAAAGGCCAATATGGTAAGGGTCACGCCCGAGCATGCTGCTCAGGCATTCAAGAACGTGCTCGGCTTGCAGTAATAGGCGTGCTTAAGAATATGCGTTGAGGCCAACCGCATGGCTCAAGAATTCGCGGCCATGTTCAGGAAGGCGCCTTGATCTCGCCGGTGAAGTGACCTTTGAACACCATCTCGGCCAAGGGTTGGCGCTGTGACGGCACTTCGCGTTTTTGCAGCGATTCGGACAGCGTCGAGACATCGCCCTGATAGCCGATGGCGACGGCGGCCTCGACCTTCAGATTCTCGGGCAATTTCAACACGACCGGCACCTTCTCGAATTCAATGCCTGCCATGCCGTGGGCGATCAGGCCCATGGCATGTGCCTGCAGCGCCAGGGACATGAAGGCCGAGCCGGCGTCGAAGCTATGGGTGATGTTCTGACGCGAACCGTCGAACGAGGTTACCGAGGTGATGAATATCAGCGCGCCGGCATTCTTGGCCCAGCCTTCGTTGAACGGCACCAGTAGGCTCAGCAGCGTGTCGAATTCCGGCTCGCCGCGTACGCCATAGAAAAAACGCCACGGCTGAAGGTTGGAGGCCGACGGCGCCCACCTTGCGGCTTCCAGCACAGTCAAGACCTGTTGTTCCGTCACAGGCCGATCAGAAAAGGCGCGCGGTGACCAGCGATCGAGGAATTGCTTGTCGATCGGATATTCAGAAGTACGTGCATTACTCATTGGGCTCACTCCGTTTAACCTAACTTTTAAAACTGGTTAGACCCGATTCTAGGGCAAATCAGTGATACCTGTTTTCACGGACGACGAGACCCCGAAAAGCGCTAAAGGAAGCAACGCGCAATGCAAGCTTTTTAAATCAATGCGCTTACCTATCTACTTACGCTGCCGGCGTTTTTCCAAGCACGATGTCAAAGCGCGCGGCGAGTTCTCCCGGAAATTCTGTGCTAGGCAGGAACGGGATCATCACGGATTCGCGCTGTTGAGGGTCAAGGATGCCGCGCACGATGTCATCGTACTCGTTGAGGGGGTGGCCTTGAATATAGAGCTGCGTGGTGAGCAGTTCGTTTCCACCCTTGAGCAACTTGACGTGGATATGCGGCGTGCGTCCGGGATACGGCACGGGCTTGATCGTGCGGAAACGGTATTCGCCATTCTCGCCAGTCTCGAATCGTCCAAAGCCCTGAAAATTGGCATCGTTTTGGGTGTTGGCATCGGCGGTATGAATGTACTTGCCATTGTGGTCGACTTGCCAGATTTCGATTTTAACGCCGCGCAATGGCGTGCCGTCCAGATCGAGAATACGTCCCGTCAAATGGGTAATTTCACCGGCTGCCGGCATGTTGTGGTCGGTAACGATGATCAAATCGTTGTCCTGGTCAAGCGGCAGGCGATCGGGATAAAACGGACCTTCGATCTGTGCCGGCGTCGTGACCAGGCTCTGTGCAAAGCCGCGTGTCGCGCTGCACGCCACGGCGCCGAGCAGCAAGCCGTTCAGCAAGAGCCGGCGCTTGATGTCATGTCGATTGTCAGCGGCATGGGGTGACAGCTGGTTCCAACCGGGCGTGTCTGATTTGGCTTCAGGCATGGCAGTTTCCCCTTCGTCAAGTCAATAGTCTCCTTGAGAGTGGGAGAGTGGCGAAAGGTGCCGGGAAGCCGGAATGAATCAAATGTTCTGTGTAGATTGCAACGCGCCGGACTACCGCGCTTGGCTTGCGCTCATTGCGTGATCAGACGGGAGCATATATTTTCCCGGTAATTATGGCGCGCAATGGCGCATCACTCATGGCGAGCCATGCCTGCCAGGCGCTGGCGCAGGAGACGGAGACCAGGCGTCATGCGGCGGTTCATCCAAAACAAATTGATGTCACCCATAAGGCCATGCAGCCATCGATGGATGGCATCAACTGGGCGAAGAAAGTCGTCGTGCGCGCAGCTTCCTGTTTGCTTCTTGCTTCACACTTTCTGCGACGAACATCGGAGAATTAAATATTGCCGTGCGGAAATAAAGTGATTAAAATCCACGCCGACAGGAAAATCCGATGGCTATCGGTATATTCCTACAGTGCAAATTAAGGAGCAGCAGTGAGCGTAGTTGCAGCAACCGGGGTGGATAACGAGTATCTTGCCTTTACGTTAGGCGAGGAAGAATACGGAATTGCCATCCTTAAGGTGCAGGAAATCCGCGGGTATGAGACGGTCACGCGGATCGCGAATGCGCCTGACTTCATCAAGGGCGTCGTCAATCTGCGCGGCATTATCGTGCCGATCATCGATATGCGTATCAAGTTAAACCTTGGCACGCCAACCTACGACCAGTTCACCGTGGTCATTATTCTCAATCTGCGTGGACGCGAGGTCGGCATGGTGGTCGACAGCGTGTCGGATGTGATTTCCCTGTCGCCGGAGCAGGTCCGGCCGGCGCCGGAAATGGGCACGGCCATGAACACTGATCACTTGATCGGCCTGGGCACGCTCGATCAACGCATGGTGATTCTCGTGGATATCGACAAACTCATGTCGAGTACGGAAATGGGCTTGATCGAGAAGATTCATGCCTGAATCGAACAAGCCGTATCCCGCATCTGCAATCTGGTAGCAGGGAGCAGGGCCATCAAATGGCGCGCTCAGCTGAACATCACCATAAATTCTCTAGCCCGCTCGATCGCTTGCCTGGGAAAACTCCCATGTCCATGCCTGCGCACCTGTTAAGGGTCGCCGCGTCTGTGCTCCAGAACGGCGCCCGTGTCGGGCTTCGGAAAAACTTCACCATTACGAAACTGTTATGAAGAACTGGAAAATCGGATCACGCCTGGCGGCAGGATTTGCTTTGGTATTGGCGCTGGCAATTCTAATGACGGGGATCGGGTTGTGGCGGCTTCACATCGTCGCCGAAGCCACGGCGCAGATGGCGGATGTGCCGTTATCGAAAGAGCGCTGGATTAGCGACTGGTATCGATTCGTCTATAGTGGCGTGCGCCGTACCACCGCCATCGTCAAGAGCACCGATTCATCTCTCGGCGCCTTCTTTGCCGCGGACGCTGAAGCTTCGACAAAGAATTCGGGCGAGCTCCAAAAGAAAATCGAACCGCTCCTGACCACGGAACAGGAAAAAGCGCTATGGCAGGAAATCATGGAGCAGCGCAAACTCTACTTGTCGACCCGCGCTGCGGCAGTCAAGGCCAAGGCTGACGGTAACCTGGAAGAATCCCAGCGCATCCTCGAGAACGAGTACTTGCCGGCCTCGGACAAGTATCTGGATATCATCCAGCAGTTGCAGTCGATGCAGCGGGAAAGCATTAACGCTACGGCCGCCCGGATCCAGGAAACCTACACGGCGAGCAAGACGCTTCTGATCGCGCTCGGTATGCTCGCCCTGACGTTTGGCATTGTGGTCAGCATGTGGCTAACACGCAGCATCACCAAGCCGTTGGCACGCGCGGTCGACATCGCGCGCGCTGTCGCCAGTGGTAACCTCACCAGCGACATCGCAGCTACGTCGCGCGACGAAACCGGTCAGCTGTTGCAGGCATTGAAAGACATGAATGTGGCATTGGTGAAAATGATCACCGATGTCCGCCACGGTATCGAGACGATCGCCACGGCCTCCACCGAGATCGCCGCCGGCAACCAGGATCTCTCTTCCCGCACCGAACAGCAGGCCGGCTCGCTGGAAGAAACCGCCTCGTCGATGGAAGAGCTGACGAGCACAGTCAGGCAGAATGCCGACAACGCGCGCCAGGCCAACTCTATGGCGGAAAGCGCTTCGACTGTCGCCGGCAAGGGCGGCGCCGTCATCGCCCAGGTCGTCGACACCATGGGTGAGATCAACAATTCCGCTAGAAAGATCGTCGATATCATCGGCGTCATCGACGGGATTGCATTTCAGACCAACATTCTTGCTTTGAACGCCGCGGTGGAAGCCGCGCGTGCGGGCGAGCAGGGGCGCGGGTTTGCCGTCGTGGCCAGCGAAGTGAGGACGCTTGCGCAACGGTCTGCCAGCGCGGCCAAGGAAATCAAGGCGCTGATCGATACTTCGGTCGAGAAGGTGGACACGGGCAGCCGGCTGGTCAACGAAGCAGGCATGACGATGTGTGACATCGTCGAAAGTGTGAAGCGCGTCACGGACATCATGGCCGAGATCACCGCCGCCAGCCAGGAGCAGACTGCCGGCATCGAGCAGGTGAACCAGGCGATCGGCCAAATGGATCAGGTCACGCAGCAGAATGCCGCGCTGGTGGAAGAAGCGGCAGCCGCTGCGCAACAGATGCAGGATCAAGCCACGTCCCTGGCCCAGGCCGTGAGCGTGTTTCGGCTCAACGAAAGCAGTGCGCCTGCATTAATCGCGGCGCCTCAAGCACGTCGTGCCGCTCCGCCTGCGGCGCAAACAAAGCCCCGCAGCAATCTGGTCAGCCAAGCGGCGCCGCGGCCGGCGCTGCCGCGAATCCCGGCCGTCACCGTGAAGGATGACTGGGAAGAGTTTTGATTTCTGCTGCTGAGCCTTAAGCAGATGCGGTTGCCTGACCCGCCTGCCGCCAGTCATTGCGTCTTGCAGTCCGGGCCTTGAGTCATTCCCTATGCTGTCAGTGATGCAGCAGCGTGGGCGCGTAGGTTTTTACAAAGAACGCCAGCATGATGCCGGACGTGGCAAGCAGCGTCACTGCACGAATGATCCGGGGCGATGCGCGTCGCCCGATGTGCGCGCCACCGTATCCGCCGATGACTGCGCCAGCCAGCATGGTGAGCGTCTCGGGCCAGCTGACGGCATTGGACACGATGAAGATGACGATCGCCACGACATTGGCTGCACTGACCAGCAGCGTGCGCGGCGCGTTGAGAAGCTTCAGGTCGCAGTTGTCGAGCAGCCCCCACATCGCAATCATCATGATCCCGACCGCGCCGCCGAAGTAGCCGCCATAGATGCCAAGCGCGAACTGGATAGCCAGCACCGCATGCGCATGAATGTGCCAGCGTGCGCGCAATGCCACGCCAATACGCCTTCCGAACGCCAGCGCAACCGACGCCACCAGCAGCAGCCAAGGCAGCACGAAGGTGAACGCCGCCGATGACGTCTGCAGCAACAGTAATGCCCCAACCAAGCCGCCGCATAGCGTCGTCACCAGCAATGCACGTAATGACACGTCGCCTACCGGACGCAATCCATCCCGATATGCCCAGGCGCTGGCCAGGCCGCCTGGAAACAGCGCGACCGTGCTGGACGTGTTCGCTTGAACCGGAGGCACGCCAGCCGCGATCAGTGCCGGCAAACTGACGAATGAGCCACCTCCGGCCAGCGCATTCATCGCGCCGGCCACTACGCCTGCGGTAAAGACTATGTTCATCGATTCCATGAAACGATATTAGTCTTCGGGATACGCTTACGCAATCTGGCAATTCCGGTGCTAGACTTCGGAGGAACCGAACGTAGGAGAGTTGATCATGCGCTTCGACCTGACCGATTTGCGGCTTTTCCTGACCGTCGTGGAGTGCGGCAGCCTGACGCAGGCGGCACGCGAGATACATCTGGCGCTGGCATCGGTCAGTGAACGCATTGCTGGCATGGAAGCGGCTCTGGGCGCGCCGTTATTGGAGCGTAACCGTCGCGGCGTGCGGCCCACTGCAGCAGGCGAGGCCTTGGTCCGGCATGCCCGTTCGATCCTGGGCCAGGTCGAACAGATGCGCGGGGAATTGCGCACCTACGCCACGGGACTGAAGGGCCGCATCAGCTTGTTGTCCAACACCGCGGCCATGGCGGCGTTGTTGCCGCCGCAGCTTTGCCACTTCCTGACAATCCATCGCGACCTGTCGATCGACCTGGAAGAGCGGCCCAGTGCGGACATCGTCCAGGCGCTGGTAGACCGGCGCGCCGATATGGGCATTGTCGCGGACATCACGGATCTCGGGCCGCTGCAGACGCACTTGATTGCCAGTGACCAGCTCGTCGTCGTTTCGAGCCATTCGCATCCCTTGGCCCGACAATCGCGCATTGCCTTTGCCGAACTCCTCGGCGAGCCGATCGTAGGCATGGCGGACACGGCGCTCGAAACGTATCTCGGGGAGCGTGCAGCGCGTCTCGGCCGCCAGCTCGACTACCGCATCCAGCTGCGCAACGTCGAACATGTGGCCATGTGCGTGGAAGCCGGCATCGGCATTTCCATCCTCTCCGATGCGATGGCCAGAACGCTGACGCGCGACTTGGCGATCATGCCGCTGTCGGAAGCCTGGGCCACGCGTCGGCTCTACCTCTGCGCGCGCGATTTTTCCACACTGACGCCGCACGCTCACCTGCTTGCGCAACAACTGCTGCAACGCGAGTCGCAATAGCCCTTGCGCCATGGTGGCGACCAACCCGCTTGGCCCGATACGGCTGACGGCTGCCTTGCTTCCGCATTTGATGCAGCAATCGCGCGCGGCCATTGTGAATGTGTCGTCCGGCCTGGCTTTTCTGCCATTCTTTGCCATCATGGGAAGGTCAGGTCCAAACCGAGCATGCCGGCAACGACGAAGGTGACGAGCCCCAGGCCCAGGAGCACTAGCACGAAGACTGCGACCACCTTGCCGCCCGCGCGTAGCACCGCACGCTTCTCCTCCTCCTTCTCTTTATCGTAATGCCACTTGATGGCAAAGAACATGCCCGTGCCGAACACGAGAACCTTGAACGTAACGAAGACTACAGGGACCCAATCCATCATGTTGAGTATTTCCAGGCTATTTACTTGGCACTAGCTATCGTGTGAGCACTACCTCAAAACGCTGCTTCAGCAGCTTCATTTTTTGTTCAAACCTTCGAAGCCTCGCCTGAGTGTTTTGCTCATTAAGATCGGTTGCCATTTCGGGCTAGCGGCGTGATTTGCTGAATGCAGATGAGAGAGGAGAAAACATCAGCGACTGCCGTGCAAGGATGGTGTTGCCACACATTCTGAGGCATTCTACTTAAAAGCAGTTTCCATACACTGAGACAAATTGTCCCAGTTGAAAATCACGCTAGATCAAGATTTGCCAATCTGCTTGCGCGGCGGCCGAGTCACTCAGCGCTGCTGTGGTTTTCACTGTTCAGGAAACCCTGTGCTGCCTTCGGGAGGTTTCTCAATGTGGTCGCGCCTTGGGTTGCTGCCGCGGTTTTATTTATCGTGAGATCACGCGTGAAATTGAAAAGACTGGAAGAAAGCTACGTTAGCCGTGCAGCATAACGTCCGCTTGGGAGAAGGAAGGGACAGCTGGAAAAGATGAAATCCGGCCCCCGCCGCGATTTCACTCACTTCTGGGGAGGCCGGTGCTAGCTAAAAATAATCGTTCCGGACGATGAGGCATGTCGTGATGTGCGCTCCACCTGTCAGCTATCTCTGTGCCGATACTGTCCACGCACCTTACTCGGTACTACCTTATATTCACCACTGATTCAGCGTATGGGGAAAGACAACCGGCTTAATGCAAGAAGAAATAAAGAAGCACGAGCACGATTGCCGGGACGCCTAGCAACCAGGCCAGAAAATATTTACCCATTTTTACCTCCTCCGGAATGTAAGTAGGAAAAGCTGGCAATTGTCTGCCCGCTTGCCATTAATGGCATTAATGGCGCACCGTATCAATGCGACTTCTTGATCATATCTTTGGCGTCGCCAAAGGCTTTCTGGGTCTTTCCTTCCGCCTGTTTCTCCAAACCTTTTGCTTGCTGTGTTTTGCTGTCGACAAGCTTGCCGGCTTGTTCCTGGACTTTGCCTGCAACGTCTTTTGCCGTTCCTTTGACTTGATCGCGATTCATGTGAGGGCTCCATGAGAAGTTGAGAATTACATAAATAAGGAGCGCAAAATAAATTAAATCGTTCAGTCCATTGCCGCTTGTATTTGATTTTTCGTAATGGTGGGTGTGGGGCGACTTCAAAACTGGCGCTGTCCGCGTACGCTCCAGTCCGCGAGAACCGGCGTTGCGTAAGGCGCGTCGCAGGTACACGCGTCATGGCTTTTTCCGTGACGGGTGAGCGGGAATTGCGCCAATTGTTTGAGGCATAGGGGCGATCACGCCTCTAGACCGGCCTACTCGCCAACATCCGCTCACGGCCAGAAGCAGCCTGCGCTTGAAAAACATGGCGGCCGCACACATGAAACCTGTACGAGATGGAATTTCGAGATGCCTGTAGAGTCTTGCAATTGGAGCGCATCTTGGCAGGCAAGGAATCATCCGTCAGTGTTCAGTGAGGCAGATTTTCCATCCCGAAGATGGATTGCCCATCCGAGGAGAACCTCATCCGTATGGCCTTGCAGGGTGTGCCCGACGTTAGCTCACCGTGCTCCTCGACCCTATGGTTGCGATCATCACGGTCATCGTCCTCAATGGCGCGCGCCGTATCCTGCAGCTTCGATAGGCAGGGCTCAGCCTCATGTAATTCATCATATGACTGATCGGGTTAGCAGCGGACGTTGGCGAAAGTCTGCTTCTGACCCGCAGCTATCCTTTCAAGCTGGGCCAGAGCAAGCACTTAATGCCGGCTTCATCAATTCTGCCTCATACAGAAGGTCGTTCGCCCATGGCGACGCCTGGACGAGCCTGGAGTCGGCGGCTGTGCCGTTCTACTTCTTCTCGGGCATGGCGGAGGAGTGATGGCTTGTGATTAGCCATTGCGATCCATCCCAGGCGTACGTGTAGGTATAACGGGCTTTTACTGTTTCGCCCGTTTTCCCGAATGTGAATGTATATAGTCCGGCATCGACAGCAGAATTACATCCCAGGAAAATAGTGCGCATATCGATTTTGCCGAATGGACGATTCTCTAAAAAGTGATGAAAGTAATCTTCTTTCTCGATGGGCGTGAGGCGGGGCTGGTTTGATACCGTGGGAAGGAGAACCGACCGTTCCGCATAGTTGGCGACGACTTTGTGCGGATCACCTGTTTGCAGAGAGTTGTTCCATCGATCAAATAGCACTGCGATTTCCTGGTCTGAGGAGGCTTTGCAGCTTGCCGGGGTGGCTGCCTGAGCATTCACCGGCGAGTTGTAGTTGGTCGCGCATCCGGCGAGCACGATCAGCAAGATGCCAATCCCAATCGGCTTCATGTCCATCTCCTCGCGTTTTTTCCAAGACTGTGGTAACGGCCTGATACGCACGAAAATTCTACCGACTGGCAAATCTATTCTTTAGAAATGGGAGGCGCTCTGCATTTCTCCTGCAAGTCTAGTTGTTTCCGCAGCTTGGACACCCGATTGCATCAAATGCCATGCCGCGCCAATTCAGCGGTGTCATCGCTTTGGCGCGGCATCAGCCGGCATGCTAGTGAGTGGGATCGAGTTCAAGCAGAGCAGGAGCAGCCGCGCTGGCGGCGAACAGGTGGGGCAACGACGGAACGCGGTACGCCTGAGCTGTCTGGGGCGTGTTGTTCATGCTGAGGCTTGCGAGCGGTGCGGGGACATGCGTCGGATCCAGTTCGGCGAGATAGCCGATATGGCCCTCGACACCGATCCAGCCTGATAGCATGTTGGCAAAATCTTCTTCACGGTACGACATTTCATTTTTCCAGAGAGGTTCACACATCCGTATGTCGATGTAACAACGGATACCAGCGGCTGCCGGATCCAGGCACGGCGACATTCGACATACTTCCTTCGTGTGATTCTTCCTGTGGGCAACAGTTCCTTTGGGAACGATGACATTTCAAGCTTTTGGCTAACTGTCAATGCCTTACGCCACATTTGCGAGCGATCAACGGCGACTTTTGCTGGCGGCAGGATGACGTGACCAAGCCAATTTATTGCCGTTCTCTTTTAGCAGTGTTCGGCGAAGCACTTATCGGCGTGGTGGCGGATAATAGCGGCCACATCACTTTCAGCACCATTTTTGGAATCCTCCCATGGAAATTAAGGTCAACTTTCTCGATAAGCTACGTCTTGAAGCCAAGTTCGATGACTTCACGGTAGTGGCCGACCAGCCTATCCGCTATAAAGGCGACGGCTCGGCGCCCGGCCCATTCGATTACTTTCTGGCTTCATCGGCCTTATGTGCGGCTTACTTTGTAAAGTTGTACTGCAATACTCGCAATATTCCGACCGAGCATATCCGCCTGTCGCAGAACAATATTGTTGATCCGGAAAACCGATACCAGCAGATTTTCAAGATTCAGGTGGAGTTACCGACGGATATCTCCGAATCAGACCGCCGCGGTATCTTGCGTTCCATCGAACGGTGCACGGTCAAAAAAGTGGTGCAGGCCGGCCCCGAGTTCGTGATTGAAGAAGTCGAGAATTTGGATGCCGATGCGCAGGCCTTGCTGACCTTGAAGCCGGCTGCTGACGCCAGCACCTATATCCTTGGCAAGGATCTGCCGTTGGAGCAAACCATCGCCAATATGTCAGGTGTGTTGGCGGGCTTAGGCATCAAGATTGAAATCGCTTCGTGGCGCAATATCGTTCCCAACGTGTGGTCCTTGCATATTCGCGATGCGCACTCGCCGATGTGTTTCACCAATGGCAAGGGCGCAACCAAGGAAAGCGCCTTGGCGTCGGCGTTGGGGGAGTATATCGAGCGGCTGAACAACAACCATTTCTACGCCGGGTCGTTTTGGGGTGAAGACATCGCCAATGCGGCGTTTGTGCATTACCCGAACGAGCGCTGGTTCAAACCTGGCCCTGACGATGCGCTGCCGGCTGAAATTCTGGATGAATACTGCCTGCCGATTTACGATCCCGATGGCGAGTTACGCGCCTCGCACCTGATCGATACCAACTCGGGCAATGTCGAGCGCGGTATCTGTTCGCTCCCCTTTGTGCGGCGGTCGGATGGCGAGGTGGTGTATTTTCCGACCAACCTGGTCGAGAACCTCTACGTCAGCAATGGCATGAGCGCCGGTAATACGCTGAGTGAGGCGCAAGTGCAATGCCTGTCCGAGATTTTCGAACGCGCGGTCAAGCGCGAAATTCTGGAAGGCGAGCTGGCACTGCCGGACGTGCCGCACGAGGTGCTGGCGAAATACCCTGGCATTGTGGCCGGGATTCAGGGCCTCGAAGAACAAGGTTTTCCGGTGCTGGTGAAGGATGCCTCGCTGGGTGGAACCTATCCGGTGATGTGCGTCACCTTGATGAACCCGCGCACTGGCGGGGTCTTTGCCTCGTTCGGCGCGCACCCAAGCTTCGAGGTGGCGCTGGAACGCAGTCTCACGGAATTGCTGCAGGGGCGCAGTTTTGAAGGCCTGAACGATTTACCTAAGCCCACCTTTGCAAGCGAAGCCGTGACCGAGCCATACAACTTTGTCGAACACTTCATTGATTCCAGCGGGGTGGTGTCGTGGCGCTTTTTCAGTGCCAAAGCGGATTTCGATTTTGTTGAGTGGGATTTTTCTGGCCGCGGTGAAAATTCCAATGCCGAGGAAGCTGCAAGCTTGTTCGGCATTCTCGAAGAGATGGGCAAGGAAGCATACGTGACGGTGTATGACCAGCTAGGCGCCACTGCCTGCCGGATTCTGGTGCCCGGCTATTCGGAAATTTATCCGGTCGAAGATCTAATCTGGGACAACACCAACAAGGCGCTATTGTTCCGCGCCGATATCCTGAACTTGCATCGGCTTGACGACGCCAGCCTGTCCGCGCTGCTTGAGCGTCTGGAGAACAATGAACTCGATGAATACGGTGATATCGCCACATTGATCGGTATCGAGTTTGACGAGAATACGGACTGGGGGCAGCTGACAGTGCTTGAGTTGAAGCTGCTGATTCGTCTCGCCTTGCGGCAGTTGGAGGAGGCGCACGAGCTGGTAGGCGCCTTCCTGCAATACAACGACAACACGCTCGAGCGCGGACTGTTTTATCAAGCCTTGAACGTGGTGCTGGAAGTACTGCTCGATGACGAGCTCGAACTGGACGACTACGTGGGCAATTTCCGCCGGATGTTTGGCGATGCGCGCATGGACGCAGTGCTGGGCTCAGTGGATGGCAGCGTGCGCTTCTTTGGCTTGACGCCAACCAGTATGAAACTGGAAGGACTCGACCGGCACCAGCGCCTGCTCGACAGCTACAAGAAGTTGCATAGGGCGCGAGCTAAGGCGGCGGCGGCTGGTAGTTAAGGTACGGAGTCATGGCCGGTGCGATGACGCTGCAAGCGGATGCGCAGCGATAAACTCGTCGACCAGCCGGCAAGTCTCGTCCAGATATTCATCGATGAAGCCGTGGCGGGCGCCGTCGATGATGGCCACCTGCGCATGCGGGATCGCGTTTGCCAGGATCTGCGCATTCGCCGTTGGATTGACGCGGTCGTCCGAGCCATGCAGGATCAGAGTGGGGCAGGCGATGCTTGGCAGCTGCTCCCATACGTCATGGTTTTCACTGGCCATGAAATGCAGTTTTTTTGCATAGTCGGGCGTGGCGGCAGTCGGCAGTGAAAACGGGTGTTGCGCCAAGTAGGCGGGGTTGTAAAACACCTCGGCCATGCCGGCGGTATCGCCGTTGACGAATAGCGCCGATACCCGGGGTTCGCGCGCGACGCCGTGGCGGTTGCCGGGCGAGGTCGCGCCCAATACCAGGCTGGCCACGCGTGCGCGGTGCTTGATCGCCAGCCACTGACAGACACGGCCGCCCATCGAATAGCCGAATACATGCGCGCGTTCAAAGCCGGCCACATCCAGCACGGTGATGGCATCGTCGGCAAACATTTCGGTGGTGTAGGGCGGCGCTTCCGGCTTGTCGCTGTCGCCGGTGCCGCGGTAGTCATACCGGATCACGGTGCAGCGGCTGGCGATGGCGGCGGAGAATTGATCCCACAAGTGCCGGTCGAAGCCCTGTCCGCTAATCAGTAGTAACGGCTCGCCAGTTCCTTGCACATCATAGGCAATGCGGGCGCCGTCGACGGCGGTGGCAAAAGGCATGTCATTCTCCTGCGGCAGCTTAAATTCGTGTCATGGAATATAACACCGAGTCGACGTGGTTGCGGCAGAGGCGGCAGGGACGGCGTGAGCGATGACCGGCCTGTTCTGCATGCGTCGCACCAACTTGACAATGCCTCGGTCAAACCTTCGGATGTCGCACAAAAAGTACAATCTTCCCTTACTTATAGCCAAGATTTCTGCGGTTTTTGCTTTAACTCTTATATAAGACATAAGACATTTGACGTTGCAAGGCATCAAGAATAGAATCTTGGGTTAAGCACTGTCCGGAATAGCCTCGGCGTGCCTAAAAAATAACCCCAGAAACGCCATACCAGAAGGTCTCCCATGCTTGAAAATTATCGCGCTCACGTGGCCGCACGCGCCGCGCTCGGTATTCCTCCCCTGCCGTTGACGGCCCAGCAGACCGCCGAGCTGGTGGAATTGCTGACGAATCCGCCTGCCGGCGAAGAGCAGACTCTGCTCGACCTGATCACCCATCGCGTACCTGCTGGCGTGGACGAAGCTGCCCGCGTGAAGGCTGGCTTCCTGGCCGCCGTCGCTAAAGGTGAGACCGCTTGCGCGCTGATCTCGCGCGCTCGCGCCACCGAACTGCTCGGCACCATGCTGGGCGGTTACAACATCGAGCCGCTGATCTCGCTGCTGGCCGACGCCGAAGTGGGCGCCGTGGCTGCCGACGCGCTGAAGAAAACCCTGCTGATGTTCGACCAGTTCCACGACGTCAAGGAACTGGCAGAAAAGGGCAACGCCAACGCCAAGGCTGTGATGCAAAGCTGGGCCGATGCCGAATGGTTCACCAGCCGTCCGGAAGTGCCGCAAAGCCTGACCATCACCGTTTTCAAGGTAACTGGCGAAACCAACACCGACGACCTGTCGCCGGCCCCGGACGCCACCACCCGCCCGGACATCCCGCTGCACGCGCTGGCGATGCTCAAGAACACCCGTCCCGGCATCACCCCGGAAGAAGACGGCAAGCGCGGCCCGGTCAAGTTTATCGAATCGCTGAAGGAAAAGGGCAACCTGGTCGCCTACGTGGGTGACGTGGTCGGTACCGGTTCTTCGCGTAAGTCGGCTACCAACTCGGTGCTGTGGTTCACCGGTGAAGACATCCCGTTCGTGCCGAACAAGCGCTTCGGCGGCGTTTGCCTGGGCGGCAAGATCGCGCCGATTTTCTACAACACGATGGAAGACGCCGGCGCACTGCCCATCGAACTCGACGTGTCGAAGATGGAAATGGGCGACGTGGTCGAACTGCGTCCGTACGAAGGCAAGGCCCTGAAGAATGGCGAAGTGATCGCCGAATTCCAGGTCAAGTCCGAAGTGCTGTTCGACGAAGTGCGCGCCGGTGGCCGTATTCCCCTGATCATCGGCCGTGGCCTGACCGCCAAGGCGCGTGAAGCGTTGGGCCTGGCGCCGTCGACCCTGTTCCGCCTGCCAGCGCAGCCGGCCAACAGCGGCAAGGGCTTCTCGCTGGCCCAGAAGATGGTCGGCCGCGCCTGCGGTCTGCCGGAAGGCCAGGGCGTGCGCCCGGGCACCTACTGCGAACCGAAGATGACTTCGGTCGGCTCGCAAGACACCACCGGCCCGATGACCCGCGACGAATTGAAGGACCTGGCTTGCCTGGGCTTCTCGGCTGACCTCGTCATGCAGTCGTTCTGCCACACCGCTGCTTATCCGAAGCCGGTGGACGTCAAGACTCACCAGACCCTGCCGAACTTCATCAGCAACCGTGGCGGCATCGCGCTGCGCCCGGGCGACGGCGTGATCCACTCGTGGCTGAACCGCATGCTGTTGCCCGACACCGTCGGCACCGGCGGCGACTCGCACACCCGCTTCCCGATCGGCATCAGCTTCCCGGCCGGTTCGGGCCTGGTCGCCTTTGCCGCCGCCACCGGCACCATGCCGCTGGACATGCCGGAATCGGTGCTGGTCCGCTTCAAGGGCAAGATGCAGCCGGGCGTGACCCTGCGTGACCTGGTCAATGCCATCCCGCTGTACGCCATCAAGCAAGGCATGCTGACGGTTGCCAAGCAGGGCAAGAAGAATATCTTCTCCGGCCGTATCCTGGAAATCGAAGGCCTGCCTGACCTGAAGGTTGAGCAAGCGTTCGAATTGTCGGATGCTTCCGCCGAGCGTTCCGCCGCCGGTTGCACGGTCCACCTGAACAAGGAACCGATCATCGAATACCTCAACAGCAACATCACGCTGCTGAAGTGGATGATCGCCCAGGGCTACCAGGATCCGCGCAGCCTGCAGCGCCGTATCAAGGCGATGGAACAGTGGCTGGCCAAGCCGGAACTGCTGCAGCCGGATGCCGACGCCGAATACGCCGCCGTCATCGAGATCGACCTGGCCGACATTCACGAGCCGATCGTGGCCTGCCCGAACGATCCGGACGATGTGAAGACCCTGTCCGACGTGGCCGGCGCCAAGATCGACGAAGTGTTCATCGGCTCCTGCATGACCAACATCGGTCACTTCCGTGCCGCCTCGAAGCTGTTGGAAGGCAAGCGCGACATCCCGGTCAAGCTGTGGGTTGCTCCGCCGACCAAGATGGACCAGAAGCAGCTGACCGAGGAAGGCCACTATGGCGTCTTCGGTACCGCTGGTGCGCGTACCGAAATGCCGGGCTGCTCGCTGTGCATGGGTAACCAGGCACAGGTGCGTGAAGGCGCGACCGTTATGTCGACCTCGACCCGTAACTTCCCGAACCGTCTGGGCAAGAACACCAACGTGTACCTTGGCTCGGCGGAACTGGCAGCGATCTGCTCGCGTCTGGGCAAGATCCCGACCAAGGAAGAGTACATGGCCGATATGGGCGTGCTCACCGCTAACAGCGACAAGGTCTACCAGTACATGAACTTCGACCAGATCGAAGACTTCAAGGAAGTGGCCGACACCGTGCAGATGTAAGTGGTTTGCCGGGCTACGGCGTGATGTTCCTGCTTTAGGCTCGCGTCGTAGTACCACGTAAATAGCGCCGCAGATTGAATGTCTGCGGCGCTATTTTTTTGTACAGTGTTGGAGGAAGGAGCCGAGATGCCGCCGCTCGTGAGCCGGGGTGGAAAAGTCTGGATGATTCTGTCGCGGGCTAAAGCAGCATTCAGCGTTAAGCAGCGCTCAGCGTTAAGCAGCGCGCAGCATTACTCAGTACTCAACACTAATCAGCGCTCAGCAAAAACTCCTTCAGGAAGGGCGCTGTGCGGCTCGCCTTGTTCCGCACGATCTCTTGCGGCGCGCCTGACGCAACAATCTTGCCGCCTTCATCGCCCGCGCCCGGGCCGACGTCGATCACCCAATCGCTTGCCGCCAGTACGCGCATGTCGTGCTCGACGACGATGACGGTATTGCCGGCTTCAACCAATTTATTGAGCTGGAGGACCAGCTTGTCGACGTCGGAAGGATGTAGCCCGGTAGTCGGCTCATCCAGGATATAGAGCGTGTTGCCGCGCGTGGTGCGTTGCAGCTCGGTCGCCAGCTTGATGCGCTGCGCCTCGCCGCCGGAAAGCTCGGTGGCAGGTTGGCCCAGACGCAGGTAACCAAGCCCGACTTCACGCAGCACGCCCAGGGAACGCTGGATAGCTGGCTCATCGACGAAAAACTCATGAGCGGCATCGACCGTCATGGCCAGCACATCCGCGATGTTCCTGTCCTTGTATTTGATCTCCAGCGTCTTGGCATTGAAGCGGGTACCCTTACAGACCGGGCACGGCGCATAGACGCTCGGAAGGAAAAGCAGCTCGACCATGACGAAGCCTTCGCCCTCGCAATTGCCGCAGCGTCCCTTGGCGACATTGAAGGAAAACCGCCCGGCGTCGTAGTGGCGTGCCTTGGCGGCGCGTGTCGACGCGAAGAGCTTGCGGACATGGTCGAACAAGCCAGTGTAGGTGGCAAGATTGGAGCGCGGCGTGCGCCCGATGGGTTTCTGATCTACCGTTACCAGGCGCTTGATGCTTTCCATGCCCGCCGTGATGCGGCCGCCCAGGGTGGCGGGTGTGTCATGTTCGATCGACTCCCCCTGTTCGGCTTCCGCAACCAGCTCTTGTCCCAGCGCCTTGGATACCAGCTCAACCAGCACTTGGCTTACCAGGCTGGATTTGCCCGAGCCAGACACGCCGCTCACGCTGGTCAGTACACCTAGAGGAAAGGCGGCAGTGAGGTTGTCGAGATTGTTGCGCGTGACGCCTGCCACTTGCAGCCAGCCTTGCGGCGAACGGCTGGGTTGCTTGGCAAAGATGTCCGCTTCTTTGTCCGGGAATAGATAGCGCCGGGTATGCGATTCTGCGACCTCAGACAGCCCCTGCGGCGGGCCGCTGTACAAAATGCGTCCACCATGCTCGCCGGCTTCGGGGCCGACATCGACAATCCAGTCGGCATGCCGGATCACGCCCAGCGCATGTTCGACCACAAACAGGGAATTGCCCGCTTGCTTTAACCGATCCAGCGCTGCCAGCAGCGCCTGCGTGTCGGCGGGATGCAAGCCGGCTGAAGGCTCGTCAAGGACGTAGACCACGCCGAACAGGTTGGAGTGAACTTGCGTGGCCAGCCGCAGCCGCTGCAATTCGCCGGGCGACAAGGTCGGTGTGCTGCGTTCCAGCGTCAGGTAACCCAGTCCCAATGACAGCAGTACCGACAAGCGGTTGGACAGGTCTTCCGCAATGCGCTGGGTGACGATCGCTTTCTCGGGATTTTTTGCCGCCAGCTTGTCCCAGTCCGGCGTGTTCTCCTGCGCATAGGGATGCAGTAGCGTTGCCAGGTGTTTCAAGGGCAGCCTGGAAAGCTCGGTGATATCGTAGCCGGCAAACGTGACGGCAAGCGACTCGGGGCGCAGCCGCTTGCCCTGGCAAAGCGTGCATTCCTTGCCGACCATATACTGCGACACCCGCTTTTTCATGGCCGGGCTTTCCGTATTGGCGAAGGTATCCAGCACATACTTGCGCGCGCTGGTAAAGGTGCCCTGATAGCTGGGCGTTTCCTTGCGCTTCAGGGCGTGGCGCACTTCATCGAGAGTAAATCCCGCATAGACCGGCACCACCGGCTGCTCTTCGGTAAACAGAATCCACTTGCGGTCTTTCTTGGGCAAGTCGCGCCAGGGAATGTCGATGTCATAGCCAAGCGTGGTCAGGATATCGCGCAGGTTCTGTCCATGCCATGCCGGCGGCCAGGCAGCGATCGCCCGTTCCCGGATTGTCTTGCTATCGTCCGGCACCATGGATTGTTCGGTGACTTCATACACCCGTCCTAGGCCATGGCAGGTGGGGCAGGCGCCTTCGGGCGTATTCGGCGAAAACGATTCCGCATACAGGATGTCCTGGCCCTTAGGATAATTGCCGGCACGCGAGTACAGCATGCGCAAGGAATTGGATAGCGTCGTGATGCTGCCGACCGATGAGCGGGTCGTGGGAGCGCCGCGCTGTTGTTGCAGGGCGATGGCGGGAGGCAGCCCTTCGATGCTGTCCACTTCCGGCACCGACATTTGATGAAACAGGCGGCGGGCATAAGGCGACACCGATTCCAGATAGCGCCGCTGCGCTTCGGCGTAGAGCGTGCCGAACGCCAGCGAGGATTTGCCCGAGCCCGATATGCCGGTAAACACCACGAGCGCGTTACGCGGAATGTCGAGGTGCACATCTTTCAGATTGTGCTCCCGCGCGCCGCGAACCTGAACGAAGCCTTCTATTTGCTTCTCCGAAGTTCCATGTGAATGCAAGTCGGTTTTTTTGCGCATCCGCTTTCCCCAGTGATTAGCCTACAAGGACGTGGCAGAGTGGATACGACAATCTGCGCACAGCCGCCAAGCCTGGCCGCTTGCTATTGAGCCATTGGCAAACATTCACTAATTTGAACTTCAGAAAGAGAAAATAGTTCGATTTCGCCGTTTGCTGCGCGGCAGGGCGACAGCATCAACAATTGCAGCAGACGATGATTAACGGTCCCGGAGCATGGATGCTGGACGCTGAACGCAGCGACGCTGTCGTCAACTTTTGGCGAATTCGAGAAATACTTCCGCCAGGAAGCTTTTGCGTGGTCGTAGGGGAAAAGAAGGGGACAAGCAGACCGCCCGAATTGATCAGGCGGTCCGCTGCCCGGCTCACGATCTTCGTGGAAGAACGCGAGCCGGCAAGGAAGTAAAACGCTACTTCACTTAGATGGGACTGCAGTTTGCTTTATCAGTCCAGCCGCTAAGCGATGGGCAGTAATACAGGGGGATGGTGGTAACGTAGCCATAACGCGCGCCCAGCACATTGTATTGGGTCACATTGATGCGGCCCGCAACATAATGGTTGGTGACGGTGGCGCTGGTTGTTTGCGTATAGCCTTGCGTTGCCGTGGTCGTCGTCGTGGTGGCTGCCGTTGTGGTGGTGACGTTGCCCGACGTCGTGGTCGTAGTCGTGCCGCCTCCACCGATGATGCCGAAGAATTGGCCGATGTAGTAGCTCGAGCAAACGTTCACATCCAGGATATACGCGCCGGCCGTGCCACACTGGTTGGCGCCGGTGCCGGGGTCGACAGGCGTGCCATGGCCCATGCCGGTAATGGTGTAAGTCTCGACCAATGGCGTGCCGTTAGCGCTCTTATAAACCTTGTGCGGGAAGCCGCCGACGGTATCGCTGACGTCCGGCGTTTGATCGATGCCATGGTAGTTGGTGAACTGTTCCACGGTTTCGTTCTGGTTTGCCGGCGCCACCGTGTAGTCGGAAGAGCCATGCCAGATCGAGATCTTAGGCTTCGGACCGTTATAGCCGCTATAGCCGCCACGTGCCAGGTCGCCCCACGCAGCCGGAGTCTTGTCCACGCCCGGGCTCATGCAGGTGAAGGCGCTGGTCATGGAAGTCGCGCACTTGTATGGGCCGCCCGCAATGGGCGCCGCGCCGGCAAAGACGTCAGGGTAAGTTGCCGCCATGACGGTTGTCATGAACGCGCCGGCCGACAAGCCCGTCACATAGACGCGGCTCGGGTCGATGCTATGGTTGGCCTTCATGTTGTCGACCATTTGCTTGATCGACAGCGCTTCGCCCTGGCCGCGCGTAATGTCGCCCGGCTCGAACCAGTTGAAGCACTTGTTGGAATTGTTGCCGCTCTGCTGCTGGGGATAGACCACATAGAATTTATGTGTGTTTCCCAATGCAGACCAGCCGGATGCCTCATAAGCGGCGGCAGTCTGCGTACAGCCATGCAATGCCACCACCAGAGGCGCATTGGCAGGCATACCCGATGGCACATGCTTGAACATCTGCAGGTTGCCGGGGTTGGTGCCGAAGTTGGATACCTGCGTCAATGCGTACACTGACGAAGAGCTCACAGCCAATATTATCGGCGCTGCGAATAACAAACTTTTTCTCAACAAGGTGGAACGTGAATTGGCTTTCTTGATTTGCTTTGCAAGCATAGGTCTCTCTCCAATATAGCCAGGATGGCGTGGTTAGAAAAAACGGCTTTTCGCTCTTGTTATGATGTGCGAGCTCGCGTTACGATGGCAGCATTGTGTTAGCCAACTGAGCCCGGAATGGATAAGATGAATTCGCGTGAAGGTCGTAAAGCCAACGCTTAATCCACCGGCATGAAATGAAGTTTGATTGTCTCCATTGCAAGAACTTTGTATCGCTATGCGAATCGATGCGTTTGAGATTGGCATCGAAGTTCATTGCTGTTTTTTTGTGCAGCTAGTTCCATGAAAAATATATTACTCAAATCTTAGGCCAAGCTTAAGGAGCGATGTCAATCGACTGGTCATTCGGCCAGTGCCGAGCAGGCCAAACCAATCGATGTCGCACTTTGTGCGACACATCCTACAGACGGCTTCCGGTTACAATCAGTCATCCTGCTGATTTCATCGAATTCGCCATGCACATCTGGGTCGACGCCGACGCCTGTCCCTCCGTCATTAAAGACATTTTGTTCCGCGTAGCAGACCGCCTGCAGCTCAACGTCACGCTGGTTGCCAACCAGCTGATGCGCGTGCCGGGCTCGCGTTTCATCCGCGCGCTCCAGGTCCCGGCCGGCGCGGATGCGGCCGACGCCGAGATCGTTGCGCGCGTCAGTCCTGGCGACATCGTCGTGACCGGCGATATTCCCCTGGCTTCGCTGGTGCTGGAAAAGGGTGGGCTGCCGCTCAATCCACGCGGCGAGTGGTACACCAAGGACACCATCGCCCAGCAACTGACGATGCGGGCCTTCATGGAAGAGCTGCGCGGCAGTGGCGTCGATACCGGCGGCCCGGCAGCGTTCAGTCAAGCCGATCGCCAGAACTTCGCCAATGCGCTCGACCGCGAACTCGCGCGTAGAAGAAATCACTCAGGCCCACGCTAAGCGCGCCATTCCGACGTTCTCACCGGTCTGATATCGCCGGCTTTGGCAGCACTCATTCCGCGAAGTGACCATTTCTGTTTTCATGGACTCCCGCAGGCTGTGCAATTTTTTCCGCACTTGGTGGAAACGGTTTTGTATGCGACGTAGTCCGCCTTTACAAAACTTTACAACTATCCTTTTTGGCAGATTGAACTTCATCAAAAAAAGCCCATCGCTCAAATCTACACTTGAAGTCCGCTAATTGGTGCCGATTACATATCGAGTACCGATTGCATAAAGGCTGCTTGTGCTGAGCTGAGGCCGGCTTTCATCAATCACTGCACCTGCATTGTGGTGGTTCTTGAAACGATTGGTGTGCCTTGAACGATTTCATCTAAGAAGGCAAACATGCGTATCCGATGCTTTATCGTGACATGGAGTCGCGGGGACTTGTCAATGTCTGCGGACGTCTTATATCGCATTGAGGCTTTGGCAAAAATATTTCGCGTGACCGTCGTCAGCATGGGGCCACTATGCAAGGAAGAGCAGCGTATTGCGAATGTCGATTACCTGGAGCTGCCCGATATAAAAGGGAAGCTCAACTGGATAAAATATTTGTATGCCTGTGCCCGGCTGATCAACAGGCAGCAGCCAGACAGAGTCGTGCTGATGCATACGCTATTGGCGCCCATGGTCTGGCTGCTCAGGAAAATTCCGCTTGCGCTTTACTGGAATGTGCATCCAAGCCAGCTTTTCGAGCCGTCGCCAAACCCTTCATTGATGCAGCGACTCGCGCAGAAAGCGATCCTGGCGGGGGGCTTCTTTGCCGCAGCCAGGCGCGCAAGTTTGATCATGCCGGTCACCAAGGCGCATTACCATGACTTGTTGCATCGCGGGTGCAAGCCGGAGCGCGTCAGGCTTTTTTACATGGGGGTGCACGAACAGTACTCTTGTGCCGCCAGTAATCCCTTCCGGCCGGCCGAGGAGAATTGCCTTAATCTGGTCTATGTCGTTGCGGTCGGCCAGACGCGCGGTTACGACATGTTGCTTAAAGGATTAGCATTGGCAAACCGCGATCGCCGCGTCGCTCAACTAAGCATTCTCGGCGCTACCGGAGAAGAATATCGCTATTGTGTAAAACGCGCCCTGGAGCTCGATATCCATCAGGATGTATTTATATTCGCCCACGTTTCAGGCGACCGGATACCTGTCATGTTGTACGGTATGGATGCCGGTATCTTCCTTTGGGAAGAGAGGCCTTGGTGGCAATTCAATCTGCCGACAAAAATATTTGAATATCTCGCCGCGGGACTGCCTGTGCTGGCCAGCGACATTTACATGCACACCCAATATATCGCGAACGGATATAACGGTATCGTTTTTGAGTGCAGCCCCACCAGCCTTGCAAATGCAATTGGCCAGCTTTGGGCGCAGCGCGCGAATTTGCCGCGGCTGAAGAGAAATGCTGCCGAATGCGGCAGGCAATATCTGTGGCGCCAAATCGAGCCAAGGTTTTTGCTGGCGATGACGAACTTCGATGTCACGGGCTGGGTAGCCGAACAGGGACGGGCCGGCGATTCTCAAATGACAATTTACTAGCCTATAATTCGCCGGCTAGAGGCAGGTGGATCTTTGAGGGTTGAAGTGTCAGCTCTGTCCATATGCCTTTCCCCATTTCTTTTCCAGATCGTGGATGCAGGCATGACGGGCTGCGCTTCGTAAGGGAGGGTGAATGAAAATTCTATTGGTCGACGACGATATCTTGCTTGTCCATATGCTGGCCGACTATTTGCAGCGCGAAGGCTTCGATGTCCTTGCCCTGCATGATGGCGATACGGTTTTTCATGAAGTGTCGTCAAAGACGTATGGGATCGTCATTCTCGACATCATGATGCCTCGAACGAACGGCCTGGAATTATTAAGGCAGATCCGCGCTGTTAGCCAGGTGCCGGTATTAATGTTGACTGCCAAGGGCGATGATATGGACCGCATTACCGGCCTGGAGCTTGGTGCGGATGACTATGTGCCCAAGCCCTGTACGCCGCGCGAACTCACCGCGAGAATTCGCGCGATTCTGCGCCGCACGCATTCGCTGGCAGCCGACGCGGCTCTGGAATCCCTGCTGGTGGCCGGGCCCTTGCGCCTATGGCCGGCGCAGCGCAAAGCGGAGTGGGAAGGGCGCCCCGTCCAGCTGACCAGCACCGAATTCAGCCTGCTTGAGGTATTGGTGCGAAATGCAGGCCGACCAGTCAGCAAGAACGAGCTTTCCGAGCAAGGCCTGGGGCGCTCGCTTGCCCGCTATGACCGGAACATCGATGTGCACATCAGCAGCCTGCGCCGCAAGCTCGGCCTGTCAAAAGAAGGTGCGCCCTGGCTCCGCACAGTACACAGGCTTGGCTACCAACTCGTCAAGGAATAGGAAATGGGGCGCTTATTCTGGAAATTTTTTTTCGCCATTTGGGTGGCACAACTTTTCGGCACGATGTCGGTCATGTTCATCATCGAAGTCGTGCATCGGCAGCATGAAGTTGCAGGCCCCGAATTTGTCGCGCCAAATTCCCCGCAACATGACATTCCGCGATTGCCGCCGCGCGGCCCCAAGCTGTTGCCGATCGAGCCTTTGGTCGCTCACCTGGTTGCGAGCTTGATCGTTGCCGCGATTCTGGCTCACTATCTGTCGAAGCCGATACGCAGTTTGCGCGCGGCGATCGGAGCCATGGCCTCCGGGCAGCTTCAGGTCGCCGCCGCTGATGCCGTGGAACGACGCAAGGACGAATTGGCGGATTTGTTACGTGAATTCGACCATATGGCCGGAAGAGTCGCCTCGTTGGTAGACGGGCAAAGGCAACTGTTTCATGATGTGTCGCATGAATTACGCTCGCCGCTGGCGCGCATGCAGGTCGCGATTGGATTGGCAAGGCAGCAGCCGGAAAAAACCGAGCAATTATTGGAGCGAATCGATGGCGAGATCATACGAACTGATCGCCTGATAGGTGAGCTGCTAGCCTTATCGAGGCTTACCATGCCTGAAATGAAGATGGCGGATGAAGAGTTCGGCATCGACGAACTCCTCACGGAAATTGTCGAAAACGCGCGGTTCGAGGGGAAAGCGAAAGGACAAAAAATCCGCTCTTCCATTGCTACCGGAGCGAGCATCAATGGCAGTCCGGAATTGATGGGCCGGGCAATTGAGAACGTGGTCCGCAATGCGATTGAACACACGCCGCGCGACAGCACGATATCGGTCGAAGCCAGAATGGAGCCAGGGCGCGACCGATTGACGATCGCCGTTTCCGACACCGGCCCAGGCGTGCCTGACATAGAGATCGATCATCATGTCAATTCATCGTTTCGTGGCATAAGGTCCAGTCGCTCGGCAGAGGGGCATGGGCTGGGCCTGTCAATCTCGAAGCGCATCATCGATGCCCATCAGGGCGACATCCACTTCCGCAATCTCGACAAGGGGGGATTATGTGTCGTGATCGTATTGCCGATATCCCAGAGCCGCCAGAACTTCGCGAATGCACCCGACGGCGAACTCGCGCAGATGCCCGCTAATTAGCGAGCCGTGATTTCATGGCATCTCCGGCTGGAGAATGCACCGGCTAAATGAGCACGCGACAACGCCAGTCACCTGCCGGTGTGCGCTCTGCGCAGAAGAGCGGATCATTTCCCCGCTTTGAGCACGACCTTTGTCCAGCCATCCTTGCGCGCATCGAAATTGGCATAGCCTTCCACAGCCTGTTCAAGCGGCAGCTCATGGGAAATGATCATGGATGGCTTGGCACGGCCAGTGTGGATCAGTTTCATCAGGTTGCGGTTATAGGCTTTCACATTTGCCTGTCCGGTGCCGATGCGCTGACCTTTGGTAAAGAAGGTGCCGAAGTCAAATGCGAGTTTCCCTTCCTTGGCCAACTCGTCCGCCGCGCCGGGATCTTCCGGGTTGAAGACGCCGACCACACCAATGCCTCCGGTCGGGCGCACCGCATTCACCAGGTTATTCATGGTCAGGTTCGGCACTTCATGACCATCGTGATGGTGACACTGGTAACCGACGCATTCACAGCCGCAATCTGCACCCTGGCCATCGGTGAGCGACATGATCTGCTCCACGCAGGACTCGTCGGTATTGTCGACCGGGATCGCGCCGATCTTTTCCGCCAATGCCAGCCGGTCCTTGTGATGGTCGACCACGATGACCTTGGAGGCGCCCTTGATCATTGCCGAGTAAGCCGCCATCAGGCCGACAGGGCCGGCGCCGAATACCACCACCGAGTCGCCCGCCTTCATTCCTGCCAATTCGGTCGCATGGTAGCCGGTCGGAAAAATATCCGACAACAATACGTAATCATTTTCCTTTTCTTCGGCATCGGGCGGCAGGACCAGGCAATTGAAATCGGCGTAGGGCACGCGCAGCAATTCCGCCTGGCCGCCGCTGTACGGCCCCATCTCGGCATAGCCATATGCCGCACCGGCATTGCCGGGATTGGCGATCAGGCAAAAGCCTGTCAGGCCACGCTCGCAATTCTCGCAAAAGCCGCAGGAGATGTTGAACGGCAGGCAGACGCGATCGCCGACCTTGACGCGTTCGACGGCGCTGCCGACTTCGATCACGATGCCCATATTCTCGTGGCCCAGTATCTTGCCTTCCTCGACGCTGGTGCGGCCCTCATACATATGCAGGTCCGAACCGCAGATATTGGTGGTGGTGATCTTGACCAGTACATCGGTTGGCTTTTCGATGCGCGCATCCGGCACGTTTTCGATGGCGACCTGGCGTGGTCCTTTATATACAAGCGCTTTCATGCAGTTTTCCTTTTAGGAAGTCCGATACATAACTTGCCTGTCAGCGCAAAGCCAAAGGCGAGTTCTTCACACAAAGCAGGTAAAGACGGACGAGGATCAATGGTGCAGGCGACCGCCACTTCCATAGACTTTTCCTTCGCCGCCCGGAATGTACAAGGCGCCATCCGGGTCGCGCGGCGGCTCATCGTATTGCTGTTTGCTGGCATACTTCGAAGCCATTTTTTCGGCAACGCTCGGCAGGATTTTCGACATGGTTGTGTTAATTACAGACATCGTGCCGACCTTGATATCGCGGCTCGGCTCGGTAGCAGCATGCAAGATTGCCTCGGCTACCTTTATCGGATCGATCTGCGGATCCGGTAATTTTGGCTCCTGATCCATGTAATTTTTCGCATGCTGCGGAAATGGCGTATTGACTGCTGTAGGCTGAATCAGCGTAATCGACACAGGTGCTTTATCCAGTTCTTCGATTTCCACGCGCAGCGCATCGGTAAATCCCTTGACGGCATGCTTGGAGGCAGCATACATGCCTTGCAAGGGAATCACCGCATCGGATACTTCGCTGCCGACGTTGATCAGGGCGCCGCCTTGCTTCTTCAAATGAGGCAGGGCCACGAGCGAGCCGTTTACCACGCCCCAGAAATTGGTGTCGAATAAGCGTCGGCTATCCTGCTCGGATACTTCGTCGAGGCGGCCATAAATCGAGCCGCCTGCATCATTGACCCAGGTATCGATCCGGCCGAAGCGCTGCAGGGCGGCACTGGCAATGCGTTCCACTTGCTGACGGTCGCCGACATCGGCCACGATATACATGGCGTCGCCGCCTTCAGCGGAAATGTCGTCGACAATCTGCGTCAAGGCTTCCTCGCTGCGCGCTGCCAGGACTAGCTTGGCGCCTTGCGAAGCCGCGGCTTGCGCCGTTGCAAGCCCAATGCCGCTGGACGCGCCGGTGATTACAATGACTTGCTCGTTGAGCGCTTTAAGATGTGTGGTCATATCCTCTCCAGATCCTGCATGTAAAAAGTTTTAGAAGTCGAGAGGGCGAAGCATGCAATGTACATGCCTGTAGGTGGCGAGAATCAGCTTTTGGGGACGTGTGGTGATGAACGTAATTGCGTTCGTTACAGTTAATTCTCCGTTCATTACTGAATTTATAAATGAGCGCAATTTCTAACTTGTCACTCACCCCGGGCACGCCTCACCGAGCTGCCGCTCCGCGGCGCCCGGCACGTTCCTGTTATTTACATATCGTTCTGCAGATCGACCGGAAGCGGAGCTGGCGGATGCAGATACCGCGCCCTGCCTGATAGTCGGTCTATTGAGGTTGACACAAGAATGGAAAAGGCTGAGAACAAAGAAAATCAGAAATTTCAAGATTTACTGGCGGAGATATTGCGCCGCAAATGTGGGCATATTTATTCAATAAAGTTAATTCGGATAGGGGTGATAGAGGTCGATAGGAGTGATGTGTGCCTTTTCAGGTAGTAAACGCCACATATTCTTGTTCAGTGCAATAAATTATGGCAAGCTTCGTTTCCACGTGGAAACATTTTGCATCGCTGAACAAAAGGTACTTGGTTAATGAATCACCTCTTGCCGCTAAAAAGCCGGATCCGTCGTTACGCAAGAAGCTATAAGGCTCAATTTTCCAACGGTTTTTCTGTTGATACGCATCGGACTATCGATATCGCCGGCCGCGCAACGCCTGTTTTGATGCATGGCGATGCCGAGCTCAACATGAATTATGCGGCGACGGACACATTCACTGAACGCACCGGCGTGACGACAAGCATCTTTGTCCGCAAAGGTGACGACTTCATTCGCATCACTACTTCAATCAAGAACCAGAAGAATGAACGCGCAGTCGGCACTCTGCTCGACCGCGCTCATCCCGGCTATGCGCGATTGCTGCAGGGGCAAAGCTATTTGGGCTTGTCGTCCGTGTTTGGCGTTCAACTTATGACCGGCTACGATCCAATCCGTGATTCTGCTGGCCGGGTAATCGGCGTCATCGTCGTCGGCATGGCGGTGGTGAACAAGTTTTACAATGGTCTCGGCTTCAAGCTGACTGCCGCGCTATCAGCCGGCGCGACGCTGCTGCTGTGCCTGTATGGGTGGGCATTTTCTGCATTGAGCGGCGCAGCGCTTTCACGTGCTCTGCCAGCAGATGAGGCGCATCAGGCAAGCGCCGCACTCCATGCAAGCTTTAGTAATCTTGCCCTTGTGGGCCTTGGTGGCGTGCTATTGCTTGCGGTAGGGATGTACCCGGTATTGCAACGCTTAGTCAGCAAGCCGCTGATCGGTACGCGATATGCCGCAGAGAAGCTTGCTGCCGGTGATCTCACTTCGCTGGTGCATGTGGACCGGCGCGACGAGATTGGGCAGTTAATGCATGCGGTGAATGCCACTGCGCAGGGGCTTGCCCGCATCGTCGGCGATGTGCGACAGGCCTCGGACAGCATCACCCATGCTTCGCGCGAGATCGCCGACGGCAATGCGGATTTGTCAGCACGCACGGAATCCCAGGCCAGTGCTTTGGAACAGGCCGCCAGCTCGATGGGACAACTGACCGATATTGTCAAACTCAGCGCGGACAAGGCGCGACAAGTCGATGGTCACGTCGCCGCCGCCTCGCAGGTTGCCGGCCACGGCGAAAAGGTGGTTGGCGACGTCGTGCAGACCATGCAGGCGATCAAGCGCAGCTCGCTGAAGGTGGCTGACATTGTTGGCGTGATCGACGGGATCGCATTCCAAACCAATTTGCTTGCCTTGAATGCGGCAGTCGAAGCCGCTCGTGCCGGCGAACATGGCAGAGGTTTCGCCGTTGTCGCAGCGGAAGTGCGCAGCCTCGCCCACCGATCGGCTTCGGCAGCGAAGGAGATCAAGACACTGATCAATGACTCCGTCGGTAGCGTTGACGCCGGCGGTAAGCTGGTTGAAGAAGCCGGCAGCACGATGATTGACATTATGTCGGCTGTGCATCGAGTTAGCGATGCCATGAGCGAAATCACGAAGGCCAGCGAGGAACAACGCGCAGGCATCGAGGAAATTAACACCGCAATCGCGCATATTGACGATATGACGCAACGGAATTCCGCACTTGTGGAAGAGGCCGCCGCAGCCGCTGAAAGCACTTACGACAGCGCCGTAAAATTGTCGAGTGCAGTAACGGCGTTCAAGCTGGCGGGCAGTTGATATTTCTTCGTGTGAAGCCATCATTCAAACCTTCAGGGCTGACATTAGTGCCCCATTCGTGATGGCGAAGCCCTGGATTTTTGTCTTTTAGAATACAAAAATCCTTGATAACTGCATTAACCTGCTCTGTGCTTGTTTCAACTTTGAAGGAAAACAAGACAAGGTGACGTAACGCGGCAAGAGAAGTCATAGCGATTGCGCTTTGAGTGAATGCGCAAAGCTTATTCTACGTATCGGCAGCATTGACTATATGGTGCCTCGTCAAAAGCCACTTATTCCGCCGGCAAGTGCGCGCCTAGCGTTGGTAACCGTGGCAAGCTGATCGTGAAGGTGGTGCCAGTATGTTTTTCGGACGTGACGGTAATGGTGCCGCTGTGGGCGTGAACGATTTCCCTGGCGATAAATAAGCCAATCCCCAGGCTTGTCTCCCTGCTGCAATCCGTCGTGTCTTGCTTGGCCAGGCGAACCAGCGGTTCAAATATCGTGGCGAGTTTTGGCGGATCGATGGGCTCGCCTTGATTGTTCACCGTGACGACCAGGTTGTCTGGGGTCGACATGAGGGTGACGATGACAGGCCCATTCTTTCTGCCATATTGCAAAGCGTTCCCGATAAGGTTGGAAAACACCTGTGAAATCCGATCCTCATCAAGGAGCGCGCCCATGTCACCGCGCGCGTCAAATTCGATCATCCGCTCAGGATGGAAGGTGCGCATTTCTTCGACAACATTCATACAGACAATTGCGAGATTTGCCTGTTTCGGCTTGACCGGCAAACCTGAGCCCAAGTGACTTCTTGTGAAATCAATCAGGTCGCCAATCAGTTTGTTCATGCGCTGACCGGAATTGAACATGCGGGTGGCCGCAACGATATACTTGCTCGCGATATCTGTAGCCTGCATGATGAAGCTCGCGCCGGTAATGATGGTGCCTAGCGGATTGCGTAGATCATGCCCCAGGATCGCCAGAAACATATTCTGGGATTGTTTTACCAACTTTGCATAACGGGCGACAGATTCTGCTAAAGCCTGGTCGATGGCTTCATTGAAGCGCATCATGTCTGCTGAATCAGTCGGCAGCGCCAGCCGGCTACTTGCTGCCCATTGTTGCAATACGCTTGCGCGGAGTGCGCGATATTCCGATACCAGCTGTTCAATCGTATAGCCCGACAATAGACGCGATGCGGCATGCGTCTCGGCCGCGGAATCTCTCTTTGCTCGGGGTGCTTTGCCTTTGGACTTTTCAGATTGCTCGTATGCGTTCTGCGGTCTCTCAAGATCGCCCGCAATTTCTTTGAGCATATGGATGGCATGATTGCGTAGCGCCGTATCATCCATGGTGAGCGCCGGTGGCTCAATGGTGCGGGCAAAATCTTCCCATGCCTGAAGAATGGGTTCTAAATTATTGAGGATGAAGTCAGAAAGACGCGCATTGGCTGTGTTGGGCATTGAAACCTTAGTGGAGTCCCTTCAGCGAGATTCGCGTCCTGGGACGCCGCCATCATAACAGGTATCCCATCTTGCTTAGCGCTGCTTTCTTCCGCCTTCGGACGCCTTTCGGACTGTGGAAGCTGGCCGAATCATTCTTCCTTGGTTGCTGCCGGCTTTTTTCTCGGTTTCCGGGGGCTCGCGGTGGTTTTTCTGCTTGTCTTTGCGGCACTTTTAATTGGCACGGCCTCCTGCTGTTGCACTTCAGCCTCTGGCGGCGCCGATTGTTCCGATGCCACTTCGGGTAAGGCCGCAGCTATAGGCGTAGCCTTGGGCTCGCTTTGCACAGCCTTGCGTCCCGTAGCGCGCGAGCGGCGGCGAGGCTCGGTTGCCGTGGCTGGCGGCACGTCAGCTTCAATCTCACTCGCATTCGGCACGGCAATCGGGCCGCCATTTTCTGGCATGACCGCGGGGCTTGGCGCGGCATTGTTTGCCACCGCACTGCTGCTACGGTACGCGTACGTGCCCGATTTCTCGTCGCGTCCGGATTGGAGCAGGCCGCGTGACTGCGCCTCTTCCAGCAAGTTGCCGAAGGTGCGAAAGCCGTAATGGGATTCGTTAAAGTCGGGTTTGCGGCGCTTGATCGCTTGCTTGAGCGCTGACGCCCAGATCTTGCCGCTGTCGCCACGCACGGACATCAAGGCATCGAATGTTTCGACGGCCATCTCGATGGCCTGCGTCCTGCGCAGTTCCAGATCCTCCTTGCGGCTGCTCTCTTCGGCAGGCTGTCGCTTGGTTGCCGGTGGCGCTTCACGGGTGTCACGTCTTGTGTTCGTGCGCCGGCTTTCACGTACCAGGTCGTCGTAGAAAATGAATTCATCGCAATTGGCGACGAGCAGGTCGGATGTCGATTGCTTGACGCCGACGCCGATCACTTGCTTGGCATTCTCACGCAGCTTCGATACCAGCGGTGAAAAGTCGGAGTCGCCGCTGATGATGACGAAGGTGTTGACATGCGACTTGGTGTAGCAGAGGTCAAGTGCATCGACGACCATCCGGATATCGGCGGAATTTTTGCCGGATTGGCGTACGTGCGGGATTTCGATCAGTTCGAAATTGGCCTCATGCATGGTCGCCTTGAAGCCCTTGTAACGATCCCAGTCGCAATACGCCTTTTTGACAACGATGCTACCCTTGAGTAACAAGCGTTCGAGCACCGGCTTGATATCGAATTTCTCGTACTTGGCATCGCGCACGCCCAGCGCGACGTTTTCGAAATCGCAGAACAGTGCCATGCTAAGGTTGTCGTCGGAAGATGCCATGAGTAGTTAGCCCGGAAGTGCGGTGAAAAAGATGGAACCGCATTATATCCTTGGCAGCGCCTTTCCCTTCTGGGTTCAAGTCGATGCGATTTCGCTTGGGCGAGGCGTCCGCCCTAGGATTTGTCGTCAGTCGTCTTGGCAGCCCCGGTGACGTTGGCTTGTTCATCCTGGCGTTCAAACATGCGGGTCTGCGCCTTTTCCTGCGCATCCGGGCTATGGATTTGCTGATCTTTCTTTGCCAGCTGATTAAAGCGCTGAAACAATACCAGGGCGACCACCACCAGTGCCAGGGAGCCGCCGAATTCGAGCGTTTCTTTCGGATGAGACCAGCCCACGAAGTGCTCCAGGAAGGTGACGCTCATGATTACCACCACCACGCTGATGACTTTTGACTCCAGGTCGGCAAGCGTCTGGACGCCCAGCGACACCGTGATATTGAGGGGCGATACGAACAGGCTGTATAGGCCGACGCCAATCAGGTAAAACACCACCGCCTTGAGCATCACGCTCACAATTTCCAAAAAGCGGATCGTCAATTGGGTCGCGTGCAAATCGCCGTTCAATACAGTCCGCCACGCATCCCATATCCCAAAAACGGCCTGTAGCGCGCCAAGCAGAAACAGCGATACGGCAACGAGCATGACTGCAGTCACCGCCAGCAGAACGATGAATCGTGTATGCCCGATTACCTGGCTGAATCGATCGATTCGTTTCTTCGTGCTGTCCCGCTCATGCTCATTCATCTGTCTAGCCTCTGAAGATCAAGAGTTTCCAAGGCATAGGTCTGGATACTTAAGTTATTCGAGGCGCTAGCCATGTCGGGACAGTAAGGATATATCTATTGCAAACCCATATTTGCAGTCGCGTAGGCCCTGGTGTCATCGAAGGCGGGGTGGCCGGCAAACTGGTAACGGTTCTTTCCCGCGTGTTTGGCGCAATAGAGCGCGCCATCGGCCCGCGCGATCAATGCCTCCGCATCTTCCGCATCCTTGGGATAGAAGCTGATGCCGATGCTGCCGGAAACCTTCACCGATACGTCGCCAATAACAAGTGGCTCTTCCAATAAACCCAGTATCTTGGTCGCGGGCCGCAAGATATCTTCCACGCGGACGATTTCGGCAAGCACCATGATGAATTCATCCCCGCCGATTCGCGCGACCGTGTCTTCCTGACGCGCGACTGAACGCAGGCGCACGGCGATTTCCTTCAGAAGACTATCGCCATAGGCGTGGCCATGCTGATCGTTGACCTGCTTGAATCCATCGAGATCCATGTACATGATGGCGACCATCTGATGATGGCGGCGCGCATACTGCATCGCGGTTTCGATCCGGTCCGCCAGCAAGCGCCGGTTGGGCAGCCCCGTCAAGGAATCGTGCAGGGCTTTTTCTTCGAGTAATCGGCTTTGCTCGGCCATGGCCTTGTACGAAAGGCGCGCTTCGATGGTATTACGCATGCGCATATCCAGCTCGGCCAAATCATATGGCTTGACGATGAAGTCGCGTGCGCCCGCCCCCAGCGCCGCGAGCTTGTAACGCTGGTCGCCTGTAATGGCCAGCACCGGGAGCGTCGCGTGCTTTTCGACGTCCTTTAGCTGCTTCATCACTTCAAGGCCATTCAGGCCGGGCATATGCATGTCGAGCAAGATCAGGTCATAGTCGTTTTGCGCATGGAGTTTGCAAACCTGGCTTGAATCATTGGTGAACGAGACTTGAGTATAGCCGCGCAGCTTGAGCGTTTCGGAGAGCAGCGTGATGTTGTCCGCACTGTCGTCGACCAGAAGAATGCGCGCGGCTCGGATTTTATCCAAAGTTATCATTGATTCTTGGGCGAAAAATATTGAAGTAATGAATGCCTTGCGTAAAGATGTTAAGAGAGAAGACTTTCCTCTCTACATGACGCAGTACGGTTTCGATCCTTTGCGCCGGTCAAAGTTTCTACTTAATATCGCACCCTGAATTTTTACAGGGAGGCGCGGGTCTACCAAACAGGTTTTGTGATAAGTGCGGATTGCAGCAGAGGAACATAGGGCAATCTTTTTCTTCGTGCATAGTCTCAGCCTGCATTGCTGTATTCGAAAGGGACTGCTACATGGCTACGCCTGATGAATTGCCCGCCGGTCTTTCGCTCGATTTTCAGCTTTTGTTTGACGCCACGCCGATTCCTTATCTGGTCCTGACGCCGGATTTCACCATGGTGGCCGCCAATGAAGCGCGCCTCAAGGCCACCAACACCGCGCGCGATCAGATCCTGGGAAAAGGGCTGTTTGACGTATTCCCGGATAACCCCGCGGATCCCGAAGCGACCGGCGTCACGAACTTGCGGGCATCGCTGATGCGGGTGCTGCAGAACAAGCGTCCCGACGCCATGCCGATACAGAAATACGATATCCCCAAGCATGGCGATGTCAACGGCGAATTTGAAGTGCGCTATTGGAAGCCGCTCAACACGCCGGTGCTCAATACGGCGGGCGAGATCATCTACATCATCCATAGCGTTGAAGACGTGACGGAACACATTTTGAAGCAACAGGCCACCGAGGAAAGCGAAGCCAAGTTCCGGCAGATTGCCGATGCCATCCCGCAGATGGTCTGGTCGACGCTGCCAGACGGTTATCACGATTATTACAATCGTCAGCATTATGAATTCGCGGGCGTCCCGGCAGGCTCAACTCTGGGCCAGAGCTGGGCCGCGATATTACATCCGGACGACCTGCTGCGCGCCAGGGAAGCATGGGAACACAGTCTTGCCACAGGCGAGCCCTACGAAAGCGAGTACCGGTTGCGGCATCACTCGGGACAGTATCATTGGGTGCTGGCGCGCGCCTTGTCGATCCGGAATGCGGCGGGCGAAATCGAGCGGTGGATGGGCACCTGCACCGATATCAACGAACAAAAAATCCTGCAGGCCAAGCTGCAGGATGCGCAATTGAGACTGGAAGGCGCATTGACCGCCGCGGAAATCGGCACGTGGACATGGGATATTCAAGCCGACCGAGTCTATGCCGACCCCAACTTTGCCAGGCTGTTTGATGTACCCGAAAAGATTGCCAACGGTGGCCCGCGCGAAGCGTATTTCCATGCCATCCACCCTGACGACCTCAAGGCTGTCGAGGCCAACATCGCCGAGGCGCTCACCACTGGCAAGCCTTATCAAGACTATTACCGCTTGTGTCAGCCGGACGGCAGTATCCGGTATATCCATGCACGAGGAAAAATCGAGTCTGACGCGAGCGGCAAACCCGCATGGATGCCCGGCGTCGTCCTGGACATCACGCAACAGAAACTCGCTGAAGAAGCGAGGCTACGGACCGAATTCCAATTCAAGGCCATCGTCGATTCCAACGTCATCGGAATCCTGCAATATCGTTATGACGGCACCCTGGTGAATGTGAATGATGCCTTTCTGCGGATGCTGGGCTACTCGCGCGAAGACGTCGAGCGGAACGGCTTATCCTGGCGCGAGCTGACACCGCCTGAATGGGCGGATGCAGACCGGCGAAGCATGGATAGCCTGCAATCGAGAGGAAGTGCGGAAGCGTACGAGAAAGAATATTTCCGAAAGGACGGCAGCCGCTTGCCGGTTTATGTTGGTGCTGCCAACTTTCATGACGCCAAAGAAGAAGGCATTGCTTACGTTCTCGATATCAGTGAATCCAAAAAGGCACAATTGGCGCTCAAGGAAAGCGAAGTGCAATTTCGCACGTTGGCAGAGAACATTCCGCAGCTGGCCTGGATGGCCAATAGCGACGGCCAGATCTTTTGGTACAACAACCGCTGGTTCGAGTACACCGGCACGACGCTGGAAGAAACGCAGGGCTGGGGCTGGGAAAAGGTACACCATCCCGACTTCGTGGAAGCAGTCAAGGCAAAGTATTACGACGATATTGTCAAACAGCAGATTGCATGGGAAGACTTGTTTCCGCTGCGTGGCAAGAATGGCGAGTATCGCTGGTTCTTGTCACGAGCTGTTCCTATTCGCGACCGGAACGGGCAGATTGTCCGCTGGTTTGGCACGAATACCGACATCACCATCCAGCGTGAAGCAGAAGAAGCGCTGGAACTGGCCAACCGACGCAAGGATGAATTTCTTGCCATGCTGGCGCACGAGCTGCGCAATCCTCTTGCGCCAATCAGTACGGCGGCAGAGCTTCTCAAGATGGTCAGCTCAGAGGAAAACATCGTCAAAAAATATAGCGAGATTATTGCGAGGCAGGTCAGGCACATGACCGAACTGGTGGACGATTTGCTTGACGTCTCGCGCGTGACACGCGGCCTGGTATCGATAGAGAAGGACGAGCTCAGTATCAAGGAAGTCATCAATAGCGCGATCGAGCAGTCGAGGCCCTTGATCGAGTCGAGAAATCATGCGCTCTCCATCCATCTCGCGCCAAACAATGCCGCGGTACTGGGAGACCGCACGCGCCTCATCCAGGTGCTGACGAACTTGCTGAATAATGCCGCCAAATACACGCCGATGGGCGGCCATATCGCGCTGTCCATGGAAGTGAAAGAGACTCATGTGTGCATCAGCGTGGCTGACGACGGCATCGGCATGGATTCGGAACTTTTGCCCCATGTGTTTGACTTGTTTACCCAGGCAGAACGCACGCCGGACCGCTCCCAGGGCGGCCTCGGCCTTGGCCTGGCGCTGGTAAGAAGCATCATGACGCTACATGGCGGCAGCGTGACGGCCAGGAGCGCAGGGCCCGGCAAGGGAAGCGTCTTTGCCTTGTCGCTGCCGATTTTAAGGAAGGAACAGGAGGCGGCCGACGAATTCCCGGCGGCCGCCACGGAAAGCCATCCATCGCGCCCGTTGAACATCCTGATCGTCGACGACAACGCCGATGCGGCGGTCTCGCTGGAAGCGCTCCTGGAGGAGCAAGGCCATGTCGTGACGGTTCGCGAGAATGCGCAGAGTGCGCTTGAAGAAGCCAAGCATTTGCGTCCCGAAGCCCTGATTCTGGATATCGGCCTGCCCGACATGGATGGCTATGAACTGTCGCGGCGCTTGCATGGCTTATCTGAAACCAAGGACGCCATGTACATTGCGCTAACAGGGTATGGGCAGGCGCATGACAAGATCCTTGCCAAGGCAGCAGGCTTTCAGCATTACTTTGTGAAGCCGGTCGATATGACGTCATTGCGGAGAGTGTTGTCGGCGGCAGGATGAATCAAAGACTCGAAGCGGGGTGCACGTCGGCTGAAGCGACGGGTTTGCGGTAGAATCTTCACGCTTTACTCCGTCTTCGCAAAGTTTTCCGTGTCTTCGTCTCCTCCATCGCTTTCTCCCTCCACCACATCAACCGATATTCCAACAGGCTCTGCGCTACGCGCCAATCTCGCCATGGGCGTTGGCAGCTTTGCCATTGGCACCGGCGAATTTGTCATCATGGGCTTGCTGCCCGAAGTCGCCCGCGACCTGAACGTGACCATCCCACAAGCTGGGCATGTCATCAGTGCCTATGCGCTTGGCGTGGTGATTGGCGCGCCGTTGCTGGCGGTGCTTGCGGCAAGCTGGCCGCGCAGGCGCTTGCTCATCGCGCTCATGGTGGCTTTCGGGCTGGGAAATTTCGCCAGCGCCATCGCGCCGGGCTACTTGTCGCTCAACTTGCTGCGTTTTCTCGCCGGCCTTCCTCACGGCACGTACTTCGGCGTGGCGGCGCTGGTCGCCGCATCCATGGCGCCACCGGGGCGACGAGGGCAGGCAGTGGGGCAGGTGATGCTGGGCCTGACCATCGCCACGCTGATTGGCGTGCCCATCGCGGCATGGCTTGGCCAGGTATTGGGCTGGCGCGCGGCATTCGTATTTGTCGGCGCGCTCGCCATTCTTTGTGCAGTGCTGATTCTGCGTGCATTGCCGGAGATACCCGCCGAGGCTGGCGCAAGCCCGTTGCGCGAACTGGGAGCGCTCAAGCGGCCGCAAGTGTGGCTGACGCTGGCAATCGGCGCCATCGGTTTTGGCGGCCTGTTTTCCGTGTTCAGCTATGTCAAGCCGACGATGATGGAACTGGCGGGCATGCCGTTGGGACAGATACCGATCGTACTGGCATTGTTCGGCGTCGGCATGGTGATCGGTAACTTGATTGGCCCGCGCTTCGCGGACCGCGCGCTGATGCCGACCGTGGCCGGCCTGCTGGTATGGGGCGCGCTCATTCTCGCGGCGTACTCGTTCACCGCCTATCATCCCTGGCTCGGTTCCCTGAATGTGTTGTTGGTTGGCACGCTCGTCGCCCTCGGACCGGTGCTGCAGGTGCGCTTGATGGACGTGGCCGGCGATGCGCAAACGCTTGCTGCGGCGCTGAACCATTCAGCCTTCAACGCCGCCAATGCGCTGGGTGCATGGCTGGGCGGCGTGGCAGTGACTGCCGGACTGGGCTGGTCTTCGACAGGCTGGGTGGGCGCCTTGCTGGCGCTGGCGGGGCTAGCGGTTTTCGCCGTGTCGGTCAGGAGCGCAGGGCGGGATACGGCGCGCTGACTGCATGCCGCCCCTTCAGACCGGCTTGATGTTCTGATTCATCCGGAACAGGTTTGTCGGGTCGTACTTTTTCTTGATTTCCACGAGGCGGTTGTACGTCGCGCCATAGGCAAAGGCGATGCGGTCGGTTTCTTCTTGCGTGAGGAAATTGATGTAAGCACCGCTGCTGGCGAACGGCTGCGACTTGGCGAAGAACTCGCGCGCCCAGGCGATGCAGCGCTCATCGTCGGCAGCTGATTCCCAGCGGCCGTGCACATTCATTACGTAATTGGCTTCCCGGCTCGAATACGCCATCGCCTGAGGCGCGACGCGCGTCGTCTGGCCGCCGATCGTGCCGATGAAGATCTCGCACTGCGGCGACGGCAGCTTGGCCGCGTATTCGAGGATGGCATCGATCACGCCATCGCTGAGTTGGGAGAAATTGTGCGACTTCCAGTAATTGCGCGCGCCCGGCGCCAGGAGCGGATCGAAGGTCTGCTGCCATGCAATGTACGGCTGCACGCCGACATGTTCCCCGACCACCGTGCCAAACCCGCGCAGCGGCTCGATCAGCTTCGCTCCCTCGGCAGGGTCGCCCGCATAGCACAGTGCGAGTACGATGATTTCTTTGCCATGGACCGCCTCAGGCAGGAATGGCAGCGGCGGCGCCTTCCGCGTGACCATCCAGACGTTCAGTTCGTCCGGCATCGTCTGCGTGAACCGCGCAAACTGCGTGAGCACGGTCTTGGCCTGGTCAAACGGGAAGACGATGAGCCCGCATAACACATCCGGGCCGACGGGATGCAGCTGGAACTGGAAGCTGGTGACAATGCCAAAATTGCCGCCGCCGCCGCGCAGGCCCCAGAAGAGATCGGGGTTTTCCGTTTCGCTGGCATGCACTTGTTTGCCGTCTGCGGTGACGACTTCAGCGGAGAGCAGGTTGTCGACGGTCATACCGTACTTGCGGCTCAGCCAGCCGAAGCCGCCGCCGAGCGTCAGGCCGGCCACGCCCGTGGTCGAGTTGATACCCAGCGGTGTAGCGAGACCGTGCGCCTGCGCAGCCTTATCGAAGTCGGCGAGGATGCAACCGGGCTCGACGGTCGCCTGGCGGGCGTTCGTGTCCACCTGCACGTTTTTCATCAACGAGAGATCGGCCATGATGCCGCCATCGCAGACGGCATTGCCGGCGATGTTATGTCCGCCTCCTCGCACCGAGATGAGAAGGGCATGCTGGCGCGCGAACCCGACGGCTTGAACGACATCATCAGTCGATCTGCAGCGGGCGATCAGCGCGGGCGTGCGGTCGATCATGGCATTCCAGATCTGGCGCACCTCATCGTAGGCAGCGTCGTCGGGAAGGAGCACTTCGCCATGGAACTGCGATTTGAACTCGTCAATATTGGCTGTTTGTAGCTGCGTCATGCTTGCCTCCTTTGTTTGCGCCTAACGGGCAATAGAAGATCAGGACTGTCCAATAAACGCAGTAGCAGGGTGATGCGAAAAGCCTTCGATCCTCGCCAGGCCGTGCCGGTTCCACGGTCGGCCAGCTTTTGCAAATGGATTTATTCGGTAATAAACAATTGCCGGGTCGGCTTATCCAGCATGCAATGAAGAATGCTGCGTTCATTTTCTTTATCAAGGACAGATATAACAACGCGACCAGGAAGGACGAAGCGAGTCTTTTCATATTCGCAATACATGGCTTGCTGCTGCAAATTACTATCTACGCTCACCCGGCAGCTAGCATGGAGACACAATGGGAACAATTAATCTGGGACCGTTTGCTATTTCACTTTGGCTCATTTTGCTCACGATCGCGATGTTCTCCAGCTTGGCGGTCGGCCGCTTGACGGCGCGGTCGTGGAAAGTGGATATCGAGCCGATCTTGTGGACCTTACTGATCGCCGCAGTGATAGGGGCGAGAATCGTTTTTGTCGCACGGTATTTTGACGGCTACAAGGCCGCGCCGTGGAGCATTATGGACATTCGCGACGGCGGGTTTTCCAAGTCCGCCGGCATGATGTTGCTGATTGCCTTGGGAGCGTGGTTCGCCTGGCGCCGCAAGGAAGCCCGCAAGCCGCTGGTGCTGGCCGTGGGCACCGGCATTGTGGTCTGGTACTTGGGCATGACAGCTCTGATCGGACGCGATACCGGGCAGGTAAAACTTCCCCAGGTCGAGCTGGTGCACCTGGACGGCGGCACGTTCCAGCTGCAGTCCCTGGCGGGAAAGCCGATGGTGGTGAACCTGTGGGCGAGCTGGTGCCCGCCATGCCGGCACGAGATGCCTGTGCTGCGTGACGGGCAGGCGCAATATCGCGACATCGTCTTTGTTTTCGTGAACCAGGGCGAAGCTGCGGATGTCGTGCAACAGTATCTGAAAGCCGCACAGCTTTCGCTCGATAACGTGTTGCTTGACTCTAAACTGCAAGTGGGCAGGCAGACTGCCTCCATGGCTTTGCCGACCACTTTGTTCTTCAATGAGCAGGGAATCCTTGTCGAGCGACGTGTCGGCGAGCTTTCTGCCGCGACGCTCGCGCAGCGTATCGAGTCCCTGCGCAAGCCGGGGCGGCCTTAGTTTCGGTCCGCGGCTCCGGATATTTCTCATATTCCAACCCAGCGGGCCTGCTAATTTCTAATGTTACTCACGTTCAGTTTGGCTTCGAACGTCTGTTATCGCCCCCAAGCTGTCGTAGCCTATTCCGAAAACCTGCCATTCGGTCCTACAGCGGGCAAATCGAATTTATTCCAGCGAACGATAGGTCATCAAGGCGTTCATCAATGCAGTATGGTCCGGCCATGCCGGTCAACTCTTTTTTAGTGCCTACACTGATCACAGGATAGCCTGTAGCGATGAACTTGGCACACTGCACTGTGATGCGATCGAATTGCGACGCTTGCCTCGCTTCTCGTGTCCCAGCTGATCTGGCAAAGTGACTGCGAGCAGCCCGGCCGCCGATATGGCATGCTCTGATAACCGTACTTTCATCCACCAGTCGAGGAGCATGCTCATGTCTTCGGACAACACCCATTCGTTGCAGTTGCGTTCACTCGTCCGTTCGGAAGGCGAACTGGAACTTTCGCTAGTCCGGGTACCTGTGCCCGTTCCCGCGGAAAATGAAATCGTGATACGTATTGAAGCCACGCCGATCAATCCCTCCGATATCGGCCTGCTGTTTGGCGCGGCCGACATGGCTACCGCCACCTACGCGGAAAACGCCGATGGGCCGGTGGTTACTGCCCGCATCCCCGAGCGCGGCATGAAGAGCATGCAGGGAAGGGTGAACCAGTCGATGCCTGTAGGGAACGAGGGCGCGGGCACAGTCATTGCCGCTGGCGCCTCGCCGGCCGCGCAAGCGCTGCTGGGAAAGACGGTGGCTGCATTGGGCGGCGCCATGTACGCGCACTACCGCTGCGTGCCTGTTGAGCAATGTCTGCTTCTGCCGGAAGGCGCGTCCGCAGCCGATGGCGCGTCTTCCTTTGTCAATCCCTTGACCGCGTTGGGCATGGTGGAAACAATGCGCAGGGAAGGCCATACGGCGCTGGTACATACCGTTGGTGCCTCCAACCTGGGGCAGATGCTGAACCGCATTTGCCAGAACGAACACATCGGACTGGTCAATATAGTCCGCTCCCAGGAGCAAGAGGACCTGTTGCGCAAGAACGGCGCGCAATACGTGTGCAATTCCAGCACCGACAATTTCATGGAAACACTGACCGACGCGTTGGCGGCGACAGGCGCCACGATTGCATTCGATGCCATCGGCGGCGGCCGGCTAGCAGGCCAGATTCTGAGCGCCATGGAAGCGGCGGCCAACAGATCCGCCGGGGAATACAGCCGCTATGGCTCGACAACCTTCAAGCAGGTGTATATCTATGGCGGTCTTGACATGCGCCCGACGGAAATCGTCCGCGATTTTGGCATGGCCTGGAGCATGGGGGGCTGGTTGCTGTTTCCCTTTTTGCAGAAGCTCGGTCCCGAGCGAACGGAGGAACTCAAGCGGCGCGTTGCGGCCGAGCTGAAAACGACCTTTGCCAGTCGCTACACCAAGGTGGTGTCGCTGCAGGAAGCCCTGCAGGAGGAAGCAATCACGGCTTACGGCAAGCGCAGCACGGGCGAGAAATACCTCATCAATCCGTGGAAGGCTCAGCCTGCATGATTGCCTCCGCATTTGCGACTAAGAGGTGAATGCCCTTTAATCCCTGTGCCGTTACCGGATTAGGCCGCCCTATATTTTGAATAAGCGGAAATTTCCACACGTAAATTGATTTCTAACAATATGTGTCGAGCTGGCAACTCTAAAATTTTCTGATTATTTCGTTCGGTGAAGCAATGGAACATCCAGTCAGCCTTTTAATATTTGCACCGGATCTTGTCTCCGGACTAGCGCTGGAAGTCACGCTAGAACAATTGGATGCCCACATCGTTCAGGCCAATGCTGCCCAGGGATCGTGGGTCGACATCGTTTGCGGCGATCCATGCCTTGCCTTGGTCGTCATGCGCAATCAAGCCGAAGCGCTCGATTTGGCAAGCCGCATTCGCACACATTCATCCACCATACCTATCCTGTTTGTCGTGGAAGCAGGTTGCGCAAGTTTCCCGGCTGAGGAGGCGTATGGGTTGGGAAACGTCGATCACATCGTGCAGCCGGTGAGCGCAAATGTGTTGAACGCCAAAGTGTCAATGCTGCTTCACATGGTAAAAAGCAGCGAGGCCGCACATCGATTGGAACGCGAACGTCAGCATGCGGCAGAAACCGGCAGGGACCGCCCCAGTCCTGAGTTCCTCGCGACGCTAGCACATGAATTGCGCAATCCTTTGGCGCCAATTCGCAGCGGTCTGGGCGTCATCCAGTTAAGCAAGGGAAATCCGGAGGTCGTTGAAAAAATCCGCGAAATGATGGAACGCCAGGTCTCGCACCTGGTGCGGCTGATCGACGACTTGCAAGACGTGGCGCGCGTCACCGGCAAACGTCTCGATCTCAAAAAAGCATCCGTCAGCTTAAACGACATTATTCAGGATGCAGTCGGCGCGAGCACACCTGCGATCGAAGCGGCCGGCCATGTATTTACTGTCAATCTGCCGTCTGCGCCTTTGACGCTGAACGCCGACCGCGCAAAGATCGCGTTGGCGCTTCAGCATGTCTTGATCAACGCGGCGCGCTACACGCCGGCCGGCGGCAGCATCCGACTGGCCGCCTGTCACGATCACGGCCACGCCGTGATCAGCGTGACCGATAACGGCGTCGGCATCTCCGAAGAAAAGCTGCCATCTCTGTACGAGATGTTTAATCAGGCAAGCCGCACTGGCATGCGCGCGCAGGGCGGGCTGGGTATCGGGCTGCCGTTGATCCATCGGTTGATTCAGCTACACGAAGGGTCCGTGACGGCCTCAAGTGCCGGCACCGGCATGGGTACCACATTCACGATCCGCTTGCCACTCGCCGAACAAGCGAATGCCGGCAGCTCAGCGCAACCGGCGCCATCGCCTTCAGCAATTCGCCCCGTCTCCAGACGCTTCAAATTATTGGTGGTTGACGATAATTTGGACGCCGCCGACAGCCTCTCGGATCTACTCGAGCTCGACGGCCACACCATACGCGCCGCGTACAGCGGCAGCGAAGCGCTTCGGATCGCACAAGAATTCCAACCTGAGGTCGCCATACTCGACCTCGACATGCCCGGCATGAATGGCTACGAAACTGCACGCAGCTTGCGCGCCCAGCCTGGATTCGAGGGACTGGTCTTGGTGGCGTTGACCGGCTGGGGCACGGAAAAATCCCGCGACCAAGCCAAGAAAGCCGGCTTCGACCACCACCTCACGAAGCCAGTGGAACTGGCGTCGGTGGATCTTCTATTGTCCGAGCTCGGGCGACTAACCGAATCGACCGCCCAATCGTAGCGGGCAAAAGCGACGCAGAAGTATTCATGACCGACATTTCGCTCCGCCTGCGCCGAGCCGCCAGAGATCAGGAAATCGACACGCAAAGGCGTCACGGCGCACAAGGCATCATTGCGCATGCCGCGGAAATTGCCGTCTCAAAAAATCTCGCGCTCCAACATGCAGAATGGAATTTGGGCGCCGGTCTTTCTCACAGTAGTTCGCACCGTCTCGATCTGATGGTGGCAGAGAAAATCAGCACCGGCTATTTTTTAGACCAAGACCTGGTCAGCTATGCGCGCGGCCAAAATACGGAATACATCCGCTTGAAACTGCTGCGCATGTTTGATTTGTTTTGGTCAGCTGGTAGTTAAGGCGGATTGATGTAGCGTTACGCTATGAGATTTCACGCCTTCCTCGTGGCGGCCTAATGTGCGCTTCGGGTCGGGAGCTGCTTCTCAGTTTCCCCAATGCCCAGCTAATGGGCGTCTGTGCTCGGCCACTAGTGAACAGTCGAGTCGGAAGGCCAAAGCATTCAAGCCTGGCTTTCCAACCTGAAATTCGGGGCGCCTATCTTGATTTATTCAATAATTCCATTATTATGGAATTATGAAAACCAAAGATGTCATTGCCACCTTAGCGGCGCTCGCCCAGGAATCGCGCCTTGCGGTCTACCGCTTGCTCGTTCAGGCCGGTCCTGAAGGCTTGGCTGCATCGCGGATCGCCGATCAACTGGACATTCCGCCATCGTCGCTTTCGTTCCATTTGAAAGAGCTGATGCATGCGGATATGGTGGTCCAAAAGAAGGCAGGCCGCTCGCTAATCTATTCCGCTAACTACCAGACCATGAATGCTCTTCTTGGCTTCCTGACCGAAAACTGCTGCGGAGGGAATCCCTGTTCCAAGGATGGCAAAGCTAACTGCTCTATTAAAGAAGGAGTCTCACCATGAAACGCCTGCATGTACACATCTCGGTCGACAATCTTGCCGACAGTATCAAGTTCTATTCGGGTATGTTTGCCACCGAACCAACCGTGGTCAAGCCGGACTATGCCAAATGGATGCTGGACGATCCCCGTGTGAACTTCGCTATCTCCCAGCGTGGTGCCGACATCGGCCTGAACCATCTCGGCATCCAAGTAGAGTCGGCAACCGAGCTGAGCGAGATGCAGTCGCGTCTCGCGTCGCTCCAGCCGGACCTGGAAAAAGAAGAAAGCGTGGCATGTTGTTACGCGAAGTCTGACAAATACTGGGTGAATGATCCCTCTGGTATAGCCTGGGAAACCTTCCATACACTGGATACGATTCCCGTCTTTGGCGAGCCCGACAAGACCAATCCTGAAACTGAGGCTTGCTGCATTCCGCTGGCCAAGGTCAAGGTAAAAGCCGAATCGCCTTGTTGCGTGCCGGCCTCTCCGGCAAAAGAAGGCTCTTCCTGCTGCTAACGATGTGAGATATGAATGACCGGTAAAACCTATAACGTGCTATCGCTTTGTACTGGTAACGCCTCACGCAGCACTGGTACTGAGTGAAATGACTGCTACGCATGCCACAGCCGTTGCCGGTGGCGCCGCACCGGCAATCGGCTTTTTCGAGCGTTACCTGACTATCTGGGTTGCGCTTTGTATCGTCGCCGGCATTATCCTTGGCCGCCTGCTGCCGGATGTTTTTCATGGGATTGCCCAGCTTGAAGTGGCCAAGGTCAATATCCCGGTTGGCATCCTGATTTGGGTCATGATCATTCCCATGCTGATCAAGATCGACTTTGGGGCGCTGTCCCAGGTCAAAAGTCAGTGGCGGGGGATTGGCGTCACGCTTTTCATCAATTGGCTGGTGAAGCCGTTTTCGATGGCGCTGCTTGCCTGGATCTTCATTCGTCATGTGTTTGCGTCCTGGCTGCCGGCCGACCAGCTCGATAGCTATATCGCCGGACTGATTCTGCTGGCCGCTGCGCCCTGTACGGCAATGGTCTTCGTCTGGAGCCAATTGTGCAAGGGAGACGCCTACTTTACGCTGTCGCAGGTCGCGCTGAATGATGCCATCATGATCGTTGCCTTTGCGCCGATTGTGGCGTTATTACTGGGACTATCGTCGATCTCGGTTCCCTGGGATACCTTGATGACATCGGTGGGCTTGTACATCATTATTCCCGTGATCCTAGCTCAGTTCATCCGCAAGTCGCTGCTCGCCAAGGGTAATCGTGTCCTGGAAAATGCAGTAGCCAAGCTGGGGCCGTATTCGATTTCTGCCTTGCTCCTGACTCTGGTTCTGTTGTTTGCGCTCCAAGGCGAGGCAATTACCAAGCAGCCGGTCGTCATTGCGCTATTGGCAGTACCGATTCTGATTCAAGTGTTTTTCAACTCAGGGCTGGCCTACCTGCTGAATAAAAAGCTTCGTGTGCCGCATTGTGTTGCCGGACCTTCGAGCCTGATTGGCGCGTCCAACTTCTTCGAGTTGGCCGTGGCAACCGCAATCAGCCTATTCGGCTTCCAATCGGGCGCCGCGCTGGCGACGGTGGTTGGCGTGCTGATCGAGGTGCCGGTGATGCTGCTGGTAGTCGGTATCGTGAATCGTTCCCAACAATGGTACGAAGCAAAGGCATAACCTTATGGACATTACGATTTATCACAACCCAAGCTGTGGGACATCGCGCAATACATTGGCACTGATTCGCAATACTGGTGTTGAGCCGGTAGTTATTGAATACCTGAATAATCCGCCGTCACGGGAGGGGCTGACGGATATGATCGCCAAAGCCGGCCTAACTGTGCGGGACGCCATCCGTGAAAAAGGGACGCCTTATGCAGAACTGGGCCTGGATAACCCGGCATTGAGCGATGAGCAGCTGCTGGACGCGATGCTGGCCCAGCCAATCCTTATCAATCGTCCTTTTGTCGTGACGTCGGTCGGTGTACGTCTATGCCGCCCATCGGAGGTGGTGCTAGATATCCTTCCTTTGCCGCAGAAGAGGCCATTCACCAAGGAAGATGGAGAAGTTGTGATCGATGCTGAAGGTCACCGTATTTCGAAATAGTTAGCGACTAAATGTTGTCCGCAAATGTCCGCTTCGGGTCGAAAGCGGGCGCTCGAAGAATGGCGCGGGCGCCGTGCTGCCGGGCCGTCGGCTCGTCAGGAGAGCACATACCATGGCCGGGCATTGCCGGCAGGCCCAGGTCTAGATGGTGTATTGTGGAGAATTCAGTTAACGGAGTTCGGAATGCCCGATTCAATCCACTTCTACGAACCGCGTGACGGCCACCGCTTGCCGCACAACCCGTTCAACGCTATCGTCGGTCCACGTCCGATCGGATGGATTTCTTCGCGCAGCAGTTCGGGCGTGCTGAACCTCGCGCCCTACAGCTTTTTCAACGCTTTCAATTACGTTCCCCCGATAGTCGGCTTCGCCAGCATCGGCTACAAGGACACGGTGCGTAACATCGTGGAGACCGGCGAGTTCGCATGGAACCTGGTCACACGTCCACTGGCCGAGGCAATGAATCAGACCTGTGCACCAGTGCCCTTCGAAACCGATGAATTTGCCTTGGCCGGACTAACACCGATCGATTCCCGCATCATTTCGGTACCCCGCGTGGCTGAAAGCCCGGTCTCGTTCGAATGCCGCCGCACCCAGATCGTGCAACTGGAAACGGTCAGCGGCGAGCAGGTGCCGACCTGGCTGGTGCTGGGCGAGGTCGTCGGCGTGCATATCGCGCAGTCGCTCCTGAAAAATGGTGTCTACGACACGGCGGCTGCCGAACACGTCCTGCGCGGCGGCGGTCCCGCGGACTATTTTTCCGTCGACGCTGCGCAGCATTTCCTCATGACCCGTCCCGAGTAGCCAGGTAGTCCCATGCTCCGCAGAGAGGTAAATCCGCGCTATTGGAAATGAGCTGGTGGCATGGACTGTCGGTGTTTAAAAATCAATCCAAAGACTAAAGTCTGTCGAAGTATGTCCGCTTCCGGCCAGAAACGGACATCGATCACTTAGCCTTCCATGGTGTTGGCGATGCCAGACCGCGGCCGCCCGCTGATATATTTTAAATATTACCCGGGTAATATTGACACTTTATTTTTACCCGGGTAATATTTATTCTATACGGATAAAAATGACCACGTTCCCTATGCAATCTCAAGCAAACCAAACCTTCACCGCCTTTTGGGGACCGCGGATGGTCGCATCAGGAACCTTGAGTAAGGTTGCCGTTGCGCTCTATGACAGGCTGAAGAAAAGCCCGAACGCCATACCGCTCGTTTTCGATGATGAGACTGGAAAGCAGGTTGAGCTCGATTTGCGAGGGACCTGTGCTGAGGTGGAAGCGCGTTACACGGATAAGCCACTTTCCGTTCAGCCTGCATCGAGCGAAGAAGGGCCGATCACCAAAGGTCGAGGCCGCCCTCGGCTGGGAGTGATTGCACGGGAGGTGACGCTGCTTCCGGAACATTGGGACTGGCTCGCTACGCAGCCTGGCGGCGCCTCCGTCGCATTACGCAAACTGGTGCACGAAGCCAGACAGGCAAATGTCGAGCGTGATCGGCAACGGCGCACTCATGAACGCATCTACAACGTGATGGTTGTCTTGGCGGGAAACCTTCCGGGTTTTGAGGAAGCCAGCCGTGCCCTGTTCGCAGGCCAGCTCGATCGATTGGCGGAATTCACGACCGATTGGCCGGCTGATATCGGGAGTTACATGATGCGCCTCGCCAAAACAGAATCTGTAATGCCTACGGGCAGAAGAAAGTAGCTCTGCACGACTGCACCGGCTATGGCGGATAGCTTATACGTTTAGATTCGCAAGTTTTTATTCACTCCACACAAGACTGTCATGCCGATTACAACCGATACTTCTTCGCCCAGCCGGCGTGACATCTCGCGTCAAGCACGAGACGCTTTTCCGCCAATGGGGATCTACATCATTCGCGACAAGGAAACCGGACAAACGCTGGTTGCATCAAGCCGCAACGTATACGGCGCAATGAATCGCGCTCAGTTCGAGTTACGTCTACGTTCGCATGCCAACAAGACGCTCCAAGCGAAATGGGACCGTGGCGGCCCGGACCGATTCGAGTTTGAGCTCGTTGAGCTTCTGAAGGAAAGAGAAGACTCCAATTTTGACTACGGCGAAGAACTCCGCACCCTTGAGCAACTCTATCGCGAGCAATACGAACAACAAGCCGGAGCTATACGTTGATCTTGTCGCCATCATTGGCGGCATCTCTGCTAAGCAGCAGAAAATAATCACAAATACAGCTGCGGCACAGAACCTGGCCCGATAGCGTAGCGGCGCGCTGCCTTATTCCTCCTCGCTGTTGGCGAAATCCGCCAGTGCCTGCGGCCGGAGCAGCACCAGTTTCCTGCCGTCGAACTCCAGCCATCCGGCGCGGTTGAATTCGCCCAGCAGGCGATTGACCGTCTGCCGGCTGGTGCCTGTCATGTTGGCCAGTTCCTGGTGCGTGATCGGCGCGCCGAAGCGCACTTGTTCGCCGGAGATCTGGCCCCACTGCTGTCCCAGCCGCAGCAAGGTGCGGGCCAGTCGCGCATCGGCGCGCCGGGTGGCATTGTCGGTGGCGGCGTCGCACGCCAGGCGCAGCCTGCCGCTGAGCAGGCGGATGACGTTGATGCCCAGTTGCGGATAGCTGCGCAAGTAGGATTCAAAGACGCTGCGCGGCAAAGCGTACACCACGGAACGCTCGGTCGCCTGCGCAAACACGGATTGCTGCGCCGCCCCGGAAATGCCGCCGGCGCCGAACAAGTCGCCGGCACTGCAGAACCAGAAGATCGTCACATCGCCGCGTGGGCTGATCTGGAATACCTTCACCGTGCCGCGTTCAAGATAGTACACATGACTGGCGGCGGAATCGGCGGAAAAGATCATCTGTCCGCGCCGGAACTCGAGCCGCTCGGCGCTCACCAGAAACGGTCCGCGCGCTTCCTGCACGCCTTCAAACAAGTCATCCTGCCGCCAATACCACGGTATATCACTTAAAGTCATAATGCAGTTATCTACTATTCATATTCGATCTAAATATACATTATTTGTCACCTATGCGACATATTTATTGGCCTGGATTCTCCATACTGTGATGCATCGAAGGCATGACAGCACGCACCGCCACGGCGCCGAGGCTTGTCCAGTCCTTTTTACGTTAACAATTCAGAGGGTCGACGCCATGACAAACGCACACAGAATCACCAAAGCCGTCACTTCCATCATCCCGGTCGAGGAGCGCTACCAGCACATCCGCCCGGTGCCGCAACTGCCCAATTTTGCCGCGCATATCGAGGGCGTGGATTTGCAGAAGCCGTTGTCAGCCGCCGTGCGCGAAGAGCTGTACCAGGCGCTGCTGGATTTCGAAGTGCTGTTTTTCCCGCCGCAGAGCCTGACGCCGGAACAGCACCTGGAACTGGCTTCGGTGTTCGGTCCCGTGGCGCAAGGTGCTTACTTCCCGCGCAAGGATGGCCACAGCCAGATCGAGGTGATCGAAACCGATGAAAAGCGTCCGCCTTCGATCGACCACTGGCACAGCGACGTGACCTGGGTGGCCGAGCCGCCGGCCGGCACCGTGATCCAGATTACCGAAGGGCCGTCGGTCGGCGGCAATACCGCATGGGCCAGCCTGAGCAAGGCATTCCAGGCGCTTTCCCCGGGCATGCGCGACTACCTGCGCGGCTTGACCGCGACCCATACCTGGGAAATCAGCAACTGGCGCAATTACCTCGCCGGCCTGGGCGAAGATGTGCTGGCCAAGGCGATCAAGGAATTTGCGCCGGTCGAGCATCCGGTCGTGCGGCCGCACCCGGAGTCGGGCAAGGAAGTGCTGTTCGTGAATGAAACCTTCACCCGCAACATCAATGGCGTGTCGTCTACCGAGAGCCGCGAAATCCTGCGCTTCCTGACGCAATGGCTGAAGCAGCCCGAGTTCATCTACTCGCATAAATGGGAGCTCAACGGCATCGCGGTGTGGGATAACCGGACCACCCAGCATTACGCCCTGGCGGATTACTGGCCGCATCGCCGTGTCAACCAGCGCGTCACCTTCAACGTGCGCGGGGCAAAACAGCAGGAGCGCACCGTCCTGGAAATCGTGGGCGCGGAAAATCGCGTCAGCAGCCGGGCATACGGCGAATGAGCCGGGCGCGATGATGACGAGTCCGCTGCAATCCGTCCATACCGGTCTGCTTGAAATCCACTATGCCGACACCGGTCCGCGCGATGGCGAGCCCGTCATTCTCCTGCATGGATGGCCCGATGGCATCGCCACGTGGTCGGCGACGGCAGCGGCATTGAATGCCGCCGGCTTTCGCACCATCGCGCCGTATCTGCGCGGTTTCGGGCCGAATCGTTTTCTGCATGACGACACGCCGCGCAGCGCGCAAATCACTGCGCTGGCGCAGGACGTGCTGGATCTGGCCGACTTGCTGGGCTTGCCGCGCTTTGCCATGGTCGGCCATGACTGGGGTGCGCGCACCGGCTACGTGCTGGCGGCGCAGGCGGCGCATCGCCTGACGCGCTATGTCAGTCTGTCGATCGGCTACGGCAGCAGCAGCCTGTCGTTTCGCCAGGCGCAGCAATTCTGGTACCAATGGTTCTTCGCGCATCCGCAGGGCGTGGCCGCCTTGCAGCAGGACCGGCGCGCCCTGTGCCGCAGCCTGTGGCAAAGCTGGTCGCCGGGATGGCGGTTAAGCGATGCCGAGTTCGATGCCGTCGCCGGCGGTTTCGACAACCCGGACTGGCTCGACATTACCCTGCACGGCTACCGCCACCGCTGGGGATTGGCCGATGCCGATCCCCGCTACGCCAACCTGGAAACGCGCCAGCAGCAAATGCCGGCGATTGCCGTGCCCACCTTGTTGATCCATGGCGCAGACGATGGCTGCATCACGCTCGATAGCTCGGCTGGCAGCCATGCCTGGTTCACCGGTGAATACCAACGCATTGTCTTGCCCGGAGTCGGCCACTTTCCGCAACGTGAGGCCGCTGCGCAGACGGCGGAATTGATCGTCGAGTGGCTGCGCGCCTAGTGCCTGCCGCCGCGATACCCGACATGCCGCAACGGTCCGACAGGACCGTTTTTTTATTTCTACAGCCTTGTGATTTCTGCATTGATAGCGGCATCAATGTTTATTACCAAAATTCATTATGAAATTAGTGATCATTATTATTTGAAATGATCATAGGTTAACTGTCGCGAAGGCGACATATTTTCAGGCTTGTAATCGACATACTAGAGTGCATGAAACGCGGGCACATCACATCCAGCGCAGCAAGCCGACATCAGCCGGCCTGCCGGATTGCCCTGGCGCCGCGTTGACTTGCAGGAGCATCACACATGACTTATCACGAACACTCAGGCACATCAGGCTTGCACGCCGGCCGCATCGTCTTCGAAGGCGTCAGCAAGCGCTATGACGGCAAGGCCGGCTCGCCGGGAACGCTGGCGCTGGATAATCTCAACCTGAGCATCGCGCCATCGGAAATCGTCGCCGTGCTCGGGCCGACCGGCTGCGGCAAATCCTCGGCGCTCAACCTGATCGCCGGGTTCGAGGAACCGACGCAGGGACGCATCCTGGTGGATGGCAAGGCCGTGCACGACACGCATCCGGACCGCGCCATCGTTTTTCAGCATGGCGCGCTGTTTCCCTGGCTGACCGTGTTCGACAACACCGTCCTCGGCCTCAAGTCGCGCGGCATCGACAAGCAAACCTATACTCGACAGGCGCGCGAACTGCTGGCGGAAGTCGGTCTCTCCGGCTTCGAAAACCACTATCCGTACCAGCTTTCCGGCGGCATGCAGCAGCGCGTGCAGATCGCCCGCGCGCTGGTGTCGGCGCCGCGCATCCTGCTGATGGACGAGCCCTTCGGCGCGCTCGATTACCAGACCCGCATCCAGATGCAGGAGCTGCTGCTGCAGCTGTGGCAGGACCATCGCCCGACTGTGTTTTTCATCACGCATGACGTGACCGAGGCGATCTTCGTCGCCGATCGCGTCCTGGTGATGAGCAGCCGTCCCGGCCGCGTCTCGCTCGAAGTGCCGGTCCGCACGCCCAAGCCGCGCGCGCAGGACTTCCTGTCGAGTCCCGAATTCATCGCATTGCAAGGGCGCCTGTTGCAGGCCGTCCAGAACGAGGTGCGCTCTGCCCGCGCCGCCTCTCCCATTTCATCCTGATTGATAGGAAGCTCAACATGAAACCAGCCATCACCAAAACATCCATTACGCGCAAGTTGCTGGCGACGGCGGCATGCGCCGTAACGTTGCTGGGAGCAAGCGCCGCTTCTCCCGCGTTTGCCCAGCCGGCCCAGCCGCTCAAGTTCAAGTGGGGCGCGCCGACCGCCGATTACTTCGTGCTGTATGTCGCCATCGACCAGGGCTTGTTCAAAAAAGCCGGCCTGGATCCGCAGTTTTACTGGTTCCCGACCGGTGCGCCGCTGCTGGCCGGCCTGAAGAGCGGCGACATCGATGTCTTCACCACCGGCCTGGCAACCGTGTTTGCGCTGGGCCAGAAAATCCCGCTGACCTTCATCGGCTGGGAAGTGGATACCTCTGCCGGCGAGGGCTTGGTCGTCAGCACGAATTCGCCCGTGAAAAGCTATCGTGACCTTGCCAAGGCCAAGTCGGTTGCCGTCGCTTCTGGCACCTGCGCCCAGGTGGCGTTCGGCCTGGCGGCGCGCAAGGCAGGTGTGTCGCCGAAGAACGTCAACGTCGTCAACCTGGCGCCGCCGCTGCAAGCCAACGCATTCAGGAGCGGCGCCATCGACGCCGGCTTCGGTTGGGCGCCTTATCCGCAGTTGCTGGAAACCCAGGGGCACAAGACCGTCAATTACGATGACGAGTATGGACCGAATGGCGGCGTTTGCCCTTCGCTGTACGGCGCTCGTCCGCAGTTCCTGAAGGAGCATCCGGAGGTCGGTCATAAGCTGGTGCAGGTGCGCGCCGAAGCGCTGGCGCTGATCGAGAAAAACCCGGAGCTTGCCGTCGATGCGCTGGCCAAACGCCTGTCGATTTCGAAGGAAGTCGCGCGGGCGGCGCTCAATCGCGTCGGCGGAGCGAACCTGCCGACCCTGAAGCAGGAAATCACGCCGGGCACCCGCTGGTCGCTGGTGGACCAGAAAGCCGGCCTGGCGGCCAAGCTGCACGTCGCCGGCGAGATCCTGCATGAAACCGGCACCATTCCGGCGCCGTTGACCTGGGAGCAGATCAACGCATCGATTGATTCCTCCTACATCGAGAAATTTCTGAAGCAGGGGCGGCAATGAGCATTCCAAGCACGGCGAGCCTGAAGTACGACAGCAGTGTCGATGCGGCAGAGGCGGCGGGGGGCCGCCGCCACATCCCGGACTGGGTATATTCGGTGGCTGCCATTGCCGCATTGCTGGCGATCTGGACAGCGGTGACTGCAGGCGGCTGGGTCGAGCCAGACTATCTTCCGAGCCCGCTTGGCATCATGCAGTCATTCCAGACCCTGCTTGCCGACGGTTATAAAGACGTGACGCTGCATGCCCACATCGGCGCCAGCCTCGGGCGCACGCTCGCCGGTTTTGTGCTCGGCGCCTTGCTGGGTATTCCGCTGGGATTGTTGACCGGGTATAGCCGCATCGGCAGTGCGATGATCTCGCCGCTGATGGCGTTCATTCGCCCGATTCCGCCGATTGCCTTCATTCCAATGGCCGTGCTGTACTTCGGCCTCGGCGAACTTGGCAAGATCGTGCTGATCTTTTTCACGGCCTTTAACTATGCGCAGGTCAATGCCCATGCCGGCGCTGCCGGTGTGCCGATCGCTTATCACCGCGCGGCGCAGTCGCTGGGCTTGACCCGGTTCCAGGTCTTTTTCGGCGTCGTGCTGCCTGCCGCCGTGCCGCAGATTTTCACCGGCCTGAAGGTGGCGATGGCGCTGAGCTGGGCCGTGGTGGTTGCCGCCGAACTTGTCGGCGCACAGCGTGGCCTGGGATTCATGATCGCGGATGCGGCGCAGATGTTCCAAATCCCTGTCGTCTTTATCGGCATTGCGCTGATCGGCGTCATCGGCCTGCTGCTGAACTTTATCCTGGGTTGGCTGGAGAAAGTGCTGGTTCACTGGAACGGGCGCTAGGCTATGGATGAAGGGAAGACCCCTTCATCCAGCTGGTCGCCGAAGAATTTGACGCTTACGTCCACACCCTTGATGCCGCTGATGCGGGACAGTGCAAGCATCCTTGGCAATTACCCACGCAATGGCGTCAGCATGCACCGCAAAGGCGGGCTGGTATTTTGAGGCGCATGAGCGACAATTGAGCACCTCTTCAACCAGCAAGCTTTTGCATCCCGTGATCAGTTTATGACAACCAAGACAGCAGTATTCAACAGCGCAGCGATCCCTCCTGTAACTTCAGCCGCAGACGACACCAAGGGGACCTTCTTTGTCCGCATCGTCGGGTTGGCCGCGTTCGCTCACCTGTTGAACGACTTGATTCAGGCGATGCTTCCTTCCATCTTCCCGATGCTTAAGTCGCAGTTTTCGCTCAGCTTCAGTGAGATTGGCATGATCGCGCTGACCTATCAGGTCACTGCTTCGCTGTTGCAACCGTGGGTCGGTCTATATACCGACAAACACCCCAAGCCATATTTGCTTCCCGCAGGGATGATGGTGACATTGCTGGGAATCGTGTGCCTGGCGACAGCGGGCAGTTATTCGATGCTGCTGGCCGCCGCGGCACTTGTCGGCATCGGTTCGGCCACCTTCCATCCTGAAGCATCGCGGGTGGCAAGGATGGCGTCCGGCGGGCGATTCGGCACTGCGCAATCCACGTTCCAGGTAGGCGGCAATACCGGTTCGGCGATTGGTCCATTGCTTACCGCAGTCATCGTCATCCCGCAAGGGCAATCCGCGGTGGCCTGGTTCATGGTTGCAGCTTTGGTTGCGGTTGCCGTGCTGTTCCGCCTCACTGGATGGACACTGACGCATGGGCAGGCGCAGTTGAAGATACTGACACGCCATCAGAAGGAGGGGCTCAGCCGCTCCGGTGTCATTCAAGCCGTCGTGGTCATCGGCATCCTGTTGTTCGCCAAGTTCGTGTACATCGCCGCATTCACTAACTATTTCACCTTCTACCTGATGCAGCGATTCGGGCTTGCCATCCAGGACAGCCAACTCTTCCTGTTCATTTTTCTGGCATCTGTGGCCATCGGTACCTTTGCCGGCGGGCCGGTGGGCGACCGTATCGGTCGCAAGGCGGTCATCTGGATTTCATTCCTGGGCGTCGCCCCGTTTGCCTTGGCCCTGCCGTACGCTAACTTGTTCTGGACGGCGGTTCTTGCCAGCGCAGTCGGGCTGGTGATGTCCTCGGCGTTCGCAGCACTCGTGGTCTATGCACAGGAAGCCGTACCCGGCCGGGTAGGTTTGGTGTCTGGCTTGATGTTCGGACTGATGTTTGGCATCGGCGGCATTGGTGCTGCCGGTCTGGGACAATTGGCCGATGAGTATGGAATTGTCTGGGTTTACGGTGTGACGTCATTCCTGCCACTACTTGGATTGGCGACGGCATTCCTCCCTAATACTCGCAAGCAAACGAAATAAGCTGCAGTAGCTGAAACACGAACGTCTGTAACGGGAATGAGGCGATCAGGAATGCCTTCCTGGTCGCCTTTCTGCTCAAAGGCAATGAAGCTGCCTCAATTCATTCTGCCGGACGCAGTGAAAACCACTGGGGGCTTAAGTTGCCCCAGTTCGCAATCCTCGTTACGGCGCAGGGTTCGGGAATTGCTTGTGGATCGCTTCGATTTCATTCAGCAGCTCGTCACTGAGGTTCAGATGAATACTCTGCAAATTCGCTTGCAATTGCTCCAGCGTCGTGGCGCCGATGATGTTGCTGGCAACGAAAGGGCGGCTATTGACGAAGGCCAGCGCCAAATGCGTCGGGTCAATGCCGTGGCGCTGCGCAAGCGCTACGTATTGCGCAGCAGCTTGTTCCGCTTGCGGGTTCGAGTAGCGTGAAAAACGTTCATATAACGCGAGGCGAGAGTTCGCTGGACGGGCGCCATTCAAATATTTTCCTGTCAATACCCCGAAGGCGAGAGGCGAGTAAGCCAGCAGCCCGATGTTCTCGCGGAAGCCAAATTCAGCAAGCCCGATTTCGAACGTCCGGTTGAGCAGGCTGTAGGGATTTTGAATCGAGACGATGCGCGGCAGGCCGAGTTTTTCGGACAAGCGAAGGAATTGCGCCACGCCCCAAGGCGTTTCATTCGATACGCCGATGGATCGCACCTTGCCTGATTTGACGAATTCGGCCAACACGACAAGCGTTTCCTCGATCGCTACAGTCTCTTCTTCGATATGCGTGTAGTTGAGTTTCCCGAATATGTTCACGCTGCGGTCGGGCCAATGCAATTGATACAGATCGATGCGGTCGGTTTGCAGGCGTTCCAGGCTACCGTTGAGCGCTTCAGTCAGGCTTTTTCTATCGAAGTGGTTGATGCCGTCGCGTATATGTTTGGGCTGATGCGGCATGCGGGCAGGGCCGGATGCCTTGGTGGCGACCAGCACGCGATCGCGGTTGCCGGATTTTTTGAGCCACGAGCCCAGGTAGCGCTCGGTCAGGCCTTGCGTTTCTTTCTTCGGCGGCACGGGATACATTTCCGCAGCATCGATCAGATTCACACCATGATCGATTGCAAGGTCGAGTTGAGAATGGGCGTCAGCTTCAGAGTTTTGCTCGCCCCATGTCATCGTGCCGAGCGCAATGTTACTGACCTTTAGATTTGAACCACCAAGTTCACGATACTTCATTTGCGAATTCTTCCCAATGTTGTCCTATCCCGATCGGGCGATCGGAAATGTAGAGACCATATCACTAATGCCAATTCTATGTGAAAGCCGCGCAGCGCTAAACGAACTAATCCGGATATTCATATTACCGTCCCCGGCCAGGCACCGTTCATCACCGATGTTTGCCGCTGCCTGAATTGCGATCGTGATTCCCGCTGGACAGCAGGCAATCGAGGCCTGCTTTATCACGTGCATAGTTCGCGCAGACCTGAACAGTGCGTTCATGTGAACTTGAGCCGTCGCGCCTTAATTCGTTTTAAGGATATCCAAGCGCAAAAAAATTCGTTCTCTCTTTAGCAGCGCAAGCTTAATCTGCGTTCCTTTAGAACTGCACGCGCACATCATGTCCCGCTCCATCGCAACCAATGCCTCGGCCTTTACTTCGCGTCCGCATTTTCGGCTGCGTCTTGCATCCCTTTACCGCAGTCGGCAGTTGCAGAGTTGGCTGTCGACCTTGGTCTTGCTGCTGGCCTGGCATCTGGCTTCGACGTCAGGCTATCTGAATGCGCGTACCTTGCCCGGCCCCTTGCAAGTGCTGGAAACTGCACTCGACCTGACCCTTAGCGGCGCTCTGTTCGAGGCACTTGCCGTCAGCACGGCGCGTGTGCTGGCAGGCAGTATCATGGGCATCCTCGTCGGTCTGTCATTGGGTTTGATCGCCGGCTTCTCGCGCCTTGGCGAAGCCGTGGTCGACAAGCCACTGCAGATGCTGCGCACCATTCCATTCACAGCGTTGGTGCCGCTGCTCATTCTTTGGTTCGGCATCGATGAAACTCCCAAGGTGCTCCTCGTTGCGCTGGGCGTCTTGATCCCACTGTATGTCAATACCTTCAGAGGCATTCGTAACGTCGACATCAAGCTGATTGAAGTGGCACGTGTCGCGCGCATGAGCAGATTGGGAATCGCTACCCGGGTCCTGTTGCCCGCGGCATTGCCAACCATACTGATCGGCTTGCGTTTCGCGCTCGGACTGGGGTGGATCGCCGTGATCGTGGCTGAAACCGTGGGCGCCAATTCCGGCATCGGCTTCCTGCTGAACAATGCCCGCCAGTACGTTCGCACCGATGTGATGCTGGTATGCGTCAGCCTCTACGCGATTCTCGGGCTGGTCACCGATTACGCCGTGAGCCGGTTAGAGAAAGTCTTACTTTCCTGGCGGGTCGTGTACACCGGATGACAAGCGCGCAGACCAGCATCTCACGAAACAAGTTTCTCTCACTATCTCTAAAGGTTGCTCAATGCCTGCATTAATTGTCGGGGCTCATCCCCAGAACATTTCACTCTCGGTGCTTGCGCGTCGCCGTGACTACGTTGAAGACCTCAAGAAAAAAGGTCTCGAGTTCTTTATTTACAGCGCCGGCGCCCATACCATTCCGCTGGTCGAGCTGGGCGTGATTGACATCGCTGGCACAGGCGCCACGCCGCCCATCCTGGCCAAAGCCAAGGGCCTTGATGTCGCGGTGTTCGGCATTTCCGCGCCGCGCTTTGAAAATGGCGGACTATGCGTTCGCGCCGATTCGCCGTTTCACACGATTCAAGACCTCAAAGGCCGGGGCATCGCATTGATGCCGATTTCCTGGCATACCCAATTCACCGCTGTCGAGCTGGCGAATGCCGGCATCGAATGGAAAGAGGTCAACGCGGTCGAGCTGTTGCCGGCGACCGCGCGTGACGCCTATGAGCAAGGCTTGCTGGATGCCGTGGTCTTGACTGACCCGCTGTACTCGCTGGTGGCCGCGAAAGTCCCGACCCGCGTGCTGGCTTCGCCGGGCCAGGCCTTCACCAACCGCTCTGTGTACTGGGCGCCTCATCGTGTCTTGCGCGACCATCCCGACGCTGTGCACACGCTGCTGGTCGCGCTGGCTGAATCAGACCAGCAAACGCAGGAAAACCCTGCCGAAGCCGCCGCCTTGCTGGAGGGCGTGAATGGCCATACGGCAGCGCAATGGCTGGGCGCGATTACCGCCCGTGACTGGGGCGTCAGCCAGCCAGATCCGGGTTTCCTCGCGGAGCAGCAGTCGCACGCCGACATCTTTGCCAGGTTCGGCCTGATCCCGAAGCAGATCGATGTCAGCGACACCGTCGACAGCAGCTTCCTTCCGCTTTGATTCAGGCTGTCGCCATTCCTTTGCAATCGGACACTTTTTTTTAGCACTTTTCAAAGAACGTAATCATGGAAGTACTTTGGTACCTTACCGGCCCTGACGGCCACTATCCCTGGCGGCCCGATGGCGCCCGCCAGCTGACCTATCCCTATTTTCAGCAACTCGCCCGCGCGGTTGACCATCTCGGATTCACCGGCGCCTTGCTGGCGACCGGATCCCATGACGCCTGGGTGCAAGGTTCCTCGCTGATCCCGTTCACCGATAATTTCCAGCATCTGATCGCGGCGCATCCGCAGTTCCTGTCGCCGACCCTGCTGGCAAAGATGATCACCACCTTCGACCAGTTTTCGCGGGGGCGCTTGCGGGTGAACATCGTCAATGGCGACGCCACCCTGATGGCGCAGTATGGCGTGCACCTCAACCACGATGAACGCTATGCCTTCACCGACGAATATCTCACCGTGCTCAACCGCTTGTTGCGCGGCGAAACGGTGACCTTTAAAGGCAAGTACGTCCATGTGGTGGACGCAGGCGTGCCGCTGCCGCCGCAGCAACTGCCGCGCCCGCCCTTGTGGTTCGGGGGATCGTCGCCGGCGGCCCATCAGGTCGCGGCAAAGCATATCGACACCTATCTGTCCTGGGGCGAGACCCCGGCGCAGTTCGCGGCGAAGGTGAAGGAAGTGCGCGCCTTGGCGCGTGAATATGGCCGTGCCGACCAGATCCGGTTCGGCGTGCGCCTGTATGTCATTGTGCGCGAAACCGAGGAAGCCGCCTGGGCCGCCGCCCAGGATCTGTATGACCACATGGATGAGAAATCCATCGAGGGAGCCCAGGCCTATGTGCGCGGCATCGACTCGGTCGGGCAGCAGCGCATGTCGGCGCTGCATGCCGGCGGCAGGAAACCAGCCGATCTGCGCGAACTGGAAATCGAGCCCAATCTCTGGGCCGGCATCGGCCTGGTGAGGCACGGTCCGGGCACCGCACTGGTCGGCAGCACCAAACAGGTGCTGGCAAAGATTCAGGAATATCGCGACGCCGGCGCAGACGTGCTGATCGTATCGGGAATGCCTTTGCTGGAGGAGGCGTATCGCTTCGGCGAACTGGTGCTGCCGCATCTTCCGGTTGAACGCAAACAGGACCAGAGCATCAAGTCGGCGTGGACCAAGGAACGCGACACCGCGTGGAAAAAATAATCACACATTGAAAGCAACTCTGAAAGACCAACCACATGAAACGCAGAACATTCATCATCAGCGCCAGCCTAAGCTTGTTGCTTGGCTTTGGCAACGTCGTCGCGCATGCCCAAAATTCGGCTGACGGCACGGTACGCATCGCCCCGCTGCAAGCGACCAACCTGTTGACACTGGCAAGGCAAAGCGGGCAAGCCGACAAACACTTGAAAACCATTGGCGGCAAGATCGACTGGAAAGCGTCCATGCCTGCCTATGCGCCGACGGCGGAAGTCCTGCGGGGCGGCAGCGCCGACATCGGGTCCGGCAGCGTCACCTCCTTCCTGACAGCCGCCGCGAATAACAAGGACCTGGTCATCTTCGCGGTCGAAAAAGACGACGGCAAGACGCAAGGTATCGTTGCCAATGGCGCCAGCGGGATCAAAAGCATCCCCGACCTGGTGGGCAAAAAAATCGCGGTCAATAAGGGCGGCACGGGCGAATACCTGCTGCGCTTGGCGCTGGCCCGCCATAATATTTCCTATGACAAGGTGACGCCGGTGTATCTCGGCCCGACCGAAGGCGCCACCGCGTTCGCGCAAGGTCACGTCGATGCCTGGGCAGTCTGGGAGCAATTCTTCGCCGCCGGCCAGGCCGTGCCTGGCGCTAAAGTCATCGCCTGGGCCGGCGACATCGGTTCGCTGAACCGCATTGTCCACGTCACGACGCGTGACTTCGCACAACGCAATCCCAAGCTCCTCAAAGCGGTCTATGACGCGCTGGCGGTGGAAGCCCAGGCGATCAAGAATGACCCTTCGCTGATCGCCGCCCTGAACATCAAGGAAGGCATGCCGAAAGATGTCGCCGCGATCCTGCGCAAGGTGCAACCCCAGGCGCTGGCACCGGCCGACGATGCCTTTCTGAAGGAACTGGATGAAGTCGCCACCTTCTATGTGTCGCAAGGCCTGACGCCACAAAAGATCGATGTCAGGGGCTTGACTGTCAATGTCCTGAATCCGCAAGCAAAGCAGTAGCCATCCAGCCATGACGCGCCCCTTGAAAATACAGAAGCTATCCCGCTCATTCGACACGGGCCTCACAGTCCTGCACGACATTGACCTGACGATCCCTCAGGGACAATTCGTCGCCCTGCTTGGCCACAGCGGCTCCGGCAAGTCGACGCTGCTGCGCATCCTTGCCGGTCTGGATGACGGCTATGTCGCCAACCAGATGGCGGTGCCGGAAAATGTCGGGGTGGCCTTCCAGGAATCGCGTCTTTTCCCGTGGCTCAAAGTGTGGCGCAATGTCATCCTTAACCTGAAGGTCGACGATGGACGCAAAACCGCTACTGCAGCGCTGGCGGAAGTCGGGCTGGAATCCAAGGCCGACGCTTGGCCGCTGACCTTGTCCGGCGGGCAGGCGCAACGGGTATCGCTGGCGCGCGCGCTGGCCAGCGAACCGGAATTGTTGCTGCTCGACGAACCCTTCGGCGCGCTGGATGCCCTGACCCGGCGCAGTATGCATTCGCTGGTGCTGAAGCTGTGGGAACACCACAAGCCCAGTGTCTTGCTGGTCACGCATGATGTCGATGAGGCCGCACTCCTGGCGGACCGGGTGTTGGTGCTGGACAACGGCCGGATCGCGGTCGATATCCCCATCGATTTGCCCCGTCCGCGGCGCTCGTCAGACGTGCGGATTGAGCAGATCAAGAGCGAACTGTTGCGTCACCTGGGCGTGGACCAAGAGGCCGGCAGCCCGGCTTGATGAGGCATCCCTGCATGCATTAGCGTGAAGGGTGTTGGATTCAAATGGTTTACCTGTCTGCCAATCCTTGCGTCAGTTTTATCGATCGCTATCGAAGGCCCACGAAGAATCCGAGCCGCCCTATATTCACCGCTGATTCAGCGTATGGGGAAAGACAACCGGCTTAATGCAAGAAGAAATAAAGAAGCACGAGCACGATTGCCGGGACGCCTAGCAACCAGGCCAGAAAATATTTACCCATTTTTACCTCCTCCGGAATGTAAGTAGGAAAAGCTGGCAATTGTCTGCCCGCTTGCCATTAATGGCATTAATGGCGCACCGTATCAATGCGACTTCTTGATCATATCTTTGGCGTCGCCAAAGGCTTTCTGGGTCTTTCCTTCCGCCTGTTTCTCCAAACCTTTTGCTTGCTGTGTTTTGCTGTCGACAAGCTTGCCGGCTTGTTCCTGGACTTTGCCTGCAACGTCTTTTGCCGTTCCTTTGACTTGATCGCGATTCATGTGAGGGCTCCATGAGAAGTTGAGAATTACATAAATAAGGAGCGCAAAATAAATTAAATCGTTCAGTCCATTGCCGCCTGTATTTGATTTTTCGTAATGGCGGATCTGGGACAATGCGGAAGGTGAGTAGTGTCGAAAGATCGCGTTCATCCGTGGGAGCCATTGGCTGTAAAAAGTAGCTGAATCCTTTGGCGCCGCATTTCGGTCATGTCACCCATAATCCCGGATTGCCTGGGCAACCCTTAGTCGACAAGCCGAGAATACGTTCTCTCGGCCTTTAGTCTGGGCTTGCAGGTACATGCTCATATTTCGCCAGTGGCGAACAGCTTCTTTATCGCGCCGTTTGCTCGAAGCGTAGGATCGACCGCGACTGCGGAACGGACTATCCATAACGTCCGCCATCGGTCTTGGATTCAACCGGTCGACGCAACAAGTTGACTGAATCGTTCAGCCGGCGTTTGGTAGTGTAAGGTTTTCCTGGGCCGCTCATTGAGTTTTCTTGCCACCGCATTGAGCTGGGCTTGCGAGTATGCCGATATATCGATCCCCTTTGGGAAATACAGCCTTAACGATATCTCTTCGCGCTCCGCCAGGGTCGATGCCAATGGAGAGCGGCGTCGCTCTGCGGGACGTATGTCGCTTGTCTCCGCCAGAATCCGCTGGACGGATGAGTGCTTCCGGTCGAACAGTTGGACAATCTGTTGGAGGGATTCACCTTTCTTCCAGCGCTCCCACATCATTGCCTTCTGCGTTTCAGAGTAATAAATCCTGGATCTTTGCGTCGTTCGCAACACTCCTCCTGCTTGCGCAGAGTTTAATGTGTTACATCGACCAGTTAAATCCAAGGCCAGAAGGCGACATTTGGCTCATGTGGCTAAGTAGCCCTTTAAGATGCGGCGTTGTTTAGTCGGGAGGTGCCGGTAAATTCCAACTACGGCGGATGGCCAGCATGCGTATTGCGAAGCAGAGAACTGCGCCGATAATCGCCATGATGGCGGATGGCAGCAGCAGCAATTGTCCAATCACCACCACAGTCGCTCCAGCCAAGGCGGCAAGCGCATAAATCTCTGCACGCAGGACGGCGGGAATCTCAGTCAATAGCACATCACGCATCATCCCACCACCGATCCCAGTTAGCATGCCAAGCAATGCTGCCATGGCAGGATTCAAGCCGAAAGCCAGCGCCTTCTGCGTGCCGGCGACGGCGAACAGGGCCAGCCCTGCAGCGTCGAACACGAGCACGGCACTGCGTAGCCGCTCAATCGCCGGATGCCAGAAAAAAGTGAGAACGCCGGCAAGGATCGAGACTGCCAGGTAACGCCAGTCGGTGATTGCGGCTGGCGGAACCGCACCGATCAGCAGGTCGCGGGTAATGCCACCGAAATTTCCGGCAGCGAACGATAACACCATGATTCCGAAAAAATCGAGCCGGTGCTTGGCGCCCGCCAACGCACCGCTGAGCGCAAAGACAAAAGTTCCGACCAAATCGAGAATCAGCACGAGCGTTTTTATCGCCGCGCTGACGTCCAACCCGTGGGTGTTTAACACTTATGCCGCCGATTGTCCGCCTGGCATGGCAGATTCATCTTTGGAAAGCCAGGCCAAAGCGCCGACTACCATCGTTTCCACGCCTGTTTCCAGGGTAGGGTGCAGCACCGGCGCAAAGAATGGACTATGGTTGCTCGGGATCTTGTTGACTTCGCCTGCCGCCTTGGCCTTTTCATAGACGTCGGGATCGATGCCGCCGACGAACCAGAACACCGAGGGCACATGCCACTCAGCACCGAACGAGCCGAAATCCTCGCTGGCCGAGGTCGGCCCGGTTTCCCTCACCCGTTCGGCAGAAAAATGCCGGCGGAACGCATCGGCCACGCGCTGGCTCGCATCTGCATTGTTGACGCCCAAAGGGTAGCTGTCGAGTGTAGTAACCTCCGGGGGCTTGGGCGCGCCAGAGGCGGCAGACTCGGCGTTGACGATCCGCTCGATGGCGGCGAGCACGCGCTTGCGCACGCCCGGATCATAGCTGCGCACGTTCAGCTTGATGACGGCCTCGTCAGGTATCACGTTCTCCTTGGTTCCGGCCTGCAGCGAGCCGATGGTGACCACAGCGGCTTCATTGGGTGAGATCTCGCGCGAGACGATGGTTTGCAGCCGCATTACCGTTGCAGCAGCCATCACCACCGGGTCGATGCTGGCCTGGGGCATCGATCCATGCGCGCCCCGTCCGAACAGGCGGATCTGCAGGCTGTCGGCAGCGGAGGTGATGGTGCCGGTACGGCCGGCAACGTCGCCCGCCGAGCCAACCATGACGTGCTGACCGAGCACGACATCGGGCTTGGGAAAGCGCTGAAAAAGCCCGTCGTCGATCATGGCCCGCGCGCCTTCAGCCGTCTCCTCAGCAGGCTGAAATACCGCCATCAGCGTTCCGCTCCATGCCTGGCGCGCCTGTGCCAGCAAGGTACTGGCGCCGGCAAGCCAAGTCACGTGCATGTCATGGCCGCAAGCGTGCATAACGGGAACCGTCTTGCCTTCCCGATCTGTGGCCTTAACTTTGCTGGCGTAGGGAAGGCCGGTCATTTCTTCTACCGGCAGCGCATCCATGTCGGCGCGGAGCATGACCGTTGGTCCATCGCCGTTTCGCAGCAAGCCCACAACACCGGTCTTGCCGACCCCGGTTGTCACGTCGTACCCAGCCGCGCGTAAGTGCTCCGCCGCTTGGCCAGCAGTGCGGGTTTCCTGCATCGATAACTCAGGATGCGAGTGAATATCAGCGTACAGCGCTTCCAGCTGCGGCAGCAGGTTTTTCAAATTTGTTAGCGCTTGATCGACGGCACGCGCCGGTTGCGTATTCATGCTTGAACTCCTTGGATGGCGACCCGCTGTAGTTCGAGAGTGAAATCTTTCCAATCATGACAAGAAACCTGTTTCGGCCCGCCACCACGAGAGGTGCGACATAGTTTGTTTCCCACCTCACTGGATCGGTACCGCAGAACGCAGATGTGGCGTATCGCCGTCGATCGTCACCAAGCGTGCCTGGGACCACCCCAGCCAGTTCGGGAACAGCGACACGATAGGAAACCAGTTTCCAGGTGCTGCTAAGTTTATCGCGTAACGTCTTTGTCATGATGACTCTCCTGGATTCACACTTGTTCAGGATCGTCAGGAAGAAGTTTGTGCATCGTTGTCGATGGGCAAGACTTGCCCGGAAATCGACTTTCCCGCATCCGACGTCATAAACAAAATCAACGCGGCAATATCCTTCGGATTAACGAAACGCTTGAGGGATTGGACGCTCATTGCGGCCACCCGTTCTTCTTCCAGCGTCTTATGTTCTGCTTCAGCGCGTCCCTGCAACACACGTTCGATGCGATCACCGCCTACCGCACCCGGAGCAACAGCATTGCAACGGATGTTGTACTGGCCCAGTTCGCGCTGCGATTCGGATAGCCGAAGCGCCCGCCGACCGACGACATGATGACGATGCTACCTGCCGCTTCGATATGTCGCAGACGATGGTCTTGAGGCCGGATATGTCTTGCGCTGCGGTTTTTAATGCCTCCGCATTGATGTCGCAGACACAGACATCGGCGCCGTTCGCAGCGAAAGCGCGCGCAATCTCCAGGCCAATTCCGGAGGCGCCTGCAGTAATCAGTACACGTTGAGGCGCCATGTCTGCTTCCTTAGAAGAATTCAATCGACTTGGTGGAAAGGCTTATGCTGTTTTCCTCAAATCTCAAACGAAACCCGGACGATGGGTTAGAGCGCAGAAATCCTGCCAACTTCTACATCACCCCAAGTTGTTTCATATAGGCTGGTTATCCCCAAACAGAAATTCCGCGACCATTACCGCTTCCTTCTAGTGCTCGACGGTGCATATCATGACGGTGCATATCATGATTTTGAAGGACTTCCGGCATGAATGGCTACGAAACTGCACGCAGCTTGCGCGCCCAACCTGGATTCGAGGGACTGGTCTTGGTAGCGTTGACCGGCTGGGGCACGGAAAAATCCCGCGACCAAGCCAAGAAAGCCGGCTTCAACCGCCCAACCGTAGCAGGCGAAAGCGACGCAGAAGTATTCATGACCGACATTTCGCGCCGTCGGCGCCGAGCCGCCAGAGATCAGGAAATCGACACGCAAAGGCGCCACGGCGCAAAAGGCATCATTGCGCATGCGGCGGAAATTGCCGTCGCAAAAAATCTTGCGCTCCACCATGCCGAGTGGAATTTGGGCGCCGATCTTTCGGACAGTAGTTCGCACCGTCTCGATCTGATGGCGGCAGAGCAAATCAGCGCTGGCTATTTTTTAGACCAAGACCTGGTCAGCTATGCGCTCGGCCACAATACGGAATACATCCGCTTGAAACTGCTGCGCATGTTTGATTTGTTTAGTGCTCAGCTGGTGATTAAGGCGGATTGATATAGCGTCTGTAGTGAGATTTCATGCTTTCCTCGCAGCGATATGCGATTTGCGGAAGCGAATGGCAATTATGCAGCTCAGTTCGAACAGTTCAACGACAACGCGGAATAGGCATTGCCATAAGGCAGAAAGCAGCTGCTCAATTCATCTTGACCGGGAGTCGCCATCGGCCAGCAGCAAGCCTTCTCAGGCCTGCGCAACGCGAGTGTAAGTTGCGTGCTTACGTTTTCTGCTTGCCAGCATTACGCCGCCCAGAATGAAACTCAGCCCCACGGCGTGATACAGCTGTGGAATCTCGCCTAATAGCGGCCATGCCACAAGTGTCGCGTGCAAAGGGACCATATACATGGCAATACTGGCACTGGCGGCGCCGCGCAGTGCCACGAGGCGGTCAAAGAAAAAATAGGCGCCCAGGCTAGGTACGATAGCCAGAAAACATAGCGCGATATAGAGGCGGCCATCGCTTAGGTCTGGTCCTGCTCCGCTGACGGTTTCCACCACTGCGAATGGCGCGAGGACGATGGCGCCACCTGCAGCCAGGGCTGCCAATCGCACGGTTCCGGGCAAAGGAGGAAGCAAGCGACGTCGACTGAGGATCGTATATAGCGCCCAGCCGCTTGCGGCCAGTATCACCCATAAATCCCCTTGGCCAAATTGAAGCTCGCTGAGCGTCACAACGTCTCCCTTCGAGAGTACCGCCAACACACCAGCGATGGCCAGCGCCATGCCGCCTATTTGCCGCCTGTCCAGCGACGCTTTCCATATGGTCGCTTCCATGATTGCCACCAGCACCGGGCAGGCGGCGAAGATGAGGGCGACGTTCGCCGCACTGGTATGCCGCGCGCCGATATATTGCGGGGCGACCGCTACTCCCATGCCGAGCGCCGACAGCAACAGGAGTTGCGGCCAGTGAGCCAGCAGCACGTGCCGCCACCGCCATAAGCTTGGCGCGACTGACGGCAGTAGAAACAGGAATGCCAGGGACCAGCGGCCGAAGGCGAGAAACACCGGTGGAATATTGGCGCTTTCCGCCCACCTCGCCGCCACCATATTTGCCGCGAACAGCGCCGGCGTAACCAACATCAGCGACAGTTCGACGACGAAGGGATCTCCTCGATGGCCGGCTGCCGCATGTGCAATTGCTTCTGACACGAGCACTCCTGATTGAATTTTCGGGAGCTGGCATTTCTGCTTTCCCTGGTTGAGGGAAGGCAGGAGAATGCCAGCCTGTTTATGCCTTGTGAGCATGGGAAAATCTTACTGCGGTAGCGTGGGAAAGTGCTTCTTTTATTTGGTGTCTTAAGGCGTTTTCTGAGAAATATTTACTATTAAAGACAAAGTTTGGAGATAAACTATCTTCAAATGGCGAATAAGGGAAAGAAAGTCTGCAATGAAAGAGAATCAGCTGGATGAAACCGACCGTAAAATCCTGCGCACGCTGAGCCGCGACGCCCGCATCAGCAATCAAAAGTTGGCCGAGACGGTGAACCTGTCCCCGACACCTTGCTGGAATCGTGTCAAGGCCCTGGAAGAAGCGGGATTCATCACCGAATACGTGGCGATTCTGGACCAGCGGGCATTGGGACTGCCGGATACGGTGATCATCGAGGTCACGCTCGACCGGCATGATGATGAAGTCTTTGCGCGATTCGGTGATGCGTTGGCCGAGCTGCCGGAAGTGATGGAAGCCTATCTTCTTACCGGCGAGTATGACTACCTGATCAAGGTGGCGGTGTCAGGGACGGAGGGATACGAACGGTTTCTTCGTCAAAAGCTATACAAGCTTCCCGGCATTCGCCATAGCCGGTCGACCTTCGCATTACGCTGCCTAAAGCGCGTGCATTCGGTAACCCCATAAGCTTATCTTACGCCCGATGCCGCAACTTTCAGCGTAATGCTTTGTACGCCCTCGATGGCTTGAAGCTTTGCAGCAAGCGCTGTCATCGTGTCTTTGGGCGCAGCGCGCACGAAAATCAAATCAATCGAATCGATAGATTCGCCACTCCTTAAAATCATTTGTTCTATGGCGAGTCCCATCGCCTCTATCTCGGTTTCGATGCGAGCGAGGGGCATCAAATGCCGGTCGACTTCAATCAGGAAATGGCGACGTTGATTGCGGCCGAAGAGCCGCCGCTCTATCGGCTTGACTAGTGCCAGAATTATCAGAATCAGAACGGTTGTAAACACCGCCGCCAAATACAACCCGCCGCCGACAGCGAGGCCAACAGCGGCAACACTCCAGAGGCTCGCGGCGGTCGTCAGGCCGCGAATGACTTCCTGGCGAAGAAAGAGGATCGTCCCGGCACCGAGAAAACCGATCCCGCTCACGACCTGGGCGGCCACGCGGGAAGGGTCAAGCATGACATGTTCGGAATTGAGGATGTCGGTAAAGCCATAAGCCGAAACAAGCATGACGAGAGCCGACCCCAAAGCGACAAGCATGTGGGTGCGCAGGCCGGCTACCCATTCGAGGCGCTCGCGCTCCAAGCCGACCATCCCGCCGAGAATGGCCGCGACCAGCAAACGAATGGTGATCTCCTGAGCGCTTAGCATGGGCTTGCTCCAATCAAAAATGTTATCTCTGAATCCCTAGCATAGCTTTATTTTGATAGTTTCCAGGTTGCGAGCTTGCAGGGGCACGTTTGCAACATGCTGGATTGGCATGCAATGTTGGCAATGATTTTTGCGGGAAGCAATGAGCAAGTTCACCATATTTTTCTTGCTATTGTCATTGAGTTGGATAAAGGAAATTGCAAAAGAATTTGTGTCAAATATTGAAAGACGTATGCCGACATTTTGGGAGGCAGTGATAGCGGAATATGCGCGATCATGAAAAAGCGCAGCGCGGTGCACGCGATGCCTGCATGAACACAAGGTCCGGATATTCAGATAACCAATTGGCTAGTCGCTGCCGGGTTCAACAGCAAGGATCACGTGTGCGTTGTAGCTTGCTTTGACGAGGACACTCCCCGATCAAAGAAATCAGGCCGTAGATTTAAAAAATGACTGAGTTAGGGTCTAGCGAAAGAAATAAACCATTCGTGCCTGGAAAAGCAGCGGATCATTCCTGCATATGGTTTAGCGTGACGTAAGGCGACTCATTGGTGGATGGTCCATGCTGGGCGAGCAGCGGACATCCGCGCATCCTCCTATCCAGCACGATAGCAAGTTCACGCACCCCAGAACAGGCTGGAAAAGAAGCGTAACGGCCGTACAAAACCTGCCTGTGCCAGAAGATTGAAAACGTTCTCTTCCGAATGCGGAGGATCGGCCCCCTGAAGGATCTTGCCCAATTTCGCCCGGATTTCAATCAGAGGCCATCTGAGGTTCAACCAGGTAACGATGCAGCTTCAGGGCAGGCCGGCGTTGAAACTTACGATATTGATTCCGCTGCCTTGATGGATGCCTTTGCCTTACATGGGCATCAGCCATCGAACGGCCGCTGGCCCAAGGCTTCCACGACGTGATCCACGAAGCAGGTGATGCGCGCCGCCAGCGCGGTATTGCGGTAATAGACCGCGTTGATCGACTGGCGCACTTCCACCGTCTGTTCCGGAAACAGCTGCACCAGCTTGCCGCTGCTGCGGTCTTCTTGCGTCATGAAGTCCGACAGGCAGACGATGCCCAGGCCTGCCAGGGCCAACTGCCGCAGCGTCTCGCCGCTGGAGGAAGCGATCGTCGGCCGGATGCGCATGGTGCTTTCATTCGCGCTGCGCAGCGGCCAGTCGTTCAGCGTCTCGGGCTGGGTGAAGCCCAGCAGCACATGTTGTTCGAGCTCGGCCGGCTCGACCGGCATGCCGTGGCGCTGGAGATAGGCCGGGCTGGCAAGCACGCGCACGCGGCTGGTGCCGACCGGGCGGGCATGCAAGGTGGAATCTTTCAACACGCCGATGCGAAACGCCACGTCGGTGCGTTTTTCGATCAGGTCGGTGATGCCTTCGTTCGAGTTCAGTTCCAGTTCCACTTCGGGGTAGCGGGCGCGAAAGCCTTCGATCAGCGGCACTAGCACATGCAGCATGAAAGGCGTGGCCGCGTCGACCCGCAGCCGCCCGGCCGGACGCTTGCGCCGAGCCGCCATTTGCTCTTCGGCTTCATCGACCGAGGCCAGAATGGCGCGGGCATGCTGCAGGAAAGTCGCGCCTTCCTCGGTCAGCTCCAGCCGCCTCGTCGTGCGACGCAGTAAGGCCGTCTGCAGCTTTTCCTCCAGACGGCCCAGCGTGCGGCTGGTCGCCGAGATCGTCAGCCCGAGCAGTTCCGATGCCGCGGTGATCGAGCCTGTGTCCACCACAGCGACAAAGGCTTGTAATTCATCAAGGGTTGTTTTCATTATTGATTTGAACGCAAAAGAGTTTGCTTCATTCAAGGCTTAATCTGCAAATATAAACCTAGCACAATGCGACTTATCCAGAAACCAAACCATTCCCTATAAAGAAAAGTCGCAATGAAATCCTCTGCTGCTCTATTTGCTCTCGCCATTGGCGCGTTTGCCATCGGCACAACCGAATTCACGCCCATGGGCTTGCTGCCCGTGATCGCCGACGGCGTGCAGGTTAGCATTCCGACCGCCGGCATGCTGGTGTCCGCCTATGCGATCGGCGTCATGGTCGGCGCGCCGGTGATGACCTTGCTGTTCAGCCGCTTCGGCAAGCGCGCGGCCCTGATGGCGCTGATGCTCATCTTCACCATTGGTAATCTACTGTCGGCATTCGCCCCGGGTTACACGACCCTGCTGCTGTCGCGTCTCATCACCAGCCTCAACCACGGTGCCTTCTTTGGCATCGGCGCCGTGGTGGCGGCGAGCGTCGTGCCAAAAGAAAAACAGGCCAGCGCGATCGCGGCCATGTTCATGGGGCTGACCGTGGCCAACGTGGGCGGCGTGCCGGCGGCGACCTGGATCGGCCAGCAGGTGGGCTGGCGCCTGGCTTTCGGCGGCACGGCCATGCTGGGGCTGGTCTCCATCGCCGCGCTCTGGCTGGCGCTGCCCAAGGGCGAGCCCGGCACGCGTCCGGATGCGCGCCGCGAGCTGAAGGTGCTCACGCGTCCTGAAGTGCTGCTGGCCATGGGCACCACCGTGCTGGGGTCCGGCGCCATGTTCGCGCTCTATACCTACGTGGCGCCGGTGCTGGCCGACATTACCCATGCCAGTCCGAGCTTCGTGGCATTTGCCCTGGTGTTGATCGGCATCGGCTTCACGCTGGGGAACAGCCTCGGCGGTCGCCTGGCCGACTGGTCGCTGGATGGCGCTACCAAGCTCATTCTCGCTGTGCTGGCGATCGTGATGACCTTGCTGCCCCTGGTGATGACGACCCATATCGGCGCAGCCATCGCGCTCGTGATCTGGGGCGCTGCCGCGTTTGGCATCGTGCCGCCGGTGCAGATGCGCGTCATGCAGGCAGCAGCCCAGGCTCCCGGTTTGGCTTCATCCGTCAACATCGGCGCATTCAACCTGGGCAATGCAATTGGCGCAGCCCTGGGCGGCGCGGTCATCAGCCAGGGCCTGGGCTATGCCAGCGTGCCTTTGGTCGGCGCGGCGCTCGCAGCCGGCGGCCTGGGGCTGGTCTGGATCGGCAACACCGGTCGCCAGCGGAACTCGGTTTCATCTTCCACGTCTTCCATTTAACCAAGGAGTCTTTTAATGAGTCATATCCCATCTTTTGGCGTCGGAACCTTTCGCCTGAAAGGCCAGACTGCGCTCGATTCGGTTCGTAACGCGCTGGAAGTCGGTTACCGCGCAATCGACACGGCACAGATCTATGGCAACGAGGCCGAAGTCGGCGAAGCCATTGCCCAAAGCGGCGTCAAGCGCGCCGAGCTGTTCGTGACCACCAAGATCTGGACCGACAGCTACGCCAAGGCCAAGCTCGTGCCCAGCCTGCGCCAGAGCCTGGAAAAGCTGCGCATCGATTATGTTGACCTGACGCTGATCCACTGGCCGGCGCCAGGCAACGGCGTCGAGCTGCCTGAATACATGGAAGCGCTGGCCGAAGCCAAGGCCCTCGGCCTGACCCGCCAGATCGGTATTTCCAACTTCAACATCGAACTGACCAGGCAGGCCATCGCCGTGGTCGGCAAGGGCGAGATCGCCACCAACCAGATCGAGCTGAGCCCGTATCTGCAGAATCACAAGCTGACGGCTTTTCTTAATGAGCAGGGCATTACCGTGACGTCCTACATGACGCTGGCCTATGGCAAGGTGCTGCATGACCCGGTGCTGGCCAAGATCGCCGGCAAGCATCAGGCTACGGTGGCGCAAGTGGCGCTGGCATGGGCGCTGCAGCTGGGCTATGCAGTGATTCCTTCCTCGACCAAGCGCGAGAATCTGGCCAGTAACCTGTTGGCCCGCAACATCAAGCTCGATGCCGAAGACATGGCGCTGATCGCCACGCTGGAACGCAATGGCCGCGAAATCACCCCCGCGGGCTTGGCTCCGGTGTGGGATTAATGGACGCTCGTCAGCGACTCGGCGCGGCGCTAATCGCTGAGTTGCGGCCGGCCTCAGATTGAGGAAATGCCTGTAAGGCCAGCACAGGCCATTGTTCCACCCAGCAGCAGGTATGGGAAAAGCCGTCCACGCTACGGATAGCGGGCCGGCGAGCCTGGGGGAAGCGGGCGGCATACGACGCCGCTACTTGCGCAGTGATATTGGCATCCCTTGCGCCGACGAAGTGAAGCTGCGGGACATCCTGCAGTGCATCCCATGCGTCGGCGGGATTGAGCGAACCATCCAGGGGCGGCACGCCATGCAGGCGCGTCCAGGCCTGGTGATCGAGGTTGCCGGCCACGGTTACCAGGCGAACCACATCCTTCCGTCTTGCCGCCACCAGCGCCGCCACCGCGCCGCCGCCGGAATACCCGACCAAGGCAAGTCGTGCGACGCCATAATGCGCCTTGAGCGCGTCGATTGCCTGATTGCTTGCCGCGATCACCTGGGGGGCGAAACGGCGGCTGGTCCAGAAATCGGTGTCACAACCGCGTCTATCCTCACCTTCCACAAACTGACATGGACGTGCCAGATAGGCGACGCTGCCGTGCGGATGGCGCAGCGCCAGTTCGAGCGCCAGCGGTCTACGCGGCGTCGGATCCCCCGAAGCTTGCGACCGGGTCAGCCAGGCCAGTCCATCGCCTTCGATATAGATCGTCAAGATTTGGCCAGCGGTTGCCGGAGTGGCATATGCAGCCAGCGTGAATTCGCCCGTTCGCAGGCGCATCGGCTTCCAGCCATGCGCAGCAGCCAGGGCATCGGCGTCTTGCCGCCGTACGGCGGGATCGAGATTGACGCACGCAGTCAGCGTGCAAAACATCAGCAGGGGAATTTTTTTTGCCAGCACGAAAGCATTGTAAGCGGAGAACTTTACAAAAATTTACCTATGATGCATTGAGGCAACAAATTCTCTGTGGCAACATGGAAATCCTGTCTCGTATTTACTGCGTTAGATAAAATTCGCCCTCTGTTCAATACAGCTGATCTGTAATTCTCCCGTTGGAAGCTCCATGCAACATCACGCACCAGTTATTTTTCGTAGTCATTCCGATAATTTTTCCGGCGTATCAACAATGAGCAAGGCGCAGCATCTGTTGCCGTCATCCCGCAAGAGGCTGACTACCGCCGTGCTCATGGCATTGAGCGCGATGGCGGCCGCGCCCGCGATGGCAGTGCCAAGCGATGACTTTAATTGCATGTGGGGCAATAGCGCACTTGAGACCGTCAACGATACCCGCACGTTGAAGTGCCGCCTCGGTGAATATCCTAGTTCGGCAACCAGCCTGCATGTCACGTCAACCGGACTGATCCAGGTGGCCGGGGACACTGGCGTCGTGCTGAACGCGAGCGGTACCGCGCTTGGCAGCATTCTGAACGAAGGTGAAATTTCCGCTACCGGAACCGCAGGTCAAAGCGCTGCCATGCCAGCGACGTCGGCAACTGCTGGTGGGTCTGCCAATGGCATCAGCATGCTATCCGGCACAATTACAGATATTACCAACAGCGGTACTGCCATCCGCGGCACCGGCGGCAATGGTGGCGGTGGTGGTGGCACCATGATGAGCGGCGCTAATGGCGGTGATGGCAACGGCATCCGTGCGGCAAACGGCACGATCGGCAACCTCACCAACAGCAGCACGATCGCTGGCAGCGGCGGCAACGGCGGCAGTACTGTCATGGCGGGTCCCGGCAGCGGCGGCAACGGTAGCGGCATTTACCTGACGTCCAGCGCCACGCTCACCACGCTTGCCAATACCGGTACCATTTCCGGGATCGGCGGCAATAGCGGCTCTGCAGCGGGCATGAGCGCAAGCGCCGGCACCGGCACCGGCATCAGCCTGACAAGTGGCGCCACACTGACTACCCTCACCAACAGCGGCACGATTTCCGGGATCGGCGGCAGCAACACCGGCATAGGTACCAGCGGGACAGGTAAGGGCATCAGCGCTGTCAACAGCACCATCGGCACACTGACCAATGACGGCACGATTTCTGGCACCGGCGGCACCGTTGGAATCGGCGGCGGTGTTGCTGGCGCCGGCTATGGTCTTGCCATCGATAACAGCACCGTCGACGCGATCATTAACAACGGCGTCATTTCCGGATCGACCGCCGCGATCAGCCTCACTGGCACCACCACCGTCACCAATGGCATTACCAACACCGGCCAGATCAACGGTAACGTGTTCCTGAATGGCGCCACGCTCAACCTCAACGGCACCACCGGCAGCGTGAGCGGCACCGTGCAAGGCATAGCCGGCTCGACCGTCAACGTCAACGGCACCTTCACTTCCGGCAATACTTTCAACGTCGGCACCTTCAATATCGCCAATGGCGGCAGGTTCACCATGGGGCATGGGGTGACGACGAGCGCTGGCGTGAACAACGCCGGCACCCTGGCTGTCGCAGCCGGCAACACCGTTACCATCATCGGCGACTACACGCAGGCAGCAAGCGGCCAGTTCGAAACCGGCCTGAGCGACGCCAATACCTATGGCAAGCTGATTGTCACCGGCACCGCTGACCTCTCGGCCAGCAACAAGATCAACGTCAATGTCGTGGGAGCGCCAGCCTTGGTCGCCGGCACCAGCGCCCAGCCCGGCGTGATTTCGGCAGCTACCCTGAACGCCGGTCCTGCACTTACCGTCACCGACAATAGCGCACTGTTCGACTTCATCGCCACCAAGAATGGCAATGCCATCGACTTGTGCGTCGCCCATGCCGGCAGCACCACCTGCTCGGCGACCCCGGATCCGGCACCCACACCGACGCCCGCTCCGGCCCCGTCCATTACCGTCCTCAGCAGTGTCACCAATACCCGGAACACGCCGGGCCTCGGCGCCGCACAGGTGTTCGACAATCTGATCGCGCAAGGCAATACCGTCGCGGCGCCGATGGTCCCGATCATCACCGCGCTGGGCACGCTGCCGACCGAGCAAGCCGTGTCGGATGCGGTCAGGCAGACCCTGCCGCTCATGACCGCCGGCATGGCGGAAGTCAACTCCGCTGCCTTGCAAGCCACCAACCGCGTGATTCAGTCGCGCCAGGAAGCCAACCGTGGCCTGTCTTCCGGCGATGAATTCATCGGTGATCGCCAGATCTGGTTCAAGCCGGTAGGTTCCTGGGCGCGGCAAGACGACCGCAATAATGTGAGCGGTTACAAGGCCGATACCTACGGCATGGTATTCGGCGTGGACCGCGTCGTCTCCGACCAGGTGCGTCTGGGCGGTGCGTTCTCCTACATGCACAGCAGCGTCGACAGCAATACCGGCATGCAGCACGCCACCGTCGACGGTTACCGCCTGATCGGCTACGGCAGCTACAGCCTCGATCCGCGCACCGACCTGAGCTTCCAGGCTGACGTCGGCACCGGCCGCAACAAGGGCAACCGCGCCATCAACTTCGGCGGCTTGAACGCCGTCGCCACCTCCAGCTACAGCAGCTGGAACGCGCACGTCGGCGCCGGCTTGGGCCGCATCTTCGATATCGATGCCAAGAGCACTTTTACGCCATCGGCACGGATCGATTACACCTATATCCGGGATAACGCCTATACCGAAACGGGGGCGAATGCGCTCAACCTGAACGTGGCAAAGAACAGCACCGACGAACTGATTCTCGCAGTCGACGGCAAGCTGAACTACGCGGTGTCCCGTTCCACTATCCTCTCCGCCAACCTCGGCGGCGGATACGACGTCTTGTCCAGTCAGTCGTCGATCAACGCCGCCTATGTCGGCGGCGGCGGGCAATTCGTCACCAGGGGGCTGGATCCCTCGCCGTGGCTTGTGCGCGGCGGCCTTGGCTTGACTGTCACGAACGGCAATGCGATGGAGGTCACCGCACGCTATGATATCGAGCGCCGGGATGGCTTTGCCAACCATACGGCTTCGGTCAAGCTGAGAATGCCCTTCTAAGCGGCCTGGTACTTTGTCAGTTGATCAAGGGCGCCTGCAGGCGCCCTTTTTCCATGGCAGGTCGGAACTGTTTCCAGCATGATTTGTCTGCCGTGGGCCAAGGATGCATCCCTGTCGAAGCCAAATCCGGCCTGGCATTCATTCAACACACCGATCTGAAAGAAGATGGATTCAAGCATGATGAAAGAGCACGAACCAATACCGCCGGCATTGCCTGCACGTGGGCTGGCGGTCGGCGTGTTCGACCTCTTTCATGTCGGTCATCTGCGCTACCTGCAATTCATTCGCGCGCGTTGTCAGACCCTGGTTGTGGCGGTGACGCGGGATGCTACCGTGCTGGAGAAAAAACAGCGTCCCACCGTGGTGCCTGAAACGCATCGCATCGAAATCGTGCGTGGTCTCGGCTGGGTGGATGAAGTCTTGCCGCAGCCTGCCAGCCTGGATGATGTCGAGGCAAGCGAGCGCTGGATAACTGCACTGCAAATCGACCATGTCTTTATCGGCGAAGACTGGCGCGGCAGCCCGCGCTGGCAAAGGCTGGCGCCGCGCCTGCAAGCCCAGGGTATCGGCTTAAGCTGGACGCCGCGCACCGAGGAAGTGTCGACCTCGGCCTTGCGCGAACGTATTCAATACGGCGGCAAGCCGGGCGACGAATGATCAGCGCCGGACTGAACGGACTGGGCCGCTTCGGCCTGCATCTGTTGCGGCGCTGGCTGGACAAGCCGGAATCGCCGGTGCGCATCGTCGCCATCAATGATGCCTATCGCTCGCTGGATGCGGCCGTAACGCTGCTGCGCACCGATGCCAAGGTGTCATTCGCGGATTGCGACGTGAGCGCAGAAGGTGAGACGATGGTCATCGCCCGGCGCGGACAGCCGGCGGTGCGGCTCGCCTATACGCATGGACCCGCCGCGCAAGCAGGATGGCGCGGACAAACCGAGTGGTGGCTGGAGTGCTCCGGCCAACATACGGCGGCGCATGAATGCCGCGAATTTCTGACCGGCCGCACACGGCGCGTGATCGTCTCGGCCACCTGCGTGGATGCGGACCAGACGCTGGTCTATGGCTATAACCACGACTCACTGGATCCGGCAGCCCAGGTCATTTCCTACGGCTCATGCACGGTCAATGCCTTTGTGCCCTTGGCGCACTGGCTGCATCGGCTTCATGGCGTGGCGGAAGCCGAAGTCGGCGTGATTCATAACGTGCCGCAGCATAAGCTGGCTGCGCACCCGCAACCGGAACGCCGCGCGTGCACGCTGCAATACATGGGCCCGCGCCTGCTTCCCTTTCTTGAGCCAGAGCGATTCCATGTGGATTATGTGTTGATTCCCTACACTGGCGTGTCGCTGATCGATTTTCGCTTTCGACTTGCCTCGCCGGCTAAGGAAGCAAGCTTGCTCGATGCGCTGGAGGCAGCTTGTCGCGCCGGTGAGTTGCAGGGCTTGTATCGTCTTGCCGATGAAGACAGCGACCCGGCATCATGGGCCATGAGTCCCGAATCGGCCATTCTCTTGCGGCCGCGCATCCGGCTGAGTGGCGACAGGCTCTTTCTGCCTGCCTATTTTGATAATGAAAATTCCGCCACGCGCTACCTGGACCTGCTGGAATACCTCGCATTGCGCGGCGCCTGACGAGGTATCAGGGCGTGCCGATCGTCGCCAGGTGCGTTTCCAGCGTCTTCGCGGCGCGCAGCATGAGCGGATCATCCGGCGTGTGGCGTTCAAGCACCAGGCGCGTCAGGCGCACCGCCTTTTCCCAATAGCCGTTCAGCCACGCATTGCAGATACGTGAATAGGCATACCACTGGGTGAGAGAAGAAAATCCGACCAGATTCCAGGCGCCGATGATGGTGTCGAAAGCCGGGTCCGGAATGCGCCATGCCTTGCCGTAGATCGTCTCCAGCCACTGTTCCGGATTCTGCAATTGCCATACATCGCCCGCCGGACCCGGGCGCAATGCCAGCTGCAGCGGACCCGGGAAACGGGTAATGCGCTGCCACTCCAGCGGAACCCCATTGTTGATCCAGAAGCCGCCCACCAGATTCGGGCCAGCCCCTTCGGTTTGCAGGCCGCACAGGTCGAGCACCACGTCGGCCTGTGGGTGATGGCAAACGACCATGTTATCGATGGTGAAAGGCAGTGTCGTCAGTAACCAGCCATGATGCAGTAGAACGTCCCGGGCCCTGGGCAGATCTTCGACCATCACCCCGAGATCGATGTCCTTATCGAAAGGCAGCAACCTGCCGTCGCGCACCAACCCAAGCAGCGTGCCGGCATGGGCGAAGGCGCGCACGCCGCCGGCGGCGAGTTGCGCAAGCGCCTGCCACAGCAATTCTTCGATGCGCGGGTGGACGAACTTTTGCGAGACCGGCTGCGGGTTATAGACGCGTGGCGCATCGCATAGCGCGTCGACGGCCTGGCGCAGGGCCGCCACGCCCAGGTCTATCTTGAGTTGATGCAGATAGGCTGTTCCGAGGAAGAACAGCCAGTAGGGACGCAACACGGAATTGACAGCCGGTGCGGCAAGCAGGTCTTCGCAGACCTGTTGTACAGCGGCTGGGTGCCCCAGGTCCAGTCCCAGCTCGCACCATGCGCGTACATCGTCGGGCGAAAGCACGCCGCCTTGCTGAAGGCGGCGGGTAAGGGCTTGAAATTCCGTGGCCTGGGAGTCCACGTTCTCGCGCACTCTTTAGGAGAGTTGAAACAACATCAAACGTCGATATTCCCCGCCTGCAGCGCATTGGTTTCGATGAAAGCACGGCGCGGTTCCACATCGTCACCCATCAGTGTGGTGAAAATCTGGTCGGCGGCAATCGCATCCTCGATCTGCACCTTCAGCAGGCGGCGCACGTTCGGATCCATCGTGGTTTCCCACAGCTGTTCCGGATTCATTTCGCCCAAGCCCTTGTAGCGCTGTTTGGAAACGCCGCGCTCGGCTTCATCGCGCAGCCAGTCCATTGCCTGGCGGAAGCTGGAGATAGCGATTTCCTTGGCTTTCTCACCGGCGCCGCGGCGCACCAACGCGCCTGGTCCGATCAAGCCCTGGAAGGTGGCTGCCGCATTGGAAAGGATCGCGTAATCCGGGCCAGTGACGAAATCGGCATCCATCACGCTGATCTTCAGGTTGCCATGCTGACGGCGCTGGATGCGCAACTGGTGCTTATCCGACAGTTCATCAGACTTCACCGTTACTTCCACGGTCGGATCGTTGATCGCTTTGACCAGGGTCTTGGCCGATTCCTCCGCGCCTTCCAGCGTGTCGAGGTTGAGCTTCACACCGGTGGCAATCGCGATCAATGCCGCTTCATCCATGGTGCGCGACAGGCGCAGGATGATGCTGTTGGCGGTGTTGTACTGGCGCACGATTTCTTCCAGCGCGCTGCCGGTAATCGGTTCGGCGCCTTCACGCGGAATCACGGCGGCATCGTGCAGGGCGATCTGCATCATGTACGACGCTTCCTCGATGTCATCCTTGAGGTAACGCTCGTCGCGACCGTGCTTGACCTTGTACAGCGGCGGCTGCGCGATGTACACATGGCCGCGCTCGACCAGTTGCGGCATCTGGCGATACAGCAGGGTCAGCAAGAGCGTACGGATGTGCGCGCCGTCGACGTCAGCATCGGTCATGATGATGATGCGGTGGTAGCGCAGCTTCTCGACATTGAATTCGTCCGGGCCGATGGAGGTGCCCAGCGTGGCGATCAGTGTGGTGATCTGTTCGGAAGAGAGCATCTTCTCGAAACGCGCCTTCTCGACGTTCAAGACCTTGCCGCGCAGCGGCAGGATCGCCTGGAACTTGCGGTCGCGGCCTTGCTTGGCCGAGCCGCCTGCGGAGTCACCCTCGACGATGTACAGTTCGCACTTGGCCGGGTCGCGTTCCTGGCAATCGGCCAGTTTCGACGACAGGCCCAGGCCATCCATGACGCCCTTGCGGCGCGTCAGGTCGCGTGCCTTGCGGGCGGCTTCGCGCGCGCGGGCCGCTTCGACGATCTTGCCGCAGATGATCTTCGCGTCATTCGGTTTTTCCATCAGGTAGTCGGTCAGCGTCTTGGCGACGATTTCCTCGACCGGGCCGCGCACTTCGGAAGATACCAGCTTGTCCTTGGTTTGCGAGCTGAACTTCGGCTCGGGCACCTTCACCGACAACACGCAGGTCAAGCCTTCGCGCATGTCATCGCCGGAGATTTCGACTTTGGCTTTCTTTGCCAGCTCGTTTTCTTCGATGTACTTGTTGATCACGCGGGTCATCGCCGCGCGCAAGCCGGTCAGGTGCGTGCCGCCGTCGCGCTGCGGGATGTTGTTGGTGAAGCACAGCACTTGTTCGTTGAAGCTGTCGTTCCACTGCATCGACACGTCCACCGAAATATTGGTGTTCTGGTCCGACATCTTTTCGCCGGTAGCCTGGAACACGGTCGGATGCAGGACGTTCTTGGCCTTGTTGATGTATTCCACGAAGCCGCGCGTGCCGCCTTCGAAGGCGAAATCCTCTTCCTTGCCGGTGCGCTGGTCGGTCAGCTTGATATGCACGCCATTATTCAAGAAGGACAGTTCGCGGATACGTTTGGCCAGGATGTCGTAGTGGAATTCAACATGCGTGAAGATTTCTTCGTCGGCCCAGAAATGCACTTCGGTGCCGCGCTTGTCGGTGTCGCCGATGACCTTGATGGGAGAAATCTGTACGCCATCCTGCACTTCCAGCTCGCGGTTCTGCACCACGCCCCTGGCAAATTCCATGGTGTGCGTCTTGCCGTCGCGGCGAATGGTCAGCTTCAGCATCTTCGACAGCGCGTTCACGCAGGACACGCCCACGCCGTGCAAGCCGCCCGATACCTTGTAGGCGTTCTGGTCGAACTTGCCGCCGGCATGCAGCTCGGTCATCACGATTTCGGCGGCCGAGCGCTTGGGCTCGTGCTTGTCATCCCACTTGATGCCGGTGGGGATGCCGCGGCCATTGTCGGTGATCGAAATGGAATTGTCGGCGTGGATGGTGACGTGGATTTCCGAGCAGTGGCCGGCCAGCGCTTCGTCGATGGAGTTGTCCAGCACTTCGAACACCAGGTGGTGCAGGCCGGTGCCATCGGAAGTGTCGCCGATGTACATGCCAGGGCGCTTGCGGACGGCTTCCAGGCCTTCGAGAATCTGAATCGAAGACGCGCCATATTGCTGGGCTTGTTGCGGCTCGCGCGGGGTTTCCGGAGTTTCTTGCGGTAGTGCGGACATGGCTGCCTTTAAAAAAACTGAGCAAAAACTGACGACAAAAAGAACGATTTACTGCTTTTTTGCTACTTTAAAAATGTGGCAAAGGGGCGCTGACCTGCCGCACCCCCTTTGCTCGATTGCGCATTGCTGTATCAAATGCGCATCGGCATGACGACATATTTGAAGTCGGCATTGTCGGGGATCGTGATCAGCGCCGAGGAATTGGCGTCGCCGAGCGCGATGTTGATATTGTCGCACTTCAGGTTATTCAACACGTCCAGCAGGTACGTGACGTTAAAGCCGATATCGATGCTGTCGCCGCCGTAATCGATTTCGATTTCTTCGACGGCTTCTTCCTGGTCGGCGTTGGTCGAGCTGATCTTCATGCTGCCGGGCGAAACGATGCAGCGCACGCCCTTGAACTTATCCGACGTCATGATCGCGGCGCGCTGCAGCGATTGCAGCAGCGTCACGCGGTCGATGGTGAAGTTGTTCTTGTAACCCTTGGGAATGACGCGGGTGTAATCCGGGAACTTGCCTTCGACCAGTTTCGAAATCAGCTCGATATCAGCGAACGCGAGCTTGACCTGGTTGGTGGCGATTTGCAGTTCGACCGGGGTATCCAGGTCTTCCAGCAAGCGCTGCAATTCCAGGATGGTCTTGCGCGGAATGATGACTTCCTGGCGCGGGAATTCTTCTTCGGTCTCCACCTGGCAGAAAGCGAGACGGTGGCCATCAGTGGCCACGGCGATCACGTTCTTGCCATCGACCACCAGCAGCAAGCCATTCAGGTAATAGCGGATATCCTGCTGCGCCATCGAGAAGTGCACCATGTTGAAGAGGTGCTTCAGGGTTTTTTGCGGCAGCGTGACCTTGGCGTTGAACTGCTCGGCTTCGGCCACGGTCGGGAATTCTTCAGCGGCCAAAGTTTGCAGGGCAAAGCGCGACTTGGCGCTCTGGACCGTCATGCGCTTGTTGGCCAGCGACAGCGACACATCGGTCGAATCGGGCAGGGCACGCAGGATGTCGAGCAGCTTTCTCGCCGCGACGGTAGTGGCGACCGACTCGCCGCCGCTGCCGACATCGGCGTGCGTGGTGATCTGCACTTCGATATCGGTCGACAGGAAAGAAACGCGCTCGCCTTCCTTGCGAATGAGGATATTGGCCAGAATCGGCAAGGTGTGCCGACGCTCGACAATACCACTCACTATCTGCAGGGGCCGAAGCAGCGTATCTCGGGTGGTTTTGACCAATTGCATAGTTATATCCCTGATAGTGATTGAGAAGGTAAAACTCGTTTATATGCTTGCAACTGCAGGCAATTGCATGGAAAAACGTAAATCGGACATGCGTCGATAAACCTCCATGATTGTAAAATTGCCGCCGTTAAAAGCACACATTTATAAGTATCAATTTTGACTAAAAATCCTTAGTCTGACCACCAATTTATTTCTTACTTATCCACAAGCCGGAAGGCAAAACCCCAAAGCCGTTATCCCTTGAGGGTTTGCTCCAGCACATGCAATTCATGATTGATTTCAGGATTCTTGGCGCGATCCTGAGCAATTTTCCGTACGGCATGTAACACAGTGGTATGGTCGCGCCCGCCGAACAATTCGCCGATTTCCGGCAAACTCTTCTGGGTTAATTCCTTGGCAAGATACATGGCGATCTGGCGCGGCCGGGCAATATTGGCCGGGCGCTTCTTGGAATACATGTCGGCGACCTTGATGTTGAAGAAGTCGGCCACGGTTTTCTGGATGTTTTCCACCGAAATCTGCCGGTTCTGCACTGTCAACAAGTCTTTCAGCGCTTCCTTGACCACATCGATCGTGATGTCCTTGCCGTGGAAGCGCGAGTACGCCAGGATCTTGCGCAGCGCGCCTTCCAGTTCGCGCACGTTGGAGCGCAAGTGCTTGGCGACGAAGAAGGCAACATCGTCCGACAGGGGCGTGCCTTCCTGTACTGCTTTCTTTAACAAGATCGCCACCCGCATTTCCAGCTCGGGCGGTTCGATGGCAACCGTCAGTCCGGAGTCGAAACGGGAAATCAGGCGGTCATCCATGCCGGTGATTTCCTTCGGATAAGTATCGCTGGTGATGATAATTTGTTTCTTTGCTGCAATTAGTGCTTCGAACGCATAGAAGAATTCTTCCTGCGTGCGGTTCTTGCCAGCAAAGAATTGAATATCATCGATCAGCAACAGATCGAGCGAATGGTAATAGCGCTTGAAATCGTCGAAACCCTTGCGCTGGTAAGCGGTCACTACGTCGCGAACGTACTGTTCTGCGTGGATGTAGCGGATGCGTGCATTGGGATTGTCGACCAGGAGCTGGTTACCGATGGCGTGGATCAAGTGAGTTTTACCCAGGCCTACGCCGCCATACAGGAAGAGCGGGTTGTACGATGTACCGGGGTTGCTGGCGACCTGGATAGCGGCGGCGCGCGCCAACTGGTTGGCCTTACCGGTGACGAAACTCTCAAAGGTCAGGTCCGGGTTGATGCGGCTTTGTTCGCGACGCGGCGTGACGACCTCGACCGGGATATCCTGGAACGCTGGCGGCACGGAGGCGGGAGCCGCGCCGCTTGCCTGGGGCATGGCGGGCGCACTGGCCACCGGCTTTTTGGCGGCATTGAGCCGCGGGTCGAGGACGAATTGCACTTCGACCGGGCCATCCCAGTGCTGGCTGGCCAATTCATGAATGCGACTGGCGAACTGGGTCTTGACCCAGTCCAGTTTAAAACGGTTGGGCGCAGCGATGCGCAGCAAGCCATCCTCGAAATCCAGCGGCGCCAGCGGCTTGATCCAGGCATTGAATTGTTGCGGAGTCAGTTCCTGCTCCAATTGGGCGGAACAAGCCTGCCAAAAGTTTTCCATGTATTACTTGAGTGTCCAGATTAGGGATGCGCATTGCTGCAGTCGGTCGTCTCATCGTGCACACGTGGTGCACAGGCGATGGGGCTAGGCCAGAGGCGGGATAGTGCTGAGGCGACCGGAATTTCACGCTATTTTACTCTTCTTGGGCAAAGTTATCCACAGGCAGCGTATCAATTCCCATGTTAATCAGTTGCCATTTCGCATGCTTTATGCATGCTAAGTGATTGACAGGCAAGCGGAAAGTGCTGTCTAATTCTGGGTTCGCCGCCCGTTGTGTCGATGATGCACTGCGCTGTTGAGATTTTTGTTCGATTTGCGACAGCCGAGAGCGTTGCTGTGGTATGCGCCACGAACCGAGAACAAGACACTGGCGTTCCCACTTACTTTTAGCAGATTAGCGAGATAACAATGAAACGTACTTTCCAGCCTTCCGTCGTCCGTCGCAAGCGCACCCACGGCTTCCGTCAACGCATGGCTACCCGCAATGGCCGCGCTGTCCTGAACGCGCGTCGCGCCAAGGGCCGCAAGCGCCTGGCTGTCTAAGCCGGGACGAGCTTTCCCTGCGTGAAGCGCGATCGTTCGCAGGACTTCGCCCGCGATCGGCGCATCGTAAAAACGGATGAGTTTTCATCCGTTTTTCGTTTGCGGCCGGTGCAACGCAGTGCGCATTTCGTACTCTATACCCGGACCAACCGCTTGCCGCATGCCCGGCTGGGCGTCGTCGCCGCCAAGCGGCTGGCGCCGCGCGCCGTGACCCGCAATGCGATCAAGCGCGTGACCCGCGAGCTGTTTCGTCAGATGTCGCTGCCGCCGCTGGATTGCATCGTGCGGCTGGCCAAGCCGGTCAACGCCAAGAGCGCGCCGGCCAGTTCGGCAGCCTTGAAGGCAGCCTTGCGCCAGGAGTTGCAGAAGTTGTTCCAGTCGCAAATGCCGCCGGAGATGTCCTCATGAAAAGCTTGCTGATTCTGCTCGTGCGTGCCTATCAAGTATGCCTGAGTCCGTTTCTGGGGCAGAATTGCCGCTTTTATCCGAGCTGCTCGCATTACGCCATGGAAGCCATCGGCCGGCATGGCGCGCTGAAAGGCGGTATGCTTGCGGCGCGCCGTCTGTGCAAGTGCCATCCGTGGCATCCAGGCGGAGCCGACCCGGTGCCGGAGCACTGGCCAGACAAGCCGGCATCAGGCCCTGCCTGCCGCCATCACTGAATTCTTACATTAACAGTCCAACAAGCGACCAATAAAGCCATGGATATCCGACGTACCTTCCTGTGGGTTGTGTTTGCGATGTCAGTCATCCTGTTGTGGGATAACTGGATGCGTTACAACGGCAAGCCATCGATGTTCTTCCCCACTTCGACCCAGCAGCAAGCCAAGCCTGCCGCCGGCGCAGGCAGCGATGCCAAGTCGGATGCGCCGCAAGCCGCCCAGGCAGCTGCCGCCGGCACGCCGGCCAACGCTACGACGCCGGGCGCCGAAGCGCCTGTCAAAACCGAACGCATCACGATTGCCACCGATCTCTTGAAAGCCACGGTCGATACCCTGGGCGGCAACCTGGTGCGCCTGGAACTCTTGCAGCATAAGGAAGGCAACGAGTCGGACAAGAATGTGCTGCTGTTTGACGAAAGCCGCCAGTACTTCGCCCAGACGGGCTTGATCGGCGGACCGTTCCCCAACCATAAGACGCCTTTTTCGGCCTTGCCGGGCGCACGTTCGCTGGATGGCGGCAATCAGGTGCAACTGGTGCTGGAAGCGCAGCAGAATGGCGTCAAGCTGGTGAAGACCTTCACCTTCACGCGCGGCAGCTATGTCATCGACGTCAAGCAGCAGGTCGTCAATAACAGCGGCGCGCCAATCACGCCGACCGCGTATCTGCAGCTGACCCGCGACAACAGCAAGCTGCCGGGCGAATCGAAGTTCTACAGCACCTTCACCGGCCCGGCCGTGTATACCGATGCCGAGAAGTTCCACAAGATCAGCTTCGACGATATCGAAAAGGGCAAAGCGCCCAAGGCTACATCCTCCAACGATGGCTGGGTCTCGATGGTGCAGCATTATTTCGTCTCGGCCTTCCTGCCGCAGGATAAGGCGCCGCGCGAAATCTATACCGATAAAGTCGCGCCGAACCTGTATGCGGTGGGCACCAAGGTGCCGATGGGGACCGTTGCGCCGGGTGCCACAGCTTCTGTCGATGCGCAACTGTACGCCGGCCCGCAGGAATCCGCGCGCCTGGAGAAGTTCGCACCGGGCTTCGACCTGGTCAAGGACTATGGCTGGCTGACCGTGATCGCCAAGCCGATCTTCTGGCTGATGACGCAGATTCACAAGGTGATCGGTAACTGGGGCTGGACCATTATCGCCCTGACGGTGTTGATCAAGCTGGTGTTCTTCCCGCTGACTGCCGCCAGCTATCGCAGCATGGCCAAGATGAAAACCGTCACGCCGAAGATGCAAGCGATTCGCGAGCGCCACAAGGGCGACCCGCAAAAGATGAACCAGGCGATGATGGAGCTGTACAAGACCGAGAAGATCAATCCGCTGGGCGGCTGCCTGCCGATCCTGATCCAGATGCCGGTCTTCATCGCGCTGTACTGGGTACTGCTGGCTTCGATCGAGATGCGCAACGCGCCGTGGATCGGCTGGATCCATGACCTGGCGTCGCCCGATCCGTTCTATATCCTGCCGGTCGTGATGGCAGCGTCGATGTTCTTGCAGACCAAGCTGAATCCGACGCCGCCGGACCCGATGCAGGCCAAGATGATGATGTGGATGCCGATTATCTTCTCGGTGATGTTCTTCTTCTTCCCGGCTGGCCTCGTGCTGTACTGGGTGGTGAACAATATCCTGTCGATCGGCCAGCAATGGTTCATCAATAAGAAACTGAAGGCGTAAGCCGACTGAAAGCAACGTCATGCATTGACGTTGTATTTCAACCATAGCAAGCCCGCGGTCTCGCATCGCGGGCTTTTTTCTTATGCATGCCTTGGCATAGAATCAAATCATGAAATTCGATACTTCTCCTATCGCAGCCATCGCCACCGCTCCCGGACGCGGCGGCATCGGCGTAGTTCGCGTCTCCGGCAAGGATCTGTCGCCAGTCATCGAAGCGGTGTGCGGCCTGGCTTCAGGCAAGCAGCTGCAGCCGCGCCATGCTACCTATTTAAGTTTTTTGAATGATGACGGCAGCATCATCGATCAGGGTCTGGCGATTCATTTCAAGGCGCCGCATTCCTACACCGGTGAAGATGTGCTGGAACTGCAGGGGCATGGCGGGCCGGTGGTGCTGCAAATGTTGTTGGCACGCTGCCTGCAGGCGGGCGCCGGCATTGGCTTGCGCCTGGCTGAGCCGGGAGAATTCACGTATCGCGCTTACCTGAACGACAAGCTCGACCTGGCGCAAGCGGAAGCGGTCGCCGACCTGATCGATGCGTCCACCGAAGCGGCGGCGAAGTCGGCCACCCAGTCGCTGTCGGGTGAATTCTCGAAAACCATCAATGCGCTGGTGCAGAAGGTAATCAACCTGCGCATGCTGGTGGAAGCGACGCTGGATTTCCCGGAAGAGGAAATCGACTTCCTGGAAAAATCCAATGCGCGCGGCCAGCTGGCCGCTATTCGCGCGTCGCTCGAACACGTGTTTTCCCAGGCGTCGCAGGGCGCCTTGCTACGCGAAGGCTTGAACGTGGTGCTGGCGGGGCAGCCTAACGTCGGCAAATCTTCGCTGCTGAACGCACTGGCCGGCTCGGATGTGGCGATCGTCACGCCCATTGCCGGCACCACGCGCGACAAGGTCACCGAGACCATCCAGCTCCACGGCATTCCGCTCAATATCATCGATACCGCGGGCATTCGCGAACTGGATAGCCACGGCGATGAGGTGGAGCGCATCGGCATCCAGCGCACCTGGGCCGAGGTGGAGAGAGCCGATGTGATCATGCATATGCTGGATGCCGCCCGCGGGCCGACTCGCGCCGACGAAGAGATCGCCGCGCGCTTTCCTGCGAATGTGCCGGTGGTGCGGGTCTGGAACAAGATCGACCTGTCGGGCCACAAGCCGGCCGCGGAAGAGCAGGCGGACGCCACCCATGTTTATTTATCGGCATCCGAGCGCACCGGCGTGGATTTGCTGCGCAATGAATTGCTGCGCATCGCCGGTTGGCAGCAGACCGGCGAATCGCTGTACCTGGCGCGCGAGCGCCACCTGATCGCGCTGAAGCAGGCGCGCTTCCATCTGGACGCGGCGGCCGAGCATGCCGCGACTTCCGACCAGGCGTTGGATTTGTTTGCCGAAGAATTGCGGCTGGCACAGGAGAGGCTCAACAGCATCACCGGGGAATTCACGCCGGATGATTTGCTGGGCGTGATTTTCAGCCGGTTTTGTATCGGGAAGTAACAAGCCACTTCTTATAGCGACACCCCAATTTGGTGCATTTCTCCCTGCCTGACCGCGAGTATTAGCTTAGGCGACAGCGATACAACACATTCGGCCTGAGCCTAGTGTTTCGTGTTCATATGGCAAATTCGCAATGCTACACTCGCGGGATATTTCGATATCAAAATAAGCGGCGCCCTTGAGCGCCGCGCCTTATCAGGGCAGGGGAGTGGCAATGCACATTGCTGACAATGGGCCGGCAGGCAGGGGGATCGTTTGCGCCGGACGCATGCATACATGGCTGGCAGGCCGGTATGTGCTCATGTTATTGGCCTTTATGCCCGCGCTGGCCCTCGCGTGGCCCCATGCCGCGCACGCACAGACCACAAGCGGTAGTAGCGCAACCGGGGCAACGCTCTGGGGACCTACCGGAAAGAACTGCGCTTCCTGCCATGGCAGTACTCCTGCGGATGCCCGTTTCAATGCCGCGAACGCCGGCGGAGTCATTACCTGGGCGAATACGGCCAATAGCATGGGCATGACCTTCACGACTGCCGAGCGCAATGATATTGCCGCCTATATTGCCAGCTTCGTTCCCAGCACGGCGCCATCAAATCAAGCCATCCCGCACAATACTGCCACCGATTTTACGATCCCGAATTTTTCACTCGGCGCCTCGCACGCATTTGATACCCTGCAGGTCGTCAGCGGCCCGTCAAAGGGAAGCGTCAGCTTCAGCGGCACGACTGCGACATACACGCCGGCAACCGGACAATCCGGGGCGGATAGCTTTACTTACCAGGCAACCGGGCCAGGCGGCACATCCAACGTGCGCACGGCTACCGTCGTCATCGCTTCTCCTCCTGCCCCCGTCATTTCCAGCGCGGGCACTGCCAGCGGCTCCACCTCGGTTGCTTTTGGCGGCTACCAGATCACGGCTAGCAATAGCCCAACCAGCTACGGCGCCACCGGCTTGCCGCCAGGGCTGTCGCTCAACACCTCGACCGGCTTGATTTCCGGAACGCCGACTACGGCGGGCACCTATAACGCCACTATTTCCGCCACTAATGGCAGCGGCACCGGTAACAAGGCCTTGGTCATAACCATTGCGCTGTCGCCCCCCGTCATTAATAGCGGGCTGACCGCAACCGGCTCTACCGGCACGGCATTTTCACCCTACCAGATTACCGCAAGCGATAGTCCGACCAGCTTCAATGCCACCGGCTTGCCGCCCGGATTGAGCGTCAATACCACGACGGGCGTCATTAGCGGCACCCCAACGCTGAATGGCGCGTATAACGTCACGATCTCTGCGACGAATGCCAGCGGAACGGACAGCAAGACGCTCGTCATTACCATTTCACTCTCGGCCCCGGTGGTCAACAGCGTATTGACGACCAGCGGCACCGCCGGCGTTGCTCACCCGGGTTACCAGATCACGGCCACCAATTACCCGACAAGTTACAACGCCACCGACCTGCCGCCGGGGATGTCCGTCAATACTGCCACCGGATTGATTTCCGGTACGCCGACGGCAAGCGGCACCTTCAACGTCACGATCTCGGCATCCAATTCCACGGCTACCGACAGCAAGACGCTGGTCTTCACCGTGGCCCTGGTCATTACCAGCGCCAATACTGCTAGCGGCACTTACAATCAACCATTCAGCTATCAGATTGGCGCCAGCCCCGGCACCACGAGTTACAACGCCAGCGGCTTGCCAGCGGGGTTGTCGGTCAATACGGCGACCGGTCTGATCGCGGGGACTCCAACCAGCGCCGGAGTGACGCTCGCCACCATCAGTGCAACCAGTGCGGCCGGCACCAACTCCATGGGACTGACCATCAGTATCAGCCCCGGCGGCGGCAATGTCACGGTCACGACGCCGTTCAACACGCCTGTCAGCATTCCCTTGCCAGCCAGCGCACCGGGCAGCCAGGTCAATATCACCACGGCACCCGCACACGGCACAGCTCCCACGCCCGCCGCCAGCGTCACCGCCGTCTTGTACACCCCGACCAACGGCTACAGCGGCGCCGACAGTTTTGCCTATACGGTAACGGGAGCGGGCGGCACTTCCGGGCCGTTCACGGTTTCCATTACGGTCGATACGCTGGCGCCAAGCGCCGCCACGACGACAATGACGGTGCCCCTGAATACGGCGGCCACGCTGGACCTGGCGCCATTCATTACAGGGTCATCAATCAGCGGCGTGTCGATTGCCGCCAGCCCGTCGCATGGCACGGTGACGGTCAACGGCACGCGCGTCACTTTCACGCCTGCCAATAACTACTTTGGCACGGACACCTTTTCCTATGTCGCATACGGTAATGCCGGCACGTCAGCGCCTGCCGTGGTCAACGTGACTGTGGCCGGCCGGCCCGACCCAACCAAGGATGCTGCAGTGACTGCGATGGTGCGCGCCCAGGTGGAGACAAGCCGGCGTTTTTCGCGCGCGCAGATATCCAATTTCCAGACCCGGATGGAATCGTTGCACCAGCGTCCGCTCGCCAGCGTCGGCGAGGCAGGTGGCGGCAATGGCACCGCTTCGGATTTCGCAAGCCGTCAGCGCACCGCACGCGGCCTGTCAAGCGCCGGCGCAGCTTTCCCGGCTCAGCAACAGGCTGGCGCGATGTCGGCGGCTAGCAGCAATACGGGCGCCGCCTACCGTCCTGCTGCCTCGCTATCAGCAGACCCGATGGCAGGACTGAATCCGGCTTCGGTATCGTCGGCAACTCCGGCGACAGCCGTCGCCACGCTGGCGTCGGCCATTTCCGCTGCCGGCGGCAATACCAATGAATCGATAGCCTTGGGCCAGGCGCTGACAATGGCAGCGAATGCGTCGCAGAGCGCCACGCTCAATTTCTCTTCGAATGGCGGCATGGCTGCCGAGGATGGCGGCATCGATGTATGGGTCGGCGGCGGCGTGCGCTTCGGCTCGCGCAATCCGGACAGCAGTACCGGGCATAGCTTTTCGACGGATGGCGTGAGTGTCGGCGCCGATTACCGCGTCAACGACAGGCTGGTCGTAGGCGGCGGCGTCGGCTATGGCCGCGATACCACCGAGATCGGCATCGATGGCACGAATAGTCGCGGCAAGAGCACGACGGTAGCCGCCTATGCCAGCTACCAGCCGAGCGACAATACGTATCTCGATGGCGTGATCGGTTATGGCCAGATCGATTACAAGACCGAACGCTATGTCGCGCCGCTCAATGACTTCGCCCGCAGCAGCCGCTCCGGCGACTTTGTCTTCGGTTCGCTGACGGCAGGTTACGAATTCCAGACCGATGGCATTCGGCTGTCGCCTTACGGTCGCCTGGATGTGGCGCAGCACTGGCTGCATGCTACAACGGAGAGCGGCGCCGGCGCTTACGCATTGAGGTATGGCAGCCAGACGATCCCGAGCGTGCAACTGGCTGCCGGTCTGCGTGCCGAAGCGGCGCATGAATCGCGTTTCGGCCTGGTATTGCCGCGCATGCGCATCGAATATCAGCATGAATTCAAGGGCGAGGATGCCGCCGTCTTTTCGTATGCCGACCTGGCGGGCGGGCCGGTGTATACGCTGCCTGGCAATTCGCAGCGGCGCGGCTCGCTCGTGCTCGGCGTCGGCAGCGATATCATGCTGGGACGCGGCCTGACCTTGAGCCTTGACTATCAACTGCAGCGCTCCACCGGACAGGAAAACATCCAGGCTGTTCTGCTCAAGCTGGTCAAAAATCTCGATGGCAAGAACAATGGCTTGCTGACCTCTTCGGCCTTCACTACGGCGTCTCTAGGCATCAAGGTCGATGTCTGGGGCACCTTTGATGACAATATCAATCGCGCCAGTGCAGCAGCCGATATCCGCCAGGACCGCTCGATCGGCGTCAATCTTTCCAAGAGCATGGTGGTCGCCAGAAGCGAGAATACGCGCGTATTCCTGAATGCTGTCGCCGGCGCCGAGCGCTTCAAGACGTATGCCGCGCTGGACAATATCTACCTCGGCGGCGACGTGGAATGGCAATACCGCGCCAACGGAGACTATGACTCGGCGATCTGGAGCCTGTTTGGCAGCGTCAAGGGCACGAACTTCGAATCGGATCAGCGCGACGGCTACCGCTATTCGGCAGGCGCAAGCGTGCGTCAGACGCTGACCGACCGCATCACCTTGTTCGGCGCGCTGCAGCGCAATTGGCGCCATGCCGACAATCCGGTGTTTGGCGGCAGCGAATATTCCGCGCGCTTCAACCTCGATTATGCCGCCTCAACGTTCGGCACCTTCTACTTTGGCGGCGAATACCGCGACGGCGACATCGTGTCCAGCGGCACGCATACGCTGGCCAATGTCAATATCGCCCGGATGTTTGCCCCGGATAGCGCTTTCCTGCGCGATGGTTTTTATGCCTACCGCTTCACCGGCAAGACCGTGATTTTCACGCTGGGCTACAACTATGCGATCGGCACCAAGGACTCGCTCGATATGTCCTGGCGTCGGGCAAGGTCGACACCGGACGCCTCACCCGGGGTGCCTGGGATCGGCACGCCGCGTTACGTCGTCAACCAGTTTTCCCTCATGTATCTGAGCAGCTTCTAAAGGCATTTATTGTGAATACCCGAATTCTCCATGCCGGCCTGGCTACCCTGACTTGCGCCCTGTTGCTGTCGGCTTGCGGCGGTGGCGGAGGCGAGAGTAGCAGCGCGACAGTCGTGGCGGCGCCTGTGCAGTCTGCGGCGACGACCGGCCCTGACATGTTCCTGTTGTTCCCGAACGCTATCCGGCTGGATGACGGTACGCTGGAAATGAATACGCCAGCCTATGCGCAGGCGTATTACGAGGCGATCGATCCGAACAATGACAAGGATACGCTGGCCAAGTGGAAGGCTGCCAATGGCTTCGGTACAACGGCGGGCACGCTGGGCGAAGTCTCGGCGACCTTCGGCGACGTCCGCGATCTGGGATATGGGCGCCGCATGTCGGCGCGACAAAATCCGGATGGCACGATCGCGATGTTCGTCGAAAATTACCAGGTCAATGCCGGCGAGGGTTACACCTATACCCGCCTGAATCTGGATGCGGCCGTGGCGGCGGTGCAGGGCGGCGGCGCCAATGGCACACGCTCGGACAACCGTTGGCACATCGGCACCAACGCCATTGAATTCAGCCCGGGGCCGAATGGCGGCGCTCCCTTCGTCAAGTTTTACACCTTCAGCCCGACGACCGGCCAGCGCGAGCTGGTCGCGGACCTCGATGGCCGCGGCAACAAGGCCATGCCCGGCATTTGCATCAACTGCCATGGCGGCCGCGGCGATCCGTTGACGCCTGCGGGAGCGGATGGCAAACCCTTGTTCCCGCTGGCGCAGAACTCCGTGTCGCAGCATCGCGGCGACGTGCAGGGGCGCATGCAGATGTTTAATCTCGATGTGCTCGATTTCGCCGCAACACCCGGGTTTACCCGTGCCGAACTGGAGCCGGTGCTGAAATCCATGAACCGCATGGTGTTGTGCAGCTATCCCTTGTCGGCGCCTTCCGCATTACCGGAAGATGCCTGCCGGCCTGCCGCTTCGGTCGCGGCCAGCAACGAGTGGCAAGGCACCGCGGCGCAAATGCTCAAGGCGGCGTATGGCGGCGATGGCTTACCCAATGCGAATTTTTCCGACACTTATGTGCCAACCGGGTGGCTCACTGCCGGCCAGTCGACCCTGTATCGCAATGTCGTGCGCCCGGCCTGTATCACGTGCCACAGCGTGCGCGGCACCGGTAATCAGTCCGAAGTGGATTTCATGTCGTATGCCAAATTCCAGGGCTATTCCGACCGCATCAAGGCGCATGTCATCGAGCGCGGCAACATGCCACTGGCGAAGATCGTCTATGAGGATTTCTGGGCATCGAATGCGCCGAACGAGCTGGCAGTGTGGCTGGAGAGCCTGGGGCTCGGCTATGCAGTGCGCGATAGCCAAGGTTTAGCCCTGCGTCCAGGCCGCCCGATAGCGGACCCGGGGCCGGATAGGACGGTTCGCCGTGGCCCGGTTACGCTCTCGGCAGCCAACAGCTTGTATGCCTCGACCTATAACTGGACGATCTCCAGCAATCCGGGCAACGCCGCCAGCCTCACCAACGCTTCATCCGCAACGCCGACCTTTAACGCGACGGCCGACGGCACGTATCTGGTGCAACTGGTGGCAAGCAATGGCGCGACATCGAGCGCGCCGGTAACGCTGAAACTGGTAGTGAACAACGGCTTGACGCCGGCGCCTTCCGCGATTCGCTTTGCCGACGTCAAGACCGTGCTGCAAAGTGCGGGCTGCACGACGTGCCACACGACGACGGCGGTGGCGCCGCGTCCGCCGCTATTCTTTACCGACATTGACCGCAATGGCGACAGTACCGTCGATGCCACCGACGATGCCTGGTTCTACAAGGAAGTGCGAGGCAGGGTCAACTTCGCCGATGTCGTTGCCAGCCCGCTGTTGCGCAAGCCATCGAATCATCATCACAACGGCGGCTTGCAGCCAGGCTTCGATAACAGCCTGGAGCCGGGTAGCCCGGGACGCGCCAACTATGATTTGATTCTCAACTGGATCTTGAACGGAGCGCCGCGGTAACGATAAAAAAGCCACGCAATGCGTGGCTTTTTTCATTCTGCTGCCGGGATGCCGCTGGCCGGTCAGTAGCTGCGGCGCGGCCCTTCGTAACTGTTGCCCGGGAAGTTGAACGGGGTGGTGCGGCCCACCAGCGTTTCAATCAGCATCAATTCCTGGTCGCTGTGGTTCTTGAAGCCGGCAGGGCGGATATTCTGGCCAGTCGGGCCGCCTGCAGTGATGTACACCGGCTTGTCGTGGTGCGACGCGGCGACGGTTTCCTTGCTGGATGGATCCGCGCTGGAAGCAATGTCGGTGACGCCGTAACAGGTGCAGAAATAAGTAAGTTCCGGTTCGGCTTCCATGTACCAGCCTGTGCCGCGAATGCCGATGACGGCAGTAGGCGTCTTCAGCGTAGTCGGCTGGTTGCGCGATACCGACAATAGCTTGCCGGTCAACAGACGCAAACCGGAAATGATCAGCGAACCATTCTCTTTCTTTTCGCCCGCCAGATCGAGCCGGCTATCGCTGCGCAGGATCATGGCATTGCCGCCGACGACGAACACGATTTCACTGTTCGGGCCGGTTTCGATCGTATCGGTCGGATTGATGAAGGTATCGAGCGTGGCATTCTTGCCATTGACCGTGACCCTGCCTGACAGCCGGTAAATCGACCGCCCTGCGGGAAGCGGCCCGGGCTTGCTGCCCAACAGGCTTTGGGCAAAGGCGCCGCCGGCTGAAAGCGTCGAACAAAAGATGCCCGCTGTGAGTCCCTGGATCAGCCAGCGGCGGCGCGGATCTTCAGCTTCTTCCAACCCTGTCATGACAGACTCCCCTTATTTTTATTAGGTAAAGAATGAATGGATGTGTCGCGTATTTAATATTTCATCCTAGCATATTTGATTATTGGAATTTCATTCGTGGCAAAGAAACAGCATCTGCGAAACCTTTGCGAGGTCTTCCGCATGCCAGCGCACTCGATAACTCGACTACCGGGGCGACGCTATAGGCGCGCAAGCGATAATTGCCCCGGCTTGCCGGCCCAGCTCTTGGCCTGCAGAGCTTTTGCAGCCGCCAATTCCTTTTCATCGCCGCGCTTGCGAAAGACTTCGGCGAGTCCATACAGCGCCCAGCCATTGTTTGGTGCTTTCGCCAGGCTGGCGCGGAAAGCCTGCTCGGCCCCGTCGGTGTCGCCATTTATCAGCCTGAGCGCGCCTAGCGACTGTCGCAGCGGGTAATACCAGTATGGCGGCTCCATATAGGCCAGCTTGTCTTCCAGCGTCACGGCTTGCTCGAAACGGCCGATGGCCGCCGGCAAATTGCCTTTGGCTTGATCGATGCGCGCGTCCACCACCAGCTGGGCAATCTGCAACACGTCTTCCGCCGGCACCTGCGCTTCATGCAGTTTGGCGAAGTCCGCCTGGGTGCGCAGGCGACCGATCGCAGCGGACTCCTGTGCCGCCTTTTCGGTATTTCCCTGCATGGCATACGCGACACCGCGCGCGTAGTGCCAGATGCCTTCGACATAGGGCAGGCCCGTGCCGGGCGGCGGCAATTTCAGGATTGCCTCCGGTCGACTGAATTGCGTATGCGCGAAATAGGGCGCGGCTTTGACCGGCTGGGCCAGCGCGAATTCCCGCGCCGCGTCATCGCTGACGATCGCATTGAGCTTGTCGGCCGCCTTGATTGCGGTATCGCCATCGCCTGCCATCTGCGCCGAAACCATCAGAAAATGCACGTTGTGCGGATAGTAACCCTGCGGATAGATGCCTTCCGGCTTTTGCGACGCGATGTAGGCTTCGTCGACGGCGACCGCTTGCCGGTTGGCCGCCAGCGAATCCTGATAGCGGCCGACGCGATAATAGATATGGGCCGGCATGTGCACCAGATGGCCGGCACCCGGCGCCAGTTTGCCAAGCTTCTCGGCATACGGCTCGGCGCGTTTCGGATCGGACGAGGCTTCGACCGTGTGGATATAGTAATGAATGGCGCCAGGGTGGTTCGGATTGGCTTTCAACACGCTCTCCAGCGTGGCGACCAGTTCCGCGGTTCTTCCCTTGGGCTTGGTGCCGCCGGCTTCCCAGTAATCCCAAGGCGCTATGTCCATGAGCGACTCTGCATAGAGCACGGCGAGGTCCTGATCCTTGGGATAACGTTTGGCGAGCAGTCCCATTGCATCGGCATAGGCGACATCGAGGGCGGCACGTTCGGCGTCGGGCGCATCGGAATAGCGCTTGGCCAGCGCTTCGATCAATCCCTGCTCGCGCGCACTGGCGCGATTCTGCAATGCCTGCGCTCGCTGCAGCGCCGCCAATGCCTTCGGATTGGCTTGCGGATCCATCGGCATGTTGATGTTCGGCCCCAGCGCCAGCGCTTCGCCCCAGAAGCACATCGCACATTGCGGATCGAGGCGTTGCGCGGCGCGGTAGGCACGGATGGCTTCTGCATGGTTGAAAGCGTAAGTCAGCCGCATGCCCTGGTTGAAGTATTGCTGCGCCAATGGCACGGAGGTCGTAATCGGAAACTGCAGCTTGCCCAGGTCTGTATATAACGGCGGATCTTTGACGTCACGCTTGCCGCCGCGTGCCTGGGTTTCGGGCAATTGACCGAGCGGCCGCAACTCGTTCTTTGTCGCTTGCGCCAGTTGCAGGAAAACCTTGCGGTTCGACGCTGCGCCTGGCGGTTGCGTGCAGAGTGCAGCATCCAGTCGGAGCAAGGTGGCTGGATCGATTTCCCGTGCCGCCGGCAGCCCGGCCTGTTGCAGGCTTGCGGCGAGCAGGGCGCCCGCCACCATGGCGCGCGGAAGTGATTTTCTGTGGATCATGGCAATTTCTTCCCAAGCAGGAGCCGGTTCAGGCGGCACGTATTCATTTATCATCGAAGCTTTTGCCGCAAATGCCAGCGGCAGCTCAGCGGGTTTTGTGCCCGCTCAAATCCGCCTGGATGTGTTAGCGTACGAATTTTTCCGATAAGCCAATGCAAATCCTGATCGTCGAAGACGACGCCACCATTGCCGACAATCTGTACGAGTTTCTCTCGGCGCGCGGCTATGGCGTCGATGCGGCGCCGAACGGCCTGACGGCGCTGCACCTGATCGCCACGCAGCATTTCGATGTCGTGGTACTGGATATCGGCTTGCCGGGAATGGATGGCCTGACCCTGGCGCAACGCATTCGCCAGGATGCCAAATCCGCTTTGCCGATTTTGATGCTGACGGCGCGCGATACGCTGGACGACAAGCTTGCCGGGTTTGGCGCCGGAGCGGACGATTATCTCGTCAAGCCTTTCGCGCTCAGGGAAGTCGAGGCGCGCATTGTCGCCCTGGTCAAGCGTGCGCAGGGGCGGGTAGTGGAAGCCGCACAACGGCTCGGCGACCTGGAATACGACCCTTTTTCCGGCGTGGCGACCTGGCGCAAGCAGGCGCTCAGGTTGCCGCCCAAATGCCTGAAGCTGCTGCAGACCATGCTGGCCCAGCCAGGGCGGCTGTTCTCGCGCGACGAACTGGAACAGATCGTATGGGGCCAGCCGCAAGCCAGCAGCGATACCTTGCGCAGCCATCTTTCACAATTGCGGCGCGAACTGACGCTGGAGGATGACCGCAGCATGATCGAGACCGTGCATGGGCGCGGCTATCGACTGGTGAATCCCGATGAGAAATAGCCTGCGCTGGCGCCTGGCATGGAGCCTGGCGTTGCTCTCGACCCTGGCCGTGCTGATCCAGGCCATCGCCCTGTTCGTCACGACCGAAGAGCAGGAAGAAGACATGATCGACGAGGTGGTCAATACCGCACTGGACTACTATGTCAGTCATTCTGATCGTGACGGTGGCCCGGCAATGCTGGCGTCGTATTCGGACCGCCTGCGCCTGTTCCGTACATCCAAAGACGTGGCACCTTCGCCCTTGCCGGCAAACTTTTCCGCCAAGCCGGCCGGCAATTACGAATGGTTTGTCGGGGACACCGAATATCACGTCGGCATACGCGAACAGCGGGGAGAGCGCTATTACCTTTTGTATGACGTCAGCGAACATGAGGAGCGCCTGGCGCGCCTGGGATGGCAATTGCTGGGCGGCGTCCTGCTGCTTGGCGTGACATCGCTGTGGCTGGGTTACTGGCTGGCTGGCCGCTTATTGTTTCAGCTGCAGAAAATCACCGATCGGTTGCAAAGGGATGATTCCGCTCCGCTGCACGACGCCGAGCTGGATCGCGAGGTCGGCTTGCTGGCGCGGGCGCTTGACGATTACCGCCAGCGCAATCGCGAGTTGCTGGCGCGCGAACGGGAATTTACCGCCAACGTCAGCCACGAATTGCGCACGCCGCTGACACGCGTGCGTACCAGCGCCGAGCTGCTGCTGGAGGAGCCGGCTCTGGATGAGCGTGCGCGCCAGCGGCTGGACCGGATTGTCACTTCCGCCGATGACATGGAAGGGCGCTTGCGCGGCTTGCTATTCCTGGCGCGCGAACTGGCGCTGGACGAGCGCGTTTCGCTGAATCTGCGGCAGCAGGCCGATGTCAGCGCCGGGCAGCATGTCGCGGCTTGTGCCGCCGCCGGCGTGCAATTGAATGTCCATGTGCCGACGAATACGATGGTGGATGCCGATCCTGCCCTGTTAGGCCTGCTGCTGGATAACCTGATCGGCAACGCCGTCCGCTATACCCGGCAAGGCAGCATCGACATCGATTTCCGTGACGGTGCGCTGATCGTTTCCGATACCGGGCATGGTATCGCGGCAGAACACCTGGCGCACGTGTTCGATCGACACTATCGGGCCAGTGATATTCCGGGCGGCATGGGGCTGGGCTTATCCATCGTCGAGCGGATTTGCCAGGCGCACGGTTGGCATTGCGGCATCGAAAGTGTCGCCATTCCCGGCGACCCGCACCAGGGGACCCGGGTGCACGTGCGCATGCGCGCCTGAGTGCGTACGCGTTACTCGCGCTCTTCACAACTCCATCACATTTTCGGAAGGAGTTGATCACACCCGCATTTCTATACTCCGACGCAACTCTTGGAGGAAATGCAGATGATCAAATTGTTCATGGCATGGCGCAGCCGCCTGCGGCACTATATGAAGCCGATTCCGGTCGACCGGAAGTGGCTGCAAGAAGCGATCGCGTTCTATCAGGGAACGTCCGAGCTGGTCAGCAATGGTCAGTATAGGAGCCTGCATTGATGCGTTTGCGACATGACGGTTGGATGCTGGCAGTCTCGCTGCTGCTGGCGCCGCTCATCTGGTTTGTGTTCAACCATACGGCGCTTGATCAGGCGATGATCGCGCCGTACTACGATGCGCATAGCCGCAGCTTCCCGTGGCGGAGCGATCCCTTCATGCAAACCGTCATGCATGACGGTTTAAAAATGATCGTCGTCGCGGTCGGCGTGGTCGTGTTCGGCGGTTTTGTGCTGACCTATATCATTCCGCAGTGGCGTCATCACCGGCGTCCCCTGATCTGGATGTTAGTGGCGATCGCGGGCAGCACGGAACTGGTTTCGTTACTCAAGCATGTCAGCGGCATGCATTGCCCCTGGGATCTGGCGGAATATGGCGGCTATGCGCCTTTTGAACGCTTGTTCGAGCATATGCCGGTGACGGGCGGCGGACGTTGTTTTCCCGGCGGGCATGCATCAGGTGGATTTTCTTTGATGGCGTTTTATTTCGGCCTGCGGCATGTGCATGCGCGCCGGGCGCAGATTGGCCTGGTCGTTGCGCTGGCGCTCGGCATGGCAATGGGCTGGGCGCAAATGATCCGCGGCGCTCACTTCCTGTCCCATAACGTCTGGTCGGCCTGGGTAGTCTGGACATTCATGGCCATGCTTTATCACTTGTGTCCTCCGCACGTCGCCAGGCCGAGTACGCCTGAGGACGCTGAGTTCAACGGGTCGTAAATGACCACGAGCGGGATACGGCAACGCCATCGACGAGCCCGGTGAATTGCACATCATAAGTCGTGTTCGGCGACAGCACGACCAGCGGCACGATTGCCGCAGCCGAGGGCGTGGTATGGGTGTCCGTTGTACTGCTCAGCAGCTTGACAGGGAGCGCCGCAGCACCGCGCGGTGCAACCGTGAATGTCTGCACCGTCACGTCGGACGTGATGTCGGCGTGCACGCTGATCGGGTAGCCGACTTCATTGCGGTCTTCGACCGGATCTGGCGATTCATAGTCGCTATAAAAAATCGTCGGCACATTCGTTTGCCCGTCGAACGGATACGCGACGATACGGCGGCTGCCAAGCCCTGCAGCCAAGCCATTGGTACTGGCCAGGTTGAGCGTGAAATAGGTGTACCCATCGGGCACGGTTGCCGTTCCCGCGCCGGCTTCGCGAAAACTGGGCTGAAACATCACGAACCGATGGTAAATCGCGGCAATCAAGTCTTCCGCCGCATTGAAGCCCGAGGTATCGCCGCTGGCGGAAATCACTTCGCCGAACGCATAGTCGCCGCGTAAGCCATATCCGGCTGCAACCAGCCGCTCCTGTACCGTTTCGCCGGTGAATCCGGAAAAGCCGCGTGTTTCTTCATGAGTGATGACATCATTGGCGCGCTGATAATCAGAATGGTTTTGTGCCGCCCGGTCAATGGCGCTATTGTGCGTCAATGCCGTCAAGCCCAGCTGGCTGCGGCGAAAGTTGGTCCAGTTGAAGCCGTCCGTCGACGTGTCGCCGGTGGCGGCCGGCGCTCCACTTTCCTGAACGACAGGCTGGTTCCCATTGGCAGGCGTATCAACAGCGTTATTAGCGATGCCAACGTCGCTATCGCTACTACCGCCGCCACATGCTGCGATGACTAATGAAAAACCAATTGCAACGAAAGCAGGTAGCGGACGGGAAATTTGGCGCATGGTTATTCTGTCTCTGAAAATTAAATAAATTTCAACAAATGAAAGTTGGAAAGCAAAAACATGAATTTGTATTAAGAATTCCAATACGACATCGGTGCAGCGCATTTGTTCGCATTGCGCTTAACAGTGTGTGGTTTATCGCACTGCTCGATGCTGCGGCCAGAAATTCCAAGCTACAATGCGCCTTCCCTGTTGAGGGAACTGGCGCAAGTTGGAGCGATGAGCAGGATCACGATACAGCGCGGTTCGACCGGCCAGTCATAGCAAACGCTTTTGAATTGTATTTTTCATGCTGAACCTGCTGCATGCTCCCACCCTTGGCTTGATTGTCACGATGCTGCTGATGACGATCGCCAGCCTCATGGTATTCGTGCTCAAGACAAGGAAGACCTATCCCGGTTTTGGCCTGTGGGCAACCGGGCTGGTCACGCTGGCTGGGTGCTTTATCCTTGCCATCCTGCGTAGCACGCTGCCGCCGGTCTTCGCCATCCTGACCGGCAATGCAATGGCCATCGCCAGCTTGTGCCTCTTGTATGACGGCGTGGCGAATTTTTATCGGCAAAGCAAAATTCCGGCGAACCGGCTGAACTGGGCAGGCGGCGCGGTGATTCTGGCAGTGCTGGCCTATTGTTTGTTCAGGGCGGATGGCGTCAATATCCGCATCATGTGGGCTAGCGCTTTCCAGTTTTTCATCGCGATGCGTGTTTTCCGGCTCGCGCTTCCTCATGCCAGGGGGCGGCAAAAGTCGGCTACCCTGCTGTTGTGCGCCGTCTTTATCGGTACCGGCGTCATCGCCTCCTGGCGTTTTGTCGACGTCATGCTGGCGCCGACCATGACTGACATGCTGGCGCAGGATGTCGGCTTTCGGTTGCTGATCCTGGTTGAAGCCATGCTGGCGATCGTGGTGGCCTTCACGTTCTTGCTGCTTACTCATACGCGCATCGAGGAAGAATTGCATGAGGCACGCGCCAGGGCAGAGCATAGCGCGCGTATCGATCCGTTAACCGGCTTGTGGAATCGCCGCCACCTGGAATCGGAAGCCAAGCGTGAAATTCAGCGCGCCAACCGGTATGTGCAACCGATTTCCCTGGTGCTGCTGGATATCGATCATTTCAAGCAAGTCAACGATCGTCTCGGCCATCTGGTCGGCGATGACGTGTTGCGGCAAATGGCCGGCATCGTGCAAGCCAGCGTGCGCACCTCCGACCTGGTATGCCGATGGGGCGGCGAAGAGTTTGCGATTCTCATGCCGGTGGCGCTCGGCGAAGCGGTGCAGGCGGCGGAAAAGCTGCGTCATGCCATTACGCAGCAGGAGATCGAGCCCGTCGGACGCTTGAGCATCAGTGTCGGCTGCGCGCAATTGGTGCTTGGAGAAGATTTGACAAGCTGGTGCCGCCGCGCCGACGACGCGCTTTACCGGGCCAAGGAAGGCGGGCGCAATCGCGTCGAAAAGGATGACGGCGCCCCGCGCAACGAGCCGGCCTTAACTACCTGATACGGTCTCGAACACGCCGGCCGCGCGGTTCTTGCGCACGCGGTCCCATGCAAAGACCTGGCCATTCATGGCCACATACACGCCCGCAGGCAGGGTTTGCGCCACGCCCGCAGCAAAGCCGAAGTTGAACAAGGCGTCCGAACCGGCGATTTCATAAGGCACCATCGCGCCGGTCAGCACGATGGTTTTGTTCAGCGCGGCCGCTCCCAGCACCTGTGCCGTCTCACGCATGGTATCGGTGCCATGGATGATCACGATGGCAGGCTCGGCTGCTGCGCGGCAGGAAGCGAGAATGCGCTGGCGGTCGGCATCCTGCATATCCAGCGAATCGAGCAGGGGCAGGGTTTCCAAATTTACCGGCATCGTCATGCGCGTACGACGGATCACTTCCGGCAGATGGCAATCTGCAAACGTCAGTTCACCACGGATTTCATCGTAATGCTTGTCGAAGGTGCCGCCAGTGGCGATAAGGCGCAAGGTCATGGTTGATCAAGGAACGCGCAGAATTGAAAAATTAATCATAACGCGGATAGGACATTTGCTGCATGGCAGAACTTATATCGCTGTTGCACAGTCATAACATGCCTGTGCGGATGCAATGCGGAATTCTTCTTCATCAGCGCCGCATTCCGTTACACTGTTTGCAGAGCTTCCATTGAACGTCTTATGAAACCTGTCGCACCCGGCACCGTCATCTTTCACCGTCATCGCGGCTATGGCGTGATCACTGCCGTCAATTTACTGACCGGATGGATTTCGGCGCGTTTCGGCAGCGAGGTGCGTACGCTCGACCTGAACCTGGCGACCGATGAAGTGCAGCATGCCGATGGCGAGCCGATCCTGTTTCGCCGCCGCCCGCCCGACCGCATGCCACATGCGCGCCTGATGGCGATGGTGCGCGAATTGCACCGCGCCGGTTACCAGCGCCTCTACTTGTATAGCTGGCCGCGACCGTCCGGACTGCACTGGCGCTGGCATCTGTTTGCGGGACAGCGCAACTGGATGGAGCGCCCGTGGCGCGAAGGCTGGTATGGGTCCGGTTCGGATTACAACTTCAACCCGGTGATGGGGTGGGGCGACACGCCGGGCGAGCCGACCGAACAGTTGGTGCGCACGCTGGCCAAATTCGATCCGCAAGGCCTGGCGCAGGCGCTGGGCCGAGACGAGGATCACACCGAATGGTTCGAGCGCGTCTGCGCCGCACTGCTGCCGGATTATGCCTATACGCTGGGCTGGGATAGCCGCGACGGGCCCGTGCCGCCGACCCTTCCTATCATTCCGGTGCGGCGCGGCGTGCCGGAATATAACGGTCCGGCCTTGTCCTGGCCTCCTGGCTGGGCGCGACTGTGGACCGGTTCGCGCTCGCTCGTCACCACCCGCTTCAGCGTGCTGCCGGCCGGCGCGTCGACCGATACCGCAGCGGGTTAATGTAACAATGCGGTGTCAATGCGGGAGCTGGCGCTGGCTGCTGAGCAGCTGGTACAGCTCCTCGAACGGCACGGCCTGGCAAAAATAATTTCCCTGGATTTCATCGCAGTCATGCTGGCGCAGAAACGCCAGCTGACCTTCTTCGCTTACGCCCTCGGCAATCACGGCGAGATTGAGATTATGCCCAAGCGCGATCACCGCTTGCGTGATCGCCGCATCGCTGGGGTCATCCGTCACGCGGCGCACGAATGACTGGTCGATCTTGAGCTGATCCATCGGGAAGCGCTTCAGGTAACTCAGGCTCGAATAGCCGATGCCGAAATCATCGATGGCCAGGCATACGCCCATCTCCTTGAGCTCGCGCAGGATATCTTCCGCTTCTTCCGGACGGTTCATCACCATCCCTTCCGTGACTTCGAGTTTCAGGAATTCCGGGCGCAATCCCGATTGCGCCAGCGCGGAACGCACCGACTCGACCAGCGCATGCGGAGAAAACTGGCGCGGCGATAAATTGACCGATACCGTCAGATCGGCAAATCCGGCGTCATGCAACGCCTTGTTCTGCCGGCACGCCTGTTCCAGCACCCATTGGCCAATCGGCACGATCAAGCCGGTTTCCTCGGCGATGGGAATAAACCGCAATGGCGACATCAAGCCCAGTTCCGGATCGCGCCAGCGTATCAGCGCTTCCGTGCCGGTGACGTTGCCGCTGGCCAGGTCAACCTGCGGCTGGTAATGCAGCAGGAATTCGTCGCGCTCCAGCGCACGGCGCAGCCTGGCTTCCATCGTGAAGCGCTCGCGGATGCGCTCGTTCATGCTGGGAATGAAGAACTGAAACTGATTACGCCCTTCAGCCTTGGCCTGGTACATCGCGGCATCGGCATGCTTGAGCAAGGTATGCACATCCCTGCCGTCGCGCGGATATGCGCTTAGCCCGATCGAACAAGTGACGAACAGCTGGTGGTCAGCCACGAGAATGGGGTGCGAGATCCGTTCGATGAGACGGCGGATCCAGGCGCTGATGGCGTGTTCGTCGTGCTGGTCCCGCAGCACCAGCACGAATTCGTCGCCGCCATGACGGGCCACGGTATCCTCTTCACGGACGCAACTCTGCAAGCGCTCGGCGACAAGAATCAGCAATTCGTCGCCGATATCATGGCCAAGCGTGTCATTGATCAGCTTGAAATTGTCGAGGTCGATGAATGCGACGATTGACATCGAGCCGCTGCGGTCGGCATGGGCCATCGCCAGCCGGATGCGATCATGCAGCAGCGAGCGGTTGGCCAGTTGCGTCAGGTCGTCATGGCTGGCCTGGTGTTTCAGCAATTCCTTGTGGCGCTTGGTTTCGGTGATATCCCTGACCACCAGCAGCCGCGCCTTTTCGCCATTGTCGGTAAAGGGCGCCGCGGTGACTTCGACATCTAGCGCATTGCCGTCGAGCCGCACATATTTTTCTTCCATGCGCACGACCGGGATGCCCTGGTCGAGTTGCCGAATGCGGCAAATGACTTCCTCGTGAAAATCGGGATGCACGATTTCCATGATCGGCCGGCCTGCCAACTGCTCCAGCCTTGTTGCGCCAAGCAATGCCAAGCCTGCCTTGTTGGCAAAACTGCAGGCATCGTTTTTGACGACAAAGATAGCATCCGGCGACAGTTCTACCAGGCGGCGGTAGCGCTCTTCGGCTTCCAGCAGCGATTTCTCAAACAGCTTGCGTTCGGTGATATCGATGCCCATGCCCGACACGCAGTGCTTTGCACCTATTTGCAACCGTACCGCATTGAACAAATAGGGGATCTGATCACCATTCTTGGTGCGCAACGACGCTTCCGTATGAGCTTGTCCTTGCGTGAACGCTTCCTGGATTTTTCGCGCGATTAACTGCTTGTCTTCTTCTTTCTCGAAAAAATCGGTTGGGCGGACCTCCGTCATTTCCTGGGCCGAGTAACCGGTCACGCGAGGAACATTTTCATTCCATCGCAAGAAGCGGCCTTGTTCATCGAAGACATAAAAAATGCCGGGCAGCGTATTCAGCAGCGCATCCGACACATTTCTTTCGGCGATGCGTTCAGCGATTTCGCCGCGCAGGGCAGCATTGCTGGCTTCCAGTGCGGCACTGCGTTCCTTGACGCGGACTTCAAGCTGGGTCTGAATCGCCTTTAATTCCCGTTCTGCGCGGTTACGTTCGGCGATGGCATGTTCGAGCGTGTTGACGTTCTTTCGCAATTCCAGCAGGACCACCACGTGGCGGCTCAGGATGCGCAAGCATTTTTCCTGGAGTGCGGTGAGTTGCCTCGGCTTGGCATCAATCACGGCCAGCGTGCCGATGACGTGTCCTTGCGGCGTCGCCAGCGGTGCGCCGGCATAGAAGCGGATGTGTGGCGGGCCGGTTACCAGCGGGTTGTCACGAAAGCGGCGATCCGTTTGCGCATCCCGTACGACAAAAAAATCGCGGCTGGCAACTGTATGGTGGCAGAACGCTATATCGCGCGGCGTTTCTGATAGGTCAAGGCCGACGGACGACTTGAACCATTGGCGGTTCTCGTCGAGTAGCGTAATGACGGCAATCGGCGTATCGCAAATGCTGCTGGCAAGCGTGGTGAAATCATCGAATTCCGCTTCCGGCGGGGTGTCGAGGATATCGTAGTCAAATAAGTCGTTAAGTCGAAGTTGCTCTTGAGCAGATAAATAACGATTCATGTAAGCCATCTGCCTGTGTAACACATCCACCAACAGAAGCCCTTGGACTGGCCATTACAGAGACGCGTTCCCTGTAAAAATGCCAAGGCAATGTGACAGCAAGATGAATCCAGTATGTGCTAAAACAAATCGCGCTGCCGTCCCTTGTAGCGCTGCTGATTAATTTGAGCCAGTGAAATAGTTCGAGGACCAGGCGTCAGCGCAATGACATCGCCGCTTTCCAACGTGCCGGTTTGCAGCACGCGCAAGTAAAATCCGGTAAAGCCGCTTTGCACCATCATCTTGACTGCGTGAGAGAACCCCATCTTGACTGCAAACTTGAAGCAGGGGCGTCGTGGCTCCGTCACCATCAGAACCGTGCTGCCGATGGTCAGGCAATCGCCCACCCAGAGATCCTGTTCAAGCAAGCCTTGCAGCGTCAGGTTTTCACCCATCATACCGAAAGGCAGTTGCTCTTCTTGTTTGTGCACGGCGGCGCGCTCTTGTTCCCAGAATGGATAATGCTCGGCCGGGTAAGCATAGACAGCCTTGTCAAGGCCGCCATGCACCGTCAGATCGGCTTGCTCGTCGCCGTCCAGGCCAAGCCTGTTGACCGCGACGCGGCCTGCGACCGGTTGCTTGTCGATGGCACTGGCAACATGGCGCAGCTTGCCGCCTTGTTCAACGGCGAGCTGCCCGACTTGTCCGCGATTGACGCTGATGACTTTCATGCCTCTTTACCCTGGCGATTTTGAAAACGGCGTCAAGTGTAGCCAAAGAGCAAGATTAACGTGAAGGAGCGATAAAAGGCGAAAGCAGATGAAGCAAGTCCTTGTAGAAACTTATTGCAACAAAAGATAATTTTCTCGGCAATTTAACAAAAGTTATCGCATTTTCGTAACAAAATAACGCGTACAAGAAAAATAAAAATAGTCGACTACAAAATTCAACTATTTTTCTCAATATTTACTACATTTTTGGCGCAAAGCATTGAGAGGGAGAGTCGCGGGGGTGTACAATCCCCAACCTATTTTCCGTAGCCGCCGTGCTGCGGAATGCAAGTCCACCACGCCCCGCTGGGCGCACGGAAAGCAGATGACCTGACCGATCGCACAGGCATCATCGTCCGGTGCACCTATGATGGAAGGGCAGAGCGGCCGCAACATGGCCGCCATTCGACAAGACCGCCGTTCCCGCCGGCTTACCCGCCGGCCTTCCTTAACGACGATCCTGCCGTGCCGGGACAAGACCGAATTCTTTATTGGCATTGGAGGTAGTATGAATCAACCCCTCATGGGTGGCGTTACCGCAGTCAACGCGCCGGCTTTCGTGAAACAGCAAAAGCTGATCAACTGGGTCGCTGAAGTTGCCGCGCTCACCAAGCCCGACCGCATCTACTGGTGCGACGGTTCGCAGGAAGAATATGATCGCCTGTGCGCTGAAATGGTTGCCTCGGGCACCATGAAAAAGCTGAACCAGGAAAAGCGTCCGAACAGCTACCTGGCCTGCTCCGATCCGTCGGACGTGGCCCGCGTGGAAGACCGTACCTTCATCTGCTCGGAAAAGCAGGAAGATGCCGGCCCCACCAACAACTGGATGGCTCCTGCCGAAATGCGCACTACCCTGAATGCGCTGTTCGACGGCTGCATGCGCGGCCGTACCATGTACGTGGTGCCGTTCTCGATGGGTCCGCTGGGTTCGCCGATCGCCCACATCGGTATCGAACTGTCCGACTCGCCTTATGTTGCTGTTAACATGCGCATCATGACCCGCATGGGCAAGGCCGTCTACGACGTGCTGGGCACCGATGGCGAATTCGTGCCGTGCATTCACACCGTCGGCAAGCCGCTGGCCGCTGGCGAGAAGGATGTGCCTTGGCCGTGCAACCCGACCAAGTACATCGTGCATTATCCGGAAACCCGCGAAATCTGGTCCTACGGTTCCGGCTACGGTGGCAACGCCTTGCTGGGCAAGAAGTGCTTCGCGCTGCGTATCGCTTCCACCATGGGCCGCGACCAGGGCTGGCTGGCTGAGCACATGCTGATCCTCGGCGTCGAATCTCCGGAAGGCAAGAAGCACTATGTCGCTGCCGCGTTCCCGTCGGCCTGCGGCAAGACCAACTTCGCCATGCTGATCCCGCCGAAAGCTTTCAACGGCTGGAAAGTCACCACCATCGGCGACGATATCGCCTGGATCAAGCCGGGCAAGGATGGCCGCCTGTACGCGATCAATCCGGAAGCTGGCTACTTCGGCGTCGCTCCGGGCACCAACACCGCGACCAATTCCAACTGCATGGCTTCGCTGACCGGCAACACCATCTTCACCAACGTCGCGCTGACCGACGATGGCGATGTCTGGTGGGAAGGCATGACCAAGGAAGCCCCGGCCCACGTCATTGACTGGCAGGGCAAGGACTGGACGCCGCAAATCGGCAAGGAAACCGGCCGCAAGGCAGCGCACCCGAACGCCCGCTTCACCGTCGCCGCCACCCAGAACCCGGTGATCGACCCGGCCTGGGATGATCCGGCTGGCGTGCCGATCGATGCCTTCATTTTCGGTGGCCGTCGTTCCACCACCGTGCCGCTGGTGACCGAAGCCCGCAACTGGGTCGAAGGCGTCTACATGGCCGCGACCATGGGTTCGGAAACCACTGCCGCTGCCGCTGGCCAGCAAGGCGTGGTGCGCCGCGACCCGTTCGCCATGCTGCCGTTCATGGGCTACAACATGAGCGACTACTTCCAGCACTGGCTCGACATGGGCAAGAAGATCGAAGCGACCGGCGCCAAGCAGCCGAAGATCTACTGCGTCAACTGGTTCCGCACCGATGAGAACGGCAAGTTCGTCTGGCCGGGCTTCGGCGACAACATGCGCGTGCTGAAGTGGATGCTCGACCGTATCGAAGGCAAGGCTGGCGGTGTCGAGAACATCTTCGGCGTCACCCCGCAATACGGCGACCTGAAGTGGGATGGCATCGAGTTCACCCAGGATCAGTTCAACACGATCACGTCGATCGACAAGGCTGCCTGGGAAGCCGAGCTGAAACTGCACGCCGAATTGTTCGACAAGCTCAAGTATCACCTGCCTACCGAACTGGAAGCCACCAAGGCTGAGCTGGAAAAGCGTCTGGCAGCCTGATCGCCCCGCTTTAGCTAGTAGTAATAGCGCCAAATAAAAACGCGAACCGGGAAAACCGGTTCGCGTTTTTTGCTTTGTTATCTACCGTTTATCCGTCGTGCTTGATAAGCGCCTGTTGCTGCCTTGTTCGCAGCCGGTTACTGCCGAATGCTGCCGGCGGCCTGCTTGACGCGATTGCGTCCCTCTGACTTGGCGGCATACAAGGCCTGGTCAGCACGGCCAATCAACTGGTTAAGCGTTTCACCAGGCTGATACTGGGCTGCCCCGATGGAAGAAGTCACATTCCACTCAACATGGGGAAAGGGTTGCGATTCGACCCGGGCGCGAATACGTTCCAGGATATCGGTTGCCGCATTAATTTCCGTATCTGCCAAAAGCAAGGCAAATTCCTCCCCGCCGTAACGGGCGAAATAATCCACCTGCCGCACTTCCTGCTGAACGCAGTCAGCAAAGCTGCGCAACACGTCATCGCCAGCCAGATGCCCATAGCGGTCATTGATGGACTTGAAATGGTCCAGGTCGAACAATGCCAGGCAAAATGGTCGGTTTTCGCGCTCGGCGCGCGCCAGTTCACGACGCAGGGCATCCAGAAAACTGCGCCGGCTGTAGGTGCCCGTCAGCTCATCGTGCGATACCAGTTGTTCAATTTTCGCCAGCGCCTTTTCCAGGTCCTTGTTCTTTTGCCGCAGGGTGTGGCGAATATTGCTGATATAGGCGCCGATCACGGCAAACCAGGGCAAGACCATCGCCAGCAATACCCATTGCAGCATCTCGATCCGCGGATTGATCGAATCCGGATGAAAGTAAATCAGTAGCGCGATCACAATCGCATAAGCGGCCAGGGCAAAGATAGCCACGCCTATGAATTGCTTCAGCCCGAGGCGAAAAATGCCGAACACGAAAATGATCATGAAGAGCACCAGCATCGCGCCGCGCACGTGATCGATGAAATACAGGATGAACATCATCCACAAAATGCTGACGTACATCTGCGGCAGAGTCAGGCTCGGGTCCGCCAGGCGCAGATTCCGGCCCGAGCAAATCATCGCAAAGAACACCGCATGGACCAGAATCGCCAACAGAATGAACCAGGCAAGCTCGCGCAGGCCCAGCCGAAACAAACCGGCGTAGCTGCAATAGAGAGTAAAGACGATGATGGTCAGCGACGACACCAGCGACATGAGGCTGTGGCGCGCCCGCGTGGCTTGGGCAGGATCATCCTTGGGAAAACGGAAAAGACAGGCGAGAAAATCCATGGGCCGAGCCGGCAAAGGAGGTAAAAGTATTGCGACAGGGTAACACGAGTGATGGCCGAGAGAAACTGAGAGTTACTGAGAGTTACTATTCCGTCACATCCAAAGTTTTATGAATTTATGCCTCCCTATAGTAAAGAATATTTATCGAAATAGTTTCTCTTGGGTAAAATAAACTATTTCAACAGTAGGGTTATTATGGCCATTGAGTTATACAACGACGGCAAGCATATTTGCCTGATGTTTCCGGATCTGGTGGAGGATGAAAACGGCAATTCAGTCCAGTCCAACCAGTTTTTGATCGTCAATAACGGCAATGGCATCCTGCTCGATCCGGGCGGCGTGATGACCTACAACGAATTGTTCGTCGCGATGGGACGGTTCTTCCCGCCGAAGAAACTCGAATATGTCTTTGCCTCGCATGCCGACCCCGATATCATCGCCTCGCTGCCGCGTTGGCTCACCGGCTCGGAAACCAAGCTGCTGATTTCGCGTATCTGGTCGCGGTTCGTGCCGCATTTCTGCCCGCAAGGGAAAACCGAAGGGCGCATCATTGCCATTCCCGACGAAGGCACGCTGCTGCCGCTTGGCGATACCACGTTCCAGATCCTGCCCGCGCATTTTCTGCACGCCGAAGGCAATCTGCAATTTTATGATCCGACCAGCCGCATGCTGTTTTCCGGCGACATGGGCGCGTCGATGATGTCCGCGGCCGACGCCGGCATGCCGGTGACCGACTTCGATGCGCATGTGCCGCACATGAAGGGTTTCCACATGCGCTACATGGTATCCAACAAGGTGTGCCGCTACTGGGCAGCCATGGTGCGCGAACTGGACCCGGAATGGATCATTCCGCAGCATGGCGCGCCGTTCAAAGGGCGGGAGATGGTGGGCCGCTTCCTTGACTGGATCGAAGCCTTGCCTTGCGGCGTCGACCTGATGACGCCAGCCCAGTATTCGGCGCCGAAAATCGTCACCGTCGCGCTATAGAGTGCTGGACGCGGGGTGCGGAGCGAGCTGGCCATCGCCATTACTTCCTTCTCGTCCATAACCGACTACCTGCCCGGCATATCCAGCGGCAGGCTGGCGGCCGGCTTGATCTCTTCCAGGCAGACGGTGGAGCGTACACCGGCCACGCCCGGCACCTGCATCAGGCGATCAGTCAGAAAGCCGGAGAGCGATTTCAAATCGGCCGCCACGACTTTTAACAGATAATCGAAGTCGCCGGAGATGGTGTAGCACTCGATAATCTCCGGGAACTGACGAATCGCCTGTTCCACCTTGCGCACCTGCTTGAACTGGTCGCGATGCAGGTTCAGGTACACGAACGCCACCACGCCCAGGCCCAGCGCGGCCGGGTCGACCTGCGCCGCATAGCCGCGGATGTAGCCCTCGGCTTCCAGCCTGCGCACGCGCCGATAACACTGCGGCGGCGACAGGTTCGCCGCTTCGGATAATTCCACATTCGAGGCGCGCCCATCCCTTTGCAGGACATCGAGCAGGATTTTGTCGTAGCGATCGAGCTTTTCCATGACATTCTCATTAGTTTTGCGGGTCAGATGAACGATTCTTTCATAAATTAATACTTTTATAGCGCAATACGAAAAAATATTTCCTTGCATTGCGCTTACCATGTATCCAGTGACTTGAGCATTTCATCAGTAAAGCGCAAGGAGGGAATCATGGACAGATTCATCAAGCTCGAGCGGCAATACTGCGCGCGCAATTACCACCCGCTGCCGGTCGTCTTGCACAAGGGTGAGGGCGTGTGGCTGTGGGATGTCGAAGGCAAGCGCTACCTGGACATGATGTCGGCGTATTCGGCCGTGAGTTTCGGTCACAGCCATCCCAGGCTGGTGGCGGCACTGACCGAGCAAGCCCGACTGCTGGCGATTCCTTCGCGCGCCTTTTACAGCGATCGGCTCGGGCCCTTCCTGGAAAAGCTCTGTACTACCGTTGGCATGCCCAAGGCGCTGCCGATGAATACCGGCGCCGAAGCCGTGGAAACCGCCATCAAGGCGGCACGCAAATGGGGCTACAAGGTCAAGGGCGTGCCGGCAGGCCAAGCCGAGGTGGTCGTCTGCAAGGGCAATTTCGCCGGGCGCACCACCACCATCGTCGGCTTTTCCTCGGAAGCGCAATACCGCGATGGCTTCGGTCCGTTTGCTTCAGGATTCGTCACGGTGCCGTTCGGCGATGCGGCGGCATTGGAAGCTGCCATTACGCCGCATACAGTGGCCTTCCTGGTCGAGCCGATCCAGGGCGAAGGCGGCATCGTCGTGCCGCCGGCCGGCTACCTGGCTGCATGCCGCGATATCTGCTCGCGCCATGATGTGCTTCTGATCTGCGACGAAGTGCAAACCGGCCTGGGGCGCACCGGCCGCTTGCTGGCTTCGGACCATGATGGCATCAAGCCGGATGGGCTGGTGCTGGGCAAGGCGCTGGGTGGCGGCCTGTTGCCGGTGTCGGCCTTCCTCGCGCGCCAGGATGTGATGAATGTGTTTAACCCGGGTGACCACGGCAGCACCTTCGGCGGCAATCCGCTGGCATCAGCCGTCGGCCAGGCGGCACTGGAACTGCTGGAAGAAGAACGCTTGAGCGAGCGTGCCAGCGAGATGGGTGAGCGCTTGCTTCAAGGCTTGCGTGCGCTGCGCCACCCGGCCATTCGCGACGTGCGCGGACGCGGGCTGCTGATCGGCCTGGAACTCGATCCGGCCATGCTGCCGGCCCGGGTGTTTTGCGAACGTTTGATGGCAGCAGGGGTCCTTTCCAAGGAAACGCACGATACCGTGGTGCGCTTTGCCCCGCCGCTGATCATCGGCCCGCAGGAAGTCGACTTTGCCTTGGCGACCATCGCCGTCACGCTGGATGCGGGAACTGTGCGAGTTCCGGCCGCCGCCGACCATATGATCGTTTAACCCACCCTGTTGAAGAGAGGACGACCCATGACTGACCGTTACCTGATGTGCGCCCCCGACAATTTCGACGTGAGCTATGTGATCAATCCGTGGATGCAGGGGAATGTCGCGGCAAGCTGCAATGATCTCGCCTGGCGCCAATGGGATGCGCTGGCCGATGCCATCGCGGGAGTGGCCTCGGTCGAACGCATTGCCGGCCAGCCCGGCGTGCCTGATATGGTCTTTACCGCCAATGCCGGGCTGGTGTTGCAGAATACCGTGGTGCTGTCGCATTTCCGCCATGCCGAGCGCCAGCCCGAGGAAGCGCACTTTGAAAAGTGGTTCCAGGAGCAGGGCTTTGATGTCGTCAAGCTGGCGCCGGAACTGGCCTTCGAAGGCGCGGGCGACGCGCTGCTCGATCGCGGCCAGCCGCTACTCTGGATGGGCTACGGGCATCGCACCAGTATCGAGTGCGCCGCCGCGCTGGCGGCATTGCTGGATATCGAGGTCGAGCCACTGCGCCTGATCGATGAACGCTTCTATCACCTCGATACCTGCCTGTGCCCGCTGGTGGGCGGCTACCTGATGTATTATCCGCAAGCCTTTGACGACGCGTCACGCGCCCGCATCGCTGCCCGTGTGCCGGCCGCACGTCGCATTGAAGTCGCGGAAGCCGATGCGCTCGCGTTCGCCTGCAACGCTGTCAACAGCGGCCGACATGTGTTCCTGAACCGGGCCTCGCCTGCACTGGCGCGCAATCTGGCGGCACGTGGCTTTCAGGTGCGCCAGACGCCATTGGGCGAATTCATGAAGGCAGGCGGCGCCGCCAAGTGCCTGACGTTGAAATTGAATGAGGCGCGCGGCACGAAGGCGCGGGCTGCGGCATGAGGAAGAAAGTCAGGAGCGGAAAGGACTAGTTTGCGCGGGCGGATGAGACAGATTGCTTTGATATTAATAATGTGAATATCACATATTGGTAAACAAAATTGGCCTAAATCATCATGCGCTCGTAGACTGCAACTGTCTCCTCCATGTCTCCTCCTTTGATATGGATTCTGCCCGCAAATCTTGCGGGCTTTTTTTTGTCCGAATTTCTGCACTCGCCGGTGCAGCTGTATTCAATCCACATTCCTGTTATACCCAAGCTTACGCAAGGCATTGATTCGGCGTATAATTTTCATAGCGCCGATTTGATTGAGCCAGTCAAACCCAGCTTGCGGGCGCCGGGGTAGAGTCCCATTACAAATACTGCTAAAGCGGCCCAGGCTATCAACCCGGACCCGCAATGCAGGCCGGGTTTTTTATTTTGCGAATTTTTTACTGACAGCCGGTCGCCTTCTGTTGCCATTTCGCGACGCGGCATCCTGTCCTGATACGAACAGCTATGAACCGTCACGCCATCTCCGATACCGAAGCGCTGCTGCGCGATCTGCTCTCCCGTCGCATTTTGATCCTCGATGGCGCGATGGGTACCATGATCCAGCAATATAAACTGGGCGAGGCGGACTATCGTGGCGAGCGCTTCAAGGATTTCAGTGCGGCGGGCAAGGAGATTTTCCTTAAAGGGAATAACGAACTCCTGTTGCTGACGCAGCCGCACATCATCCAGGAAATCCACGAGCAATACCTAGCGGCCGGCGCCGACCTGGTGGAAACTAATACCTTCGGCGCCACCAGCATTGCGCAAGACGATTACCACATGGCGCATCTCGTCTACGAGATGAACCTGCAAGCCGCCAAGCTTGCGCGCGCCGCCTGCGACAAATATTCCACGCCCGACAAGCCGCGCTTTGTCGCCGGCGCCATCGGCCCGACGCCCAAGACCGCATCGATTTCGCCGGACGTGAACGATCCGGCAGCGCGCAACGTCACCTTCGATCAACTGGTCGCGGCTTATCTTGAGCAAACTCGTGCGCTGGTCGAAGGCGGCGTCGACGTGCTGCTGGTCGAGACGATCTTCGATACGCTCAACTGCAAGGCCGCGCTGTTCGCCATCGATGCCTTCTTCGAAGAGTCGGGCAAGAAGCTGCCGATCATGATTTCCGGGACCGTTACCGATGCGTCGGGACGTATCCTGTCGGGGCAGACCGTGCCCGCATTCTGGCATTCGGTACGGCATGCCAAACCGTTGACCATCGGCCTCAATTGCGCATTGGGCGCGGCATTGATGCGTCCCTATGCAGAAGAACTGTCGAAGATTGCCGATACCTTCGTCTGTATCTATCCGAATGCCGGGCTGCCCAATCCGATGGCCGATACCGGCTTCGACGAGACGCCGGACGTCACCTCTTCGCTGCTGAAGGACTTCGCCGAAAGCGGTTTTGTGAACATCGCCGGCGGCTGCTGCGGCACGACGCCCGCACATATCAAGGCGATTGCCGACACCGTCAAGGATATCGCGCCGCGCCAAGTGCCCGAGTCCGACCACAGGATGAAGCTGTCGGGTCTTGAGCCCTTCATCATCGATGAGAATTCCTTGTATGTGAATGTCGGCGAGCGTACCAACGTGACGGGCTCGAAAGCCTTCGCGCGCCTGATCCTCAACGAGCAATACGACGAAGCGCTGTCGGTGGCGCGCCAGCAGGTAGAAAACGGCGCGCAGATCATCGATATCAACATGGATGAAGCAATGCTGGATTCGGTCGCCGCCATGACGCGTTTCCTGAACCTGATCGCTTCCGAGCCGGATATCGCCCGCGTGCCGATCATGATCGACTCGTCCAAGTGGAGCGTGATTGAAGCCGGCCTGAAATGCGTGCAGGGCAAGGCGGTCGTGAACTCGATTTCGATGAAGGAAGGGGAGGAAGAATTCCTGCGCCAGGCCAAGCTGTGCCGCCGCTATGGCGCCGCCGTGATCGTCATGGCGTTCGATGAAAAAGGTCAGGCCGACACTTTCGCCCGCAAGACCGAGATTTGCGCGCGCGCCTACAAGCTCTTGACGGAAGAAGTGGGCTTCCCGCCGGAAGACATCATCTTCGACCCGAATATTTTCGCGATCGCCACCGGCATCGAGGAACACAACAACTACGCCGTCGATTTCATCGAGGCGACGCGCTGGATTCACCAGAATCTGCCGCACGCGAAGATTTCCGGCGGCGTCTCGAACGTGAGTTTCTCTTTCCGCGGCAATGATCCGGCACGCGAAGCGATTCACACCGTGTTCCTGTATCACGCCATCAAGGCAGGCATGACCATGGGGATCGTCAACGCCGGCATGATCGGCGTGTATGACGACCTCGCTCCGGAATTGCGCGAGCGTGTCGAAGACGTGGTCTTGAATCGCCGCGAGGATGCCACTGAGCGCATGATCGAATTCGCCGCTACGCTCAAAGCCGGCGACAAGAAGGAAGAAGCGACGCTGGAATGGCGCAACGATCCTGTCGAGAAGCGCCTGTCGCATGCGCTCGTGCATGGCATCACGCAATGGATCGTCGAAGATACCGAGGAAGTGCGCCAGCAGATTGCCGCGCGCGGCGGTCGTCCCATCGAAGTCATCGAAGGGCCGCTGATGGATGGCATGAATATCGTCGGCGACCTGTTCGGCCAGGGCAAGATGTTCCTGCCGCAGGTGGTGAAGTCCGCCCGCGTGATGAAGCAGGCGGTGGCGCACCTGATTCCCTTCATCGAGGAAGAAAAGCGCCAGGAGCAGGAACGTACCGGCATCGTCGCCAAGCCGCGCGGCAAGATCGTCATGGCGACCGTCAAGGGCGACGTGCACGATATCGGCAAGAATATCGTCGCCGTGGTCCTGCAGTGCAATAACTTCGAAGTGGTCAACATGGGCGTGATGGTGCCGGCGGCGGAAATCTTCGCCAAGGCCAAGGAAGAGAACGCCGACATCATTGGTCTCTCCGGCCTGATCACGCCGTCGCTGGAAGAGATGGCGTATGTCGCCAAGGAGATGCAGCGCGATCCGTACTTCCGCGAGCGCAAGATGCCGCTGCTGATCGGTGGCGCCACGACGTCGCGTGCGCATACCGCCGTCAAGATCGCGCCGAACTACGAAGGCCCGGTGGTGTATGTGCCGGATGCCTCGCGCTCGGTGCCGGTGGCGCAGTCCCTGCTGAGCCCGGAGCAGCGCGACGAGTATGTGGCAGAGCTGAGCGCGGATTACGAACGCATCCGCGTGCAGCACGCCAACAAGAAGACCGTGCCGCTGCTGACGCTGGAGCAGGCGCGCGCCAACAAGGCCAAACTGGACTTCACCGGCGTCAATGCCCCGGTCAAGCCGAAGTTCATCGGCCGTCGCGTCTTCAGCAATTACGACCTGGCGACATTGGCGCGCTACATCGACTGGGGGCCGTTCTTCCAGACCTGGGACCTGGCAGGTCCGTATCCGGCTATCCTGAAGGATAAAGTGGTCGGTGAAGCGGCCTCCAAGGTATTCGAGGAAGGCCAGGCGCTGCTGAAGAAAGTGATCGAAGGCCGCTGGCTGACTGCCAATGGCGTCATCGCGCTCCTGCCGGCCAACAGCGTCAACGATGACGATATCGAGATCTATACCGATGACACGCGCAGCGAGGTTGCGTTCACCTATTACGGCACGCGCCAGCAAACCGAAAAGCCGGTGATCGACGGCGTGGCGCGGCCGAACCAGTGCCTGGCCGATTTCATCGCGCCGAAATCTTCAGGCGTGGCTGACTACATCGGCCTGTTTGCGGTGACGGCCGGTATCGGCATCGAAAAGCACGAAAAGCGTTTCGAGGATGCGCACGACGACTATTCCTCGATCATGCTGAAATCCCTGGCCGACCGCCTGGCGGAAGCTTTCGCCGAGCACTTGCACGAGCGCGTGCGCCGAGAATTCTGGGGTTACGCCGCCGGCGAAGAGCTGAGCAATGAAGAACTCATCAAGGAGGCTTATCGCGGCATCCGTCCGGCGCCAGGTTACCCGGCCTGTCCGGAGCATACCGTCAAGGCGGATATGTTCAAGCTTCTGCAGTGCGAGGAAATCGGCATGCGCGTGACCGAGTCGTTTGCCATGTTTCCGGGCGCGTCGGTGTCAGGTTTCTATTTCGCTCATCCGGCTTCGAAGTATTTCACGGTCGGTAAAATTGGCGAAGACCAGCTCAATGACATGGCGGCACGACGCGGCGTAGCCAAGGAAGAGCTGGAGCGCTGGCTGGCGCCGAACTTATCCTGAATGGCATAGCAAGGTGTGAAGGTATCCGTTGGCGTGCAACTAATACCTTCATACTTCCTGGCTGCCGTGTTGTCGGCAACTTAAGAACGACTCAAGGTTCTTTTTGGCTTGCATGCGAAAAGAGCCATGCCGAAATGGAAACGGCCTAATGCCGGCGACCGCATGCGCTCATAACTTGTCCTGCGATCTGAAAAGGCTTGGCTGCGATTACGGAATTTTTGTTGTAACATGCGGTTGCAAATTCCGTGTCACTTCATTGTCTTTTATCGCACCAGAACCCCAGTCGTCTTCTCCCTAAGCCTCCGCTTGCATTTTCTTTCATAGCATATCTGTCGCCGCATTCATTCTTCGCCACGACGCGCTTCTGATCACGCCGAGTTCAGTTCATGCAAGCTAGTCCAATGCTGGTGTGAAGAGAGGTGTCGCTAGTAATGACATGCAGACAGCATGCTGCTTGAAGGCAGGCTGTTGCCAGTGGTGACGCGCTTTATCAAGATCGCATCATGAAACTCGCTTTCCGCACCAAACTCTTTCTACCCTTATTGCTGAGCTGGATTTGCCTGCTTGGTGTGATGACGGTGAACGTCATGCAAAACAGGTCCATCCGGCTGGAAGAACGCCGCATCCAGCTCAGCAACGCCGCCGAGATGGCGCTGTCGGTAGCCAAGGAATATGCCGACAAGATAAGCACGGATGGAATGTCGCAAGCCGATGCGCAGAAGGAGGCACTGGCCCGCATCAAGGCGCTGCGCTTCGGGGAATCCGGCTATATCGTTGTGATCAATTCCGGCGGCGCGCTGATGCATCCGATTAATGCCGCGCTGATCGGCAAGCCGGTCGACACCGTCAAGGACCCGCGCGGGACGCTGATCTATGGCGACGCGCTGAAGGTGGTCAAGGAGAAGGGCGCCGGCTTTACCGAGTATGTCTGGACCAAGCCCGGCGACACCAAGCAAATTACCAAGCTATCGTATAACCTCGGTTATGCGCCCTGGGACTGGACTTTCATGACCGGGCTGTACATCGACGACCTGGACAAGGCATTTTACGATGACTTGTTGCAAGCTGCCGCTATCCTGATGGCGCTCGGCATCGTGCTGACCGGCGTGGTGCTGCTGAATATCCGCAGCATTGAAAAGTCGATCGGCGGCGACCCGGAATATGCCAAGCAGCTCGCCGAGCGAATCGCTCAGGGCGATCTGGCCATGACAGTCAAGCTCAAGACGAATGATGCCGGCAGCATGGTCTTGTCGATGAAAACCATGCAGGATCGCCTGGCTTCGGTCATCGGGACGATCCATGCCTCGGCAAATGAAATCGCAACGGCGTCGCAAGAAGTCTCCAAGGGCAACCTGGACTTGTCGGCAAGGACGGAGCATCAAGCCAGTTCGCTGGAAGAAACCGCGTCATCCATGGAAGAGCTGACGTCGACGGTGCGGCAAAGCGCCGACAACGCCAGGCAGGCAAACGGTCTGGCTCTGTCGGCGTCGGACGTGGCGCGAAAGGGTGGCACGGTGATGTCGCAGGTGGTGGATACCATGGGCGATATTCAGCATTCGGCCGGAAAGATCGCAGAGATTATCAGCGTCATCGATGGCATCGCGTTCCAGACCAATATCCTGGCGTTGAATGCGGCCGTGGAAGCGGCGCGCGCCGGCGAGCAGGGCCGCGGCTTTGCCGTGGTGGCCGCAGAAGTGCGCACGCTGGCGCAGCGCTCGGCCAACGCCGCCAAGGAAATCAAGACGTTAATTGAAAGCTCAGTGGAAAAAGCCGCGACTGGCGCCAAGCTCGTCGGTCAGGCTGGCACGACGATGGATGAAATCGAGGAAAGCGTCAAGCGCGTGACAGATATCATGGGAGAAATCTCGTCGGCGGCGCAGGAGCAAAATTCCGGCATCGAGCAGGTAAATCAGGCGATCATGCAGATGGATCAGGTTACGCAGCAGAATGCCGCGCTGGTGGAACAGCTTGCCGCCGCGTCGGCGGCGATGCAGGAGCAGTCCAAAGAACTCGCGCATGCCGTCAGCGTATTCAAGCTGGGCGACATGCAGCGGACTGCAGCCTTGCCGGCAGCGCCGGCTAACAGGCTGCAGCTACGGTAAACGGCATAGCGCGGAAGGCATCTTCAAATGCCCATGCCTTCCAGCGTAATCCCCAACTGCCGCAGTACCCCTTCAAGTTGCGGATGCTGGGCGGCGAAACGGGCGGACAATTCTTGTGCCCGTTCCGCCAAGCCGTTTTGCTCTTCGCGCGATGGCGACTGGCGCTGCAATAGCTGGTCAATGTCGCTATCCAGCGTTTGCAGCAGATTTTTCGTCTCGTCATCGACGGCTGGACCGGCCGATTCAAGATGGCGCTGCAATTCCTTCAACGTCGCTTTCAATTGATCATTGCTCATTTGATCCTCCTTGAAGTAGGGCGTGACGCCAATATGCTCAGAGTGTTACTGGCTGACCATCGACGAACACTTTGAGTTCACCCGTCTGGAATGCCGTCCAGGTTTCGTTGGCAGTCAAGGGCTCGGTCACGATGATGGCTACGCGGTCATTGGGCGTCGTCACTTGTGAAAAGTCCACGCGCATGTCCTCGTCGGACAGGCGGGCTTCGGAAAATGGATACTGCCGCACGATGTAATACAGCTTGGTGGAGCAATGGGTGAACAAGGCGCGGCCATCCGACAGCATCATGTTGAAGGTGCCATAGGCCGAGATCTCGGCGGTCAGCTCGCGCATGGCTCCGAGCAAGGCTGACAGTGTCGGCGCCGCATCGCCGAAGCGCCGCCGCAGCTGTTGCAGGATATAACAGAAAGCCCACTCGCTATCGGTCGTGCCGACCGGGCGGAACGCGCCGTCGAGCGTGGGCGCAAATTCCTTCAAATCACCATTGTGGGCGAAGACCCAGTAGCGCCCCCACAGTTCGCGCACAAAGGGATGGCAATTTTCCAGCGCTACCTGGCCGACGGTCGCCTTGCGGATATGGGCGATGACATTCTTGGACTTGATCGGATAGCGCTTGATCAGTTCGGCGATGGGCGAGTTGATTGCCGCCTCATGGTCGACGAAATGGCGCACGCCGGCACCCTCGAAAAAAGCGATGCCCCAGCCATCCTTGTGGGCATCGGTGCGGCCGCCGCGCGTGGCAAAGCCGGTAAAGCTGAAAACGATATCGGTCGGGACGTTGCAGTTCATCCCTAAAAGCTGACACATGACTTTCGTGCTCGAATGAAAATGATTTCATACACTAGCACGAAAGCCATGCTTTGGCATGCGTTGCCTGCCAGCCGGCCTGAACTGCATCGAACTTTATCTTGTCGCGGCTGATTGCGTCAGTGCATCGACCAGAGTGGATTGCAGATTTGCACCTTTCAATAATTCGAGGCTATTGGTCGTCGCATTAATGACCGTCATGCTTTGGATGGTTTGGTGGCTTGCACTGTTCTGGATAAACGTGGCGGCGGAGTCCGGGGGCAGCGGGCCGGGCACGGCCACATTGCCTACGCCGTTTTGCACCAGTGCCGTCGCGCCGCCACCAAGATTGACCGGAATGGATTGCGCGGCGGCGCTGGCTGCCGTGCTCGCTGCTGCACTCGCATTTGGTGGCAGCGTCGTGCCAGCGGATATCGGTTGCGACTGAATCAGCTTGCCGGCATCCGGCACTTCGATTCTGGTGGCGGTTTGCAGGACACCGTTCAAATTGACCAGGCGCTCGATGCCAAAAGATACTTTCAAGCCAGGCGCGATATCGAAGCCGCCGCGCATTTCGCCGAGCGTCGAGTCATCGACGGCAACCCACTCGTGGCGCAACGAGGATTCCGATGGCAGGCTGGTACTGACGGGAGCGCTCTCGGGCTCAGCGGCGGCGCCCATGCTGGCAACACCATAAAGCCAGCCCAGCATGAGTCCACTTGCAATCCATTTCCCCTTGAAGCGATGCATGACGTTCTCCCGGCGCTAGAAGTCACTAGCGCCAAATTTCGGCAACAACAGTGTGCCCAATCCATCCCGTGGCATGCTCGACGCCAGCGGCGCCTGCGGTGCTGCCACCCAATCTTTATCGAGATTGAACCGCGCCATTTCCTTGCGGTTATGGATCACAAACAGGATCCGGTTGACCCAAATGGCTTCGAAGGTGGCGCGATCCATGGCACGCGTGCCGGTGGCCGGGTCGCCGATCAGCACCCGGTCATTGCGCATGCCTTTGATGACGACAAAGTGGTGATAGCCGCGTTCATTGATTAAGACAATCGCTGGCAAGCCGGCTTCGGCAAGCTTATCCAGTGACAGCGTAAAGCCATCCGCCGCGAAGCCATGCGAGGCCAGATAACGTTTGATATCGAGAAGAGAAAAACCTTCGCGCCGGATTTTTGCCTGGTCGCCGCGCTCGTACATTGCCTGGAAAACCGCCGCCTCATTGACCGGTATGCCGTATTGATGCGTCAGCAGCGTGGCGACGGCGGCCGACCCGCAACTGAAGTCGTATTGCTGGCGCAGGGTCGAGTAAAAGCGTGTTTCCTTCATGCTGACGACAGGAATCGTGTACCCGCTGCCGATGCCGCCGAAGTGGATACGCCCCGCATTTGCGAGGCTGGCGACCAGCATGCCGCACATGACAAGGACTAGCCGCTTCATGGCTTAACGAAACTGCACGTTCACAATGGTTGAATTCTGGATCAGCACATTGGCGCCCGAATTCTGAATCACGATCGGCAAGCCGATGGCATGCGAAAACGCGCCATCGGCAATGGTGTTATTGCCGGTCGCAACATTGGTCGCCGTGGCATCTTGCAGCAAGCCATTCGACACGGCTTCACTCTTGATGGCGTTGACCGAACTGCCGCCGCGATGCTGCTCCAGTGCTTCCAACGGGATGCTGGCACCCATGCCGGCGATCTCCTCGGTTGCTGGCGGTGGCGCAGCTGCTTCGGCTGCTTCCGCTTTTTCCATTGTTTCCGCTTCCGTGTTTGCCGTTGGTGTCGTGGTTGCCGGGCCGGCGGCATGCAGCATAGCGTGTGGTTGCTCCTGGACGGCCTGATCGCCTGTCGCCGGCAAAGGCTGCACATCAGTTGCCTGGGCCATCATGGGCAATAACATTCCCAGGCTAAAGATGAGCGCGGCTTCGGATTTCGGGAATGGCATGGACTTCTCCTTGCGTGACACTAGCCCGAACAGGCCGGGCTGGCTGAACTGTCCGGCCGGCGAGGGCAAGCCTCGCCGATCGTGGCAAGAGCCGCGACCTTGCGGTGCGCGGCCCGCTGTCTTGCCTTAGCGGCCGCCCACTGCCAGGTTGGCCTGTACGTTGACGCTTTGTTGAATCAGCGATGCGGTGCCCGAGTTTTGGCTGATCACCGTCACCCCGGCAGCCGACTGGCCGACATTCGACATGGTGTTGGACAGGTTGAAGGTGCCGGCGCTGACCTTGATCGTCCCGCCGTTGCCGCCATTGCCGCCGTTGCCGCCCTGGCCGCTGTCGGCGCTGGACGAGCCGCCGTAGCCACCGTCGCCGCCATTTCCACCGGCGCCGCCGGCGCCGCCCTTGGCATCGCTGGCGCTCGCCGTGGAGCTGGCTTCCTGGCCGACGCTGCCCGTGGAGGTATCGCCTGAACTGCCGCCGGTGCCGCTGTCGGCGCTGGCCGATCCGCCATAGCCGCCTACGCCGCTGCCATCGCCCCCATTGGCGCTCGCCGTTCCCTCGTTGTTGCCGCCGGCGGCGTTGGCGTCGCCCGTCGCGGCATATCCGCCGGCTGCGTTCGACGTGCCAGTGCCGGTGCCGCCCGCGGCCTTGGCCGTGCCGGTTGCTGCGCCGCCTGCCGTTTTAGCCTGATTGTAGGCATCGCCAGTCGTGGCATTGGCTTTGGCAGTGTTGTAGCCGCTCTCGCCGCCGGAAGTGGAAGTGCCGGTCGCGGTATTGGTTGCGGTCTGCGTCGAAGTGGCCGGTCCGCCGGTTGAGGTGTCGGTCGCCGCTGCCGTGCCGCCGGTGCCGGTGCCGGTGGAGGTGGCCGCGCCCCCGGTGGCAGCATTGGATGCGGTAGCCGGACCTGCGGTCTGGGTATTCGAAGCGGTTGACGTGCCGCCGGTGCCGGTCGCGCCGCCGCCTGCGCCGCCGTTGGACGGGCCGGCAGTGCTGTTACCCGCAACACTGCCGGTGGCTGCGCCCGAGGTGGCGGTGTTGGTGGTCGGGCCCGCCGTCGCGGTATTGGTAGCGGTGCCGGCTGTGCCGCCTGCACCTCCTCCGCCGCCGGCACCACCGGCACCAGCCGTGGACGGACCGGCCGCGCTGCCGCCGCCGGCACCACCGGCTGCACCGTTTGCGCTACCGGCATTGGTGGCGGTGTTGCCCAGGCCGCTGACCGTCACGCCCGTAACAGTGCCATTCAGGTTACTGGTGGCAGTAGCGTTGCTGGTGTTGAAAGAGTCGCTGAGATGCGCGGTGGCATTGCCATTCCCCGCAGCAGCGGAACCAGCGCCGTTTGCTGTGCCGGTGCCGGTGATGGTTTTGGTTGCAGTCTTGGTGCGGACCGAGTTATCCGTATTGGTCTCGGTATTCGTCGCAGTATTGGTTTCGGTATTGGTTTTGTTACGCACCGAGTTATCGGTGATGGTGGCGGTATTGGTTTCAGCGTTCGTATTCGTTTCAGTGTTGGTGTTTGTATTGGTGTTGGTCTTGGTCGTGGTATCCGTAATGGTCTTGTTCCGGATGGAGTTGTCTTGTGCCGCCACCGAATAATTGTTGGCCAGCGCGCCATCTCCAGTCTGTGTGTCACCGGCGTTCTCAGCCATGGCGGCGCCACTCAGTCCGAATGCAAGTGCAATAGAAGATGCCAGGAGAGTTTTTTTCATGATTGTGCCTCTGCAAAATATCGAAGGTTGATCAATGTCCGACATGGCTTGGCAAAGCGAGCCAATCCAACGGCTGCTCTGCAAATGTGGTGCCAGTGCCTTGAGAACGGCGCTAAGTCATTGAAAAGACGGTGATCGCAGAGAGAATGCCGGTGCAGCCACGGCATTGGCAGGTGAATCCTGCAATTCGCGCGAAGGCATGGTGTCACGTACGTGATACGACATGAGTCAAGGCACGCGGGTCAAGCGCACCGCGAGACAGCAAGCAGGGGTGAAATCTCCATCAATTCAAGAGTATGGAAAAAAGCTTTCGCGCAGATACGTAAGAAATGGCACTGTCAATATTGTGTGACAGCGCAGCTGATGGGATACGCCTTACCACTTTCGCCGCATAGCCCAAAGCCGTTGTCGACAGTTGTGGCGGATTTGCCGCTTTCTTGTGGCGCTTGTGCAGTATCAAGATGACGGCAGCATGCTTAACGAAGAATGTGGCATTCCATTTTTTCGACGCTTGCTTCCCATGACCATCGCTTCGTTTACGGTGCATGAAGCACCAGTGCGCCAGCCCGGCATACGACATACACAGCGCCCCATTTCTGGGGAACCAGGCTTTGCCGTGGGTTGTGACTTGCTCAATGGCCGGCGGGAGGAATGATGAAAAAAGAAGCATTGCAGACAGCCGGCGCGCTATGTTGTTCGCTGCTGGCGCTCACATCCGGCATGGCAAACGCCGAAGGAATGCAACATGCCACGCCAGACCAGCAAGCCCTGCAGCGGCAGATCGCCGAACAGGCGGAACAGATCGAGACACTGAAGCGAGCTGTGGCGGAACAGGAGGCCAATCTCGCCAAGCTGCGTCGTGCCGTGGCGGGCGATACGCTTGACATCCAACGCGGTCGTGGACCGGAGAACGCGGTATCGCAATCGCAGGCGAGGCAGCCAGCGCCAGCGGCACCTCCTGCGCCAGCGCAGCAAACCGCTCAGGCCAATCAGGCCAATACAGCCGCACAGACCAATCAGGCAGGCGGTTTGCCTCAACGCGAACAGCAGGAATCCCGTCCCGCGGAAGTGGCGCAAATTTTCGAGCAGCCCGGAGTGCTGACCCCGACAGGAAAATACGTTCTCGAACCGTCATTGCAATACAGCTATTCGTCGGCTAACCGCGTCGCCCTGATCGGCTACACCGTGATTCCGGCATTGCTGGTCGGCCTGATCGACGTGCGCGAAGTAAAGCGCAATACTGTGACAGCTGCGCTGACGGGCCGCCTTGGCCTGACCAATCGCTTTGAACTGGAAGCTCGCATTCCGTACGTTTACCGTTACGATTCAACTGTCAGCCGTGAGATCGCCACCGGCACCGCCGCCGACCAAACCTTTAACGCCAGCGGACACAATATCGGCGATATTGAAGTCGGCGCGCGCTACCAGCTGAACGATGGCGGTGTCGACAAGCCGTATTACATCGGCACGCTGCGTTTCAAGTCACGCACCGGGCGCGACCCGTTCGAAGTCGTCACCGATTGTTCCCAGCGCTGCGTCGGCAACACGACTGGCACCGGCTTGCCGCTCCAGCTGCCGACCGGCTCCGGATTCTATTCCCTGCAGGGCGGCTTGACCTGGCTGTTTGCCAGCGACCCCGCGGTATTCTTTGGCAGCGTGACGTATCTGCATAATTTCAAGCGGACTAATGTCAGTCGTACCGTATTGAATGGCGAACGTGAATTTCTCGGCTCGATCGAGCCGGGCGGCATTATCGGCTTTAACTTCGGCATGGGCTTGGCACTGAATGACAAGACCTCATTCAGTATCGGCTACGATCACAGCTCTCTGGGCCGCACAAAACAAAACGGTGTCAACGTGCCGGGCTCGGTGCGCACGCAACTGGGTACGCTCCTGCTGGGGTATTCCTATCGCCTCAATGAAAAAAGGACGCTCTCCGTTGCGGTCGGCGCAGGGCTGACGCGCGATACCCCCGATCTGACCTTGAGCGTGAAGATGCCGATTTCGTACTAGCCAACTAGAACTGATTTCATAAATAGCGGTCTGCTCGCATTTCAGGTGGTACGGAGGCTGAAATGGCGAGCGGGAAATTTCTTACGGATGAACAATGGGCTGTGTTGTCGCCACTGATTCCTCCGCCAGCACGACGTGCTGATGGGCGTGGCCGGCCAGTAGAGCATGATGATCGCGCCGTCATGGATGGCATTCTGTGGGTCTTGCGCACGGGTGCCCCGTGGGCCGATTTGCCTGACCGATATCCGTCATATGCTACGTGTTTTCGACGGTTCAGCCGCTGGGTCAAGGAGGGCACGCTGGAGCGGTTGCTGACGGCCTTGGCGCGCGACCTGGAACTGCGCGGCGACATCGACCTATCGGAATGCTTCATCGATGGCACCTTCATTGTGGCGAAAAAAGGGGGCAAAAAGTGGGAAAGACCAAGCGCGGCAAGGGTACGAAGCTCATGGCAATTGCGGACGCTGCAGGTCTTCCACTCGCCGTCTACACGGATGCTGCTAGCCCTCATGAAGTCACCCTTGTCGAAGCTACCGTCGATGAAACTGTCACCGTGGGACTCCCCGAGCGACTTATCGGAGATCGTGCCTACGACAGTGATTCGCTCGATGCAAAGCTCGCCGCCGATGGCATTGAACTGATCGCTCCGCACAGGCGCAACCGGATTAAGCCGGCCACGCAGGATGGCCGCAAGCTGCGCCGCTACCAGCGGCGCTGGAAGATCGAGCGCTTGTTCGCATGGCTGAACAAATTCCGCCGGATTCTGACCCGGTGGGAGTATGACCATCGGCGATTTACTGGCTTCGTCCATCTGGCTTGTTCTATGATTTTGCTACGGCGATATTTATGAAACCACTTCTAGTCATTGTGGCAAGGTCGGCATAGCGGTGCGAGCCATTCACGTCAAACGTTCGAACGGAAAAATATTCTGCGCCAGCCAACCATGCGCTCATCCGGTATGCGCTACTTGACCCTGTCCAGGAATGGCGCGTTCGATGTCGCCATGCTGCGGCCGCGAATATTGTATTTCTCAAGCAGGCGGTACAGCGTCATGCGCGAGACGCCCAGAAGACTGGCGGCCTGCGAGATCTGGTTGCGTGCCTGCGCCAGTGCGCGATTGATCATGATCTGGTCCGTCGTCGCGCGCGCGACTTCCAGCGACAAGGCGCTCTCCTGGCGCGGCACATCCATGAAACCGAGATCCTCCGGTTGAATGAAGCGGCCTTCCGCCATGACCGTGGCGCGTTGCACGCGGTTGATCAATTCACGCACGTTGCCGGGCCAGGTGTGGCTGCGCATTGCCGCGATTGCCGCGCGCGAAAAGCCGCGCACCATGCGGTTATGCGTACCGGCGAACTTGCCGAAATAATGCTGCGCCAGATCGTCGATATCCGAGTCGCGTTCAGCCAGACGCGGCGTATTGATGCAGACTACATTGATGCGGTAATACAGGTCTTCGCGGAAGCGTCCCTGCGCCACCGACTCGGCAAGATCGACATGGGTGGCAGCGATCACGCGCACATCCACGTCGACGGCCTCGGTCCCGCCCACGCGCACAATGCGCTTTTCCTGCAAAAAACGCAGCAGGTTGACTTGCATATCCAGCGGCATGTCACCGATCTCGTCGAGAAAAAGCGTGCCGCCCCGGGCTGCTTCGATGCGCCCGATCTTGCGCTGCTGCGCGCCGGTGAAGGCGCCTTTCTCGTAACCGAATAACTCGGACTGCAGCAGTTGCGGAGCGATTGCGCCGCAGTTGACAGCGACGAAGGGGGCATGCCGGCGCGTCGACTGGCGATGCACCGATAGGGCTGCGAGTTCCTTGCCCGTGCCGGATGGTCCGGTGATCAGTACCGAGGCTTCGGTACGCGCGACCTTGCGGATCTGCGCATACAGGCGTTGCATGACCTCGCTCTTGCCGACCATTGCCAGATCACCATCCACCGTGCTCATGCATTCATGACCCAGGTGATGGCAGGATTCGCGCACATAGGCCATTCCCCAGGCATGACGCAGCATCAGCATGGTATGGTCAGGATGGGCGGGCAGGATCAGGAAGTTGAACAGATACGCGCTGATGCATTCGCGTACCCGTATATCCGAAAGCAGCTCCGGCGCTATCAAGCCGATCCAGGCGATGCTGGAGCGGTTAAGAAGCGGTTCGCAGCTTTCCAGATGCTCGATATCGTCAGGCTGGGAAAGCATGAGCAAGCCCACGCGACAACCGGCTTCGAGAGCCAGGTAGGTGGAATCCATGCCCGGATGCTCGATCAACTCCACGCCCTGCTTTTGCAGCATGGCCGCATACGGGCAATACAATTCCGCGCGCCTGGATGGACGCAAGATCAAAACAGTTTGTTCCTGCCGAACGGTTTTGGTGACGTCAAGCACAGCTCCTCCCATGGCGATTCACATTGCAAGCAATACAGTAAGTGAAAACCAATCGGCTCCCAACGCTGCACACCCAAAGGGTAAGCACGCATGCTTCGTCAAGTTTGTTGCGGCGCAAAAGATTAAAACTTCTTGGTTTTTTAACGTCTCAGTTTTGATTAATGACGTTGCGAAGTTTTTTCAGGCAATGTTGGCAAATGGAAGATATTGAGCGAAAAAAATTGCCGCATGCAGTCAATCAAGACATGCATGCGGCAATTTTGGGGAAAAGGTTAAGTGTTTAGTGCAAGATTACTGGCTGGCTCATGATGGCATCGTACTTTCCAAGGAATGTATCGATATCTTCGACGGTAGGCTCGGTGGCGATCAAGTCTTCCACATCCTTGCGGAAAGCTTCAGCCAGGGCGCCGCCAATAAAGATCTCGCGCTTGCCTGACTTATCCATGATTTCATAGCCGCCAAAACGCATGGATTCACGTTCGCCATCGGCAAAGAATTCCACCACACTATACTGGTCACTATTGTAAATAAGGTTCATGTTGCATTCCTTGGCAAAGCATTGCTGTTGAAAGGCATGTCTACTGTTATACCGGATATGGGACCAAAAGGGGGCATTTCAAGATAAAACCCGGTTAAAAACAGCTACAAGATGTAACAACAAGGCCGCATTGCCGCCATATGACAAGACGATTCGTCGACTGGCTCCTGCCAAGTTCTCAAGCGGTCAATTCACTAGTCAGACTCAGCCATTTATCATATGGTTCCTGTTGCAGGAACTGGCGGATTTGGGGCAAATGCATGCTGTTCACCAAGCCGATGAAGAGCCGTTCCGGATGCTGGCGCAAGATACGGTTGAGCGTCACTTGCATGGTGAGATTGCCGCTGCAGCATATGCAGCCAGGGGCGATGCGAACGATCGTGAGCCAGGACGGAAGCGGGCTTGGGAAAGGGGAGGTGCCGTCCGGCAAACCCTCCAGAATCAAGGCGGTGCGCTGGTGCTCATCCACTACGCCGGCTATGGCGGCTTCACGCGCAGCGGCGCTAGGACCAATCACCAGCGTGGCTGCTATGCGTGTCATGGGCTTATCTGCGCTGGCCACAGAGAGACAATGGCCGGCGCCATTGATGCTTACAGGTTTTTCTTGCCCAGCTTGCTGGGTTCCACGCCCAACTGCTTGAGCTTGCGGTAAAGATGCGTACGTTCCAGGCCGGTTTTTTCCGCGACGCGGGTCATGCTGCCGCCTTCACGCGCCAGATGATGTTCGAAATAGGCCCGCTCGAAAGCATCGCGGGCTTCGCGCAGCGGCAGATCGAAAGACAGATTGAAGCGTTGCGGTTCGGTTTGCGGCGCGGCGGTTGGGGCGATTGCCGGTTGCATGACAGCCGAGCCGGCAACAGGGCTGGCGGCGATGTGAGGAGCGGGAGAGGCATCGTGAGGCGCTGCCGGGCGCGTGAAGTAAGTCGGCTGCGGACGGGCGACTTCTTGTCCTCGGGACAGACCTTGCTGCACAGCTTTGAGCAACTTTTGCAGGGCAATCGGCTTTTCCAGGAAATTCAAGGCGCCAATGCGCGTGGCTTCTACCGCGGTATCGATCGTCGCGTGGCCGGACATCATGATGACCGGCATGGTCAGCAAACCATCGCGCTGCCACTCTTTCAGCAGCGTGACGCCGTCGGTGTCAGGCATCCAGATGTCGAGCAAAACCAGGTCGGGTGTGCCGGCAATGCGCATCTCGCGCGCCTGCTGGGCATTTTCTGCCATCTCGACCACGTGACCTTCATCGCTCAGGATTTCCGAAAGTAATTCTCGGATCCCCATTTCATCATCGACTACTAAGATATTTGCCATTTGCCAATCTTTCTGATCTTCACTGCCCGCTTTCATCCACAGTCACAATAAATGATTGATATTAAGCAATACTTATATTGCGATTAGGAATTAGGAGCTAACTTTAACAGCAATATTAATACTTTGGCACCATTTCCATCAACTCGATTCTGTATATCAACCCGTCCACCATGCTCGTCGATAATTTTTTTGACCATTGCCAGGCCTAGGCCCGTTCCTTTTGCCTTGGAAGTGACGTAGGGTTCAAAAGCGCGTGACAAGATTTTCGCTGAAAACCCGGGGCCATTGTCAGTAATGGACAAGCGTACCGCATGACGCTCGCGGCCATCGGAACCGGGATAGTGAATCTCTTCCGTGCAGACGTCAATGCGGGGAGAAGATTCGGCATGGTCTTTGTGAACCTCAATGACGGCGTCTTGAGCATTTTGCAGCAGGTTGTGAATGATTTGGCGCAGTTGCGTCGCATCACCCATGATTTTGGGCAAATGCGATGCTAAATGCAGATGAATAATGTCCCGCTCATCGCCACCGATGTACAGCTGCAAGACTTCCGTGATCAAGGCATTCAGGTCAAGCGGTGCCAGGACAGCGGGGGGCGTTTTGGCGAAATCGCGGAAATCGTTCACCATTTTTTTCATGGCCGCGACCTGGTTGACGATAGTCGACGTGGCGCGTTTCAGCACACCCGCATCGGTTTCACCGAGTTTGTCCGCCAGCTTCATCTGCAAGCGCTCAGCGGACAGCTGGATCGGCGTAAGCGGGTTCTTGATTTCATGCGCCAGGCGTCGCGCCACTTCACCCCACGCCAGCGAGCGCTGGGCCGAGATCACATCCGAGATATTGTCGAACACGACCACGAAGCCGTTGCCTGCGCTGATAGGCAGGCGCGAGCCGCGTGCCAGCAGGGTGATGTCGTCATCGCCTTCGGTGCCATTGTCATTGCCGGGATTTTCGGTGCGCGGGATCGCAATCTGCTTTTGCCAGTGGCGATTGGTGTCATTGGTGCCGCCGGCGGATTGCGCGCTGTGTTCCGAAAAGGCCTTGTTCACGGCTTCGGCAAACGATTCCAGGCCCGGAATGGCGTTCAATGGCTGGCCGACGGAGTGGCTGAAATCCTGCTGCAGGATGCGGCCGACCGAATCATTGCAGGTAACCAGCTTGAATTCGCGGTCAAGCACCATCACGCCGGCAGACATGTTGGCCAGCACCGATTCCAGATATGCCTTGGCGTTTTCCAGGGCACTGCGGTTTTTTTCGACTGCGGCGCGCGCTTCCGACAACTGGTGCGTCATCATGTTGAAGGATTTGGTCAGCGTGCCGAGTTCGTCCCTTGTGGTGACAATCGGCCGCGGCGAGAGATCGCCTTCGGCCACCGCCTTGGTGCCTTCGGCCAACAACAGCAGCGGCTGGGCCAGATCGCTGGCAATCAGGAAGGCGCTCGCCACCGCGCCGAATATGGTCAGCAGCAATGTCAGGGTCAGCGTCACCAGGTAAATCTTGCGCAGCCCGGTGCGGGAAAGCGACCTTTCCTGATATTCGCTGTAAGCGGCGCGCAGCGATTCGGCGTTGACCGCCAGCGAGGTCGGCACCGGCTGGATCAACTGGAGAAAATGGGTTTCGCTTCTAAGAGAAGCATTGAGCGATGCCGGGATGGCGACGACCACGCGCATGCGCAGGCGCGTCGCCGCGTCCAGGCTCGACATGCCCTTGGCTGCCTTGGCGGCGGCGGTGCCGGTCTCGTCATCTGCGATATCGACGTCGCTTTCGATGGTGGAAAAGCCGCGGGTCAGGCGGGCCTGGCGCAGCATGGTCTGGGTCGGCAGATTCGGCACCAGGTTGCCGGCATCGCTGTCGGTGGCGATGATGCGGCCGCCTCCGCTGACGATGGTGGCTTCCTGCAGATTATTCTGGCCGCGCAGGCGCGACAGGCGCGTAGCCTGGGCTGTGTCGGACAAGTCGGCGATTTCCAGGGCGATGCTGCGCGCCTTGGCTTCTAGGTCGGTGAGTTGCGAGTCGAGCGCCGAGCGGCCGAGGTTGAGGCCCGATTCGAGCGCGGCTTCGACGCGCACGTCGAACCAGGATTCGATAGAGCGCGATACGAATTGCACCGACACCAGGTAAATCATCAGGCCTGGCAATATGCCTACTACGGCAAACAGCAGCACCAGCCGGGCCATGAGCTTGGAACCGAACATGCCCCGCCGGAAGCGTCGGAACAGCCGAGCGAGCAAGAGCATGACCAGGACCAGCAGCGCTATCGCCACCAGGCCGTTCAAGGTCAGCAGCCAGGGGTAATGCTGATCGAATGCAGCCGAATTTTCGGAAGCGGACGCCAGCAGGAACAGCAGGATGCTGACAACGCCGGCGCCGACGATGAGGAAGTACCGAAATAACCTGGTCAATTACTCTGCCTTGTACGTAAAGGTTCTCCAGTCAGAAGACAAGCGCCAGTCACTGTCGTTCATGGCATTCACCTGGAAGGGCTTGGGCAGTTGGGTCACGTCAAGTCGCATGCGAAGCGACACTTGATAAGTGGCGCCCGGCTTCAAGGCATCCCTGTCGGCCACCTGCCAGCGCGGCGGCCGCCGCACCAGGGACAAGGCATCTTCCAGTGACGCAAACGTCTGACGCAGGCTGCCTGCCGCTGCAGCGTAATATTGTCTTGTCAGGACATTATACGAAAGGCGGATGGTGTGCGAGGCGCGTACGGCATTTTCATCGAACCAGTACCAGCGCGGCCTGGTGATTTCTACATCGGTGGTGAAATACAGCGGCACGCCGCGGTTGAGCGCATCTTCCAGCACGCGCTTGAGCTCGAAGCTGAAAACCGAAGCGAGCCGATAGCCATCATCGGTTGCTTCCAGTTGCGACTGCTCGATCGTCACTTCGGCGGCATGCAGCGAGGGAGCAGCCAGCAGCCCGGCCGACAGCATGGCCGTCAGAAAAAAACGTATCGCAATCTGGAGCAGGCGGCTCGTCACGGGTAGTCGTCAGGATGTTGTTGAAAAATTATCGGGAATAGGCTGGGCGGGTGATCGCCGCTTCATGCCGGCGGTTTCTGGAACAAGGCATAAAACAGTCCATCGTGATCCGCTTCGCCATCCGCACCTGGCAACAACTGGCCTGGCGCGGCAAGACGGACGGCATCGTGCCGGCTGGTGAACTGTTGCGCCTGCTTTTCCGATTCCTCGGGCCAGAGCGAACACGTCACAAACAGCAATTTACCATCCGGCTTGAGCATCCGCCAAAGATTGTCCAGAATTTGGGCAGAAAGTGTTGCAAGCCGCGCAGCATCCTCCGGTCTGCGCAGCCAGCGGATATCCGGATGGCGTCGCACGACCCCCGATGCCGTGCAGGGTACGTCTGCCAGGATACGATCGAACGGCTGCCCATCCCACCAGTCATCGCGGCTGGCGTCGGCCTGCTGCAGGCGCGCGGAAAGTTGTAATCTTTGCAGGTTCTGGCCAATCCGTTCCAGCCGTTCGGCATCGCTATCCAGCGCCAGCAAATCAATGTCGGCGCATTCGAGCAAATGGCAGGTCTTGCCGCCCGGCGCGGCACAGGCATCCAGCACGCGCATGCCGTCTCGCGCATCGAGCAGAGGAGCCGCCAGCTGGGCGCCGGCATCCTGCACCGACACGAGTCCCTCGCTAAAGCCGGGAATCAGATGGACTGGCTGAGGTTGCTCCAGCCGTACCGCATCGGCGCCGATCTGTCGTGCGGCGATGCCGTGCTGGTTCAGCGTTTGCAAGTATGTGGCCACGGTAGTGCGGCGGCGGTTGACGCGCAGGGTGAGCGGCGGCGGAGCATCGCCCGCTTTCAAGATGGCTTGCCAAGAGTCGGGATAGGCTTTCTGGAGTTTGCCAAGCCACCAGGCTGGATAATTCCAGCATGCCACCGGGTTTTCCATGACCGCTGCAAGCAGCGCAGTGCGTTCGCGCACGAAGCGCCGCAGGATCGCGTTGACCATGCCCTTGGCATGCGCCAGTTTCGGGTCGGCTGCTGCTGCGGCCACCGCCTGGTCGACCAGCGTGAAATCGGTATAGGGACGCTTGCCGGTGCCGTCATCGTCCTGGCACAGCAGTGCCAGGCTGCAGCCCAACAGGCTGGACAGCAGCGGAGCTTGCGGCGGCCGTGTAGCCAGGAGAGCCAGCAGGGCATTCGCACGTCCCCATTGGCGCATGCTGCGATAGGCGATGTCTTGCTGGGCGCCGCGCGCCGCGTCGGACAATCCCAGCGCTTGCGCGGTCCTGGCGAGCGCGGGCGGCAGGGCGGTGCCCGACTGCACCAGGGCGACTGCCTGCGCCGCGCCGTACAGGCTCAAGGACAGCGAGTCGGTTTTCAGCCTTGGTTTTGCCAACTTGCCTATACTCCCCACATGACGTCGCGTCCTTGCGCATGCGCGGCACGCAGCATCTCCAGCAGGGGATAGGCGCGCGCGCTGAACTTGACGTTCTTGGCAGCGTGGCGCGCCATTTCTTCTTCGACCTCCTTCTCATCCAGGCCTTGTTCCTGGGCCTGACGCCGTGCCTGTTCTTCGGCTTCGTGCTCGCGCCGGTGCTCGGCCTCGATCTCCGCTTCCAGCTTCTGGATTGCCGTGCCGGTTTCAGCGGCGGTAATGATGCCGCGCTTGACATCCTTGCCCAGCAAGTCGAGCAGGCGCTTGGCGTGGATTTCATACATGAGGATGTCGGCAGCTGCTTTGGATTTGAAAGTGATTAACATGTTGGAGGCTCCGTATGCTGGTTTAAGGATTCAATCCGGCTTGAAGGAAGAGAAAAAGTTTTCGGCTTCCGCTCGTTCGATCTTTTGCGGCGGCCCGAGCACCACTACCTGGTAGACGCGCGCATCCTTGGCAAAGAAGCGCGCCAGCAATACGATTTCGTTGCTCTTGTTCGATGCGCTGGTGCCGATGGCTTCCACCTCGAACGGCGCTGCGCCGGGTTTGCCCGCCTGGCCAGCCTCGCCTGCCTCGCGCTTGATGGTGCCGTTGATGTTGCGTACCAGTCCGGTTTTCATGGCAGCCAGCGCCGTAGCGGCATCGGCGGCATTCGGTAAGGTGGCGGCGCCGACGGCAAAAGTCACGCCATCGACTTCCGCTGCCGTCATCGTCATCTCGACCTTGGCGGCGCCGAGATCAACCGGCCGCGTCATGCTGGCCGGTTTTGCCGGCAGCAAGACTTCAAACGGAATGGGGGTGCCGTGAACGACGCGCCAGTCATATTTTGGACTGCAGGCGATCAGCAGAATTGTGCAGGCCAGCAGGGTGATAAAGCGTATGGTTTTTGTCATGAATGCGATGGTAACGTAAATTTGCGGTTCCTCCTGACTGTTTCCTGTGAGGGAAATCGGGTGGATGCTTCCAACCAGGCATATTACGGGCTTACCAATGCACGTCTGTACTGTATTGCTTCAGCTACATGTTCACTGCCGATGGTTTCCGACTGCGCCAGGTCGGCAATGGTCCGGGCCACTTTCAATACCCGATGACAGGCGCGCGCCGACCAGTTCAGACGCGTCATGGCACTGCGCAGCAATTGTTCGGCGGCTGGCGCGGGTCGGCAGTAAGTGTCGATCTCCTTGGGCGTCATGGCGAAGTTAGCCTTGCCCTGCCGAGCTTCCTGGCGGGCGTAGGCCAGCGCGACACGCTGGGCGATGGCTGTGGATGGTTCGCCGTCGGCCTGCCGCAGCAAATCCTCCTGCGGCAGCGCCGCGACCTGGATTTGCAAATCGATGCGGTCGAGCAGGGGACCGGAGATGCGGGCCTGGTAACGCACCACCATATCGGGCGAGCAGCGGCACTTGTTGGCTGGATGGCCCAGGTAGCCGCACGGGCATGGGTTCATTGCCGCGATCAGCTGAAATCGAGCGGGGAAGTCGGCCTGGCGTGCCGCCCGCGAAATGGTAATCACGCCGGACTCGAGCGGCTCGCGCAAGACTTCCAGCACGCGGCGGTCAAATTCAGGCATTTTACTTTTTTGCTCAATTTTCACAAAAAGTTGTCCAAAAGAGACACCGCTGAACTGGTTTCCATCATTCTATGGATTCTTTTTGATCAAATATTGAGTGAACTGCAGGTTTGAGCCATTTCGTTTTGTTGCGTATGGTCTTTGGCCCAATTATCTTTTTGAATAAATAATAATTTTTAATCTCGAAGCGATAATAAGCAATATTCAGCAGCTGGAAGATTAGCTTTGGCTGCAAAAAGATGATGCCACTCGTTTTGCCGGCTGTTTATACCTTAATGAGTAAATAAGTAATTGATTATGTACTCATTTGATGTTTGATCTCTCCCGAAATCGTCCCGCAGCCCGTTCAAGAACTTGAGGTACCACAATAGGAAAACCACATGAGGATTTCCATGGCGGTGTCCGGCAAGATCACTTCGCTTCTGGAAAATTCCAGTTGAATAAATAGGTATACAGAAACGTATTTTGATCGGCGGCCATCAGCTGACAACAGCGATTTTCGATGGATTTTTGCGAGTTAACATAAATAGGTGTGGGTATGAAGAACAGGTCTGACTATCCCTGACTGCACTAGCGGCAGTCGCAACCAACACTTTTTTAAAATAGGTATAACCGATGAACAAACTTGAAATCTTGGAAGGACTGGCACCAGTTGCAACGACCTTACTCACCAACGTCCTAGCAGCACTGTCTTCAAACGTCCTGGGCTGCATTTTGCTAGTCGCCCTACTTTTAGCTGCTGGCTATGCTCTGAAATGGTGGAGAGGAGGTAAGTGCAAGTAACAGCAAAGCCGCTTTATGGCGGCTTTTTTAGCTTTGCGATCGTAATGCTGAATAACGCTGTGGACTTCCCGTTAGCCCACCATAGTCCGTTGTTGTGAATATCCTCATGGATAGAGTTGCGATGAAGCGAACGTATCTTTTTTTTGAGCATAATCAAATTCCCTTAGGGAATCATCTACTTAGTGAAATTTCCCAGCGGTTATCCACAATGTTATGAACGAAATTTGTGCGTAACTTTTGCCCGTTTTTTATGCAGAATGCTGTATAAAAGAAAACTGCACTTCTGACGAGGAGATAGGCATGACACATAGCGATTCTCGGATCGACATCCGTGCAATCTTCCGCGAGTCTGCAAGGCTGTATTTTCAGCCGCTGATCTGGCTGTGGTCTCAGCTAAGGCAGCTCGTGCGCTATATGGCACGCTCAAGGGCTAACTAGGCCGGGAGTGCTTCAGCGCATGCCTATGTCATTCATTGCTAAAAAAACGCTTATTGCTAAAAACTTGCCGATTTTTAGCAATGTCGGGAGTTGTTCAGCACTCCGCTTCCAGATTCACCTGGAGAGCCAGCTGCTCTCTCTGCACGTACTTTCTCAATTGCGCGCTCGATGTTCGTCAGCATTCGCTCGGTATGAGGCCTGGCGTATGCTGCTTCGTCCGGACAAGCCTTTTGCACTTTATCCCAAGAACTGAGTAGTTTTTCGATGCCGAACTCTTTGGCCGCAGCCAGGATGATGTCGAAGTGAGGCTTTAGCAAAGCTATATTGAGCAGTACTTCGTCTTCCACTTCTCTATTGGACCAAGCCAGGCCAAAGCGAAAACACAGCTCGCGGAATGTAGGCTTATCGGTCACTTCATTGGCTCCAGGGTTTGTAGGCAAGCCAAGCTAGGACACCCGCTTGCCGGGAGTTTTTCAGCGCATGAGTAAATGGGTAATCAATCATTTACTCATATTTTTCTTTGCCGACCGGGTTGCAGGCCATTACTTCGCCGCCATGTGTTTTTATATCGAATTGGGCTAGTAATTCATCCATAGAAGCGGCTGTGCTTTTTCCAGCTGCTCTAAAAGGGACTTTCTCGCCCGGATCCTCACTGAGCCCTATAGCGGCACGCTCGAATAACTCCACCATCTTGGCGGGACTAACGTCGCTATCGTTCCCTTTGGCTGCAATGGCATCAAAAATGGCCATCGCGCGGGTTGAAGAAGACGCTGCAAGCCGTTCATAGATTCGTTTCCGCCGAGCTCGGCTTTTCATCTGGATTCCTTGGCAAACAATGAGAAATCGCGCTATCGGCCCCATGGTTCGTAGCCAAGTACTCTAGTACTAGCCCGGCCGGGAGTTCTTCAGCGCATTTTTAATGTCGGTGAATGTCGCTGCTAGTTTAGGAAAAACCACATGAGGACGGCCGTATGGGTGCCCGATACTCTTACAAGTGAATTTCCAATCAGCTTGTGCAACTCCGCATAGGTCGTGGCGCTACTGTTATCCCCTGTGGTGCACATACCGTAGCTTCCTTGGACAAAAATGCCGGAAGGCGTGACAAATGTCCGGAAAGGACTTGATTGGGCCACAGAATTGTAATGGTTAAAACGGAAAGGAGCCGACATGAAAACGTTTATTCAATCCCTCAAGCTGGTGAAGGTGGTCGCCCAGTGCCTAACACCTTGCCTGGCTTGCGAGTTGTATTTATTAAAAATCTATTTGGTCGTCGCGCCGCTGCTATTCATTGCCTGAGGACGTAGGGCAGAAAGCTTATCTATGATGAAATACTTAAATGAGCATTTGAGTAAATGCTTATTTGCGTAATTCATCCTGGAGTGCTTCAGATCTGCATAGCCAGGACTGGGCGAACTCGACCTGCTTTCCCTCCACGTCGGCACGTTCGAAGCCGGCCAAAACAAAGCGGTCCTCATTCATCCAGAGGATATGAGGCTCAAGTAATAGGTGCGTCCGCTTTGTGTCGCCAAATTGATGAACGAGTTTGGCCTGCTTCACGATCCGGTACAGGCCTTCGTCACGAATGTCCGTGATCGTAAGGTCTCCGAAATATTCCGGTTGCTCTCGCAACTGGAAGCGTGGCACCGCCACGCCGGCTTTACGCATTTTCACGACGAAGCATTTCATAGTAGATAATACTGTATGTGCGAACAGTATTATCTGTCATTTATTAATCCGATGGTCGCCAATTAATGAAGGGGCTTAATATTTATCCAATCATTGGGTCCGCTTAAATTGTCGACCGTTGAAGACGAGATTGCCATTTGATTTTACGATGTCGATTCTGCTGGGGCCTAACATTCCTGGTATTTCCAGCATGCCGTCTCTGAATTGCGCGGGGACCGGGCCGTCCGTTACCAGCATCTTCGGGATGGATCCATCTTTTTGAAATCCAGCGCTCCAGTTTGTCGTTGGATAAGTCGTTTTAATTAAGAAATTGCCGCCGTTGTGGGTAATCTCAAGGCTGACTCTCGCGTCATCAATAGCGACCCAATTCCCAACAAACTGTTTTCCCGCGTTGTTGCACCCACCAAAAACTAGCAATAACAAGACTACGTAGATTCTTTTGAACATATGTGCTCCCAGCTCGGTGGCATTGAAGTGCCTAAAGTTTTAGTTTTTCTTCGTTGTGCTAACAAATTTACCAATATATTGTGAAGACTTTAGCGTAACTCAAAGACAACATGTCTCCCAATATATTGGGAGATATTAGTTTGGATCCAGCATTTGTCTTCGGTCAGATTTTGCGACGCCTGAGAAAGGAAGCTAATCTGACTCAGGAATCGTTAGCTTTAAAAGCAGGGGTGGAAAGAAATTTCGTGAGCTTGATTGAGCGCGGCATCAATCAGCCGACCATCAGAATTATGTTTAAACTCGCCCATGCTTTAAACACCACTCCCTCTAAGATGCTGGTCCTCGTGGAGAAAACGCTCCAATCGAAGTCACGGCCGACTAAGTGATCTCCGAAGCGCCTTCTCTGCTTGATCATCTATTCCTGTAGCAGGGTCACATACAATCAAATTTTTCAAAAATGGCCGAAACCAATACGGCCGATCGTCGATTACCACCCATGGTTCCCATATTCGGCCGGATTGTCGCCGCCATCCTTCAATCTCCACGTGCCGAGGAAAATTCCCAACCACATCCTGCAATTGGGGTAGCTCGTACCAATAGGGGGTAACGCTGATGATACGTTTGCCAATGTCATTAGAAAAATGGGCTCGCAGTTGCTCTAACGAGCGCGTTTCTCGCCAGGTACTGCTGACCACAATGTCGACAGCAGGGAAATCACGCAACACGGCCTCTAACCTTGGTCGCTGGGCAAACAATTCCACCTCGCGGTAACACGGATCAGGATGCAGCACCCCATCAAAATCCAAGAACAAAAGCATCCGCAGTCTTAAACGAAAAAAGCAGTAACAAAATCGGCCGTGCTGGATAGCCCCAGTTAAATTTCACTGGTACGTCAGATTTACTCCTTCCCGGCCAGGAAACCTAACGCACGTTCGATAGGAGCATGCACTTGGACTGACATCCACGTAAATGGTTAAAGCACTTCCATCAAACTGTCTCAAAGTAAGCCGACAACTGCATGGAGCAATAACTTCGAGCAATGAGCTCTCTAAACTTATTGCAGTGGAGCGGCAAAAATGCTGTCAATAGAGTATCGATTAATGAAAACGCCGGTAACACGTCCAATCAGCTCTTCATAAATGGCGCGCTCAAACCGTCGCATATAAATAAGTAATTGCTCCGGCGAATAGCCTTCTTCAGCATCCTCGGACACATAGTCGATTTTCAGTAAAGCCATCACGAGCAACAAAGGAGCCTTTAGGCTTTGGTGTGAATGAATGTCTGGGCCAAAATGCACGGCTTTGTGAGTCATGGCTAAATCTCTAGCAATCATTTTCAACCAAAGGTCCGAAAGATTCTTCGGAAGCGCAGCCGAGCGGCCAAGTGAAAGCACTTCCTTTTGTAATTTACTCAAATCACTTTTCGGGATTTGGGAAACGGTTCGTTCGTTTTTCATCAGCGATACTTTTTTCAGGCAACGAGAATTTCAACAGCTACGCTAAACTTATTTCACAATATATTGGTAATTATAATAGCGCAGCTTGGGGCAATTTCAAACATGCTAGATGACTAAAACGACTAATTTCCTCAAGCAAGACGCGTAGTGTCTTGGAATTCACCGCTTTACAAAGCTAAACGCGAGAACTACAAGACCAACGAAAGCAGGCAGGTGAACTTTGGCACTTACATCTTCGATAAGGTGAAGCGATTTCACGTGCCAATACCCGAGTAAGTACGGCGACGTAATTCCACGATACTAAGGGATAAGATGAATGACATGGACCGTCGCCATGTTTAGAACAATTAGTGTTGCGTGACCACACCCTAACGTAAGTTATTATATCGATGTGACTTTAATAACAAACTAGGCACGGCAATGTGCCAAGCACAGCAGGGGGAAATATGAAAGTCTGTAGGCTGAAGATTGAGAACTTCCGAGGTATACAACGCGGCGAACTGCATATTCCCGACCATGCCGTGCTAGTGGGCGACAACAACATTGGCAAGTCTACGGTGCTCGAAGCACTGGACCTCGTCCTCGGACCTGATCGACTGGCGAGGCGCCCGATAATTGATGAACATGATTTCTATGCTGGACAATACATGTCAGCGGATGGAACCGCGATCCCAATCCAGATCGAGGCCATTATCATTGACCTATCCGAGGAACAGATTCGCCATTTCAACAACCATCTCGAATGGTGGAATAGGGAAGCCTGCACCTTATTGGACGGCCCTCCTGCGGAAAATACGGATCTGCAGACAGTTGAGCCGGCGCTGCGCGTCGGCTTCGTTGGCCAATACGATGCTGAGGAAGATGACTTTGTCGGTACGACACATTTTCTGTCACCGGTAAAAGACGACAGCACCTACGACGTATTCCGTACAGCGGATAAAAGGCGCTGCGGCTTCTTGTACCTCCGTACAGTGCGTACAGGCAGCCGGGCGCTAAGCCTGGAGCGCGGATCCCTGCTTGACATCATTCTACGCATGCAGGAAGAAAAGAATTTCCAGATTTGGGAAGATGTCCTTGCCCAATTGCGCGAACTGCCTGTCGCCGAGAAGCCTGGGCTCGGAATCAATGACATCCTGTCTAGCGTCGAAAATGCTGTACGCAGTTATATGCCCGCCGATAGCATCAGCCACCCACACCTGCGCGTGTCAGATCTGACGCGCGAAACGCTACGCCGGACACTGGCGGTCTTCATGGCGAGTGGGGCAAAGCGCGAGGACGGGACGGAATACTCGGCACCCTTCCAACATCAAGGCACCGGGACCATCAACACGCTGGTTCTTGCCATGCTGTCTTTGATTGCAGAATTGAAGCAAAACGTCATCTTTGCGATGGAAGAGCCCGAAATTGCTATTCCCCCCCATACCCAAAAGCGGATTATCAACGGGGTGCGCGGCAAATCTGCCCAGGCGATTTTCACGTCTCATTCCCCGTACGTTCTTGAGGAGTTCAATCCAGAGCAGATTCTAGTACTAACCCGCGTTGACGGAACATTGTCCGGCCAGCCGGCAGGCTATCCTCCATCAGTTAAGCCTAAAACTTATAAGACAGAAGTGCGCACGCGCTTCTGCGAAGCGTTGCTAGCTCGCCGCATATTAATTACTGAGGGCCGAACCGAATATGACGCATACCCGGCGGCGGCACGGCGTTTAAATGAGTTGCATCCAGATGAATGCAAGTCTCTCGAAGCGCTCGGCGTGGCCGTCATTGACGCTCAATCAGACTCGTTCATTGCCAAATTAGGGACCTATTATCGCAAGCTTGGCAAACAAGTATTCGCGGTGTTTGACCAGCAGGAGGAGTTTCAACGCGCAGCCATCAAAGCGGCGGTGGACTATCCTTTTGAAGCGCCAGAGAAGGGTTTTGAGAATGTCATCGTCAATGGCGCAAATTACGCTGCACTACGCCGCCATGCCTTACAGCTGGTCGTAGACGGCGAATGGCCGCCGCATCTGGCAGCAATACAGCCGCAAGCAGCAATGACACCGGAACAATTGTGTAACGCCATGCGTGAATTCTTCAAGAACGTGAAGGGCAATGGCACAGCAGCAGACTTCTTGTCATCATGCACGCGAGAAGAAATGCCTGAACTAGTGGTGAATTACATAGTGGCTATCCAGTTTGCGATTGAATCCACGTTCATGATAAAACCGCATGCGGCGGCTGTACCGCCCCCTCCGGTGAATGCAGAGGATGTCGCTGCATGAATGCAGAATTGGATCTGGACGAAGCAAGGCAGGCCTTATTAGCATCCAAAGATAACCTCTTGATCCTGGGAGGGCCGGGCTCGGGCAAGACCACTATTTCCCTACTCAAGGCAAGTACGGAAATTCGGAATGGTACTCTGCTGCCAGGCCAGAAAATCTTGTTTCTAAGCTTCGCTAGGGCCACGATCGGGCGAGTTGCCCAGCATGCACAGGCACTACTATCTGCCTCGGAGACTGATGCGCTTGAAATCAATACTTATCATGGATTTGCATGGAATCTATTGCGCAGCCATGGTTACCTTATGCGCGCCGGGCGTCCACTTCAGCTGCTGCCGCCGCCTGAGGCGGCCGCGCGCCTATCCGTCGTAGTTGGTAACGCCGCAAGGGAAGAGGAAAAGCACCGGCTATTGCGCGACGAGGGCTTGCTGCATTTTGATTTATTTGCACAAGTCAGCGCTAAGCTTCTGCAAAGAAGTCGCGCCTTGAGTCGCATCCTATGCGACGTTTATCCCATTGTCATTCTTGATGAATTCCAAGATACGAACGAGGACGAATGGGCGCTAGTGCAGTGTATGGGGCTATATAGTCGACTTATTGCATTAGCCGATGCCGAACAGCGCATTTACGAGTTTCGTGGCGCCGACCCGCAGCGTATCGCCCAATTTATTAATTCCTTTCTGCCGCAAACGTTTGATTTCGGAATCGCTAATCATCGCAGCAACGGCACTGATATCGCTCAGTTCGGTAATGACTTGCTCAGTGGCGCCAACAAGGGTAAGCAGTATCACGACGTGGAACTCAAGCGCTATAGCGTCTATCGTGGCTTACACCCTCTCTACCATCTCAAAATGCAGGTTCTGGCTAGTATTCGCCGCAGAAAAGCCGTCGGCACACCTGAATGGGCACTTGCAATCTTGGTACCATCGAAGCAACTTATGCTTCAGGTGTCGGACTACCTGTCCTCAGATACTGACAAATTGCCGAAGATCGGCCACGAGGTCGCATTAGATACTGCAGGGCCGTCGCTAGCCGCGTCTGTCATTGCCGCTTTGCTTGAAGGTGGTGATACGGTTGATGACGTACGCAGGCGCCTGCTGTCCACACTCTGTGTCTATTTAAAAGGCCGAAAAAGCGATGGCGTACCTGCCAAGAACGACCTGGAGCTAGTATCCGCATTCGAAGACTACCTGACCGCTGGCAAACCTGGCAAAAAGAAGAAAAAACACCTCGAAGCAGTAGCTCAAATAGCTAAATTGCGATGCGACCTCGCACTGTCAGGCTCACCAACAGATGATTGGCTTGCAGTACGATCGTTATTGGAATTCTCCGGGGTTGACGAATTTGTGCAGCTAGCAGGCGATGCAAAGTACCTCCGACTATTGCACAAAGGTGCTGTTCTGCGATCGCGGCTTGGCGAAATCTGGCGAGCTAAGGCCAACTATGCCGGTGCTGAAAAAGCAGTACGTGACGCCCTAGTACAGGAACACTTCAACGCATCAATGAAGGAGTGGAAAGGCATCCATGTAATGACGATTCACAAATCCAAGGGTAAGGAATTTACTGAGGTGATCGTCTATGAGGCATTGTATCAAGGGCGTATTGTCCGCAAGGACGCAACCGACCGCGAGGCCGGGCAGGCCTTATTGGCGCTACGCGTGGCGGTTACCCGTGCCATGAAGCGTGTAACAATCATGACGCCCAAGATCGAACAGTGCATCTTTCTGTAAGTGGATCGTAGCGGTATGCAAAGCAATTAATCGATACGTTCGTGAGTGTAATCATTTAACGCCAGAATGCTCTGGATGCCAATGGAAAAAACGTAATATTTGATTGGACGAGTATGGCGCGTTAGACAACTCTACCAGTCTAATGCGAGTAACCGTTTGGCCATGCGAGGCCAGCAAAGCCGGCTGATGTCTTCACGAGCCGCCCAACAAAAGTCATCCACTTCCGGCGTCAGTTTGCCGGTGACGTGATGCGGAAAGTGGCTAGTACATATTAGATGACCGAGGCTATCCAAGTTCTCCGGTGCGTGGACCTTGTATAGATGCAGACGCTTGTCAGGGCGATAGTTGAAGCTGCCGATTTCCTCAAACAAGTCTTCGGTAAACACCAGTCCGGTCTCCTCGCGCAGCTCACGCCTTGCTGCTTCGAGCGTTGATTCGCCTGGATCTTGCAGACCTTTCGGGAGGTCCCAATTCTGGGTGCCTGTTACATGACAAAGCAGCAGTTCCCCACGCTTGTTAATGACCAGCGTGCCGCAACTGGTTGCTTTTTCTTTCGTAGGCGATGTCTTGGTTACTGATGCCATTCAGTCCAGTTGTCCTTGTGCTTAATGCTCGGCGTGGCACGCGCAATCGTGATTTCCCGCGGATTCAGACAAATTTTGTATGATGGCGCACTTCTGAACGGAGTGGGTCTCACCACATTGCTGACGCAACGTCGTTAGCTGAGTTTCTAACGCAAGCAACGCTTCCATCTGGGTGCGGATGCGCTCAATGTGATGGTCCAACAGCGCATTCACTCCCTGGCACTCAGCCGTCGGGTTGCTTTTGAGATCGAGCAGGACGCGAACGTCGGCCAGCGGCATCTGCAGCGACCGACAGTGTCGGATGAACTGGAGGCATTCCTGGTGTTCCTCCATGTATTCGCGATAACCGGCAGTATTTCTGGCCGGTTCTGCCAGTAAGCCGGATTTCTCGTAATACCGAATGGTTTCGATATCTGTACCGGTACGTTTTGCCAATTCACCAATACGCATGGTTCTCTCCACAAAGTGCTTGACCCTGTAGCGACTACGGGGTGTTTAATGCATGTTACATCATTATGCACAGAGGCATCCCATGCCAAAAGATATGGAAGTAAAGTCAAGTTGCTGTTCTGGCGGGCAATGCACAAGCTCATTCCAGACCTCACTTCAGCCGCAACCAGTTTTGGCTGGCACACGATCGACCCAGTACCATATCCAGAACATGGACTGCCCAACGGAAGAACGTCTGATCCGCAACAAGCTCGAAGGTCTGCCTGGAATCGTGCGCCTGGATTTCAACCTGATGAGCCGGGTACTGAACGTTCATCACACCTTGGAAAGCCAGGAGACGATCCTTGGTGCGCTAAAAGCCATCGGCATGCAGGCCGAGCCGCTACGGATAGATACCCCTGGTGCATCGGCCAGTGCTGATACTGCTACCATCAGTTCAACACAAAAAGTCCTATTGGGTATCTCCGGTATTGCGGCTACTGCAGCTGAAGTATTTGCGTGGACCACGCATACAGATACCTCTCCGCTTGTGATTGCCTTGGCATTGATATCCATTGTGACGGGTGGATTGCCGACCCTCAAAAAGGGGTGGATTGCACTGAGGACCTTCACGCTTAACATCAATTTCTTGATGAGTTTGGCGGTGGCGGGGGCGATGGTGATTGGCCAATGGCCGGAAGCTGCGATGGTGATTTTCCTGTTTGCCGTCGCGGAGTTGATCGAGAGCCTCTCATTGAACCGGGCGAGGAACGCTGTACACGGATTATTGAAGTTGGCGCCCGATGTCGCCACGGTGCAATCTTCAGGCGGTAGCTGGGATACGGTGCCAGTTCAGTCCGTGGATGTGGGTGACTTCATGCGGGTAAAACCCGGCGAGCGGATTGCCCTCGATGGCGTCGTGGTGTCCGGCGAGTCTTCCGTTAATCAGGCCCCGATTACCGGTGAAAGCATGCCGGTCGATAAGCTCCCGGGAAGCACCGTCTATGCCGGCACCATTAATGAACGTGGGATCCTGACTGTGCAGGTGTCCACCAATAGCGGCAACAGCACGCTGGCCAAGATTGTTCGGGTCATCGAGGAAACGCAAAGCAATCAGGCACCGACCCAACGCTTCGTGGACAGCTTTGCCAGATATTACACGCCAGCCGTCGTAGCGGCCGCCATCCTGGTCGCAATCGTGCCAACACTGGTATTCGGCGCGCCTTTCACGCCCTGGCTGTACAAGGCGCTGGTCATGCTGGTCATTGCGTGCCCGTGCGCACTCGTTATCTCGACGCCCGTGAGCATTGTGAGCGGCTTGACTGCGGCGGCTCGCCGCGGGATTCTCATCAAGGGCGGGCAATTCCTGGAGGCAGGCTACCAGCTGAAAGCTATTGCGGTCGACAAGACAGGAACGCTCACGCAAGGCCTTCCCGCTGTGACTGAAGTCAAGGCAGTGGGCAGCCTGATGCACGATGACGTCCTATTGCTAGCTGCCAGTCTGGATGCGCACTCTGACCATCCGCTGGCCACCGCCATCGTCAAGGCAGGACCGGATGCATCGCTACACAAAACAATCTCGAAATTTGAAGCGCTGCCAGGTCGAGGTGTGAAGGGCGAAATCGAAGGAACCACCTATTATTTGGGTAACCATCGGCTGATTGAAGAACTGGCCGTCTGCTCTCCCGCCATTGAAGAAGAGTTGCAACGTCTGGAAGAGCAGGCGCAAACCGCCATGCTGTTGGCAACGAAGGAAGGGCCACTAGGCATCATCGCGGTGGCGGATGTGCTGCGGCCCAACGCTGCGCAGGCCATCGCTCGCCTCAATGCGTTGGGCATTACGCCGGTCATGCTGACCGGTGACAATACCCTTACCGCGCAGCGTATTGGCAAAGATGTCGGTATCGCAGTGGTCAGAGCAGAATTGCTGCCAGAGGATAAACTGGAACAGATAAGCCAACTTCAGGCCCAATACGGCAAGGTGGGTATGCTGGGCGATGGCGTGAACGATGCACCGGCCTTAGCAAAGGCGGAAGTGGGCTTTGCCATGGGGGCGGCGGGCAGCGATACCGCCATTGAAACGGCAGATGTCGCGCTCATGGATGACGATTTGGATAAATTACCTGCCTTCATCCAACTGAGCCGCGCCACGCGTCGAATTCTTGTGCAGAATATCGCCGTTGCGCTGGGTATTAAAGCAGTCTTCTTTACCTTGGCTTTAGCTGGTGTCGCGACATTGTGGATGGCTGTATTTGCGGATGTAGGGGCCAGCCTGTTAGTGGTGTTCAACGGCTTGCGTTTGCTTCGGCAAGCTCAAAAGGAAACATTAGTGACGCCAATATTGCCCTCTTGAATCACGTGGCTGGCCAGGTTAAGTAGGCTAGAAATATTGATATGGCAGAAAGAAAATAAATATAACTCTATGCGATCGATGGTCTGTCCTGCGCGTCGCTCCAAAAATGTTATTATTTCACCCGTGAAAAAACTGCTCATGATCTTGCTGCTGACGATTTTGCCGCTCCAGTATTCCTGGGCAGCGGCGGCCGTCTATTGTCAGCATGAGCAGGGTCATGCCTCTCACTTTGGCCACCATAGCCATCAGCATCAAGGGCATTCCGACCAATCGGAAGCTGACGGCAAAAGTAAGGTGAAGCAATTCCATAGCGATTGCGAATATTGCCATTTCTTTGGCCAATCCCCCTTTATCGCTGCGGCACCGACGGTTGCAGTAACTGCACCCGGACACCACCCGGCGCTTTTACTCCAATCTTTCACCTCGCACATCGAAGATGGCCCCAGAAGGCCAGACAGAAGTCTCGTCGCATAACGCGACGAGACGCGCTGCTATTTCCTTAACTCGTAGTAATCGCTGACGTCTCGTCGAATTCCTTCCATTTACTAGGAGAATTCGATGTACCGGTATTTATTGCCATTTAGTCTAGTGGCATTCGGTTTGCCCCTTAGTGCGCAAACCTTACCTCCCACAAGCAGCAGTATTGAAGCGCCTCAGGCGCATCCGAACCGCATTGCCGAAGCGGCAGGCCCCTTGACGCTGCAGGCAGCATTGAACATGGCACTGAGAGCCAATTCCGAACTGTCGGCAGCCCGATATGAGTTACAGGCAGTGGAAGCCTCGGTGTTGCAGGCCGGCGTATTGCCCAATCCCGCTCTAGAAGTTGGCGTGCTAGATACGCGCAAGGAGACGCGCGAAACCACCGTGCAACTGAGCCAGCCTATCGAGCTGGGCGGCAAACGAGCGGCACGGGTAGAAGCGGCAGAACGGGGACGCGACGCCGCCCTGGCCGAACTCAACGCCAAGCACGCCGATATTCGTGCGGCCGTTATTACAGCATTCTTTAACGTCCTTGCAGCGCAGGAACGGTTGAGCCTTGCGGAAAACTCCGCGGAGCTGGCAAAACGTGCAACATCCGTGGCGTCGCGACGTGTTGCTGCCGGCAAGGTTTCACCCGTTGAAGAAACCAAGGCCCGGGTGGCCGAAGCGAGCGTTCGTTTTGAATTAACACAAGCCAAGAGCGAACTGGCCACCGCACGCAATCGACTGGCCGCCTTATGGGGCAGTCCAACTCCCCGCTTTGAGCGCGTGGAAGGCCGGCTCGATGCCTTGCCGGCGTTGCCGGAGCGGATGGCTTTGTCCCAGCGGCTGGCCGCTTCACCAGCACTGGCCAGGGCGCGGCTCGAAGTCGATCGCCGACAGGCACTGGCCCAGGTTGAACGCAGCCGGCGCATTCCCGATATCACGCTCAACATGGGCGTCCAGCGCTCGGAAGAGCTGGGGCGCAATCAGGCCATTGTGGGGGTGTCGATCCCCTTGCCGTTTTTTGACCGCAATCAGGGCAATATCCTGGAGGCGCTGCGGCGTACTGACAAGGCGCGCGACGAGCTTGCCGCCACTGAAACTCGTTTGACCAACGAGCTTGCGCAAGCCTTTGAACAACTCGATGTCGCCCGCCAGGAATCCAGCGCCTTGCAGCAGGAGGTCTTGCCCGGAGCGCAAAGTGCCTATGACGCCGCAACTAAAGGCTTCGAAGCCGGCAAGTTCAATTTTCTCGAAGTACTGGATGCACAGCGCACACTGTTGCAGGCCAAATCCCAATATCTGCGCGCGCTCGCTGAAGCACACCGCGCAGCAGCCGAAGTCGATCGGCTCGTGGGTACACCTTACGCGCCCCCAAGCGGCGCAATGACTACCAGGGAACAACAATGAACAGGAAACAAATCATCACGATCGTTGCCATGATCGTAGCGGGGGTGCTGTTTGGTGCGTACGTTTTATTGCAGGACAATCGCAATAGCCAAGGTGAAGCCGCCGGGTCGGCGGAAAGTGGTGGCCATGGGCATGCCAAAGACCATGGCGATACCGAGCATCATGGCAGCAAACAATCCAACGAGCATGACGATGAAAAAGGCCATGCCGATGCCGAGCATCATAAAGGCAGTGCAGCCAAAGGTCCGCATGGCGGCCAGCTCTTTACCGAAGGGGATTTTGGTCTGGAAGCCGTTCTGGAGGAAAAGGGCGGCGAAGCACGATTCCGGCTCTTTCTGAGCGAGAAGGGCAAGCCGCTGCCGCCTACGGCGGCAAAAGTGTCGGTCACGCTCACTCGACCTGGCGGCGACAAGCAGGAAATTGCCTTCGCGCCTGAAAAGGATGCCTTGGTGAGCACCGCCCCGATTGAGGAGCCGCATGTATTCGAGGCGACGATTACTGTCCAGCGCGGCAATAGCTCCTATCTTTTCACCTTAAGCAAGGAAGAAGGCAAGATTGAATTGACTGATGCGCAGATTAAATCGAGCGGCATCACCTTGCAAACCGCGGGCGCAGCACGGATCAAGAGTGGCTTGCAATTGCCTGGCGAAATACGCTTCAACGAAGACCGCACGGCCCACGTTGTTCCGAGAGTAAACGGCATCGTTGAAGCGGTACCGGCCAATCTAGGCCAGCAAGTCAAAAAAGGCGCCATTCTCGCTGTCATTTCCAGCACGACCTTGTCTGAGCAGCGCAGCGAACTGCTGGCAGCCCAAAAGCGTGTAGAGTTTGCGCGCACCACGTATGCGCGGGAAAAGCAGCTGTGGGAAGACAAAATCTCGGCCCAGCAAGATTACCTGCAAGCGCAGCAGGAGCTGCGCGAAGCGGAAATTACCTTGCAAAATGCTCAGCAAAAGCTCAAGGCGCTGGGCGCGAATCCCTCGAATTCCGGCGGGTTGAATCGTTTTGAAATTCGTGCGCCATTCGATGGGATGGTCGTGGAAAAGCACATCACGCTCGGTGAAGCGGTCAAGGAAGATGCCAGCATCTTTACTTTGTCGGATTTGAGCACGGTCTGGGCAGAAATCGTTGTGCCGGCCAAGGATCTGGACAAGGTGCGTGTCGGTAGTGAGACGGTGGTGCGGTCGACCACCTCGGATGCCAAGGCCGCCGGAAAAGTGGCCTATGTCGGATCGCTGATTGGTGAACAGACGCGTTCGGCGAAAGCCCGCGTCGTGTTACCCAACCCGCAAATGGCTTGGCGGCCGGGCTTGTACGTCAACGTAGAGCTGACGGCGAATGAAGCAGACGTGCCGGTCGCGGTGACCACCAATGCCATTCAGTCGGTCGAGGACAAGCCGGCCGTGTTCCTGCGCGTACCGGGTGGCTTTGTCGCCCAACCGGTCACCACCGGGCGCACCGATGGCAAGTTGGTTGAGATCGTCAAGGGGCTCAAGCCTGGCGCCCAATACGTTGCTGCTGGCAGTTTCGTCATCAAGGCGGAACTCGGCAAAGGCAGCGCAAGTCATGAACATTGATGCGGAGATGATCAATCATGTTTGAACGCATCATTCGTTTCGCCATCGAGCATCGATGGCTGGTCATTTTGGCTGTGCTCGGTATGGCAGGTTATGGCATCTACAGCTATCAAAAGCTGCCGATCGATGCCGTGCCGGATATCACCAATGTACAGGTGCAGATCAATACCTCGGCGCCTGGTTACTCGCCGCTGGAAACCGAGCAGCGCATTACCTTCCCGATCGAGACGGTCATGGCGGGCTTGCCGCATCTGGAACAAACCAGATCGCTGTCGCGCTATGGGTTATCCCAAATCACCGTTATCTTCAAGGATGGCACCGATATTTACTTTGCGCGTCAACTGGTCAATCAACGGATACAGGAAGCGCTCAGTAATCTGCCGCCCGGCATTGTGCCGGCGATGGGCCCGATTTCCACGGGGCTGGGCGAGATTTATCTGTGGACGGTCGAAACCGAAGAAGGTGCCAAGAAACCGGATGGCACACCGTATACCCCTACAGATCTGCGGGAAATCCAGGACTGGATCATCAAGCCGCAATTGCGTAATGTGCCGGGCGTGACGGAAATCAATTCGATCGGCGGCTATGCCAAGGAATATCTAGTCGCGCCCACGCCGGCCAAGCTCGCTTCCTATGGATTGACCTTGGAAAGCATTGTGACAGCGCTGGAAAAAAATAACGGCAACGTGGGGGCCGGTTACATCGAGCGGCGCGGCGAACAATACTTGATCCGGGCTCCTGGACAGGTGCGCACCCTCGAGGATATCCGCAATATCGTTCTGGCCAATATCCAGGGCACGCCCGTGCGGATTCGCGATGTGGCGGAAGTGGAGATCGGGAAGGAACTACGCACTGGTGCCGCCACAGAAAATGGCCGGGAAGTGGTGCTTGGTACCGTTTTCATGCTGATTGGCGAAAACAGCCGCACCGTATCGCAGGCGGTCGACAAGAAAATGGCCGAGATCAATCGGACCCTGCCCGAAGGCGTCAAAGCCGTGACTGTGTATGACCGCACGGTTCTGGTCGACAAGGCGATCAACACGGTGAAGAAAAACCTGCTCGAAGGTGCGGTGCTGGTGATTGCCATTTTGTTTCTGTTTCTTGGTAATCTCCGTGCGGCGCTCATCACGGCCATGGTCATACCGCTGGCCATGCTGTTCACCTTCACGGGCATGGTCTCGAACAAGGTCAGTGCTAACCTGTTGAGTCTTGGCGCGCTCGACTTCGGCATCATCATCGATGGTGCGGTCGTGATCGTAGAGAACTGTGTGCGCCGCCTGGCGCATGCCCAGGCCCATCACGGACGCCCATTGACGCGAACGGAACGCTTCCATGAAGTGTTTGCCGCTTCCCAGGAAGCACGCCGCCCGCTCATATTTGGCCAATTGATCATCATGATCGTGTATTTGCCAATCTTTGCGCTGACGGGCGTGGAGGGCAAGATGTTCCACCCGATGGCATTTACCGTCGTGATTGCCTTGGTGGGGGCAATGATCCTGTCGGTTACCTTCATTCCGGCGGCGGTGGCGCTCTTTATTGGCGAGCGGGTCGCCGAAAAAGAGAATATCTTGATGCGGTTTGCCAAAACGCGCTACACGCCTTTGCTGGACCGTGCGTTGGCGAACAAGCCGGTGGTCTTGACGTTTGCCGGCATCATGATTGTGCTGTCCGTTTTGATCGCCTCGCGGATGGGGAGTGAATTCGTCCCGAGCTTGAACGAGGGTGATTTCGCCATTCAGGCACTGCGCATTCCTGCTACCAGCCTGTCGCAATCGGTGGCCATGCAGCAGCAACTGGAAAAGACGCTCAAGGAAAAGCATCCGGAAATCGAACGTGTCTTCGCGCGTACCGGCACCGCGGAAGTGGCATCCGACCCGATGCCGCCGAATATCTCGGATGGCTACATCATGTTGAAGCCGCAGGATCAATGGCCGAAGCCAAAAAAGACACGTGACGAGCTACTGGCGGCAGTGCAGGAAACCGTCAACGCCTTGCCCGGCAATAGCTATGAGTTCAGCCAGCCTATCCAGTTGCGGTTCAATGAACTGATTTCGGGCGTGCGCAGTGATGTCGCGGTCAAGGTGTTCGGCGACGACATGGAAGTGTTGAACGATACCGCTGCAAAAATCTCGGCTGCACTGCAGCAGGTACCGGGTGCAAGCGAAGTCAAGGTGGAGCAAACGACCGGCTTACCTATGTTGTCAGTCAATATCGACCGGGAAAAGGTGGCGCGCTATGGCTTGAATGTCAACGATGTTCAGCAAATCCTGGCTACCGCCACCGGCGGCCGCGAAGCCGGTACGCTGTTTCAGGGGGACCGGCGGTTCGATATCGTGGTCCGATTGCCGGAAGAGTCGCGCAGCGACCTGGAGGCGTTGCAGCGCCTGCCGATCCCGTTGCCGCAGTCGAACGGCAGCGACGCGTCGACGCATTTCATCCCCTTGGGAGAAGTTGCCAGTCTTGACATTGCGCCGGGGCCGAACCAGATCAGCCGTGAGCAAGGCAAGCGGCGCATTGTGGTCAGCGCCAATGTGCGCGGGCGGGATCTCGGATCGTTTGTGGCAGAAGCGCAGCAGCGCATTGAGCAGCAGATCAAGGTGCCATCCGGTTACTGGACCGTCTGGGGCGGCCAATTCGAAAACCTGCAGTCGGCCACGAAACGCCTGCAAATCGTGATTCCCGTTGCCCTGTTGATGGTTTTCGTATTGCTGTTTGCGATGTTCAATAACGTCAAGGATGGCTTGCTGGTATTTACCGGCATCCCGTTTGCGCTGACCGGCGGCATTGTCGCGTTGTGGCTGCGTGGCATACCGATGTCGATCTCCGCGGCGGTCGGCTTCATCGCCTTGTCGGGCGTGGCAGTACTGAACGGCCTGGTGATGATCGCCTTTATCCGCGGTTTACGGGAAGAGGGGCGTTCACTCAGTGAAGCGATCCGAGAAGGTGCCATCACCCGGCTACGCCCAGTGCTGATGACGGCACTGGTGGCGTCGTTGGGCTTCGTGCCGATGGCCATTGCCACCGGCACCGGCGCGGAAGTGCAGCGTCCGCTGGCGACGGTCGTTATTGGCGGCATCCTGTCGTCGACAGCGCTGACGTTACTGGTCTTGCCGCTGTTGTACCAGATCGCGCATCGCCGTGACGAAAACGAGGACCAAAATTCCAGTTCAGCGAAGCCGTGGATGAAACGGCTCGCATTCTGGGCAAGTTAATTCCACCAAATCAGGATAGGAGGTCGGACCATGGGCGCAGGACATTCTCACGCGGTACCTGGAACGCAGAACGAACGGGCATTGCGTTTTGCGCTCCTGTTAACGACAACCTTCCTGATTGCGGAAGTAGTCGCCGGTGTCCTAACCGGAAGCTTGGCACTCATTTCAGACGCCGCGCACATGTTTACCGATGCAGCGGCACTCGCGATTGCACTGGTGGCAGTACGCATCGGCAAGCGGCCGGCAGATAGTCAGCGTACGTTCGGCTATTACCGCTTCGAGATCCTGGCCGCAGCGTTCAATGCCATCTTGCTGTTTCTGGTGGCAATCTACATTCTTTTCGAGGCGTATCAGCGCCTGAAAAATCCACCCGAGATCCAGTCGACGGGGATGCTGATTGTTGCGGTGCTGGGCCTGGGCATTAATTTGGTCAGCATGCGTCTGCTCAGCGGTGGAAAAGAACACAGCCTGAACGTGAAAGGCGCTTATCTGGAAGTCTGGAGCGACATGCTGGGGTCGCTGGGCGTCATTGCCGGCGCATTGATCATCCGGTTCACCGGCTGGAGCTGGGTGGATTCGCTGGTCGCTGTCGCCATCGGGCTATGGGTGTTGCCCAGGACTTGGCTGCTGCTCAAGGAAAGCCTGAACGTCTTGCTCGAAGGCGTACCGGAAGGCATCGGTCTGGATAAAGTCCAGCAAGCCCTCCTGGCAGTGCCGGGTGTCCAGAGCCTGCATGATCTGCATGTATGGACGATCTCGAGCGGCAAAGTCAGCCTGACCGTGCATGTTGTTTGCGCTGCGACGGAAATGCCCAATGACCGTTTGCTGGCAGCAATTCGGTCGATGCTAGCAACGCAATTCGACATTCATCATTCAACGGTACAACTTGAACAAGCCCCCTGTGAACAGGCGAGCGACCTGCATACGTTCATTCCGACATCGCATGATGACAAAGAGCTCCATTCTCATTAACCCTGAAAAGGAGCCGTGTATGAATCTGAAAAAACGCCGATTACTGGCGACCTTGAGTGCGCTGGCGATGTCCATGCCCGCTGTTGCTGCCGACGGCCATAAGGGCCATGATCATGACCAGAAAAAGGGGGCGGCGCATGTCCATGACGCCAAACCGCTTTATGGTGGCATCGTTACCTTAGTCAAGGATATTCACTACGAGTTAGTCGCCAAGCCGGACAGCATTGCCTTGTATATGGCAGACCATGGCAAACCGGTCATGGCAAAAGACGTGGATGCTTTGGTCCTGCTGCTTTCTGCGACTAATAAAAAAGAGGTAAAGCTTGCTCCCGCTGGTGAAAACAAGCTGGAAGCCAAGGGTAATTTTGACGTCGCTGCCGGCACCAAGGCGCTCGCCAGTATCGTCATGCCTGGCAAGCCAGTCACCAATGTTTGATTTACGTTGAAATGACGGCATGTGGCCAATCGCTGGCCGAATGCATGCCATTGGCTCGCCATGATCAATTGAGAGCCATTACGGCCATGTATGGAATAAAGGCCGGCAGTATATGCCGGCAAACTCAATTGCGTGGGACAGATGATCAATCTAGGCGGCCGTTTGGTGCCAACGGAACTTTTCTATACCTTGATCGCGGTATCAGCGCTCATGGCCTTGGTGATCCTTGGGATACTGTTTTGGATCGGCCGATCAAGCAAGCCGCCCAAGCCGCCGGCTGAAAAAAATCACGCAGCGCCAAGCCTCAACGACGACGCGCACGAAAAAAATAGGCGTGCCTCTTTATTTTAATCCCTATTGATTTTGTCGGTTGCAGATGCACAACCTAACAGTGTCTGATTTGCTGCAGACGTTGCATTTGATCTGCTGATGCATCGCTTCGCAGGCCCGCCCGTTCACAATGAATATTAGTTGAAATCAGAATGTTATTTTCCTTAACTAGCGTGCTACACGCAGTAAAAAGCCTGCCGAGCCGCTATCCGGACATTTCCTTTTCCTCAGTGGCGGCATGCGTACTCGCGCTACTGTGCAACTGGCAATTCTGGCGTTCCGCAACAAATGCCATGCCTGCCACCAGCATGAGCAGCACGGCTTTTTTTCCTGCGCTGTTCTTGCTTATATTTTGGGTGCATGCATCGCTGTTACTCCTTATGCCTGGGCGTGTTGCGATGCGATCAGTGGCGGTGGCACTGATTGCCATCGCTGCTACTTGTGCGTATTTCGTGGATAGCTTCGGTATCGTCATAGATCGCGATATGGTGCGCAATGTCGTGCAAACCGATGCCACTGAGGCGCTGGGCTTGTTCAATGTGCGTCTAGCTGGATATGTCCTGCTACTTGGCGTTTTCCCGGCCTGGTTCTTATGGCGAATGCCATTGACACAGGTTTCACCCCGTTGTCATATTACGCAACGGTTCGTTTTCATAGTGGGCGGCGCAATATTGATTACCGCTGCCATGCTTCCCAACACCGGCAGGTTTGCCGCATTGGTACGAGAACATAAGCCATTGCGGTACCTGATAAATCCGGGGAATCTGATGTACGCCAGCTGGCGTTACCTGCGTCACGAGGCAGTATCTCAATCTGCACAACTTGTCGATGTAGATGGCGCCGTAAGCCGTCTATCCGACATAGCCGGCGGTAAGCCACTGCTAGTGTTGCTGGTGGTTGGTGAGACGGCCAGAGCCGCCGACTTCCAATTGCTGGGGCACTCTCGCGCGACTAACCCTCGCCTCGGCGCGGTGGAGAACCTGTATCGATTCAACCAAGTTACGAGCTGTGGTACGGCCACCGCCATCTCGCTGCCTTGCATGTTTTCCGGCTTGGAGCGCGATGGTTTTGATGTGACGCGTGCGGCTAGCCGAACCAATCTTCTTGACGCGTTGGTAAAAGCTGGCGTGGATGTGGAATGGCGAGACAATAACTCTGGATGCAAGGGAATTTGCGCGCGTGTGCCAACGATCAACATGAACCCGGCTATGGCGCCGAAGCTATGCTCCGAAGATTATTGCTATGACGAGATTTTATTAGAGGGCTTGACAGCGTCCGTCGCGTCAAGAAGCGGCGACCAATTTGTGGTACTGCATCAAATCGGCAGCCATGGGCCTGCATACTGGCGTCGCTATCCTGCAGCCTTCGAGCAATTCAAACCGACATGCCGTACCAGCAATCTAGGCGCGTGCTCGTTGGAGGAGATCCACAATACCTACGACAACACGATTTTGTACACGGATTATGTCCTGAGCCGCGCAATCGGATTCCTGCAAGATTTATCGGGCCAGTATGACACGGCATTGCTTTATGTGTCGGACCACGGGGAGTCGCTTGGGGAAAAGGGGGTGTTTCTTCATGGTGCGCCTTATTTATTGGCGCCGGATAATCAAACACGTGTGCCGATGATACTTTGGATGTCAGATGGTTTTCATCGACGAAATGCCATCGAGCCAAGCTGTATTCGCACGCTTCAGGATCGGCCACTCAGCCATGATAATGTTTATCACACGGTATTGGGAACGATGGGGGTCAAGAATGCTCTCTACAATCCGGCACGGGACATCATTGCGACATGTCGGCAATCGAAAATTGGCAGCTAGATGGACTGCGAAACAGATCGCCGCCAATTTTTCCGGAAGCATTTCGATCAGCTATCATGATGTGCTTTTCGCTCTTCGTGACAGCGCCTTCCATGATCATCATGGCGCTGTTCACGCGATGAATAACTTTGAAAATGAATATTAGACGCATCAGGAGACAATTTTGAGCTGGATAGCTACCAAATACCTGATCACTGCAGCCGTTGTGGTTATCGTCTCAGAGGCCGCAAAGCGGAGCGACAAGCTTGGCGGGTTTATCGGCGCGCTCCCCATGATTACTTTACTGACTCTAATCTGGCTCTATATCGAGAAACAGCCCCAAGCCAAAATAGCTAACCATGCTTGGTACACATTCTGGTATGTGGTGCCGACACTTCCCATGTTCTTGGCATTTCCAGTACTTCTGCCTCGACTCGGATTCTGGCTCACCATGCTTTCCTGCGTAGGTATTACTGTATTGTGTTTTGGTTTCTTTGCTCTACTTGTTCGCCAGTTTGGTATTCAGTTATTGCCATGAGAAGCCTAACTTGTCACTCACCCCGGAGCTGGATCTTCCCACGAAATAGTTGACACCTTAATCTAACGATTGAGGAGTGGGGAATGGGTAAGCCAGGACTACGAAAGACGCACCGTTACAGTAACGAATTCAAAGCCACAGCAGTCAAGCTTAGCGACGTGCCCGGCGTGTTGATACAGGATGTGGCCCAATCACTGGACATTCATCCCTTCATGCTGTCACGATGGCGCAAAGAAGCCAGGGAGGGAATCATTGTGACCAAAGGGATCAAGCTCAATGGTGTTGATGGCTGGATCGGAATAACAAAGCTGTGAAACCGTTTCGAGGGTTACTGCCTTAATCAATATCCTTTGACAATGCGATAGCCTTTAGCGGAAGTTTTTGCCGATTCATCAATTTGCACACATAGGCGTTGACGTCCATTGGAATCCTGGCAACTTGCCAGAGTGGCGTATCCGCCTCGAGCCGTCAATTGCTGAATTTGCGCACGTAAATTGGCTTCTTCGATCCGCAAGGCAGCTATGGCTTGGGCATCAGGAAACGTTGATCGTGCAACTATCACCATCCCCGCAATCCCGAAAAGGGTGGACAGCATCGCGATAGCTGCTATTTTCCAGGGCGCCCATATGGCCGCTTTCTTGTATGCTTCTGTAGCTTTTTCAGCATGTGTGTTTGCATCGTTCCAACTTGCGGCTATTTCTGCCGCTGCCTTCCGTGCCGCCTCAGAAAGGTTGCGCTCAACTTCCCGGTGAACCTGCGCAGGTAACGCCTCGGACCGTGCCTTGAATTGGGTAATCGCAGACGCCAATGCAGTAAGGACCGCCTCTACCTCTCGCTGATGCTCCGCCGTTTTTTCAAAGACAGCGGCGGCAGTCTTTGCGAGGCTGTATTCGTTCATCATTGTTCCTATCGGCCTAGTTCAAATGAGGACTTGTGCCTGTCCTGGTGCTGGTGGCTGTTATCCCGTGTCCGTTCATGTGACCCGTTCAAATAGCGGTCGACATACATGCTATGTTGTAGCGAAAGCTCCCGTATGTCCGGCAAAACCGCATAACGCAGGCAACCTTTCCCATCAATATGAACCAGCATGCCGCCAGTGGAAACGCTTCCGGCGCCATTCCACGTTGAGACAAAATCCAAATAAGCTCTGACAAGATTAGGATCTGCGCGCGGCGCATGAGGATTAAGCGCGTCATTCACTAAGTTCTGTATATAAACAGCTAGATCTTCCTTAGCAGCCGACTGCGTCGTGCCGAAGTCAAGATAGGGTGATAGTAGGATCCGTGGCTCCTCATCCTGCCTCACGGGAAACGATTGCACGTACCAGTGAATAGCACGAGAGACTGGCTCAAGAGCCGGTGCGCCTGATATCGCTGTACGCAAGAGTTTCGCCTTATCGTGTTCTTTTGCCGACTTATTACTGCTACGTTTGAATTCAAATAACCGAACTGTTCCCGGTAACTCAAGTAAAACGTCACCAAGTAACCGATCCATAGGACTTTGCTGTAGCAAATTTATACACATTGGCACTTGCCTACCCTGAAGGCGAGTCCCCACGTGAAGGCCAATCCCAAAAAGGAAATTCCCTATGAAGACATTCTCATAAGGCTCGAACGCAGTAAATTTAGAATGCATATTCAGTTAGTAGTCGTAATATTATTGATGCAATATATATAACTAACCTAGGGAGTGTACATTGTTGTTCGAGCAACTTAGCATGAATTTCAGGTTCAGCAAAAGTAGAGTCAGCTCGAAGGACCGAACATACACATTAGATGCATAGAGCGGGCTGTTCGCACTGCGATTCTATTGGCACCGCCGCCGCGGTTGTCAGGTTTATAAAATTTGCACATCGTCTTATCCCATATTTATGGGATGGGCAGAACATGGAAGATGCAGTGTAATTATTGCTTTCGCAAAACAATAACGAGGATCGTACATGGCGGACGGACGCGATATAGACTTAAGAGCGGCAATTAACGCGATTTCTGATGTTGTCCAAAATCGGCCTCGCCCCCTGCGAGAAATGGACCAGATCTATATGAAAACAGGGGATATGGTGCTGCAAAGTGAATTGGTAGCCAAGTGGGCCGACAATAAGCGGCTTGCGTTCATTGGTGATGGTGATGCCATTAGTGTTTGCGTAGCATATCTCAGGCACCGCGGCATCTTAGGGTATGGGCCATCCGAAATTAAGGTATTCGATTTTGATGAGAGGATTTGCGGCGCCGTCACTCGGTTCGCCGATAAAGAGCAATTATCTACTTTAAGTGCACAGCTCTATAACTGCCTGGATGCCTTTCCTCAGCTTGGCGATTTCGATTGTTTCTATACCAATCCGCCTTGGGGCGCGAGCAACGATGGCGCAAGCGTGAATGTTTTCGTGCAGCGCGGCATGGAGGCGGTAGGTAATAATGGCGAAGGCATGGTGGTGATCGCTGATGATCATGAGTTAGAGTGGCCGCAGCATGTTCTGGCCGCGACGCAGCGTTTCGCTCTACAAAATGGCTTTTACATTCAACGTATGGCGTCACGAGTACATCTTTATCACTTGGACGACAATCCGGACCTTCGATCATGTAACCTCATGCTAAAGTCGCTGCCAGGTATCTCGGCAATCGATCTGTCCGAACCGATTACCGATCCTGAACGCCTCTCCCATTTTTACGGCAAAGATCGCCATATCCATATCAAATATGTCCGAGAGAAGAAGCGCGTGGATTATGGGCAGGCGCATGATGACGAGTACTACTATGACTATTTTGAGGGAGGGAAGTGAATGCCAGACATCATCAAGCCACAGCAAGGCATCCTATTCATGAAAGTAGGTGTTCACGCCAAAGAAGACCTTGAAAGTATTATTAAACGCAAGACTCAGGAAATCGAGGATGCCGGCTTTGCGCTATGGGGTTATGGTGGTGGCACTTGTCACCCTGCGACGATGGTGCAGCCATTCGCGAAGCAGCAAGCTCAAAAAGGGCAAAAGATTTTTTTGTGCATGCAAGAGATGAACTCGAATCATTTTGCTGAACCGGTGCGTGCCGAGGAATACTCAATCGATGGCAAAACATGGAATACCATTCCAAAGCCAATCCATGTTCTGGGTTCCCGCTTTGCTCTGGCTATTAAAGAATTGCGCCGTGAAGAATTAATTTTGCCGCTAAATAAGGCCCAGGTTGCGGTCGGCAATAGTCAAGGAAGGTTAGGGCATCGATACATCGGCGGGCGGGTCGATAAGGCATGCTTGGAGTTGACGGATACTATCGTTGCCCCACCCGAGCCAGATGATCCAGTTGTGAAGATTAGTTTGGTTGCCGAACTGTGCGAGCCGTATGCCGTTTTCCTGAGAAATTAATTATGGGTAGCGAGTACTCCAGGGGCACGCTGCTTCAGATCCTCGATATGGCTATTTAACCCTTCACGCCACGACTCAATCTGAACGGTTGGGGAAAGGCAGCTGAAACAATTCGCTAAGCTCTTATCTACGGTCGGCTCCGCGCAGATTGCCGTTCGCACTTCTGTGCTGTCGGCATGCTGGATTAGCCACATGAAAATTTGCTCAAGGCATACAATCTTTTCAGATAAACCGAGTGTATTGTCTTGTGCGAGCAAGCCACTCACCGCGCGAATGGCGCGCTTGTCTCCGGTAAAAATATAGTCGCTTTTACGATTTAATAAAATGGCGCAAAGAATGCTCTCGCCGCCATCCAACTCCAAGTTAAGTTCCTGAGCGAGAAATTCGAGAGTGGCCGCAAACCGAATCTCCTCGTCGGTGGGTTCCAACACAGATATCGCGGCAATTGCTGCCTCAAATTCTGCCAGCGCTGAGCTGCTGCCCCTTGCTGGCGGACGCTTAGTCAGCCTTTTGGTAATCATGTATTTGGCCGCGCCGAGCATACTGTAATGCTGGACTCGAAATGGCCCCGACGCCATCATTTTGCCAAGTACCCCAAATGCCGCCGTCTTGTAGAGGACGTCATTATCGATGAGCGCTCCAGTCATTCAAATGCCTCCCATAACGGCATGCAGAAAACTCGCTCTTTCATCGCTCAACAATTCCCAACTGATTTCGCGCGCCGCTACTTTATTGGTTTCAGACCATGCCGGTTTCGCATTAGTGTAAATATGTGCCATGGCCGCCTGCACAGTTGCCCATTCTTTCGTAACATGGCCATAACATAATGCAAGCGTCCCTGGCTCGATACCGTGGGCTGGCCCAGTCTGCAAGGCTTCATTTGCTAACTGTCGGGCGTTTCGTCCTTGACCTTGTTTCTCAATGGTGAAATTCGGGTCGCCGGTCAATAGCTCGAGCGCGTAGCGGTCAGCGGCAAGTTCTTCATCGTCGATATTTTCGGTTTGTTCTGCCGGATCTTCCATATCAATTAAGGCTGACCCCTCATCAATATGTCCAAGCGCAATGTGCCCGATTTCATGCGCAAGGTGAAAGGCAATTGAGGCGGGATATTGTGAGTCTTTGGCTAGCAAAATGGCTGCTCGCTCGCCGATCCTAACTGCCATTGCACACATTCGCTTGGCTGACAGCGGGTAGACTTTTAAGTGAATCGTAGGAATGCCCATTCCCCATACCAATCCAAGCAAGTCGACAAAGCTAATAAATGACTTATTCGCCAATATGCTTTGTCGAATGGTAAAGGCGGGAACGCCGACCAGAGAATAATGCTGGGGGACAGCGCGAACAAGCGTACGACTAACAGATGCGCCAAACGACGTAATCGCGGGGCGATCCCGCTCTTGATCGCCGGTAAAGTTTTTGTACTTTGCCGCTTCATTCCAAACAAAGCGTGGTGCTTGGTCATCTAGTAGCGAGCGAGGGTCCAATCCTAGATTTCTTGCGATGGAAAAGCGGAGTTCTGCCTGGGCCGATGGGGAGGCATCTGCGGCATCACTCCACCATTCTGGCCAAGCTGCATTAATCGCAGAATCGGACAGGCCGGTCGCCTGCGCGAGTCGTACTTTGAATTGTTGTGCATTGTTAGGCAAATTGGACTCCTTGTGCACGCGTACTTTATCTTATCAAGGACCAAACCCTAAGGTTTCTGTTGTCGCTCTGCCACTTTAAACGGTTCGGTACTTTTAATTAACCCGGCAAGTAATTCAGCATGGGCTGCCGAGCCATCCCAAACTTGTTTGACCAACCCAGTCAGCATTTCCAGCAAATCGGTTTGCACTTTTGCAGTTTCTGTAATGTCAATCTCAAAAAATTCGCATAACTTTTCGGCGTTCTTTGTATGGTTATGAACCCGATCTGAAAGAAACCGACGCGCCGCAAAATAATTAATACCCGCAAGGCGTGCAAGCTCGTTTGGCCCGCCTTCGAATGAGGCGAGCTTGTGATTCAGTATTGCGCAAACAATGGGCCAGTCTTTTTGCAGTTTTTGCATAATGTAAGTATAATACTAAAAAACTGCAAAAGAGGCGAACCATGCTGCAGAATTCTTATGAGGCGATCAAGCGGGCTAGGGGAAGGCTGGCAGAATGCAATCCGGAAATCCCTCGTGTGTTTTGCTGGACTAAGATGGGGACAGAGGCAGGTCAATCTTTGGATACGATATTGAGGCGCAAAGAGTTGGAGCGCCGCGCCGGCAACGGCGTGTTCGCCTGGGGTATTGGCAATTCTCTGGGGACGTCGGCGGAACTGGCTAGAAATCAGTCGCCGGGTCGGGAGGTAGAGGTGCTTTTTACGCCAATGAAAAGTGCGCCGAAAAGCGTTGATGTGACACCATCAAGTTTGCTGTTGTGGCTTGCGTACCTTGGCGATAATGGCAATTTAGTAGATTTGCCAAGACATATGTTTGTGACGAGCCGCGGTGGCATTGAGAAAAGATCTCACTATGCGTTGCTATGTCAAAGTGACGTCAGTATAGAAGAGCAATCCAACGCCGGTATCTTTGATGCGATTTACGCCAAAAATTTGGCGAGCTTAAATCCAATTGGGGCGTCGCAAGTAACTTCAGTAGTGTCTTATCAGCCTAAAGTGCGGCTGTCGAAAGGCCCTCTCACATTTGAAAAGCCCTATCAAGTGGCATTCCGCGCAAAATTTTTTGGAAAAGGATTTGTGCGACTTGCCCGACCCGTTGTGATGACCGGCACGATGATGGCGCTTTATCAGGGACTTTGCGAAGTACAAACAGCCAAAGAATGGCACGAAGGGGTGCAGGCAATTCGCTCAATAGCGGAAGATGCTGTGGGAGGAGCATCGTGTCAGAATGATTTATTCGGCGAATATGCCTAAGCCATACAGTTTCCAGATAGCGATGTAAATACTACCAAGCTATGAATCTGCTAGTCGTTTAATGTGACTAATATCTGCTAACGCCGCATTAAGGAAGCTTTCTAGACTAGCCAAATTGTCGTTCGAAGAAAGTTGAGCCGTATTCTCTGCTTTTAGGACCAAAAATTTGGCGCGCACAGATTCAAGAAGTCGGGAGACATGCGCCTGGTTAATCACGCTTTGTGTTGAAGCGCGAAGCGCAAATGCAATATGAATATAGGGTTCAAGCGATTCCAATCGTGTGTGTCCAGTCCATTCACGAACTTCCCGCTTTAATGCTTCTCCGTCTAAAAGCGCTCGCCGGAAGTCATCGGCGGTTTCTATCTTCTCTCGTTCAATTAGCGCGATAAAAAGATTGGTCACGAAGGCATGTCGGAATAAATGTGGCGAAAGATCGCCCCTAATGCCGGCCGCCAAGCGAAGAAGTGATATCTCTTGGGTTATTGTATTGGGCCGTAAACCTTGCCCAGTTCGTTCATTAACTAACAGAATTCCATTGTCGTTACGCGCTCCGCAAGTTCGTTTGATAAGAGGGGCGCGATTCTTTCTGACAAATTCCAACAAAATATTTAGATCGGCGCGTAATACAGGAATAAGCCGGAATTCTTCATTATTTCCCCCTTTTTTTCCGGTCAGAACTTTCAACATCGGATATTCCATCTGTTCTGCGCCGAGTACACTTTGCACAGTTAAATGGGCTACTTCAAATCGTCTGGCACCAGTGATTTCCAATAACGTAATCAAGACATATCGGCGCTTTTTTAGATAGACCGAAGAACTTGCATGTTGAATGACCTCTCGTAGCTGACGCACATTTTCTGTGCTAACCGGCAAACGAGATTTATAACTATCTGCGGTTGGGAACGCATTATGATGCCAGTATTCCCTAATAATTGGCTTGCTCGACCGCCGAGTATTTTGAATAATGTGAGTCTTTTTGCTTGCTAGGATCCTGCCAGTCGGGCCGATAAAATTGGCATCGCCATAAAAATCACCGACCGCACTCAAAAAATCGAGGCAGACTTTTCCAATTGCCCTCACTGCATTAGGCCCTCGAACCGCTTGGTTCGTTCCATCTTTCTTTTTTTCGCCCGATAAAGTTTTAATAAAAAGAGTGAAGTGATTATCCATTAGGTCGTGAAAATCAATTTTATTCTTAAAACAAAAACGGATCAGATGCGAAAGTTGTGCAGCGTAAGTTGTGAGTGTCCCACCACCGTTTTTCCTAGATAGGCCTTGTTTATAAAGCCTTTGTATAAAGATGTTCGCTTCAAGGCACCATCGACGATCTGGCCAGTAAATCATCGGAATATTGTCTGCCAGGTCTGTTGCAATATTTCCTTCCCAATCTAGATGGGAAAACGAGCGAAATGACGTTTGAGTAAGCTGATAGAGCTGACTGTTTGCCATATGTATCAGTCCTCCTTGCGTAAGGCCGGGCGTTTGCACAGGGACATCTGTAATCGTAGCGCTTTCTGTTCACGCAGACATTTTTCCAAAATAATTGGATTGTTGGAGTCTCGCGCATAGCTGAGACCTTGGTTAAATGACTTGTTAATCGCCATGGTGAGATGCCAGCAGTCTTGCAGAGCGATTTGAAGCAAATCCTTCAACTCATCAATCTGCTCTGATAAAGCAGCTTTCGTCCGCTTGCCTGATCGTGCTGATCGCTCAAGGAAAATGCCGATCGCATCAGCGGCAGATGTTCGCCGTGCATCAAATCCCTGGAATCCATCTGCCAAGATGTCTTCGGCGATACGCTTGATGGTATTGATCGATGAAGGAGCAATGCCAGCATCTTCTCTAGAAAATTTAGCGAGCGCGCCTTGCGACTTGAGGGCAGCAATAAACTGATTGTCTGCGGCATAAGAAGCTGGGTTATCAATGGCTTCTTGTAAAAGCTTATCAAGCGCCCGCACAGACGCTGAATTTTTCTCAAGGCGGGGATCAGTTTTCATTTATTTCGCCTGTAATCTTAACCATCACTTTAAATTCCTTTCCTTCGGGAGTTTGGAAGAAATGCGGCTCGATGGTGACGGTCCCGCTTTCAAGAAGAAAGAAAACGTATTCTTCAAGTTCTTCGCTGTCGAGTAATGAAAACTTTTCGACGTTAAAATGTTTTCTTGCAAGCTGAGCCAGCCCGCCCGTTTCTGCTGGCTCCCTCCTTAACGCTTCTGCCCCGTACGCTGCTTTGGCACCATTTAGTACCGCGCCTGAAGTCGATTCAGTAATGTAGTGGTAAAGATGTTCCATGTCAGTGTGGCCAAGATACCACTGCAGCGTTTCTATGCCGCCAAACGATCTTCCCCAAAAAAAGAGCATGGCAAAAAATCGGCGCAATTGGTGCTGCCGGATGTAGTAACGTCGTCCCTTTTCATCAAGGGCAAGCTCAAAGTAATCACAGAACATGTCAAGCGCAGCGTTGTAGTACGAGTGCGATACTGACGAAGGAAGGTAGGAGGGCACCTTGGGACGGGCGAATAATTGCGTTGTCTCTCCGATTATCCCGCGTTCGACTAACTCAATTTGCAGTCTTTCTAGCATGCCGATCTGCGAAGCACAGATTTCGGGAATCGGTCGGACTTCCTTTTGTCGCATGCCGTCGAAACCTGATTTACGGTTCTCAAAAACCAAGTATTGGCGCGACTGGTCAAGGCACTGCGCAGTCTTCAGATCGATTAACTCACCTTGCCTTCTAGCGGAGAGGGTTCCGACAGAGACTTCTATGGCGCCATACAAAACGTGAAGTAGCTCAAAAAAACCTTCATTGGCTCGCATGCGCCGAAAATACTCACTACTTGGCGGACGGATAGAGCCTGGTTTATTAGGATTACTTTCACTGAAACTCATCTCAAAACCTAGATGCAATGTGCGAACGCCTTGCCGGCGAAGCTTTTCGGTCAGTAAAGGTTTTATGCCATTCTGAGCGCAATAGTCCCAAATACTCTTATCGCTCGCTTTCGCCGCAGTTGCAATATTCAGGTAGCTGGTAATTAAGTCTTCTCCATACTCCAACGAGAACTCGATAGCCTGTTTTAATGAGGTGAAAACGAGGCTTTGTGGCAACGTGCGAAATCGCCCACTTGGTTTCAGGGGCAAACAATCGTGCAGCGCAATTTCATCCGTTAAGTTTAGCGCTTCTAAGGGGACTGGCAATTCAAGTTCCGATAACAGCCCCATGGAACGGAGCGTCTGTTTCCATGCGCTCAAGGTTGCAAGACTTAGTTTATCTTCAAGCGCCGTGCGAACGGGGACGCTAGAGTATTCCCGATAATATCGATCGATCTGATGAAAATGTAGTTCTTCGGGAATTGGCTTGGCCTGAATCTTTCCCCATAGCGTATTTGCGTAGACTGCGTCGGAAATCTGCTTCGATCTCGGTCCATAGCGATAGTCCACATTTGCACAGGCTTTTTTGTAAAAACCTTTGGACCAAAGAAAAGCTCTTGCTCGAATGAGCTCTTGATCATTCAATTCCAGCGAGCGATCGCAAATATCGACTTCGATTTCTCCGAGGGCTGGCTTTTCTTTTAAGATAGCCTGCACCTCGGATTCGTTAAGCTTACTAATCCCGTCCTTTAGATACGCCGTTAACCGATCATGCCATCTGTAGATGGATTCGGCCGTAGAGGATGATGTTGCAAGGTCTGAGAAGAACCGTCTAATGTCAGTGTCAGTGACAATTGCCAGGCCATAACTGGCGAGCTTAAAGTAAGCAGTATTTAACAGAAAATAATCAATTAATCTAAATGTCCGGCTTACGCGGTGATAGCAGGCGATATTTGTTAATGTAACTTGTCCAGTTGAATCGAAATGGGTTTGTACACAAAGCCAGCATTTGAAAAGCTCAAGGAGCTGGTGATGTTGTGGATCAGTTAGCCAGCTATTGTCTTCTAGTTGCACTCGGAAATCGATTTGGAATTTACTCCCAAGGCCGAAATCAAGCTCCCAGCTGTTATTGGGAAAAGGGCTTTTTAACCACCATGCAGAACGATATTCTTCAGCCCGATCCAAGTTGATTAGCGCTATGAATTCGAGTTCCTTGGGAAGAGCGGATGCTTTACTCATAAATAATGGATTCCATTGCTTTTGGATTTGCCTCTTGAAGTGCGGTAGTCAAATAGCCTTTGAGATCTTCACGCTTGCACTTTTCACTTTCGATGTGATCAATGACTTGGGTTGCTATTTCCGACCAATATACGGCCTTTCCAGAGGGCCGACTGTGAGCGTTGGACACTGCGATTTTTAAGCTTGCTAGCGCAGTTAATATGCCAGGGCTTACTCCAATTAATAATTCACCTGGTTGGTCTTTCGGCTTATCGGGTTTTTCTTCTTGATTAAAAAATGAATCCGGAATTTTTCGCAATGCGTGGTTAGTTAAGAATTCATGTAATTCCGCCATGCTGGCGAAACTCGTGGCTTTAAGTAGGTATTTGCTATCTTTTAGGGCCTCTACGAGAATGCCCGCTTGGAAAATGCGGATCCACCGTTCTTGAAAGAATGCCAGAATCGGTTCTGGCAAGTATCGGGAAAGCAAGCTCCGCGAATACTCGGCGTGCCCGAGGGCTTCCGCCATTTTTTTGACATCGTGTGTTTCTAAGTAGATTAATACCCCTGCACTTGCTCTTAACGTAGGCAGACTGAAACGATCAGCTATATCAGTGCTCTCACCGATACTTATGTTGGCGGAGCATTGAATGCTTTGTGCCGTGGCTGCTCGCCTTGAGGCCATTGAAGTGCACGTCGCTATCCGGTTCACCGCAGTTGGGTAACTAAAAGCGATCCCGCTAGTTAAGAGTAGTCTTCGCCACTTATCATCACCGCGCTCTTTAAGAAATTTGCGAAGTGGATTTGTTAGCGCAATGATTTGTAGGACGATCTTGGCAGTCTCGCCCGTTAAGGCAACTTTTTGTTGGCTTTTCACTGGGCCTTTGCGATCTTTGCGGCCAATTAAAACGTATTTTCCATCGATTTTTTTGAGGCCGGTCCGCTTTCCATGTTTATTGTAGAGTTCGAGACCCTCGAGAAAAGACGGCGTAATAATCGGGTGCTCGGCCACGAGTAATGCACAATGTGGAAGTAGGGAGCTTGTCGTTGGTATTCCGAGGTCATGAGCCGCTTGTTGGAGATCGCGTCCATAAAGACTTGTTAGTGCACAGTCGTTACTCGTTAAGTAACCATGATAAGCAAACGTGGCAGCGATATTTTCGAAGTAGTTGGGATTGGCCCGATCGACGATCCAGCCTTGTCTTGTGTATTCGCTAGTCCCGCCGATGAGTCTTACTTGGCCTTGCGATTGCGCTACTATTCGACGCCGATAACGACCCCAAATATCTTTGACAGCACAATTAGCCCATGTTTTTATTATTCCTACATCACGGCGAATTTGATAAAACAGGAGTTCTAGCGCTTGGGAATCCGTAATATGGAGCGGAATATGGGTTAGCAATTTAACCTTAATCTCGGTCCCGTCTTTTAATTTTCGTATTTGTGTATGCGATTTAGGGCGATGTTTGATTGGGGCTTTAGGGAATTCGCCGAAAGGGCGGGCGAATAATTGATTCCCCACCAAATAATGTTCAACGAACGTAACAAGTTCATTGCGCCAGTCTCGTGTAATTGTGTGGATATTGCTATCGGCGGCAAATCGAGTAGTCGAGTAATAGATTAGAAATTCTCGCCAAAATCTTGTTATAAAATTCGAAGAGCGAAAATCACTAGGGGAAAGCTCTCGAGGATACTCTCCAATAAATGCGGCAAGCTCTTTTAGTCCGACAATTCGGCTCGATTTCCTACCGCTGAAATATTGATCGCACGCTTCAAAAAGACGCTGAGTAAATTCACGCCCCAACTTTTTGTAGATAAGGTATAGCGGGAAATGGGTGACGCGCCCGACTCTGTTTGTGGAAGGCCAATTCCGCCAAAGCCACACCTGCTCCTCTTGGAGTTGTAGGAGCGCATACTTCTCTTTGCATGCATCGACAAAGGACGTAGGGCCGGTACTGGCCGGTGAAAACTGCTCTGCATTAACTTGTGAAAACTCGGCTCGAAGCTCAACCAAAAGGGCCTTGAATGCCGAACAATAAGCGTAACGGCTACTAATTGATAATGACGCGAAATCGTCGGAATTCAATGCGCCGACAAACTGCTCGCAGATGCTGTTGAAACTAGCGCTGCGAATCGTGGTTAACGTAACCCCTTGCCCACTAACTTGCAGAAAACATTCAAGGAATCTAATTAAAGCGGAAATTTTGGGTTGGTGAGATATTCCTACCCGGGTGCCAGCCGAATTCAGTACGGCAAGAGCTTTATTACTTATTGCCTCAAATGTGTAATCTTGATAGGCACCTATATCCTGGATGATTGTCTGTGGCTTCACTATCTTGTCCGTTTGCGTAAATCATTGATTTATCGCAATTAATTAATATTGGACAATATTAGCAAAAAAGTTAAACCACAAATTCATCGAGAAACAGGACGCCGCGATGGGCTAGCGAGATTTCGCCGGGACGCGGATTGCCGCCGCCGCCCACCAGGGCAACCGCCGACGCCGTGTGATGCGGCGTGCGGTAGGGGCGCTTCTTCCAGCGCGTCGCGGCAAAGCCGCCGGTCAGCGACTGCACCGCGGCGGACTCCAGGGCGTCGTCATCCGACATGGGCGGCAAGATTCCGGGCAGGCGGGCAGCCAGCATGGATTTGCCGGTGCCGGGCGGCCCGACCATCAGTACGCTATGTCCACCAGCCGCCGCCACTTCCAGCGCCCGCTTGGCGTGCAATTGTCCCTTGACCTCGGAAAAATCCGGATAGTACGGGATAGCGTCGGCAGCCGGCTTTGCCTGGAATCGTGCCAGCCGGTCTTCGCTTTCCTTGCCGGCGAAATGTGCGCATACCTGCAGCAGCGACGCCGCGGGCAGAATGGCAGCTTCCCTAACCAGTGCGGCTTCTTCGGCATTCGCAAGCGGAAGAATGAATGCGCGCCGGCTTCCCGGCTTGCTGCTGACGCTCATGGCATAGGTCATGGCGAGCGCGCCGCGGATCGGCCTCAATTCACCCGACAGCGACAATTCGCCGGCGAATTCATAATGTTCCAGTTCGTGTGCCGGCACTTGTCCGGAGGCGGCCAGGATCCCCAGGGCAATCGGCAGATCGAACCGTCCCGATTCTTTCGGCAAGTCGGCTGGCGCCAGGTTGACGGTGATGCGTCGCGAGGGGAATTCAAACTGGGCGTTTTGCAGGGCGGCGCGCACGCGGTCGCGGGCTTCCTTGACTTCAGTATCGGGCAAGCCGACGATCGTAAAGGAGGGCAAACCATTCGCCAGGTGCACCTCGACCGTGACTTCCTGCGCCTGCATGCCAGTCAATGCACGACTTTTCAGGACTGCCAGACTCATCGCTCGCCTTGCTTTAATTGAAAAAAAGCAAGCTTAACGTTGCTGCATCCATCCAACTTTGCCCTATATCACGCTGGCTTAGGCTTGGGCGGTTTTGTGGTTTTTATGATGTTCCAACGAAGAAATAACCGCTTTGACAATGCCGAACATGATGGCCCGCTCGGCATTGGGATGATCGGTCAGGCAAATCTTGATGTTTCCTATTTGCACCGATGTGCTGTGCTCCTGCCCTGCTTCCTTGATGAAGGCGACGGGCAATTCATATTGCGCCAACAGCTGGCCGCAGGCTTTCCAGTCGCGCGTCCACTTGGGCAGCGCCTTGTTGCCGGCCCAAAGTGTCCCCGCGCTTTCATAGAGTTCTTCAATATTGTGGTGTCCCAGTAGATGCGCAAGCTGGCGTTCCTTGGCGATGCAGCTGCGGAAATACTCTTCGTCAGTCATGCGCATGATGGCGACTCCTGCCTGGAAAGCGGTGCGGACACTGGAACGGCTCCGCCGGCATGGCTGGTGCCGGCAGCAACCCGACGACTCTATTTATTTGTTTTTCAACTGGGCTTCCAGTTCCGCAACCCGTGCTTCCAGCTCTTCCAGCTTGGCACGGGTCTTTGCCAGCACCTGTATGTGGATATCGAATTCTTCACGTGTCACAAGATCGAGACGCGAAAACCCCTGGTTGAGCATGGCTTTGACATTCTTTTCCACATCCTTCATGGGCGAGTTGTCGATTGCTTGCTGGATCTTCGCTTGAAGATCGTCGAGGAAGTTCGGTTTAGTCATAACGATTTATTTTCAGAAATTAAAAGCACTATTTTGATGCGTCAGCACGTGATTGAACCAAAACGGTGCATATCAAATTGCCTACGCCACAAGATTTTACTAATTGGCAATAAATATTTGCCTTTTGATTAATACATCTGCACGGTAACAGGGTGGCACGGCTCCTGCTAAGTACGGTAAAGCTTACATCATCAAGCATTTTTTACCTTAACACTCACAGGGAAGAACCATGAAAAAATTAATGCTCACCGCTGCAGTCCTCGCTACCTTTGTTGCGCCAGCCTTTGCTGAAGAAGCTGCGTCTCCGCATTCCTTTTCCGGCAACCTGACGGTCGCATCGGACTATCGTTTCCGTGGTATCTCCCAAACCTTCAAGCAACCGACCGTACAAGGCGGGTTCGATTATGCGCATTCCAGCGGCTTTTACCTGGGCAACTGGAACTCCACCGTGAGCGGCCTGCAGTTTACCAACGGCGGCAGCATCGAGATGGACTTCTACGGCGGCTATAAGTTTGAGCCGGTCAAGGATCTGACCGCCGACGTCGGCGTGCTGTACTACTACTACCCGGGTTCCTCGATCGGCAACACCGGCGAGAAGTACAACAACACTGAAATCTATGTTGGCGCCTCCTACAAGTGGTTCTCGGCCAAGTATAGCTACAACGTCACCGACTTCTTCGGCTTGAACACCGCTTCGGGCGGCGGCAATGGCGATTCCAAGGGTTCCGGTTACCTCGACCTGGGTGCCACGTTCGAAGTCGCCGAGAAAACCAGCCTGGGCTTCCATGTGGGTCGTCAATGGGTGAAGAACTACGGCAGCCTGAACTATACCGACTACAAGGTCAGCCTGTCGCGCGATTTCGGTTTCGCCACGCTCGGCCTGGCAGTCGTCGGCACCAATGCTGACCGGGCGGCTTATCCGAATGTCGTCAATGCTGCGGGCAAATCCAAGGACGTGACCGACACCGGCGTTGTTGTTTCGATCAGCAAGACTTTCTAATTCAACCTGTAAGAGGTTCTCATGAAACTGATTACTGCAATCATCAAACCCTTCAAGCTTGATGAAGTGAGGGAAGCCCTGTCCGCCATTGGCGTGCAAGGCATTACCGTCACCGAGGTCAAGGGTTTCGGCCGCCAGAAGGGGCATACCGAGCTGTACCGCGGCGCCGAGTATGTGGTCGATTTCCTGCCGAAGACCAAGATCGAGGCGGCGGTCGATGACGATATCGTCGAGCGCGCCATCGAGGCGATCGAGACATCTGCCCGCACCGGCAAGATCGGCGACGGCAAGATCTTCGTCTACGATCTGCAGCAAGTCGTGCGTATCCGTACCGGCGAAACCGGCAAAGAAGCCCTCTGAGGAGACTATGATGAAATCTTATTTTGCACGATTCCTGGCAGCGGCCGCGCTGCTGGCCGCAGTCGGCCTGGCGCCATCGGCCGTGGCTGCGGAAGAAACGACAGCCGCGCCGGCTGCTGAGACGGCAACGGCAGCCACAACTGCTCCTGCCGAAACCGCGGCAGCCGCAACGCCCGCAGCAACACCCGCCGCCCAGGCGGAAGCTGCTCCGGCAGAGGCTGCTCCCAAGCTTGACTCGGGTGACACCTCCTGGATGCTGACGTCGACCCTGCTGGTCATTCTGATGACCATTCCGGGACTGGCGCTGTTCTACGGCGGTCTGGCGCGTTCCAAGAACATGCTGTCGGTGCTGATGCATGTATTCGTGGTGTTCTCGCTGGTGTCGCTCCTGTGGGCCATCTACGGCTTCAGCCTGACCTTCGGCGGCGAGGGGACATTTTTTGCCAACTTGGACAAGCTGTTCCTGAAGGGTATCGGTCCCGACACCCTGTCCGGCGCACTGCCAACCATCCCCGAGTACGTGTTCGTGGCCTTCCAGGGCACTTTCGCGGCCATCACTTGCGCGCTGATCGTCGGTTCTTTCGCCGAGCGCATCAAGTTTTCCGCCGTGCTGCTGTTTTCCGTGCTGTGGTTTACCTTCAGTTACATCCCGATGGCTCACATGGTCTGGGGCGGCGGCTTGCTCGGCAAGGATGGCGCGCTCGACTTCGCCGGCGGCACCGTGGTGCACATCAATGCCGGTATCGCCGGTCTGGTGGGCGCCTATGTGGTCGGCAAGCGTATCGGCTACGGCAAGGAAGCGCTCAAGCCGCACAGCCTGACCATGACCATGATCGGTGCCTCGCTGCTGTGGGTGGGTTGGTTCGGCTTTAACGCCGGCTCGGCTGGTGCTGCAAACGGTGTCGCAGGTCTGGCGTTCGTCAACACTGTCCTGGCGACTGCCGCCGCCACCTTGTCGTGGATCGCCGGTGAAGCCATGACCAAGGGCAAGGGTTCCATGCTGGGTGCTGCATCCGGCGCCGTGGCTGGCCTGGTTGCCGTGACCCCGGCTGCCGGCTTCGTCGGCCCGATGGGTTCGATCGTGATCGGCCTGGTTGCCGGCCTGGTCTGCCTGTGGGGTGTTGGTGGCCTCAAGCGGATGCTGGGCGCGGACGATGCATTCGACGTGTTCGGTGTGCATGGCGTGGGCGGCATCATCGGCGCCATCCTGACCGGCGTGTTTGCTGCACCTGCTTTGGGCGGCACGCAGGCAGCCGACTTCGCCATGGGTCATCAAGTGTGGATCCAGGTCAAGAGCGTCGCGATTACCCTCATCTGGTCTGGCGTGGTATCGCTGATTGCCTACAAGCTGGTTGATCTGGTGATCGGTCTGCGCGTGACGGAAGAGCAGGAGCGCGAAGGCCTCGATATCGCCAGCCACGGCGAATCCGCCTATCACCTGTGATCGTAGCAACCGTGGATTATTAAAAGATATTCAACCCATGCCGGGTTGTTCGGGCGCCTCCTCAGGAGGCGCTTTTTTATGGTCAAGCTTCTTTAAATTCACGAAATTGTCCTAATCTGAATTAACCCAAAAAGTATTTTTAGCCTGATTGGAATCATTGCTGTTTGTGCATGCCGTACACGCAAAGGGACGATTCCCGCTAAAATCTGCGTCAAACTCCATCGTTTGTTAAAGGGTGTATATGGTTCCGCATCTGGTCACGGCTCTGAATGGGCCGCTGCTCGACCTCGAAAAGAAAATCCTGAAGGCCACGCCGGCGATCGAGCGCTGGTTCCGGCTTGAATGGCAGGAGCATACGCCGCCGTTTTATTGCTCGGTCGATTTGCGCAACGCCGGCTACAAGCTGGCGCCGGTCGATACCAACCTGTTCCCGGGCGGCTTTAACAACCTGTCGCCGGAAATGCTGCCGCTGGCTGTCCAGGCGGCGATGGCAGCGATTGAAAAGTATTGTCCGGATGCTAAGAATCTCTTGCTCATCCCGGAAAACCATACCCGCAATACCTTTTACCTGCAAAACGTTTCGCGACTGATGCAGATCTTCCGCCAGACCGGCTTGAACGTGCGCCTGGGTTCGCTATCGCCGGACGTGACGGCGCCGACGCCGATCGAACTGCCGGACGGCACGACCCTGACGCTGGAACCGCTCGAGCGTATCCAGAATGGCCGCCGCGTCGGTTTGAAGAATTTCGATCCCTGCACGGTCTTGCTGAACAACGATTTGTCGTCGGGGATTCCGCCGATCCTGGAAAACCTGCAGGAGCAAAACCTGCTGCCGCCGCTGCATGCCGGCTGGGCCGTGCGCCGCAAGAGCAATCACTTCGCCGCCTACGATGAAGTGGTGAAGAAGTTCGCCAAGCTGATCGATGTCGACCAGTGGATGTTGAATCCCTACTTTGCCAAGTGCAGCCAGATCAATTTCCACGAGCGCACCGGCGAAGATTGCCTGGCAGCGAGCGTCGACAGCGTGCTGGCGAAGATCCGCAAGAAGTATAAGGAATACGGCATCAAGGAAACGCCCTTCGTCATCGTCAAGGCCGACGCCGGCACCTACGGCATGGGCATCATGACCGTGCGCGACGCTTCCGAAGTCAAGGACCTGAACCGCAAGCAGCGCAACAAGATGTCGGTGGTGAAGGAAGGCTTGCAGGTGTCCGACGTCATCATCCAGGAAGGCGTGCATACCTTCGAGCATATCAACGATGCTGTGGCCGAGCCGGTGGTGTACATGATCGACCGCTACGTGGTTGGCGGCTTCTACCGCGTGCATGCCGAGCGCGGCGTCGATGAAAATCTCAACGCTCCCGGCGCCCATTTCGTGCCGCTGGCCTTCGCCCAGCAGCATGCCTTGCCCGACCTGAAAGCCAAGCCCGGCACCACCGCGCCCAACCGCTTCTACATGTACGGCGTGGTGGCGCGCCTGGCCTTGCTGGCCGGTTCGCTGGAAATGGAAAAGACCGACCCGAATCCGGAAATCTATTAATGAAAATCGCTTTCCTGGCCGACCAGCTGTCGACCTTCAAGACGTACAAGGATTCGACCTATGCCATGATGGCCGAGGCGGCTTCGCGCGGCCATGAGATTCATGCCTTCGAGCAGTCCGACATGGCGCTGGAGCAGGGAAAGGTGATGGCCAATGCCGCCCGCATCCAGCTCACCGGCGAGGCCGATGACTGGTACCGTGCCGAACCGAAGGCTGCCCAGCCGCTTGCCGCCTACGATGTCGTGGTGCTGCGCAAGGATCCGCCTTTCGACATGGAATACGTGTACCTCACGTATTTGCTGGAAATTGCCGAGCGACAGGGCGCGCGCATCGTCAACCGGGCTGGCGCCGTGCGCGACCATAATGAAAAGCTGGCAATCGCGCAGTTTTCGCAATTTACCGCGCCGACTCTGGTCACCGGCAACATGGCGCGCCTGCGTGCCTTCCATGCCGAGCACCAGGACATCATCCTAAAGCCGCTCGATGGCATGGGCGGCACCGGCGTCTTTCGCGTACGTGACGATGGCCTGAACCTGGGCGCCATTATCGAAACCCTGACTCATCATGGCAGTGTCACGGTCATGGCGCAGCGCTACATCCCTGAAATTGCCAAGGGCGACAAGCGCATCCTGCTGATCGGTGGCGAAGCGGTGCCCTATAGTCTCGCGCGCATCCCGCAGGCCGGCGAAGTGCGCGGCAACCTGGCGGCCGGCGGTACCGGCGTGGCGCAGCCCTTGTCGGCGCGCGACCAGGAAATCGCCCATGCGCTGGCGCCGGAGCTTTTCCAACGGGGCTTGTTGCTGGTAGGATTGGACGTGATCGGTGATTATCTGACCGAAGTGAACGTCACCAGCCCGACCTGTTTCCAGGAGATCCGGCAGCAAACCGGATTCAACGTGGCCGGCATGTTCATCGATGCGCTCGAAAAGCGCGGCTGAATTACGCGCTTGGCGCAGGGACGGACCCCAAATACTATGGTAGGTATTCTTCTTTTAACGCATGCCCCGCTGGGCGAGGCGTTCGTCGCTGCGGCCACGCACGTGTTCCGCAACCGACCGGAGCGTCTTGAAGCGATTGATGTGAAGGCCGACCAGGATACGGCCGAAGTGCGGCGCATTGCCGGCGAAGCCATCAAGCGCCTCGACGACGGCAGCGGTGTGCTGGTGATCACGGATGTCATGGGCGGGACACCATCCAACTGTACGCTGCAGTTGTGTTCGCCTGGAGAGGTGGAAGTCATTGCCGGCATCAGTCTGCCGATGCTGTTGCGTGCGCTCACTTATCGCCAGGATACGCTGGATGTGGTGGTGGAAATGGCGCTCGCCGGGGGGCAGGGCGGCGCCGTGAGGGTGGATAACCGGGTACGCTTGTCGCCGAATTAATTCGAATAAGAAGAACGACATGGTTCAACAAGAAATCGAGATCATCAACAAGCTGGGCTTGCACGCGCGCGCGTCGGCCAAGCTGACCCAGCTGGCGGCGAAATACAAGAGCGATGTCTGGATGACGCGCAATTCGCGCCGGGTCAATGCCAAGTCCATCATGGGCGTGATGATGCTGGCCGCCGGCAAGGGCACCAAGGTGTTGCTGGAGACGGAAGGTCCGGATGAGCAGGAATGCTTCGATGCCCTGCTCGCGCTCATCAATGACAAGTTCGGCGAAGGCGAATAGAGGCACGCATGGCATCTTTCACCCTCCACGGCATTCCGGTTTCGCGCGGCATCGCGATCGGCCGCGCCCATCTGCTGGCGCCGGCCGCGCTCGAGGTCAAGCATTACCTGATCCCCGAGGAACAGGTGGAGGCCGAAGTCCAGCGCCTGCAGGATGCGATTGCCACCGTCCACAAGGAATTGCAAACGATCTGGAATGAGCTGCCCAAGGAGTCGCCGGCTGAGCTGGGTGCATTCCTGGACGTACATGCGCTGATCCTGTCGGACCCGATGATCGCCGAGGAGCCGCTCAATATCATCCGCACACGCCACTACAATGCCGAATGGGCGCTGGTGACGCAAATCGATGAATTGTCGGCGCAGTTCGACGAGATCGGCGACGCTTATCTACGCGAGCGCAAGGCTGACATTCAGCAGGTCGGCGAGCGCGTGATCAAGGTATTGACCGGCACGGCAGTCGATTTGCCCAAGCCGCGGGAAGATGAGCCCGCAGCCAGGATGATCGTCGTGGCGCACGATATCTCGCCGGCCGACATGCTGCAGTTTAAGAATGGCGCCTTTGCCGGTTTTGTCACCGACGTCGGCGGCCAGAACTCGCATACCGCCATCGTCGCCAGAAGTCTCGATATCCCGGCGGCAGTCGGCATGTTCAACGCCTCGGCGCTGATCGCCCAGGATGACTGGGTGATCGTCGATGGCGATGCCGGCGTGGTGATCGTCGATCCGCCGCAAGTGGTGCTGGAACAGTACCGCGATCGGCAGGCCAAGCTGCTGCGCGAGCGGAAAAAGCTCGCCAAGCTGAAGAAAACTCCGGCCATCACCAAGGATGGCGTAGAAATCACTCTGCTGGCCAATATCGAATTACCGGACGATTGCTCGTCGGCGATGGAAGTCGGCGCCTCTGGCATCGGCCTGTTCCGCTCTGAATTTCTCTTCATGGGGCGCGGCGGCTTCGTTGCCAAGCTGCCGACCGAAGATGAGCAGTACGAGTCCTACCGCAAGGCAGTGACGATGATGAAAGGGCGTCCGGTGACGATCCGCACGCTCGACATCGGCGCCGACAAGCCGCTCGATGCGGCGGAGCAGACTGCGCTCAATCCCGCGCTGGGCTTGCGCGCCATCCGTTATTGCCTGGCCGAGCCGCAGATTTTCCTGATGCAGCTGCGCGCCATCCTGCGCGCTTCGGCGCACGGCCCGGTCAATATCCTGGTGCCGATGCTGGCGCATGCCTTCGAGATCGAACAGACCCTGTCGATGATCGCGCAAGCCAAGGAACAGTTGCGCGACGCCGGCAAGAAGTTCGACGAAAACATCAAGGTCGGCGCCATGATCGAAATCCCGGCTGCGGCGCTGGCGCTGCCGATGTTCATCAAGCGCATGGATTTTCTCTCCATCGGCACCAACGACCTGATTCAGTACACGCTGGCGATCGATCGTGTCGATCATGAAGTGGCGCACCTCTACAATCCGCTGCATCCGGCTGTGCTGTATTTGCTATCGTCGATCATTTCCGCCGGCGCGCGCGAAGGCATTCCCGTGGCGGTGTGCGGCGAGATGGCTGGCGACATCAAAATGACGCGCCTCTTGCTGGGCATGGGCTTGCGCGAATTTTCGATGCACCCGACCCAGGTGCTGCCGGTGAAAAATGAAATTCTCAACAGCGATTTGACCGTCCTGGCGACGCAGACGCGCCGGATCCTGCGCACGACCGACCCGGTGGCGATTACCGAAGCGGTGGCGCAATTGGGCTCGCTGTAATCCATGCCGTGATAAGCCTGGCGCCGGCTTTGTCATGCTTGCGGTTTGACGGCGGCAGCCGACTTGGTTATTCTTACGCAATGGCGCCGATTTGATATCAGCTTGCGGGCGCATGATAAATACGGCTAAAGCGTGCTTGGTACAACTGACAAGTTCGAATTTAGCCCGACGCGCATGACGCTTTCGGGCTTTTTTATTTTCTCTTTATGACTTCCATCGGAATCGTCTCGCCGCAGGCCATGCATTTCAGCGAGCCCTTGCCGCTGCAGGGCGGCGCATCGCTGGCGGACTATACACTGGTGTATGAAACCTACGGCAAGCTCAATGCCGACCGTTCCAACGCCGTGTTGATCTGTCACGCGTTGAATGCTTCGCACCACGTGGCGGGCTATTACCTGAACGACAAGGGCGAAAAGAATATCGGCTGGTGGGATAACATGGTCGGGCCCGGCAAGCCGGTCGATACCGACAAGTTTTTCGTCATCGGCGTCAACAATCTTGGCTCCTGCTTTGGCTCGACCGGGCCGATGCACACCAATCCGGCAACGGGCAAACCTTATGGCGCAAGCTTTCCGGTCGTGACCGTGGAAGACTGGGTCGATGCCCAGGCGCGGCTGGCCGATGCATTGGGCATTGAACAATTCGCCGCCGTCATGGGCGGGTCGCTCGGCGGCATGCAAGCGCTGGCCTGGAGCCTGCGTTATCCGAAGCGCCTGCGTCATTGCGTGGTGATCGCCTCGACGCCCAAGCTATCGGCGCAGAATATCGCCTTTAATGACGTGGCACGCCAGGCCATCCTGACCGACCCCGATTTCCATGGCGGCGACTTTTATGCGCATGGCGTGGTGCCCAAGCGCGGCTTGCGGGTGGCACGCATGATCGGCCACATCACCTATCTGTCGGATGACGACATGGCGGAGAAATTTGGCCGTGAGCTGCGCGCGGGGAAATATCAGTTCGGCTTCGGCATCGATTTCGAAATCGAATCCTACCTGCGTTACCAGGGCGACAAGTTTTCCGAATACTTCGATGCCAATACTTATCTCTTGATTACCAAGGCGCTGGATTATTTCGACCCGGCGCGCGAATTCGATGGCGACCTGGCGCGTACGCTGGACGGAACCGAAGCGCAATTCCTGCTGGTGTCGTTCACCACCGACTGGCGCTTTTCGCCGGCGCGCAGTCGCGAGATGGTGCAGGCGCTGGTCAACAACAAGCGGCGCGTGTCGTATGCGGAAATCGATGCGCCGCATGGCCACGACGCCTTCCTGCTCGAAGATCCGCGCTATCTGCGCACGGTGCGCACGTATTACGATCGCGTGTGGCAGGAAATCCAGGCAGGAGGCGCATTATGACTTTCGATGAATTGAGCCGCCTGCGGCCGGATCTGGCATTTATCGCGCACTGGGTAGCGCCGGGGTCGCACGTGCTGGACCTGGGTTGCGGCGATGGCGTCATGCTCGACCACCTGCGGTCCGACAAGGGCTGCCATGGCTATGGCATCGAAATCGATGACAACAAGATCCCGGTCTGCATCGAGCGCGGCGTCTCGGTGATCCAGCAAGACCTGGAAGCCGGCCTGGCCATGTTTGAAGATAATTCCTTCGACATGGTGCTGTGCCTGTCGGCGCTGCAGATGATGAAGGATGTCGAGGGCGTGCTGACCGAAATCACCCGTGTCGGCCGCGAGGCGATCGTTTCCTTTCCCAACTTCGCCCATTGGCCGCACCGGCTGTCGCTGATTCGCGGTCGCATGCCGGTGTCGAAGTCACTGCCGTATCAATGGTATGACACGCCCAACCTGCGCTTTTCCACCATCGGCGACTTTGCGGAACTTGCCAACAGCGTCGGACTCGAAGTGCTCGAATTCATCGCGTTGCATGAAGGCAAGCCAGTTGGCTTCTTGCCAAACTGGCGCGGCAGCCTGGCGGTCTTCCGTCTTCGTAAAAAACACTGATTAAGAATCGTTCATGAGCCAGACTCCCGGCAGCGCCCCGCATCGCCACGACACGGATAATTCCAAAGACCAGGGCGCCGCGCGCGCCGGCGAAGAGAAAGCCAGGTCCGGGACGCGAATCCGCGACGCTTTCCTGCAGCCCTCGGCCTGGACCATGTTTTTCTTTGGCTTTGCCTCCGGCTTGCCGTTCTTGCTGGTGGCCGGCACGCTCGCTTACTGGCTCAAGGAAGGCGGCATCGTCCTGAAGGACATCACCATGATCGCCAGCGCGGGCTTGGCGTATTCCTTCAAGTTTTTATGGGCGCCGCTGGTCGACCGCCTGCGCTTGCCGATTTTAGGCCGGCTGGGGCAGCGGCGCAGCTGGCTGTTGCTGGCGCAAGTTGCGGTGATGATCGGGCTCGCCGCGATGGCTTCGGTGACGCCGGAGCAACTGCCGCTGTTCGTCGGCCTGACCCTGCTGGTAGCGTTCGCCGGCGCGACACTGGATATCGTGGTGGATGCCTATCGCATCGAGATCGCGCCGGTCGAGGCGCAGGGCGCGCTGGTCGCCACCTATTCGCTGGGATACCGGATTGCGCTGATCATCACCGGCGCGGTGGCGCTGGTCTTGGCGGACCACTTCATCTGGCCGAACGTGTACCGCCTGATGGCGCTGTTCATGCTGATCCCGATTGCGACCAATCTGCTGGCACGCGAGCCGGAAGTCATCCGCTTGCATGCAAAAAGCTGGGTGGCTGGCATGCGCGAGGGCGTGGTCGAGCCGTTTGCCGATTTCTTCCGCCGTTTTGGCGGCCGTGTTGGCTTGGTGATCCTGCTCTTCATCTTGCTGTTCAAGATTTCCGACCAGGCACTGGTCGGCGGCATCATGGGGCCGTTTTACCTGGACCAGGGCTTTACCAAGACGCAGATTGCCACCATATCGAAGATATACGGCATCTGGGTCGGTATTGGCGGCGCTTTCCTCGGCGGCGTCGCCGTGGTAAGGCTGGGTGTCGAGCGCGCGTTGTTGCTGAGTATCGTGCTGGGGGCGCTTTCCAACCTGCTGTACCTGGGGCTGATCGGCGCCAATGGCAATGTCGGTATGCTGACCCTGGTGATCTCGGGCGAGAACCTGGCGCAGGGCCTGTTGGGAACTACTGCCGTGGCTTATCTGTCGGCATTAGTGAACCAGCGTTATACCGCGACCCAGTATGCGCTGTTCAGTTCGCTGATTACGCTGCCGGGCAAGGTATTGGGCTTTTATTCAGGCCGCATTGTCGAGGCGGTGGGATATGCGCCGTATTTCTGGATCACGACCCTGGCGATCGTGCCGGCGGTAGCGCTGTATTTCTGGTTGCGGCCACGCGTTCGCCTGGATGGCGAAGCCGGCGCCGTTGAAAGAGACAACTGAGGGAGTCGCTGAAGGAGACATTGAGCCATGCACTTCAAGCCAACTGGTTTTTCAAGGCGCCTTGCTATCACATTGGCGCTGGCGGGAATGACGAGTGCGGCGGCCCCGGTTTGGGCACAACAGCCGCAAGCGGCGAGCGACGGTGTCCAGGTCGGCAAGATGTCTTCCCTGCGCAATCTGGTGCCGGAAGAGCAACTGGAAGCGGCCGCGACCCAGCAATACGTCGCCATCAAGCAGCAGGCCCAGCAGCAGAATATTCTGCTGCCTGAAAATCATCCGCAGGTTAAGCGTTTGCGCGCCATCGCCAACAAGATCATTCCGCAAGTCACGCGCTGGAATCCGCGCGCATCCGACTGGAAGTGGGAAATCAATGTCATCGCCGCCAAGGATGTGAATGCCTTTTGCATGCCCGGCGGGAAAATCGCTTTCTTTACCGGCTTGCTGGATGGCTTGCAGCTGACCGATGACGAAGTCGCCATTGTCATGGGCCATGAAATCGCCCACGCCTTGCGTGAGCATGGCCGCGAACGTGTCGCCAAATCCACGCTCACCAATGCCGGCGCCAAGCTGGCTGGCATCGGGTTGTCGGCGTTGCTTGGCATTGATTCCAATCTGACCACGGCCGCTACTGGTCTTGGCGCCAACCTGACCATGCTGAAGTTCTCGCGCGACGATGAAACCGAAGCCGACGTGGTTGGTTTGGATATCGCCGCGCGTGCCGGTTATGATCCGCGCGCCGGGGTCGCGCTGTGGCAGAAAATGGCGAAAGTCAGCCAGAACGCTTCGCCGCAATGGCTGTCGTCTCACCCGGCGGGCCAGAATCGCATCACGGAAATGAAAAAGCATTTGCCGGCGGTAATGCCGGTCTATGCCAGAACCAAGGGCGTGGCATTGCAAGCCTTGCCGCCTTACCGCTCCAACGTCAAGGGAATCGATCCTGTTTCCTGAATGACGTTACGCCATACCCGATAAGCCGTGGTTCCATAATCGAGCCACTAATAAGACGGCCCCGGCAAACCGATGCAGTTTGCCGGGGCCGTTTGTCTTACAGACTGCGCTTGGCTTATGCCGCTGTCAATGCCTGGTCGAGATCGGCGATCAGGTCATCGATGTGTTCGATGCCGATCGACAGGCGCAGCATATCTTCCGACACGCCGGCCTTGGCCAATTCTTCCGGGTTGAGCTGACGATGGGTGGTCGACGCCGGGTGGGTAGCCAGCGACTTGGCGTCGCCGATATTCACCAGGCGGGTGAACAGCTTCAAGGCGTCCAGCACCCGGGCGCCGGCAGCGCGCGGATCGGTATCGTTCGACTTGACGCCGAATGACAGGATGCCGGAGGCGCGGCCATTCATGTACTTCTCCACCAGCGCATGGTCGGGATGGTCGGACAGACCGGCATATTTCACCCACGCGACTTTCGGATGCTTTTGCAGGTATTCAGCGATGGCTTGCGAGTTTTCGCAGGTGCGGTCCATGCGCAGTGCCAGCGTCTCGATGCCTTGCAGGATCAGGAATGCGTTCATCGGCGAGATTGCCGCGCCCATGTTGCGCAGCGGGACCACGCGTGCGCGGCCAATGAAGGCTGCCTCGCCCAGCGCTTCGGTATACACCACGCCGTGGTAGGACACGTCCGGTTCGTTCAAGCGCTTGAAGCGTTCCTTGTATTTCGCCCAGGGGAACTTGCCGCTGTCGACGATAGCGCCGCCGATACTGTTGCCGTGGCCGCCGAGATATTTGGTCAGCGCGTGCACGACGATGTCGGCGCCATGCTCAATGGGGCGGAACAGGTAGGGGCTGGGCACGGTGTTATCGACGATGAGCGGGATGCCGTGCGCATGCGCGACTTCCGCCAGCTTGGCGACATCGGTGACGTTGCCGAGCGGGTTGCCGATCGATTCGCAAAAGATCGCCTTGGTGCGCGCGTCGATCAGTGCGGCGAAGCTGTCCGGATTACGGGCGTCGGCAAAACGGGTTTCGATACCCATTTGCGGCAGCGTGTGGGCAAAGAGGTTATAGGTGCCGCCGTACAGCTGGCTGGCCGACACGATGTTGTCGCCCGATTCGGCAATGGTTTGAATGGCATAGGTAATCGCTGCCATGCCCGAAGCCACTGCCAGCGCGGCGATGCCGCCTTCCAGAGCGGCGACGCGCTTTTCGAGAATGTCTTGCGTCGGGTTCATGATGCGGGTGTAGATATTGCCCGGCACCTTCAAGTCGAACAGGTCGGCGCCATGCTGGGCATTATCGAAAGCATAGGCCACGGTTTGATAAATCGGGACAGCCACGGCTTTGGTGGTGGGGTCGGGCGAATAACCAGCGTGAACGGCAAGAGTTTCTAGCTTCATTGGCGGTTCCTGAATTGAACGAAAAACATGAAAAATAACACAGTATCAATTATTTGCAGAAGCTGGTTTTTTTAATAAGGAAATTCCTGCAGCAATTGAATAAATTCCCGCTGTCAATCCCTTTTCTCAAGGAAACATTTGATTAATCTGGGTATACTCCAATCCTCGAATTACCCGGATGCAGCGCGGGAAACTTAAGACAGCTAGTCGACGTTTCTTCTTCGCTTCTGCACCACTTGCCTCATGGTCAAACCAGGCGGCAAGAGACACAAAGAATTCCGCACATGGCAAATTTTCTGGCGATTCTGTCAGGGGGCGGCGTGACCCTGCTGATCGTCGCTTTATTCCTCAGCATTAGCAACTTGGCTGCGCTTTACCTTTCGGTGAGAAAGCAGCATCTTGTGCGCAGCGCGCTGTTCGTGTTCACTGCCCTCGGTGTCATGATGTTTCCGGTCTACGGCGGCGGCGACACCCTGCTGGACCAGCGCGCGGCGATTCTCGCGGTGGCGACCATATTCGGCAGTGTTGCCACGGCCATGATGACGGCGCTGGCGATGCTGATTTATCGCGCCTATGTCGGCGGCAGCGCCATGCTGGCGGGCTTGCTGGGCATTACCCTGATGCTGGCAGTGTCCGTGTTATTAGTGAAGTGGTGGCGGCACCGTCATGCAGCCCAGCCCTATGCCGGCCGGTTGATCCTGGCAGCGGGCATTGCCGCAGGCCTGTGTTCAGTCGTGAGCTTGCTGCTGGTTGGGCCAGGCGGTAAAGGTTTGGATCTGGTGCAGCAAGAGGGATGGAGCATCTTCCTGGTTCAGGTGGTGTCGACTTGCCTGTTTGGCTTCATGCTCAAGCTGCATGTCGAGCGCGAGCACAACCTCGAGGAACTTCGGCAAAAAAATAGCGCCTTGCGCGACACGCTCGTGCAAACCATCGGCGCGCTGTCCGCCGCCATGATGCATCGGGACCCTGCCGTGGCTAGTCATGAAAAGCGCGTGGCCGAACTGGCGGTGGCGATCGGGGCCGAATTTGGTTTCGACAGAGATCGCCTGGAGGCATTGAAGCTGGCGGCAATGGTGCATGACATCGGCATGATGCAGCTGCCGGCTGAAATCCTGATGCGGCCCCGGAAGTTGACCGAACAGGAATTCGCTTTGGTGAAGCTGCATGCGCAGAATGGCTATGAAATCCTGCGCACCGTCGAATTCCCCTGGCCCCTGGCGGATATCGTCCACCAGCATCATGAGAATTTCGATGGCAGCGGCTATCCGTTGGGATTGTCGGGCGAAGCCATTTCTTTGGAGGCGCGCATTCTGCGGGTGGCTGACAGCATGGAAGCCATGCTGTCGCACCGGCCATTCCGCCGCGCGCATGCACTCGATCACGCGCTCGCCAGCCTGGAACAAGGAAAGGGCAAGGCCTACGACCCGCAAGTGGCCGATGCCTGCCTGCGGGTCCTGCGCGATAACAAATTCAGTTTTGTGCCCCCGGTCAGGAGCGCCGCATGAAAATGGATCAGCCAATTCCCGAACTCGATGGGTTGGACCCGCATGCGCCGGTCGCCTCCATCATGCATGCGCCGGATGCGATGTTCGCGCCGGAGACGACGCTGGGCGAGGCCATCACCGCCATGGACCGCTTGCAAAGCAGCGGCTTGCTGATAGCGAAAGATGGCGTCATGGCCGGCATCCTGACCTCACATGACCTCGCGTGCGCATTTCGTAACGGCAGCGGGCCGGATGAGCCGGTGAGCCGTTTCATGTCGCGCCAAATTATTTCGATCATCGCTTCCGCCAGCCTGGAAGAAGCCGTGCAACTGATGGCGATGCATGGCATTCGCCATTTGCCGGTACTGGATGCGTCGGAAAAGCTTGTCGGTGTGATCAGCGGCAAGGACTTTTACCGCCAGAGCGAGGCCGCCATCAAGGCCCGCGCCAGCCATGCCAGCAAGCTGGAAAAGGCATTGGAGGATACGCTGGAGGCAATGGCGGCCGTGCTGGAGCAGCGCGACCCATACACCGCCGGCCATCAAAAGCATGTCGGCATGCTGGCGGTGCTGATCGGCAGGGAGCTTGGCTTCGCGGCGGAGCGCCTGCATGCGCTCAATCTTGCCGCCATCGTTCACGACCTGGGCAAGATTCAGATACCGGTGGAGATCCTGACCAAGCCGGCGCGCCTGAACGAGGTGGAATTCGCTCTGGTAAAGCAGCACCCTTTGATCGGCTATCAGATTTTGAAGACCATCGACTTTCCCTGGCCGATCGCCGATATCGTCGTGCAGCATCATGAGGCGCTGGATGGCAGCGGCTATCCCTATGGCTTGAAGGGCGAGCAAATCCTGCCGGAGGCGCGCGTGCTGACAGTGGCCGATATCGTCGAATCCATGGCGGCGGACCGACCTTACCGCGCCGCGCTGGGAATCGATGCCGCGATCGCGGAAATTACCCGGCTGCGCGGCAGCAAGCTCGATCCGGAAGTGGTCGATGCCTGCGTGCGCGTCTTGCAGCGCGGCGAATATTCACCGCACTTGCTGGGGTTGCAGCAATAAGGCCGAGCGCGACCGCATGCATCGGCTGGCTTAGCCGATGCTGCCTTGGGTGGCATCGGCCCGTGTACTTCATCGCTACTGTCAGGCTTCCACTTTCCAGTCGTAGTGCAGTGTCAGCGGCGCATGGTCGGAAAAGCGTTCATCCTTGTAAATCGCGGCTTGCTTGGCTGTTGCCGCGATGTTTTTGGTGGTGACGTGATAATCGATGCGCCAGCCGACGTTCTTGGCCCAAGCCTGGCCACGATTGCTCCACCACGTGTAGGCGTCACCGGTGGCATCCGGGTGCAAGACGCGGTAGGCATCCACCAGGCCGACTTCATCGAAGACGCGGGTGAGCCAGGCGCGCTCTTCCGGCAAAAAGCCCGAATTCTTCTGGTTGCTTTTCCAGTTCTTGAGATCGATTTCCTTGTGCGCGATATTCCAGTCGCCGCAGATCACCACTTCGCGCCCGCTGGCATGCAATGCAGCCAGGTGCGGCAGGAAGACTTCCATGAAGCGGAACTTCGCTTCCTGGCGTTCCGGGCTGGACGAGCCGGACGGGCAGTACACCGATATCACCGTCAGATTACCGAAGTCGCATTGCACGTAGCGGCCCTCGGCATCGAATTCGGGGCAGCCAAAGCCGGTGACCACCGCGTCCGGTTGCGTGCGGCAGTAGATGCCGGTGCCGGAATAGCCCTTTTTTTCGGCATAGTGAAAATATCCCAGGTAGCCCGGCGGGTTGAGGAAGGTATCCGTCATGTCGGCGGCTTGCGCCTTCAATTCCTGCACGCAGACGAAATCGGCTTGCTGCGCCGCCATCCATTCGAAAAAGCCTTTTTTGGCGGCGGAACGGATGCCATTCAGATTGGCGGAAATAATCTTGATCATAAAGACAGCTGAAAATAGATTGGATAAGGATTGGCCGACAGCATAACGCATCCCGCGAATTTATCGCAGGCATGCGCCTTGCATTTGGCACTGCATGAAGCCGGGATATCCATTTACAATGCCGCTGTGCCGCGCCACAGGCGCGGAAAATCGACAGAATTCGTCACATCACAGGATATCGAGGGTATTAATTGAACAATTTACGTCAGCAATTTATTGAGTTTGCCGTTTCCGCGGGAGTGTTGCGCTTTGGGGAATTCGTCACCAAGGCCGGCCGCACGTCGCCGTATTTTTTTAACGCCGGGTTGTTCAATAATGGCGCCAACCTGGGGAAGCTGGCTGACTTCTATGCCCAGACCCTGCTGGATTCCGGGGTCGAATTCGACATGCTGTTCGGTCCGGCCTACAAGGGCATCACGCTGGCGTCCGCCACCGCAGTCGCGCTGGCGGCCAAGGGATGCAACGTGCCGTTTGCCTTCAACCGCAAGGAAGCCAAGGACCACGGCGAAGGCGGCACCATCGTCGGCGCGCCGTTGCAGGGCCGGGTGGTGATCATCGATGACGTGATTTCGGCCGGCACTTCGGTGCGCGAATCGGTGGAAATGATCCGCGCCGCCGGTGCGACGCCTTGCGCAGTATTGATCGCGCTGGATCGCATGGAACGTGCAGGCAAGGACGATGCCCTGTCGGCGCATTCGGCAGTGCAGGAAGTCAGCCGGCTATACAACATGCCGGTGGTCTCGATCGGCAACCTGGCCGACCTGATGGAATTTATCTCGGGCGCAGGCGCCAATCCGCAGCTGGCGCAATACAAGGATGCCATCGCGGCGTATCGACAACGCTACGGAGTGGAATAATTCACAATTTAACAATTGTTTAACATCCGGCCAGCCTTGTTGTTGCAAAATTCATCATTCTTCAGGGGGTGCAATGCAAAATAAAATCAAAACACTGACCGGATTATTGATCATGGCTGGCTTGCCGCTGCTGGCGCAGGCCGAGATTTACATTTGCAAGGATGCCAGCGGCAAGACGCTGACGTCCGATCGCCCGATTCCCGAATGCCAGGACCGTAAGGTGCGGGTGCTGGGTAAAAATGGCATGACCCAACGCGAAATCGCGCCGCCGATGACGGAAGAGCAAAAACGCCAGAAGCAGGCCGAGGAAGAGAAGCGCAAGGCAGACATGGTGGCGGCCGATGAGCAGCGGCGCCAGGATCGGGCGCTCCTGGCGCGCTACAGCAAGGAAGCCGACATTGAAGTGGCGCGCGGACGGACGCTGGAGCCGGTCAATGAGCAAATCAAGCGCGAAGAATTAACGATCGCCAGCGCGGCAAAGAGTTTGGCGCAAGCCCGTGCCGAAGCCGCTGCCCAACCTAAAAGTAAAGTGCCAGCCAATTTGCAGCGCAAGATCGAAGACCTCGATCAGCAAATTGCCGACAGCAAGAAAGTGATCGGCGAGCGCAAGGAAGAAATCGTCCAGATCAATGGACGCTTTGATCAGTCGGTCAAGCGGTTCCGGGAATTGACCTCCCAGCGGACGGCCAGGGCCGAAGCGAAATAGCACATCTTGATACGCAAATAAAAAGCGGAGCTCATGCTCCGCTTTTTATTTGATCTGCCGGCATGGCAATAAACGCGCAATTTCACCGCAAGTTCAAGCAAGCCACCGGCATCGAGACAAGCCAGTGCCGTAAGGTCCTGGTTCAAGATGAAATGTGCGGCAGTCCTGTTTTCAGTAGTAGAGAAACCCCAGGGCCTCCCGCAGACGGTCGCCGGTGCTTCGCATGCGTTCCCAGCGCTCCATCGTGACATCGCCCTGGCGAAACTCCCGGAAGTAGTCGTTCGACTGGAGCTGGTTCATGATGGCTTCGATATTGGCCGGGCTGCTGTCGGCGAAGCCGAATTTTTGGCGCAAGGCCTGCATCCGGCTCGCCATCGAGTCGCCGGCTTCGGCGGCGGACTCGGCGATCTGGACCGGTGCTCGCGGCGTGACCAGGATCAGCACCGAGCGCTGCAGTTCATTGCTCTTCTTGTTCGAGAACAGGTACTGCACCACGGGCACATCCTGCAGCCCCGGCACGCCGTCGCGCGTGCTGGAGGTCGACTTCTCGCTCAAGCCGCTCAAGACCAGGGTGTCGCCCAGGTTCATCACGACATTCGCGTTAGCGGTGATCTCGCCGATCTCGATCTGGTACGCCACCCGGGGATTGTCCGAACTGGCGTTCAGCGAAGTGCGCTGCGCCTCGACCTTGAGCTGCACGCGCCCCTGCGGCAGGAAGTTGGGCGTGACGGCCAGCTTGATGCCGAAGCGCTTGTCCAGCGGCACGACGGTGGTGCCGCCTTGCGCGCTGAGCGACACCACGCCGGCGCTCAGGTTGGTGCCTGAAAAAAATTCGGATGGCTGGCCTTCGATCGCGGCCAGCGTGGGCCGCGCCAGCACTTCGTTGACCGAATTGTTGGCGTTGGCGATATTGAGCGAATAAGACAGGGCCGGAATCGTCACCGCGCGGGTGATAGCGGTGCTGACGGTGGCGGGGGTAGTGTTCGTGCTGTTCTCGGTGACGACCCGCGAGTAACCGGCGATGTTGCCGGACACCGAGCCGAGCTGGAGCGTCAACGCGTTAAGCAAGTTGACGCCCTTGGAGGTCGAAATCACTTCCTGGGTGGACAGCAGAACCACATCGATGAGCAGCATACGCGGGCCGTTGTCGGTCGCAGCCGCGGCAGGAGCAGCAGGAGCAGCAGGAGAGGCGGTGGGCGCCGCCGGCGACGCGTCAACGTCCGGCTTGGCGCCGGTGCTGCCCGGCGCCGGCTTTTCGGCGTACGGATAAGGCGTATTCGGCAGCGTGAAGGCTTGCGCGAGCTGAACCGGGCGCCCGTTGGAGGGGATCTGGGGCAAGCTCGTCGGCAGCATGCCGGCGGCGGCCGGGCGCTGTGCGCCGGGCGCATCCTGCGTCTGCTTCAGGTAAAAAGACTTCCATTGCGCCAGCCGCCGATCCACGCGCTCGATGTCGGGCCCGCCGCCGGTGATCTGGCTCAATGCCTCGCGCATCCGGTCGGCCTGGGCAAAGTTGCCGCAGGAAGCGTACACCGAAATGCTGGAACGAATGAAGCCGCGGTTCGGTTGCGCCGGCGCTTTCTGGAACTGGTCGGCCATCGCGCACGCGGTCCTGGCGTCGCCGGTCAGATACGACGCCACCATCAAGCCGTAAATGGACACGGCGCTGTCCGGGGTCATCAGCAAGACATCGGAAAACGCCAGCCTGGCGCGGTCGAACTGCTTGAGGTCCATGTACGCCAGCCCCAGGAATTCCCGCGCGATCCAGTTGCCAGGGTCGAGCCGCAGCGCCTGCTGGTACCCCTCGACGGCCATTTCATTTTTTTGCGTGTCGCCCTGCCGGGCTTGCAGGTGGTAGACGAAGCCGTTCAGGAAATGCAGGTGCGAATTGCGTGGGTCCAGCTGCAGGGCTTCGTTGGCCGCCAGTTGCGCCTGCGGCAACTCCAGGCGCTTGATCAGGTCGACCGCCACGGTGACCTTGGCCAGCATCTCCGAATCGTACGAACCCGCCGGCACCAGCGGCAATTCCTTCACCATGTCGGCAAAGGACCTGGCAGGCTCGTCGCCGTGCACCGGCATGGCGCAAAGTGCGAGCGTCAGCGCGGCGGCGAGCCTGCCGCAGCGCAGGGTGTGGGAGAGCGAAATCATCAGCGCGGCCCCGTCGACCGGAAGATCAGCTGGTCGGTACGGTCGCCCGAGCGACCCGACATGCACCCGAGCTTCTGGCCGGGAGTCACCTTGTACTCGCCGTTCATCTTGCTGGATCCGTAATTGCCGTGGGTGCGGCCCTTGTTCGTGTAGAAGATGACGCCTTCCACCTCGCTGCTGCCGCGGAAACTCACGCGCTCCACGTATTCGTCCGCTGCGAGCAGAATTTCTTCCTTGAACTGCTTGTTGCCGCCGTGGGCCTCGCCCCAGCCGCCCGGGTAGCGGAACTGCAGGCGGTCGACCTTGCTGCCGCTGTACACGCGCCAGCCGGTGATGTGCTGCCCCTTGCACACGGCGTCGTCCGTCCAGGCGCTGCCGCCGCCGCCGCCGACTCGCAGCGGTCCCATCACCGGTCCCGGATCATTCGAAGCAGGCCGCGGGTTGCGGCCCTCATCCTCGCCGCTTTCAAGCCAGTGCTCCATCGCGGCAATGTAGTCGTTCGGGCCGAACAGCTTCTGCAGGTCCGGATAGCGGTCCAGGTAGGTTGCCACGGCCACATCAGGGCTGCCCTGGCGGCCGGATTGCAGGCCAGTGTCCAGCCAGTGCCGCAGGACGCACATCCGGTCGGTGGCTTTGCACTGCGCCTGCACGTCGAGGTAGCGATCGCGGTAGAACTTGGCGTCGAACTCGAGGCTGCCGCGCCGGCCTTCGTTGAAGCCGTTGTTCTTCCAGTGCGTGGCCAGGTCCATGCCGCTCTTCACCACGTTGGGCTGGTTGTCGTAGTAGTAGTCCCAGTCGAACGCCGAGGAGGCAAACAGCGGGTCGGGTTCCGGCTTGTGCCGCTTCTTCTTGCCGAAGCCCTTGAACACGTTGCCAGCTGCCTTGAGGGCGTTGTTGGCGGCGTTGGACGACTTGTTGGCCACGTCGCGGGCGGCGTTCTTTGTCTTTTCATACTCCTTGCGCGCCTGTTCCGCCGCCTTCATTGATTCTTCCTCCGCCGCCTTCGTCGCTGCGTTGGCCGCGTCAGAAATCTTTTTCAACTCCGCAGTAGCGGCGCTGGCGGTATAGCCGCTCAGATGCTTGTATTCGCCTGCGATCTTGTTGTACGCGGCTTCCAGCTCCTTGCCGATGCAGCCGCTGATCTTGGAAGGATCGACGTTGACGCCGCCCTGGCCGTCGAAGACTTCGGCAATGTCGGTGCTTTCCGTGATCGCCACCTTGGCCTTGATCTCGAACGGGTTCACGCAGCTGGCATTCATGGCGATCGTCATCGTGCTGCCGCTCAGGATCACCGAAACTGTCTGACCGGCGACGTTGCCGAGCAGGCTGATGTCCTGCTTGTTGCCGTTGACCTTCATTGACGCATCCATCTTGAAGTTGACCTTGCCGAGCGGGCCCAGCTTGAGCGTCACGCCCGCGCCCACATCGCCGGCTAGTCCGTTGCTGCCGGCCGACGCATCCAGCCAGCCCATCTTCTGCCCCAGGATTTTGATGTCGCCGGCCTGCCGCATGTACGGTCCGCCTTCAGTCAATGGCCCCAGAATCGCGTAGTTGAAATACTTGGCATCGTTCGGGAATGGCTTGGTGCTGTCGCCAAAGCGATATTCGGCAGGATTCGGATTTTTTAGCTGGAACACCGACAGCGGCTTGGTCACGCTCAGCAAGGCATTCTTGTAAGAGTCGATGTTGCGGATATAGCCACCGCCGTATTTCGCCAGCCGCGGATCGGGAACCGCCATCGCGAACATCATGCGCGCGGCATCCTCCATCGTAAACACGGGTGGCGTCGCCATGCGGAACTGGAAGTCCAGCAGATCGAGTGCACCGGCCGGATTCCATGGCGTCTGGAAATGGATAATGATCTTCCTGTTTTCCACACCCTTGAACGCCGCATTACCCTTGTAGCCGAAGGTGAGGGCATTGTTGATGAAGAAGGTGGCGTCGGTCAGTTCCATCTTCGGCGACACCATGGCGATCCTGGTATTCGGCGCGAACTGAAATTCGATGAAGGCTTCCGGCTTGGCAGCATCCGCACCGGCCTTTTTCATCGTGTCACCGTGCGCCATGGCCTCGGCCATGCCCGCGCCGGCACTAGCGCCGCTTGTGAGGTCTGTCGGCATCGGCAGTACCACGGCCGCGCGCATGGTCACTTGATCGCTCTTGACGCCAAAACTTTCCATCGCCGATTTCATGCCCCCGCCCAAGTTTGCCTGGGCCGCCAGTTGCACGCCGCTGGCAAAGGACAGCGAGCTGACATTGAAATAGTGTTCGCGGACCACCTTCTGCAGACTGGGCGGCATCTTGATGATGTCAAGCGCGTAATCCGTCGTAGAAATCGAAATGATCGGCGAACTCAAGGTTGTACTGCCCATGGCTTTCTGCACCTTGTCGCTCAACAGGTGCGGCAGGGGAAGGGTTTTGTCGACCACCATCAGGAAGGTTTGCTGATTTCCTTTGGTGGTGAAGAAGTAAAGCTGCAAAGGTCCGCTTTGGGTGTAATAGCACCCAGTCAGTTTGTCGCCGCATGTTGTTTGTTGCAGCGCGCCAATCATGCCTTGCACCTGATCCTTGAGCTCGGCGATGGGCAGGGTGCTCAGCAGTTTTTTCAACGGCGGCGTGATGTCCGGCGGGGTGGCATGGGCGGTGGTGGAGATCGCGAGTGCGGCAAGAAGCACGCCGGCTTGACCTATTAATTTTTTCGCCATAGGTAACCTAGCCAATAGCTTTATCCGTTCGGAACTTTTCATCGCCGCCTTCCCATTCATCACTAGGATTTCGAGTATAAACATTTCCAAATTGAAATTTACTGAGCAAATCTGAGGCCGTACTTAGGCGGTTGGCAGATTGCAGATTGAATGCGCGCGGCATGGGGCAGCGACATCACCGCAAGGCGGTTGAGCCGTCATGGGCGTTTATCGGTGGAAGATTCGCGTTGAGTGTACGGTGACCGGCTTGCGTAAACTGACTGACAGTTGTGACTCCGTATTAACCGCAGATTGTGGCTTTCGCATAAAACCGGTAGCCGACACCGTACACCGTGCTGATCGGTAGCGCTTGGCCGCACGACTCTTTGACCTTGCGCCGCAAACGACGCATTTGCGTGTCTAGGCGACGCTGATCATATTCCAGGAAATTCTTCCCTAAGGCCTCGACAATCGTTCTTCGGGTAACGCATTCACTTTCACGCATCAGCGTCTGTAAAACGATGTGATCCTGTTCGGAAAGCGCGATATGGATCCCGCGGGGCGTGACCAGCCGTCTTGGTGACGCGGATAGTTGCCAGCACGGGAGGTCGTCCGGGAGAAGCTGGGGGGCAACCCATTCCTGATCATCGAATTTGCGCTGGGTGATGTCGCGTGCCACGCCGATTCTGACCTGATGCTCCTGCGACCAGGAAGCCGACCAGCTGATATACACCACCCGCCCGTCCTTGCGCACATACCGGTTTTCGAAATAACGCTGGAGGTAACCGCCCATTACCCGGTCGATCGCTGCCGCAGTTCTCTGTCGATCATCAGGATGTACGAGGTCAAGCATTTTCTTGCCCGCCATTTCCGCAGGGGTATAGCCAAAGATCCGCTCACACGCGCCGGTTACGGATAGGCATGTGCCTTGGGCGTCAACTACGCAAATCGCATCGAGCACCAAGTCGGTGTAGTCGCCGGCGAGGGTGCTGCCTTCTTTTGTCATGTCGTGTTATTTAAGGCTGCGCTGATTAAGTAAAAGGGGAGGTTGCTAGTACTTAAGGATAGCATTATGCAGAATGGCGGTGGAACGCAATGAAACACCAGACATTGGCGAAGGCCGCTTGCTTGGCGATTATGCAGGCCTCCAGAAATAGACCTGGCCGATTCTGCATTGGAGTTTGATCTTGCTGTTTCATTTACGCTTTGCGCTACAGCTACAAAATTTTTCCATCGGCGAGGGATTTTCCTATGAGTGTCAATAAAAACGCCCCTACCAGTTAGATGCAGGGGCGTTTGCAAGAGCGCAGCCGAATAATAGGCCAGGGAAAATCGCGAGAAAAAGCAACGAAAAAAGCGGCTAGTAAAACTGGCGGAAATTTAGCCTGTCAGCTTTTTCTTCAGCAATTCCGTCAGCTGTGCCGGGTTCGCCTTGCCGCGCGATGCCTTCATGGCCTGGCCGATCAGGGCATTGAATGCCTTTTCCTTGCCCGCCTTGAACTCCTCGACCGATTTGGCGTTGGCAGCCAGCACCTCGTCGACGATCTTTTCCAGCGCGCCGGTATCCGAAATCTGTTTCAGGCCCTTGGCTTCGATGATGGCATCGACTGCTGCCGGGTCATCCGAAGGGGAGTCCCACATGGTTGAGAAGATTTCCTTGGCAATCTTGTTGGAGATCGTGCCATCGGCGATGCGCAGCAGGAGCAGGGCGAGCTGTTCCGCTTTCACCGGGGAGTCCCCGATATCGACACCTTCGCGGTTCAGCGTCGACGACACATCGCCCATCAGCCAGTTGGCTGCCGGCTTGGCTTGTTCGCGGCCAGACTTCTCCAACACCGCTTCAAAGTAGGCAGCCATGGCTTTGGATTGCGTCAGCACGGCGGCGTCATATTCGGGCAGGGCGTAATCCTTGACGAAACGGTCGCGCATCGCGCCCGGCAATTCCGGCATGGCGGCTTTCACGCGCTCGATCCAGTCTTGCGCGATCACCAGCGGCGGCAGGTCGGGGTCGGGGAAGTAGCGGTAATCCTGCGCATCTTCCTTGCTGCGCATGGAGCGTGTTTCCTTCTTGTCCGGGTCGTACAGGCGGGTTTCCTGCACCACGGTGCCGCCATCCTCGATCAGCTCGATCTGGCGCCGCACTTCGTAATTGATGGCTTCTTCGAGGAAGCGGAACGAGTTGAGGTTCTTGATCTCGCAACGCGTGCCGAATTCCTTCTGGCCGACCGGGCGCACTGAGACGTTGGCGTCGCAGCGAAATGACCCTTCCTGCATGTTGCCGTCGCAAACGCCCAGCCACACCACCAGCGCATGCAGCGCCTTGGCATAGGCGACTGCTTCGGCGGCGCTGCGCATGTCCGGCTCGGTGACGATTTCCAGCAAGGGCGTGCCGGCGCGATTCAAATCGATGCCGGTCATGCCATGATAATCCTCGTGCAGCGACTTGCCGGCATCTTCCTCCAGGTGCGCGCGGGTGAGCTGCACGCTCCTGAGTTCGGCCTTGCCATCCTTCTCCAGCACGAACGATACCTTGCCACCCTGGACCACGGGGATTTCATACTGGCTGATCTGGTAACCCTTGGGCAGGTCAGGATAAAAGTAGTTTTTGCGCGCAAACACCGATTGCGGCGCAATCGTCGCGCCCACTGCCAGGCCAAACTGAATGGCGCGTTCCACCGCCCCCTTGTTCATCACTGGCAGCACGCCCGGCAAAGCCAGGTCCACGGGGCAAGCCTGGGTATTGGGTTCGGCGCCGAAAGCGATTGACGCGCCACTGAAAATTTTGCTGCGGGTGGTCAACTGCGCATGCGTTTCCATCCCGATCACGACTTCCCACTGCATATGTATTCCTCGCTGTATCCGTTTAGTTCGCCAAGGTCGCTATGGCCGGCTTATACGCTGTCCGGCGCGCGCTGATGCCAGTCGGTCGCCAGCTGGAACTGGTGCGCGACATTGAGCAGCCTGGCTTCGTCAAAGTAATTGCCGATGATTTGCAGGCCGACCGGGCGCTTGCCATTCTTGTCGCCCTGGCCAAAGCCGCAGGGAATCGACATGCCGGGCAAGCCGGCCAGGCTGGTCGACAGCGTGAAGATATCGGCGAGGTAGTTGGCCACCGGATCGTCGGCTTTCGCGCCCAGGTCCCAGGCCACCGTCGGCGCCACCGGTCCCATGATGACGTCGCAGGACTGGAAGGCATTCTGGAAATCCTGCGCGATCAGGCGGCGGATCTTTTGCGCCTGCAGGTAGTAGGCATCGTAATAACCATGCGACAGCACGTAAGCGCCCACCAGGATGCGCCGCTTGACCTCGTCGCCGAAGCCTTCGGCACGGGTCTTGCAGTACATGTCGGCCAGGTCCTTGTAATCCTTGGCGCGATGGCCATAGCGCACGCCATCGAAGCGCGACAGGTTGCTGGATGCTTCGGCCGGCGCAATCACGTAATACACGGGAATCGACAGCTCGGTCTTCGGCAGGGAAATATCCACCAGCGTGGCGCCCAGCTTTTCGTATTCCTTCAGCGCGGCGCGTACTGCTTGTTCGACATCGGCAGCCAGGCCTTCACCGAAGTATTCGCGCGGCACGCCGATGCGCAGGCCAGCCAGCGGCTTGCCGAGGTCGCGGGTGAAGTCTTCGGTCGGACGGTCGATGCTGGTGGAATCGCGCTCGTCGAAGCCGGTCATGGCATTCAGGAGCAGGCCGCAATCCTCGGCGGTCCGGGCCATCGGGCCGCCCTGGTCGAGCGAGGAGGCGAACGCGATCATGCCGAAGCGCGAGACGCGGCCATAGGTTGGCTTGATGCCGGTGACGCCGCACATGGCCGCCGGCTGGCGGATCGAGCCGCCCGTGTCGGTAGCGGTGGCGCCTGGCGCCAGGCGGCCGGCAACGGCCGCTGCCGAGCCACCGGAGGAGCCGCCGGGAATGGCGGTCTTGTCCCAGGGGTTTTTCACCGCGCCGAAATACGAATTTTCATTCGACGAGCCCATGGCGAATTCATCGCAATTGACCTTGCCCAGCGTGACGGTGCCGGCGCTATTGAAGCGCGCGACCACGGTGGCGTCGAAGGGGCTGACATAGTTTTCCAGCATCTTCGAGCCGGCGGTCGAACGCCAGCCGCGCGTGACGAAAATATCCTTGTGGGCGATCGGGATGCCGGTCAGGGCAGTAGCCGTGCCGGAAGCCAGGCGGTCATCCGCAGCCTTGGCCTGTTGCAGCGTCAATTCTTCATTGACATCGATATAGGCATTCAGGTCGCTTTGCTTGATGCGGGCAAGGTAGAGGCTTGCCAGTTCGCTGGCGGAAATGTCGCGCGCTTGCAGCAAGGCTGAAAGTTGTTTGATGGTCTTGGTATACATGGAATTCTGTCGTTAGGCGATGACGGCGGGCTTATTCGATAACCTTGGGCACCAGGTACAGGCCATCCTGGGTAGCCGGGGCCACTTGCTGGTAATCGTCGCGGCGATCGGGTTCTGTGACTTCATCTTCGCGCAGGCGTAGCGCCAGGTCTGCCTGGAAGGCGGCGATCGGGTGGCTGAGCGGCTCGACACCGGTGGTGTCGACGGCCTTCATCTGCTCTACCAGCGAAAAAATGCCGTTGAGCTTGTCCAGGGTGGCATGCGCCTGCTCGTCGGTCAGCTCAAGTTGTGCCAGCTTGGCAAGGCGCTTTACGTCAGAAAATTCAAGTGACATGGTCGGGAAAGGGTAAGCCTGATAATGAACCCCGGAGGGGAATTTTTAAATAAGCAAAAAAGCGTGGCAATCCTGCAAAAAACTTGCTAAAACAGCGCACAACTTGCACATTTTTGGTTTTTCCATGCGCTAATCTAAGGCAGATTATAAGGTAGAATGTCGGGCTATTACCTGCTCGGCGCTACTGGCGGCGCGGGCACCGGGAAGATGGCCGGTCTGTCAGAAGCAGATTGGCGCCACTTACGGGTCTATGCAGTGATGAATACGGTTGGGGAAAGACGAAGTCTGCCCGGTTTTGGTTGATTGGGGATGGCAGGCCGCTGTGCTTCGTTCTGTCTCTGAATATTGTTAATTTTTATTTGTTAAGCGCTTTTCTTTTGCGCATCAGGACGAATACATGTTTGGATTTTTACGCGGCTACTTTTCGAACGACCTGGCGATCGACCTGGGCACGGCCAACACGCTGATCTATGTGCGTAATATGGGCATCGTGCTGGACGAGCCTTCGGTGGTGGCGATCCGCCAGCAAGGTGGCCCGAACGGCAAGAAAACCATCCAGGCGGTGGGCAAGGAAGCCAAGCAAATGCTGGGCAAGGTGCCGGGCAATATCGAGGCAATCCGCCCGATGAAGGATGGCGTGATCGCCGACTTCACCGTCACCGAGCAGATGCTCAAGCAATTCATCCGCATGGTGCACGATTCCAAACTGTTCAAGCCCAGCCCGCGCATCATCATCTGCGTGCCTTGCGGCTCGACCCAGGTGGAACGCCGCGCGATCCGCGAATCGGCCCTCGGCGCCGGCGCCTCGCAGGTATATCTGATCGAAGAGCCGATGGCTGCTGCGATCGGCGCCGGTCTGCCGGTGTCGGAAGCGACCGGTTCGATGGTGGTCGATATCGGCGGCGGCACCACCGAGGTCGGCATCATTTCGCTGGGCGGCATGGTGTACAAGGGTTCGGTGCGCGTTGGCGGCGACAAGTTCGATGAAGCCATCGTCAACTACATCCGCCGCAACTACGGCATGCTGATCGGCGAACAAACCGCCGAAGCCATCAAGAAGGAAATCGGCTCGGCCTTCCCGGGCTCCGAAGTCAAGGAAATGGAAGTCAAGGGCCGCAACCTCTCCGAAGGTATCCCGCGTTCGTTCACGATTTCTTCCAACGAAATCCTCGAAGCCCTGACCGATCCGCTCAACAATATCGTCTCCGCCGTCAAGAACGCGCTGGAACAGACCCCGCCGGAACTGGGCGCCGACATTGCCGAAAAGGGCATGATGCTGACCGGCGGCGGCGCGCTGTTGCGCGACCTCGACCGTCTGCTGATGGAAGAGACCGGCTTGCCGGTGATCGTCGCCGAAGATCCGCTGACCTGCGTGGTGCGCGGCTCCGGCATGGCGCTCGAGCGCATGGACAAGCTCGGCTCGATCTTCTCGTACGAATAAAAGCTGGGCGTTTGGCGGGCGCTGCGCTAAACTTTCTAGCCGGCAGCTTGTCCAAGGGTCGTCAGGCGGGCAAGTCCCGCCTGTTTTATTGTTAGTCCATTAGATTGTCGTATCTCTAATCCATAAATGGAATACAGCCCACCGCCACTGTTCAAGCAAGGCGCCTCGGCCCGCGCCAAGGTGGTGATCTTCTCTCTGATTGCCATTTTCTTACTGGTCGCCGATGCGCGCTGGCATACGCTGGGCGCCATTCGCCAGGTGGTCGGCACGGCACTGTATCCATTGCAGCGGCTGGCCCTGACGCCGCGCGACGCCGCCTTTGCGGTGGGTGACTATTTTTCCTCCCTGTCGCGGCTGCAGCAGGAAAACCGCAAGTATATGCAGCAGCAAGTGGCCAATGCCCAGGCCTTGCAGCAATCGCAATTGCTGGCTGCCGAAAACGCCCATCTGCGTAGCCTGCTGGGCGCCAGCGAACGGCTGGAAGTGAAGTCGCTGATGGCGGAAATCCTCTATGATGCGCGCGATCCCTTTACCCGCAAGATCGTGCTGGATCGCGGCTCCCAGCAAGGCGTCAAGCCCGGGCAGCCGGTGATCGACGATACCGGCGTGGTGGGACAGGTGACGCGCGTGTTTCCCTTCACTGCCGAAGCCACGCTCCTGACCGATAAGGACCAGTCGATTCCCGTGCAAGTGGTGCGCAGCGGCTTGCGCAGCGTTGCTTATGGCCGCGGTCAATCCGGCGTGATGGATTTGCGTTTCATGCCGGCCAATGCCGATATCCGCAAGGGCGATATCCTCGTCACCTCCGGCCTCGACGGCATTTATCCAGCGGGTCTGGCCGTGGCAAAAGTGACGGAAGTCGAGCATAAATCTTCGGATGCCTTTGCCAAGATCGTCTGCCTGCCGGCTGCGGGCATCGATCGCCATCGCCAGTTGCTGATCCTGTTGACCGAATACCAGCCGCCGCAGCGCACGCAGGCAGCGGCGCCGGCAGGTGCCGATGCAAAGTCGCCCGCCAAACCGGCAGATAAGGCGGCTGATAAAGCTGCGCCGGCCAAGGCCGCGGAGGGGGCGGCAGCCAAGCAGGATGCGAAGCCTGCCGCCAAGCCGGATGCTAAACCTGCAGAAAAGGCGACAGACAAACCAGCTGCGCAGTCCGCACCCAAGACTGCGGCTCAGCCCGGCGGAGCCACCGCCAATCCTGCTGCTAATATTGCCAAGCCGGTGCAAAAGCCGGCTCCGGCCAACGTTGCAGGTGCTCCCGTAGCGCCGGCGACATCGGCAACGCAGGCGAATAAGCCGGCAGCCCAGGTTGCGCCTGCAATTCCAGCAGCGCCGGCTAACAAGCCTGCTCCTCAAGTTGCGCCTGCCAAACCGGCAACCAAACCTGTGACGCAACCAGCTTCCGCCGTTCCGGTGGCCAAAGCAATGCCTGCTCCAGTTTTCAACCCGACAGCGGCAAACTTGCCCGCCAATCCGGTCGCTAATCCTGCAGTGCCTGCTGCCCCGGCGTCCCAAGCCGCCAAGCCGGCCGCGCTACAACGGCCGCAAGCTTCCGGCGGCACAGTCCCAAGCGGCCCGACGCCGACTTCGTTACCCTTGGAGCTTCGATAATGCACCAGCCACATTACATCCTGTTGCCGGTCAATCCGATCTTCATTGCCGTAAGCCTGGTCGGTGCTTTTCTTCTCAATATGCTGCCTTGGGGTGGTTTGGCCGGCGTGCCGGATTTTGTTGCGCTCGTGCTGGTGTTCTGGAGTATTCACCAGCCGCGCCGGGTCGGCATCGGTGTTGCCTTTTTCATGGGCATCCTGATGGATGTGCATGACGCCACCCTGCTGGGCGAGAATGCGCTGTCATATACGCTGCTGTCTTATTTCGCCATCATGATCCATCGCCGCGTGCTGTGGTTCCCCATGAGTACCCAGGCGCTGCATGTGCTGCCGCTGTTCATGCTGATGCAGGCAGTGCAGGTCGTGATTCGCTGGATTGTCAGCCAACAGGCCCCCGGATGGTTCTTTTTCAGCGAGAGCGTGGTGGCGACCCTGTTGTGGCCGGTCGTAACCTGGCTGTTGCTGGCGCCTCAGCGCCGCGCCGTCAATCGTGACGACACGCGCCCGATTTAAGCGGCAATGAATCTCTATATATTCGGTGGCAATCTGAATAGCCATTCCTCATTGCGCCTTTTGTATTGGCATGACTGAATTTAAAAATACCGAACACGAACTGCATCTCTTCCGCCTGCGCCTGTCGGTGGTGGGCGTGTTCGTGTTCATCTGCTTCGGTCTGCTGGTGACGCGGCTGGTCTGGCTGCAGGTGGTGCGCCACAACGACTATGTCGCGCAGGCGGAAGACAACCGCATCTCGGTGGTGCCGGTGGTGCCCAACCGTGGCTTGATCCTGGACCGCAACGGCGTGGTCCTGGCGCGCAACTACTCCGCCTATACGCTGGAGATCACGCCCTCCAAACTCGGCGCGCCGCTGGAGCAGGTGATTGATGAGCTGTCGACGCTGGTCGATATCCAGCCCAAGGACCGCAAGCGCTTCAAGCGCCTGCAGGAAGAAGCCAAGAATTTCGCCAGCGTGCCGATCCGCATGCGCCTGACCGACGAGGAAGTCGCGCGCTTCGCCGCGCAACGCTACCGTTTCCCCGGCGTCGAGGTGCAGGCGCGGCTGTTTCGCCAGTATCCGCTGGGTGAAACCGCCTCGCACCTGATCGGCTACATCGGCCGCATCAGCCAGCGCGACGCCAAGCGGATCGAGGAGTGGCCGGACGAGGAAGCGGCCAACTACCAGGGCACGGAATACATCGGCAAGGAAGGCCTGGAGAAGAAGTATGAGCAGCTCTTGCACGGCAAGACCGGCTACGAGGAAGTCGAGGTCACGGCAGGCGGGCGCGCGGTGCGCACGCTCAAGCGCAATCCCGCCACGCCCGGACACAATCTGATCCTGTCGGTCGATATCGAGCTGCAGAAAATCATCGAGGAAGCATTCGGCGACCGCCGCGGCGCGCTGGTGGCGATCGATCCGTCCACTGGCGATATTCTTGCCTACGTATCCAAGCCGACTTACGATCCGAACCTGTTTGTGGACGGCATCGATCAACAGAGCTGGGATGAGCTGAATACCTCGATCAACAAGCCATTGTTGAACCGGCCATTGATCGGCACCTATCCGCCTGGCTCCACTTTCAAGCCTTACATGGCGCTGGCCGCACTGGAGTTGGGCAAGCGCACGCCGAACCAGGCGATTTCAGACCCTGGCTACTACAATTTCGGCGGCCATCGCTTCCGCGACGATAAGGTGGGCGGCCATGGCATGGTCGACATGTACCGGTCGATTGTCCAGTCGTGCAATACCTACTACTACATGCTGGCTACCGATCTGGGGATCGACGCGATCCATGATTTCATGAAGCCCTTCGGCTTTGGCCAGCTCACCGGCATCGACCTTGAGAACGAGCGGCGCGGCGTGCTGCCGTCGCCTGCCTGGAAGCGCGCCACTTACCGGCGCCCCGAGCAGCAAAAATGGTATGCCGGCGAAACGGTATCGATCGGCATCGGCCAGGGCTACAATGCCTTCACGCCGCTGCAGCTGGCCCACGCGATGGCCAATCTTGCCAACAATGGCGTGGTGATGCAGCCGCACCTGGTCAAGTTGATCGAAGATAGCATGAGCAAGGAACGCAAGCCCACCGTGCGCAATGAGAGCTACCGCATTCCGGTCAAGCAGGAAAACATCGAGACTATCAAGCGCGCCATGGCGGGCGTGACCAAGGAGGGCACTGGCTCCCGTGCATTCGCTGGCGCACCCTATGTCTCGGCGGGTAAAACCGGTACGGCGCAGGCCATCGGTTTGAAAGCCAATGAAAAATACAATGCCTCCAAGATGGCGGAATTCCATCGCGACCATTCCTTGTACATCGCCTTTGCGCCGTACGACCAGCCAAAGATCGCGCTGGCCGTGATCGTCGAAAACGCCGGTTTCGGCGCCGCCGCCGCTGCCCCGATCGCGCGCCGCGCCATCGATTATTACCTGCTTGGAAAGCGGCCGAACGAAGCGGACAAGCAGGCCGACGCCAAGGCAAGCCAGCCGCAGGCCGATGCCCATGGCCATGTTTCAGCGGATTGATTCCTTATGCATCCCACTACCATTTCCGGCAAAAAGAGCATCTGGGCGATCATCAAGCCCTACCTGAATGTCTTTGACCCGACGCTCTTGCTGCTCGTGTGCCTGATCATGACGGTCAGCACGATCAACATGGTGTCGGCCGGCTCCGGTTTTCCCGGCCGCCTGGAAGATCATCTGCGCAATATCTGTCTGGCGCTGGTGATTATCTGGCTTGCCGCGCTGGTGTCGCCGCAGATATTGATGCGCGTGGCCGTGCCGGTCTATCTGGTCGGCGTCGCGCTCCTGGTCGGCGTGGCGCTGTTTGGCATTATCAAGCTGGGGGCGCGGCGCTGGATCAACGTCGGCGTGGTGATCCAGCCGTCCGAGATCATGAAGATCGCCATGCCCATGATGCTCGCCTGGTGGTTCCAGAAGCGCGAAGCCACTATCAGTTGGCAGGAGTTTCTTATCGCCGGCGTATTGCTGGCCATTCCCGCAGCCTTGATCATTCGCCAGCCGGATCTGGGAACCGGCACGCTGGTGTCGGCAGCGGGCTTCTATGTCATTTTTCTGGCCGGACTGTCATGGAAGGTGTTGAGCGGGATGGTGGTTGCCGGCGCTGCCTTTATGCCGGTGGCCTGGCACATGCTGCACGATTATCAGCGTCATCGCGTCATGACCCTGATCGATCCGACCACTGACCCGCTCGGCAAGGGCTTCCACATCATCCAGTCGATGATCGCCATCGGCTCCGGCGGTCTTCCCGGCAAGGGCTGGATGAATGGCACGCAGGGACATTTGCAATTCATCCCCGAGCGCACCACCGACTTCGTCTTCGCCGTGTTTTCCGAGGAATTCGGCTTGATCGGCAATCTCGTGCTGATCACGCTATACCTGTTGCTGATCGGACGCGGGCTCCTGATTGCCGCCAACGCGCCGACGCTGTTTACCCGCCTTCTGGCAGGCGCGCTGTCGCTGATGTTCTTTACCTACGCGTTCGTCAACATGGGCATGGTCAGCGGCATCCTGCCGGTGGTCGGCGTGCCGTTGCCGTTCATGAGTTATGGCGGCACGGCCTTCGTCACGCTGGGACTGGGCATCGGTATCCTGATGAGTATCCACCGGCACCGCAAGCTCATCCAAAGTTAGCATTCCTCTCTGACGCGCCTCTCAATCCGTCCGCTTGCCACGCAGTGTTTGCTGCCGTCGGCAGGGTGAAAGGCGCTCTTAATCTTCCGCCAAGCTTTGCCAAGCTTGCAGATATGCATTTACAATCGGCTTTTAGCGATTGCCTAATGGCAAAAACTGCAAGGTGGTCAAGGCATCAACGCGCCTTCTGCCGCGCAGCTCAACATAACGCTGCAACTGACCCGCTTTCAAGAAAGCGGGATTCAGATTCCGGCATCACGATCAGGGAGCGCGCCATGCCGGCGAATCAACTCATGCAATCCGCCACGTGGCGGCAAGTTCGAACTTATCTTTACATGACGCTGTGCGCGGCGCTTCTGGCAGCTTGCGGCAGCGTGCCGCAGGCGCCAAGCGAAACGGGCGCACAAAAGCGGGCGTCGACCGCCTCGAAATCCAAGAAGTCGTCGCTGCCGCCGGCAGGTTCGGGACGCGGCGGCTATTACCTCGACGATGGTCCGGGCGACGACGAACCGGACGACCTGCTGGCAATCCCCGACGCGGAGCCGAAGATCGAGCCTTACTCCAGCCGCGGCAACCGTACCTATGAAGTGTTCGGCAAAAGCTATACGCCGTTTCTCGATGAGCGCCCATTCCGCCAGCGCGGCAGGGGTAGCTGGTATGGCCGCAAGTTTCACGGCCAGCGCACCTCGTCGGGCGAACCCTACGATATGTACAAGATGACGGCGGCGCATCCGACCCTGCCGATCCCCTCGTATGCCCGGGTAACCAACCTGGCCAATGGCAAGCAGGTGATCGTGCGCGTCAATGACCGTGGACCGTTCCATTCCAACCGCATCATGGATCTGTCGTACACCGCCGCGCTCAAGCTCGGTTACGTGCAGCAGGGCAGCGCGGAACTGGAAGTCGAACGCATCCTGCCTGCGGAAATCGAGCGCATGGCAGCGGGCCGGCAGTCGTCCGGCGATCAGGCCTCGGCCGCAGCGGCGACTCCATCGGTCGAGCAGCCAGTGGCCAAGCCTGAAGTCAGCGTATTGGCGGTACCGGTTGCGACGGCTAGTGGCGAGGCAAGCAATGCCGGCGTGCCCGTGATGGGAGGCGTCTATCTGCAACTTGGCGCATATTCGCAGGCAGGCAGCGCGGAAACTGCGCGCAGCCGCTTGCAGCAGCAGTGGGCAGGCACGTTGCCGCCGATCGAGGTGGTGCCTGGCGGCGCCGTGTATCGCCTGTTCAGCGGCCCCTTCGCCAGCCGCGATGAGGCGGCGAATGTCGCGCAAAAGCTCAAGGATGGCGGCACTTCCAAGCCGCTCATCGTGCAGCGTTAAGCTTCTTGGCGCGGCGCTGAAGCTGCACCGCCCTGTATCCAGGGCTGGCTTGTTCTTGCGCCGGATCTGGACATTGCGCCCCAAGGACGGATTTATTCTCGGCCTATTCGCTCTTCAGCTTCAATGCCAGTTCGTATAAGGCATTCTTTTTTTGCCCCGTGATCTGCGCGGCCAGCGCGGCGGCTTGCTTGACCGGACATTCCGCCAGCAGGATTTTCAATACGCGCTCTGCCTCTGCAGAGGCATCATCGGCAGCGGACGGCGCACCTTCCACCACCAGCACGAATTCGCCTTTCTGCCGATGCGGGTCCGCTTGCAGCCAGGCCGGCGCCTCGGCAAGCGGACAGCGGTGAATTTCCTCGAACAGCTTGGTCAGTTCGCGCGCCAGTACGATCTGGCGGGTTGGTTCGAAGATCGCCGCCAATGCCGCGACAGTCTCGACGATGCGGTGCGGCGCTTCGTAGAACACCAGCGTCGAGGTTTCATGGCGCAAGCTTTCGAGCATCGCCTCGCGCTGCTTACTCTTTGTCGGTAGAAAACCGATGAAGTGAAAACGGTCATTCACCAGGCCGCAGGCCGACAAGGCTGCCAGTGCTGCGGAAGCCCCCGGCAGCGGCACCACCCGCAAGCCGGCGGCGCGCACGGCGTCGACGATGCGCGCGCCGGGGTCCGAGACGGCCGGCGTGCCGGCATCCGATACCAGCGCAATCCGCTCGCCCTGTTGCAAGCGGGTGATCAGTTTTTCTGCTGCTTCGCGCTCGTTGTGTTCGTGCGCCGCCAGCAGCGGCTTGGACAGACCATAGCGGGCCAGCAGCTGGGATGTATTGCGGGTGTCTTCGCAGGCCACGGCGTCCGAGATCGTCAGCACATTGAGTGCACGCAAGCTGATATCGCCGACATTTCCGATCGGCGTTGCCACCACATATAATGTGGCGCCCGGATAGATTTGCCGGGCGATTTCTTCTTGCAGCGGCAGGGGAGCTGGGGAATCAGGCGATGGGTTTGATTGAGTGCGCATGGGAGAACGTATGATTGGCAAGGCGGCGAAAGCATTATTGCTGAGCATGGTGTGCGGATTGTGCGCGCCCGCGCTGGCAAATTCAACTGAAAATGCGAGCGCAGCAGGAATGGCGCCGGCTTCTCCGGATGTCGGGGCGCCCGGCGCCAGTGTGCCTGGTGTCGTGCGCATTGCCCTGTTGTTGCCGACCCAGTCGGAAACCTTCGGCCTGGCCGCGCAGGCTTTGCGTGCCGGCTTCATGGCGGCGTTTGAGCGCGAGCCCGCCGGCATCGATGTCACCGTGGTGGAAAGCGCAGATGGTGAGCAGAACGTGCTGCAAGCTTATGCGGATGCGCAAGCGCGCGCCGATATCGTCGTCGGTCCCCTGGCGCGCGCCGATGTCGCCGCCATCGCCAAGGGCGGCAAGGTGGAAAAGCCAAGCCTGGCGCTGGCCTTGCCCGAGGCGGCGACTGAAGGCGAGATTGCGCTGCCGCCGCGCATGCTGGCAATCGGCCTTTCCATCGAAGAGGAAGCGCGCCAGCTGGCATCGTGGGCTGCCGGCACCAAGCCCGGCAAGGCATTCGTCATCTCCACGCCAATTGCCTGGCAGCGCCGCGCCGCGCGGGCCTTCGCCATGCAGTGGCAGGAGAAGGGGAACGAGGCGCAACAATTCGAGATTGCCTCCAGCAGCGGCTACCTGAGTGCCAGCGGCTTGGCCCAGTTGAAGAAACGCCTGCAGGATGAAAAGCCGGCGCTATTGTTCCTCGGCCTCGATGCCTTCCAGTCCCAGCAATTGCAGCTGGCGCTGGGCAAGGGCCCCGCGGCCTACGGCACGTCGCAGCTGAATCCGCTGAGCGCAACCGACTGGCGCAGCGCCGAAAGACGCCCGGAAATGAATGGCGTGCACCTGCTCGATATTCCCTGGCAGGTGCAGCCCGACCATCCGGCAGCGATGGTGTATCCGCGCTGGGTGACGCAAGCCGACCAGCGCGCCAATCCGGATCTCGAGCGCTTGTACGCCCTGGGAATCGATGCCTATCGCATGGCGCGCGAACTCGCCCTCGGGCGCAACAGCTTCGAGCTCGATGGCGTGACCGGGCGGCTGGCCGTGAAGTTCGGCCCCGAGGCTTACCGATTCCGCCGCACGGCACAGCCCGCCATGTACCAGGGCGGCGTGGTCGTGCCCTTGTCGCGCGCTCCTTAACGGAGATGGCAATGGATGAATCAGGCCTGAACGCCCGCCGGCGCACCGCCAAGCAGGAAGAAGGGCAGGCGGGCGAGGATGCTGCCCTAGCTTACCTGCAGCAGCAAGGCTTGATGCTGGTAATGCGCAATTTTCGCTGCAAGGTCGGCGAAATCGATTTGATCATGCAAGACCGCTCCGGCCTGGTGTTCGTCGAAGTGCGCAAGCGCGCCAGTAGCGCTTATGGTGGCGCTGCTGCCAGCATCACGCCGGCCAAGCAGCGTCGCCTGCTGCGCGCGGCCCAATTCTATCTGCTGCGCTACCGGGTTCAGCCGGCATGCCGCTTCGATGTAATCGCCATCGAGCGCGAGCAGATTACCTGGCTAAAGAACGCCATTGAAGCCTAGTGACGTGAGGCAGCCTGCGCCAGTCTTCAATGCAATTCACAAGATCAGCCTTTATAATCGTTAAACATGAGCAACCGAATCGTCGGGCACTTTCGAGATAGTGCCGAACTTAAAATCCAGGCCGCTTCCGCCCTGGCCCAACCCATTTCACAAGCTGTGGAACTTATCTTCATGGCATTGTCTAATGGAAATAAGATACTTGCTTGCGGGAATGGCACCGCTGCGGCCCATGCCCAATACTTTGCCGCCGCCCTGGTGGACCGTTTCGAGCGCGAACGTTTGCCCATGCCGGCGCTGGCGCTGGGAGCGGATGCGGTCGTGCTGTCGTCCATCGGCAATGGCGCCGGCGTTTCCGAGATCTATAGCAAGCAGGTGCAGGCATTCGGCCAGCCTGGCGATGTGCTGCTGGTGATTACCGGCGGCGGCGATATCGCCGGCCTCAGCGCCGCCGTCGATACTGCGCTGGAGCGTGAAATGCGCGTGGTCGCCCTGACCGGCAAAGAAGGCAGCGCCATCGGCAAGCAGATCAGCGACGCCGACGTGCATATCAACGTGCCGCATGAGCGCGCGGCGCGCGTGCTGGAAGTACATTTACTGACGATTCATTGTTTATGCGACGGCATCGACGTCGCGCTTTTTGGAGGTGATACGGATGATTGATTGGCAAGCGATTCGGCGTCCTGTGGCGGCTGCCCTGTTGTGCGGCATGATGGCAAGCGGTTTGCAAGGGTGCGTCGCGCTGGCGGCGGGAGGCACGGTGGTTGGCACGTTGTCGGCGACCGACCGCCGCACGCTGGGCGCGCAAACCGAAGACCGCAGCATCGTCATCAAGGGCGAGAACCGCATCAGCAAGCTGGTCGGTGACGCCGGCCATGTCAACGTCAATGCGTTCAACCGCCGTGTCCTGCTGACCGGCGAAGTGCGCGACGAGCAAATGAAGCAGGCGGCAGAACGCGAAGCCGCGGCAATCGAAGGCGTGGAAGCCGTCGTCAATGAACTGGAAATCGGTTTCCCCTCCAGCCTGACTTCGCGTTCCAACGATACCCTCATCACCGGCAAGGTCAAGGCATCCTTCGTCGATGCCAAGGACTTGTTCGCCAATTCGTTCAAGGTCGTGACCGAGCGCGGCGTCGTATATCTGATGGGCCGCGTCACCGAACGCGAAGCCAATCGCGGCGCGCAGGTTGCCGCCGGCGTGGCAGGCGTGCAAAAAGTCGTCAAGGTCTTCGAAATCATCAGCGAAGATGAGTTGAAGACGATGTCGATGTCGACCCAGCCGCAAACGAAATAAGCACGCCGTTGCGGCAACCGTTACGGAGAATGTCCATGCGCAGAGACTTCCTCAAGCGTATCGCCCTGGTGGCGCTGACCGTGGCCGGCGCCGGCCTGTTGACTGCAGCGCCTGCGCAAGCGGCTGAACAGGTCAGGGTGGTCTACCATCTTTTGGAAGGCAATAACCAGGCGACGCGTGCGCTGGGCAATATCCGCAATCACTTGCGCGCGGCGCCGGATGACAAGATCGTCGTGGTGGCGCATGGCGAAGGCGTGCGTTTCCTGCTGCAGGATGCGCGCGACCGCGAGGGCAAGCCCTTCGACGAAGCGGTTGCCGCGCTGGCCCGGCAAGGCGTGGAATTTCGCGTATGCCGCAACACCCTGATGGCGCACCAGATTCCCGAAGACAAGCTGTTGCCGCAGGCAAGCCTGGTGCCGTCGGGCGTGGCGGAAATCGCCCGCCTGCAAGCCAGGGAAGGCTTCGTCTATCTGCGGCCATGATCTATTCGCCGCCGTACGTGCGATAGATAGCCAATACCTGGCCTATACATAGGCGATACGTAGTCGATATGCCTGCCCGCGTCCCGCGATTGGGCGGCTATAATGCGGCTATCCCCGGCCCATCACTGACGTAACCTGCGCACAATCTGCCCATGACAACGAATACCCCACCATCTCCTGCAAGCCGTGCTTCCCGGTCGCTCTGGGTCAAGGCGCTGGCGGCCTTGTTTGTCATCGCGCTGGCGGCAGCGGGCTACTTCTCCTTCTTCGCGCAGCAAAAGGCGCCGGATGTGACCTTTACCGACTTGCAGGGCAATAAGGTGCAGACGCAGGATTTGCGCGGCAAAGTGATCATGGTGAATTTTTGGGCTACCAGTTGCACGACCTGTGTGAAGGAAATGCCCAAGATGGTCGAGACGTACAACAAGTACAAGGATCGCGGCCTGGAATTCGTCGCCGTGGCGATGAGCTACGACCCGCCGAACTATGTGCTGAATTATGCCGAGACGCGTCAGTTGCCGTTCAAGGTGGCGCTGGACACCAGCGGCGAATTGGCTAAGTCATTCGGCAATGTCCAATTGACTCCCACGACATTCGTCATCGATAAACAGGGCAACATCGTCAAACGTTATCTGGGCGAGCCGGACTGGTCCGGCTTGTATGCCCTGCTCGAACAATCGCTGAGTTAAAACTTTCTGTATTAGTGCCGGCCACCGGGCATGCGCCGGTCGCCGCTGCCTGGCCATTCATCATCGTCCAGCTCGGACGTGTCTTGTTCGACGTCTTCGCCGAACTGCTTCAAGCCATGGCTGTAGACCGCCGAGCCGATGCTGATGAAGCGGTAAAACTCATCTTCGCTGAGCCGGTCGGAAATATCCGAAAGCATCTCGGCCATCAATTCGGAAATACTCAAGAGATCGGTTTGCGTGCTTTGATGGTTACGACGCATCATCAGCGCCAATACCTGTGCCTTGTTCATCGCGTCTCCTCGGGCTCGAATAAATTCTTAGTATAGGGGCCATTCTGAATGACACAAGACCATATGACTTGATAGGAATGAATACTTCCCCATTCAATGTCTTCGTTGAAATTATTTTGTAAGACTATTGGCAAATCGGCAGGTAAAGCTGCTCTTTACACCGGCGAGCTATTGTCAAACTTTCCAGCTCTTTGTTTCTGAAGCAATTATTGTAAAACGATAAAATAATTGTTCTGCGTGCCCCTGTGTCATGCGAATTTGATAAAGCCATCAGAAAGGAATGCCATGCCAAATCAGTTGCGTCTTGCTTTGACCGTTTGTCTCTTGGGTGTCTCGGTAGCTGCCAATGCTGCCGCATTCTCCCTATCCAGCCCGACCATCAAGCCTAACAGCCGCCTGGGGCAAGACCAGGTATTCAATGGATTTGGCTGCACCGGCAAAAACATTTCTCCGGCACTGAAGTGGAGCAATGCGCCAGCCGGCACCAAGAGCTTTGCCATCACAGTGTATGACCCTGATGCGCCGACGGGCTCGGGCTGGTGGCACTGGGTGGTGTACAACATTCCTGCTAGCGTCACGGAGTTGCCTGCCGGTGCCGGCGATGTGAAGAGTGGTGTGATACCGGAAGGAGTCGCACAGGGGCGTACCGATTTCGGTTCCGCAGGATTTGGCGGCGCCTGCCCGCCGCCGGGCGACAAGCCGCACCGCTATATCTTCACAGTGCACGCACTGAAGACGGAAAAGCTCGACGTGCCAGCCGATGCCACCGCGGCGCTGGTTGGATTCATGATCAATGCCAACCGTTTGGCAAAGGCCAGTTTCACGGCGACTTACGGGCGATAAATCGAAGTCAGTAGCAGTCCGTGCGCGCCACGTTAGCGAAGCCTCAACTACGCGACACGCGCCGACGCACGGTACGCCAGGTAATGCCGCAATATCGCCTGTTCCACCTTGACCCGCTCGTTGGGTCGGCAGGTGTAACGCAGGGATAGCGTGGCTTGCTTGACATCGTTGAGCTGCAGGATCACCTTGGGCTCGGCGGAGGGCAAGTCCACCATGTCGCGCGTCTCGATGCGCTTCAGATGCGCATCCGCTTCCGCCATCCAGGGATCGCACACTTCGTGCGCCGCTTTAAGCAAGGCCTGCTCCAGCGCCACCAGGTCTTCCGCCGGATCCGCGACGACTTTCAGCATGTGCACGACATACATGCCCGTGGCGGTCAGGTTGCGCAAGGGTTTGACCAGCAGCATCGAGTGCGGCAGGGTGACGGTTCGGCTGGTCAGCTGGCTGCCTTCCTGCGCTTCGGAGAGCGTGGTGGCCAGCAGGTCGGTATCGATGACGCGCCCGGCAATGCCATCGAGCTCGATGAAGTCGCCGACGCGGTATAGCCGCGACACGGTGAGAAAAGCCGAGCCGAGCAGGTTGGCAAGGAATTCCTTGCTAATGATGAGCATGGCGCCGGCCACTGCAGCCAGCGACAGCGCCGCGCCGGCAATTTTCGAGGCCCAGATCGTGCCGACGACAATCACCGAAGCCAGCAATACCAAATTCTTCAGCAAGACGAAATTGCCGCGCCGATGGGCAAGCTCCAGATTGGTGCCAGTCGTGATGCGGGCATGCTTCTGGATCAGCTTCATCATCAGCATCGTGATGAGCAGCGTAATCAGCGTGGCGACAATGCGCCCCATCTCGGACTGGGCAAGGAATTGGAAATGGCTCATATACTCGTGAACGGAATAAATCCCTTTACTGCTGTTTCAAGTGGTTGACTAGAAGCTTGGCTGCGATTGGCAGCGCATCGAAAGTCCGCACGCAAATCTTCAGCTCGCGCCTGGCCCAGGGGTCGGTCAGGGAAAGAGCCCGCAGGCCCAGGGTTTTAACATAAGTCTTGGCTACGCCTTCGGGCAGGACGCCGATGCCTAAACCGGAATTGACCATCAGGCAAAGCGCATCGTAGCTGGTTACCTGGATGCTGAAGCGCACCCGTTTGCCTGACTCGCCGGCGGCATTTTGCAGCTGCAAGTTGATGGTACTGCCGGTATGCAGGCCGACATAATCATAATCGAGCGTATCGGCAAAAGAAACTGATTCGCGGGAAGCCAGCGCATGGTCAACCGGGGTGATCAGCACCAATCTGTCTTCATGATACGGAAAGACTTCCAGTTGCTGTCCATGCGGCTGCATCACGAAGATGCCGATGTCGGCGGCGTTTTCCGCCACCCCCTTGGTGACGGCAGTGCTGATTTTTTCTTCCAGGTTGACTTGGATCTGCGGGTATTCGGCCAGAAAAGATTTGATTTCACCGGGAAGAAATTGCGTGATTGCGGAAATGTTGGCAAAGACGCGCACATGGCCGCGTACGCCGCTGGCATATTCCTGCATCTGTATCGAGACTTCATCCAGCTCGTGCAAGGCGCGCCGCGCCAGGGCTAGCAGCGCGAAGCCGGCCGTCGTCGGCTCGATTCCTTTATTAGTGCGGGTCAGTAGTTGCGTGCGCAAGTACGCTTCGAGTTCGCTGATGCGCTTGCTGACCGCCGCGGCAGCAATATGCTCGCGCTCCGCCGCGGCAGCAATGGTGCCTTCTTCGACGACAGCGATGAACAATTGTAAAGAAGTGGGATCAAGTCGCGCCATATCGCCATTATGCCATTGAGTAAGTGTGGTCTTCGCGGTTGACGATGGCAACTGGAAGACAGTCATTGCAAGGCAATTCCTGCGAGAGGCATTGACCTGCCGCGTTCGTTAAACGAAAGCCGGTTGTCACGGTGCCGAAGCGAGGGCCAAGGCTATCTTGGAAAAGGCTGCGACAGGCGGGGGGACTTTACCGTGGCGACTGGCAAGAATGAGCTGCATGACTGCCGACGGATCGGCAATCGGCCGGTAGCGGGCGCCTTTGATGCGAATGCACTTGTATGATTCCGGCAGGATGGAGATCCCGAAGCCCGCAGCGACCAGGCTGATGATGACGGAAGGGTCGCTCGCCTCCATCGAGATTTTCGGCTCGAAGCCTGCCTTGCGGCATAGGCGCAGGATTTCCGGATAGGTGCCGGTGCCGCTGTCTTGTACAAACAGGACAAATGCCTCGTCCTTGAGATCGCGTACCGTGATCGTCGGCTTGCGGGCGAGCCGATGATTGGCAGGCGCCACCAGCGTCAATGGGTCATGGCGCAACGTGTTTAAGGTAATGCCAGGCGGAATGCCTGCTGCCGGTGGCCGGATAAATCCGATATCCAGCGTTTGCTGACTGATGGCTTCGACCTGATGCATCGTCACCATTTCTTTCAGCGTCAGCGCGACTTGCGGAAACTGCTTGCGGTATGTATTGATTACTGCAGGGAACATAGGCATGAGCAGCGTGGATGGCGTAAAGCCGATACGTAACTCGCCGATTTCACCGCGTTCCGCCCGGCGTGCGGTATTGGCCGCTTCTTCGGCCAGCGCCAGAATATGGCGCGCATCTTCCAGAAACCGCTTACCTGCTTCGGTCAGGCGAACCCAACGGCGCGAACGCTCAAACAAGGTGGCGCCGACCTCCTGTTCCAGCGCCTGGATCTGTTGGCTTAAGGGAGGCTGACCAATATGCAGCCTGGCGGCAGCACGGGTGAAGTGCAATTCCTCGGCGACGGCAATGAAGTAGCGTAAGTGGCGAAGCTCCATTTTCAGTTATCTGTTTTGAATATAAATGATGGCGCTAATATATATTGGACTGGATGAGCCGGTAAACCTAAGATGAAATAATCAGCGCATCATCTCATTGAGGGAAATCTCTTGGCTCTTTCATCCCCCGCCATGCCGGCCGCCCGCATCCGCACCGGCACGCGGGAATTCCGGCAAACCAACCGCGCCATGTTCCTTGGCGGATTTTCGACGTTTGCCTTACTGTATTCCGTGCAACCGCTGCTGCCATTGTTTGCTCAGGAATTCGGCTTGTCGCCGATGCATAGCAGCTGGGCACTATCCGCTTCAACCGGCGCGCTGGCAGTTTGCCTGTTGCTGGCAAGCGTGGCATCCGACCGCCTGGGTCGCAAGAACATGATGTGTCTGGCGCTGCTGTTGTCGGCTTTGCTGAATATGGCTTGCGCCTTTGCCCATAGTTTTACGCAGCTGGTGATCTTGCGCGCATTGTTGGGCGTGACGCTGGCAGGCTTGCCGGCAGTGGCGCTGGCTTATCTTGGCGAGGAGATCGATGCTCCTTCGCTCGGCTATTCGGTGGGCTTGTACATCGCCGGCACCGCCTTGGGCGGCATGACAGGCAGGGTTGCCACTTCCTTCTTGAGTGATTACCTGACATGGCGCCCGGCGCTTGCCGTCATCGGCGGCGCTGCATTACTGGCGACGGCAGAATTTTGGCGCATTCTTCCGCAATCCAATCACTTCAAGGCCGGCACGCTCGACTTGCCAACCATTCTGGGAGGCGCACGCCGGCATTTTCAGGATGGCGGCTTGCCCTGGTTCTTTTGCCTGGCATTCCTGCTGATGGGGTCGTTCGTCAGTGTCTACAACTACCTGGGATTCCGCTTGGCGGGCGCCGAGTTCGGTCTGCGGCACAGCGAAGTCAGTTTGATTTTTTCATTGTACCTGATGGGAATGTTCAGCTCGGTGTGGATGGGCAAACTGGCGGATCGCTTCGGACGCCGTCGCGTCTTGTGGACTGTCATCGCGGTGATGCTAGCCGGGTTATTGTTGACTTTGTCGGGTTCGCTGGTGCTGATCATCGCCGGCATTGCGCTATTTACCTTTGGGTTTTTCGGCGGGCACTCCATCGCCAGCAGTTGGGTAGGGCGGCGTGCAAAAATGCAAGCTGGCTTGGCCTCTTCCTTATATCTGTTTTTCTATTATCTGGGTTCCAGCCTGATCGGGTCCTTTTCCGGCTTGATGTGGGAGACCGCTGGTTGGCCCGGAGTCGTGGCAGTTCTGGCAGCCTGCCTGATCCTGGCATTATGGGTCGCGGTGCGATTGCGGAAATTGGCGCCGCTGGCGGCATAATCCCGTTTTTCCTTATCGTTCTGCCATCGCGTTTCGCGATGGCGCCGTCGCAAGATATTGCTTTTTCACCCAAAGGCAGATTTGTATGATGGGTCCCATTCGCAGGCAGGGTTACGCCTGACTTGCATCCAGGAGACATCAGAATAGATTGCCATGACAGAGCAAAGCAATAACACACAGGCACCTTTGCAGGGTGTGAAAGTGATCGAGATCGGCACCTTGATTGCAGGCCCTTATGCTGCCAGCTTGCTGGCGCAGTTCGGTGCGGAAGTCATCAAGATCGAATCTCCCGGTGACGGTGATCCGCTGCGCAAATGGCGCAAACTGCATAACGGCACTTCACTGTGGTGGTATTCGCAAAGCCGCAATAAGAAATCCATCACGCTCAATCTGAAATCGGAGCAGGGTCAGCAAATCGTGCGCGACCTGGTCAAGGATGCCGATATCGTGATTGAAAACTTTCGCCCGGGGACCTTGGAAGCATGGGGACTGGGCTGGGAGCAGCTTTCGCAAATCAATCCTTCGCTGATCATGGTGCGCGTGTCCGGCTATGGCCAGACCGGCCCTTATCACAAGCGCCCCGGTTTCGCGGCGATTGCCGAATCGATGGGGGGCTTGCGCGGCTTGGTCGGCTATCCTGATCGCCCGCCGGTGCGCGTCGGCGTCAGCATTGGCGACACGCTCGCGTCACTGTACGGCGTGATCGGCGCAATGATGGCAATGCACCACTTGAAGGTCAATGGCGGCAGCGGCCAGTTCATCGATGTTGCCCTGTACGAGGCCGTGTTCGGTGTCATGGAAAGCCTGATTCCCGAATATTCCGCATTCGGTTACGTGCGCGAGCGCACCGGCTCCAGCTTGCCCGGCATCGTGCCGTCCAATACCTATCCATGCCGGGATGGCCGCTATGTCATCATCGCCGGCAATGGCGACAGCATTTTCAAGCGCCTCATGCATGCCATGGGTCGCGCCGATCTGGCTGAAGACCCGCGCCTGGCGCGCAACGATGGCCGCGCGCAGCATACCGAGATGTTGGATCAGGCCATTACCGACTGGACCATGCAGCATGATCTTGACGATGTGCTGCAGGCGTTGGAAGCAGCCGACGTGCCGAGCAGCCGCGTGTTCGATGCCGCCGATATCCACAAGGACCCGCATTACCGGGCGCGCGACATGATCCAGCCGCATACATTGCCGGATGGTCAGGTGGTCGACATGCCTGGCGTGGTGCCGAAGCTTTCGGCGACACCGGGCAAGACCAACTGGCTGGGCCCGGAATTGGGCGAGCATACCGACGAAGTCCTGACCACGCTGGGCCGAAGCGCTGAACAGATTGCCGCGCTGCGCGAGCAGGGCATCATCTGAAGCCGCGTAGTAGCCGATGCCGAGGTCCGATATGCCATCCACAGAAAAGATGAATGTGAGACCCGTGTTAAAGCATGTGAAGTTGTGCGACGGCGATGCCGGCAAGCCGGCGTTGCTCTGCCTGCCCGGGGCCATGTGTTCGCCGGAAGTTTTTGCCGCCATGGCGGAATCGACCGGCTACATCGGCTATGGCGTTCCCTGGCTGGAAAGCGAGGGCCCATTCGACCTGGTGTCGCTGGCGCAGCGGGTCAGCGAGCTGATCGACCAACTCGGGAAGGTGATCCTGGTCGGCCATTCCGTCGGCACGGTGATTGCCGTGCTGGCTGCCCGGCAGTGCATGGCAGATGGCCGCAACTCGGTGGCGGGGCTGGTCCTGTCCAACAGCGGCGCGAACACACGCGGGCTTGGCGATATCGATAGCCTCATCGATAAAGTATCCATGCAATGGGGAACGGCGTTCTGGGAGGCGTTCTCCACGCGATGCATCGGCACGGATATCCCGCCGCAGCTGATGGAACGCCTGCAAGCCTATCCCGCGCAGCTGAATCCCTCGGCGGTGGCCGAGTCGCTTGCGAGCCTCAAAGCAATTGACCTGCTGCCCGTATTGCCAAGCCTTGCCGGCATACCGGCTGCCGTGGTGCACGGGCGCTTCGACAAGGCCAGGACGATGGCGCATGCGACGGAATTGGCCGGCGCGCTTCCCGCCAGTTCGCTGCATGTGCTGGAAACCGGGCACACATCGGCCGCCGAAGCACCTGCGGCGTTTGCCGGCATCGTGCAGTCTGTTGCAGACAGAATCCTGATTTGAAGAAGGGCTTCAGCTAACCATATGATTACTGCAAATCTGCCACAGCGGATCCAAATCAATGACGTCGCGGTGCGTGATGGCTTCCAGAGCGAGCCGGCATTCGTGCCGACCGAAGAAAAAATCAAGCTGATCGATCGGTTGTCGTGTACCGGCCTGGCCAAGATCGAAGTCACGTCCTTCGTCTCGCCCAAGGCGATCCCGAACTTGCGCGACGCCGCCGAAGTCATGCAAGGCATCACGCGCGTGCCGGGCGTCACCTATGTCGCGCTGGTGCCGAACGAGCGTGGCTGCGAGCGTGCGCAGGCCGCAGCGGTTGATGAGATCAATCTGGTGATGTCGATCGGCGAGAGCCATAATCTGGCCAACATGCGCATGACTTGCGAGCAATCGCTGGAGCAGTTTCGTGGCGTCATGAAATTGGTGCGCGGCAGCGCGATGCGCGTCAACGGCACCGTGGCCACGGCTTTCGGCTGTCCTTTCGATGGCGAACAGCCGTTGTATCGCGTTCTGTGGGCGGCCGAACAATATCTGGGCATGGGCATGCACAGCATTACCTTGGCCGATACCACCGGCATGGCGCATCCCCGACAAGTCGAACAAGTCACGCGGGCGTTCCGTAATGCCTTTCCTGACGTGCCGTTAACCCTGCATTTCCATAACACGCGCGGCATGGGTTTGGCGAATGCCTTGGCGGGCGCTGCTGCTGGCGCGCTCAGTTTCGATGCCTCGCTGGGCGGTATCGGCGGTTGTCCATTTGCGCCTGGCGCGACTGGCAATATCTGCACGGAAGACCTGGTGCATATGTTCGATGCCTGCGGCATAGCGACCGGTGTCGACCTGGACGCATTGTTGACGGTGGCGCGCGATTTGCCGGCAATCGTCGGTCATGAGGTGCCGGGACAGGTAATGAGGTCAGGCAAGCGCACCGAGCTTTACGCGCGCCCGGCAGCATAAGACACGCATACCAATAAAAGGATGAGACACATGCAATTGCGCGACCCGAGCTTATTTCGCCAACAAGCCTATATCGGCGGCGAATGGTGCGATGCCAATACTGGCGCAACTCTTGCCGTAACCAACCCTGCCGATGGCAGCGTGCTGGGAAGCGTGCCCGACATGGGGCAGGCGGAAACCCGTGAAGCGATTGCGGCAGCCGAGCGTGCGCTGCCGGCCTGGCGCGCCAGGACCGGCAAGGAGCGTGGCACTATCCTGCGCCGCTGGCAAGACTTAATCGAGGAAAACCTTGAAGACCTGGCCTTGCTGATGACGCTGGAGCAGGGCAAGCCGTTGGCGGAAGCCCGCGGCGAAATCCGCTATGCCTTGTCCTTCGTTGAATGGTTTTCCGAAGAGGCCAAGCGAGTCTATGGTGACGTGCTGCCCGCGACTCGCGGTGATCAGCGTCTGCTGGCGTTTCGCCAGCCGATCGGCGTCTGCGCGGCGATCACTGCGTGGAATTTTCCGAGTGCGCTGGTGACCCGCAAGGTGAGCCCTGCGCTCGCGGCCGGCTGCACCGTGGTGCTGAAACCGGCAGAACTGACGCCATACTCGGCGCTGGCGCTCATCGAGCTGGCTGAACGCGCCGGTGTGCCGAAGGGCGTCTTCAATATCGTCACCGGCAACCCGGTGGCAATCGGCGGCGAGCTGACTGCCAACCCGACAGTGCGCAAGCTGACCTTCACCGGCTCCACCGCGACTGGCCGCCTGCTGATGCAGCAAAGCGCAGCCAACATCAAGAAGCTGTCGCTGGAGTTGGGCGGGAATGCCCCCTTCATCGTGTTCGATGACGCCGATCTGGAGCAAGCCATCGAAGGCTTGATGGCTTCGAAATTCCGCAATGCCGGCCAGACTTGCGTATGCGCCAATCGAATCTATGTCCATGAGGCGGTGTTCGACGATTTTGCCGGACGTTTGGCGCGCCGTGTCGCCGCCTTCAAGGTTGGCAATGGCCTGGAAGCGGAAGTCGAGCAGGGCCCGCTGATTGATGGGCGTGCTCTGCAAAAGGTACAGCGGCTGGTCGATGATGCCGTCGCCAAGGGCGCGCAAGTGCATGTCGGCGGCAAGCCGCATGCACTGGGCGGCACGTTCTTCGAACCGACGCTCCTTTCCGGCATTACTGCCGACATGGAAATCGCGCATGAAGAAATTTTCGGCCCGGTGCTTGGCCTGGTGAAGTTCAGCAGTGAGTCAGAAGTGATTGCCATGGCCAACGATAGCGAAACCGGCCTGGCTGCATACTTCTACAGCGAGAACCTGGCGCGCGTCTGGCGTGTGATGGAAGCCCTGGAGTACGGCATGGTAGGCGTTAACACCGGCATGATTTCCAATGAGGTCGGCCCCTTTGGCGGTATCAAGGAATCCGGTCTGGGGCGCGAGGGTTCCAAGTACGGCATCGAGGAATTCATGGAGCTGAAATATGCCTGCCTGGCGGGCAACTTCTCCGCCGGTGCATGAGCCAGCCAGGGTTCGGCAATAAAAGGACAAGCAACACCATGACATCAGTATCCAATAAGAACGCAGAGACATTCGATTACGTGATCGTCGGCTCGGGCGCCGCCGGCGCCATCCTGGCCAGTCGCCTTTCCGAAGATGGCAAGACGACCGTTTGTCTGCTGGAAGCCGGTTCATCTGACTGGCATCCATTCATCCATATTCCAGCAGGCTTCATCAAGACCTTATTCAACCCGGATTTCACGTGGCAATTCAAGAGCGAGCCGACGGAACTCACGGGCGGCCGCCGCATTCCGCTGCCGCAGGGCCGCGTGCTGGGCGGATCCACCTCGATCAATGGCCTGGTGTACAACCGTGGTCAGCGCAATGATTACGACCAGTGGGCCGAGATGGGGAACGCGGGGTGGAGCTATGCCGAAGTGCTGCCTTATTTCAAGCGCATGGAGCGCCGGACCGGTGGCGACGACCGCTATCGCGGCCGCAATGGCGCCTTGCCGGTATCCGATATCGAATGGAAGCATCCGATCTGCGACGCATTCATCGCCGGTGCGCAAGGAATCGGCATTCCGCGCAACCCCGATTACAACGGCGCCGATCAGGCTGGCGTAGGCTATTACCAGCGCACCATCAATGGCCGCTGGCGCATGAGCACTTCCCGCACTTACCTGTGGCCGGCCCGCTCGCGCACCAACCTGGCGATCAGGACCAACTCCCAGGCGATCCAGATTCTGCTGGAGGGCAAGCGAGCAACCGGCGTGCGTTACATGAAAAACCGCGAACTGGCCAGCGCCACGACTGTGCTGGCACGTCGCGAAGTGATCATATGCGCCGGTGCCATCAACACCCCCAAGCTGTTGCAGCTTTCGGGAATCGGCCCGGAATCCTTGTTGCGCGAGATCGGCGTGCCGGTGCAGCATCACGCACCCGGCGTCGGCGCCAACCTGAGCGACCATTTTTCCGTACGCCTGGTAGCTCGCGTTAAAAATATCTCCACCATGAATGAGATGGCGCGCGGCTTAGGCCTGGGCGGGCAAATCGCGCGCTGGCTGCTGGGTAGGCCGAACATCCTGGCCTTGAGTCCCTCGCTGGTGCATTTCTTCTGGAAGTCCAGGGAAGAACTGACGCTGCCGGATCTGCAAGGCGTATTTTCCCCGGCCAGCTACAAGGAAGGCTATGTCGGCATGCTCGACAGTTTTCCCGGCATGACCGCCGGCGTCTGGCAACATCGCCCATACAGCCGCGGCACTGTGCAGGCGCGTTCGGCCGATGTGTTTGCCGACCCTGTCATCCAGGCAAATTATCTGGAAGACGAACGCGATCGCGAAGTGCTGGTCAACGGCATTCGCCTGGCGCGCCGCCTGTTGCAAACGCCGGAGCTGGCCAGGTATGCCGAGTGCGAAACCTTGCCTGGTCCGAGCAAAGTCGGTGATGACGAGTTGCTCGACTTTGCGCGCCGCTACGGCGTCTCTTCCTATCATCTGAATGGCACGGCGCGCATGGGGCGCGCAGACGACGCCATGGCTGTCGTCGATAACCAGTTGCGCGTGCATGGACTGACAGGCTTGCGCGTGGCGGATTCCTCGGTCATGCCGAGTATTCCTTCCGCCAACATCTGCGCCGCCACGATGATGATCGCAGAAAAAGCATCGGACCTGATTCTTGGGCGCGCGCCTCTGGCGGCCGAGGAGTTGCCGAAAGCGGCATAAACCATATCAGCATGGTGGCAATGGCCGGAGCCGCCCTGGCGATTTTCGTATGCAGACCGGAATGCCTGCGGCAGTAATGCTTCAGGAAATCTGGCACGTAATCCGGCACGAACCAATTCATGGAGATGAAAATGCAATTCAAACGTAAGGCAGTAGCATCGGCTGTGGCAGTTTCGATGGCTATGGGCATATCAGCGCCGGCTTCGGCGCAGATATCCGACGACACGATCAAGATCGGCATGCTGACGGATATGTCTGGCGTGTATTCCGACATTTCAGGGCAGGGCGGCATCGAGGCGCTGAAAATGGCGATCGCCGACATGGGCGGCAGCATCAACGGCAAGAAGATCGAGCTGGTGTACGCCGACCATTTGCACAAGGCTGACATCGCCTCCAGCAAGGCGCGCGAGTGGGCAGACCGCGACGGCGTCGACTTGCTGATGGCCGGCGCCAATTCGGCCGTCATGCTGGCCATGGGCAAGATCGCCAATGAAAAGAAAAAAGTCTTCATGATTCCGGCTACCGGCACCGGCCGCATCACCAATGAAGATTGCAATCCCTACATGATTCACTACGGCTATGATACCGTGGCGGCGGCCCGCGGCACCAGCTCGGCCGTGGTCAACCAGGGTGGCAAGAGCTGGTACTACCTGACTGCCGACTATGTGTTTGGCCACTCGCTGGAAGGTGACTCTGCCAAGGTGGTCAAGGCCAATGGCGGCACGGTACTGGGTGCGGCACGTCATCCGCTGAATGCTTCGGACTTCTCTTCCTTCTTGATGATGGCGCAGGCTTCCAAGGCACAGGTGCTGGGTTTTGCCAATGCCAGCAATGATCTGGTCGCTTCCATCAAGGCCGCCAATGAGTTTGGCGTGAACCGTTCCATGAAGATGGCGGTATTGCTGATGTTTATCACCGACGTGCATGCGCTGGGCTTGCAGCAGACCCAAGGCCTGTACTCCACTGCCGGCTGGTACTGGGATCAGAGCCCGGAATCGCGCACCTGGTCCAAGCGGTATTTCGCGGTGATGAAGCGCATGCCGACGGCGCTGCATGCCTCGACGTATTCGGCAGCCATGACGTACCTGAAGGCGGTCAAGGCGCTGGGCACGGATGATTCGGACAAGGTCATGGCCTACCTGAAGAAGAATCCGGTCAATGACATGTACACCAGCAATGCGAAGATCCGCGAGGATGGCCGCCTGATGAGTGATCTCAAGCTCATCCAGGTCAAGAAGCCGGAAGAATCGAAGGCGCCTTGGGATTACTACAAGATCGTGCAGAACATCAAGGCTGAAGATGCCTTCACCACCAAGGCCGAATCCAAGTGCTCCTTGCTGAAGTAAGCTGACCCAGCGGTAAGCTAAGTAATTCCGCAATAAAAAAATGGCACCGTCAGTCGGTGCCATTTTTTATTGTCGCCGCGCTCAGGCGGGTCAGTGCAGCTTCCTGTTTTTCAGCATGTCCTGCAAATCCGATTGGCCATGCATCGTTTCAGTCTTGCCCAGCATGCGCACGAAGTTGGCGAGCCGGTCATCCTTGATGAAGCTGGCGGCGGATTCCGCTTCCAGCAGCTTGGCCGGGTCCTGCGGGCGCGAGACCGCATAGCCTTGCACGTAATCGACGCCGATCTCCGCCAGCGTCTGCACGGTGGCATGGTCTTCGGCCCATTCGGCGATGGTCTTCATGCCAAGGTTCATCGCCAGGTTGACGATCGCCTCGACGATCGCCACGTTGGTCGGATGCTCGTTCATGTTCACCACGAAGCTGCCGTCGATCTTCAGCACATCTGCCGGCAATTCCTTCAGATAGGAGAAGGAGGTGTAGCCGGCGCCGAAGTCGTCCAGCGCCACGCGCACGCCGTAGCCGCGAATGCTGTCGATGAAGCGGCGGGTATTGTTCAAGTCGTGCAGGGCCACGCTCTCGGTGATTTCCACGCAGAGGCGGCTGGCCGCGCGCGGGTTATCGGCCAGCATGGCGTAGGCATCGTGAATGAAGCGTTCATCGTTGAGCGAGGCGCCGCTCAGGTTCATGCAGACGAACCGGGTGCGCGAGAGGCGATCGTAGTGGCGGTCGATCCACGCCAGGGTGGTGGACATGACCCAGCGGTCCACCACGCCCGTGCGGCCGCTGTTTTCCGCGGCGCCGATGATGCGGCCTGCCGGAATCACGCTGCCATCCTGGTTACGCATGCGCAGCAGCACTTCGAAATTGAGCGAGTCGTGCGGCGCTTTCAAGGACATGATCGGCTGCATTTCCAGGAACAAGCCTTCCAGCAGGCTATTGCCGGAGAGGCGTTCAACCAGCTTCAGCTCGGCTTCGCGCTCGATGAAAGCTTTGGCATTCTTTTCATACACCACCAGGCCTTCCTTGTGGCCGCCCTTGGCTTCGCGGCAGGCGCGGTCGGCGTTGGCCAGCGCATCCTTGAATTGCGTGCCCGGGCTGATATCGATGAGACCGATCGAGACGCCGACCTGGAATGCCTTGTCGCCGATGCGGTACGGCTCGGCGCTGACGCATTCGATGATGCCGCGGCAGGTCCATGAAGCCGGTTGCATCGCCGTCTCGGCCATGACCAGCACGAATTCGTCGCCGCCGACGCGGCCGATGAACTGGCTGCCGGCCAGCATGCTGGTGATGCGTTCGCACACCTGGCGCAGCACCTGGTCGCCGGTGGTATGGCCGTACAGGTCGTTAATCAGCTTGAAGCGATCCAGATCCAGGTAAGCCAGCGCCAGCGGTCTGGTTTCGCTCACTTGCGCCACCGCCGCTTCGTACATCTGTTCGATGCCGCGCCGGTTGTAGACGCGCGTGAGCGGATCGTTCAAGGCCATGAAGCGCAGGTTTTCATCGGCCTTGGATTTTTCCGTGACATCCTGCAGCCAGCCTTCGATCTTGCCGTATGCCAGGATCGCCTTGACGCGGTAGCGTTTCTGATCGTTGGCTTGGCCTCCTTCGCGGCCGCGAATTTCCAGCTCGACTTCGGAACCGGCATGAATCAGGTCCAGCAGGCGGCTCCAGGCGCCGGGCTCGAAATGCTGGCTCCATTGCTTGTGCTGCGGCGCCAGCACATCCTTGCCGAGCATGGCTTGCAGGGCCGGATTGGCATTGATGAAACAGCCCTGCAGATCCAGCGTGAACAAGCCGATCGGCATGACTTCGTAGTTATGGCGAAGCTGCGCTTGTGCTTCGAGCCGTTCCTGGTGCTCGGTGCGCATTTGCGCCGCCAGCGCCAGCGAAGCCAGCAGGCTCGACGACAGCGCGGCCGTGACGCTGTTGATCGTGCCGAGCATGCCTTTCCAGCCGAACGCGGCGGAAAATACTTCATAGAGGCTTGCCGCCAAGGTGATGGCGATCGAGGTGCTATACCAGATAGCCACCGGCGAGCGCGCATACATCAGGATGCGGACCAGCAAAAAGATCAGCAGCGGCACACCGATTGCGGTGGCAACCCAGAAGAACTGGAGAAATTTCGCATGCGGCAGGATGAAAGGCAGCGGCAGCATCACCAGGCAGATCCACTGCATGACATGCATCACCCAGCGGTAGCCGACCTTGCCAAGATCTTCCTTGAACAAGGCCCGGAACAGGCCGACCGTGGCGATGTAGTACGCCATGATGGTCAGCAGTCGGCTGAACTGCACCCACTCCGGCGGAATCCTGTGCCCGAGCCATTGGAAATCCCAGCCTGCGGAAATGGAGCCGACACGCAGGCAAGTGATCAGCCATGCCGCAAACAGCATGTAGATCGCCGTGCGGTTGATGAGCGCCGTCACCAGCATGAACAGCGCCAGCATGATCATGCCGCCTTCGAGCAAGCCGGAATGGCGGTGGAAAGCCAGCACGTTGGCGTTCAGTTTCGCTGCCGGCCATTGGGCGACGGCGATCCGTGCGGGTCCGACAAAGCTGGCCTTGCAGAGCACGCGATCGGCGAGCAAGGTTTCTTCCAGGCCGATGGCGAAACCGGCCTTGGCTTCCGACATGGCGCCCTGGACGCGGCTTCGATCGGCCCGCCCCAGTTCCTGCAAGGTGTCGGCATTCCAGCACACGGTTTGTTCCGCATGCCGCGAAGTCAGCTCAACCGCGATGGCTTGCCCATCGGCGGGATGTCTGACATCGAAAACAAACCAGAAGGGTGTTTCTGCCAGCCTGGTATCGAACTTTTTAATTTCCGAAACTTGGTTCAGGCCGGCGAGCGCCTGTTCGGGAGAGAGAACATCCTTAGCATCAGGAATAAGGCGAAATGCCAGGGGCGTGACATTTTCCGATGTGGGGTAGTAGGTCTTCCAGGCGAGCAGGGAAATGACCGAAAGTGCCGCGATGAGGAAGGGCAGCGCATACGCGGTAAAGCCATACAGGATCCGGTCCAGTAGTTGGACTGCACGGGCGGTATGGCGCCCTTTCGGCAGAAAATGGAAAGCGGTAGTCATAGTGAGGAATCGGCATTACTACCGCATCTTAGCCGAATTTTACATTCTATTGCTCCGACGTAACAATTTAGTCGTCCAGCAGCAACACTTCGAATGCGAACGCTACCCAAGTCAGGATGCTTACTGCAACAGATGGCTGTTGCGCTTGCCGACATCGATATCCGGGTGATCGGTGTGGAACACGAAGTTGGTCAGCGGATGCTTGGCCTGGTTCCAGCGCTCTTCGGCCGTGCCGACTTCAAACGACAGCACGCGATGCGGCATATTGTTGGCATGCTGCAGCGGGATATAGCCCATGCCCGGATAGACATCGGAAAACAGTAGGCGGTCATACTGGCGATCGATCGGCGAGCGGCCGGCAATCACCATCCACTCGATGCCGTTCTGCACGCAGAACTGGAAGTAGGCCTTGAAGAGCGCGGTCTTGACGTTGCGGCCGATGCTTTGCTCGGTGACGCCAAGGCGGGTGGCTTCCGCCAGCGAACGGTTCTTCAGCCACTCCGGCAATTCGATCGATTGCTCCAGGGTGAGCGGATTGAACCAGTTGGTCTGGATGCGCATGGTCCCCAGCGGCGAGCCGTCCAGCTTGGATTCGGCCAGCAGGATGGCGACGCCATCGGTGTTATCGAGCGGCTCGGCCATCTTCAGCGTTTCGGCAAAAGTCGGCACATGGCGCGCATAGGCGGAATAACGGATTTGCAATGCCTTGCTCAACTGCTCGTCGGATTGCACCAGTCGAATAGTGAAGGGCAGGTATTCCTTTTTGCTTGGCGTCGCGCGTTGCGCTTGCGGCGCCAGCGGAGCGTATTCAATATGATTGCTTGATACCGGGGAGATTTGGGCTTTGGTGTCCATGTGCGGCTTCCATAAATTGGCTATGTTGACGTGTAACATCGTAGCCTCCCATTGCCGGTTTTTTAATTGAGAAAAGACTCATGAAAGCAGCCCAATTTCGCGGATTGAGTGCAGGTGCGCTGGACTTGGCGGCCAATCAACCGGGCGGCGAAGAGGGCGATTGAACAGGAAAACTTGGCTTCGGGGGCCGGGTGCGCATGACCTTGGTCGAAGCACAACCATAGGCGCCATGATGTTTGACAAAACTTGGATGCGATGCAATCCAGCCATTAAAATTGTGGCGAAATCAAAAACTTGTCAGGAACTTATTTGCATACTGCCCTCACGAAGAATGAAATCTCAAGCGTTTCTATCTTGCGAGGTGCGCAATGGCCCGGGTCGAATATGAAGCTTACAAGCTGGAAGTGCTCGTCGAAGCCGCGTGCCGTTATACGCTTGTCATGGATTTGCTGTCTGCCATCCATGATATGCAAAAAGAAATGCGGAACGGCCAGCCAATCAATTTTGCCGAATCCGAATTGCTGAACACCGCCAGCGTGGCGGCATTGCTGGCTCGCGCCGAGCGTCTCAATCAAGGCATCGATAAAGAATAAGCGTATTTTTCCCTCTCCTCGCTCTTACACAAGCAGCATCAGCCTGCTAGACTTGAAATCACGAAATATCAAAATGTAGACTGGAACGTATCAGGCACGTGCTATCGCATGGCTGTATACGAAACAGGATAGAAAAAACAAGCGGGACAATCGGCGGGAGACAGTGCGCCGTCAAGGGAGAGTAGGGTGAAACCGGGCTTGCACATCGATGGCATCGATGCACGTTTTCTCGTGCATGGCCGCATGGAGATTCTTGCGCTGCTGAACGAGCTGATTTACTACAGCGAACCGGTCAGCGTGCATTTCGGCGTGGACGAGTGCATGGAGACGCGCCTGCTGGAAGCGCGGGAACATGCCCTGGTATTTGAAGCCGGCCGCGATGCGCAAGCGAATGCGCGCCTGGCGGCAGCCTCCGCCTGCACTTTTTCCGCACGTCCGCAAGGCATCCAGGTGTTGTTTGCCGCGGAGCGCGTTGAGCCGCTTCGCTGGGGCGACAGCGCCGCTTTCAGCGTGGCGCTTCCCACGAAGCTGGCACGCCTGCAGCGCCAGGAAAATGTCCGCACCATCGTCCCGTCCCAGCAGCCGACTGCAGTGGCGCTATACGCCGGCGACGGCAAGTTGCTCGGCGAGTGGCCCTTGCGCGACCTGAGCGTCGGCGGACTGGGCGTGGCGTTGCCGACGCCGGACGAATTGCGCCGTGCTGCCAGCGCCGTGCGCGCACGGCTGGATATCGCCGGCCATGCTGTGGTCGATTGCGCCGTCAGCGTGCGCCATGCCACCGATCTCGCGCAATCCGAGGATGAATCCGGCTACCGCATCGGGCTGGGGTTCATCGACTTGCCGGAGCCGGTGCGCGTCGCGATTCTGCGTTACATCGTCGACATCGAGCGGGAACGGCGCGGCGCATCGCCGTCACATCAAGCGGAAGACTGACATGCTGCCTTCTTTGAGCGACGATGAAATCGAGGACCGTTACTTCCTGATCGGGAGGATGGAAATCCTGAGCGTCCTGAACGAGCTGATTCTGCGCAGGGAGCCGGTGACAGTGTACTTCCGCAGCGGCCGTGATTTCTTTCAAACGACCTTATTGGAAGCGCGCGCCGACGCGCTGGTGTTCGACCTCAGCGGCGATCCGGAAATCAACAAGCGCTTGCCGATCAGCGTCAGCTGCATCTTTGTCTCCAATCTCAATGGCATCCGTGTGCAATTCGCCTGTGGCCAGGCCGAGCGATTCGAGTGGGGCGGCAGCGATGCTTTCTCGGTGCCGCTGCCGGATCGCATCGTGCGCGTGCAGCGGCGTGAGAGTTATCGCATCCTGCTGCCGGTGGCCAAGCCGTTGATGGTGAAATTGTTTGACGACGATGACCGCGTATTAGGGGAGTGGCCCGCGCATGACTTGAGCGTCGGCGGCCTGGGATTTTCGACCGTCGGCGAGCCGCCTCTGCAAATCGAGCAGCACATCGCGCGGCTGCACTTGCCCTTGCCAGGACAGGTCGATGTGCAAAGTGCCGCTCAGATACGACACGTGACGCCGATGGTCGAGCGACCGGACGGTGTCCGGTTCCGGGTCGGCGTATCGTTTGCCGATCTGGCTCCCGCCACCGGCGTGGCGATCCAGCGCTTCATCACGAAGATCGAACATCAGCGACGCGGCCAGGATAACGGCAGGCGCCTTCGTTGACGGCTGCGCGCAGCGCAATCAGGCCGCGCGCAATTCCCAGCAATCGGTCGGCGTGGTCGCCTGGCTGGTCTTGACCAGCCATTCTTTTTCCAGCAAGACGACTTCGGATTCCAGCGCCGCGCTGGTATAGGCATGCACATTCATTGCCGCATCCTGCGGACAGCGCTGCGCGAACGCCTTGGCAAACCAGTGCAATACTGCGGGGCAGTGCACACCCGAACTGAGGTTGACAATAAAGAGATGGAAGACATCCTTGCGATACGCCTGTGAGGCTTCCTTGAGCAGATGCGCGACTTCAGGCGCCGCCTGTTCGACGTCAAGTTCGATGCCTTTTTTCTGCAGGTAGGCATGCTCTTCGCGGAAATTCTGCTGCATTTTCTTCAGCATGATCAGCCAGCCTTCCCAGCAAAACAGCGCAGGATCGGCGGCACTGGGTAAATCACCCGCAGCGCGCGTCTCCTTCATTTCCTTCAATACGCCTTCGGACGATTCCGCCCAGTCTTCCGTCGCCGGCAGCCAGGCGCCATACTTGCCCCGGCTTTTCAGCAAGGCGTGTTCGATGACCAGCGCCAGCTTGTCGCGTGCCAGCGAGCTGGCCAGCGTGGCGCCGAGGTAAAGCGTACGGCCATGGAGCACTCGCCGGTTCGGTTCCAGGCGCATCTTGCCGAATTCCAGCCGGCACTCGGGCACAACGCCGATGACGAGATGGTCAGGCATGGCGACTTCAAGACGAAGACAGGCATCGCTTATCAGCAACCAGATCGCCGGAGCATCCTGTGGCGAGACTGTCTTGCCGGTGCGGGACCGGCTAAAGCCGCGCCATAGTTGCCATGCAGCCTTGGCGTGCGGCGGCACGCGGATGACAGCGACGATGCCGATGACGGCGGCAATTTGTACGCCAATTTTGTCGTTACCCCACCAGACCTGTGGAGCAAACCACATCAGCAACCCACCAGTCACGCCACGGATGATCACCATCACAAACGTGATCAGCAAGCCAATGGCACCCAGCCAGGAGGCGTTGCGCAAGACCCATTCCTGCCAGCGCTGCGACCAGTTCGGCAGGGAAGCGACCAGCAACATAAACTTCGGAATGAAAAAGACGAGGCCCAGCGCGAGCCATTGCGCAAATGCCACCGGCGTATACAGATCGCAAATGCCGGTGCTGTTGCTGTGGCAGAAATCAGCCAGAGATAAGGCCTGATCCGGATGGGCACGCAGCCAATCGAGCTCCATTTTGTGCAAGGCTTCGCGGGCCCAATACCAGCAAAAGAAGGGAATCGGCAACAGCAGATACAGATAACGGAATGGGCTGAACGGTACCGGCTTGGTGATGGCGGAGCGCGAAAAGGGCTTGCGCGGATCGACTTGGCGGACGTCTACACTCATGGCTTTTCCTTAGTAAGACTGCATTACTGTTTGGCCTGCACTACTGTTGCCTGCCGAAGCGGATTCAGCATCAGTTTGCGCTTGAAGAATTCGAACATCTGTTTCTGGCCTTCCTGAGTCGCGGCAGCGTCGTAGCTGAATGTCATGCGGTCGCCACGAAATGTGAAGGTGGAACGGCCACTGACTTCCTTCAAATCCCAGCCATGGCCGGCTTGGGGAAAGACGTGCCATTCGACCGGTGCGCCTGCAGCTTGCAATTCCTGCAGGTGCGGTTCGCAATCATAGGCAGGCGTGTAGATATCGTCGCCACCCATCAGCAACAGCAGCGGCTTGTCGATATCCTGGCGCAGGAAGTCGGCTTCCTGTTTGCCGTAGCGCGCCGACAGATAACACAAGGGGTACCAGGCCGCGCCGGCGGCAAAGCGTCGTTGCCGGCCGAACAGCGCCGTCGATTGTTTCGATGTCAGCATCAACGCCACCGTGCCGCCCTGGGAGTAACCGGCGACGGCAATCCGCTGCGGATCGACTTGCGGCATCTTGCTCAAGTGGTCCAGCGCATCGTAGGCATCCTTGATGCGCCGCTCGAAAGACACGCGCAGGGGCGATATGCAATTGTTGGGATGGCCGCGCAAGCTGTCGACCACCATGACGACATAGCCTTGCGCGATGCCGGCTTCGACGCGCTGCTGCATGCTGGCTCCGATCCTGCCGCTGCAATCCGGCAGCAACACCAGGGCAGGGAATGGCCCAGATCCGCTCGGCTTGAATACGGCATTGGATAGCTTGCTGAGAGTGCTCAACTCTGTCGCTTCAGTGGCAAAGCGCAAGTCGTCATGCTTGGTGAGGACTTCGCGCGCTTGTGTTTGCAGCTGCTCTTCGAATAAGCGGGCAGCCGCATCGCGCATCGCCTGCGGCTGGCGCCGCTGTTCCTGCCACGAGCCGCCGTCGCCGTAAAACACCCAGCGACCGTTTTCACGGAATAGCCGTGCGCTCTTGGGAATGGCACCGGCTTCCGTGCGGATTTCTCCATGGATGACGGCGAAGTCGCCATCTTCGCGCAATTCCTTGACTTGCCATTCATAGCGGCGCGTATGGTTGAAGAGCTTGCGCATGGCCGCCAGGTCTTTTTGATTGGTGACCTTGAATGCCGGGTGATGCAGGCCCAGCACGGCGTCCATGTCCTGATTCGCCCATGCCGCGGCATTCGCATCCAGCAGTTGCCGGATTCCGGCTGGTACTTGCGTATTGGCGAAAGGGTACACGTGCAACTTGTATGCGCCTTCGCCTTGCACATGCATGGCCAGCGCGCGGCTGCCGGGGGCAAGCAATTCCTTCCACAGCGCTGCCTGCGGGTTCACAGTCATCCAGCCGAAACCGCTGTTGAAACTCCGGGGGGGCGCTAATGCCTGGAACGATGCCTTGATGGCGGCGCCGCTCTTGTCGAACAGGAGCCAGTCGTCGGGATTATTCGGCCAGTCTTCCCGATACCGCGAGGTCTTGGTGGTGACTACCGAATCAAACGCCACCTCGGCAAGCGTCGCACCGTCGCGCCGCACCGATACTTGCCACTGGTCGCCGAGCGAGCGCTGGATATCGATATCGGCAATAAATTTCGGAAAGCCGATCGCCTTGCCGGCTTCCACGGCGAGCCAGTCGGTCTCCGGCATGGCCAGGAGATACCAGACATTGTCGCCATCCTTGCTGGCCAGGATGCTGAGCTGCGCCAGCCGGTAAGGGCGCTGCGGCAATCCCATGCGCTCCCACGTCGTCACCGAGACACGGACATAGGGATGTGCCGGCATGTCATAGCCTTGCGGCAGATGGCGGCGGTACGCTTCGAGATCGGCCGGCGAAAAATCCGCCACGATATTGCTGAAGCGCTGGTACAGGCTGGCTTCCTCGCGCTGCTGGTTGCCGTGCAATTTCCACTTGCCGTCTTCCTTGACGAGCTTCGCGCCGGCTTGCAATGGCAGTAATTGCAGCGAGGGCGCCAGCACGCCTTTTTCGGAAGTGGCATAGGCGCTCAACTCGATGCCATCGGCGTGCTCACGCATCTCGACCGGCGTGATGTGCGAGGTGCTGAAATATTGCCGGTTCTTTTGCAAGTGGTCGAGGAAGGCGTCACGGTTCATGCCCTGATATAAAAAATCCTGCGACAGCAACGATGCCACTGCCTTGCCATCCGCTGCGCCATAAGCCTGTCCCAACTGACGCAGAAAAACGGCGATATCATCGGGCACCGAAACCGCAGCCGGCTGCTCATGGCTGGTTGGCACATCATTGGCATCGAACTTGATTTGCGTGAAGCCCAGGCCGCAGGCAAACAGCAGCACACCTGCCACGCCGAGCGTGCGCGGGCGCAGCGGTAGCGCATGACGATGGCCGTTGAGCAGGGCGCTGACCGGCGTGTAGCGCACCAGCAGCAGATAAGTCAGCAGGCACGCCGTCGTGGTGGCAGCCAGGTTGATCGCGATCTTGGTCAGGGCACTATAAGGCGCATCGTAGAGCAGAACGCCAAAGCCGACGGTGAATGGGAAATGTACCAGATAGACCCAGTAGGAGCTGTCGGCAACAAAGGAGAGCGCACGGTTTTGCGCCGGCAGGTGGCGCATGAACAAGCCGATCAGCGCGAAGCTCCACAGCCAGGTGGCGCAGTGATACAAATAGGCGAGCAGCACTTGCACATGTGGCAGCACGTGCGGATTTTTGTCGAAGGCGTCGAACACGCCCATGGCGACAATGAAGAATACCAGTCCGGCGCCGGCGTAACGCCAGCCATGTTTGACGTAATGCGGCAGCAGGCTTTCCTGATGCCGGTACAGATACAGGCCGAAGGTAAAGAACAAGCCGTTATGGACCAGCTCGGCGGCATTAGGCAAAAACGAGCCATCGGGCGAGACGATGCCATTCCAGTAAAACGATCCCGTCACCGCCAGCGGCAGCGTCAAGACCAGGAAGCCCCACCAGCGGGATGCGAGCATGCGCCATGCTGCGGCGACGCCATTGCTGAGCCGCTGCGGAGCATATCGGCCCAGCATATTGCATAACGCGGCCATTGCGCAAAACCACAGCAGGTAATACAGGAACCACAGGTGCATGGTATTGACCAGCCTGTCCTCCGGCGGTTGCGGCGGCTGGCCATCCGCATCCAGCGGCATCAGGCTCAGGTACTGCTTGATGAAGAATCCTGTGGTGACGAAAATCAGCGGCCAGAAAATCAGGAAGGGGAGGCCGATACGGCGCAAGCGATGCTTCATCATGCCCGCCGCGCCGCGCCTTGCCATCAGTAGCGCGACAAAGAAACCCGCCAGGATGAAAAACACCGGCATGCGGAAGGTATGGATGAATGCCATCATGAAGTTGGCCGCCAGCGTGGTTTCCGGATCGCGCCAGAACAGCGGCGACTTGCCGACCATGTGATTGACCGCGACATGCAGCACGATGCCAAGCCACATCATCACGGCGCGCAAATTGTCGAGAGAATGAAAACGCTGCGTCGGGTTCATGGGGTTTCTCTTTCGTGGCGTGTTATTTTTGATTGTTGTTGGCCAGATCTTTTGCCAGGCAATAGTCGCTCGATGCCGGGCGTTGGAGTGCCGCTCCGGGTTGTGTGGCTCCGTGCGGCGCAGCGCCTCCTGCAATCCATGCACGATGCAGATACTCCTGCAACTTTGAACTGAGGGCGGCGCCCGCGCGCAAGGTCGGGTCGCTGGCAAGAGCTAGCAACAGCTTTTTGCGCAACTCGGCATCATGGTTGACGATACGGTCGACAAGGTCATTCCACTTGGCCACGGCCTGTTGCGCTGCCGGACTTTCCGGTGCCACGCGCGCTTTGATTAATCTATCGAGCTCGGCCGCCAGCGCGGTCCATTCCTTTTCCAGCGTGACGTTAAAGCGGCTTAATTCCTCCAGCGTGAAATGCTGGCGCAGCGCGCCCATGCGCAAGGCAATCGCCTTGTGGATGTATTGCGACATTGCCACGCTTACGCCATTGCGCCCCTGCACGATCGGTTCTTGCTTGTACATGCGGTTCCAGCGCGCCATCAATTCAAAATCGCCACCCATCCAGAGATGCGTCAAGTCCATCCATTGCCGTGCCAGCGGCTGGACCTCCGGGTGTTCCGGCGCCATGCCGCGATCCATGACGCTGCGTACCTTGGCGATCAGGGGCGGCCACAGCGTTTCGATGCGCTTCCAGTTATCCAGGATGACCTTGGTCTCGGCTGCGCTGAAATACCTGTTGTACGTGGCCATGCGCTCCAGTACCGATAGCCAGTTGCTCATGTCGGGCTCATCGCCTTCGGTCAGGCGGGTTTGCAGCATGGTGAGCTGGGTGCGCAGTTCGTTGGCGCGGGCGATCTGGCGGTCCAGTGCCAGCAACTGGCGCTGGATGGTGGCGGGAAGCGGCTCGCCTTCGCCTGTCAACAGACCGGCAATTTCCGCCAGCGGCATGCCGACCTGCCGCAGCGCCTGAATCGCATGCAGGCGCGCGATATCGTCGCGGTTGTAGAGCCGGTAACCGGCTTCGCTGCGCGCAGAAGGCTTGAGCAAGCCCATGGTATCGTAATGATGCAGGGTCCTCACGGTCAGGCCCGTGCGGCTCGCCAGTTCCCCCACCTTCAGCAGCATGCTGCCTCCCTTGGCTTGTATTTATGTCAAGGCAGTGTAAACCCTGACGTTATGTGAGGGTCAAGGATTCGGGGATGAAGCAGGTGTATTGTTGTATTAATACAGCTTGATCACGATTGGGCAACCCGGCGCGCCGGGTGCATAATGATTTTCACCAGCAGCCAGATAAGGAATCTCACCATGTCGACTCCCTTCATTGATTTGCCTGGCCTTAGTTTCGATCATGGCGACGATATCGCCGCCTTGCGCAGCGCCATCCAGCAATTTGCGCAGGCAGAGATCGCCCCGCGCGCTGCCGAGATCGATCGCAGCGACCAGTTTCCGATGGACTTATGGAAGAAGCTCGGCGACCTCGGCGTGCTGGGCATCACGGTGGAAGAAGAATACGGCGGCGCGGCGATGAGCTATCTCGCCCATATCGTCGCCATGGAAGAAATCTCGCGGGCCTCGGCCTCGGTCGGCTTGTCGTATGGCGCGCATTCCAACCTGTGCGTCAACCAGATCCGCCGCAACGGCACGGAAGAACAGAAACGCAAATATCTGCCCAAGCTGATTGCCGGCGACTTTATCGGCGCGCTGGCGATGTCCGAGCCGAATGCCGGTTCCGATGTGGTCAGTATGAAGCTGCGCGCGGATAAGCAGGGCGACCGCTACATCCTCAACGGCAGCAAGATGTGGATCACCAATGGGCCGGATGCCGATGTCCTGGTGGTGTATGCGAAAACCGATGTGCAAGCCGGTCCGCGCGGCATCACCGCCTTTTTGGTCGAGAAAGGCTTCAAGGGCTTCTCGGTCGCGCAAAAGCTCGACAAGCTGGGCATGCGCGGCTCGCACACGGGCGAGCTGGTATTCCAGGATTGCGAAGTCCCGGAAGAAAACATCTTGGGCGGCGTTGGCAAGGGCGTCAATGTGCTCATGTCAGGGCTCGATACCGAACGCATCGTGCTCTCCGGCGGGCCGCTAGGCATCATGCAGGCTTGCATGGATGTGGTCATCCCCTATGTCCACGAGCGCAGGCAATTCGGCCAATCCATCGGCGAATTCCAGCTCATGCAAGGCAAACTGGCCGATATGTATTCCACCATGATGGCGTGCAAGGCGTATGTCTACGCGGTGGGCCAGGCCTGCGACCGCGCGACCACGCCGGATGCGGTACGTGCGCTGCGCAAGGATGCCGCCGGCGCAATTCTCTACAGCGCCGAAAAGGCGACGTGGATGGCGGGCGAAACCATCCAGGCGCTGGGCGGCAATGGCTATATCAATGAGTATCCGGCCGGACGGCTGTGGCGCGATGCCAAGCTGTACGAGATCGGCGCCGGCACCAGCGAAATCCGCCGCATGCTGATCGGCCGCGAATTATTCGACGAAACGGCATAGCGATATCCCGTCTACGTTTCGTTTTTTCGCGAATCTGGTAAAAAGTTTTATTCCTGGAAACTTTTTCTGCTAGGATGGTAAAAAAAACGAACCATATTTGGGTGGATTATTGGACGCTGATTCCTTGCCGCTTCAGGCTAAACGGGCACAATCCCTGGCGCGGCAGGTAGTACTTGCGTCGCGCTCGATTTCCAGGATAGTGCTGGAAAAGGTCAAGATTGAGAACTTTCAGTTCAATCTCACCTATGCCGCGATTCTGCCGGCAATCGACCTGGAGGGCACGCGGCTGACCGAGATTGCGCGCCGTACCGGCCTGACCAAGCAAGGGCTCTTTCCTTACATAAGCGAATTGGAGTCCCTGGGCTTCATCACCAAAGTCGAAGATCCCAAGGATAAGCGGGCCAATCTCATCATGTTTTCCGCCAAGGGGCGGGCATTGCTGGAACAGGTGCATCATGCTCTGTCCGAGGCGGAGCAGATGGCCCAGGAAGTCTTGGGGCCGCAGCATGCCGTTACCGTGCGCGAAGGCTTGGCCAAATTAAATGAGGTGCTGGTTGCGCAAACCGATCTCAAGTCCCATCCAACGCAAACCGCACTTCCATCCAGCGCAGATCTCTTCAGCAGCGCCTTCACGCATGCGGCGATCGGCATGGCCCTGGTCGGCCTTGATGGCAGGTGGCTGGATGTGAATAACTCGATGTGCGAGATCGTCGGCTACACCCGTCCCGAGCTATTGAAGCTGACATTCCAGGACGTTACCCACCCGGACGACCTTGACGCCGACCTGGAATTTGCCAAGCACTTGCTGGAGGGGCGTATCTCATCCTATCACCTGGAAAAGCGTTACATCAAAAAGAATGGCGAGACGGTGTGGATTCTGCTGACCGGTACGCTGGTGCGGCATGCGGATGGATCACCCTACCACTTCATCGCGCAAGTGCAGGATATCACCGACCGCAGGCAGGACAATGCGTGAAATGCCTCGCAGCAGTATCGCGCGGAACAGGGCGAAACCAATGGCGACGCTACAAGATAAATCAAAGGGGAATGGATGCTTGTGTTGATTGTGGATGACGACACGTTGACTGTCGCGATGATGTCGCGGCTGGTGTCTTCCATCGAAAATATTACCCCTGTATCTTTTACCGATCCCTGGCTGGCGATCGAATGGTGCCAAGCCAATGAGCCGGACATGGTGATGGTCGACTATCAGATGCCGCAAATGTCCGGGCTCGATTTTATCGAGGCATTTCGCAACTTGCCCGGCAAGGAAACCATTCCTATCGTGATGGTGACGTCGGAAAGAGATGACGAGATCAGGCGCAAGGCCTTGGCACTCACGGCCAACGACTTTTTACTCAAGCCGGCCGACATCGACGAGCTCAAGGCCAAGATCAACGATATGCTGGTCTTGCGCAGGAGCCTTGTGTTGAATGTACTGATGCGCGGTTCCAAGCTGGGCGCGCCGCAATAAAGCGCGAGTCAACTTTGAAAAGAAAAACGGCAGTGAAATGCATCACTGCCGTTTTTTATTTGAGGAGCTTATGGGTCTGCTTTTACTTGCCGGTCTCGATCCCCGCGCCATGCGCCTGCTGGTCGGCATGGTAGCTTGAGCGCACCATGGCGCCGACAGCCGCATGCGCAAAGCCCATCTTGTAGGCTTCCTCTTCCAGCATCTTGAACGTATCCGGATGCACATAGCGGCGCACCGGCAAGTGGTCGCCCGAAGGCATCAGGTACTGGCCGATGGTCAGCATGTCCACGTTATGCTCGCGCATGTCGCGCATGACTTGCAGGATTTCCTCGTCGGTTTCACCCAGCCCCACCATGATGCCGGACTTGGTCGGCGTATTCGGATGCATGTCCTTGAAGCGCTTCAGGAGATTGAGCGAATAGGCATAATCCGAACCCGGGCGTGCTTCCTTGTACAGGCGCGGCACGGTTTCGAGATTGTGGTTCATGACATCGGGCGGCGCGGCCTTGAGGATTTCCAGCGCGCGGTCCATGCGGCCGCGGAAGTCCGGCGTGAGGATTTCGATGCGTGTCTGCGGCGACAACTCGCGGACCTTGCTGATGCATTCGGTGAAGTGGCCGGCGCCGCCATCGCGCAAGTCATCGCGGTCGACCGAGGTGATCACCACGTAGCTCAATTTCAGCGCAGCGATAGTCTTGGCCAGGTTGAGCGGCTCGTCCGGGTCGAGCGGATCGGGGCGGCCATGGCCGACATCGCAAAAAGGGCAGCGGCGCGTGCACTTGTCGCCCATGATCATGAAGGTGGCGGTGCCCTTGCCGAAGCATTCGCCGATATTCGGGCACGACGCTTCCTCGCACACCGTCACCAGCTTGTTGGCGCGCAGGATATCCTTGATTTCATAGAAGCGGGTCGTCGGCGAGCCGGCCTTGACGCGAATCCAGTCCGGCTTGGGCAGACGCTCGGCCGGAATGATCTTGATCGGGATGCGCGCAGTCTTGCCGGCGCCTTTTTGCTTTTCGCTGGGGTTGTAGGCGGGTGCCGCCAGGTCCTTCTTGTCGGTCGGATTTGCGTCCATGATGTGAACCGCGCCCGTCATGATCATGCCGGCGGGGTGGGCCGGTACGCCATGACTGGCGTGTCTATCCTTTCAGTCTTTTCAATAAATGTTCAGTGAGCGCAGCTTGCGCTTCGGCCAACGGCACCGTCACGCCAAGGGTTTTCATGTCGACGGTCCGCAAGCCGGCATAACCGCAAGGGTTAATCCAGCCGAATGGCGCCAGGTCCATGTCGACATTCAGCGCCAGGCCGTGATACGTGCAGCCGGAAGCGCGCACCTTCAATCCCAGCGCGGCGATCTTGGCGCCTTGCCAGGGGCCATCAGCGATATAAATGCCGGGGGCTCCCGCTTTTCGCTCACCCGCGAGATTATACGCCGCCAGGGTATCGATGACGGCTTCCTCGATGGCGTGCACCAGTTCGCGCGCGTACATGCGCCCGCCGCGACCGCGCTTCAAGTCGAGCAGGAGGTAAGCCACCACCTGGCCGGGGCCATGGTAGGTGACTTCGCCGCCGCGATCGGTCTGCACCAGCGGGATGCCATGGGCGTTCAGGACGTGCGCAGGGTCGGCGCCCAGGCCCAGCGTATAGACGGGCGGATGTTCGACGATCCAGAGTTCGTCTTCGGTATCGGCGCCGCGCGCATCGGTAAAGGCGCGCATGGCGGCGAAGGTCGGTTCGTATTCCGCCCGCCCGAGTTGGCGTATCTGCACTACAGGACCACCTTCACCATCGGGTGCGAAGACAGCGCGCGGTACAGGTTGTCGAGCTGCTCACGGCTGGTGGCGCGCACGGTGACGGTCAAGGCAAGGTAATTGCCCTTGGAGGAGGGGCGCATTTCCATCTTCCCGGCATGGAAAGTGGGGTCATGCAGAGTCACGACTTCCACCATCGTCTGGGCAAAGGCGTCCTGCATGGCGCCCATGATCTTGATAGGGAAGTCGCTTGGATATTCGATCAGGCTTTCGTTGGGTAGCGTTGGCTGCGGCATGGCATTTCCAGTAATACATTCATACCGCAGCTATTTTACGCGCTTCTTACTTCAGCATCAGGCGCACGGAATCCCAGGCGCGGCCGAACATGCCGGCTTCGCTGACTTGTTCCAATGCCAACACCGGCAATTCGACGATGGTCTTGCCGTCGGCTTGCATCTTCAGCGTGCCGACCTTGCTGTTCTGATCGATCGGCGCCACCAGCGGGTCCTTGCGTTCCAGCACGGGCTTCAGCTTGCCGGCCATGCCTTTCGGCACGGTGACATACACGTCCTGGGTGAAGCCGATCTTCACCTGGCTCTTCGAACCTTTCCACACCTGCGGCGTGTCGACCGGCTGGCCCTTGGCATACAGCTTGACGGTGTCGAAGTTCTGGAAGCCCCAGTTCAACAGCTTTTGGCTTTCCTGTGCGCGCATCTGGTCGGAATTGGTGCCGATCATGATCGAGATCAGGCGCCGCTCGCCGCCCACGCCGGCGCGCTTGGCGGTGGAAACCAGGCTGTAGCCGACGGCATCGGTATGGCCGGTTTTCATGCCATCAACGGTCGGGTCCAGCCACAGCAGGCGATTGCGGTTGGACTGGGTGATCTTGTTATAGGTGTAACTCTTGGTCGAGTAATACGTCTTGTAAAACTCGGGGAAGTCGTTGATCAGGCGCGTTGCCAGGATCGACAAGTCGCGCGCGGTCGAATAATTTTCCGGGCTGGGCAAGCCGTGGGAATTGACGAAATGGGTGGATTTCATGCCCATCTTCTGGGCTTGCTGGTTCATTTGCGCGGCGAAGGTTTCTTCGGTGCCCGCCACCGCTTCCGCCAGTGCGACGGCGGCGTCATTGCCGGACTGGACGATCAGGCCATACAGCAGGTCATTGATCTTCACCGGGGTGGCCGGGTCGATGAACATCTTCGAGCTGCTGGGATCGACTTTCCATGCGCGTGTCGACACGTTGACGCTCTGGTTCAGGTCCAGTCGCTTTTCTTTGATCGCGGCAAAGACCAGGTAAGCGGTCATGATCTTGGTCAGTGAGGCCGGTTCAATGCGCATGTCCGGATCCTGGGCGGCAACTACCTGGTTGCTGGTGGCATCCAGCAGCAGCCATGACTTGGCGGCCAGGGTCGGCGAGGGCAGGGTTTGGGCAGGGACGGATGAAGCTGCAAAAAGCAAGCTGGCGGCACAAGCCGCAATCAATTTTTTCATGGGTAAAAAGCCAATACGGATGGGTTGCAACAGCGCGGAAGTAGGGAATTATAGCGCGCTGCACTTAGGCAAGAATTAGGGAAACCCTTAGTGCAGCGTGGGTTTCGCTATCGATGCCACATTTCGACTACGAAATTCTTGATATGTTGCAATTTTCTGTGGAAAAAATGATCGCAGCCCGGAATCACGATGACCGGCAAGTCTTGTGGACGCGCCCAATCCAGTACATCGATTAGCGGAATGGTATCGTCCTGCTCGCCATGAATGACAATCGTATTGGCTGGCACTGCAGGAACGGGCCATTTGCCGGCTGCCGTGCCGGTCAAGACCAGCCGCTCGGCCGGGCGGCCTTGTTCGGTCAGGCGCTGCTGCAATTGCGCCTGCACCAGGGTGCCGAATGAAAATCCGGATAACGCCACCGGCAAGGCGGGATACTGCGCTTGCATATGGTTCAACAATAATTCCATGTCATCGGTTTCACCGCGTCCTTCGTCATGCACGCCGGCGGACTCGCCGACGCCGCGAAAATTCATGCGCACCGCGACATAACCCATGCCGGTAAAGGTGCGCGCGAGCGTCGTGGTCACCTTGTTATCCATGGTGCCGCCAAATAGCGGATGCGGATGCGCCACCAGGGCGATGCCGCGCGGCGCGGTAAAACGTTCGGTATCGGGCAATTCGAGGATGCACTGGAGCGCGCCAGCCGCGCCATGCAGGGTAAAGGGCTGATTACGGGAACTCATCGGGAAGCCGGGCGGAATTTAGATTTTCAGACGTTCGACGACTTTGCCGCCGACGAGGTGTTCATCGATGATTTCATCGATATCCTGGGTATCGACATAGGTGTACCAGGTACCTTCGGGATAGACCACCAGCACCGGGCCTTCCTCGCAACGATCCAGGCAGCCGGCCTTGTTGATACGCACCTGGCCCTGGCCATTCAGACCGAGTTCCTTGATGCGCTTCTTGGCATGCTCCTGCGCTTGCTGCGCACCCTTGTTAAAGCAGCATGGACGGCCTTCCTCGCGGTGATTCAGGCAAAAGAACACGTGATGTTGGTAGTAAGGTGTATCGCTCATGGCGCGGATGCTTTCTGTCTGACACGAGCTCAACATGATACACCCGCCTCATGTTCGCTTCACGCGATGGGATGGATGCAGCAGGTACCAGAAAGCGAAGAAGGGCCACATCACGGATAAGAAACGCGCCGCGCCATTGAAATTCAGGAATTTGCCTTGTACCCAGCTTTGCAAAGTGGCCATGAAATAGGGATTGCTGGGCATGAGGTTGACGACAATCAGGCTGATCAAGAGCATGAGCACGGCAATCCGGCGCTGCGCCACTTGCGGCGCGAACGACAGGCCGAACAGCATGGCGGCGGCAAACAGCAAGCCTCCCTGCGCACCGGGCGTGAGCCAGCTGAAGGCATTGGCGGGATTGAACAGCAGGGCATTGGCCAGCGACTTGAGAATAAGCGTGGCGCCCACCAGAGCCCAGGCCAGCCAGGCGCGCGGCGCCGCCGGCTTCAGCGTCACCAGCAACAACAGCACCGCGCCTGCCATGCCGCAGGCCGTGATGATGGTTTCGGCGAGCCAGTATTGCTCCACTGTGAAATCGATATTGTTTTGCAGCGAGGTGAACAGGTCTACCGGCTGTTCCAGCCAGTCGGACAGCCATTCGGAGAGAATCGGCACGATTTGCCCATGGCCGAACAGATAGGCTTGCGGATAGATCTGCGCCAGCGGCCACAGACTCGCGACGATCAGGCCGCGCCCGGCATCATGAAAGAACCAGTGCCGGCGCAAGCTCAAAAAGCGGCTTTGTTCGAGAAATGTCGGCGTCAGCAACACGCCGGCAATGCCGCCGATCAGGCTGCCCGATACATTGGTGTAGAGATCGAGGATGGACGAGACGCGCGAAGGCAGAAAGGTTTGCGCCGCCTCCATCGAACCGGAAAGCAGGGTGCCGGCAACCAGCGCCAGCAAAATGGCGCCCATGCCGCGCACGTGCGGATAAACAGCAAAGGCCACCAGGATACCGAAGGGCACATAGCCCACCACATTGGTGAGCACGTCAAAGACGGTCCAGTAATGTGGCAGCGGGCCGGACAGGAAGGCCTGCGGGGCAATGCCATTGTCGCGCCAGCCGGTGAAGGGAAACAGGCTGGCGTAAACGATCAGCAGCAGATACATCACCAGGCCTACCCGGGCAAAGGTCGAAGGCGTGGCGGGAGATTCCTTGGCTACAGCCATCCGGCAAACCTCAGCGCTTGAGCGTCTGGCCGGCCAGCCAGTTCAGCATGTCGGTGATGACGATGTCGCTGGCCGCAGCCAGCGCGCGGGCGCCGCCCTGGGCATCGCTGCTGGGCGCCGGCGCGCGGGCGGTGAAACTCTTTTGCGTGATCAGCGTGCGGCCATTGTAGAGCGAGACGCGCACGGCGACGTTGCCGAAGCTCTTGTCGGGCGATTCGAACACATGGGTGAAATCGTCGGCTTCCATGCGCAGTTGCAGGAGATTGGTTGGGCCGTCGATGGCGGACGCCGCGACGCCGCCGGCTTGCACGATGCGGGCCTTGAGCCGTTGCGTGAAGAGAGCCGCAGGCTGCATCACCCAGCGCGGTTGCGCATAAGCGCGAGTCTGTTGCGCGTCTGCATACAGCAGACGGTAGAACATGAGCTGGCTGTCCAGCCAGACCGCCGGCGTGACATCGGCCACGCTGACGGCGATGGCCGGCAGCGACGGCTGTGGCGTGGCGGCCGAGGTGGTCGAGCCGGGCAGCGGGCCAAGATCATAGAAATTGGCGGTGGCCACACGGCTGCTTTGCACGCTGCAGCCGGCCGCCAGCAATACGCAGCATATCCAGAGCGCGCGGATCGACCGGTGAAACGGCCAAGTGAAGCGACGGGAGCCAGGAGTGTTTTTCATATCGGAGTGAGGTTCTTATGATAGTCGATTAATGTTGCGGCGGCGTGAAGCCGGCCTCGCCTGGCCCCGGGGCGCGCTCGTCGGCGCCGAACAGCAGGCTTTGCGGCTGATCGCGGAACGTGTCGACGGTGCGGTTCAAGGCGCGCAGGGTCGAACGCGCATCGTTCGTCAGCGGCAGCACTTCGGTATCGATGCGGTTGGCGACCGCGCCGACCTGGTCGATCGTGATCGTCAGCTTGTCGATGGCGCCGTTCGGCTGTTGCAGGCTGCCGCTGAGGGTATTCAGGCTCTTGCTCAAGGAGCCGACGTCGCGCGCCAGCGAATTGACGGCAGCTAGGGTTTGATTGGTCTGCTCGGCCAGGGCGGGAAGTTTTGCCAGCGTCGGCTTCAATTGGCGCGGAATGGTTTCAAGTTCGTTTGCTGCCTGGCCGACGGAGTGGAATGCCTGCAGGATCATTTTCTGATTATCGGGTTCCAGCAGCGTGTTGACGCGCCGGGTGACTTCCTCGACCTGCGTCAGGATTTCCATGCCCTTGCTTTGCAACGAATCGAAAACGCTCGGGCGCATTTCGATACGCGCGACTTTGTCGTCCGAACTCGGCAGGCGCACCGGCTTGCTGCCGTCATCGTCCAGCTGGATGTAGGCGATGCCCGTGACGCCCTGATAGCCCAAGGTGCTATAGGTCGATTGCGTGATCGGCGTGTCGGCTTGCACGTGCATGCGCACCAGGATCTGTCCCGGGACGGCAGGATCAAACTGGATAGTGTCGACCTTGCCGACATCGAGACCGCGGTAGCGCACGGCCGCCTGCGGACTCAGGCCGGGCACCGACAGCTTGGTGGCGATTTCGTAGGGCACCATCTCGGTCGTGTCGCGCTGCAGCCACATGGCGATCGCCACCGCAGCCGCCAGCAGCACTATCGTGAACAAACCCGCCAGTAATGCATGTGCCTTGTTTTCCATAAGCTTGCCTTTTTTCGTATTCCTTCCGTTACGGGCGCGCGGCTTTGCCTTGCACTTCTTCGAGTGCACGCAAGCTGCGCTCGCCCCAGAAATATTCCTGTATGAACGGATGCTTGACCGCCATGACTTCTTCGCGCGTGCCGGCGGCAATCACCTGCTTGTCGGCCAGCACCGCAATGCGGGTCGACAGGGCATATAAAGTGTCGAGGTCATGCGTGACCATCACGACCGTCAGCCGCATCGACTGGTGCAATGCCTGGATCAGTTCGACGAAGCTGTCAGCCATGGCCGGGTCAAGCCCTGCGGTCGGCTCATCCAGGAACAGCAACTCCGGCTCCAGCGCCAGCGCGCGCGCCAGCGCGACCCGTTTGACCATGCCGCCGGACAGGTTGGCCGGCATCGTCATCGCCTCGGCGGGCGAAATGCCGACCAGATGCAGCTTGAACAGGGCGGCGTCGCGTATCAGTGATTCCGGCAGCGTGCGCAACTCGCGCATCGGCAAGGCGACGTTTTCGAAGGCCGACAATGCCGAGAACAGCGCGCCATGCTGAAATAGCATGCCCCAGCGCTGGCGCAATTGCTGCACCCTGGACGCATCCCCGCCATGGATATTTTCGCCGAACACTTCGACTGTGCCGCGGCTCGGGCGATTCAGTCCCAGCATCTGCCGCACCAGCGTCGTCTTGCCGCTGCCGGAGCCGCCCACCAGCGACAGGATTTCCCCGGCGCGCACGTCCAGGCTCACATCCTGGTGAATCACGCGCTGGCCGAATTGCGTCCACAGGTTCTTCACCCGGATGACCGGCTGATCCTGGTTTTGCGGCGTGGCAGCAATAGTCTGCTCCTGCATCAGCGATACCCCATGTCGCTGAAGACAATGGCGAATACGGCGTCCGCGAGGATGACGATGGTAATTGCCGTCACTACGGAAATGGTGGTGCCCTGGCCCAGGCTTTCGGTATTGGGCTTGATGCGCAAGCCGAAGTGGCAGGCCACCAGCGCGATCAGCAAGCCGAATACGCAACCCTTGCCCAGGCCAATCCAGTAGTTGGCGATCGGTACGGCATTGGGCAGGCGCTGTATGAAGTAAGCCGGCGACAAATTCAATTCGAGATGGGCGGCCGCCATGCCGCCGATGAGCGCGATGGCATCGGTCCAGATCACCAGGAGCGGCATGGCGATTGCCAGCGCCAGGACTCTTGGCATGATCAAACGAAAGCCATGCTGCATTCCCATCACCAGCATGGCATCCAATTCCTCGGTCACGCGCATGACGCCCAGTTGCGCCGTGATGGCCGATCCCGAGCGGCCAGCCACCAGGATCGCCGCCAGCATCGGCCCGAGTTCGCGCACCACGCTCATGCCGAGAATGTTGACGAGATAGATATCGCCGCCGAAGGTGCGCAATTGTTGCGCCGAGAGATAAGAGAGCACCACGCCGATCAGGAAGCCGACCAGGGCGGTGATGCCAAGTGCCTGGTAGCCGGCATGAAAGACATTGGCGGAAATTTCCTTCCATGGTCCGCGCAAGGGACGCCGCAGGAAGCGGCCGAGGTCGAGCATTAATTGGCCGAATAGCGTCAGCAAACCGAGGAAATGCTCAAGCAGGCTTTGCCAGGCTGACAATACGGTAGACAGCAGCGGCCAGCGGCGCTTGCGCGGCTTGGGCAAGGCTAGCGCGCCGGCTTCGGCCAGCCTTTCAAAATAGGCGGCATGGATAGGCGATACGACCAGCTCGGCAGGGCGCCGGTGGTCCCAGGCATTCCACAACCATTGCGCGCCAATATGGTCGAGTGCGGAAATGCCCGACAGATCCCATTGCGGCTCAGCACCGGCCGGCAGCTTTTTCAGCATGGCCTGGAGCGCCGCCAGATCGCTGGCACGTGTCAGGGCATGCACCTTCCAGGCACCGTGTGCGCATACTTGCAACGGATTGTGTTGTGACAGCGTGAGTGCCGGTTTATCGAATTGAAGCATGTCCTGAGTGTAAGGGAGAATGGTAAAAACGTCATCTTGGCAAGATTGCGTATTCGCATGCTCTCGGCAGGACGGATAAAGTGACGGATAAATCCGGCTGTTCAATTGCAAAATTGACATGCCTTAATTCCTTGCCGGCAAGGAGATGTGGTAACGTACGCGCCACATCACACAGGTAAAATTTCCAATTGGAAATTATTCAATATGAATAACTGGGTCTTGCTGGTCGAGGACAATGCCGATGAAGCACTGCTCGCCAGGCGGGCCTTTGCCAGCGCCGGGCTGGCGGAGCGCTTGCGGGTGGCCGAGGATGGCGAAGCGGCTTGCCGATTGCTGCGGCAGGAACCCAACACGACCTGGCCGGTGCTGATATTGCTCGACTGGCAAATGACAGGCATGGATGGGGCATCGGTACTGGATGAACTGCGCGTCTTGCACAAGGATTGCGCTGGCGAAGCTGTATTGCCGATCGCGGTGCTGTCGTCGTCCGACGATCCGGGTGATATCGCTGCCGCCTATGCGGCTGGCGCCAGCAGCTATTTGAGAAAACCGGTGGATTTTGACCGGTTTGTGGACCTGGTGCGCGACTTGTACCGCTATTGGGGAAACCACAACGTCTTGCCGTCGCCACGGGAGCGCCTATGAACCATGCCTTGCTGCGCGTGCTGCTGGTCGAAGATGCCGATGACGATGCGCAGTTGCTGCTGCGACTATTGCGCAAGGAAGGCTATGCGCCGGATTACCTGCGGGTGGATAGCCCGGAGGAGATGGCGGCGGCACTGTCCTCCTCGACCTGGGACCTGATCATCGCCGATTACGCGATGCCTGGTTTCACTGCGCACGACGCCCTGAAAATCTACAAGCATGCCGGGCTCGACATTCCTTTCATCATCGTGTCCGGCCACATCGACGATGTTTCAGCCGTGGCGGCCATGCGCGCGGGCGCCCATGATTATCTCTTGAAGGATAACCTGGCGCGGCTGGCGCCGGTGATCGCGCGCGAGCTCGACGAGGTACGCGTGCGGGCTGCCAAGCGCCGCGCCGAGCAGGAATTGCGCTTTCATGCCTGCCATGATCCGCTGACCGGCCTGTTGAACCGGCGCGAATTCGAACGCGCCATGGAGCTGGCGGTCAGCACCGCCCAGCGCGACCGTTCCCGGCATGTGCTGTGTTATCTCGATCTCGATCAATTCAAGCTGGTCAACGATACATGCGGCCACATTGCCGGCGATGAGCTGCTGCGCCAGCTGAGTGCCGGCCTTGCCCAGCATGTCCGTGGCAGCGATACGCTGGCGCGCCTGGGCGGCGATGAATTCGGTTTGCTGCTGGCGAACTGCCCGCTGGATGAGGGCCTCCGGATCATCGCCGGCCTGCAGGACCTGATCCGCGATTTTCGTTTCCACTGGCGAGAAGTCGCATTCCAGGTCGGCTGCAGCATCGGCGTTACCGTAATCGACGGCGAGACGGCCGATGCCGGCGAGGCAATGAGCGCGGCTGACGTCGCCTGTTACGTCGCCAAGGAGCAGGGGCGTAATCGCTGTCATGTTTATGAAGCGGACGACCATGAACTGGCGCAGCGCCGGCGTGAGATGCAGTGGATATCGGCCATCGGCAGCGCTCTGGAAAAGAACAGTCTGGTGCTGTACCGGCAACCGATTTATCGTATTGCGCGTGACGCCGCGCCGGTTCTTGCGGGTTACGAGATCCTGCTGCGCATGCTGGATGACGGCGGCGCGCTGATCCCGCCCAACGTGTTCATTCCGGCGGCGGAGCGCTTCAAGCTGATGGCGTCGGTGGATCGCTGGGTGGTGCGGCGCCTGTTTTCCGCCATCGCTGCCGGCAAGATCGGCGGCGAGCTGTTGCAGGATGACCAGCTCCTGTTCGTCAATATTTCGGCAGCCACCATCAACGACGCTTCATTCTTCGATTACGTGCAGCAGCAGTTGGCGGAATTTTCCGTGTCGCCGCGCAAGGTGTGCCTGGAAATCACCGAATCCGCCGCGATTGCCAACCTCGCCGCCAGCACGCCATTATTTGCTCGCCTGCGCCAGCTTGGCTGCCGGTTCGCGCTGGACGATTTCGGCAGCGGCCTGTCGTCGTTCGGTTACCTGCGCCACTTGCCCGTCGACTTCGTCAAGATCGATGGCGGGTTTGTGCGCAACATCGCCCACAACGTCGTCGACATGGCGATGGTGGAGGCGATCAACAAGATCAGCCATGTAATGGGATTGCAGACGATTGCCGAATTCGTCGAATCTCCCGAGGTATTGCACGCCTTGTGTGAGCTCGGCGTCGAATATGCGCAAGGGTATCTGCTCGGCCGGCCGCAAATCCTGGTGGCTGCCGATCCGGTATCACTAAACGAGGACTAGCAAGTGACGCCGCCGCAGTCTGTGCCACTATCCTTGCCGCTTTATGGACGCCGTAAGGCGATCGCCAGGCTGACGCATGCCTGCCGCCAGCTCAACCCGGCGCAGCCGGTATGGGTATTGGCCGAAGGTCCCGCCGGCATCGGCAAGACAAGCCTGGTGGCATTCGCGCGCGCGGCGCTGCAATTGGCGCCAACCCAATTTGGCGCCGGCAAGTTCGAGCAATTTCACCGGCAGACACCGTACGGCGCGTTGATCGTCGCCTTGCGCAAGCTGTTGCAGGGCGTGCTCGCATTGCCGCAGGCACTGCAGGCCGAGTGGCGCGACTTGTTGCTGGGCGGCGGCGCCGCGCAGGTAGCACCATTGAGCGACATTTTGCCGGAACTCGGCATGTTTCTCGGCGCCTTGCCGGTGCCGGCTGCCTTGCCACCCAAGGACGCGCAGGAGCGCCTCGAAGCGGCATTCGCATACTTCATCGGCTGCTTTGCCAGAAGCGGTCATCCACTCCTGCTGTTTCTCGACGACCTGCAATGGGCCGATGTCGGCACCTTGCGCCTGCTGCGCAAACTGGACCATGCCGAACGGCTGGGGCAGCTTGTCATCCTCGGCACGTTCCGCGACAACGAAGTCACCGCGCTGCATCCCTTGGCGCAATTGCTCGACAACCTGGAAAAACGGCCGCAGCCGCCGGTGCGTATCCGCCTGGGGCCGCTGTCGGCTGCCGATATCGAGGAATGGCTGGCAGACACTTATCAGCTCGACGCGCCGGATGCCGCCGCCTGGCTGCAGCAGCAATCCGAAGGCAACCCGCTGTTCGTCAGTCAATTACTCAGCGCCTTGCGCGAGCGCGGCGTCATGCGGCGTGAAGGCGGCGGCTGGCAATGGGATGCCGAGCGCCTGGCTCAGGCTCACCTCTCAGGCAATATCCTGGGGTTTATGGAAGCCCGGTTGCGCGAGCTGTCGCGGGAGCAGCAAACCCTGTTGACCTGCGCGGCCAGCCTGGGCACCGAATTTGGCGAAGACGAGCTGATGTGCGTGCTCGAGCTGCCGCGCGCACAGGTCAAAGGCCTGTTGGCGCGCACCGAAGAAGCGCAACTGACCGAGCATGTGCGGGACGGCAACTGGCGATTCACGCATGACCGCATTCAGCAGGCGGCATATCGCCTCTTGCCGGACGAGCAGCGCCGCCAGCAGCACTTGCGCATCGGCCGCATGCTGCTGGCGGCGACGCTGCCGGAAATGCTGGATGCCGCCAGCTTCGACTTGGCGGCGCAATTCAATCAAGCCGTCGATTTGCTGAGTCCGCGCGAACAACTGATAGTGGCCGGGCTCAACCTGCGCGCCGGACGTCGCGCCAAGGCAGCCGCCGCATTCGAGTCGGCGCTGGCGTACTTCCGTGCCGGCAAGGCCCTGCTGCCGGCATCGGCCTGGAGCAGCGACTATGCCTTGGTCTTCGAATTGACCACGGAGAGCGCCGAGTGCGCCTATGCCGCCGACGAACTGGAGCTTGCCGGCCAGCTGTTTGATGAGGCGATCAGCCATGCGCGCGATCGGCTCGACCGCGCCCGCGTCTACGGCATCATGATCATGTTCGCGCTCAATGGCGGCCGAGCGCGCGATGCCTGGAATTATGGCGGCGCCTGCCTGGCCGAATTCGGCATCGACTTAAGCGGAGACAATGACGCGCTGGCACAGGCCATCGAACGCGATGAGCCTATTCTGCGCGCCAGTCTGGAACGGGAAAGTCGGCAGAGCCTGCTGGGCGAAGCAATCCCGCCGAGCGTAGAAGATGAAGCGGTGGCCAACTTGTTTCTGCGCCTGTACGCGGCCGGCTACCAGTTGGGTAAGAACACGTATGCCTATATTACGCTGCGCATGCTGGAATTCGGCCTGGCGAGCCGGCACCAGGCGGCGCTGGCGTATGGCATGATGAACTTTTCCGTGCTGCTGGCATCGCGCCATGGGGCCTACTCCGAAGCCGAGCGCCACGCCCAGCTGGCGCTGCAACTGGCGCAGCGCCTCGATAACGCGCAATTGCGTTCGCGGATCGACTATATCTATGGCTCCATGGTCGCGCACTGGACCCGCCCCATCGCTACCGGACTGCAGGCGCTCAATAGCAGTTATGAACTGGCCCATCTCACCGCCGACAAGGTGCATATCGGCCTGGCGCTGAGTTTCAGCTTCCGGGCGCATATCATGGCCGGGGACCCCGTACCCGCCTTGCTGCACCTGTGGGAGCAGACCGCGCCGGTGATCGAGCAAATCAATTCCGTGCCGATCGCCGCGATGTACACGATGATCCGGCAATGGCTGCTCGCCTGGCAGGGAAAAACACTGGCGCCGACCACGCTGGCCAGCGAGGATTTCGAGGTGGACGCCTTCGAGGCAAAACTGCAAGCCATGCCGGCCAAATCTCCATACCACTGGTTCGCCTTGCTGCAGGCCATGCTGGCGCACATGCATGATGAAAATGCCTTGGCACAGCGCTGGATCCGGCATGCCGATGGCAATCTTGAGGCGGTGACGGGACAGCTTGCCATACCCGAGCATCATTTCTGGCGCGCGCTGATCCTGCATGCCGGCGGAGATGCCGAAGCCTTGCCGGCGGGCTTGCGAATGATGGAAGCATTGGCGACATCCAGTCCGGATAACTTCAGCGCCCGGATGTGGCTGTTGCGCGCCGAGCTGCTGCGTTCTCGCAAAGAGACCGATGTCGCGCTGGAGGCATACCATACCGCCATCGACCAGGCGCGCCTGCAGCAGCACTGGCTATTGCTGGCATTGGCGCTGGAGCGTGTCGGCGATTATTTTCTCGGATTCGGCCTGAAGCACCAGGCACGCGCCTATCTGCAGGAAGCGCTGGCGACCTACCATGACTGGGGTGCGCCGGCCAAAGTCCAGCAGATGCTGGCGCGTTATGCCGATGATGCCGGGTTGGCGGCAGCAGGCGCCAGGGATGCCGCCGCCGAGATTGCGCAAACCATCGTGGCTGCCCTGGGCGATATTCACCTGGATGGATTGCTGCGGCAGCTGCTGCCTTTGCTGGCCCGCGCAACCGGCGCTGCGCGCACTGCTGCATTCATCGTGCGTGAAGGCGAGCTGATGCTGGAAGGGCACTACGATCAGGACGATGCCGCCGCAGAAGCGTATCCGCTGCCATTGGCGCTGCAGCACGCCACGGACTATCCGGGACAGATGATTGCCGACAGCTGCGCCCGGGGTTCACCGGTGTTACTGGCTGCGCCGGCCAGCCATGCCACCTACGGCAAGCTGGAATGCTGGGGCAGGCACACCGCCAGTGCGGCCCTGTGCCTGCCGATCCTGCGCCATGGCCGGCTGCTCGGCGCCCTCTATCTGGAGCGCAGCAAGGGAGACGGTTTTGCCGCCGCGCTGGCGTTGCTGGAACCCTTATTGCCGCAGATCGGCACGGCCATCGAAAATGCGCTGTTGTACGCAGACCTGGAGCAGCAGATCATCGACCGCACCAGAGCGGAAAAGGTGGCCCGCGAAGGCGAGCGCCGCTGGCGTACCTTCCTCGATAATGCCCACATGGCAGTGATGGCGCTCGACCTGTCCGGCGCCATCGAGTACGTCAATCCCTTTCTCTGCGAACTGTTCGGCTATTCCAGGGAAGAGCTGGTGGGACAGGACTGGACACGCGTATTGGCGCCCCAGGAAGGCGCCGGGATGCAGGCGGCGCTTATCGCCGAACTGCAGGCGCACGGCCACTGCAATAGCCTGACCACGCTGCGCACACGCGATGGCCAAGACAGGCTGATTGCATGGTCGAGTTCGTTGCTGCGCGACCCGGACGGCCGACCTCTCGGCAGCATCGGCATCGGCGCCGACATGACGGACCAGCGCAAGGCCGAGCGCGCGTTGCGGGAGCTGAACGAGGACCTCGAGCTGCGCGTTGCGCAACGCACCAGCGACCTGGCCGCAGCGAACCTGGAACTCGATTCCTTTGCCTATTCGATATCGCATGACTTGCGCGCTCCCCTGCGCAGCATCGACGGTTTCAGCCAGGCCCTCGCGGAAGACTATGGTCATGCCTTCGATAGCCAGGCGCAGGATTATTTGCGGCGCGTGCGCAATGCCGCCCAGCGCATGGGCGGCATGATCGACGCCATGCTGCACATGTCGCGCCAGACGCGCGGGGCGCTGCACCTCGAAGACATCGACTTGTCGGGCATGGCCCTGGAAGTGCTGGACGAATTGCGTCAGCGCCCCCCCGAGCGCAGCGTGCGCATCCATATTGCTCCAGGCATGCGCGCCCGTGCGGATGCCCGGCTGTTGCGCGTGGTGCTGGATAATTTGCTGGGCAATGCCTGGAAGTACACGGCCGGCAAGGCGGACGCGGAACTCGCATTCGTCATGGAGCAGCGCGATGGCGAAGCGGTATATTGCGTAAGCGATAACGGTTCCGGCTTCGACATGGCGCGCGCCGGCAAGCTGTTCCAGGCGTTTCAGCGCCTGCATGCCGATGTCGAGGGATTCGGGATTGGGTTGACTACCGCGCAGCGCATCATCCATCGCCACGGCGGGCGCATCTGGGCTGAAGCCAAGCCTGGCAAGGGCGCTACGTTTTCCTTCACGCTGGCTGCCTGAAAACGCAGTCGGCACGGTAATTCCCGCTACAATTGCCGGCATGAGCAATTTTTTGTCTTCTTCATCCATTGCCGCGCATGCACCTGCCGCAGCGAACGTTGCTATCGAGGTCGTTGAACAGACTGGTTCCACCAATGCCGATTTGCTGGCCCGGGTAGGGCGCATGCCGCAACCGTCCTTGCTGGCGGCGGAATTGCAGACTGCCGGCCGTGGCCGCGCGGGCCGCTCCTGGATCTCGGCTTCCGGCAGTCTGGCATTTTCCCTGGCCTGGCCATTCCGGTGCGCACTGCGCGACCTGGCCGGCATGCCTCTCGCGGTCGGCGTCGCGCTGGCCGAGACACTGGCGGCCAATGATGTGGCGGTGCGCCTGAAATGGCCGAATGACTTGTGGCTGGATGACGCCAAGCTGGGCGGCATCCTGATTGAAACCGCGCTCGACCGATCCGGTGCCCAGCAAGGCGTTCCGCAGGTATGGGCCGTGATCGGTGTCGGTATCAATATCGCGCAGCCGGAAGAACTGTTGCAGCAAATCGGCCGGCCAATAGCGGCATTGCCGGCAAACCTGGCGCAGGACCGTAGCCGTTTGATGGGCATGCTGCTGGATGGCCTGGCTGTCGCGTTGCGGCAGTTCGAGCAGGAAGGATTTGCCGTATTCGCGGCGCGCTGGAATGCCTTGCATGCCTGGACCGGCCAGAACGTGGTCATCCTAGAGAACGGGCACGTCATCCAGGAAGGGATCGCTACCGGAGTCGATGCGCAAGGGCAGTTGCTGTTGCAAGGGCCGGACGGCGTGGTGCCGGTGCTGGCTGGCGATGTGTCGCTGCGCAGGCAGGAAAGCGGGAATAAAAACAAAGAGAACGACGACAAGGGGAGTGAAGAACATGCTGCTGCTGGTTGACGCAGGCAATACCCGCATCAAGTGGGCGTTGATGCACTCCGCGCGCGTCGGTGCCGCCGAACTCGGCCACTGGGCCGGCTACGGCTCGGTGCGGCGCGAAGATGTCTGCCAGATGGCGGATGCGCTCAAGGGAGTGGATATTTCGCGCGTGCTGATATCCAATGTGGCCGGCGCCGAGATGCGTGCGACGCTCGAGCGCATGGCGCTGCGGGCGATGGGCATGAAACCCGTGCCGCTGACCTGGTTCGTCTCCCAGGCGGAGCTGGCCGGCGTCAGGAATTGCTATCCCGATCCGGCGCGCCTGGGCAGCGACCGTTTCGCCGCACTGATCGGCGCGCGCGCCCTCCATCCCGGCGTGCCGCTGGTGGTGGCGACTTGCGGCACCGCCACCACGATCGATGCGCTGGATGCGGAGGGCCGCTTCGTCGGCGGGATGATTTTGCCTGGCTTGCGGCTGATGGCGACGTCACTGGCGCAACATACCGCGCAATTGCCGGAAGTGCCGCAATATAATGTCGGCGCGCATCCTTTTGCCGACAATACCCAGGATGCCATTGCCAACGGTTGCATTGCCGCGCAGGCTGGCGCGATCGAACGGGCACTTGCCGCGCATGCGGCATTGCTGAAGCAGGATGCGCATTCCCTGCAATGCATCATTTCCGGCGGGGCCGCCGCCGCGATCGCGCCGCATGTGGCAGGCACGGTGCGGCAGGTGGATAACCTGGTGCTGATCGGCCTGCAGGCGGTACTCACTTTGACGCAAACATCATGCTGAAATTCGTTTTCTGGATCCTGGTCATAGCCAACGGCGCCTTGCTTGCCTACCGCCAAGGCTATCTTGACAGCTTTATTCCATCCGGCCATGAGCCGGCCCGCGTGGCGCAACAACTCAATGCTGACAAGATCCGGCTCTTGCCGGCCAATGGCAAGCAGACGGACCAGCCTGCGCCTGCGGCGCCGGTCGACAAGCCGGCTGCCGAGCAAAGCCCGGAAAGCACGGACAAGAGCGATGCCGCTGCAGCAGAGGTTGCCAAGCCCGATGCCGGCAAGCTCATGCCCGCGGCCCTTGCGGTAGAAAGCGAAAAAAAGCCGGAGCCGGAGAAAAAGCCGCAAGCCGAAGCCAAGCCGGAGGCAGACAAAAAAGCCGAGGCTGACAAAAAAGCCGAGGCTGACAAGAAGCCAGAAGGCGACAAGAAAGCGGAGAGCGACAAGAAAGCGGATGCCGCAGAGAAGATGACCAGTGCCGATAAAAAGCCTGAGCTTCTCGCCTGTACCGAGATCGGCAATTTCAATGAAGCCGACGCCGGTCGCTTCGAATCACGCGTGGCAGCGCTGACGCCGGGCGCGCGCCTGTCGCGGCGCCTGATCCGCGAAACCACCAGCCACATCGTCTTTATTCCACCCCAGGGCAGCAAGGAAGCCGCTGACAAGAAAGTGGAGCAACTTCGCGCGCTCGGCGTTACCGATTTTTACCTGATCCAGGATCAATCGGAACTGCGATGGGGCGTTTCGCTTGGCATATTCAGCAGTGAGGAATCGGCAAAGAAGCGGCTTGATCAGCTGAAACAGCAAGGAGTGCGTACCGCCCGCATCGGCGCGCGCAATTCCGCCACCAAGGTCGCCATCCAATTACGCGCTCTGGATGCTGCCGGTCGCGAAAAGCTGGAAAAGCTCAAGTCGGATTTCCCGCAGCAACAGCAGCGCAATTGCGCATGATTATTGGCTTGATGGCGCAAGCCTCACGCGCCATGCCGATAGCGCGCTTCAACTTAACGGCCTGGATTTCCAGGGCTGGAAGAGTGTTGCAGGGCAGCGATCAAGCAATTCCGGCACAGGCAGCCAGGTTGGCGATTCATGGCGGTGCGTGGCAATTGTTCGCGTGCGGAAGTCGGCAATGGCGGCAATTCCATGCACCAGCATGATGCATCTGCCGCGCTTGCAGTCGCCGGGCGATCTGCTGCCCCGCAAGAGAATGCAGCGCCGCAGCGTGCGCAAATGCTCATGACCAGGTGTCGTCCAGGCTGCGCGCCTTGGGCTGATGCGTGCTGTCGAGGCGCTTCATGGCTTGCCGCATCAACTGCAGCTGGCCGCTGAAATTATGACAGGCATCGCACAGCATGACATGCGCGCGCAAGCGCGTGCGCTCCACCAGCGACAATTCCCGGTCCAGGGCTTCGGATAGCAGCCGGTGCGATTCCTTGCAGGTAAGCTTGAGTCCCATTCTTATTTTTTCCCCGAGGTGGCGCGCTCACCGAACCAGTTCAATTCCAGGCATTCGCGCAGGCGCAGGCGCGCCCGGTACAGTATGACCCAGGCATTGGAGGTGGAAATTCCCACCTCCTTGCAAATTTCTTCCGTATCCAGTTCCAGCCATTCCCGCATCATGAAAATGCGCGCCGTCTTCGGCGGCAGCTTCTCCAGGCAGAGTTCCAGGATCTTGAAGAAATCCTGCTGTTCCAGCGTGGCATCCGGGTTACCCCAATGGCGCGGTCTTTGCATGGGATGACCATCGGCGGCGAACAGGGCATCGACCTGTTCCTGCGAAAAGTCGTCGTCGGCATCCTCTGCAAATTGATGAAGGCGCCGGGCATGACGCAAGGCATCGACAATCTTATGTTTCATGATGCCGATGACGTAGCTGCGCAGGGAAGACTGGCCGGCATAGCCATCCGGCTTTTCAAGCACGGCCATCAAGGCATCCTGCACGACATCGTCGGCTAGGCTGTCATTGCGTAATTGCAGGCGGGCGAAGCGAACCAGTATGGGGCGCAGGGATTCTAATTGTTCTGTGATAGGGGTGAGCATGATGGTGCGATTGCCAATTGGGCAAAAGACTAGCGGATTGGCCTGGGAAATACAAGAATTCTCCCAGGAAAAACCTGCGCATTCGCTGTAAAATCGCGGAAATATTTTCTCAGGACTTGTCATGATTACCCAAGAACCCGATCTCGCCAAAGTCTCGCCACTAATCAAGGCCGAGATCCTTGCTCAAGCGCTGCCTTACATCCGTAAATTCCACGGCAAAACCATTGTCGTCAAATACGGCGGCAACGCCATGACCGAAGAGCACCTCAAGCACGGTTTCGCCCGTGATGTCATTTTGCTCAAACTGGTCGGCATGAACCCGGTGGTGGTGCACGGCGGCGGCCCGCAAATCGACAATGCCCTGAAAAAAATCGGCAAGCAGGGCAGCTTCGTGCAAGGCATGCGCATCACCGATGAAGAAACCATGGAAGTGGTCGAGTGGGTACTGGGCGGCGAAGTGCAGCAGGATATCGTCATGCTGATCAACCACTACGGCGGCCAGGCGGTGGGCCTCACCGGCAAGGATGGCGGCTTGATCCGCGCGCGCAAGATGAAGATGGCCGACCGTGAAAAACCGGGCGAATTCCTCGACATCGGTTTCGTCGGCGAAATCGAGGCGATCAACCCCGCGGTGGTGAAAGCGCTGCAGGATGACGCCTTCATCCCGATCATCTCGCCGATCGGCTTTGGTGAAGATGGCCAGGCTTACAATATCAATGCCGATGTCGTGGCCGGCAAGATCGCCGAGATTCTGAAAGCCGAAAAGCTGATCATGATGACCAACATCGCCGGCGTGCAGGACAAAAAGGGCAACCTGGTGACCGACCTGTCGGCGCGCGAAATCGACGAGATGTTCGAAGACGGCACCATCTCCGGCGGCATGCTGCCGAAGATTTCCTCGGCGCTGGATGCCGCCAAGTCGGGCGTCAATACCGTGCACATCATCGATGGCCGCATCGAGCATTCGCTGTTGCTGGAAGTGCTGACCGAACAGGCTTTCGGCACCATGATCCGCTCCCATTGATTACCTGGCTGTTCGACCTCGACAATACCCTGCACAACGCCTCGCACGCGATCTTCCCGGCGATTCACGCCAACATGAACGCGTACCTGGCGCAGGTGCTGGGCGACGGTACTACCCCGGCCGACCCGGCCCGCGTCAATGCAGTCCGCACCCATTACTGGAAGCGCTACGGCGCCACGCTGCTTGGCATGATCCGCCATCACGATGTGCGCCCGGACGACTTCCTGCGCGAGGCGCACCGCTTCGATAATCTCACTGACATGATCCGCGCCGAGCGCGGCCTGGTGCGGTTGTTGAAGCGCCTGCCCGGGCGCAAGATCCTGCTGACCAATGCGCCGCGCCGCTATTCGCAGGATGTGGTGCGCCATCTCGGCTTGCACCGGCATTTCGCCTATCACGTCCCCATCGAATCGATGTGGGTGCATCGCCAGTTGCGTCCCAAGCCTTCGAAGATCCTGCTGCGCAAATTGCTGAAGCAATACCATGCCAAGCCGGAGCGCACGATCCTTGTGGAAGATACGGTCGACAACCTGAAAGCGGCCAAGGCTCTCGGCTTGCGCACCGCGTGGGTCAGCGGTTACCTGGCTGCCAGCGCACTGCCGGCGGCACGCAATGCCACAAAGCTACCCGCTTACGTCGATGTCAAAGTAAAATCGGTGCGCAAACTTCCCGCCAGCCTGTCGAGGCTGCGCTGACTGTCTAACCGACGCGTCTAACCAATTCAACCGCTGACGGACCGAACAATCATGGCCACCACCAAACCGGGCGAACGCAAGCTGCAGATTCTGCAAACCCTGGCTTCCATGCTGGAACAGCCGAAAGGCGAAAAAATTACCACCGCGGCACTGGCGGCAAAACTCGACGTTTCCGAGGCCGCGCTGTACCGCCATTTCGCCAGCAAGGCGCAAATGTTCGAGGGTCTGATCGAGTTCATCGAATCGAGCGTGTTCGGCCTCATCAACCAGATCACCGAGCGCGAGGAAAACGGCTTGCAACAGGTGCATGCGATCGCCGCCATGCTGCTCAATTTCGCCGAGCGCAATCCTGGCATGACCCGCGTGATGATCGGCGACGCCCTGGTCAATGAAAACGAGCGGCTGCAGGCGCGCATGAACCAGTTCGTCGAGCGCATCGAGCTGGCCTTGAAGCAGGCCTTGCGCGTGGCCGCTTCCCAGGGGCAGGCCGATGAAGCGCAGGTGGCTGCCCGCGCCGGCATGATCACCAGTTATGTCATCGGCCGCTGGCACCGCTTCGCCAAGACCGGTTTCAAGCACAGCCTGGCCGAGGGAGCGCCGGCGCAATTGGCGATGCTGCTCGCCTGAGCATCGTCCGCTTTTCCAACTTCCGACCATGTCCTGTTTCGCCCTGCTTGACGACGCCGGCGCAAGCGGTGCGCAATCGCGCCTCTATACCGACTACGTCGGCACGCTGACTTGCACCGATGCGCGGGATCTGCCGGCTATGCTGGGTCGGATGCAGGACGCGCTGGCGCAAGGCATGCATGCGCTGGCATTATTTAATTACGAACTCGGCGCGCACATGCACGGCATCACGCCGCGCGTGGATTGCCCGCCGCTTGCGCAGATATTGCTGTTCCAGGCATGCCGCCTTCTTACCTCTGCCGAGGTGAAGCAGTGGCTGGAGCAAGAGGGCGTTGCGGGAGAGACTGCGGCAGCATCGGCCGATGTGGGCAGTCTTGCGGAAAATGATGGCGCGGCTGGCATTGCAGACTTGCGTTCCAGTATCAGTGAAGCGCAATTCCATGCAGCCCTCGCGCGCATCCGCCAGTATCTCGAAGCAGGCGATACCTACCAGGTCAACTATACCTACCGCCTGCGCTTCGATGCCTATGGCTCGCTGGTAAATCTTTATCGCCGTCTGCGCGCCAGTCAGCCCGTGCCTTACGGTGCGCTGATCGCCTTGCCGGACGGTGGCGGCATCCTGTCATTTTCGCCGGAGCTGTTCGTACGTAATGACGGCGGCGTGCTCACTGCCTGTCCGATGAAAGGCACTGCGCCCGCAACCGGCAACGCCGACCGCGACGCCGAACAAGCACGCACACTCGTGGCAGATGCCAAGACCCGCGCGGAAAACCTGATGATCGTTGATTTGCTGCGCAATGACCTGGGTCGCATTGCCCAGCGGGGCACGGTTCGGGTCCCGCACTTGTTCGACGTCAGCCGCTTCGGCCAGGTCCTGCAAATGACCTCGACGATCCAGGCGCGCGTGCGCGACGACATCGACCTGGCGCAATTGCTGGCGGCACTGTACCCCTGCGGCTCCATCACTGGCGCGCCGAAACGGCGCACCATGCAAATCATTCGCGAACTGGAGCCCGATGCGCGCGGCTGGTACACCGGCGCCATCGGCTGGTTCGAGGCTGCGAAGGAAGAACGGCGCATCGGCGACTTTTGCTTGTCCGTGCCGATCCGCACGCTGGTGCTGCAATCCGAACAAGGTGGCGTGCGCCAAGGCGAAATGGGCGTGGGCGCCGGCATTGTCTACGATAGCGAGTCCGCCAAAGAGTATGCCGAGTGCCGGCTGAAGGCGCGTTTCCTGACCGGGCTCGCTCACGACTTCGAGCTGCTCGAGACCATGCAAGCCAGCGCATCGGGTTGCCTGTACTTGGAAAGACATTTGCAGCGCCTTGGAGCGTCGGCCCGCTACTTTGGTTTTACGTGGCACGAGGCCGCGCTGCGCGCGCAATTGCAGCAGACCTTTGCATCGCTGCCACCAGGACCGCATCGGTTGAGGCTGGCATTGCGCCCCGATGGCACGGCGAGTATCCAGACCGCAGCGCTGATGCCATTGACCCAACCGGTGAAGCTTTTGCTGTCGCCGCAATTCATGTGGACAGACGACTTGTTCCTGCGTCATAAGACCACGCGCCGCCAGGTGTACGACGCTGCCTGGAAAGCCGCCGAAGCCCAGGGCGCATTCGACATGCTGTTCCATAACGAAGCCGGCGAAATCACGGAAGGTGCGCGCAGCAACCTCTTCATCAAGCTGCGCGGACGCTGGGTGACGCCGCCGCTTTCGGCTGGTTTGCTGCCGGGAGTGATGCGTTCGGTGCTGCTGGACGATCCGTCATGGCAAGCCGTCGAGGCACCCGTGACGCTGACCGATTTGCACAATGCAGAAGAGATTGTCGCCTGCAATGCCCTGCGCGGCGTCCTGCAAGCCACGCTGGTGGCTTCTGCCTGAATTTCGTCTTTAAGAATATTTCCTTCGGTAAATTGCAAGACTGGTAAATCGGCCAGTTCTGGTCGACCGGCCAGTGTCATTTTTAACAATTCAAAAGTACGATGCCTGCGGCAATAAAAGATCCCTTTTCAGGGACACTCATATCAATCAGGAGACGAATCGATGCAGCTGAAAAAATCTCTGCGAGTCACGATTGCTGTGTTACTTGGTGCTGGTGTATCGGCTTCGGCATTTGCACTCACTCCCGGCAGCGGCACCTGGGTCAAGGAATCGGCAACTTACGGCACGCCCAACCTGCAGGATGCATATCTCTATGTGCCGAAAAATCCCGCACCACAAGTTCTTGGCGGCAAGCGCGCGCTGATGCTGAGCCTGCACGGCTGCGGCCAGACTGCCTCGACCAGCGTGATCGACAAGCGTTTCAACTGGGAAGAAACCGCGGAAAAATACGGCATGGTAGTGGTCGCGCCGACCGTACCAACCGGCACTAGTTCGACGCGCGCCGCCAGCGGCTGCTGGGACTGGTTCGGCACGGCGCACAACCGTACCACCCGCGATGTCGTTCCTCTCATTAAGCTGATCGACGCCGTCAAGGCACGCACCAATCTCGATATCGATCCCAACCAGATTTATGTGAGCGGCCTGTCGGCCGGCGCGGGTGAAACCCATGTGCTGGGCTGCTCCTTCCCCGATTACTTTGCCGGGGTCGCGCCGAATGCCTCGCCGTCGTTGGGTTCTGCCGCAGGCGATATCTCGGTGCCGCCCAAGCGCACGCCGCAGCAAGTCGCGGATATGTGCCGCGCCATCAATGGCAACCAATTCAATGCTCACCTCGATACCCAGATCTTCGCCACGGTCTATGGCGACAAGGATTACCTGGTGCTGCCGGCGCATAATGAAGTCAACCGCGATGGCATGAAGATCGCCTATGACGCTACCGTATCGGCCGGCACCGCCAGCGTCGACGGCGGCGGCACGGCCTCACTCTTCAAGGATAGTCGTGGCCGACTGCGTATCTCCAGCATGGTCGTGGCCGGCATGAGTCACGCCTGGCCGTCCGGCCCTGGTGCTGCGCCGTATATCGCCTGGGTCGATTCCACCCGGGTCAACTATCCCGCCTATGTCACGCAGTTCTTCTTCGAGAATAATCTCCGCGTCAACAAGTGGAAGATTACCTGCTCGGTGAACGTGCCGAACGCTAGCAGTGCCACGGTTTCCGCTTCGGCGACTGCCGCCGCCGGCGCAACGGTCGCCAGCTATCGCGTCGCGTTGCAAGGCAAGACCGCCATCAACGATAACGCTGCCGGAAGCGGGACCAGCCTGAACAAAAGCTATAACCTGGGTAATGGCATCTATGCGGGCACGGTGACTGCTGTCGACTCCAAAGGTGTGGAATCGGAGGCGTGCCAGCTGTCGTCTTTCCAGGTTGGCCAGCTTGATCCGCTGTATCCGCCTTCCGATATCCAGGCAACCGGCATCTCTTCCAGTTCCATCAAGCTGAACTGGAGCGCCGTGTCGAGCGCCACTGCCTATGATGTGCGTCGCAATGGCGGCGCGCCGGTACGCGTTACTGCAACCCAGTACACCGATACCGGCCTGGCACCAGACACCAGCTATTCCTACACGGTCACTTCGGTGAACGACAACATGACCAGCGGACAATCCGGGCAGATCATCGGCAAGACTCAGCCGGTCACGTACACGGAAAAAGTGACCGCGACTGTCACCGGTCATTATTCGGCTGGCCGCATCAACGTCAACCAGTACCTGCAACTCGGCGCAAAGTATGGCTATAACGCGTCGCTGACCCTGTACAAGTGCGAAGGTGTCTGGACCAACTCGTCCAGCTGCGGCCCGCTGCAGTAAGTTCCTTTGGATGCTGCTGCCGGAACTTTCAGGCAGCAGCATTGGCCTCATGCCAGGTTGGCCAGTCGGTGGATGCCGGCTGGTCTTTTTTATTTACGTCGGCCGGGCGGCAAAGCGCTTGGCCAGCACCGCGCACACCATCAATTGAATCTGGTGGAACAGCATCAACGGCAGCAGCATCGGCCCGATAGCGGCACTGGCAAACAGGACTTGCGCCATCGGCACGCCGGTAGCCAGGCTTTTCTTGGATCCCGCAAACAGGATCGTGATGCGGTCTTCGATATTGAAGCCAAGGCGTCTGGCAAGAAAATACGTCAGCCCCAACACCAGCGCCAGCAACAGTGAGCACGCCAGTAACAGGGCAGCAAATTGCGTCAGCGGCAGCTTCGCCCAGAGTCCTTCCACCACGGCATGGCTGAATGCGGTATACACCACCAGAAATACCGAGCCCTGGTCGACATTCTTCAGCCAGGACTTGTTCTTATCGATCCAGGCGCCGATCCAGCGCCGCGCCACTTGTCCCGCCACGAACGGCAGCAACAACTGCACCATGATCTTGCCGACCGCATCTCCCAAAGAATGCCCATGCATGTCGCCGCCGATGAGCAGCATGACCAGCAGCGGCGTCAGGAAAATCCCGATCAGGCTCGACGTGGCGGCGGAACAGATCGCCGCCGGGATATTACCGCGCGCCATGGATGTGAAGGCAATCGCCGATTGCACGGTCGCGGGCAGGGCGCACAGGTACAGCATGCCGACATACAGCTCCTGGCCGATCAGTGGCAGCAGCACGGGCTTCAATGCCAGGCCAAGCAAAGGGAACATCAAGAAAGTGCAGGCAAACACCAGGGCATGCAGGCGCCAGTGCGACAGGCCGGCAATGACCGCCTTGGTCGACAGCTTGGCGCCATGCAAAAAGAACAGCAGGGTAATGGCGGCATTGGTAAGCCATCCCATGTAGACGGCGAACTGTCCGCGCGCCGGCACTACGCTTGCCGCCACGATGATGGCAAGCAGGATGAGCATGAAATTGTCTGGTAAATAGCGAGGGCGGACCAATTGAATTCCTTTACAGCGTAACGACAGGCGTCGTTCAGGCCGGGTTTTGCGGATGACACACGAGGCAGTGATCGTTGCGGGTGATGCCGATGCTGCTCCATTCCATGCTGCGGGCGTCGAGCATCAGCAGGCGGCCGGCGAGGGATTCGCCGATTCCGGCGATGAGTTTCAGGGCTTCGGCCGCTTGCATGGCGCCGATGATGCCGACCAGCGGCGCAAACACGCCCATGGTGGCGCATTGCACTTCCTCGAATGGCTGGTCGGGCGGGAACAGGCAGGCATAGCAGGGCATGTCGCCGCCACGCGGATCGAATACGCTGATTTGCCCATCGAAGCGGATTGCCGCGCCCGACACCAGCGGCACGCGGTGCGCCACGCACGAACGGTTGACGGCATGGCGCGTCGCGAAGTTGTCGCTGCAGTCGAGCACCACGCTGGCAGCGCGGACAAGTTCGTCTAGACGTGCGCCCTCGACGCGCTCAGCGACCGTGGCGATGCGCACTTCCGGATTTATCTGTCGCAGGGCCAGTTTTCCCGATTCCACCTTGGGTTGGCCGATGCGTTCGGTCGTGTGCAGGATTTGCCGCTGCAGGTTGGTTAGATCGACTTCATCGTTATCCACCAGCGTCAGCGTGCCGATGCCGGCCGAGGCCAGATACAGGGAGGCCGGCGAGCCCAGGCCGCCTGCGCCAATCACCAGCGCATGTGCAGCCAGAATTTTTTCCTGACCTTCGATACCGATTTCATCGAGCAGGATATGGCGGGAGTAACGTAACAGCTGTTGGTCATTCATTGCATGGGTGCGGACTGATACAGACCGATAGTGTCGCATAATCCACGTGCTTGCGGGTTTGCCCGCTGTCTCCGCTATAGTGCGCTCAAGCCGGGATGCCGCGCACGACGACGCTGCCGGCGCCGATAACTGTTTCACCGCCAATGGTGACGCCCGGGCCGAACAGCACGTGATCGCTGATGCTGACCTTGGTTACGTATTACAGCCTTCTGCGAGAAAGAAATAGAGCGATCCCGCCAAGCACCGCGGCCGATGCGATGACCAGGCGCAGCGTCATCGACTCATTCAAAAACATGATGCCACCCAGGGCGGCAATGACCGGCACGCTGAGCTGGACGATCGCCGCCGTCGTGGCCCGCAGCGCGGGCAGGGCGGCGTACCAGATGGCGTAGCCCGCGCCTGACGCCAGCGCGCCGGAAGCAGCCGCGTACCAGAGCCCGGTTTCGTCGAGATTGGTATCGTTAAGCATGAAGAGACTCAGCGTCGCCGCAAACGGCACGGCGCGCAGGAAATTCCCCGCCGTGACCCTAGTCGGGTCGCCGGCCCCTTTGCCGCGCAGCGAGTAAATGCCCCAGGCGATGCCCGCGCCCAGCATCAGGAGCGAGCTTGCCAGCGGCGGCGCTGAAAGGCCGGGCAGCAAGAGCAGGATTAATCCGCCAAGGGCAAGGGCCATGCCTATCCCTTGCAGCAAGCCTAAGCGTTCTCCCTTCCACAAGCCGTGGCCGATCATGGTCGCCTGCACAGCGCCGAACAGCAACAGCGCGCCGGTTGCCGCTGGCAGGCTGACGTAGGCAAATGAAAAGCATGCTGCGTAGGCAAACAGCGCAAGGGCGGAAAGCCAGTTGCCTTTGCCGGCAAGGGATGAGGAATGCAGGCGAGCGGCCAGCCAGAGAACCGCGGCGCCGGCAACGATTCTGACGATCGTAAAGCTTGCCGAGTCGATGCTGGTGTGGCGAAGCGCGGCCCGGCAGAGTAAGGAGTTGCCCGCAAATGCCACCATTGCAATGACAGTCAGCGTGATGATGCGGATGCGAGGCATGGAAGTCCTCAGTCGTGAAGTGGAACTCCGAGGGGGCTAAGCGCGTGCTGATAACATAGCATAAGCAGGCTATGGACCTGTGCTGGCGCACAAGCCAGCGACATAAAACAAAAGGCCGCATCGCTGCGGCCTTTTCTCTTTCGATCAATGACGATTATTTCTTCTCGTCATTTTTTTCATCTTTCTTTTCATCCTTGTTTTCGTTGATCGTGTTTTCTTTTTTGCTTTCTACGACCTTGTTCTTCGACAGTTGCACCGGCATGCCCTTCAGATGATTGATGGCCTGAACCAGCTGGAAGTCTTCCTTGCTGCCGAATTCCAGCATCTTGCGCTTCTTGGCAAGGGCCGCCAGGCGCTGTTCCTCTTCCAGTTCATCGATCACGTTCTTGGTGCTGGCCGGGACTTCCTTATCCTTGTCGTTACGCAGATGCTTTTGCAGATCCGCTTCGTGCAGGCGCAAGCCGCTCAAGACATCGCCATCGGCATATTCATCCACCATCAGGTCGGGGACAATGCCCTTGGCCTGGATCGAGCGCCCGGTCGGCGTGTAATAACGCGCGGTAGTCAATTTGACCGCAGTATCGGAAGTCAGCTGGCGGATGGTTTGCACCGACCCCTTGCCGAAAGTTTGCGTGCCCATGATGGTGGCGCGCTTGTAATCCTGCAGCGCGCCGGCGACGATTTCCGAAGCCGAAGCCGAACCGGCATTAACCAGCACGACCATCGGCACTTTCTTGACCGCTTCCGGCAGCTTGGCCAGCGGATCGCTCAGGGTGCGCGAAGCATAGAATTCGCGGCGTGCGTAGAACGTCGCCTTCGAATCCGGCAACTGGCCATTGGTCGAGACGACCGCCACGTCCTTCGGCAGGAAGGCGGCGGACACGCCGATCGCGCCCGGCAGCAAGCCGCCCGGATCATTGCGCAGGTCGAGCACCAGACCTTTCAGCTTCGGATCTTCGGCATAGATGGCGTTGATCTTCTTCACCATGTCATCCACGGTGGGTTCCTGGAATTGCGACACGCGCAGCCAGGCATAGCCGGGTTCGACAATCTTGGACTTGACGCTCTGGACGCGGATTTCCTGGCGCGTGATGGTGACGATGATCGGCTTGTCCTCATCCTTGCGGGCGATGGTCAGCGTGATCTTGGTATTGGGCTCGCCGCGCATGCGCTTGACCGCCTCGTCCAGGGTCATGCCCTTGACCGGGGTGGTATCCAGACGCGTGATCAGGTCGCCGGCTTTCAGGCCGGCCTTGAATGCCGGGGAATCCTCGATCGGCGAAATCACCTTGACGTAGCCGTCTTCCATGCCGACTTCGATGCCGAGGCCGACAAACTTGCCCTGGGTGCCTTCGCGCAGCTCCTTGAAGGCCTTTTTGTCCAGATAGGCCGAGTGCGGATCGAGCGATGCCACCATGCCGGAAATCGCCTCGGTCAGGAGTTTTTTATCCTCGACAGGCTCGACATAATCGGTCTTGATCAGGCCGAAGACATCGGCCAAGGTACGTAATTCCTCCAGCGGCAGCGGTGACGCGGCATTTTTTTGCGCCATTGCCTCGAATTGGAGCGAGCCGGCGACACCCGCCAGGATGCCAAGGCCGATCAGGCCGAAATTCTTCAGTTTACTGCCCATTTTTCACCTAAGAGAAATCCAGTCAAGGGGATCAAAAGCGCGGCCTTGATGCCGCAATTCAAAGTATAAACCCGATTGTTCGAGGCCGCCGCTATTACCGGCATTGGCAATGATCTCGCCCATGCCGACAGCGTCGCCACTGCGCTTCAATATTGCCTGATTGTAGCCATAAATGCTGAGGTATTGATTGCCGTGATCGACAATGATCAAATTGCCAAAACCTCGCAGCCAGTCGGCGAATACCACGCGTCCGGGCGCGATTGCCCTGACTTCGGCGCCTTCGGGAGCGCCGATAAACAAGCCTTTCCAGGCTGGGCCGTCGTTGCGCTTGCTGCCGTACTTCGCCAGCAGTTCCCCGCGTACCGGCAAGCGCAACTGACCACGCAAGGAAGCAAATGCCCGGCCATTGCCGCCACCTTGGACAGGAGCTTGCGGCGTGAGTTCATTACGGCCATAAGATTTTGTCGGCGGCTCATCGTCGTCGATGGCATCCGGATTATGATTTTTCTCAGGCGACTTGCCGCCTTTCGCGGCATTTTTTGCCTGCTGCGCCGCGCGTTTTTCCGCTTCGCGCTGAGCCAGGCGCCTGCGCTCGGCTTCTTCCTCGCGGCGCTTGCGCGCCTCGGCTTCCGCTTTCTGCTGTTCTTCGATCAATTGTGACAGGCGATTAACCAGGCTGCCCAGCCGCTGCTCGTTGCGCTGGATGCTGTCGGCTTGCTTGCGTTGCGCGGTCAACTTGTTCGAGAGTTGGGCCAGTATCGTGGCGCGCTTGGCCTTTTCCTGCTCCAGCACCTGTTTTTGCTGGGCTGCTTCCTGGGCGATTTCATCCAGCTCATCCTTGGCATTCTGCGCCTGTGCCTTGTTGGCCTCGATCTCGCGCAGATTGGATTGCAGCGACTCGAGCAACTTGGCCTGCGCCTGCGACACGTAACCCAGGTAGCGCAGTTCGCGGTTGATGCGGTTGGGATTGTCGCCCGAGAGCAGCAGCTTCCAGTGGTCCTCGTTGCCCGATACGTACTGCTGCTGCAGCAGCTTGGCGAGCTGCTTTTGCTGCGCATGCACGGTCTGGGCCAGTTTCGCCTGTTGCTTATCCAGTTCAGTCAGCTTTTGCCGGGTTTGCTGTTGTTCACTAGCGAGGTCATGCAAGGCGCGGTTGGCTTCCGAAATGGCACGCTCGGATTGCGCCAGGCTGTCGGCGGCATGTTCCTTCGCGCCTTCGGTCTGCTGAATGTCGCGCTTGAGATCATCCAGCTTTTTCTGCAGGCCGGCGCGCTCGCTTTCGGCTTCCTGTTTTTGCTTGGCGCGTTCGGTCAGCTTGCTGGCATGCGCGGGAAGCGCGCTGAGGCATAGCGCCACGCCCAGCGCCAGACCCAGCAAGCCCGGTGCGGCGGTCGATAGCGGCCAGCCTCGCTTCGTCGACGCGACAAGCGGGCAGGCCGCCGTCAGAAGACGGCGGCCTTTTACCTGATGCAGAAAAAAGCGGAACAATTGTCTTCTTACTTCGCCTTGCCCTGGCTGGCCACAGCTTTCAACGCGGCTTCGATGGCGTCGGCGTCGCCCAGGTAGTAGTGGCGGATCGGCTGCAGGTCGGCGTCGAGTTCGTACACCAGCGGCTGGCCATTCGGGATGTTGAGCTTGACGATATCTTCATCGCTCATCTTGTCGAGGTACTTGATCAGGGCACGCAAGCTATTGCCGTGCGCCGAGACCACGATGCTCTTGCCGGATCGGATGGCCGGTGCGATCTCCTCGTTCCAGTAAGGGATGACGCGTGCCACGGTATCTTTCAGGCACTCGGTCAGCGGAATTTCCTCGCGCTTCAGGTCGGCATAGCGCGGATCGTTGTAGGAAGTACGGTCGTCGTTCGGATCCAGCGGATTGGGCGGCACGTCATAGCTGCGGCGCCATACCAGAACCTGTTCATCGCCGAACTTGGCGGCGGTCTCCGCCTTGTTCAAGCCTTGCAGGGCGCCGTAGTGGCGTTCGTTCAGGCGCCAGCTGTTTTTGATCGGGATCCACATACGATCCATTTCATCCAGCGCCAGCCACAGGGTGCGGATAGCGCGCTTCAGCACGGAGGTGTACGCGAGATCGAAGGAAAAGCCGGCTTCGCGCAGCAGCTTGCCGGCCTGGCGCGCTTCATTGATGCCTTTTTCAGTCAAGTCGACATCGGTCCAGCCGGTAAAACGGTTTTCCAGATTCCAGGTGGATTCGCCGTGGCGCATGAATACGATTTTGTACATGGTTTTTGATCGAAATAAAAAAAGAAAAGGGTCGGGTGGAGCAAGCCTGCCACGAAAAAGCTAATTTCCAGTGGCTTTCCTGCTTCTATTTTATAATGGCGGGATTACTTAACACCATTCTTGCCCTCGATTACCGTGAAATTCATCATCGATAACATCTGGTTGTTCGCCGTTCTGCTGGTTTCCGGCGGTGCGCTTCTCTGGCCTCACCTGCAAACCCGTGGCCGCAAAGTCACGCTGCTCGAGGCCACGCAAAGAATCAACCAGGGCAAGACCGTGGTGCTGGACGTCCGCAGTGCCGAGGATTTTGCCAACGGCCACATTCGCGGCGCCCTCAATATTCCCTTGCAAGATTTGCCCAAGCGTGTGGGCGAGCTGGAAAAATCCCGCGCCAAGACGATCATCGTCGTGTGCCAGTCCGGCGTGATGTCGGCCAAGGCCAGCGCCCAGCTCGACAAGGCAGGCTTCAAGGATGTGTATAGTTTGACTGGCGGCCTGACCGCATGGCAGGGCCAGGGGCTGCCGGTTGCCAAATAAGGCTAAACAAGCCCAAGTTAGGATTGGAGTGCATATGAGTTCGCGCGTCGTAATGTATAGCACTGGAGTGTGTCCGTATTGCGTGATGGCCGAGCGCCTCTTGAAGGCCAAGGGCGTCGACGACATTGAGAAGATCCGCGTTGATCTCGATCCGCAGCAGCGCGCGACGATGATGGAAAAGACCGGCCGCCGCACGGTGCCGCAAATCTACATCGGCGATACGCATGTCGGCGGCTTCGACGACCTCTCGGCGCTGGACCGGCAAGGCAAGCTGGATGAATTGCTGCGCGGCGCCTGAAGGCATACCAGGAAATAATTGATTCACCCTTAAGCGGAGGATGCCTGGCATCTTCCACTTTTACTTTTACAAAGGCATCCCATGTCCGAAGAACAAAACCTGCAACCCGTTTTCCAGATCCAGCGCGTCTACCTGAAAGACCTGTCGCTCGAGCAGCCTAATTCCCCGGCAATCTTCCTGGAGCAGGATGCCCCGGCCATCGAAGTGTCCGTGGATGTCGGCGCCGAGCCGCTGGCTGAAGGGATTTTCGAGTCGACCGTGACCATCACCGTGACTGCCAAGGTCAAGGACAAGGTGGCCTTCCTCGTCGAAGGCAAGCAAGCCGGCATTTTCGAGGCGCGCAATATTCCGGCCGAACAGCTCGACCCGCTGCTGGGCATCGGTTGCCCAAACATCGTGTATCCCTACCTGCGCGCCAATATCGCCGACGTGATCACCCGCGCGGGCTTCCCGCCGGTGCATCTGGCCGAAATCAATTTCGAAGCGTTTTACCAGCAGCGCCTGCAAGCGCTGGCACAACAGCAAGAGCAGCAAAACGCTGGCGGCTCGGGCCTGGTCATGCCTGACGGTACCGCTGCCAAACACTAAGTCGAGATTGTCTGCGGCAGGTGCCGGAACAGGCGGGCAGCCTGCCGGCATCTTTGTGGGAGGAGTTTCATGAGAATCCTGCGCTACATGCTTGGCGCGGCGGCCCTGTTGGCGGCAACTGCCGGCGCACAGGCGCTCGAATTCAAATCGGTCGGCGCAGCGCCGGCCATCCTGTACGACGCGCCTTCGCAAAAGGGGCGCAAGATGTTTGTCGCCCCGCGCGGCATGCCGGTCGAGATCGTGCTGACTTATGGCGAGTGGACCAAGGTGCGCGATGCCAGCGGCGACTTGGCCTGGATCGAATCGAGCCAGCTGCAATCCAAGCGCATGCTCGTCGTCAAGGCAGCCAATGCCAAGGTGAGGGCGATCGCTGACGATGCCGGCGTGGCGGTATTCCATTGCGATAAGGGTGTGCTACTGGAATTCGTAGAGGCCTTGCCCGGCGGATGGCTGAAGGTGCGCCATCGCGATGGCCAGGGCGGCTTTGTCAAGGCTGCCGAGGTATGGGGCGAATGAACGGCTTTTCCCTTTTCGATGGCGGGCGCTGACATGCGTATTTCCATACTGGGCGCCGGCGCTTGGGGGACGGCGTTAGCCATTGCCCTCGCCGAGCGTCATGACGTCGTGTTGTGGGGCCGTAGCGAAGACGCGATGGCGCAAGCTGCCCGATCCCGCGAGAACACCGCTTACCTGCCTGGCCACCCCTTGCCCGCTGCGCTCAAGGCGACCGCCGATTTTTCTCTGGCGCTTGATCATGTGGCGCAGGGCGACGGCTTGCTGATCGCCGCCACTTCGGTGGCCGGGCTGCGGCCTTTGGCGCAGCAATTGCAAGGCAAAGCAATCCCCAACCTGGTTTGGTTGTGCAAGGGACTGGAAGAGGGGAGCGGGCTGCTGCCGCACCAGGTAGTGCGAGAAGTGCTGGGCACCCAGTTGCCGGCAGGCGTGCTGTCCGGTCCTTCCTTTGCCCAGGAAGTGGCGCAAGGCTTGCCCTGTGCGCTGGTGATCGCTGCCGAGGATGCGGCTCTCCGCGAACTGGTGGTCGCGGCCGTGCATGGTCCGGCGATCCGTGTCTATTCAAGCGATGACGTGGTGGGCGTCGAGGTCGGCGGCGCGGTCAAGAATATCCTGGCGATTGCCACCGGCATCCTCGATGGCATGAGCCTGGGGCTGAATGCGCGTGCGGCGCTCATTACGCGCGGCCTGGCGGAGATCACCCGTCTCGGCATCGCCCTTGGCGCCCGTGCCGAAACCTTCATGGGACTGGCCGGTGTCGGCGACCTCATTCTCACCTGTACCGGCGATTTGTCGCGTAACCGTAAAGTCGGTCTGGGACTGGCTCAGGGCAAGCCCCTGGAGACTATCGTCACGGAGCTTGGTCACGTCGCAGAAGGTGTGCGCTGTGCCGCTGCCGTGCGCAATCTGGCGCAGCAATTGCAAATTGAGATGCCGATCACCAATGCCGTCGCCGGCATTCTTTTCGATGGTCATTCTCCTCGCGCCACGGTCGAGCAACTGCTCGCCCGCCATCCACGCGACGAATCGATTTCCGCTTCCTGAGCCTTTCCGTGGTTGCGCCGCATGCGTGGCGCAACGCTCCTTGGCGCGCTTGTCTGCATGCTGAGACCAAGTCGCGGCGACGAAGACAGCACGGGCATACGGCAAGGAGTCGCAACGCCGCAAGCAGCATGTCGATCGTCGCGCTTACGCTTCGTGCTTCATCAATATCGTGACCAGCAAGGAAGAATCTTCCTGAGCATGCAGGGCATGCACGACCCCGCCTTCAAAGTACACCAGGTCGCCGGCACGCATTAACTGCGTGTTGCCATGCGAAGTCAGCTCCACGCTTCCTTCGATACACTGGATCGTGCATTCCCCCGGCACGCGGTGCTCGGGCACGGTTCTCCCGGCTGGCAAAACCATGTGCATCAATTCCAGGCCTGAGGTTTTCAAGATGGCGCGAGAAGGTGCCGACGTCAGCTGGCTTCCTAGCGGACGGACATCGATCAATTGGCCGGAACTCGCGTGCGGTAGGGCCATAAGATTCTCCAAAAATATTCAAATCGATAAAGGGTAATTGCCAAGGTGCTTGCCAATGCAGCATAGCAAGCCAAAGGCTGCTCATGCTGAGAGCTGACAAACTTTTCCGACTTCATGGTGGAGTGCTACGAAAGGTCAAAATTCCTTGAAAACAGAGAGAAAACAACATCCAGGGCAATTAACAATCGTTTGCAAAACTTATGCAGAAATTAATTGCTAACCGAAAATTAGAGGATCATATTTATTGCAACAGGGAAACAAAATGCAGCAAAAAAATTAAGTGTTTCCCGCGTTGATGGATGAAAGAAAAATAAGAAGCAACCACCTCCCAGCGGGTGGCAAAGGAAGAGCTGGAAAGCGCAGTCGGCAGTTCATTCCAACTAATAAGTTCAATACCGGAGACAAGAATTATGAGAAACACTTTGAAGGCCGCTTTCAAGCTCGGCGTCATTTCTGCAGCATTGCTCGCCCCGTTTGCCACCCAGGCTGCCACCGCCGGGCCAGGCGCTTGGTCGAGCCAGCAAACCTGGGCGGCCGATTCCGTCAATGGCGGCAATCTGACCGGCTTTTACTATTGGCCGGCCACGCAACCGGTCCATGCCAACGGCAAGCGCGCGCTGGTGCTGGTCTTGCACGGCTGCGCCCAGACCGCTTCCGGCGACGTGATCAACAATGGCGACAATGGCTATAACTGGAAAGCCGCCGCCGACCAGTATGGTGCCGTGATTCTCGCACCGAATGCCACCGGCAATGTCTCCAGCCAGCACTGCTGGGATTATTCCCGCACCAGCCATAGCCGCAGCACGGGCCACGAATACGTGCTGCTCGACTTGATCAACCGTTTCAAGAATGACCCGCAGTATGAGATCGACCCGAACCAGGTATATGTGACCGGCTTGTCCTCGGGCGGCGGTGAAACCATCGTGCTGGGTTGTATCGCTCCGGACGTGTTCGCTGGCTGGGCCTCCAATGCCGGCCCGACTCCAGGCACCACCACGCTGCAAATTGGCGCCGTGCCGTCTGGTTATACCGCCACCAATGCGAAGAATAATTGCCTGTCGCTGGCTGGCAGCAACTCCAGCTACTTTTCCACGCAAATTGCCGGCGTCGTTTGGGGCACCAGCGATTTCACGGTCGCTCCAGGGTACAACCCATTGATGATGGATGCGATGCGCCAGATTTACGGCGGCACCTTCACCAAGCAAGCCAGCACGTCAGTAGCAACCGGCGGCACCAACACGACCTACAAGGACAGTAGTGGCCGGGTGCGTACGCATGAATTGTCGGTCAGCGGCATGAGTCATGCCTGGCCCGCGGGCACTGGCGGACAGAACACCAACTACGTCACTAGCCAATACGTGAATTATCCGCTGTTCGTGATGGATTACTTCTTCACCAACAACATCCGCGCAGGCAGCGGCGGTGGAACGACAACCACCACGGCAGGAGGCACCACTACTACCACTGCCGCCGGCACGACCACCACCGCGGCCACCACGACCACTACCGCCTCCAGCACGACCACCACGGTAGCGGCGACTTGCTACACCTCCAGCAACTATGCGCATGTGACGGCTGGGCGGGCGCATAACAGTAGCGGCTATGCCCTGGCCAACGGTTCGAACCAGAATATGGGGCTGAACAATACCTTCTACACCAGCACGCTCAAGCAAACCAGCCCTGGTTATTACGTGATCGGTACCTGCCCGTAAGCAGGCACGGGTAGACGGAAGCGGGGCAGCCGACGGCATATCGTTTGGCTGCCTCGAATGGCAGGGAGTCAGTAATAAAAAAAGCGGATCGAATCAGATCCGCTTTTTTTATTGGACAGCAACGTCGCGTCGAGTCGCTTAAAGTCGCACTTCTAGAACAGCAAGCCCAGCAGCATCGCTTTGGCGACAGCCTGCGTGCGATTCCTCACCTGCAATTTCGAGAAAATCTGCTCGATGTGGTACTTCACATTCTTTTCCGTCATTTCGAGGATTTGCGCGATTTCCCAGTTGGTCTTGCCTTCGTTAATCCAGCGCAGGATCTGCTTCTGGCGATCGCTCAGCGCTTCATTCGGCGCCGTCAAATGGCTGAATTCCTGCACCGTTGTCAGGGCGCGCACCAATGCCAGATGCAGGTGCGGCGTGATCATCTTCATGATGAAGACTTCGCGCGGCCCAACTTCGCCGGGGATGCGCGAAAAGATGAAATACGACGACAGCGTGCGCTGCACATCGAGCACGCCATGGGCGACGGTATTGCGCAGCTGGTACTTGTTAAAAATCCGCACCCAGTCGGCAGGATATTGCGCATCGTCGCGCCCGCTCTGGAAAAACACCGGCTCCTGCTTTTCTCGCCAGCGCTGCATCAACGGGCTGTCAACCCGGCCTTCGGCACTGACCAGATCCTCAAAGTAAGCAGGGGGATAACTATGATGCAGCACCTTATGGGCGTAGCTGCCCTTAGGGCTGACGCCGCCTACGCCGCATACCATGACATCCTGGTGCAAGACGCTCTGCACTTCGTTGTTCAGTAGTGTCAGGAGAGCTTGCGAGTCGGCGACTGCGGTCGAGCGCACGATAATATTCATTAGCAGGCCGGGATCGACCCCCAATTCCGTCGCCTGCGCAAGCGCGTCCATCTCCGTTTCCAATGCCTGTCTCCGTTTCCGGCTTAAATTTTTTTATGACTCGCGCCATTTTTTAAAGGCTGCGCGCTCGTCTTTGCTGCGCTGCTCTTTGATCCTTTTAATGGGCTTTTTCGAATTTTATTCGGGCTATTTTGCTGCTTAGCAGCACATTTGGCGGCTGGCCAAATGGCCCGTTGTCTAGTCTTATACCGTTTACTATGATGAATTTATTGGCTTATCGCAATATTTTAATTGTCGTAAAGGCGAAACTTGTTGGCAAATGTTGCTAAGCCAAAAATCGAAGGATCACAGTACGCAGCCGGTTTTCAATCATAACCTCAATATCCGTGAGGTGAAAGATTGTGGCGGTATTGGCAACAAGATTTTACAAGAGCGAAAAGCCAACCCTTAAAAGTAGATCACATAAAAAATATTCAGGAGACATTTATGATGTCAAGTCAGACCACACAATCTTCGAAATTCTCGCTGTTCCTCAAGCGCGGGCTTCTCCTTGCGGCAGCACCCTTGCTGGCAATGAGCGCATCCTCGGCTCTCGCTGCGACCCAGGTAACCGGCTTCGGCTCGAACCCCGGCAATCTTCTGATGTACAAGCATGTGCCGTCCAGCATGCCGGCCAATGCGCCGCTGGTCATCGCCATGCATGGTTGCACCCAGAGCGCCTCTGCCTATGAAGCCACCGGCTGGACCCAGCTCGCCAACACCTACAAGTTCTATGTGGTGTATCCGGAACAGCAAAGCAGCAATAATCAGAACAAGTGCTTCAACTGGTTCGAGCCCGGCGACATCGCGCGCGGCCAGGGCGAAGCCCTGTCGATCAAGCAAATGGTCGACAAGATGAAGGCAGACCACTCGATCGATACGAATCGTGTGTATGTCACAGGCCTGTCGGCGGGCGGTTACATGGTCAACGTCATGTTGGCTACTTATCCCGACGTCTTTGCCGGCGGCGCGCCTTTTTCGGGCGGTCCGTACAAGTGCGCGACTTCGATGACCAATGCGTTCACCTGCATGAGCCCGGGCGTGGATAAAACTCCGGCTGCCTGGGGCGACCTGGCGCGCGGCGGCTACAGCGGCTATACCGGCCGTAAGCCGATCGTATCGATCTGGCACGGCGATGCTGACTATACCGTCAAGCAATCCAATCAGGTCGAAGAAGTGGAGCAGTGGACCAACTACCATGGCATCGACCAAACCGCAGACGTAAGCGACACGGTGGCCGGCTTCCCGCACAAGGTGTACAAGGATGCCAGCGGTAATGCGCTCGTGGAAACCTATACCATCACCGGCATGGGTCATGGCACTCCGGTTGATCCGGGCACCGGCTCCCTGCAATGCGGCACCGCTGGCGCCTATATCCTCGATGTGAATATCTGCTCGAGCTATTACGTTGCCAAGTTCTGGGGATTGATCGGCGGTAGCGGCACCACCACGACCACGTCGGCTGGCACCACTACGACTACGTCGGCAGGAACCACCACGACTAAGGCTTCAACCACGACCACCAAGGTTTCCACTACAACTACTGCATCCACCACGACGACAACTGCAGGCGCTTGCTACAACTCGAGCAACTACGCGCACGTGACGGCTGGTCGTGCTCATGACACCGGTGGCTATGCATATACCAACGGTTCGAACCAGAAGATGGGGCTGAACAACACCTTCTACACCAGCAAGCTGCGTAAGACCGGTACCAATTACTACGTCATCGACACTACTTGCCCGTAATAGGCAACATGGAGCGCGCTGTTGCGGCGCGCACCAAAGCAAAGCGGATCCAATGGATCCGCTTTTTTTATGCCAAGTTACCGGTGGTATGGGGCGACAACACTTTAAAAGTGGCCCGGCTATCTGTCTGCCACTCGATAAAGCTTTATGGTAGTTAAATAGTTTTGCTAGCCGTGATGTCGTGTTGAGTTGTGATAGCCGGCGCAGGCAAAATTTCACCGACCAGGAATTCGGGGCGGCCTTTGATTTCATCGAAGATCTGCGCCAGATACGCGCCCAGGATACCGATGCCAAGCAGGTTGGCGGAACCGAAGAACAGCACGACCACAGTCATCGATGTCCATCCCGACACGGCGACGTGCGTAAACCACGAGTAGACCGCCTGCAGTAATAGCAGGAAAGCAGCCAGCATGCCGAACAGGCCGAGACGGAACACGATCGACAGCGGCTTGGCGCTATAGGAAGTAATCGCCGTGACGGCTAGGCGCATCAGCTGCGCTGTGCTCCACTGGCTGCTGCCGGCGATCCGTGGCGCCACATCGAAGGCCAAGGGCACCGTGGTAAATCCCGTCCAAACGGTCATGCCGCGGAAGAAGCGAATCTTTTCCGGGAAAGCCAGCAGCGTATCGACCACGCGCCGGTCCAACAGCCGAAAATCGGAGGCGCCTTCGAGATCGAGCCCGGTAAGGGTATGCATCAAGCCATTGAACAAGCGGGCGTTGAGGCGCGCCAGCCAGCTGTCGGTATCGCGATTGGCTTTTTGCGCCGCCACGATTTGCGCTTTGCCGCTGCGCCACAGGTCGAGCATCTGCGGCAGCAGCGAAGGCGGGTGTTGGCCATCGGAATCCATGACCACGACGGCGCGCCCGCGCACCTGGCGCAGGCCGGCCAGAATCGCGGCTTCCTTGCCGAAATTGCGGGTGAAGCGCAAGCCATGCAGTTGCGGGTAACGCGCCAGTTCACCGCGCAGGCGCTCCCAGGTCGCATCGCGGCTGCCGTCATCCACTACCCAGACTTCATAACTGTCGCTGCACGTCGCCAGTACGCCAAACAATTGCGCGAGAAAGGCTGCTAAACCTTCTGCTTCGTTGAAGGCGGGGACGATAACGCTGAGTTCGGGTGTGGCAGGGATGGTCGAGTTCATTTGAGTTCGTCCAGCTTTTGAGTCCATTTGTTGTTCGGGTATTCCTCACGGAGTCGCTGCGCATAGGGCTTGATCGCTTCACGATTGCCATCTTCCCACTCAAGGAGAATATAGGTGTACATGGCTTCCGGCACCCAGAAGCCATGATAAGTGTCGATCAACTCGCGATAGCCGGCCTTGGCTTGCGTGCGTTTGCCGGCGAGTTCATTGGACTTGGCGTGCCAGAACAGCGCTTCTTCTTTCTTGGCGGGCGGCTTGCGCAAGACGAAGGCGCGCTGGAATTTCTCGCTTGCTTCGGCATAGCGGTTGGCATTCATCGCTTCCCATCCGGCCATATACACCCGTTCCGGCGAGTTGAGACCCAAATAAATTCCCGCCACGAGCAGCAGTAGCCAGCACGCAACCAACGGAATCCAGCCGCGCAGGCCGATTGGGGCGGAAACAGGAGCAGCCGGGCTGCCTGCCGCAACAGTCCTGCGCGCGCGCCAGAGCAGGAAAGCGGTCATCAAGAAGCCGATCGTCGTCGCAACCATGCCGAGCTTGCCGACCAGGGTATGACCATATTCCAGGCGGATCTGTTTTTCCTGCGGCACCACCAGCATGAAGCCCGGGCCGGCAATATGCATGCTGCCCTTTGTCGTGAGGTGCCAGCGCGGGTGATACGCCATCTTGATCAGATGCGGGCTGCCGACGGCATCAGTTTCAAACACGAGCTCATTGCGTGTCAAAGATATTTCGCGCACTGCCGGCGCGGCGCCCTGGTGCGGCTTGATCGCCAAATCCTTGCCATATACCGGCAGGTAGTTGTCGAAACGGCTGCGGGTGCGGAACCAGGCAAAGGCATCCTGCATCCATTCTTTTTGCGGCCGCAGCTGCAGTGGTTGGGTCACCACCTGTGCCATGCGGCTGTCGAAATTCTTCACGCGATACAGGGCAAACGGCGGCGCTTCCGCCGTCTTGGTGAAATGACCGCTATTTTCGATCGCGGTTTTGGCGCCGTCGCTGCGCAGCAGGATGGTGTCCGCATGCAGGAAATTCAAATGCCGCGCGGCGAATTCCGGGTCCAGGCTGCCGCTCGGGAAACGCACCAGCGGCGAAGAGGGTCGCGTCGAGATCTCCGACTGCACCTGGTAGATCGCCGGCCCCAGCACGGCGGATTCCATGTACAAGCCTTCCAGCACCGGGCGGTGGTTGAGGAACATGGGCAGCGCTTCCAGCGAACGGGTCGAGCCAAGATCGTTATTGTCCGGGTCATGCTCGAAAGCCAAGCGCGGGCTCCACAGGTTGCCGCTCATGGCAGGAAACAGGCGCGTCAGATTATGCCATTGCGGTTTGGCATCCAGTCCGGAGTGATTCCACAAGCCCCAGTCCGGCGCTTTCTGGATATTCGGGCCGAGCCAGCCCAGCATGCCAAGCGCGGCAGCGGTTGCCAGCAAAACGCGCGCGGAGACGAGCGTCACATCGGCGTTGCCAGTGCCGCTCAATGCGTACAGCGATTGACCCAGCAGCCAGCCGCAGGCAACCGCGCCAAACAGCCAGACCAGCGGAAAGAAGCGGATATCCGCAACGCCCAGCCGGTCGCCGGCGATGAACGCCACCGCAGCCAGGCCGGCGGCGCCGATGAAATAGCATAATGCGCGCCGCTGACCGCTTTCCCAGCCGCGCCGCACCCATGGCAGGACGACCAGTGCCAATCCGAGCGCACCACCGCCCAGCACCGGCCAGAGCGTCACCGGCAGCAAATCTTGCCATCCGCCGAGCGGAAAGGATGCATCGTTGGGAATGGTCAGGCTATGCATTTCCATCATCGGCCACAGCCAGCCGCCCAATAGCGCGAAAGCTAGCGCATGCCCTGCCATCAGCATGAAGAAGGTGCGCTTGAGACGCGCTGCCCGCTCGGGGCCGGCCGCGCCGCAATCGAGCAGCAGCAGGAAACTGGAAAAGCCCAGGATCAGCAGTGGAAAGCCATGCGAAAAACCGCTCGCCGCTTCCAGCAATGCCGCCAGCAGCCAGCCGCGCTGCAGCGTGACGGCGCGTGCCCATGCCATCATCGACAGCAGCGCAAACAGCATGCCGTAGCTGTAGGCGAATTCTCCGGCGAGCGTGGAGAGCAGGTTGCCGCCCCAGATCGAATTCTGTTCATGCACCAGGAAGGCCAATGCGCCCAGCGCGCCGAACATGGAAGCGAGCCAGGAGAATCCCAGCCAGCGCCGGCTGGCGGCGAAGACCGCGCCCGGCATCACCATGGCAGCCAGGAACGAGCCCCACTTGAAGGCGACCGCCAATCCCGTGAACTTGGACAGGCATGCCATGACAATGAAGGGCAGCGGAAAATAATAGGAAAGGAAGGGCATGCCGCCGAATACTTCCGGCATCCATGGCAGGATCTGGCCGGAAAACAGCAGGTCGTCGGCATACAGCTTGGCGTACAGCAGATGCGAGGCAGCGTCGCCGCCAGTCGGCCAATTTCCCGAATTGAGGAAGGCCACACCCAGCACCGAGGCAATCAAGCCTGCGCAAACCAAAGTAAACAACACATCGGCAATCCAGCCGATGTTCCTTAGCGATCGAGGAAATGGAACTGGTCGTGTCTTATTCATTTTTATTATGGTTAGATACTGTGTCGTTGGCGGGTGCCGGCCACGTGCCAGGCCAGCAGCGCCAGCCCGGCCAGCAGCGCGATCATGGCGGCGCTACGGAATCGGTCGCCCCGATCCAGCCAGGCAGTGCGTTGCTGACGCCCTGGCGCCCGGCCGGTCGGCACGACTTGCAGTCGCAAGCCCTGCGGCGTTTCGTGCAGCAGGAATGCGGTCGGCAAGCCTTTGCCCAAATCCAGGTTTTGCTCCTTGCTATCCTTTCCCCACTGGATGCGCAAGGCATCGGGTTGTGGCTGAGGCGTCGTCAAGCTGTCGGTCAGGGCGGCGATGCCTTCTTCCTGCGCCCATACCAGCCAGCTAACTTTGTGTTCGGGATTCTTGGGCGGAGCAATCCGCAGTTTGCCATGCTCGTAACCCGCGTCCAGGATCAAATCGCTGCCGGCTGGTTGCGGCTGGTTGAAAAAGGAAATCTGGCCAAAGCTGGCGCCAGCCTGGTCGAAGAACCGCACCATCACCGGGCGCAAGGTCTCGAGAGACGCCGGCGAAGGCGGCGCAGGTTGCTCGGTCCATACCATTTCCGCCTGGGCTTGCGGCCTGAATTCCACGGGGGTTGGACTGCCTGCCGCTGGCGGCAGCACTTCCCAGTGGCCATTATCCAGCAGGCGCATCACGACGGGATCGAATGCCGGGCTATCGCCCTGATTGCTGAGTAACAGCCGATTGCCGTTGATCGTCAGATTAAAGGAGATATTGCCCGCATGAGCAGGCAATGCCAGGATAAAAACCGGCAGCAAAAGCAGGCAAAACCAGCCGCGTGGCATTCGAAGAAATGGCCTCATGCTTGTTCGGATGAATGGTTGACATTTTGGACATGAAGGGGCCTGCCATGATAGCAGCTAGTGCAGGACTGGATTTGTCTATTTTCCATCGGCGACGTGGAAAGTCCAGAAGCGATTCGCCAAAAAGCTCCATACCATCACTAAGCCAGTAGTGATTACCTGGGCGAGCAGGTAATACAGATGTAGCAGGTCAACGCCGATCCACATGAATAAGGTATTGAGCAGCAAGCCGATAACGGCGACGACAGCGAACTTTGTCACGCTTTCGACGTGCCGCTTGTTGCTGCGAAAGGTGAAACGATAATTCAGGCTGTAATTGATCCACGCGCCCAGCAAGGCGCCCGCAGCCGACGCCGGCACGGCGTCAATCCTGGCAACCTGCACCAGCAGGATCAGCAGACCATAGTGACCAATCGCGGAGACGCAGCCCACACCGAAAAAGCGCACAAATTGTCGGAACAGATCGGTCATGTCAGCTCGTTTTCATGAAACTTCCATAATAAGTAAAGGGGTTGGACATGTCGAATTGATATTATTTTGCCGGTAAACTGATGGCAATCTGATGCCAACGACACTGCTCGCAAACCCGAATAGTAGCCGCTGGGGCACTTTTTGGGAATTTTTGAGTCTTAGAGTATCGTGTTTTAAATCAATCTTTCTCCAGATCAGGTTTTACCCTGCACGTGGATAGTGTAAGAATTGCTACTTCGGCCTTATACTTCCAATCTCTTTTTGTTCCTTTTATAAAAGTGAATCCGTATGGCAAATGCTTTGACTGTTTTTAAACAGCGTGCCGCGTCGCGTCGCCGCTCCCTTGGTTTTACGTTGATCGAAATCATGGTTGTTGTCGTGATCATGGGTATTCTGGCGGCGCTGGTTGTGCCCAAGCTGATGGGACGGACGGACGATGCACGCATCATCGCGGCTCGTCAGGATATTTCCACCATCATGCAAGGCCTGAAGTTGTACAAGCTGGACAACCTGCGGTATCCGACCACTGAGCAAGGCTTGCAGGCATTGATCGCAAAGCCGACTGCCGGCCCCGAGCCACGTGGCTGGAAGCAGGGCGGTTACCTCGAACGTCTGCCGAATGATCCGTGGGGACATCCGTACCAGTATCTCTCGCCAGGCATGCACGGCGAGGTCGACGTGTTTTCCTTTGGCGCGGACGGTCAGCCGGGCGGCACTGGCCCTGATGCCGACATCGGCTCCTGGGAACTGTAAGGATATCAATGAAGCACATTCGCCAGCGCGGTTTCACGCTGCTGGAATTGCTGGTGGTGCTGGTCATTGTCGGCATCATGCTGGGCTTTGTCACGTTGAATGCCCTGCCCAGCGGCCGGCAGGCATTGCAGAATGAAGCCCAGCGTATCGCCCTGTTATTGCAGCTGGCGCGTGACGAGGCGATTGTGCGCAATCGCCCGGTCGCCTTCGAAGTGGACCAGTACCGCTATCGATTCTGGATACTGGATGAAAACAATGTCTGGCAAGCGATGGATAGGGATGACATGTTGCGCGAGCGGGAATTTCAAAGGGCTCCGGTCAGTCTGGCCATCGATCCTCCCATGATGGGGCAGAACAACGACAATACGCTGCGCATCGTCTTTGGCCGTGAACCGGTCGATAAACCATTCATTCTGAGCATGTCGGTCGGCGACGCCACGGTATCGATCCGTGCCGATGGCATCGGCAACTTCACGGTGGATTAGCATGCCTGGTATGCGCAGATACTCCTCAAGAGGTTTTACCCTGCTAGAAGTGCTGGTGGCGCTGGTCATCGTCGGTACCGCGCTGGGGGCAAGCCTGCGCGCAGTCGGCAGCCTGACTCAGAACAGCAATGGCTTGCGCGCCTCCATGATGGCGACCTGGTCGGCGGAAAACCGCCTGTCGCAAATCCGCCTGGCGCGCGAATGGCCGGCTTTGGGCAAGCGTACCTTCGAGTGCCCGCAGGGGGATCTGCCGCTGCTATGCGAGGAGGAAGTCTTGCCGACACCGAATGCCAATTTCCGCCGGGTGGAAGTCGGCGTCTTCGACGCCCAGAATCCGCAGCGGCGCATCATCAAACTGTCGCAGATTGTGCCCAATAACGGCTAGATAAACATGCATACATCTTCGTCACGCCGATCTTCTCGCGTTACGCCCGCAGCGCGTAACCGGCGTGGCTTTACCCTGGTGGAATTGCTGGTTGCCATTACCGTGCTCGCCATCGTCGCGGTGCTCGGCTGGCGCGGACTCGACGGCATCATTCGTGCGCGGATTGCCCTGACTAGCGAAATGGAACAGACTCGGGGCATGCAATTGGCATTCGCGCAGATGCAGCGGGATTGCACCCAGTTGGTCGAACTGGATGCAATTCCAGGCCGCGTGCCGATCGTGGTCGAGCCCGATCGCATCGTCCTTGTGCGCAAGGTGTTCGCCGAGAATCAGCCTTCACGCATACAACTGGTCGCCTATAGCTTGCAAAACGGTGTGTTGACGCGTCGCGAATCGCTGCCCACGCGTGACCTGAATGCACTGGACACCTTGTGGCTATCCGTCACCAGCAATACCGGCGGCGCTCCCGGCGTGGCGCTGGAGTCGGGCGTGTCGCAAATGTCGGTGCGCACCTGGATGAATGATGGCGCCGGCTGGCGCACTCCTGGCGTGGATGCCGTTGCCGGCTCCAACCCGGCCTCGAACGCAAGTTCGGTTTCCTCTACCTCGCTGACCGTGCCGACCGGGATCGAAGTGTCGATCCGCATGAATGACCGGCCAGGCGCGCTGGTGAAAACTTTTCTGCTGGGGCCGGTATGAGAAGGGGTACTCGCGCATTTGACCGGCAGCGCGGCGTCGCGGTGGTGACGGCGCTACTGCTGACGACCCTGGCCATCACGATCGTCGCCAGCCTGTTCTGGCAGCAGCAGGTGCAGGTGCGCTCGATCGAAAACCAGCGCCTGCAGCTGCAAAAGCAGTGGATCCTTCGCGGTGCGCTCGATTGGTCGGCGCTGATCCTGCGTGCCGATGTCTCTACCTCCGGTGCCGATCATCTGGGCGAGCCATGGGCGGTACCCCTGGCCGAGACGCGCCTGGATCAGTATGTCGAAAACGGCCAGGCGGATTCCGATGCCGGTGAAGCGATCCTGTCGGGCAGCATCATTGATGCCCAGTCCCGCTTCAATCTGACCAACATGGCGACCGGCGGACAAATCAACCTGGCTGAAGTGGCGGTGTTTCGCAATCTGCTTGGTGAATTGCGCTTGAACCCTGGCCTGGCGCTGCCGGCCGCGCAGGCTATCGCCGCCGCGCAGCCAAAGATTGTGCAGCCTAACGCGACAACTCCCGATGGCAGCGCCAGCACCAGCAGCACGGTGTCCACGACCACCACCACGACAGTCATGATCAATCCCGGCATGAGCGGTGATGACCAGGCGCGGCCGCTGCGAATCGAGTACGTCGACGACTTGTTGGCGGTGCAGGGCTTTACGCCGGAGATCGTCAACAAGCTCAAGGACTACGTGGTGGTGTTGCCGCGCTCGACAAAAATCAATGTCAATACCGCATCCCGTGAAGTTCTCGCTGCAAAGATGCAAACTATTGATACACTGTCGGCATCAGACGCGCCGACGTTGATCGCTAGCCGTGACCAGGCATATTTAAGAGACAAATGCGAGATTGGCACGCGGCTGGCCAGAACCAACCTGGATTGCGACATCTTTGACTTCAAGACCGAATACTTTCTGGTCAACGGCAAGGTCCGCATGAATCGCGCGGGACTGGAAGTGCAGGCATTGATGCAGCGCGGTGGCATTGATAATCCCGTGGGAGCGGCGCGAATGCCACAAGTGATCTGGATTCGGGAAAATTAAAAGAATAGCGAGAACGCCTTGAGTACACTGTATATTCGATTGCCTTCGAAGGCCGCGGTGGAGGCAGCGCCGCCGGAGGCTGCGCCCGAGTGCCGCTTTGCGCTGGCGACCGATGGCGGCGCCGTCGAGCGCGAAAGTAGCGCCACGCTCGACCAGCTGGAAAAAACCATCAGCGCGGCCCAGAAGGTCGTCCTGCTGCTGGCCGCCAGTGATGTCAACCTGCTGCAGGTCCAGGTGCCGCCGATGCCGGCGTCCAAGCTGAAGGCTGCATTGCCCAATCTGGTGGAAGACCAGTTGATGACCGATCCGGCTGATTGCGTGCTGGCGGCCGGCCCTTCGATCGAAGGCAAGCGCACAGTGGCCGTGGTGAGCCGCGCATGGCTCGAACGGAACGTGCAGCGCATGCTGTCGCTGGGCGCACGCAGCGTTGCCGCGCTACCCATGCAGTTGTGCCTGCCCTACCAGCCCGATACCGTATCGGCTGCATTCACGGAATCGAATACCAGCCTGGACGTCGATCTGGCGTTGCGCATGAGCGACGTGGATGGCGTCGGCCTGGCATTGCTGCCCGCGCAGCCTGAAGCGGCGGCGCGCGAAGCCCTGGAATCCTTGGCGGCACTGGCGCCGCATCAGGCCATCGCGCTGTTTGTGCCGCAAGATCGCATTCCCGCCTACCAGGCAGCGGCGCAGGAAATGAATCAGGAAGAGCGCATCGCGCTGTTCGCGGATAACTGGCCGCGCTGGATTACCGAAGCCAAGGCATCGCCTTTCAATCTGGCGGCAGGATTGGGCGCGGCCGGCGGTCCCGGCCTGCAACTGCAAGCCTGGCGCTGGCCGTTGATCCTGGCGGGCCTAGTCCTGCTGATCAATATCGTTGGAATGAATGTCGAGTGGCTGCGCCTGCGGCGGGAAGCCAATGATCTGCGTGCCGGCATGGCGCAGACATTCAAGTCCGTCTATCCGAAGGAACCGCTGACCAGCGATCCGGTGCTGCAAATGCGCCGCAATATCTCGACGGCCAAACAGCGTGCGGGGCAACCCGCGCCGGATGACTTCCTGGTGCTGTCGTCGGCATTCGGCGATGCCTGGCAGGCGGCTACGCAAGGCCGTCCCGGTGCCGGCATTGCTTCGCTCGACTACAGTGACCGAGCCCTGCAAGTGACGCTGAAGGATGGTGCCGGCGCGCCCATCGAACAAGTGCGCTCCATGCTGCAATCGCGCAATCTGACCGTCACCCAGAAAAACGACAAGGTCTGGCAAATCAGGAGTGGCAAATGAGTCCAGCCGTTGAAAATTACCGTCAGAAGTTTTCGGATTTCTGGAATGCGCGCAACGAACGCGAGCGCAAACAATTACTGCTGATGGCGGTCGTCATCGTGCTGGCGCTGATCTACATACTGTTGATCGAGCCGGCATACGTCGGGCGGCAGCAGTTGCAGAAGAATCTGCCCACCATGCGCCAGCAAGCCGTCGAACTGCAAGCCATGTCGGCGCAAGCCTCGGCGCTGTCCCGTGAAACGCCGCCACCGCCTCCCCCCATGACCAGGGAAGCCATCGATGCCGCGCTGAATCGTGCTGGGCTGAAGGCTCAGAACGTGGCGATGGCAGGGACCGACATTGCCAAAGTTCAGCTTACCTCCGTATCCTTTGCCGGTATGGTTGCCTGGCTCGATGAAATGCAAAAAACTTCCCGGGTAACCGTTACCGAAGCGAATATTACTGCGCAGGCGCAAATCGATACGGTGAATGCAAATCTGACTTTGCAGCAACAAAAGAGCGAATAGTGGTGACTAAAAGCAAAGGCACAGTAAATCGCCTCATGCTATGGTTACTGGCAGGCATTGTCAGCATTGCCATTACGATCCTGGTTTTTCTGCCGGCGGCGTGGATGGCGACACTGCTGGAGCGCCAGACTGGCGGACGTTTTACCTTGGGGGATGCACAGGGCACATTGTGGCGCGGTTCCGCATTCGTTGGCGCGGCACCAAGCGGACGTGACCCGGTATCGCCATTGCTGCCGGGGCGTTTCAGCTGGACGTTGTCGCCGGCGATATTGATCGGCAAGACAAACATGACGCTGGAAAATCCGGCTGTCCTGTCGAAGCCGATGAGTGTCACCGGCAGCTGGCGAACATGGGAAATCAGCAGCGGCGAAATGGATTTGCCGGCCGAGCGCCTGGCGACCCTGGGAGCGCCGCTGAATACGATACAGCCGTCGGGACGCTTGCGACTGATGTGGTCGCCCTTGCTGCTGACGCACACGGGGCAAGCCGTTGCCCTGCAAGGCAGGATGATGCTGGAAATGCAGGATATGTCGTCGCGCCTGTCGCCGATCAAGCCCCTGGGGGCGTATGCGATGGCGTTCGACTGGGAGGGGCAACAGGCGCAGGTGGCATTGAAGACATTAAGGGGACCGATGCTGCTGTCCGGGTCAGGCATGCTGATCAACGGCCGGCTGCAGTTTTCGGGGAGGGCGGAAGCCGAAGCAGGGCAGGAGGAACGGCTGGGTAACCTGCTGAACCTGCTGGGGCCACGCCGCAGGGAAGGTAATAAAAACGTAACCAGGCTCGAGTTCAAATAATGAAAATCAAACCAAGCAAGACTTTCCAGGCAGGCAAGAATCTGTGCCGCAGCGGCGTGGTCGCTGCTCTCATGTGTGCCCTGGCGCTGCCGCCGGCATACGCACAGCAGCAGGAGCCTGCCAAGGGAGAAGCCGTACTGAATTTCGTTGGCGCGGATATCGAATCGGTGGTCAAGGCCGTGGGGCACTATACCAACATGACCTTCCTGATCGACCCGCGCGTCAAGGGCACGATCAGCCTGATCTCCGAGCGCCCGGTCTCGAAGTCGGAAGCCTTCAGCCTGCTGTCCTCGGCATTGCGCCTGCAGGGTTATACCGTGGTGATCGGCGATGGATTTGCCAAGGTGGTGCCGGAAGCGGATGCCAAGCTGCAAGCCGGTCCGATCCAGGCCGGTGCGGCGACGCGTGCGCGCGGCGACCAGATCGCTACCCAGATCTTCCGCCTGAATTACGAATCGGCCGCCAACCTGGTGACCGTGCTGCGGCCGCTCATTTCGCCGAACAACACGATCAATGCCAATCCCGGCAATAACTCGCTGGTGATTACGGACTATGCCGATAACCTCAAGCGCATGGGCAAGATCATCGCCGCGCTCGACAGCCCGGCTTCGGGCGACATGGATGTCGTTCCGGTTCGCCATGCGATTGCCAGCGACATCGCGACGATGGTCAACCGCCTGATGGAGCCGAGCGCCGGCGCTCCCGGTGGGGCCGACCGCATCAGCCTGCTTGCGGATTCCCGTACCAATTCGGTCATCGTGCGCGCGCCTTCGGCGGCGCGTGCCAACCTGGCCAAGTCGCTTATCGCCAAACTCGACCAGCCCACTTCCAATCCAGGTAACGTGCACGTCGTGTACCTGAAAAACGCCGACGCCACCAAGCTGGCGCAAACGCTGCGCGCCGTGGTATCGGCAGATGCCTCATCGCTGAATACCAACCAGCAGGGCTCGGGACTTTCCCAATCGCAGCAGGGCGCCTTTGGACAGCAAGGTGGATTGGGACAGCAGGGAAGCACCGGCACCACATCGGGCGCAGGCTTGCAATCAGGCCCGCTGGGCAGCGGTTCGAGTACCCAGCAAGCCGGGCTCCAGTCGGGGTCGGGCTCCGCCGGCTTCATCCAGGCCGACCCCTCGACCAATACGCTGATCATTACCGCCAGCGAAGCGGTTTATCGCAACTTGCGCGCCGTGATCGACAAGCTCGATGCCCGCCGCGCCCAGGTGTATGTGGAATCGCTGATTGTCGAAGTCAATGCCGATAATGCCGGTGATTTCGGCGTGCAATGGTTGGGACTGTCGGGGGATTCCGATAGCCGCTACCGTGTCGGCGGCGTCAGTGCGCTCAATCAGGGCGGCACCAATATCGTCAATCTGGCAACCTCCTTGGCTAACCTGGGTTCGGCCGAGGCAGGTGTCCCCAGTATTGCACCTGGCCTGTCGCTCGGCCTGTTCCGCCAAATTAATGGCCAGCTCGGACTTGGTGCCGTGCTGCATGCGCTGCGAAGCGTGTCCGATACCAATATCCTGTCCACGCCTAACCTGCTGACTCTGGATAACGAAGAAGCTCGCATCATCGTCGGCCAGAACGTGCCTTTCATTACCGGCCAGTACACGACCGCCGCATCGGGCGGAGCTGCCGGCGTGAACCCGTTCCAGACGGTCGAGCGCAGGGATATCGGTTTGTCATTGCGGGTCAAGCCGCAGGTTTCCGAAGGCGGGACCATCAAGCTGGGTATTTATCAGGAATCGTCGGATATCGATAGTTCGGTTTCCAGCACCGCCGGCATCATTACGACGAAACGTTCCATCGAAACCAATGTCTTAGTTGATGATGGTCAAATTATCGTCCTAGGCGGCTTAATTTCGGACACGACCCGGGATGGCACCGACAAGGTTCCCGGCCTGGGCGATATTCCCATCATTGGCAATCTTTTCAAAGCCCAGTCGCGGCAGCGCACGAAGCGCAACCTGATGGTGTTCCTGCGGCCGGTGATCATTCGCACCGCCGAGCAAAACGCCAGTGTAGTGGCCGATCGTTACGATTACATTCGCGGCGCACAGATGACCGCCACGCCGAGACAGTCCCTGGTCCTGCCCAACACCGGCGGACCAATGCTGCCGCCTCTGGAAAACGGCCGCCCAGTTGGCGGCACGATGTTGCAGCAAGCCTTGCCGCTGCAGCCGGCCGCCGTCAATGGCACCCAGCCGGCCAGCGTGCCGGCGGGGAGCATGCCACCGTCCAGCGTTCAGCCGTCCACCCAGACGGTGCCGCAGCCGGCGGCAGTGCCGGAACCGGGCAAATGAGTTATTGGAATCAATATGGAAAACGCAACAATCGAATCCCGCCTGCTGCCGTATGCCTATGCGCGCGACTTTGCCGTGCTGGCGCAGCGTGGCGGTGATGGTGCACCGGTAGAGGTCTGGGTCTCGGATGCGACCCAGCCTGCTGCCATCGCCGAGGTCAGCCGCCGTTTCGGCCGTATCCGCCTGAAGTCGATGGACCGGGAAGAGCTGGAGGCAGCGATCGCGCAGGCCTATGCGGGCTCCGGCGGTGACGCCGCCCAGGTCATCGATGAGTACGAATCGGATATGGATCTGGCCAAGCTGATGCGCGACATGCCGGCGGTCGAGGATTTGCTGGAGTCCGCCGACGACGCGCCGGTAATCCGCATGATCAATGCGCTACTCACGCAAGCCTTGCGCGAAGGCGCTTCGGATATTCACATCGAGCCGTTCGAACAGGTATCCGTCGTGCGCTTCCGCATCGATGGCGCCTTGCGCGACATCGTGCGGCCGAAGAAGGCGATCCATGCTTCGCTGATTTCGCGTATCAAGATCATGGCGCAACTCGATATTGCCGAAAAGCGCTTGCCGCAAGATGGCCGCATTACCTTGCGCATCGGCGGCAAGCCCGTCGACGTGCGTGTTTCGACCCTGCCTACCGGTCACGGCGAGCGCGCCGTGCTGCGTCTTCTGGACAAGGAAGCCGGCCGGCTCGATCTGAGCCATCTGGGCATGAGCGAATCGGTATTGCCCGAGTTCGACCGCCTGATTTCGCAGCCGCACGGCATCGTGCTGGTGACTGGCCCGACAGGTTCCGGCAAGACCACCACGCTGTATGCCGCGCTGTCGCGCCTCAATGCCTCGACCACCAATATCCTGACTGTCGAAGACCCGATCGAATATGAGCTGGCCGGCGTCGGTCAAACCCAGGTCAACGCGAAAATCGACATGACTTTCGCCAAGGCCCTGCGCGCGATCCTGCGCCAGGATCCGGACGTCATCATGATCGGTGAGATCCGCGACCTGGAAACCGCGCAGATCGCGGTGCAGGCATCGCTGACCGGCCACCTGGTGCTGGCAACGCTGCATACCAACGATTCGGCTGCAGCCGTTACCCGTTTGCTGGACATGGGCATCGAACCGTTCCTGCTGTCGTCTTCGCTCCTGGGCGTGGTGGCGCAGCGTCTGGTGCGCAAGCTCTGTCCGGAATGCCGCCGTTACGATGGCAAGACCTGGCACGCGGTCGGTTGCGACCACTGCGGCCATACCGGTTATCAGGGGCGTGTCGGCGTGTATGAGCTGTTGCAGACCAATGACGAGATTGCCGCGCTAATCCATAACCAGGCCTCTGAAGCCGATATCCGCGCTACTGCGCAGAAGTATGGCATGCGTACCATGCGCGAGGATGGCGAGCGCTGGCTGGCCGAGGGTGTGACGACCGAGGCCGAACTCTTGCGTGTTACTAAAGAATAGGTGGCGTCTTGCCAGCATTCCGATATGAAGCCGTCGATGCCGGCGGCAGTACCAAAAAAGGCGTACTGAATGCCGACAGCGCCCGTGCTGCGCGTGCCGATTTGCGCTCGCAGAGCATGGTGCCGATCAAGGTCGAGGCAATCGCTGCCCAGGTTGACGCGGCGGGCCAGACACGCTCGCGCGGCTTCGGCGACAAGCTCTCGACGGTCGAGATTGCATTATTTACGCGCCAGCTTGCCAGCTTGCTGGAGGCGGGCTTGCCGCTGGAGCAATCGTTTACCGCCTTGCTGGAGCAAGCCGAACGCACTTATGTGCGCGACCTAATCGCGTCGATCCGCTCGGAGGTGATGGCAGGCTCGTCGCTTTCCGATGCGCTTTCCCAGCATCCGCGCGACTTTCCGGATATTTACCGCGCCCTGGTCGCTTCCGGCGAGCAGATCGGTCAACTGTCACGCGTGCTGTCGCGGCTGGCCGATTACATCGAGCGGCGCAATTCGCTGGTGCAGAAAGTTCGCTTGGCATTTACCTATCCGGCGATTGTCACGATCGTCGCCTTCGCCATCGTCATTTTCCTGCTCACCTATGTGGTGCCGCAGATCGTTTCGGTGTTTGCCAATACCAAGCAGAAGCTGCCGTTCCTGACCGTGATGATGCTGGCGATTTCGGACTTCGTGCGCAACTACGGCTGGATCGTTGCGGTCGTCATCATTGTCGCCTGGCTTATCTGGCGCCGCATGCTGAAGAATCCATCGGTCAAGCGGCGCTGGCATACCTGGCTGCTGGACGCGCCCCTGTACGGCAAGTTCGAGCGCAGTCTGAATACCTCTCGCTTTGCCAGCACGCTGGCGATCACCACCGGTTCCGGCGTGCCGATTTTGCGCGCCTTGCAGACGAGCCGTGATACGCTTTCCAATGTCGCCATGCGCGAACAGGTGGAAGAGGCAACCAATAGCGTGCGTGAAGGCGTGAGCCTGGCGCGCGCGCTGTCGGCGCACCAGCATTTCCCGCCGATGCTGATTCACATGATTCGTGCCGGCGAAGTGACCGGTGAGCTGCCGACCATGCTGGAGCGTGCTTCCAATGCCCAGGAGCAGGATCTGGAGCGCCGCGCGCTGACGATTGCCGGCTTGCTGGAACCGGTGCTGATTCTGGCAATGGGTGCGGTGGTGCTGCTGATCGTGCTGGCAGTGCTCATGCCTATCATCGAGATCAACCAGTTGGTGCGCTAGCCCAGAAAATAATAAAAGGAATCGAATGAAGCAGTTGCCTCTCGTTGCCAGTTTCATCCTGTTCATCGCTCTGTGCGCTTCGGTGGCGTACTGGGGGCTGCAGTTATTCAAGCCCGCCGAGCGACCGGTGGCGCCGCCGCCGGCAACGGCACAAGCGGAGGTAAGGGTGGACGCCGCCGCTTCCCTGTTCGGCGGCCGGCCTGCGGCAGTGGCCGTGGCCAGCAACTATGAATTGAAGGGCGTGCTGATGTCGGGTACGGCGCGCGAAAGTGCGGTGATTTTGTCAGCCGATGGCAAACCGGCAGTAGCTATCCCGGTAGGTAAGGAAATCATGCCGGGCGTGGTCCTCAAGGAAGTGCATCCCATGTATGTGGTGCTGACGGAAAATGGCGTGCCCAAGCGGGTGGAATTGCCGGAAAGTGCCAGAGGCCAGTCTGACATGCTGATTACGGCGCCGGTACCGACGAGCCCTGGTCCGTCGCCAGCGCAGCCTACAGAACTGGGCAATCAGTCGCCACAGCCAGGGGCGATTACCAGCCCTACTTCGGCCTTGAAACCAATCCCGGGCTATGCCGGCGCACCGCCGAGCATGCAGTCCGGGCAGGCTGCGCCGGGTACGCCGCCCAGTCCCACCCCGCCTTCCGACATGGGAGGGCCGGGCGGACAAGTGCGTGCGCCAAGCCGCTGAACGGCTTACAGCACGTAGCGCGACAAGTCTTCATTGACGGCCAGCGCGCCCAGCTTTTCATCGACATAGGCCGCGTGGATTTCGACGGTTTTTTCCGTCATGTCGCTGGCCGTATACGACAGTTCTTCTAACAATTTCTCCATCACCGTGTAGAGCCTGCGGGCGCCGATGTTTTCGGTTTTCTCATTGACCGAATAAGCGATTTCCGCCAGGCGCTTGATGCCATCCTCGGCAAACTCCACCTTCAGGCCTTCGGTAGCCATCAACGCTTCATACTGCTTGGTCAGGCACGCATCGGTGGATGTCAGAATGCGTTCGAAATCCGCGATGGACAGCGACTCCAGTTCGACGCGAATCGGGAAGCGCCCCTGCAGTTCCGGGATCAGGTCTGAAGGTTTGGCCAAATGGAATGCGCCGGATGCGATAAACAGGATGTGATCGGTGCGGATCATGCCGTACTTGGTATTGACCGTGGTTCCTTCGACCAGCGGCAGCAAGTCGCGCTGTACGCCGGCACGCGAAACATCGGCGCCGCCGACTTCGGAGCGAGACGCGATCTTGTCGATCTCATCGAGAAAGACGATACCGTTCTGCTCGACATTGGCAATGGCCTTTTGCTTGAGCTCATCCTCGTTGATCAGCTTGGCGGCTTCTTCTTCCACCAGCAGCTTCAAGGCTTCCTTGATCTTGAGCTTGCGCTTTTTCTTGCGCCCGCCACCGATGCCGGAAAACATCGACTTGATCTGCTCCGTCATTTCTTCCATGCCGGGCGGCGCCATGATTTCCATGTGCGGCGCGGCTTCCGAGACTTCGACTTCAATTTCGCGGTCGTTCAGTTCGCCTTCACGGAGACGCTTGCGGAAGGTCTGCCGCGTGGAGCTGCCGGCGCCGGCATCTTCTTCCGGTGCGGGGCTGGAGTGAAAGCCGAAGTCGCGCGGCGGCGGCAGCAGGATGTCAAGCACGCGGTTTTCCGCGGCATCTTCGGCGCGCGAACGCACCTTGCGCATTTCCGATTCGCGCGTCTGCTTGATGCCGATGTCGATCAGATCGCGGATGATGGTGTCGACGTCGCGGCCGACATAGCCGACCTCGGTGAACTTGGTTGCTTCGATCTTGATGAATGGCGCATCGGCCAGCTTGGCCAGGCGGCGGGCGATTTCAGTCTTGCCGACGCCGGTCGGACCGATCATGAGGATATTCTTGGGCGTGATTTCGTGGCGCAGCGGTTCCTCGATCTGCTGGCGGCGCCAGCGGTTGCGCAGGGCGATAGCAACGGCGCGCTTGGCATTGGCCTGGCCGACCACGTGCTTGTCGAGTTCGGAGACGATCTCCGGAGGAGTCATATTCATGGTGTCAGTCTGCAATAGGTTATTCGAGGGTTTCGATCACGTGGTTCAGGTTGGTGTAGATGCACAGCTCGCCGGCGATGGTCAGTGCTTTCTTGACGATATCCTGTGGCGGCAGATCGGTGTTTTCCTGCAGCGCCTTGGCTGCCGATTGCGCGTACAAGCCTCCCGAGCCGATGGCGCCGACGCCGTCTTCCGGTTCCAGCACATCGCCATTGCCGGTGATGACAAGGGTTGATTCGCGGTCCGCGACCAGCAGCATGGCTTCCAGGCGGCGCAGCATGCGGTCGGTGCGCCAATCCTTGGCGAGCTCGACCGAGGCGCGCAACAAATGACCTTGATGCTTTTCCAGCTTGGCTTCAAAACGTTCAATCAGCGTGAAAGCGTCGGCAGTACCGCCGGCGAAACCAGCCAGCACCTTGCCGTGATACAGCCTGCGGATTTTGCGAGCGCTGGCTTTCATGACTGCGTTGCCGAGAGTCACTTGTCCATCGCCGCCGAGTGCGACCGCATTGCCGCGCCGAACGGAAACAATGGTGGTGCCGTGAAATTGTTCCATGAAAACCTCAATTGAAAGATGGCTGTTATTTTGCTCCGCGTCTGCAGGATTCACTCTGCCATGTAGAGAAGCGTTGAAACTGCTCAAGCCAGACGGACAGGCAATATCAAGATAATGGGGACCAAATCGGCAATTACAAGATAAGGCAATGACGAACGCAATGACGAGCGCAATGAGATTCGGCTGATCCCGGAAGACAAGCTAAAGAGCTGAACGAGGGAGGAACAGCCTGAATGGAATTAGCCTGGAATGGCTACCTTGCAATTCTGCAATTTCATGCAGGCTGGCGATGAGAGAAAGGCGGTTTAATGCTAGTTCTTGCGCAAGGTGATCTGGGCAACTTCACGCAAGCCGATCACTTGGAACAATGCCGCGACCAGATAGCTGACGTTACACAATTCAATCACTTTACCCTGGCCGGTCAATGGCGCCATCAAAGATAGCAATTGGCCGGCCGCGCTGAAATCGACGCGAATCAGGTTTTTACAATCAAGAACGGCATGCTCATGCCGGTTGATGTAATCCGTGATGGTGTTGAAGGCATTGCTGCGGACGTCGATCACGGCCGGCATTTGGAATTTTTCCGATTCCGCCTCTTGCGACAAATCCGGCAATTCTACGGCGGTCGATACTTTTTTCGGCGCGATAAAAGCCGGCGGCGATACCTCAAACGTGACACAGTAATCGATACTGGTTTCTTCGAATTCCTGTTCGCGGTTCAGCAATTGCAGAATTTCCAGCAGCAGCAACCACGGAGCATCGGTGGCATCCCGGCGGCCGGTTTCGATAATGCCGCGAATCTTGGAAGCCAGTTCGGGTGCGCCTACCAGAATCAGTTCGTAGCCTGCCTTCTGCAGTTTCTTTAATGTCGCCAGCAGCAGTTCGCAGCCTTCCGGCAAGACTTCGCTGACGCGCGCGAATTCCAGGCGCAACATGCCATTCTTTTCGCTCAGCTTCTGGGCACGCTCGAGTTGCTTGACGATTGATTCATCGAGCTTGCCGGAGAAGGTAATGGCAGGAGTGGCACTGGCGCTTGGTTGCACCGTATTGTCCAAATCGGCACGACCGTCGTCCCACGCCGGTGGCGACGTTTCAAACTTGGCAGCAAATTCAATCGACAGGTTTTCGAATTTGTCTTGCTTGCCCATGACCTGGTAAAGATCGAACAACATGCGCCAGACCATGCCGCTCTTTTCGCCGAGCGAAGGGTCGTGGATAGCGTCAAGCAGCATTTGTTCGACCAGATCATTTTGCTCATTGGCGAACAAGACCGCTGCTTCTTCGATGGCCGGATGCGTTTCCGAGCTGGCGACGACGACGCTGCCTGCTTTCAAGTCCAGGCCAAATGCCGTGGTGTTGTCGAGTCTCGGCAGAGCAGAGGTCGAAGCCGGCTGGCTATTGGCTGGCTGGCCAGTAGCGGTGGATGGCGATGCGGGCTTCGACGTTGCCGGAGGCAGAGTGTTCTGGCTGCCCGATTTACTGGATGAGCGACCCAGTTCCGAGGTCATTTCGGATTCGATCGCATCGATTTTTTCGGCGGTCGCGCGCGCTGCATCACGCTGCTGCAGATTGCGTGCGGGAGAGCGAGCGCTGGATGAACGAGCTTGTTCGCTGGCGGGCTTGCGGCGAGAAGCGTCCCGGTCAGACTCGGGTGTGTCTGCTTGTCGGTCCTTCTTGCCTAAAAACGAAAAAATCCCCACGTCTCTCCTGTCCCTATTACTACCGGCATCTGCGTATTTCCGTCATTACATCGCAGCATGCCAAAACCAGCGTTAGTCTGAAAGACTAAATTCCATTCGGCAATTATAGCCCTAAGAAAAGGGCGGATGTCGATTACAGCTTGCTGAGGGCGATTTGTCAAATGATCCGTGCTGAATGCCGTCTTTTTGGCAACAATATGCGAGCTGTCTTCATGCATCATTTCGGCGGACCACTGAAATGAAAATGCCGGCAAGTCGCCCTGCCGGCATGAATACAGAAAACCTGAATGGATGGTATCAGTCGCCGTACAGCTTTTGCTTGAGTTCACGACGTTGCTGCGCTTCCAGCGACAGGGTTGCCGTTGGACGGGCCAGCAGACGCGGGATACCGATCGGGTCGCCGGTTTCCTCGCACCAGCCATAGTCGCCAGACTCGATGGCAGCCAGGGATTGCTGCACTTTCTTGAGCAGCTTGCGCTCGCGATCGCGGGTGCGCAACTCCAGGGCATGCTCTTCCTCGATGGTGGCGCGGTCAGCCGGATCCGGCACCAGCACGGTTTCACGCAGGTGCTCGGTAGTTTCATCGGCATTCTTGAGCAAATCGCGTTCAAGTTGCTGCAGGCGAGCCTTGAAGAAGGCCAACTGCGCCTCGTTCATGTAATCCTTTTCATCCATCTTCAGGATTTGCTCTTCGGTCAACAGGCTGCCTTGGGCAGGAGTGTCAGGATTCGGTTTGCTTGTCTTGGTTGCCACTTCGCTTACTTTCGAATCGAGGGCGGTATCGACTGAAGGAGAAAGACGTTCCGGCGCACTCTTGGTGCTCTTGCGCGGGACCGGCTTTTCCGTTTTGCTTGAGGCAGAAGCAAGAGTTGCTGGAGCCTTGGCAATCGATTTCGCCGCTTTGTTAACTGCCGGCCGTTTTGACGTGCCGGATGATTTCGCAATGACCGCGCTCTTGGATGGCTTTTGTTCTGCTGCCTTCTTGGTTGCTGAACGGCTGGCCGCAGAGGCGGTTTTTTTTGCGGTCACGGATTTTACAGCAGATTTGCCCGAGATTTTGTTCAAACCGTTATTTGCCACGGATTTAGCGGCAGTTTGCTTTCCGCTGCTCGGGCTTTTCGCCTTGGGACTTGCAGTTTCGCTGATTTTTCGTGTTTTTTTTACAACGGTTGCGTTCATGGCGCGCTCCTTGAAGCAGTCCCGATGCCCATTGATCAAATTAATTTAATTCAGAAAAGCCTTTCCCATCTATTTATTAGCAATTTTCTGAACTGAACTAATTTATACCAAACATTGTTTTAATCCAGCAATAAAAATGTCTTTTGGTAAATCTTTTCCGATAAAGACCATTTTGCTGCAGCGCGGTTCGCCGTCCTGCCATTTCGCTCCCAAGTCCGTCCCCATCATTTGATGAACGCCCTGGAAGATGACCTTGCGCTCGCCGCCGGCCATCGACAGGATACCCTTGTAACGCAAGAGTTGCGGACCGAAGACCTGGATGATCTGGCCGAGAAATTCATCGAGCTTCAGGCTGTCGAACGGGCGCTCGCTGGTGAAGGCGAATGCGGCGATCTGATCGTGGCGATGGTGTGCATGTCCATGATGCTTGTGGTGGCCGTGATGGGCATGGTCGTGCTGACAGTCTGCGCTGCATGCATGCTCGTGGTGAGCATGCTCGTCTTCATCCGCACGCAGGAAGTCGGGATCGAGTTCCAGCTTGTCATTGAGGTTGAAGCCGCGCAGATCCAGCACGTCGGCAAGCGGCACGCGTCCGAAATCGGCCTTGCTGATCGGTGCGCGCGGGTTCATGCGGCCGAGCCGTTGCGTCAACTGGTCGATGGCAGGTTCGTCGACCAGGTCGGTTTTCGACAGCAGGATGCGGTCGGCGAAACCGACCTGGCGCTGCGCTTCTTCCTGCGCATCGAGCTGCTGCATGCCATGCCGGGCATCGACCACCGTAACGATGGCGTCGAGCATGTACCGCGAGGCGACCTCGTCATCCATGAAAAAGGTTTGCGCCACCGGACCGGGATTGGCCAGGCCGGTGGTTTCGATGACGACGCGGTCGAACTGGATTTTGCCGGCGGCGCGCTGGCGTGCCAGGTTGTTCAGCGCTTCAATCAGGTCGCCGCGCACGGTGCAGCAGATGCAGCCGTTATTCATTTCGACGATCTGTTCATTGCTTTCCTGTACCAGGATGGCATTGTCGATGTTTTCCGGGCCAAATTCGTTTTCGATGACCGCGATCTTGTAGCCATGCGATTCCTGCAGAATGCGGTTGAGCAGGGTGGTTTTGCCCGCGCCGAGAAAGCCGGTGAGGATGGTGGTCGGGATCAGTGCCATATCGAAAAGTCAGTGAAAGGTTCAGGACAGCCCAGAAATCCAGCGGTACGCGGCTTCGGACCTGGGCGCCGCAGGGATTTGTCGCGCGGTCTGCCGGCGCAGCCAAGACGCATGATGATAGCGCGGCTATTTTTTCTTTGCGCGGGGATGCGCCGCATCGTACACCTGGGCCAGGCGCTGGAAGTCCAGCGCGGTGTAAATCTGTGTCGCCGCGATCGAGGCATGGCCAAGCATTTCCTGCACGGCGCGCAAGTCGCCGGAAGATTGCAGGACGTGCGAGGCGAAGGAATGGCGCATCATGTGCGGATGGACGTCGGCTGGAATACCCAGCGCCTTGGCATGTGCCTTGATGCGCAACTGCACGAGGCGCGCCGACATGCGCGTGCCGCGCTCCGTTAGAAACAGCGCATGCGGGTCGAGCTTCTCCAGTGCCGGACGCACGGCGATCCAGGCAGCAAGTGCTTGCATCGCCGCGCCACCCACAGGCACCCGGCGCATCTTGCCGCCCTTGCCGGTGACGGTGACTTCGCCGGCGTCGAAATCGATCCAGCCGGCCGATTCATGGCCGTTTTCCTTGGCATAGCGGACATCCAGTTGCACCAGTTCAGAAATGCGCAAGCCGCTCGAATACAGCAACTCGAACATGGCGCGGTTACAGAGTTCGCTGGTGGCATTGGCATCCTTGCGCGGATTGGGTTGGTTCACGAGGCGCACGGCGTCATCCGCCGACAAGGCCTTGGGCAGGAGCTTGGCGCGTTTGGGCGGCTTGATGCCTTCGACGGGGTTGGCTGGCAAAGTGGTCTGCTGCGCCAACCAGGCATAGAAGCCGCGCCAGGCTGACAGCTTGCGGGCGATGCTACCGCCGCTCAAGCCTTGCGCATGCAATTGCGCGGCGAATTTACGGATGTGGAAATGATCGAGTGCTTCGAGCGATAGCGCCGGTTTGGCGGCCTCGGCCAGTTGCATCAGTTCGGCCAGGTCGCGGCGATAATTGGCGACGGTGTGCTCGGCCAGCTTGCGCTGTGTCGCCAGGCTATCCAGGTACCGGTTCAGCCATTCCTGATTACCGGGCTTTTCCATTGCCTTCTGCAGACTACGTTTAATCGAGAAGGCAAGTCGTCGCCGCCGCGGCGCAATCGCCGATGCGGGAAAGGAAATCGGTGGCCATGTCCGAGGTAAAGCGGCTGGCATCCGGGGAGCCTAGCACCAACAGGCCGAAGGTGTCGGCCGCGCCGTCGCGGCGCAGCGGCAGGATGGCGACGGACTCGATGGCCTGTGCTTCATCGATCCAGGAGGCGACTTCGAAATCGTTGTTGCGGCCGCAGAACGGGCCATTCAAGCCATTGGCAAACAGGCGGGCATCGTCGGAAACGCCCTCGGCGAACCAGGTGTGCGAATAGTCGGGTGCCACGCCCCACAGGCGCAGGGTGGCGTAAGGCACGCCGAAGATGGTTTGCAAGCCATCGATCAGCACGTGCGGCAAATCGACATCATTGCGCGCCAAGAGCAGGCTGCGCGCCCATTGCTGAAATTTTTGCGCGATCTCGTCATTTTCCCGGCCGATGCGAATGAGTTCGGCCAGCTTCAATTCCAGTGCGTGATATTTATGCCGCAGCACTTCCATCTGTCGCTCCTGCAGCGATACGGCGCGACCGCCCAGCGGGCTGGACAGCTTGACCTGTGCCAGCAGGTCGGCATGCTCTTCAAAGAAGTGCGGATGGTCGAGCAGGTATTGGGCGACGGTGTTGGAATCGAGTTGGGCAGTCATCGTGATTAGCCGATATCAGTGGGCAGTATGGTTGGCGCTAAAAGCAGGTCCTATAAAGCTTGCGCTAGGCAGATGCTGCAAGCGCGCTTGCTATATGTACAGGACGTGCGTAATTGTACATCGCCGGCTTGCGTTGGCGGCTTTTTCGACAACGGTCAGATGTCGATTTCGCCTTCAAAAACCGTGACTGCAGGCCCGGTCAGCATCACGTGCGCATCGCCGCCGTCCCAGGCAATCGACAGTTCGCCGCCGCGTGTCGAGACTGCCACGGGAGAATCGAGCAAGCCACGGCGGATGCCGGCTACCACGGCGGCGCAGGCGCCAGTGCCGCAAGCCAGGGTTTCGCCGGCACCGCGCTCGAATACGCGCAGCTTGACGTGGTGACGATCGATGATTTGCATGAAGCCGGCATTGACCCGCTTCGGGAAGCGCTGGTGGTTTTCAATTGCCGGACCATCCTGTTCCACCGGCGCGTTATCGACATCGTCCACCAACTGGACGGCATGCGGATTGCCCATCGATAGCGTAGAAAAGAGCAGCGCCTTGCTGTTGATCTCCAGCAGCCAGAGCTGGTCATCTCCTTGCTGTACAGGGTGAAGGCCGCTGGCATCGAACGGCACCAGCGCCGGTTCCAGAATCGGCGCGCCCATGTCGACGGTAATGCGGCCATCTTCCTGCATGGTCGGTTCGATCACGCCCGACATGGTTTCAACGCGGATGGCGCGCTTGTCGGTCAAGCCTTTTTCGATGACGAATTTGACGAAGGCGCGGGCGCCGTTGCCGCACTGTTCGACTTCGCTGCCGTCGGCATTGAAAATGCGGTAACGGAAGTCGACGCCGGGCGTTTGCGACTTTTCGATGACGAGCATCTGGTCGGCGCCGACACCGAAGCGCCGGTCAGCGAGCGCCTGCCATTGCGCCGGCGTGAAATCGATGGATTGGCGGATGGCGTCGAGCACGACAAAGTCGTTGCCGGCGCCATGCATTTTGGTGAATTTGATTTTCATGGTGCGATTATAGCGCTGAGCACTTGGTGCAGCGCTGCCTGAAGTGGCTTAGTCGTAGAAGCCGGGAGAGCCGGGCGGGCGGGTCTTGAAGCGCTTGTGCGTCCACAGGTATTCGGCCGGCATCTCGCGCACCCGGTCTTCGATGAAGGCATTCATGCGGCGGGTGGCGGCCAGCAGATCCTTGCCCGGATAATCCGGCACGGGCGGATAAAACTTCACCGTCCAGCCGCGATAATTGGGCAGGAAAGTGGCGATGACGGGGATCACCTTGGCGCCCGTGGCTGCGGCGATGCGAGCCGGCGCCGTCAGGGTCGCGGCGGGAACGCCAAAGAAAGGCACGAACTCGGCATCCTTCAAGCCAAAATCCAGATCAGGCAGCATGAAGTAGGGAAGGCCTTCGCGCATGGCGCGCAGGATCGGCTTGATGCCTTCGGCGCGCGACAAGAGTTTGACCGGCTTGAAGCGCGAGCGTCCACGGCGAAGCGCGGCATCGGCGACCTTGTTGCGCTGCTCCATGTAGACGGAGGATGCCGAAATTTCCATGGCAATCCGCGCTCCTGCCACGTCCAGGCAGACGAAATGCGGACACAAGAGGATGACCGGGCCGGACTGGATTTCTTCCAGTGGTAGTCCGGGTTCCATGTGAATCAGCTTGCGCAGGCGCGATTCCGGCGCCCACCAGAGGATGCCGCGCTCCAGGATGCTGCGGGAATAAGCCTGGAAATGGCGACGCGCCAGGGTGCGTCGTTCTTCTTCCGTCAAATGCGGCAGGCATAAGGCCAGGTTGGTCAGGGCGATGCGGCGGCGCTTGGGAATGGCCCAGTAAAGGAGCGACCCGAGCGCCTCTCCCAGTCGGCCCAGGATCGGCAGGGGCAACCAGTGCAGCAGCCACATCAGTGCAATCAGTAGCCTCATGTTGGCTTTCCCGGGTTGGTGGTTGGCGGCGTGACGCCGGCCGGCACTTTGTAGCGGTTGTAGCTCCAGAAATACTGTGCGGGACACTGGGCGATCAGTTTTTCCATGGCGGCATTGATGGCGCGGGCCTGTTGCTCGGGCGTGTCTCCCAGTTCCTCGTCGAACAGCGTGAAGTGGAGCCGGTATCCTGCGCCCCGCGGCAGCCGCCTCGCATAGGCCAGCACGATCGGTGCGCCCGACATCTGCTGCAGCTTGGCTGGCAGCGTCATGGTGTAGGCAGGCTTGCCGAAAAAGTCAGCCCATACGCCTTCGCCGTTTTGCGGCACCTGGTCGGGCAATAAGCCGATCGGCTTATTATTCTTGAGCGCTTTGAGCAGGATGCGTACGCCGGCTAGATTGGCGGGCGCCAGCGCGAGATTTTCACGAGCCCGCGCGCCTTCGACCAAGGGCTTGAGTGCTTCCTTGCGCGGCGGGCGGTAGAGCACGGTAAGCGGATGGCGCGCGGCGAAACCCTGCGCGAGGATTTCAAAGCAGCCCAGGTGGGGGGTCAGGAAAATGATGCCGCGTCCGCGGGCCAGCGCCGCTTCGACGGCTGACCAGTCTTCGCAGACAGCAAGTGGCAAGACCTTGCGGGGATCGGCGAACCAGACGAAGGGCAGTTCCATGACATTCTTGCCAGCTTCGGAAATGGCCGCGCGCAAATGGCTCGCGTGGCCGGCACGCGTGATGTTTTCTTTCAGCCTGCGGCGGTAGGTGGGGGATGCCCAATACACGACCCAACCCAGCATGCTGCCGATGGCATGCAGGGCGGGCAAAGACAGGTGGGAAAGCAGGCGAAACAGTTTGACAAGCATCAGCGGGGACAGAGTTTTTTGCCGATTTTTTCCAAGACGCGTAAAATAGCACGATATCGATAGGCAAAACAGCGCCAGTCTGGCAATTGCCAGGGTGCCAATGCCATCGATTCCGCCGAGTTAATGACAACTTGCGAGGCGGTATACAAATCTCGCTAAAGCGTCGCAGGCTCAAATATCTATGTTCTGGCCGCGACACCATGGTCAATCATTACGTAATGGAGCCTGCGATGGCAAATGAATTCCTCTTTACTTCGGAATCGGTTTCCGAAGGCCACCCCGACAAGGTCGCTGACCAAATCTCCGACGCCATTCTCGACGCGATCCTGGAACAGGATCCGAAGTCGCGCGTGGCTGCGGAAACGCTCTGCAATACCGGTCTGGTGGTGCTGGCTGGCGAAATCACCACGACTGCCAACGTCGACTACATCAACATTGCCCGCGAAACCATCAAGAAGATCGGCTACGACAATGCCGACTTCGGCATTGACTACAAGAGCTGCGCGGTGCTGGTCGCCTATGACAAGCAGTCGCCCGATATCGCCCAGGGCGTTGATGAAGGCAAGGGCATCGATCTTGACCAGGGCGCCGGCGACCAGGGCTTGATGTTCGGTTACGCCTGCGACGAAACGCCGGAGCTGATGCCGGCGGCGATTTACTATGCCCACCGCATCGTCGAGCGTCAGTCGCAATTGCGCAAGGATGGCCGCCTGCCATGGCTGCGCCCCGACGCCAAATCGCAAGTCACGCTGAAATATGTCGATGGCAAGCCGGTGGCGATCGACACCATCGTGCTGTCCACCCAGCATTCGCCGGAAATGTCGCACAAGGCCATCGAGGAAGCCGCCATCGAATCGATCATCAAGCCGGTGCTGCCGGCTGAATGGCTCAAGGGCACGCGTTACCTGATCAACCCGACTGGCCGTTTCGTCATCGGCGGCCCGCAAGGCGATTGTGGCCTGACCGGACGCAAGATCATCGTCGATACCTACGGCGGCGCCGCGCCTCACGGCGGTGGCGCTTTCTCCGGCAAGGACCCGTCCAAGGTCGACCGCTCGGCAGCTTACGCCGGCCGTTATGTCGCCAAGAATATCGTCGCTGCAGGCCTGGCGTCGCGCTGCCAGATCCAGGTGTCGTATGCAATCGGTGTTGCCAAGCCGACCTCGGTGATGGTGACGACCTTCGGCACCGGCAAGATCAGCGACGAGAAGCTGGCGGAACTGGTGCGCGAATATTTCGACCTGCGTCCGAAGGGGATCGTGCAAATGCTCGACCTGCTGCGTCCGATTTACCAGAAGACTGCCGCGTATGGCCACTTCGGCCGCGAAGAACCGGAATTCTCCTGGGAGCGCACTGACAAAGCCCAGGCGCTGCGTGCAGCGGCCGGGCTGTAAGCTCGGCGTTCGCGAAGTGAACCCTGGGCTTTGGGGCGGAGTTCATATCCGCGCAGCGGATGTGAACGTAGACCACAATGCGGTCGTGCTGCGTGCAGCGGCCGGGCTGTAAGCTCGGCGTTCGCGAAGCGAACCCTGGCCTCGGGTAGAGTCCATATCTGCGCAGCGGATGTGTTTGCAGACCACAAGACTGTTGCTTTGCGCATCCGCTCCCCTGTCTCTTCGATTAAGATACGGTTTTTGTGTTGAGTAGTGGCAGGATAATGAGGCAATCTAATCATGGCGTCAGCAATAATGGCTGACGCCTTTTTGCATCTGATGCAGCGTGGCATTTTGGCATCGGTCTGCGCCGCCGGTCTGGTTCTTGCCACGACCGCAAGCGCGGCTTCCAAGGATGCGTCCCCCGCGTCAGCTGAGAGCAATAACAAGGCTGTAAAGCTTGGCGGAGCAACAATGTCTGCTGCCCGCAATGCTGCGCCGCAGGTGGACTGGTGCCAGCGCTTTTCCGCTCGCTTGGCGAGCCTTTCACTGGAGACCTGCCGGCAAAGCGGCCTGACCCCGAGCGGCACGCTTTCCGTGCAAGGCTTTCCCATCCTGCACCGGCAAATCCCGCCAGTCAAAAGTGGCAAGAGCACACCTCCGGTCCGCGTGCTCTTGCTCGGCGGGATACACGGCGATGAACTGACTGCGCCCGCCATTGTGTTCAAATGGATGCAGTGGATGAATCAGGGGGCAGCCCAGGAATTCCACTGGAGCGTAGCGCCGGTGGTGAATCCGGATGGTTTTCTGACCAATAAGCCGACCCGCATGAATGCCAACGGCGTCGACTTGAATCGCAATTTCCCCACGCCTGACTGGCACCAGGAAGCGCCGACGTACTGGGTTAAGCGTACCGGGCGCGATCCGCGTCGTTTTCCCGGCAAGCAGCCGCTGTCGGAGCCGGAAAGCCGCTGGGTCAATGATGAAATCGCCCGGTTCAAGCCGGATGTGGTGATTTCCGTGCATGCGCCATTCGGCGTGCTGGATTTCGACGGGCCCGTGCAGCCGCCGCGTAAATTCGGCCGCCTGGTATTTACGCCCGTCGGCGTGTATCCGGGGTCACTGGGTAATTACAGCGGCTTGCATAAGAAAGTGCCGATCATTACGATCGAATTGCCGAATGCGCTGGCGATGCCAAGCGAAGCCGAGTCGAAAAAAATCTGGGAAGATATGCTGACCTGGATCCAGCGAAATGTGTCGCAAAAGCCGGTAGCATCGCCGATCCGCCAGGTTGTGGCGAAATAACCTGCAATAAGTGGATGGGCCGCGACATTCAGCGGTCTGCGCCGGTAGACTTGCGATGCTTGAATAGAGAATTAACACGGGACTGGTGCGCAGATTGGGCGCGGGTGAGCACGATTTCGCGCCAAACTCAGTTATAATCTCGGCTCCAAGGAGCGTTGCAGCATGGCGGCCCGCCATGTCAGGCTTGGACCAATTTTCACCCGCAACGGCGCTCACGTTACTTTTTTCTCATGAAAGGAGGGCGTGATGAACGCCGCAGTCTTGAATTCCAAAGATTCCACCCAGGATTTTGTTGTTGCCGACCTGAGCCTTGCCGATTGGGGCCGCAAGGAAATCCGCATCGCCGAAACCGAAATGCCCGGCCTGATGGCCATCCGCGAAGAATTCGCCGCGCAACAGCCGCTGAAAGGCGCGCGCATCACCGGTTCGCTGCACATGACCATTCAGACCGCCGTGCTGATCCAGACGCTGGAAGCGCTGGGCGCCAAGGTGCGCTGGGCTTCCTGCAACATCTATTCGACCCAGGACCACGCCGCCGCCGCGATTGCCGCCAATGGCACGCCGGTGTTCGCCTTCAAGGGCGAGAATCTGGATCAGTACTGGGATTTCACGCACCGCATCTTCGAATGGACCGATGGCGGTTATTCCAACATGATCCTCGATGACGGTGGCGATGCGACCCTGCTGCTGCACCTGGGCGCGCGCGCCGAGAAGGATGCCAGCGTCCTGAACAATCCGGATTCGGAAGAGGCCGTTTGCCTGTTCAATTCGATCAAGGCAAAGCTTGCCGTCGATCCGACCTGGTACTCGACCCGCCTGAAAGAAATCAAGGGCGTGACCGAGGAAACCACCACCGGCGTGCACCGCCTGTACCAGATGCACAAGGAAGGCAAGCTGGCCTTCCCGGCGATTAACGTCAACGATTCCGTCACCAAGTCGAAGTTCGACAACCTGTACGGCTGCCGCGAATCGCTGGTCGATGGCATCAAGCGCGCCACCGACGTCATGGTGGCCGGCAAGGTCGCCGTGGTCTGCGGTTACGGCGATGTGGGCAAGGGCTCGGCGCAGGCGCTGCGTGCCTTGTCGGCGCAAGTGTGGGTCACCGAGATCGACCCGATCTGCGCGCTGCAGGCCGCGATGGAAGGCTACCGCGTGGTGACCATGGATTACGCCGCCGAGCATGGCGATATCTTCGTCACCTGCACCGGTAACTACCATGTGATCACGCACGAGCACATGAAGAAGATGAAGGACCAGGCCATCGTTTGCAACATCGGCCACTTCGATAATGAAATCGAAGTCGCTGCGCTGCGCCAGTACACCTGGGAAAACATCAAGCCGCAAGTCGACCACATCATTTTCCCGGATGGGAAGCGCATCATCCTGCTGGCTGAAGGCCGCCTGGTCAATCTCGGCTGCGCCACCGGCCATCCGTCTTACGTAATGAGCTCGTCGTTTGCCAACCAGACCATTGCGCAGATCGAGCTGTTCACCAATACGAAGGCTTACCCGGTGGGCGTCTACACGCTGCCCAAGCATCTCGATGAAAAGGTCGCGCGCCTGCAACTGAAGAAGCTCAACGCGCAACTGACCGTGCTCTCCGACGAGCAGGCTGCCTACATCGGCGTGAAGAAGGAAGGCCCGTACAAGGCTGACCACTATCGTTATTGATTCGAGGCGCCACCCCTTTTCCTGACGCAGGGAAGGGGCGCGTGCCCGCCGCAGGAATTTGCAGAGCGTTTGTCCCCAACCATAAGGAGTCCCGCATGCGTTTGTTACTGACCTGGCTGATCAATGCCGCCGCGCTGTTCGTGCTGCCTTACCTGATCCAGTCGATCAAGATCAGGAGTTTCGGCGTCGCGCTGATTGCGGCGCTGGTGCTTGGCTTGATCAATACCCTGATCAAGCCGGTGCTGGTGATCCTGACCTTGCCGGTGACATTACTGACCCTGGGCTTGTTCATCCTCGTCATCAATGGCTTGCTCTTCTGGTTTGCCGGGCGGCTGGTGCCGGGCTTCCATGTGGGCGGCTTCTGGTCTGCCGTCGGTGGCGCGCTGGTGTATAGCCTGATTTCCTGGGCCCTGTCTTCATTATTACTAAGCAAATGACAAACCCGACATCTGTTCAACAAAATTTCAGCATCGAGTTTTTCCCGCCGCGCACGCCGGAAGGCGTGGAAAAGCTGCGTGCCGTGCGCGCGCAACTGGCGGCGCTGAAACCGGCTTATTTCTCGGTGACGTTCGGTGCTGGCGGCTCTACGCAAGCCGGCACGCGCGATACCGTGTTGGAAATCCGCAAGGAAGGCCACGAGGCCGCGCCGCATCTGTCGTGCATCGGTCGTTCGCGCGATGAATTGCGCGCCATCCTGAAAGAGTATCGCGAGCACGGCATCCGTCGCGTGGTGGCCTTGCGTGGCGACCTGCCCAGCGGGTATGGCGCGGTCGGCCATGAAGCGGGCGAATTCCATCACGCTAACGAGCTGATCGAATTCATCCGCGCCGAGACTGGCGACTGGTTTCATATCGAAACGGCCGCTTATCCGGAAATGCATCCGCAAGCCAAATCGCCGCAGGATGATTTGCAGAATTTCGTGCGCAAGGTGAAGGCCGGCGCCAATTCGGCCATCACCCAGTATTTCTACAATGCCGACGCTTACTTCCGCTTTGTCGATGAAGTGCGCGCGGCGGGCGTCGAGGTGCCGGTGGTGGCGGGCATTATGCCGATCACCAATTACACGCAGCTGACGCGGTTTTCCGACATGTGCGGCGCCGAGATTCCGCGCTGGATTCGCCTCAAGCTCGCCAGCTTCGGCGACGATACCGAGTCGATTCGTGCCTTTGGCCTGGATGTCGTCACGGCCATGTGCGAACGCTTGCTGGCGGGCGGTGCGCCCGGCCTGCATTTCTATACGTTGAATCAGGCAGCGGCGACCACGGCGATCTGGCAGCGCTTGGTGAGATAGGAGGTTTTACCGCAATGCTGCGTTGCAGTATTCCTTGATAAGGGGAGGAAGCCATGTTTCCTCCCCTTATTTTTTGTTTGCGATTCGGTAATTCCTTTATGCTAGTGTTGGGCTCTAGCATCATTCCATCGTGTCCCGTGTCTTAAGGCAATACTTGGTTTATGATGAAGTTGCTTTTAGGTATGGCAGGCAAACGGATATGCCGCCTTGCGCTAGAAGTGGAGACAAGGAAAATTACAAAGAATGAATTTCGCAAATCTTAAAATCGGCGCTCGCCTGACCGTCAGCTTTGGCATTCTGTTAATCCTCGTGGCAGGCTTGACCGGGTTGGCCGCTTATAGTCTGTCTGGCAGCGCCAGTGAGGCGACCAGCTATGTCGTGGGACTGGGCATTGGCACGATCGCGCTTGGTCTGATTGCCGGCTGGTGGTTGTTGCGCAGTATCGCCAAGCCGCTGCAGGAAGCAACGGAAATTGCCAGACGCCTGGCGCAGGGTGACTTGAGTGAGCCGTTTGAAGCCCATGCCAAGGGCGAGCTGGGCGAGTTGCAGCAGGCGCTGCAGGAAACCAGCGAGCGCATGTTCAAGATCGTGGCGCATGTGCGCTCTGGTACGACGGCAGTGGCAGCGACTTCCGGCTTGATTACCGCTGATAATACGGCGCTGTCGGCACGTACCGAAGCGCAGGCCAGCTCGCTGGAAGAGACAGCTTCGTCGATGGAAGAACTGACCTCGACCGTGCGCCAGAATGCCGACAATGCCCGTCAGGCCAACCAGCTGGTCGCGCATGCCGCCGAGTCCGCCGTCAAGGGCGGCCAGGTCGTCGGCAGCGTGGTGGCGACCATGGGGTCGATCAAGGAAAGCTCGCGCAAGATCGTCGACATCATTTCCGTCATCGACGGCATCGCCTTCCAGACCAATATTCTCGCCTTGAACGCCGCGGTGGAAGCAGCGCGCGCCGGCGAGCAGGGACGCGGCTTTGCCGTGGTGGCGGCGGAAGTGCGCACGCTGGCGCAGCGCTCCGCGGCAGCAGCCAAGGAGATTGCCGGCCTCATTTCGAATTCGGTGGAAAAAGTCGATGCCGGCAGCAAGCTGGTGGATGACGCCGGCACGGCAATGAATGAAATCGTCGCCAGCGTCAATCGCGTCGCCGGCATCATGAGCGAGATCGCCGCCGCCAGTTCCGAGCAGAGCAGTGGCATCGAAGAAGTCAACAAGGCCGTAGTGCAGATCGATGCCACCACCCAGCAGAATGCCGCCCTGGTGGAAGAAGCCATGCGCACTGCCGCCAGCCTGCAGGAACAGGCCGTGGCGCTGTCGCAAGCGGTGTCGATCTTCAACCTTGGCGCGCGCGAATATGGCAATGCCGACGAAGCTGTCGCCATGGTGCAGGCCGGCGCGCAATACATGCGTAGCTACAGTCGTGCTGCGCTGATCGAGGATGTCAATAAACTGAGCCAGGGTCAGTTTGTCGACCGTGATCTGTATCTCAGCATTTATGCCACAGACGGCACGATCGTCGCGCATGGCGCGAATCGTCGCCTGTGGAATCAGGATTGGAACAAGATCAAGGACACCGACGGGCGCTTCTTTGTCAGCGAAATGGTTAATGCCGCGCGTGCTCAAGGCAGCGGCTGGATGGATTACAAGTGGGTGCATCCGCTGACCAAGGAAACCATGGTCAAGTCTGCCTACTTTGAAATCTGCGACGATCTGGTGATCGCCTGCGGCTTTTACAAGAACTAAGGCAAGCGGTGTCCATGCGGCAGCAGCGGTAAACGGCCGCTGCCAGTCGCCTGATATATGGAAGCGTCCAGAGGGAGCTTACGTTTTCCTTAATCCTGCGCAGCTTCTTTGTGGGCGGCCCGGAAGTCCGAGGGCGATACGCTGAATTTTTCCTTGAATAGCCGGCTGAAATGAGAAGGGTGATTGAAGCCGGACTGGTAAGCGATTTGCTGAACCGAGTAATGCCGGTACTGCGGATCAAGCAAAAGAGTCTTGCAAGTTTCCAGCCGCTGCGAATATAAAAAGTGTTCTACCCGTAGATTCACAGCCTGGAAAATCTTGTGCAGGTAGCCAACCGAGATGCCGCAGGCCCCTGCAATCAACTGTGGATTCAGCTGCGCATTGCGATGGTTGTATTTGATGTAGGCCATTGCCCGTTCCCGATGCGCTGCCTTGATGCTGGATTCTTCAGACGACATGACCTTGCTCTTGTCGCTCACCATCAATAACACGATCAAGTCCAATAGCTGTTCTCTCAAAGCCATGAATTCTGGCTCGGTCCACCCGCTGATTCCTTCATTCAGACATTGCAAGAAATTGGCAAGCAGCTGGCCGCGCGGTGAGCCCTGGACCGCGTCCAGTTTATAGAACGCGCCAATTTGCGGTGCACGCTGAAGCAGCAGCTTTTTGGGAATGGATACGCTGAATGCGTGATAACAGGCGTTGGTGAAAGCCTTGTACGGCGATGTCTGATTCAGCAGCACCAATGTGCCTGAATTGACAGTGAATTTCCCACCGTTTTGCTCAAAATACAAGGGGCCCGATACCGGCCGGCTGAAGGTGAAGTATTCCTGGTCGAATCCAGCGAGGTTTTGCGCCGTGCGCTCCAGGGTCTGGCCGCGATAGCAAATCTCGTTGAATTGCAGTTCCTGTCTTTTATAGGTACGAACGAAGCCGCTGAAGTCTTCACGCGAATTCAATCCTACTTCGATTGGGCCAAAGGCCTGGCACAAAGTATGGCGCCAGGCCTCCACTTTTGGCCGTCCCTCGTCAGCAGAAATTGAAAAGCTGATACCGCTCATATCCTTCCCATGGCCGAGCCTAGCTGAAGCAAATTGGTGAGTGAGTTGCCCTTGGATACAGAATACGCGTAAGCCAGTAGATTTTCCAGTTTGCAGAAAAAAGTGCAAAAATTTTAACAATTCTCTTTGCTTGAAATTTCAAGATGGCCTCCGGAATTGCACGACAGTGTCCGAAACCTTGACTGACGCAATCCTAACGAGAAATCTCCTTGCAGAGCCAATCCTGAAAAAAGATATTTCAATTAACCAGGACTTGATGAAAGGGCTGCCTATAAGCGAAAGCAACCAGGATGCAAAAACAGTTTAACGATTTTCCCGCGCCGTAGAAAAACAAGAATAAGTTCTAGAAACCGAATACGAGGATGAATGGAGACGACAACATGCAAGTAAATAAAATGACTCAACGCGCAGCGACTGCGCTCATCGCCACGTTGGCATCGACTGCTGCTTTCGCCCTTACGCCAGGAAGTGGTGCGTGGGTAAAAGAAAGCGCAACCTATGGCACGCCGAATTTGCAGGATGCCTATGTCTATGTTCCCAGTAATGCCAATCCTCAGGTCATCAATGGCAAGCGGGCATTGATGTTAAGCCTGCATGGTTGCGGACAAACCGCATCCGGCAATGTAACCAATAAAAAATTCAACTGGGAGTCAGTTGCAGAACAATACGGCATGGTCGTGATTGCTCCTACGGTGCCGAGCGGTACCAGTTCGACGCGCACAAGTTCCGGTTGCTGGGATTGGTTTGGCGCCAATCATAATCGCACGAGCCGCGACGCCGTGCCATTGATTAAATTGATCGATGCGGTAAAGGCACGCGCCAATCTGGATATCGACCCGAACCAGATTTATATCAGCGGCCTGTCGTCCGGCGCGGCTGAAACCCATGTGCTGGGCTGTTCCTTCCCGGATTATTTTGCTGGCGTCGTGCCCAATGCCGCACCAGCGCTGGGGTCGGCTTCGACTGATATTTTCTCCGACCCGGTGCGCACCGCTCAGCAAGTCGCGGATACCTGTAAAGCGATCAACGGCAATCAGTACAACAGCTATTTCAATACCCAGATATTCGCCAATGTTTACGGTTCCAACGATGCTATCGTCAAGCCATCGCATAACGTACGCAATCGCGACGGCATGAAAATTCTGTACGGCGCCAATACCAGTGGCGGCACGGTAACCGTTTCCGGCGGCGGAACTGCCGATATCTGGAAAGACGCTAATGGCAAGGTGCGCATCTCGAATATGGTTGTCAGTGGCATGAGCCATGCGTGGCCTGCAGGCTCGGGCGGCTCCGGCGGCGGCACCTACGTCGACTATACGCATGTCAACTACCCGTCCTACATCGTTCCCTGGATATTCGCCAATAACCTGCGGGTAGGCGGTGGTGGCACGACGACCACGACAACGGCAGGCTCAACGACTTCCACGACGTCGACAACGACAACGACTGTCGCGGCGACCTGCTACTCGGCGAGTAACTATGCGCATGTCCAGGCAGGCCGTGCTCATCTGGTTATCAGTACGGGGCGTGCTGCGGCGAATGGTTCAAATCAGGATATGGGTTTGTATAACACCTTCCAGATGACTACCTTAAAAATGACAGGATCCAATTACTACGTGATCGGAACCTGCCCTTAACGAGAGAGCCGGCATTGGTTTTGCCATGGTTAAACGCACGGCCAATGCCTGAAGTTTTTTCGCCATTTATCAGCTGCAGGATAGATGGATTTACCCGCTCTGGATGAGCGGGCTTTTTTTCGATTGCCGTTATGGCAGTGGCAAATGTTTGAATAGAGCGGCGGCGACAGTATCGCTTCTGGGACCAGGCGCGCTGAACGGGCAAGCATGGCTATATGTTGTCTTGTAAAAGTTTTTAAAGCAGCACATCAATCTTTCCAACTTTAGTTTGAGTCATACCATGTCCACGACACTTCCCGGCCGCCGTATCGAAAAAATCCTGGTCGCCAACCGTTCGGAAATCTGTATTCGCGTCATGCGTGCCGCGGCTGAACTGGGCATTCGCACGGTGGCGATCTATGCCGCTGAAGACCGTTTTGCGCTGCACCGATTCAAAGCCGATGAAAGTTACCTGGTTGGCGAAGGCAAGAAGCCGATTGCAGCTTACCTCGACATCGATGACATCATCCGCATCGCCAAGCAAGCCGGCGTGGATGCGATTCACCCAGGCTATGGTTTCCTGTCGGAGAATCCGGAGTTTGCTGAAAAATGTGCGGCAAACGGTATCGTATTTATTGGCCCCCGGCCTGAGGTCATGCGCTCGCTCGGCAACAAGGTGGCGGCCCGTGCAGCTGCTGTTGCGGCCGGCGTGCCGGTAATGCCGGCAACTGCAGCGCTGCCACACGATATCGACGAGGCCCGGCAGCTGGCGGCACAGATCGGCTATCCGCTGATGCTCAAAGCCAGCTGGGGCGGCGGCGGTCGCGGCATGCGCGTGATCGAGTCTGAAGCGGAATTGCCGGGCCAGCTGGAGGTGGCGCGCCGCGAAGCGCTGGCGGCTTTCGGCAACGATGAAATGTACCTGGAAAAGCTGGTCAGGCGTGCACGTCACGTCGAGGTGCAATTGTTGGGCGATACGCATGGCAACCTGGTGCACCTGTTTGAGCGCGACTGCTCGGTGCAGCGCCGCAACCAGAAGGTGGTGGAGCGGGCGCCGGCGCCTTATTTGAGCATGGAACAGCGCGATGCCTTGTGCAGGGCTGCCTTACGCCTCGGGAAAGCCGTCCGCTACTCTCATGCCGGCACGGTGGAGTTTCTCATGGACGCCGACACTGACGAGTTCTATTTCATCGAGGTCAATCCACGCATTCAAGTCGAGCATACCGTAACCGAGCAGGTGACCGGCATCGATATCGTCAAGGCGCAAATCCGCATTTCCGAGGGCGCGGCAATCGGCGTCGATGGGCCTGCCGGCGCCGGCGTGCCGAGGCAATCGGATATCCGCCTGAATGGTCATGCGCTGCAATGCCGTGTGACTACCGAAGATCCGGAGAACAATTTCACGCCGGACTACGGCCGCCTGACTGCTTACCGCAGCGCTTCCGGATTCGGCATTCGCCTCGATGGCGGCACCGCCTATTCGGGCGCGATCATTACTCCTTACTATGACTCGTTGCTGGTAAAGGTTACTGCCTGGGCTTCATCTTCCGAAGAAGCCATATCGCGCATGGACCGGGCTTTGCGCGAGTTCCGCATCCGTGGTGTGTCGACCAATCTGGCGTTTCTGGAAAACGTCATCAATCACGACTTGTTCAAGAGCGGCGAATGCGCAACCCGCTTCATCGATACTACACCGGAGCTATTTCAATTCGCGAAGCGACGCGACCGGGCGACGCGTTTGCTGCAATTTATCGGCGATGTAACGGTCAATGGCAACCCCGAGATGCAGGGGCGCAGTCAGCCACAAGACACCTTGATGGCGCCGCTGCTGCCGCGTGCTGGCATGGAGTTGGCGATACAGCCTGGCACGCGCGATCGCCTGCGCGTGCTTGGCACGGAAAAATTCGCGCAATGGATGCGTGAAGAAAAGCGCGTGCTGTTGACCGATACCACCATGCGCGATGCGCACCAGTCGCTGTTTGCCACGCGCATGCGTACCGCCGACATGCTGGCGATCGCGCCCTATTACGCTCGCCTGCTGCCGGAGCTGTTTTCCATGGAGTGCTGGGGTGGCGCCACGTTCGACGTGGCGATGCGCTTTCTAAAGGAAGATCCCTGGGAGCGCCTGGCGAAATTGCGGGAGCAGGTGCCCAATATCCTGTTCCAGATGCTGCTGCGCTCATCCAACGCCGTGGGATACACCAATTACCCTGACAATGTGGTGCGGCACTTCGTCGTGCAGGCTGCAAAGGGCGGCATCGATCTCTTCCGCGTGTTCGATTCGCTCAACTGGGTGCACAACATGCGCGTGGCGATCGATGCGGTGCGGGAAACCGGCGCGCTGTGCGAAACGGCGATCTGCTACACCGGCGACCTGTTCGATGCGGCCCGCCCCAAATACAATCTGCGCTACTACGTCTCGATGGCGAAAGAGCTGGAGCGCGCCGGCGCCAATATTATCGGCATCAAGGATATGGCAGGCGTGTGCCGGCCTCGCGCGGTGACGGCTCTGGTCAAAGCATTGAAGGAAGAAGTCGGGCTGCCGATCCACTTCCATACCCATGACACCAGCGGAATCGCCGCGGCCAGTGTGCTGGCTGCTATCGAGGCAGGCTGCGACGCCGTCGATGGCACCATGGATGCGATGAGTGGCCTGACCTCGCAGCCTAACCTCGGTTCGATCGCCGCCGCTCTTGAAGGCACCGGGCGTGATCCGCATCTCGACAGGAAAGCGCTTTTCAGTATTTCCCAATACTGGGAAGGTGTGCGCCGCGCCTATGCGCCATTCGAGGCCGATATCCGCTCCGGTACGTCAGATGTGTACCGCCATGAAATGCCGGGCGGCCAGTACACCAACCTGCGCGAACAGGCGCGCGCGATGGGACTGGCGCACCGCTGGAGCGAGGTGTCGCAAGCCTATGCGGATGTGAATCAATTGTTCGGCGATATTGTGAAAGTCACGCCGACATCGAAGGTCGTGGGCGACATGGCCTTGTTTATGGTGGCTCACGATCTGAGCCCGGCCGATGTGCAAAATCCGGAGAAAGAAGTCGCTTTCCCCGAATCGGTCATTTCCCTGTTCAAGGGCGAGCTCGGCTTTCCCTCGGACGGTTTTCCGCAGGACTTGCAACGCAAGGTGTTGAAGGGCGAACAGCCGCTGCAGGATCGTCCGGGAGCTAGCTTGCAGCCGGTTGATTTCGCCGAGGTGAAAAGACAGGTTGAACAGAAGGTCGGACGGGTCATCGGCGAACAGGAGCTTGCATCCTACCTCATGTACCCGAAGGTGTTTATCGAGTTTGCCGAACATGACAGCCGTTATGGCAACGTCAGTGTGCTGCCAACCCCGGCATTTTTCTACGGTTTGAAGGATGGCCAGGAAATTTCAGTCGATATCGACCAGGGGAAAACCCTGGTGATCCGGTTGCTGGGCGTAAGCGAAGCGGAAGAAGGGCAAGCGAAGATCTTTTTTGAATTGAACGGCCAGCCACGCGTCATGCGCATCGAGCGCGCCGGCGCAGTCAAGCCTGCCGTCGCGCCCAAGGCCGAGGAAGGGAATGCATGTCATATTGGCGCACCGATGCCAGGCATGGTGGTGACGGTGGCGGTCAAGCCGGGTCAGTCGGTTGCCAAGGGAGATCCATTGGTATCGCTAGAAGCGATGAAAATGGAAACCATGATCCGTGCTGAGCGTGACGCCACTGTGGCTCAGGTGCACGTCAAGGCCGGCACCGCCGTCAGCGCCAAGGACCTGCTGATCGAGTTGGCCGTTTGAGACCTGCGCGATTGCGCTTTCCGGCCCGCCATCTTTTATCGGCTGTCATTCGGAATAATTGATAACCTGGTAAGGGTACCGTAAATGGCAGGAGCCGGCGATTTCAGCTTTCGATGCCGGCCTCCGTCACTACCGCATCCAGCGCAATGTCATGGCTTTCCACGGCAAAGTCGGCGCGGCTGCAAGAATAAGCCACGCCGATGGCGCGCGGCCGCGGCGATGACGCCAGCGTACGGTCATAGAATCCGCCGCCATAGCCCAGGCGGAACTTGTCACGGTTGTATCCCACACATGGGATCAGCAGCAACTCGGGCTCCAACTCCCCACACGCTTTCGCCGGTACCCATACGCCCATGGCATCCTTCATCAGCGGGTCGCCTGGTGCCCAGGCCAAGAACTTCAAGGGCAAAAGCGGGTCGATTACCACTGGCAATGCCAGTTGCACGCCGGATGCGGTCCATTCGTCAAAGAGCTGGCGCAAATCCGGCTCGCTGCGCATGGGCCAGAATACGCCGATAGAACGTGCCGGTTGCCACTCCAGCAAGTGCTGTAAGTGTTTGCCAATAGCGGCATTCCACTCTTCACGCAATACCGAGGAAATAGCTTGACGCTGTGCCAATAATTCCTGGCGCAGGCTAGGTTTATGTTGTGGATGTGCAGCCATAAAGGGGTAGTGAGCGTGCTATGCTAATTGCCGAGCAGAATAACCAAGATCGACGGGATTGAAAACAATGTCTTCTTTAAAACGGATTGCCGGAATCGCATTCGCAGCCGGTGCGTTCGTAATGTCGCTGCCGCTCGCGCACGCTGCCGGCGATGACGATATCTTCCTGGCGCTGCGCGATGCCGCGCGCCGCAACGATGCCAACCAGGCGGCGCAACTGGCTGCGCGCCTGCCGAATTATGCCATCCCTTCGTATGTTGACTACTACCGCCTGAAGCCGCGTCTCAAGGATGCGGCGGGCATGGAGATCCGCGATTATCTGGCGCGCTACGATGGCGAAGCGATTGCCGACCGCCTGCGCAATGATTGGCTGCTGGAATTGGGCAAAAAGCGCGACTGGACCGTGTTCGATGAACAGCTGCCCTTGTATGTCGTGAATGACGACACGCAGGTCAAGTGCTATGCCCTGATGTCGAAGCTGGCGAAGGGCAGTACGGTCGCGGAAGAGGCGCGTGCCTTGCTGGTGTCGCCGAAGGATTACGGCGAGGCTTGTCCGGCGCTGATCACGACCTTGGTCGAATCCGGCCAATTCAACGCGGATGACGTCTGGGCGCAGATTCGCCTGGCGGCGGAAAACAATCAGGTCGCGGTGGCGCGACGTCTGGCGCCGTTGGCTGGTGGCGATGAAAAACGGGTGGCGGCGGCGATCGAAAGCCCCGTGGTATTCGTGGCGCGCGGTGTCGGCTCCGGCCGCGCCGAACGCGAAACCTATCTCGTGGCGCTGGGCCGCGCCGCCAAGCAGAGTCCCGAGCAAGCCGCCAATGCCTTGTCCATGAGGGCGGCCGACAAGCTGACGGCACGCGAACAAGCCATCGGCTGGGCGCAGATCGCCTTGCAATCATCCTACAAGCTGGAGCCGGAAGCGGCGTCGTACTGGAGCAAGGCGCAAGGCGCGCCGCTGTCGCAGGAAGGGCAGCAATGGAAAGTGCGCATCGCCTTGCGCAATGAAGACTGGAAAGCCGTCAAGGCTAACATCGATCAGATGCCGGCAGCGCTGCGCAACGACCCGGCCTGGGTGTACTGGCGCGGCCGTGCATTGCAGGCCGAAGGCAAGCGCGAGGAAGCGCGCGAGCTGTATCGTTCGATCGCCGACCAGTTCCATTTCTATGGCCAGCTGGCGACGGAGGAATTGGGTCAGAAAATTTCCATTCCTCAAACCGCGTCACCAGTCACCATGACTGAACTGTCAGGCGTGGCGTCGAATGCCGGTTTGCGCCGTGCGTTGAAATTCTTTGCCATGGATTTGCGCTTTGAAGGCGTGCGCGAATGGAATTGGGAATTGCGCCGCATGAAAACCGAGCGCGAGTATCTGGCGGCCGCCGAATTCGCCCGCCAGAACAATGTGCTCGACCGCATGGTCAATACCTCTGACCGGACCCGTTCGGAGCATGATTTCGACCAGCGTTTCCCGACGCCTTTCCGCGACGTGATGTACAAGACCACGCAGGCGCTGGGCATGGACATGGCATGGGTCTATGGCCTGATCCGACAAGAGTCGCGCTTCGTCATGCATGCCCGGTCGCATGTGGGGGCGTCGGGCCTGATGCAGCTCATGCCGGCCACGGCGCGCTACGTCGCCAAGAAAATTGGCATGAACGATTTCGATCATGGGCAGGTCAATCAAATCGACACCAATATTCAGCTTGGTACAAACTATCTGAACATGGTGTTGAACGACCTGGATGGCTCCCAGGCGCTGGCGACGGCGGCGTACAACGCCGGTCCCGGTCGGCCGCGGGCCTGGCGTTCAACCTTGCCGCGCGTGGTCGAGGGCGCGATCTTCGCCGAGACCGTGCCATTTTCGGAAACGCGCGGTTATGTGAAAAATGTATTGTCGAATGCCACGTATTACGCGGCATTGTTTGAGGGTAAGCCGCAGTCGCTCAAGGCGCGGCTGGGTACGGTAGCCCCGAAAGGAATGGTGCAATCCGAACTGCCATGAATACCTTCGGCCTGGATGGCGGTCGCAAGTATCCCTCGTTATTGGTCATCGGCGGCTCCGGCTTTATCGGCAGCCACCTGATTGCGCAATTGTCGGCGCACGATTACCGTGTGCTGGTGCCGACCCGGCACGAGGAACATGCCCGACATCTGCTGGTCTTGCCGGGCGTCGATATCACGGTTGCGGATGTGCACGATGAAGCGCAATTGCGCAGCCTGATGGCCGATGTCGATGCCGTCATCAACCTGGTGGGTATTCTTCATGGCAAGCCGGCGGCACACGGTGAACCTTATGGTCCGGATTTCGCGCGGGCGCATGTCGAGTTACCGAAAAAGATCGTTTCTGCCTGCGCGGCGACCGGCGTGCGGCGCTTGCTGCATATGAGCGCGCTCGGCGCCGATCCGCAGGCGCCATCCATGTATCTGCGTTCCAAGGCCGCGGGCGAAGCGGCGGTCAGTGGCAATCCGGCAGTCGGCGTCACCATTTTCCGGCCAGCCGTCGTGTTTGGCGAAGGCGATCATTTCCTCAACATGTTCGCCCATCTGCAAAAAATCCTCCCGGTGATTCCGCTCGGCGGCGCGGAAGCGAAATTCCAGCCGGTCTTTGTGGGCGATGTTACGACAGCTTTCCTGCATGCGCTGGAAAACGACCATACCATCGGCCATGTCTATGAGCTGGCCGGCCCCAAGGTCTATACCCTGCGTGAACTGGTCGAACTGGCCGGCAAGCTGAGCGGCCATCCGCATCCCGTGGTGAACCTGCCGCCAACATTGGCGCGCCTGCAAGCCTGGTTCCTGGAGCATGTGCCGGGCGGGCCGATCATGAGCCGCGACAATCTCGACTCGATGCAGGCCGATAATGTGGCCCGCCTGCCGATTCCTGCCGAACTGGAAATCACCCCGACCCCATTGGAAGCCGTGGCGCCGACTTACCTGGCCGGGAATGTCAACCGGGTAGAGCTGTACCGTGAAAGAGGGCGAGGATAGGCCGCCTTGCCAGGCGCGCGTTACATTAGGGATTGTGTCAAGGTAAGGCTGTGGTAAGGTTTCACTCTTACTCCGTCAACTAGTCCAACAAGCAATGCAATCCACCGAACTCGATCCCACCCTGGCGCAAACCCTGGACAAGGCTGGCAAGGACAGGCTGACCCTTGTCATCGCCAATAAAAATTACTCTTCCTGGTCGATGCGGCCGTGGGTCGTACTGAAGGCGTTCGGCATTCCTTTTCAGGAAATCCAGGTCAGGCTCGGCGAGCCTGATACCGCCAGCCAGATCGCCAGCTACACCGCCAGCGGCCGCGTGCCCGTGCTGCTGCATGGCGATATGGTGATCTGGGATTCGCTGGCCATTTGCGAATACCTTGCCGAGCAATTTCCCGACAAGCATATGTGGCCGACCAATGTCGCTGCGCGCGCCATGGCGCGCAGCATGTGCGCCGAGATGCATGCCGGCTTTGCCGACTTGCGCCAGGCGATGTGGATGAATATCCGCGCCAACTTTGCCGGCAAGGGCCGCACTGCGGGCGCGCAAGCGGATATCGGCCGCATCAGCGAGCTGTGGGAAGATTGCCTGTCGCAATTCGGTCATCATGAATACCTGTTCGGCGACTTCTCGATTGCCGATGCCTATTACGCGCCGGTGGTGATGCGCTTCGCGACGTATGACGTGGCGCTGGCGCCGGCGCTGCAAGCATACTGCGAGCGCGTCAAAGCCCATCCTGCCGTGGCGGAATGGATCACCGCCGCCAGGGAAGAGCCCTTCGGCGTGGCCAAGTACGATACGCATCCATGAAAATCTATACAGTCGGCGGCGCGGTACGCGATGGCTTGCTCGGCTTGCCGGTGCAGGATCGCGATTACGTGGTGGTCGGCGCCTCGCCCAACGAGATGGTGGCGCGCGGCTTCACGCCGGTGGGCAAGGATTTTCCGGTTTTCCTGCATCCAAAAACGCATGAGGAATACGCCCTGGCGCGCACCGAGCGCAAGACGGCGCCCGGCTACAAGGGCTTCGTCTTTCATGCCGATGCCGATGTCACGCTGGAAGAGGATTTGCAGCGGCGCGACCTCACCATCAATGCCATCGCCCAGGCTGAGGACGGCACGCTGATCGATCCCTTCCATGGCCAGGCCGACATCGCCGCCAGGGTTTTTCGCCATGTCTCGGATGCCTTTGCCGAAGACCCGGTGCGCATCCTGCGCTTGGCGCGCTTTGCTGCGCGCTTTGCCGATTTCACGGTGGCGCCGGAAACGCAACAGCTGATGCGGCAGATGGTGGAAGCCGGCGAAGTCGATGCGCTGGTGCCGGAACGCGTCTGGCAAGAACTGGCGCGCGGCTTGATGGAGCAGGCGCCGTCGCGCATGTTCGCGGTCTTGCGCGAGTGCGGCGCGCTGGCGCGCATCCTGCCGGAGCTGGATGCCTTGTGGGGCGTGCCGCAGCCGGAAAAGCACCATCCGGAAATCGACACCGGTGTGCATGTCATGCTGGCGCTGGACTGCGCCGCTCGCGCACGATTGAGCCTGCCGATCCGTTTTGCCGTGCTGACCCACGACCTGGGCAAGGGCGCCACGCCGCCTGAGGAATGGCCTTCGCATCATGGCCATGAATTTCACAGCATGAAGCTGGTCGAACAAGTCTGCAAGCGCCTGAAAATCCCCAACGATTGCCGCGACCTGGCCGTGATGACGGCGCGCGAGCACGGCAATATTGCGCGTGCACTGGAATTACGCGCCAATACCATGGTCAAACTCTTCGAGCGCTGCGATGGTTTCCGCAAGCCGCAGCGCTTTGTCGACATGATCCGTGCAGCGGAATGCGACCAGCGGGGACGCACCGGTTTTGAGGACCGTCCCTTCCCTCAGGCGACTTACCTCGAGGCTTTGCTGGATATTGCACGCCGGGTCGATGCCGGGGCGATTGCACGGCAGTTGACGAACCAGCCGCAGAAAATCGCCGAAAGTGTGCATGCTGCACGCGTGACAGCCGTGGCCACCGCAATGGCGGAGTTGAAGCCGCATTAAATATTAATACAGGTAAATAAATCAGCGTTTTTATTTCCTCTACTCATTTCTTAGCTGTTAAAGCCTTGCGTTTGGGCTAAGAAACTCCACCGCGATATCGCTTTTCTCAAATCTCGCGTTTTTAATGTTTTCGTATTTTTACTCGAAGCGCCTACAATGAATTTGTGCGCCGCAGCATGTGGGCGATTCGAGAAAGGAATGCTTTGATGGTTTCTGATGAGATCTTCGCCAAGCAGACTGGTCATCCCGAACATACGCACTTTCCGATCCGTGTTAAAGAATTGATGGAACGTGATCGGCGCCGTTTGCTCATGCATTTTCTCGCGCTGAACGAGGAAGAAAGGCAGATGCGATTCGGCAGTGCCTTGCCGGATGAACTCGTGACTCGTTATGTGCAGAAAATAAATTTCGCCCGCGACGTGCTGTTCGGCGTCTATGACGATGCGCTGAACCTGGTGGGCGTGGGACATCTGGCTTATATCCCGCGCGACGCCAAGCCGGGCATGGATACCGCCACCGAGCGCGAACGGATCGCGGAATTCGGCGTCTCTGTGCTGGCGGCGTACTGCAACCAGGGCATCGGCACCAAGCTCTTCGAGCGCGCAGCCATGCATTGCCGCAACGACGATATCGATACCTTGTACATGCATTGCCTCTCGTCCAACGATGTGATCCTCCATATCGCGGCAAAGGCCGGCATGAGCATTCACCGTGAACATGGCGAAGCAGAGGCTTATCTGAAATTGCCCCCTGCCGATACGGCCAGCATGTTTCGCGAAGTATTGGACGAGCAAGTCGCCAACCTCGATTACACGCTCAAGGCCAATACGCGCGCATTCGGCAAATTCATCAAGAGCTTTCCGCGCGTAAAAGGCAATTAGCCGGATCGCACTCGGCAATCGGGCTGCGCACGACTTCACCAATGCACTTTCCGTCTCCATAAAAAAAATCCCTCCCCGAATACTGCAGGGGAGGGCGGAATCGCCGCATCGCGCGGCGAAAGGGAGAAGTGAGAGACTACGAAATGATCAGTGCGTGACGGCTTAGCTGCCGGCGGCAGGCTTGCGCTGGTGCCCTTGGGCGCGTCCGGCGCGCAATTCTTCCTGGGTCAGTTTGCCATCCTTGTTGGTATCCAGGCGTTCGAACATGCGGGCGACTTTTTCACGCGCGGCCTCTTCGGCTTCCTGCCGGCTCAGGGCGCCATCGCCATCCTTGTCTGCAGCCTTGAAGTGGGCTTCGCCGCGTTCACGGTGCTTCTCGCGCATTGCCTGGTGCGCTGCCTGCATTTCTTCCTTGGATAGCTTGCCATCCTTGTTGCTGTCGATGGCGTCGAACTGCTTGCTCAGCATTGGATGGCCGGCGGCTTCTGCCTTGCTGATGAAGCCATCCTTATCCTTGTCGAGCTGTTCCAGATGGCGGCCGGGTGCGTGGTGCGGACGTGCCGCCTTGTCTGCCGGGGCGGACTGCGTGGCAGGTGCGCCGGGAGTGCCGGTAGCCGGAGCAGTCGATTGCGCCATTGCCGCACCGGCGACGAACAGGCCAGCAACCAGGCTGGTGATCAGTTTCACTTGCATAGTGTTCTCCTTGAAAAGAGCCGTATCGGCTTGAGGACATTAAACCGCGTGGAAAACAGTTTCCCAAGCAAGCTTACGGTTTGTTACGCCTGTTACAGCCGGCCTTTGGCCTGCCTTTTGCGCTGTCTCGCCTTCTGTTGACCGATGATGAGGCTTTTTGCTGCGCCGCGCATAGTTGCCGCCGCAGGCCTGTGTTAGGGTCTACAATATGAAAAACAAGCGCTCACAAGGCGCCTGATTAGATGGCATGAATCACGTGCCGCAGTACTTCCAAAGACACGATTTTTGGCAAGGAGACATATCGCATGAACGCCCCCCTTTACCCGGAGCAGGCCGCGAAGCCGGCAGCGCGCTCGGATGGCATTTCCCTAGACGACAAGTTTACCATCGAGCAAGGCCGCGCCTTTCTGACAGGAACGCAGGCATTGATCCGGCTGCCCATGCTGCAGCGACAGCGTGACGTCGCAGCTGGCTTGAACACGGCCGGGTATATCAGCGGCTACCGCGGTTCTCCGCTGGGCAATGTCGATATGACGGCCTGGAAGGCGCAGCAGCACTTGCAGGCGCATCACGTCAAATTCCAGGCCGGCGTCAATGAAGACCTCGCGGCGACGGCCATCTGGGGCACGCAGCAAGTCAACCTTTTCCCCGGCGCGCAGTACCAGGGCGTGTTCTCGCTATGGTACGGCAAGGGGCCGGGCGTGGACCGCTGCGGCGACGTGTTAAAGCATGCGAACATGGCTGGCACGAGCCCTCATGGCGGCGTGTTGATGGCGGTCGGCGACGATCATGCGGCCAAGTCTTCCACGACCGCGCACCAGAGCGAGCATATCCTCAAGGCCTGTGGCATTCCGGTGTTCTACCCGTCCTCGGTGCAGGAGTATCTGGACTATGGCTTGCATGGCTGGGCCATGAGCCGCTATACCGGCTTGTGGGTGGCGATGAAATGCGTGACCGACCTGGTCGAGTCGGGCGCGGTGGTGGAGATCGATCCGCACCGTGTACAGATCGCCATGCCGGAAGATTTCGATTTGCCGCCGGGCGGCCTCAACATCCGCTGGCCGGATACCGTGCTCGAACAGGAAGCGCGGATGAACAATTTCAAGTGGTATGCCGCGCTGGCGTATGCCCGCGCCAACCGCTTCAATCGCATCATCTGGGATAGCCCGCGCGCGAAGATCGGCATCATCACGGCCGGCAAATCCTATCTCGATACGCGCCAGGCGCTGGCCGACCTGGGAATCGATGAAGCGGTGGCGCGCGATATCGGCATTCGCCTGTTCAAGGTCGGCATGACGTGGCCCCTGGAAGCCGAAGGCGTGCGCGACTTTGCGCAGGGATTGGAAGAAATCCTGGTGGTGGAGGAAAAGCGCCAACTGCTGGAATACCAGTTGAAGGAAGAGTTGTACAACTGGCGCGACGATGTGCGCCCCCGCGTGGTCGGCAAGTTCGACGATAGCGGCGAATGGAGCAACCCGCATCATGAAGGGCATGGCCACTGGCTGCTGCCGGCCACCTACGAATTGTCGCCGGCGCAGATCGCCCGCGCCATTGCCAGCCGCATCAGCCGGTATTTCGCCGGCCATCCGGTCGAGGCGCGCGTGCGCGAACGCATCGCTTACCTGGAGGCCAAGGAAACCGTGCTGCAAGCCAGCAGCCCGAAGCCTGATCCCAGTCGCGACCGCATGCCGCATTTCTGTTCCGGCTGCCCGCATAACACCTCCACCAAGGTGCCGGAAGGCAGCCGTGCCTTGGCTGGCATCGGTTGCCATTACATGGTGTTGTGGATGGACCGCGAGACCGCGACGTTTACGCACATGGGAGCGGAAGGCGTGACCTGGATCGGCCATGCGCCCTTCACCAGCGAGCCACACGTGTTCACCAACCTTGGCGATGGCACGTATTACCACTCGGGTATCCTGGCAATCCGTGCGGCAGTGGCGGCCGGCGTGAATATCACCTACAAGATTCTCTACAACGATGCGGTGGCGATGACCGGCGGCCAGCATGTCGACGGGCCGATCGATCCGGCGATGATTTCGCGGCAGCTGGCGGCGGAAGGTGTGACGCCGATCGTGGTGGTGACGGATGAGCCGGAAAAATATCCGGACGGGACTAACTGGGCGGCCGGCGTGACGATTCGCCATCGCCGCGAGCTGGATGAGGTGCAGCGCGAAATGCGCGAAGTGAAGGGCGTGTCGGCCATCATCTATGATCAGACATGCGCGTCCGAAAAGCGCCGGCGCCGCAAGCAGCATGCCTATCCCGATCCGGCCAAGCGCGTGGTGATCAATGAAGCGGTGTGCGAAGGCTGCGGCGATTGCAGCGTCACGTCCAATTGCCTGTCGGTCGAGCCGCTCGAAACCGAATTCGGCCGCAAGCGCCAGATCAATCAATCATCCTGCAACAAGGATTATTCCTGCGTCGAAGGATTCTGCCCCAGCTTTGTGACTGTCGAAGGCGGCGAGTTGAAACGCTCGTCGAAAAACAAGAAAGGGAACGTGGACCCGTCGCTTGCGACAGTACTGGCGCAAACCTTGCCAATGCCGGCTGTGCCTGCCGCGACCCAGCCGTACAACATCCTGGTTGCCGGCATCGGCGGCACCGGCGTCATCACGATCGGCCAGATCATGGCCATGGCGGCGCATATCGAGGGCAAGGGTTGCACCGTGCTGGACATGAGCGGCCTGGCGCAAAAGGGCGGGCCGGTAATGTCGCATGTGCGCATCGGCGAGCATCAAGATGACATCTACTCAACGCGGGTAGGCACGGGCATGGCCGATCTCGTCATCGGCTGCGACACGATCGTCACCGCCAGCCGCGATGCCGTCACGCGCATGGGAGAAGGGAAAACGCGTGCCGTGATCAACACGACCGAAGCGCCGACTTCCGCCTTTGTGCGCAATCCGGACTGGCAGTATCCGGGCTCCTCCGCCGAGCATCAGATCGAGCAGGCATGCGGCAAGCGCCATGTCGATTTCATCAACGCCGGCCATGTGGCTTCCTCACTGATGGGCGACGCCATCGCTACCAACATGTTCATGCTCGGTTATGCCTGGCAAAAGGGCTGGGTGCCGCTTGGGCTGGAAGCGCTGACGAAAGCCATCGAGCTCAATGGCGTGGCCGTCGACTTCAACCGGCAGGCCTTCACCTGGGGACGGCGCGCGGCACATGACTTGCCGATCGTCGAAAAGCTGGTCAAGGTGGAAGACGCTTCCATGCATGTGGTGCAGTTCAAGCGCACGCCCAAGCTGGAAGACGTGGTCGCCACGCGCGAAGCCTTCCTGACTGCGTATCAGAACGCCGGCTATGCATGGCATTACCGCAGCTTCATCGACCAGGTGCGCGCCGCGGAAGAGAGGCTGGGGCACGCTGCCAAGTCGCATCGTCTGACGGAAGCGGTGGCGCGCAACCTTTTCAAGCTGATGGCGTACAAGGATGAATATGAAGTGGCGCGCCTGCATGCCGATCCGGCGTTCCTGGAGAAAATCGCCGGCATGTTCGACGGCGATTACAAAATCAAGTACCATCTCGCGCCGCCGCTGTGGGCCAAGCGCGACGCCAAAGGCCGTTTGCTCAAGCAGGAATACGGCCCCTGGATGTTGCAGGCTTTCCGCGTGCTGGCACGGCTGAAGTTTTTGCGCGGCTCGCCGCTGGATGTCTTCGGCTATTCTCAGGAGCGCCAGACAGAGCGCGCCCTGATCGGGCAATATCGCAACACGATCGAATCGCTGTTGCCCGCGCTGACCGAGCAGAATCTGGCGCAGGCAGTGGCGATCGCCAGGATACCGGAAGACATCCGCGGTTACGGTCATGTCAAGGAGCGTAATTTGCACAACGCCCGCGAGAAGGAAGCGGCGCTGCTGGCCGCATTTCATGCGCCGGCGGCGCCGGCTGCGGCTTCGCATGGCGGTGCCAGGATGGCCTGGACTTGAAACGAAAGTAGCGAGAATATGAAAGTGGAGCCTGGCCCTGCCATGCCGTACTAGGTGAGAGGCTGGGCAATCAGGCAAGTGGCGGGCATGGGAGCTGAACAAGAGATAAAAAAAGATGAAATTTGTTTCGTGTACTTATGAGCGCCATGCCTCAGCCATTCTCGCTATCTTCAACGATGCCATCCTGCATTCGACGGCGCTCTATGACTATCGCCCGCGCTCGCCCGAAAGCATGATCGGCTGGTTTAGAGCCAAGGAAGAGAGGCGCTTTCCCGTCATCGGCGTGGAAAGCGAGACAGGCGAGCTCATGGGCTTCGCAACCTACGGAACATTCCGCGCTTTCCCGGCCTATAAATATACGGTCGAGCACTCGGTGTATGTAGAAAAGTCCCATCGCGGCAAGGGACTGGGACTGCAACTGATGCAGCGCCTGATCGAGGCGGCGCGCGGGCAAGACTTGCATGTTCTGGTCGGCGGCATCGATGCCGCCAATACGACCAGCATCGCCCTGCATCGCAAACTGGGATTCGAGCATGCCGGCACGATCCGCCAGGCCGGCTTCAAGTTCGGCCGCTGGCTGGATCTGGTGTTTTATCAGCTGGTGCTGGCAACGCCGCAGGCGCCGGTGGATGGCTGAAGCGGCGCTGCCTCAGGTAAGGAGGTGGCGCCTTATCGTTGCCGCTGTTATCGACGCCGGCTGCTCTTGCCGAGCATCGAGCCCAGCACGCCGCGGATGATTTCACGGCCGACTTGCGAACCGATACTGCGCGCCGCCGACTTGACCATCGCCTGTACCGGCGAGTCGTTGCGGCCGCTGCCACCAAACAGGCCACCCAGCATGCCTCCCCAGCCCGAGCCGCCTTCATCGGCTTCCACGCGCGTTGACGAGGATTTGCCGCGCGGCGCCGATGCATTGCCGTTGTTTGCGGCCGGTGCAGTAGCGGCACGGCTGCTCAGCTTTTCATAAGCCGATTCGCGGTCCACGGCTTTCTCATACACGCCAGCCACGACGGATTTGGCCATGGCTTGCTGGCGCTCCTCGGGAGTAATCGGACCGATTTGCGAACCGGGCGGCAGAATATAGGCGCGCTCCACCATGTTCGGCCGGCCCTTTTCATCGAGAAAGGAGACCAGCGCTTCGCCGACGCCCAGCTCGGTGATGACTTGCGCCGTATTGAGCGCGGGGTTGGGGCGGAACGTTTCGGCGGCAGCGTTAACGGCTTTCTGATCGCGCGGCGTATACGCGCGCAAGGCATGCTGCACGCGATTGCCGAGCTGGCCCAGCACGGTGTCAGGAATGTCGAGCGGATTTTGCGTGATAAAGAAAACGCCGACGCCCTTGGAACGGATCAGGCGCACCACTTGCTCGATCTTTTGCAGGAGTGCCTTGGGCGCTTCGTTGAACAGCAAATGGGCTTCGTCAAAGAAAAATACCAGCTTCGGTTTGTCGACGTCACCGACTTCCGGCAGATTCTCGAACAGCTCCGACAGCATCCACAACAGGAAGGTCGAATACAGGCGCGGCGCATTCAGCAGCTTGTCCGCTGCAAGGATATTGACGACGCCACGGCCGGAAGCATCGGTCTGCAACAGGTCGTCGATATTCAGCATCGGCTCGCCAAAGAACAGATCACCGCCTTGTTCCTCGATACCGATGATGCCGCGCTGGATCGCGCCGATGCTGGCAGCAGAGATGTTGCCGTAAGTCGTGCGGTAATCGGCCGCATTGTCGCCGACGTGCTGCAGCATGGCGCGCAAATCCTTGATATCGAGCAGCAGTAGGCCATTGTCGTCGGCGATCTTGAATACGAGTTGCAGCACGCCTTCCTGAGTATCGTTCAGGTTGAGCATGCGCGCCAGCAAGGTCGGGCCCAAGTCGGAAATGGTGGCGCGCACCGGATGGCCCTGTTCGGCGAATACATCCCAGAATGTCACCGGGCAGGCGCTCCACTGCGGCTCTTCCAGGCCAAGCGATTCCAGGCGTTTTGTCAGTTTTTCACTGGGCGCGCCAGACTTGGCCAAGCCTGATAAATCACCCTTGACGTCCGCCATGAACACCGGCACGCCGATATTCGACAAGGCTTGCGCCATGGTTTGCAGCGTCACGGTCTTGCCAGTGCCGGTCGCGCCCGTGATGCAGCCGTGGCGGTTGACCAGGTTGGATAACATTTCCAGCGTGACGGCGGGCTCCTGGCGAGTGTTCTTGGCGATTGGCAGTGGAGTGGACATGTGGGCGCCCTTGGTGAAAAAAATGGATAACGACAGTTAAATGGTGCAATTATTATAATCAAGCGCGCCTGACGGCAAGCAGATGATTTATTGCTGCATGAATTGCCGGTAGCCGCGTGCGCGCAGCTCGCAAGCCGGGCAATGCCCGCAGCCATGCCCCCAGTCGTGCAACTGGCCGCGTTCGCCCAGATAGCAGGTGTGGGTGCCGGTGCGGATCAATTCCACTAGCGCCGGCCCGCCGACCTCCTGCGCCAGGCGCCAGGTGTCAGCCTTGTCCAGCCACATCAACGGCGTTTCCACCTTGAGCCGCGTTGCCATGCCGAGATTCAGCGCCACCTGCAAGGCTTTCATGGTGTCGTCGCGGCAGTCCGGATAGCCGGAAAAATCGGTTTCGCACATGCCGCCCACCAGGACGTCGAGCCCGCGCCGGTAGGCCACGGTCGCCGCCACCATCATGAACAGCAGATTGCGTCCCGGTACAAAGGTATTCGGCAAGCCATTGTCCTGCATGGTAATGGCAACGTCGCGTGTCAGCGCCGTGTCGGAAATCGCCGAGATCAGGCCCATATCGATCAGATGGTCTTCACCGAGCTTTCCATCCCATTCGGGAGACAGCGCCCGCATCTCGTTCAACAGGGCAGGGCGGACTTCCAGTTCAATGGCGTGACGCTGGCGGTAGTCGAAGCCGATGGTTTCCACCTTGGGATAGCGGGCCAGCGCCCAGGCCAGGCAAGTGGCGGAGTCCTGGCCGCCGCTGAAGAGGACGAGTGCGCCGGAATGAATGCTCATGGGAATGCTTAGTCAGTCATCAAGAAAGCATCATTATAGGCCGGCGCGGCAAGCTCATTTGCGGGTGATGCTGGCCAGGGTTTGTTCGATGACTTCACCATCCGGCTCGGAAAAGCGCAGCTTGACCGGATACCATTCCAAGGATGGCGCCAGCCAGATATCGAGCTGTTGTTCACGGCTGCCCGGTTCCAGCAGGCGCGCGATCTTGACTGCCTCGAAGCTTCCCATCGGCGTGGTGATTTTTTCGGTTTTGCCGACTTTGAAAGTCCAGGCATGCGCATCGGTGCGGCCGGCGACGAAATACATCCAGCTTGACCCTGATGTGAATTTTTTCGCCGAAGCGCGCGCATTGCCTACCAGCTGCCACAGGATGCTGGCACGGTCCTGTTCGCCGCCCAGCAATGGATAGCTTTCCGATGAGGCGGAAAACGTCAAGGTGTTATTGCTGCGGTCGAAGGTAACGGTGGTCGGTTTCTTGCGGAAGCTCTTTTCTACCGCCGTCACGGGCGCCAGGCCATAACTGTCGATGAGGCCCTCGCTGCTTGACGACTGCACCTTGCCGAATACTGCCGCACTGGCATCGACGCTGACCTGGAACTTGCCGCTTCCCGCGCGCCATTTCACCACGCCGCTTCCCTCCAGCGGGATGCCGCGGAAGCGCGCCTTGAGCGCATAGTTCAGGTCGGCCGACGGTGCCGGGTTGAAGGGGCGTTTGACGGCGGGATGCAGCTCGCCGGCCTGGAGCGGCAGGCTGGCGCTTGCGGCCAATACACCAGCGATAACCAGGCGGGAAAGAAGGGTAAAGGTCGATGTCATGGATCCGGTGCAGTATGGGCGAATGTTGCCGCGAATGAAGTGATGGTAAGTAGAACAATGGTATCCATCAGGACGCCGGTGCGTCTATGCCGGATAACAAGAGTTCGAGATATTCGCCATTGGATTCGGTATAACGCAGCTTGACCGGGTACCAGTGGTGCGAAGGCGCCAGCCAGATGTCGAGAGTCTGATCCTTGTCGCCGGAACGCGGGGCGCGGCGCATATGCCAGGCACGCAATTCACCCAGGCCAACCTTGGTGTCTTCTTCGCCGATGACCTGGATATTCCAGGTGCTGCCATCGCGCACGCCGGCAATGAACAGCGGAATCTGCGCGCCGGGTATAAAGCGCGCGGCGTCGCCGCGGCCGATGCTGGCCAGTTGCCAGATGATGCTGGCGCGGTCCTGCTCGCCGCCTTGCAGCGGAAAGGATTTCGGCGAGGTGGAAAAGCTGATCAGCTTGCTGTCGCGGTTGAACCATGTCTCGGTCTGCGCGCGGCGAAAGCGCTTTTCCGTGTAGCGCAACGGCGCGACGCCGTACTGATCGATTTGCCCTTGGCTGCCGAAATCAAGCAGGGAAAAAAACAGGATGCCCGCTTCGCCATTGATCGTGTACTGATTGCCATTCACTTGCCAGGCGATTTTTCCATGGCCATGCACCATTTGTCCTTCGCGCAGCGCCTGGACGGCGTATTCCAGCGTGGCGGAAGGCGGCGGATCGAACTTGTAACTGTTGTCCTTGGCGACGGGCGACGACGGCGTTGGGTCCACGGTGCCCAGGGCGGCAAGGTCCGGAATCACCAAGTCGGCGTCGTTCGACGGAGAAGTAACTGGCATGGCCGGTTGTGAAACCATCGCGGTGGCGGAATCGGACGCCGTCATAGCAAGAACGGGCGGAGTCGCCGTCGCCGGGGATGCTGCTGCTGGCTTTGGCACCGCAGTAGCCCTGGGGCGTGCCGGCTTGGGACGCGGCTTGGCGGCTTGGGGGCTGACAGGTATAGGCATCGGGCGCGGTGCCGGGGCGGGCGGCACGGTAACCAGCGAGGTTTGTATTACAACGGGCGCCTCGTCAGTCTTGCCGCCTGGCAGGCGCAAATTTCCGGTTGCCCAATTCAGCGTCAGTAAATGCAAGGCGACCGATAAAAAAAAGACCACGAGCCAACGACGCCAGGGCAAGGCGCTGCTGGCGCGTGTCTTGTCGGCGATGGCGGCAGAATTCATGGTGCGGGATGCCTGTCGTAGTCACGACAGTGTATCTGCATTCCTGTCGCCTTGCCCAATACAAACGCAGATGGAGTTGTTGCCAAGTAAAATTGGGCGTCCCAAACGTATCTTCTTTCTATCAGCATGCCTAAATTTTTATTTTCCCGTGTCTTATTTTTCCGGTTTTGGCCATTGCTGCTGGCTATTCTGTCATTGAGTGTCACGAATGTTACTCAGGCTGCAGCGCCGCAAATCAATGGCAAGCCGATCACGATTGCCATGATCGATGGCGTTTCCGGACCGTTTGCCAATGCCGGGGAAGCGGTGCGGCGCAACCTGCAAGTGGCGATCGATCGGGTCAATGGTCGCGGTGGCGTTCTCTTGCCGCAGGGTGCGCGACCACTGGCGTTGAAAGTGTTCGACAACAAGCAAAGCGTGGAAGAGTCGCTGATCGCCTTGCGCCAGGTGACGGACGACGCCATTCCTTTCGTTGCGCAGGGTAATAGCTCGGCCGTGGCGGCGGCGCTGGTGGAAGCCATTGCCAAGCACAATGCGCGCATGCCGCAGCAACGCGTGCTGTTGCTGAACTACGCGGCAGTCGATCCGGCGCTGACCAATGAAAAATGCAGCTTCTGGCATTTCCGTTTCGATGCCCATGCCGACATGCGCATGCATGCGCTCACCGAAGTGATCCGGGCGGATGCGCGCGCCAAGCGTGTATATCTGATCGGCCAGGATTACAGTTTCGGTCGTCAGGTCGCCCAGGCGGCACGCACTCAGCTTGCTGCCAAGCGGCCCGATATCGCCATCGTCGGCGATGAATTGCATCCGATCGGCCGCATCAAGGATTTTGCTCCCTACATCGCCAAGATCAAGGCAAGCGGCACCGATACCGTCATCACCGGTAACTGGGGTAATGATTTGACGCTGCTGGTGAAGGCCGCGCGCGACGCCGGTCTGGCGCTGAAGTTTTACACGTTCTACGGCAATAGTCTGGGTGCGCCGGCGGCGCTGGGAGATGCAGGCGTCGACAGGGTGTATGCAGTGGCGGAATGGCACCCCAACGTCGGCGGGCCTCAGAGCGACGCTTTCTATGCGGAGTTCAGAAAGCGCTATCCGCAGCCGGCGGATGATTATGTGCACTTGCGCATGCAAGTGATGGTGGAAATGCTGGCAACCGCCATCGAAAAGGCTGGTTCCACCGAAGCCGCTGCCGTGGCGCGGGCGCTGGAAGGCGCGCAATACCGCAATGCCTTTCATCAGGCCAGCATGCGCGCGGCGGATCATCAACTGATCCAGCCCCTGTATGTCTCGGTGATGAAAAAGCAGGCCGATGGCGGTATCCGTTTCGACAATGAAGGCAGCGGCTATGGCTTCAAGACCGAGCGCGTTTTGCCGGCGCCGCAAACCGCCTTGCCGACTTCGTGCCGGATGGTGCGGCCGAAGTGATGCAGTATCTTTACGGTTAGCCTTGAACTTGCCATTCAAGTATCATTTCGGCGCGCAGCACTGCTTTTCAAAATAACAAGCCGGCGCCGTTTTGCTACTTCCAGGGGAATTCATGGATACCACCGTAAGCATCAATACCAATAAAGTGCCGCCCGGCCCGCAAACCCGCTGGCTCGGTTTGCCGATGCTGCGCGCCATGCAAAAGGATGCGCTCGGCGCCGGCACGCAGCTGCGGGACGATTTCGGCGATGCGGTGCATTTCCGCATGGCGGGGCAATCCTATTACTACTTTTTCTCGCCCGAGCTGATCCGCGAACTGCTGGTCGAGCACATGGATGATTTCATTCGCCATGAGCGTCCGATCGAAGTGTTCTCGCAGGTCTATGGCGACAATGTGCTGACCACCGAAGGCGAACGGTGGAAGCGCCAGCGCCGCATTCTCATGCCGGGTTTTCTGCCCAAGCGGATGGCTGGCTACGTCGGCTTGATCACCGATGCCACGGTGGATGGCTTGCAGGCTTCGCTGCCGCAGACGAGCGGCGCCAGCACGACCATCGATGTCGACAGCTTTACCACCACGCTGACCATGGATGTGATTCTGCGCGTGCTCTTCAGCCACAAGGCCACTGAAGCAGAATCGCGGAAAGCATTCGACGCCACGCGCACCCTGGAGCATCAGGGCATGCGCGAATTGTTTTGGCCGAAGACGCCGCCCGACTGGTTTCCCTATCCTGGTCGCACAGAAAAGCTGCATGCCAAGGCGGCGCTGAAAAACCTCATTCAAAGTCAGATCGATCTGCGCCGGCAGGCGGCTGGCGACCATGCCGAAAAGACGGATTACCTTGCCATGCTGCTGGCCGCGCACGATGAAGAGGCGCAGAACGCGGCCTCCGCCACGCTGACCAATGAGGAAATCTGCGACAACTGCATGGTCTTGTTCGCCGCCGGGCACGACACGACCGCGACCGTGCTGACCTGGTGGATCGGCTTGATGGCCCGGCATCCCGAGTATGCCGCCAAGGTCCGCCAGGAAGTGGAGGAAGCCATCGGCGACAGGAATCCGACCACGGATGAGTTGTCGCGGCTGAAGTGGACCAATGCCTCCATCAAGGAAGCGATGCGCCTGTATCCGCCGACGCCGAACCTGTTTTTCCGCCGCGCCTTGCGCGACGTGGCAATCGGCGGCTGGCACGTGTCCAAGGGGGCGTCGATCAATATCCCCGTCTGGCATGTGCATCACGATGCGCGCTGGTATCCGGAACCGGAAACCTTCCGGCCGGAGCGCTTCATGCCGAATGCGCCGGAAATTCCGCGCGGCGCCTATCTGCCATTCGGCGCCGGGCCGCGTGTATGCATCGGCCAGCATCTGGCAACGATTGAGATGGCGCTGGTCGCGGTTTTCCTGATCCGTCAGTTCGATTTCGCGCTGGCGGAGGGGGCAGCCTTGCCCAAGCCAAAAATCGATATGGTCTTGAAGCCGGAAAAGACTTTACAGGTGACCTTCACTCGGCGTTAACACCGTGCAGGTGCTGCGCCGGTCAAGTTGATTGTCCGGCGCAGCTCGCTCACATCCGCGCGCCGCTGCTCCGGTCGACCCGGATGGCGCCGTGCCGGTGCAAAATATCGGCGGCTTTGTCGCTTTGCTGGTCATCCTGCGCGTCGACTGTCAGCATGATCTCGGCGCGGTATTCCGCATTGGCATAGTCGCGGTCATAGACTTCATCGTTATTGCTGGCAAAGATGAGTCCCGGCTTATTCTCGCGGTCCTTGCCGGCGTCGCCCACGGTGAAATTGCCTTTCGCCGGTCCGGCTTCCGTTTCCCTGGCATCCAGATGAATACAATCTGCTGGAAAGCCCGACGCCAGCAATTCTTCGCGGGCTAGATCGGCGGTGGCGAGATGGTCATAGATACTGATTAAGGTAGTGGCCATGATATTCCTTTGCGTTGTTCTCAAACAGGCAAGCTAGCCAATCTGACCATGGGCAACCTGATAAGTGCCGGAGCCGTCTTGCGGATTTACTTTTCCATCCGCTCCATTAGCAAGGTGCTCGCCGCCAAGCCGACTGCCAGTGCGCCAAATATCATCGCCATGGAGCGGCCGGACAGGCGCTTTTCATAGCCTGGCGTGAAGCGCTTGGGTACCAGGTAATAATCGGTAACGTAGGCGCCAGCCGAGACAGCCGCGGCGCTGATGGCAGGAGCAAAGGGAACCAGTGCAGGACGGCGTGCCAGCCAGCGCTTGACGGTGGGGTCGACCCACTTTTCATACACCGTTGCCCACATGATGGAGGCGGCATGGTTGAGCAAGAATCCGGTCCCGGTAAATTTCAGCGATGCGCCGTCACGCCGTCCTGCCTGGTCGCCCCACAAAATATGACTGGTGGCATTGATCGGGCCGGTATAGGAGCCGGCTTCCTTTTTGCCCGCCAGTGCTGCGGCAAGGGTAGTGGCAATGCCCGACACGGTGCCGGACAACAGACTGCGTTTAAAGACGGATGCATCGATGGGCATGGCGTTCTCCTGTTCAATAACGGCATGAGCCGGACTTGTCAGGTGATGCAAAGTTCATGCCTTCAGGCTTGGATGTATTAGTTTGGGAGCCATAAAAAAAAGCCCTGCATGTGCAGGACTTTTGAAGGATTCATTAGATTGGAGCGTTACCGCTGGCGGCGACGTACCAAGCCAAATCCGAGCAAGCCAAGTGCAAGCAGGGCTAACGAACCGGGTTCTGGAACTTCGTTCGTGAAGGCTTCATTGACGGTGAGGTCATCCAGGACGAAATGAGTGCCTGCGCCAGGAAACGCAGGGTTATCAACTCCACCGAAAGAAGTAAAGGTTACAGAAAGGAGATCGGCCCAGTCAAAAACAACCTGAAGTGCGCTTCCTGTATTGATAATGAAATCCTTGATTAGGGTATCGCCGTCAGCTGTGAGGCCGACGACATGCATGTTCAGGCCGTCATTCCATGCGGCTGTAAAAAATGCGCTATTCAGGATAAAGCTGGTGGCGCTGCTTATTGCGGCTGGCGTGCCGTAAGCGTTGAATGCGATCTTGGTCGGGCTGGCGTCGCCGTTACGGTAACCGGAGTCATCGCCCGAATTGGAATCCATGGATACGAAATTATTCCAATTGAATCCATGATAGCCGTTTGCAATGGTTGCTTGGCTGGCTGGCCGATCTTCAAAAGTAATAACTTCTGCTGATGCATGTAACGATGTCATGCCAGCCATAACTAACACGACCAGAGAAGCAAGCTTTTTAATGTTAATCATCACCGTGAATACCTAAAGAAGACTTTGCACATAAGCAATAAATATGCCTAAATACAATTTCTTTATTGGTCATGAGCTTGGCCTTAAGTAATTCTTATCTACATACTGTTTTTCGACGCGTTGCAAATATTGGCGATAAATAAAGCTTTATCTGAAGCTTATTTATTCTAAAGGTGATCACCGTTTGTCGAGCAGCTTCGTCGCAGTACTGTTCAATCTCCAAAGAAGGCACGTATTAGGTCGGGCTTTGAAACACTTCTGTAAGCATCACGCCAAATCATAAAAAGTTGCTTAGTAGAAATTTCATGGGCCGCTAAATTGCAATGCTCTAAATAAAATTTTCCGAAGTTACTTAACAAAAATGTAGATCGCAGGATAACTTCTAAAATTAGTTGCAAATAGGAAGTTTATTAAGTCTTTTATTGTAATAAATGCAATTCCGGGTGGCTGGTCTCTGTTTTTATTTGTTGGCGGCAGTGCTGCCTACTTTGATTGATATTTAGAGGATAAGAAATGGTCGCGTTCGTGAGCGGAAATAGCCTTGGCTTGTTCAATAGTTCGCTGGGATTGCTGGGCGGGCAAGGTGGCACGGGCAGCGCCAACTTAGGGCGCGCGAATGACCAGCTCTATATCAACACCGCCACCGGCAACCTTGTAGTGCAGCGTCGTGATGAAATCCTGGTTGGTCAAGGTATTGACCTGAGTCTGGTGCGTACCTATAACAGCCAAGGGCTGATGAATGACGATAACGGCGACAACTGGCGTCTCGGGATTCACAAACGCCTGCACACCCTTGCTGGCACCCTCAATGCTGCCGGAAGCTCGATTACGCGGGTGGATGCCGATGGCGCCGAGCTGACTTATAACTATGATGCGGCTCGTGGCGCATATATTAATACCGATGGTGCTGGTGCCTATGATGCTCTGCGCTACGATAGTGGCACCGGTCAGTGGACCTGGACCGATGGCGGCACCCAGGCGACGGAGACGTATGATTGGGTATCGGGTCAAGGCAAGCTGCTGGCTTCCAAAGACCTCGATGGTAAGGGATTAACGTACACCTATACCGGCAATTTACTGACACTGGTGACCAACTCGTCCGGTGAAAAGACTTATCTCGACTATGCCGACAATAACCTGACCCAGGTCCGTACCGTTCGTTCTGATAATACGACCGTCACCCGCACCCGCTACGGCTATGATGCCAGCAACCGTCTGGTTAATGTCACCGTAGACCTGTCGCCGGAAGACAATAGCATTGCTGATGGCAAGGTCTACACCACCACTTATACCTATGATGGTGCTAGCAAGCGCATTGCCGGCATTACCCAAACTGACGGCACGCAGATTGGATTTGTCTACACTGTCCAATCCGATGGCAGTGTTCGTATTACCCAGATTAACCAGGCAGTGGCTGGTGCAGTGCGCACCACAAAGTTGGCGTATGACCTAGTCAATCGCAAGACAACCATTACTGATCCGCTTAGCACCACCACGGTTTATACCTACGATGCTCAAGGGCGTTTAACCAATCTGACGGGGCCAGCCACCAATGTCGGTGCCAGCCAGTCGGTTAGCTACGGCTATGATGCCAAGGGCAATCTGACTAGCCAAACCGATGCGAATGGCAATGTCATCGCTTATGAATACGATGCAAATGGCAATGTCACCCTGCAGCGGGATGCAGCTGGCAATACCATTACGCGTACCTATGGCGGTCGCAATGAGCTGTTGACTGAAACGGTCTATCTGACGCCGGATCCGGATGGGGCTGGCGCTGGCCAGGCGGGTGCTCCGGTGACAACACGCTATAGCTATGATGCGGCGCTGCATCTGCGCTTCACCGTCAGCGGGGAAGGACGCGTGACGGAATATCGCTACAACGGGCAGGGGCAGCAGATAACCAGTATCGACTATAGCGGCACTGCCTATGGCGTGAGCGGTTTGGCTGTCACTGCCGCGCTGAGCGAAGCCGCCCTGGTGGCGTGGGTCGCCGATGCGGCGGTCGATAAGAGCAAGATCAGTCGGACGGATTACACCTATGACTTCCGCGGGCAAGTCGACAGCGTCATACGCTATGCAAAGATCGATGCGGCAGGCGCAGGGGTGGCCGATGGCACGCAATCGACCACGCAATTCGTCTACGATCAGGCTGGTCAGTTGCTCAAGACAATTGCGCCCAAGGGGGTGGCGACGACAGCCAATGCCACCGACTTTGTGACTAGCTATGTCTATGATGGCTTGGGTCGGTTGCTGTCGACGACCGATACGTTGGGCACGGTCACCCTGAACCAATATGACGATGCCAGCAACAAGACCGTTGCTACGCTGGCCAATGGTCTGGCCACCACCTCCACCTACAATGCAGCGGGTGAACTCATCAGTGTGGTGCGGGCCGATGGCGCAACTGGCCTTGGCTCCACGCTCTATAAATACGATGCCAATGGTCGCCTACGTCGAATCGTCGATGCTGCTGGGGTATCTACGCACCGACTGTACGATGAGGCGGGGCGCAAGATTGCCGATATTGATGGCGATGGCAGCCTGACGGAATACGTCTATAACAACAATAACCAGGTCATCCGTACCATCCAGTACGCCACTGCTGTCACCGCGGCTCATTTGGCTAGCCTCATGGATGGCAGCGGCAATCCGGTTGATGTTGTCTTGTCGACCATTCGCCCCGCAGCTACCGCGGCAGACCGTAGTAGCTGGAACATCTACGACGCAGCCAATCGATTGGTCAAGAGCGTCGATGAACTAGGCTATGTCACGGAAACCCGTTATGACGGCGCATCGCGCGTGACCGATGTCATTCGCTATGCCACAGCGGTATCGGTCACCGGCATATCTGCGTCTACCAAGGCCATGGATGCTGCCGTCACCCCAGTCGCGAATGGCGCAGAAGATCGCCGTAGCCGGAATTTATATGATGGCGACGGCAACCTGGTTGCCATACTGGACGCCGATGGTTATCTCTCTGAGAGCCAATATGATGCTGCTGGGCGCTTGATCCATACCGTGAGCTACGCTAACGTCACTAACAGTACGTACTGGAGCACCGGAACCCTTGCGCAACTCCGTCCGGCTGCCCATGCTGCCGACATTCATTCTTGGAACCTGTACGATGGCCAGGACCGTCTCATCGCTTCCATTGATGGTGAAGGCTACCTCACCGAATATGGCTACGACCTTAACGGCAATAAGACCCGGCAAACGCGCTATGCCAACAAGGCGCTGATTGCGCCGGCTGCGATCACCGGCGCCACCACGCTGACCCAGTTAAGGCCGACCACCCAGGGTGAAGATCGTACGACTAGCTGGACATATACCGACGCCAATCAAGTCAAAACGCAAACCAATGCCGAAGGCACAGTCACGCAATTTACCTATGATGCGGTCGGCAATCTGATCAAGACGGACAAGGCCTGGGGGGCGGCAGAGGTTCGTACCGAGCAAGTCAGGTACGACAAACTGGGGCGGGTGATCGCCGAGCTGACTGCTGAAGGTAGTGCAGCGCTGGCAGCGTTGGCTACTCCAGCTCAGGCGCAAATCGATGCTATCTGGACGCAGTATGGCATCCAGCACGTCTATGATTCGCTCGGGCGCAAGATCAGTACCACAGACCAGAATGGCAACAAGACCCTGTATTACTACAATGTCGATAGCCAACTGCTTTACACCATTAATGCGCAGGGTGAAGTTAAGCAAAATGTCTACAACAGCCTGAACCAGCTCACCCAGACAATTCAGTACGGCACGCGACTGGCTGCAGCCACGTTGTCTTCACTGATACCAGGTGTCGTCAACAGCACATTGAACAATGCCATCATGGCATTGACAAATAATGCAGTTGACAGCAAGGTCACCTTCGGCTACGACTTGCGCGGTCAGTTGGTGAGCAGCACGGACGAACTGGGCAACGTCAATAGTCTGACCTACAATGGTTTTGGTGACGTGCGCACAAAAGTCACCCAAATCGATGCCAATACGACGACCACGGCCCAATATGATTACAACCGCCGTGGCTTAATCACTAAGACGACGGACGATGTGGGGGGCTTGAACCGTCTCACCCATGCTGTGTACGATGCCTTCGGCCGTGTCACGCAAACGACCGATGGCAATGGCAAGATCAGCAGCGTAGCGTATGACCGGCTGGGCCGGACGGTACAGACTGTCGATCCGCTCAATGTCAACCGTTATACGAGTTACGATGCCTTTGACCGGGTTGTCACGGTAACCGACGGCAATGGCAACGTCACCACCACGGTGTACGACAAGACTAGTCGTACTACAACGGTCACGTCTCCGGAAGGCGTGCAAGTCGTCACCACGTATAACCGCCATGGCGACACCATCCAGGTCAAGGATGGCAATGGTAAGACCACCACCTATGTCTACGACAAGGATGGCAACCTCAAGAGCACGACGAACGACACGCTTGGCACGGCCGAAAGCAAAAACTACGACCATGCCGGGCGCGTAACGGAAACGACAGATGCCAATGGCACCAAGACGACGTACACGTATGACGCCGTCAACCGGGTGCTCAAGCGCACGGTCGATCCGAGCGGATTGAACCTGCAGACCAGCTATGCCTATGATGCCAAAGGGCAGGTGGTATCGGTCACCGATCCGAATGGAGTCGTCACGCAAAGCACATATGACTTGAAGGGGCAAGTGCTGACCGTGGCAGTTGATCCTGCCGGGCTGAATAACCGCACGACATATACGTACGATGCACGCGGCAAGACTTTGACGGTGGTCGAAGGGGCGGGGACCAGTGCCGCCAAGGTAACGCAATACACCTATGACAAGCTGGGGCGGCGCACCAAGGAACAGGTCGACCCGAACGGCTTGAATATCACCACAGTCTACAGCTACGACAAAAATGACAACGTCGTCGCAAGAGCCGATGCCAACAATAACGTTACGCGTTACTACTATGACGCTAATGATCGCCTGGTCTATACCGTTGATGCATTAGGGCAGGTCAAGGAAACCAAATACGACGATGCCGGCAATGTCACGCAAACCATCACGCATGGCAGGACGGTCATCGTCAGCGCGACGTCGACCCTGGCAGACGTGGCGTATGGCCTGAATCCGGCGCCTGTCACCTCGACCGCTACGAATCAGACGGACCAGCTGTGGCGCGACCCGACCCAGCCCTATACCTATACGACAGGCGCCACGCAAGATACGGCCACGCCCGCAACACAGCAGGTGGCTACCAGCAATGACGTGACCGCGGTGCCGGTGGCACCGAGCCAGCCGTACACCTACGTCAATGGCGCGAGTAACGACGTTGCGACCACAGTCACCCAGAACGTTGGCATGACGGTGGCCAATACCTCGCAGATTCAAAGCGCTGCCGTTGCCAATTACTCTGTGTACCGCAGTGGAGACTGGCTGGGCACCACTTCCGGCACGTCGATTGTGGCCGGCTATGTGTCCTGGGCGGATGCCACTCCGAGTACCGTGCGTGCCACTATCTACAAGGACGGCGCCTACTACGGGACGACATATACCGATGTAGGGTACTGGGTGCAGGAGCCGATTTACGGGTACGTGCCGGTTTACGGATATGTGCCGGTTTATGGATATACACCAGTTTATCTTAGCGATGGCGAGGGCGGATATTACGTAACGTATAACTATGGCGTGATTCGCCAAGACTACGTTGTGATTCGCCAAGACTATGTTGTGACCGGTTACCAAAACCGGTGGGTTGGCGTGCAGAACTGGAATGGTCAAGTCAATCTCAGTACCGGGGCGCTGCCATGGGGCACGTACACGATTGTATTGGAGGCGCGCGACGACTACGCGAATTACCAAGGCAACGGTGCGTATTACGACTATGACGGCACCTGGGCGTACTCCAACACGCTGTATAACGTCAAGATTGGTACCTATACCAATCCGACGACGGTGTCCTGGGCCACGTCTGCTCAGCCTGCAGGCACGACGGCTTCGTTCCTGTATCGCGCTGCTGGTAGCGGCAGCGGGTTCAGCTCGGCCACCATTGGTGTGTCCGGCGCTAATCAGTACGTGAGCCTCGCCGGCCTTGCTGCCGGCAACTACGAGTACCAGATTCGTTACACCGACAGCTACGGTCGGATCGTCAAATCCGCTACCGGCAACATGACGGTGGCAACAGGCGCTACCACCGGTCCCACCGCCTCGTTTACCTCTATCCAAGTCACGTCCACCGCGACAGCCGGCTCCTCGATCAGCGGCTATATCGCTGCTGCCGACGTGCCCAGCATCGAGTATGTCGATGCCGTGGTCAAGGATCGCATCACCGGTGCAGTGGTGTCCACCGCCCGCACCTACCCGGAGTTCGAAGCGAATTACAACGGCCACGTCAACCTCAAGGTCGGCGCGGCCCTGGCCAACGGCAGCTATACCGTCGAGATCACCGTTCGTCGCAAGAACGGCACTGTCGAACCCAAGCCGGCCTTCACCTATGAGCTGGGCGACCAAGGTTACATGCGCGACACCTTCAGCTGGGCGGCATCTTCCCAGCCAGCCGGCACAACAGTCAGCTTCAAATATCGCCCGGCCGGCAGCACTGGCGCCTACACCACGGCTACGGTGAGCGCCAATGGCGCCAACCTGCAAGTGGCGATGGACAGGCTGGCAACCGGCGATTACGAGTACCAGATTAACTATACCGATACGTACGGTCGTGTCGTCAAGTCCGCAGCCGGCACCTTCGTTTCCAGCAATACGCCGGCCAGCACGCAAGCGAGCACGAACTTCAGCTATACCAGCGTGTCCTCCGTGGCTGTCACCGGCTCGGCCATCACGGGCTATATCGCAACGGCGGATGTGTCCAGCATTGATAAAGTCAGCGCGGTGGTCACGGATGCCAACGGCAATATCGTCAGCACGGCCTGGACCTATCCGGAATTCGAAACCAATTACAATGGCCGCGTCAATCTCAAGTCCGACGGGATCCTCGCCGATGGCCGTTACACCGTTGCCATCACGGTGTATTACAAGAATGCGACGACAGTCAATAAGCCGATCTTCACCTATGAGGTTGGTCAGCAACCCAATGGCACCAAGCGCACTACCACGCTGAACTGGAGCGCGGCAGGGCAGCCTGCCAATACCGTCGCACAGTTCACCTATGCGCCGGTCGGCAGCAGCAATTATGTGGCAGCACCTCTGGCGTTCAATAACGGCAACTACCAAGTTGCCTTCGTCGATTTGGCTAACGGTACTTACCAGTACTTCGTGCGCTATGTTGATGGCAACGGTAGCGTGATCCGCGAAGCCACTGGGCAGTTCACAGCAGCCGCTTCCGGCAGCAATTCGGTTGACCTGACATTCGAGGCGAACCTGAATGTACCGGTGATGAATGAAACCGAGTCCTATGTCTACGACAAGGATGGACGCGTTGTCTTCATCATCGATGGCCTGGGTAACGTCAAGCGCAATGTCTATGATGCCAATGGCAATGTCATTCAAAAGATAGCTTACGCCACACCGATTGCCACCAGCACGCCGCTGACGCTGACGGCGGTAAGCGCCGCCATCGTAGCCAATGTCGCTGCCGACCAGACCTCCCGCCTGGTCTATGACGCCGGGAACCGGCTCATCTATAGTGTTGATGGCCTGGGCGCTGTCAAGCAGTACAGCTACGACAATAGCGGCAATGTCATTGCCACCACCGAATACGCTACGCCGATCAACGTGGCGGGGCAATTGACCCAAGCCTCCGTTGCTGCCGCGCTGGTGGCGTCTGGCGCAGACCGCACCGAACGCATGGTCTACGACGCCGCCGGCCGGATGATCTATGGCATCGATGCGGCTGGTGCCGTCACGCAGCATGTCTACGATGCCGATGGCAATGTCATTGCCACGACTGCGTATGCCAATCCAGTCAATCTGCCTGATCAGCCGACCGCCGCCGCTATCGATGCCGCTTTGGTCAAGAATGCCGTGGTCGATCGCACCACGCGCTTTGCCTATGATGCCGCCGGCAATGCCGTTTACCTCATCGATGCTCACGGCTACGTCACCGAGCGGGTGTATGACGCCGCAGGCAATGTCGTCAAGACGGTGAAATATGCCGCAGCCAGCAACATTGCAGGCAACCTGAGTGTGGCGACGATGCAGGATGTCGTAGCGACGCTCAAAAATGACGCTGCAGATCAAATCTCCCGCAGCCTCTTTGACGCCGTAGGCCGCAAGATTTATAGCGTGGATGCCGAAGGCTACGTCAAGAAAGCCGACTACGATGCGCAAGGCCATATCATTCGGGCGTACCAATATGCCCAGAAAGTAACGGTCACCGATACAGATACTCTGGAAAGCCTGGCCGCCAAGCTGCCAGCCGCGCCTGACGCGACGACGGTTGTAACCGAGACCACCTATGACAGGGCGGGCCGCGTCACCGACGTCAAGGATGGCGAAGGCTTCATCACGCACACTATCTACGATGCGCTGGGCAATGCCATCGAAGTCATCGAAGCCTACAACACCGCTAGCGCCGTGGTTACCCGCCGCGTCTATGATCAGCTAGGCCGCGTCACCGATGAAATCCACGCCTACGGCACCTTCGAACAAAGCACGACCCGCTATGTTTATAACTCCCTGGGGCAAGTGGTCGCTGAAATCGATCCGCGCGGCATTGAATTGACTGAAACCGATAGCGCGTGGGCACTCGCCGAGCGGTTGAAACTAGGCTATCTGGATCTGGCTACGGGCAATGGCAAGCTGGCTGCTAGCCTCACCGCTGCGGATAAGCAGGTGCTGTTGGCGCGCTACACTACGCAGCACGCTTATGACAAGCTGGGCCGCAAGGTGCAAGTCACCGATGCCCTGGGCGGCATCACCCGCACCACCTATGACACCTTCGGCAATGTGGTCAAGGTGGTTGATCCGCGCGGCAGCACGGGTTACTTCTATTTCGACAAGCTCGATCGCACCGTCGCTTACGTCGATCCGGAAGGCTTCCTGACCGAATCGATCTATAACGCCTTCGGCGAAAAGACGGGCGTGACGCAATACGCGAACCGGCTGCAGGGAACGTATTCGGAAGCCAGTCGTCCATCCGTGGTCTCCACCGTGCCAGCTAGCGGCGCATATGTGCTGATCGATATCGCGCGCGACCAGAGCACCAGCTTTGAGTATGACCGCCTGGGGCAACAAACCAGGAGCACGGACGCCGTGGGTAACTACGAGACGTATGGTTACGATGCCTTTGGCAACCGTATCGCGTTCCGTAATAAAGTCGGCGGCAATTTCAGCTATACCTATGACCGCCGCGGCTTGCTGATCAAAGAGACACTGCCAGTGACTACCAAGACAGCAGGTGGTGCCGTCATTGCTGTGGCTAACCGCTATGAATACGATGCGCGCGGCAACCGGATCAGGTCCATCGAAGCCGAAGGCGCCAAGGAAGAACGCATCACGCAATACACCTTTGATAAGCTCAACCGCCAGATCCGCCAGGAAGGGGCGGCGGTGTGGACCTATCAGGTCAACATCGGCTGGACCCAGAATGTGGTGCCGACCGAGACGCAAACCTATGATGCGCGCGGTAACCTGACGTCCAAGACGGATGCCAATGGCAACCGCACGGCGTATTACTATGATGCCCTGAACCGCAAGGTGGGTGAAGTCAGCGCTGCCGGCACGCTATCGGTGTGGGCTTATGACAAGGCCAACAATGCCGTGTCACAAAAGGTGTATGGCGATCCTGTCACGTTGCCTGCTGGCGCCGTGCTGCCATTCCCGGTCAACGCGGCCAATGTACGCGAAACCCAGTATGTCTATGACGCCAACAACCGCGAGATCCAGTCTCGTATCGGTGGTTTGGTGCTGGGGCGGCAGAACACCACCACGAACCAGTATGAGATTGGCGCGGCGTATGGGTTGGACAATGTCACCGTCACCAAGCAATACGATGCGGCCGGCAACCTGATCAAGCTCACCGACGGCAATGGCGGCATCACGTACTTCTTCTACGACAATGCCGGCCAACAGATCCTGACGGTGGATGCCGCCGGCTACGGTATTGCCCTCGAGCGCAGCATCAACAGCAACGTGGTCACCGAACGCAAGTTTGCCTTGCGCTATAATGGCACGATCAATGAGCTCAGCAACGCCCAGGCATTGATTGCCAGCTGGCCCACCGACAGCGCCGACCGGATTACGCAATATAGCTATGACAAGCTCAATCGCTTGGCCAGCGAAAGCGTGCTGAACGTAGCCTATGCTTCGGTCAATTCAAGCTCGGGTGCTGTTACGACAGGCACCGCTTCGGCGACCAAGACGTACCAATACAATGGCCTGGATAAAAAGACCGTTGAAATCGATGCCAATGGCAGCCGGAAGGACTGGGCGTATGACGCAATCGGTCGCTTGACGCGTGAACAGTTGCCGAGCTTTGTGGACTTTGAAGGCGCGACAGTGCGCGCTACTACCGACCTGGAATACGACGGTCTGAATAACGTAACCCGGCAAATCCAGCGCGGCAAGAACGATGCCACTGAAGCGGATGATCAGATCATTGCCTTTACTTATGCTGAAGGCGGTCGACTGATGTCGCAGACGGATGCCGTCGGCGTGGTGACGACCTTCGCTTACGACGCCAATGGCAACCTGACCTTCAAATGGTTTGCACGCCAGGACGCGGATGGCGCCTCGATCACGGATGGTTCGGTGCACATGTATGACGCCATGAACCGGGAAGTCAGCCGGCAGACCGCCTGGCAAAAGCCGAACGAAGCCTGGCAGTACGGCGACAAGGTGGAGACGCGCTATAACGCCTATGGCGAGATCACCGGCAAGCGCACCAATGGCGGTAATGCCAGCGGCGCTTGGCAAGAGGTCAGTGAATACAACGCGCTGGGCAAAGTATGGAAGACCAATTCCGGCGGCGGCTTGACCAAGGTGTATCTGTACGATGCCAATGGCAATGCCACGTTGTCGATTGAATCGGCCGGTGCAGATTTGACCATGCTTGAGTTGGACGCCATTCTGGCTAAAACCAAGGAAGCCGGCACGACTACGTTCGCTACGATTACCCTGTATAACCAGCGCAATCAAGTCACCAGCGTCATCCAGCCACGCATGGATGGCACGCGTACCGTCGCGGATGTACAGCAATTCTCTGCCCAGTCCGTCAGCTGGTATGCCGGCGGCAGCGGCACGATCACTAATGTCGGCAATTTGTTGTCGACTGCATCCACGGGCAGTGCGGCTGCGGCTAATCTGACTCAGGCGCAGCGCTACCAGCCAGTCACTGCAACGGTTAATTGGAATGCAGTCAAGAATCTACAGGCGGACCCGGAAGGCGGCTACATACAAGTAGATGGCGGTGTAGCTGTCAATTCAATCGACGTGGGGTTTTCTGCAGCCAGTATCGGCGCCCAGATGGGAGCATGGAGCTACGTGCGGGTACGCGTGGAATATAGCTTCAGTGGCGACACCAACAAATCCGGCGTGAGGGAAGTTGTTATATATGACCGTAATGCGACGGCTACATCCTTAAGCATCAACGACAGCGCCGCTCTTGGCAACGTTAATTTCACTTATCGCGTATTGGTGTACTACGGCTATAGCGTAGGTGGAGTCGGCGAGCAGTTGGTGGCGTCGAACGCCTATAGCGGTGTGATTGAGTCAACGACGGCAACGTATGTGTCCGATGGCGAGGGCGGATATTCCTATTCCGTTACGCAGAACTCTCCTTCAACGGGTGTCTTCAACACTTCGTTTGTTACAGCGGATCTCGGCGTGTTTGCATCTGTCGTGCCGTCAGCTGCCTACTCCGCAAACCAGAGCACGCCAGCATCTTCTGTGGTATCGACAGCCGTCACTTGGTCACCCAGTTCGCAGTGGGTATTCGATCCTCAGGTGGGCGCGCCAGTGATAACGTATGGCGGGATCGTTATGAACGGCATGACGGTATATGTGCCGACCTCAACGTTTGCCAGTGCGTTTGGTGATTGGCGCCAGGCACGAGTTGAAGTCACTTATTATTTTTCAGGTGATTACAATACTTCAGGTACAGTTAGCGTGCCAATTAACAGTCCCGGAACCTCGAGCGTCTGGGTGCCAATTAATGGGTCGACTACCGCCGGCAATGTAAATTTCAGCTATACGGTGAACGTCTATTATCTGCACGGGACATCGGGCAAAGAAGTCCGCGTGGCAACCGCCTCGAATGGCGGGCAAATGGCTTGGACGACACAGCAGCAATACGGAGATCCAGAAAGCGGCTATCTTTACAAAAACATCCAGAACTATACAACGACCTCATTTGATACCGCTGTCTGGGCAGACACGACGAACCTAACGTTCTTCAGTGGCGGCGACCTGCTGAACAAGCCTAACACCGAAGTATGGCTGTTCTACCGCAGCTCTCCATCGCAGCCCTATGTCGTGGGCCCTTTGTTGTATCAAGCGACTCAAAATCTGGGCTCTGGTACAGGTCAGTCGATTCCCGGCCTGTTTTATGCGCCTACCAGCTGGTTGTCGCCTGGAACAGAGGCAAAGCTGATGATAGTGAGCAATGGCGAAATTGTCGGCAGCTTTAACAACATCAGCTGGGGTAGTAACAACTTCCTTACTTCGGCGTCACGCAGCGCAGTGGGCGAAGTCTTCTTTGAATCCAATAACATCATCAATTTCTATGATCAGGATGCGCAATACTTAACCGTCCAGTATCGCCCGGCCGGCTCCAATGGCGCCTGGTCCGAATTCACGATGAGCCCAACCCGGGCACGCTGGTTCCGCTGGGGATGGGGTTCATCCGGCCTGTCCGGTTCGTATGACTTCCGCATCCTCCGTAAGGATGGCTCAGGCAACGTCACCAGCCGCATCTTCACACGCGTCAACCTGACTAGCACGCCGACGGCTACCGCGCTGAATCCGTATGTAGAGCCGCGCATCGAGTTTGGCGGCCAGCCTGCCGGCGGCACGAAGATGATCCTGCGTTACCGCCTGGCTGGTTCCGGCTCCGCCTTTACCACGGTCACGCTGACCAATCCAAGTGGCGGCATCTTCAGATGGGATGCCAGCAACGCCAATCTGCTCCCGGTCGCGTTGCCTGGCAACGTGTACACCTATGAGTATGAGTACGATACTTTGGATGCCGGTAATCAGCTGGTTAATTCCGCCAACGGGACTTTCCAGGTTACGCCGAACAACAGCGCTGCAAGCAACTTCACGCATTACAGCAAGCGCAAGCCTACTCAGGTATCGTTCTTCCCGGCGCAAGCCAATGCTGTTCGCCTGACTTTGCAATATCGTGTCAAGGGCAGCACCGGCCCTTACGCCACCCAGACGATATACCGCGCCAATGCGGGAACGGGCGACAGCATCACGCCATTCCAGTGGGATGCCAGCGCGATTACTCCAGCAAACGGTTCGGCACAGTACGAATACATCTACACACTCTATGACAGCGCCGGCAATGCGGTAACCAACCAGATCGGTGAAAACATCACCGTCGATGGCATTATCACGCTGGGCAACATCAGCAGCAGCGTAGCGGATACCGGCTGGGTCATCGTCGGTACGGTCGATGAAAGCGCCACCATCCAGCGCAAGCAGGAATACAACGCCTTTGGCGAAGTCGTCCGCGAGATCGATGGCTTGGGCAACGTCACGAACTACAGCTACAACACGCTCGGCAAGATGGTCTTGAAGCAAGACCCGACGACCGATATCACCGGCGCCAACGGCGTGACGACTCGGGGCACACCGGAAACCGCTTATTACTACGATCTCGCAGGCCAGGCCGTCGCTACCAAAGACGCGAACGGCTTTACCACCAGCCAGGTCTGGAACAATGGCTTGGCCAATGCAGCTGTTGCCACCGAATACCATCCGGATGGCGGCACTATCGTCAACCGCTACGATATCTTCGGCAACCTGCGCACCAAGCAGGACGAGATCGGTCGCATTACCCGCAACACCTACGACAAGAGCGGTCAGTTGATCCGCGTCGATCGCGCCGTGCGCAGCGGCTCGGAATACCTGGCCGGCCAGGCCGGGTGGGACGAGTACGAGTACGATAGCGCCGGCAACCGCATTGCTCACCGCAGTGTCCTGGGCCGCGAGCGTACTTATTACGATAGCGAAGGCCGCGTGATTAAGTTCACCAGCAACGAAGGCCGCAGCACGACTTACGCCTATACCTACCTGAACACCATTCTAGGCGCCGGTGGCAAGCAGGTCGGCGGCTGGCAAAAAACCACGACCATGATCGGCGGCCTGGTGTCGTACGAAAACAAGGATGTATTCGACCGGATGACCTGGCGCCAGGATTTTGGCGGCCACCAGTTTACCTATGCCTACAATAACGCAGGCTGGCTGACATCGCAGACTTCGTTGCAGGCCGACGGCACACCTGGCCAGAACATCACTTACGAGTACTACGCCAACGGCTACATCAAGAGCCAGACGGATCATGTCTACAAGTTGCGCTCGGATTACACGTACGACGCTAACGGCAACCGGATTTCCGAATCCTACCGTCGTACTGACGACCCGACCGGCATCTATGCCATGTCCGTCATCACCTACGACGAGCTCAACCGTATCAAGACCGTCAGCGATCCGAAGTACAAGATCACGTACAAGTACGACGCCGTGGGCAACCGCCGTAACGTCAACAGCTATTACAACAATGCTGTCGACGGCAACGGTACCTACCAGGATTTCTGGTACACCTACGACTCGATGAACCGCTTCACCACGACGATGGGGCAGCTATCCAATGGCACCATCGTCCTGGGCACGACCGGCAAGGCGATTTCCTACAACGCTGCCGGCGAGCGTGTGATGGCGGAATATATCGACAGCAATGGTGTCCGCACGGCCGAGCGTTATACCTACACGGCCGATGGCCAGTTGCAAGACACTTATATCAAGACGCAGGTCAACGGCGTCTGGGGTGCCGAGCGCCTCGGCGCGCGCCGCAACAATGACATGGCCGGCCGCGTGGTCGAATACTACGAGTACAAGACCGACGGCACGTTTAGCGCCAATTCGGTCCGTACCTTCGATAGCGACAACCGCCAGCTGACCGAAGTGGATCGTAACCAGGTCTACAACGGCTTGTACATGACTAACACGTATTCGTACAACGCCGACGGCACGCTCTACCAGGTAGCCACCACCAACGTGCAGACCACCCAATTGCGTACTTACACGTATCAATGGTGGGATGACGCCAAGCAGACTCAGATCAAGGTACAGGCTGCCAACGACTCGGCTCCCAACTGGGCGCCAGGCTATTCATACCTGTCGTATGACCTTAACGGCCACCTGTACCGCGCCACCGACGTGGCAGGCCGCCGCACCATGCAGTACATCACCGACGTCGATGGCCAGGTGATCTACCGCCAGGAAGTGACGGCACGTAGCGGCTCGCCCAGCGACTGGGATGCAGCCAAGAATGAAGTTGTCAACGGCGATATCGCCATCCGGCGCAGCTATTACTACGTCAATGGCAAGCGCATCGGCGATATCGGCAACGCCGGCACGCCGGCCAGCCAGGTGGACTATGCCGAAGCATTGTCACGAGGGGCGAATGCGTCCAACGACCAGGCTAACAAGAAGTTCTCGCCGGTAGCGTACGCTAACTTCGACGAGAACTACCAGCCGATCAATGACCTGTACCCCGGCATGTCGCCCACGGAATATACCGTGCAGCGTGGTGACGATTTGCGCACCATCGCCGCCAAGATGTGGGGCGACTCCAGTATGTGGTACCTCATTGCGGACGCCAATGGCCTGGCCGGTACCGAGCGCCTGCCGGAAGGATTGCGCCTTGTGATTCCGAACAAGGTCACCAACATCCACAACAATGCGTCGACCTTCAAGGTCTACGACGCGGGCGAGGCGATTGGCGATACCAGCCCGACCCTGCCGGATCCACCGCCGCCGCCGAAACCGAAGAAGGGGTGCGGCATCATCGGCCAGATCATCATGATTGTGGTGATGATTGTCGCGACCGTCTTGACAGCTGGCGCTTTTGCTGTGGCAGCTGGAGCAAGTGGCGGCTTGTTCTCAGCAGGACTTGGTGCTATTGGCGCAGGCCTTGGTGCTGGCGGAATTGGATTCACGGGGTTAGCTGTTGCAGGTGCTGTAGGTAGTGCAGCTAGCCAGCTGGTTGGCATGGCAATGGGCAATGTCCAAAAGTTCTCGTGGTCGCAAGTTGCTATGTCGGCAGTAACATCAGTTGTTGGCGCAGCAGTCGGGTCAGTAAATGTTGTTACTCAATTCAGCCCCTCGGTAAATGCAGCAATAAACGCGGGAATAAGTTCTGGAATAGGGAGCACTATTACGCAAGGTGTTGCAGTTGCTACGGGGTTGCAAAAGAAATTTGACTGGAAGGGTGTCGCTGCATCGGCAATAGGGGCAAGTGTGGGATCTGCCATCGGACAAGCGCTGAAAGGTTCTGAGATTGGAAGTGCGTTTAATGGCTTTGGAGGAAAGCTGATTTCCGGACTCGCAGGAGGGGTGGCTGGTGCGGTGGTTCGAGGCAGTAAGGTTAACTTCACAGGAACGGCAGCTGGTGTCTTTGCCTCTACGCTCGGAAACTCCATTGTTAATGGTCTAGGCTCAAATCAGATTGATCCCTTTAGCAGTGAATTTGACATTGCAACTGCTGAGGCACACAACCAAGTTGGTGCCAATGCCTTTGGCAATGCACTGGGGAACAGCCTGGCCGAAAACATCGGTGGCCCGAGCCAGAGTGAGCTGGAGCTGCAGCGGCGTGAAGATGCGCGTGATGCGGCGATGTTCGAAGCACTGGCTAAAACTGCACCGATGTCGGGTAGCGGCCTCAAGGTCACGGCTGCGCAGGCTGCCGCATGGGGACCCGGCTTTTCGTCAGAACGCGATTTCACTTTCCAAAAGCCAGACTATGCGTTAGTTAGCGAAGGTGAGCAGGTCCGACTTGCTCGCATTGAGGCGACGACTCCGGATAGCGGCAGGGTAGTCAGGGATTGGGACCCGGACGGAACCTGGGATAACGCAACAGGGCCTATGCCGACCAATGTGCCATTGGTTAGTAATCTCTTTGTGCAAGGCTTGAGTGGCTTGACATCGACAGTCGCAACAGCCTTATTGGGTGGAAGTGGGCCAACTAAGGTAACGGCAGAAGAATCAGCGAATTGGAGGGCTGCGAACCCGAATGCAGCTTTCGGACAGGGGCCAACAGCTCAATGGAATGTAGACCTGTCGACAGGTACGACCACCCGTGTAATTGGAACGACGCAGTCCTTCACCGAATCACTCAAAGATACATTCTCGCTTGGTCTGAGACCGCTTGGACAAAGTTTGGGTACGTTCTTCGGCGGGCTTACCGTTGCAGGGGATGAAAGCCTACCGCCTTCAGTTCGAAGTCAGGGTGCATTCGATGCTGGTGCAAATTCGTTATCGGTACCGGCAGCAGCACTCACAGTTAGTGCTCCACTGATAAAATTTGGTGGAAGCTCAGAAATTGATGCTGGAATCCGATGGGGCGGTGGTATCCAAACGCAAGGTATGCCTTGGGAAAATTACTTGTCCACTCAGTTGCCAGCTGGGTCAAGATTGCCAACCAACTTTAAGACTTTCGATTTCTTCGATGATATTTCAGGCACAGCCATTAGTGCAAAAACTTTGAATACTACAACTGCTGCGAAACTCGCTAAGCCCGAGCAGACTTTTACATCCTTAAAGGCAAACATTGATGCGGCGGCCAATTTCGAAAGCTACACACTGAAAGGTGTTAGCTTATCGTCTGGGGACATCGCTGCACGTCAAGTCCAAGTCGCTGTGCCGCGTGTGACAACGGACGCTCAGTGGCAACAGATTCAGCGCGCTATCCAATATGGACAGTCTAAGAATGTGCAAGTAGTTGTTACACCAACGAGGTAATTTGTGAACGAATTGATTCAAAAGAAGTGGGCTGCTATTTACGCAAATGATGAATTTATTTGCGTGCAAACTTGTTCAGGGCTACGTAGAACAGCTAGTGACCCGGAAGGTAAACTATTTATTCTTCGGCCAGAATCAGAGCCGCAAGAACTCGGGCAAGCACTTCAGGAAGCGCTTTCAGCTAGTCGCGTACTGAAGCCTGAAGAGATAGGAAGTTTCTTTGACACAACCGCAGTCGAGCATAGATATGAGGAATGGGTATCTACCTTGATGCAAAAATTCGAATATCCCGCACGGCAAAACCTATTTAAAAAAATGAAACACTGCCAAGTAGATAACTCGAACGGGGAGATATATATTCGTCCAACGTTTCATGAGAAATCGGAGGCTTGGAGTGGCAAGGGAATCGAAAAAACGGACTACGTCGTGATTGCAGAAAATGCATCCGCCCATGAACTGGGGAAAGCGGCACTACTTGCATTGAGCCGATGCATCAGTCGCTGACTTAAAGTCAATAGTGCATTCATAAAACCGCCGTCGCCCGACGGCGGTCCAGCCACGTCCCCTCCGCTGGAGCTGACCTCCAGCCCACCTCCCGGGCGCACGTTGACCGCCTAACGCAACGGCCCGACGCCCCTTTAATTCCCCTGCAAATCCCTGCCTTTTTACGCGCCGCCTCGGACGCGTTTCTCCGAATATAAATTCTGCTCGCTATGTGCTTGTAGACCTTGTTCGAGGTCTCCAGGCTGTCTGGCCGTGACTCGCCCGTCGGGCGGTTGCGGCGGTGGCTCGGCTCACCCCACGAGACACGGAGCATTCCATGCAAACCAGCATTCCCGCCCTGACGGGCCAGCAAGAGAAGTCACACACCTGTGCGGGCTGATTGACGCAGCCGGCCTCGACTACGACGGCCATCGGTCGGGGCTGGAAAACAACCGGTCGGATGCCGGTCGGCCCCTGGTCGCCCCGGTGTCGGCGGGCGGTCGCAGCGGGCAAACCCAGTCCCGTCAAGGCACGGCAGGCCAATTGCCGGAAGTATCCTCCGACACGCCTGCCTATGCCGACGGCGATTCGCCGGTCATACCGGTATAACGACCATGCGCAAGGATGGCGGCAAGCGGTTCATCAAGCCGGTCGGGAATCCGAACGATGCGCGCGGGCTGTATGCGGCCATGCGCCGTTACCTGGAACATCTGGCGGTCAAGGGCTACACCGAACAGGGGCGCTGGGGTGCCGAGCGCTACATCCGCGACTTCATCGACTGGGCCGACGCCAGGAGCGTAACCCATCCACAGCATGTGACGCGCTCGGTGCTGGAGCGCTACCAGCGCTGGTTGCACCACTACCGCAAGAAGGACGGCGCGCCGCTGTCGATTGCCAGCCAGCGCAGCAAGCTGGTGCCCTTGCGCGGGTTCTTCAAATGGCTGACCCGCAGCGGCGAGCTGGAAGCCAATCCCGCCTCCGAAATGGAGCTGCCGCGGCGCATGCGCCGCCTGCCTGCCAGCGTGCTGACCGCCGACGAGGTGGAGCGGGTGCTGGCCCTGGCTGACACGGCCAGCCCGATAGGCTTGCGCGACCGCGCGATGATGGAGGTGCTGTACTCGACCGGCATGCGCCGCATGGAACTGGCGCGCCTGGCCCAGACCGACATCGACTTCGAGCGCGCGGTGGTGTTGATTCGGCAAGGCAAAGGCAACAAGGACCGGCTGATACCGATTGGCAGCCGGGCGCTGTCCTGGGTGCGCCACTACCTGGACCAGGCGCGCCCGCAGCTGGCGTGGAACGCGCAGGACAACATCCTGTTCCTGGGCCTGTACGGCGAGTCGCTGTCGGCGACCTGGCTGTCGACCACGATTGCCCAGTACGTCGAGCGCGCCAAGCTCGGCAAGCATGGCGGCTGCCACCTGTTCCGGCACACGATGGCCACCCTGATGCTCGAAGGCGGGGCCGACATCCGTTTCATCCAGGCGATGCTCGGGCATGCGGAACTGTCCACCACGCAGATTTACACCCAGGTGGCGATTCGGCAGCTGCAGCAGGTGCATGCGACCACGCATCCGGGCGCATGCAGCCGCGTCAGAGCCGTGCCGACCCTGCCGGACGGCCTTGACCCTCAACCCGCCTCCGAAAACGCTGCAGAAGCGCTTCTGGCGGCGCTGGACGCCGAAGCCGACGAGGCCGATGGCGACGATTCCTCCCTGTTGCACTGATTCCTGCTTCGCGTCTGCCATGCAGTGCAAGGGATGAACCCGCCTTGCACCGCATTAGCCAGCGTGCCGGTTCCCACGCCGTCAAGGCCAAGCCCTGCGGGCGCTACGCGGCCTGGACGGAGCGACAGCCATAGGTACACCGCCGAAAACCGCACATCGGGGCCAAAAAGTTAGAATGCCGGCATGCTTGCCCATGCCACTCCGTCGAAACCCGCGCCGTTCCTGGGCGCGCGGGGGATTGGGCTACGACTCCATGTCGGGCCAACTGCATTTGGCAATGCGCTGGGTAATAGCCTGACGAGTGCAAATTGGGGAGGGAATGGGCAGCAGGGCGAGAAGGCGTCCACCTGGGATGCCAACAAGCAGGCTGCTTTGGATCGCTCCATCACCAGTCCAGGCTATTCCGAAGAGGATTATTGGAATAGCGCAGCAAGAACAACGGCCGATCAGTACGTCGACACTTATGGCGGCGAAGCGATCAATACACGCGACCGGTTGCAGTTGTCGTCAGGCTCAATAAATGGCGTTGACGCCAAGCTCAGCCCCTCGCAGATTAGTGATGCCGATATCGATGCGATGGCGGCGCGGGCGAGCGCACGCGAAAGTTTGACTGAGGATCAGAAAATCGCCATGGCTGCCGGCTTTGGGCCGTTGACGCCGGAAGCGGCGGCAAGCAAGGTGAGGATTCTCGATGCCCTAGCGAACCAGGCCGCTGGTGAAAGTGATAGACCTTGGACGTACGCACCCAACACCAGTGCGGGGCCGACTATTGCGAATGCTAAAGCACAAGGCATTTACTCGGGCGACGGATGGGTTAGCGACTTCGTGCAAGGGTACAGGTTCGGCAACGAGCGTAGCGTGATGGATGGTCCTGAAAGGCCTGCTGAAGCCATTGGTCGATATACAGGCGATGCCGTCACCTCGTTTGGAAACTTCTTTGCCGGCATAACCGGCAAACGCAGCATGGACTATGCGGTAGCGGATTGGAATGCTGGCAATTACGGCAGATCGGTCTTGCATGGCATGCAGTCGTTTGGCGAAGCCGGCATGACGGTGTTCGGCTTCGGGGTTGGATCGACGCGTTATGGCGTCGGGATGACGGCAGAACAGTATGCTGCTAGCAGAGCCACTTATGTCGAGACTATTGGGGCAAAAGGAGTAGGCCCTAGCATAGAGATTGCGCCTTATGGTGAAATGGTGAAGACGCCAGGAATTGGACAGGCGCACCATTTGAATCAAGACGCCGTGTTCAAATCCGTCATTAAGACTAATGACGGTCTTGCCATTCGGTTAGAAGGTAATGCTTTCACCGAAATTGGCTCTCCGCACTACAATGCGCACCGTTCACTCGAACGTTTTTATAATCAATTCCGCAAAGGCGGCGAGTTTTACGGTGAAGTTCCAACGAACTTGCAGTACAGTAAAGCCTTGCTGAATTCTTTGCAAGAGGCGGGACTAGCTCGTCAGCAAGCATTGGAGGCGGTGCGCGCTTCGATTGGCCAACGCGTGAATGCAGGTCAGTTGGGTGGGCTTGAAATTCCGCGTATTCCAAACAGAATTAATCAAGTTAAGCCGGGTGGCGGCTGATAAGGCGAGATATGGTCGACAAAACAGAACTTGATAGATTGAAAACGATTGATTGGTTGTCGAAGTGTGGCCAGTCGATAGGACGCAATTATCCTCTTCCTTACGTTGCGGTATCGTCGTGGGAGGAGGCGAACCGTCTTTGCACTGAGCCAAGCTGGGAGGCTGTTACGGAAGAAGCGCGTAGCGAATTGACGGAGTATTTGTCCATGCGTTTCCCGACTAAATATCAAGGCGTGTGGAATAAAGTAGTACGCGAACTAAGGCCTTATATTGATGAGATTGTTGTTCCTAAACTCAAAGCACGTCAGCAAGAGGTGAACTTTGGAGATGGGGTAATTGACTGTATTAAGTGGGACGTATTGCATGCGCTAATGACTGCACATTACGCGGTATGTTCGCCGCCGTCTTTTTACAGAGATCTTTGGGTCGTTTATGAAGATGGACATTTCCCTTGTGGTTGGGCTGGAGTGTGGCCCAAAGGGGAATTGCTGGTGTTGTGATTTTTATTTATGTGAAAATCATATGGATTGAGCAGGACTAGCTGTTTCTTCTCTTTGCAATAAAAAACCGCTCCCAACCCCATTAGCTGCCGGGGGGGGGAGCGGTTTCTCTTTTTAGCAGCTGGCCGCTACTTGCTTGTGTGCCTGTTGCGTCGCGCCGCGCGTGCTGGTTTCTCTGCTGTGGCAGGTGCGGTGCGCGTCGAATCCCAACGGCGCGTCTGGTACTTGATAATCAAGCTGTCCAGCACTTCCTTGACCACTAACTGTTCCTCCGGCGGCAGTTGGCTGACCGCCTCGAATTGCAAGCGCAGTTCGTCGGCGGGGCCGCGCTCATCCTCCTCGAAGACAAGCACATCTGCGCTCACCGATAAAGCGCGGGCGAGATTGCGGATCACCTCCAGGGTGGGCTGTGTCTCGTTCGACTCGTAGCGGCGAATCATCGTCACATGGCAGCCGGTCGCGTCTGCCATGTGAGCACGCATCCGGGGGGCATTGCGGCGCGTCAAGAGCGCCCAAGCCGCATTGGACAAGCTAAGCCTCAGCTCGGCCACGAAAACGTCGTCAGCGAGTTCTACTACGCCCTGGATGCGAGACCGACGAAGAAGATGCATCGCATCCGTCAAATATGCATCTATAGCACCTAGTGCTATAATCCATCCAAACACAGGGAGTTTTATAAGAATGCAAATCTTCCAGACGAAATGGTCTGCCGGCTAGGCAGCTAAGGACGGCTTGTCGGAGCAGTCGTTGCGTAATGCGGTGGCCGAGATGGAGCAAGGCGTTCTTCCTGTACGGCTTTGCCAAGAACCAGCGCGACAACATCGACGACAAGGAATTGAGAGCGTTAAAGCTGTTGGCGGCGCAATTGCTGGGATACGACCAGAAAGCACTGGAGAAAGCGGTCAAGGTGCGGGAATTGATTGAGGTGAAACATGAAAAAACATGACAAATTGCTAGACGTGCTGCACGGCACAGCCAAAGGCTTGCATGAGGCTGGCGTGATGGATGCAAAGACCATGCGCGAATTCGACGCGCTGTGTCTGCCGCCGGTGCAGGAATACAGCGCTGCGCAAATCAAGCGGCTGCGGCTGCGCTTCAAGGCCAGCCAGGCAGTGTTTGCCGCGTATCTCAATACCAGTCCATCGACGGTGCAGAAATGGGAGCAAGGACAAAAGCATCCGAACGGTCCCTCCTTGAAGCTGCTCAACTTAGTGGACCGCAAAGGATTGGAAGTGCTGAAGTAGGTAAGTTTCTAGCTCGTCAGGCGCGCGGCTTGCGCCCGCGTGGTCATACAATTGCACAGTCGTGAATTAACTCCTTATATTGAGGTACTAACGGTTTAAGAGACATTTGTGTCCAAAACAACGAAATAGGAAATTTTTAAAAATGGAGCGCATTTAATGGCCTTTTAGTTTTGCCCAAAATAAATTCCTGATATTCTGCCAATTCCAATTTATCGGTAGATTTTAGAAACTAACAATTACGGACAAGATGCCATGTATAAAATCGTCCTGATGAACCATTTCAAGTGCATGAGCCAGGCTGTGAAAGCCCAAGACGCTACGTGCACACTTGATATGGACAACTTCCACCTGACGATCGCGCGGGAAGGGCAGCGCGCTACCTTCGAGCCGCAATTCTTCGTGCGCAACGAGCGCGGTCTCGTTTTCACTCCCGAATTTGGCGACGATGTCATCAATTTCGTTGGTTGGCTGCCTTACTTTAACAAGCGCTGGCCTCTGGGTTACGACAAGCTCGAGTTCAAGAAGTGGGCGGTGAAAAATGGCCATCGCACGCCGCCTTACTGGCAAATCGTCGATGCGCCGATTCGCGATGTCTTGCGCAAGAAAAGCAAATCCTCCATCGGCCGCGGCATTTCGGGGCCCTACAAGGTAATTGAGCCGGGATCTCAGGAAGCCTTGTTGAGCGAAGGTGATTACTTCGAATCCTTTACCTTTGGCCGTATCTGCAAGGTCTGGTACTGGAATGGCAAAGTCGTCGCCGCCGAAGTTCGCAAGGCGCCGACCGTGGAAGGCGATGGCATCCGCAACATCAAGCAATTGGTCTCCGACCGTACCGACCCGTTCGGGCGCGAGATCAACTGGCATGCGGTGCAGTCAACCTTGCATTACCAAGGGTTTTCTCCTGCCTATATCCCTCAGTTAGGAGAGAAGATCGTAGTGGATTACCAGTACGCCTCTCGCCTGACCAACCTGACTTTTAACAACGATAACCTGGTGCTGGCTGGCCTGGCGCCGCAATACGCTGAACAGATGGCGCGCATGGGCGAAGACTTGTGGACGCAGCTGCCGCAGGAAATTCGTCAAAACACGCTGTTTTCGGTTGATGGCATGGTGGATGACGACGACCAGATCTGGTGGGTAGAAGCTAACTGTAATCCGCTGGTGCATCCGGATGCGTATCCGCACATGGTGGCAAGCGTATTAGAAGGCGGCGCAGCGACGAAGACTCCGGCTGAACCGCCAGCGGCTCCGCCGCCGTTCCAGCCGCCTCCGCCCTTTACGCTGCAATAAAGCGGGTATCTCAATCGCTTGATGTTGTTGTAATTTTAAGTAATCGGCTGCCTGGACCTTGTTCAGGCAGCCTTTTTTATATGGACTAAACAAATCCCGATTTGTGCGGATACCTTGTGAAAGGCCACGAGAAATCGAGATTGTTTTTTCAGTGCTGAGCGGCCTTTCATCTCCACGCCTATGCGATAGCAAGGTGCCAAGCTTCTCTTCATAGCATTCCAGTCTCGATTGATTACCCAGTCTGGCCTTGCCGGAATGCCGGTCGAATGCCGTTATTGGTAAACTTGTAACAATATAATCATAAGGAAACAGGCCAATGAACCAGTGGGAGAATTTGGAACACGATGAGCTGATCGCCTTGGCTCGCCTGGATATCGACCAGGGCAGGGTGGAGCAGGGTTTGCTGAAGCTGAAATATCTGCTGGCCGCTGACGCGGTACAGCCAGTCGTCTTGAGCATGGCGGCCCGCCTGTATGCGCAACTTGGCTTGTTCGACCGCGCCCAGCCGCTGTATGAGCAATATCTGGAATTGCAGCCGGACGCGCTGGAAGAGGAGTTCCAGCTCGGCATGGTCAAGTTCGACAAAGGCGAGGGTGACCAGGCTTTGGAAATCTGGGAAAGGGTAATGAAGCGGCAACCGACTTTTCCGCCGGGATTGTTCTTCAGTGCGGTAGTCTTGCGCCAGCAGGGTAAAATTGCCGACGCGCGGCGCAACCTCGATGTATTGATGCAAACGGCGCCGAATGACAACCTATATTACGGCCGTGGGCAGGAACTGTTGCAGGCAATCGAGAGAGACGTCACGCAACAGAGCCCTGCTTCCATGCCGATATATCAGGCCAGTTAACTCAGGCTAGTTAAGCCAGTTAAAGTAAATTAGCGCAAATGACAAACGTGAACGCTGCATTGGAAGATCGCCTGCATAAGCTGCTCGGCTATCTGGAAGCTGATCCGGAAAACTTTTCCCTGGTGTGCGAAGCAGGCGATTTGTGCCTGCAACTGGGGGATATGGCTAAAGCGCGCCCGCTGCTTGAAAAGGCGCTCGCCATGCAGCCGGAGGACGCCGGCGCGCAGTACCGCATGGCTGTGCTGCTGTATCGTGAAAAGGATTGGGAAGCCAGCCAGGCATTGACGAAAAAGTTGCTCGATGCCGGCCAGACGCATGCGGCGATCCGTTATCAGCATGTGTTGTCGCTGACGCGCCTTGCGCGGTTTGAGGAAGTCGAGCCGGTGCTGGCCTCGTTGATCGAAGAAAAGGCGGAATTCCCGGAACTGCCGCATTTGTATATCCGTACCCTGCATTACCTCGGCAAGCTGGAAGAGGCGACGGAATATGCCAACACCTATTTGCAGGGCAAGCCGGATGACTCGGTCGCCAATGGCATGCTGAGTCTGTTGTATCTCGACCAGGACCAGTTCGACCAAGCCGACGGCACTGCGCGCGAAGTGTTGAAAGCAGCGCCGGACAACTTGGATGCGCTCATTACTGCCGGTTCCACCGCGATGGGGCTGGAACGTTATGAAGAAGCTCGAGAACTCTTCGAGCATTCCATCGAAGTGAGCCCGCGTAACGGGCGAGCCTGGCTTGGCTTGGGGCTGGGATCGATGCTGGAAGGCGATTTGCCACAGGCTGGCAACAAGCTGGAAAAAGCCATCGAGTACATGCCCGAGCATCTCGGTTCCTGGAATACGCTGGCTTGGGTACAGATTCTGCAGCGGGATTTGGACGCAGCCGAAGCGACGCTGCAGAAATGCCTGGATATCAACCATAACTTCGGTGAGACGCACGGCAGCCTGGCGGTGGTGGCGGCGATGCGCGGCCAGTGGGATAAGGCCAAGGTTTTAACCGAAAAAGCCTTGCGCCTGCAGCCGGATTCGTTTTCGGCGCGTTATGCGCAAAGCTTGCTGATGGCCCAACGCGGTCGCCCGCAGCAGGCCAGCGCCTTGGTGAACGCCATGCTGGATAATTTCAATGCGCCGGGCGGCGGCAACCTGAACGACCTGATTCGCCGCTTTGCCACCCGCAGGCAAGGTAGCCAAGACAATACCAAGAAACCCCATTAACTCAGACCACACAGCCATTATGGAATTACAAACCTCCGATCTGGATGCCGACGAGTTGTTACACCTGGCGATACAGGCAAGCCAGTCCGACCGGCACGATCAAGCCATCACTTACCTGAAACGTGCAATGGCCAAGGCTCCGGAAAACGCTGATATCTATTATTTTTTGGGCGCCGAGCATGCGCAGATCGGCCTGTATGAGCGCGCCATGGAAGAAATGGCGCAGGCACTCGAGCTCAATCCTGCATTGCATACCGCGCGCTTTCAGCTTGGCTTGCTGTACCTGACTTCCGGTCGCGTCGAGCCCTCGCTGCAAACGTTGCAGCCCTTGGAGGAGTTGGGTGAGCAAAGTTATTTTTACTGGTTCGCTTTGGGTCTTGGCCACCTGATTCGCGACGAGTTCGCCGATTGTAAGCGCACCCTGGAGCAGGGCATCGGCTTGAACCAGGCCAATCCGGCGCTGAACAATGATATGCAGCGCATTCTTGATGCCATGAAGGACAAAATTGATGCGCCCACTGATGCGCCGGTAGAGGAAGCTGAGGCTGGTGGCGGTAATCTCTGGTTATCGGCTTATCAGAAAGATGATGACGAGACGCAGCATTGAGCACCTGATTCCGGCAGTCCAGGAAGTGACGGCATGGCATGACATCGATTAACCGCTTCGACCGCGCACTTGAAACGTTGCGCCAGGCGCTTGCCGAGCGCCCTGGTAAAAATGCCGCGGCAGGAAAGAGCAGCCAGGGCCGGGAAGTTGGCCGCGCTGCCGCGAGTAATCGTACGCAGCAACTACGCCGCAGAATCAAGGACAGACTCGCTTCTTTGGACCTCTCGCAACGAGCAGGGCAGGAAAAGGGAGCGACGATTTTTCTTGAAACGGTATTGGGCAATGAGTTTGGCGCGGAATTGCTGGAAGACCCGGCTTTTTACAATTTGCTCGCCGACGTACGGAACACGATGTTTGCCGATCAGGGAACGCAAAAAGATTTAGTGTCCCTGTTAATGGAGCTTAAAGGCTCAAATTAAGGTGGACGGTATCCGCCATACCTTTTAGACTTTTTAGCGCTTGCTTGTGCAACTGCGAGATACGGCCCTTGCTTAGTTGCATGCGAGTCCCAATTTCTTCCATCCCTAGCCCGAAAAAGTAGTGGTATTTGATCACGGCTTTTTCTTTCTCGGGAAGCAGGTCGACCAGTTTCTGCAGCAATCCTTCCAATTGCTTTACCGCGTGAACGGTATAGCCATCGCGTTCGTCCGTTTCAGTGTCATCGCAATACATGCCAGACCCTTCGAGCATGTAGCCGATGCTTAAGCCTACCGCCAGTTCCACCATGTCATCGAATAGGGTTTCCTTGGCCTTCGATTTTTCTGTGGCGCGCTTTTCCGTGATGGACTCGATGCGTTCCTTGCGTAAGCGGCTGAGCATACTGATCTGTGCATGCTGCTCGCTCAGCTTGGGAAGTTCGTTCAGTATCGCTCCCTCGATGCGATATTGCGCAAAAGTCTGGAAGGAGGCACCAAGCGCGGAGTCGTAGCGGTCGATGGCCTGGATGAGGGCGACGGATGCAGTGTGCAGGTAGTCGTCAAAAGGGGCTTCCAGGCCTTGGCGGCGCCCATAGAGTTTTGCCGCCAGCATGCGCGCAAATGGTAAATACAAATCGATGAGCTGCAGCCGCACAGCCGCATCCTTTGTGGATGCGAATTGCAGCCACAGCTCCTTTTCGGTGGCCTGGAACGCAGCAACGTTCTTGTCCCCGTCGATTTTTGCGCGACCAGCCGGCATTTAGTGGAAGCTTCCGATCATAGCGCGGACAACCAGATTCCATCCATCAATCAGTACGAACATGAGAACCTTGAGCGGCAGGGAAATGACGACCGGCGGCACCATCATCATACCCAGGGACATCAGCACGCTCGACACCACCAGATCGATCAGCAGGAAGGGAAGGAAAATCACAAAGCCGATCTGGAATGCGGTTTTCAGCTCGCTCAGCATATAGGCCGGGATCAGTTGGGTCATGCTGATGTCTTCGATTTTTTGCGGCGCGGGAGTCTGGGACAGCTCGACCATTAGCATCAGGTCTTGTTCACGGGTCTGCCGGATCATGAATTCCTTCACCTGGGCGGTCGCTATCTCCAGCGCTTTTTCCTGCTTCAGTTGTCCGCTGGTGTAGGGCTGATAGGCCTGCTTGTTAATCTGCTCCAGTACCGGCATCATCGTAAATAGCGTAAGGAACAGGGCCAGGCTGACCAGCACCTGGTTGGGTGGCGTTTCCGGCATGCCGATGGCGTGGCGGATCATCGACAGAATGATGATGATGCGAGTGAACGCCGTCATCGTGAACAGAATGGCCGGCGCCAAGCTCAGTAATGACAGCAGTATCAGCAACTTGATCGGCATGCCCAGATCCTGCGGCTTGCCTTTGGCGGAATCGGTAATCGAAATGTCGAATCCGCCGATACTTGCATCCGCAGCAGTCGCGTGGCCGGCAAGCGCCAACAACAATAAAAATGCCAATGGCAAGAGCGCCAACTTAAAAAAACGCATGATTAATCCGGCAGTTTATGGTTGGAAGGCTGGACTTGATGGCCGGACGCTGGATCGAGCGGTTCCTCGGAAATCGTCGCGATTGTATTCCCGCCGTGAGCAATCAGGATTTCCTTGTCGCGGTAGGTCACCAGATACATTGTCAATTGCGGGCTAAGCCGGATACGTTCCTTCAGCCGCACCGACGTTGGCTTCAGAAACGCTGGCCCGCCCTTTTTCTGCAACTGATTGCGCAGGTAATACAGGCCGGCTACTGCAGCGCCGAGGATTGCAAGGGTGATGAGCATCGTGAATAAGGATTGCTCAGCGAAACCTTGCGGTTCGCTCTTGAATGGAATACTGGCTGGGGCATTCGACCGGTCTTGTTGTGCCGGTTGCGTCGCAGCGGCATTCTGTGCGAATGCATTCCCAACGATTGCCAGGGCCAGGCACAGGCAAAAAAGTACCTTACGAATTAGCATGTTCGGCTTGGATTTCGGTGACCTGGATGCCGAAGCTGTCGTCTACGACAACAAGTTCACCTTTTGCAATCAGCTTGTCTTCAAGGTACAGGTCGATTGGCGCATTGGCCGGCACATCGAGCTTGAACGATGAGCCTTCTTTGAGAGCAAAGAGTTCTGCGACAGTTAATTCGGCATCGCCAACTACTGCGCGCACCTTGATTTTGACATTGCCAATCAGCTTGATGCCGTTATTGACCAGCGTTTTTCCTCTTGCGCCTTGCTCCTCGATCGGCTGCAGCGCAACCGGCTGTACTTCGATCTGATTTTCTTCGTTTTGATGGGGCTGGTGTTGGGAAGTCATTGCTATTCCGTTGTTAAGTAGTCAGTTCGATCGCTTTGTTGTTATCGCGTTTGCCGAGGTAGGCATGACAAATCACTTGCTGGGTGTCGGCCATTTGCACGGTAAACGGCTGGTTTGGTTTCAAGTTCAGACGAATCACGTTGCCAGGCCTGAGTTCCATCAGATCAGCAAGGCGCAGTTCGGCCTCGCCAGCCGTCACCTGGATTTTCAGTTTTCCACTGCCTATGAGCGCTTGTCGGGAGGACAGTTTCGCGCCAGTCTTGATGATGCCGGTAGTGCCGCTTAGCATCCGTGCAAGGCTTTGTGAAAGGTATAGATGAATTGTGCTGTCCTGGTCGGTAATAGTTGCCACGACAGTACCGCTGCCTTTACGAAGCAATTGGGATAGCTGTATTTGTTCGGATGAAGCAGCGTCATGACCTTGCAAAATGATTGCAAGCAGATCATCCAGAGCCTGTAACAAAACCGCCGATCCGACCGTGCCGAACAGGTCCTTTGACGTGGCTTTGATGACATGGTCTCCCGTGATACGCGAGTAGAGATGCTGCAACGTGCGACTTGAATAGGCAAGTTGGCAAGCGCCGCTGCTATGGCTGCGGAGCTCGAAGCTTCCCGCCAGGCCTTGTCTGCCGCTTTCAAGTGGTACAGCTTCATGGCCGTTGACAACGGTATCTGCGACGGGCAGGGCGGCAACAGTTATGAACCATTTATCAGCCCAGGCAGAAATAGCGCTATTCAATCCAGCCTGTATCGCAGCGAGGTCTTGCTTGGTAAAGATTGTGTACTTACAGACTTCCATTAACGGCGGCCTTTCAAGTCAAGCAATTGCTGCATCATTTCATTGGCAGCGCTTACTACCTGTGACGACGCCTGGTAGCCGCGTTGGGTAACAATCAGGTCGGAAAATTGCTGTGTCAGGTCGACATTGGAGCTTTCGATGCTGCCGCCGCTGATTCTTCCAAATACTGAGCTCTTTGCCGCGCCGATAATGGGTAGTTGATCCGTGTCGTTGACGAATAAGTTCCCACCTTGCTGATTCAGCGCAGGCAGGAAATTAAACCATGCAAGCGCGAGTTTTTTGGCATTGGCTGTCTGTCCATTGGAATAATTCAGAACGATCAGGCCCTCATCGTTGTAGCTTATCTTGTTCAATGAACCAACCGCATAGCCATCCGTAGACTGCACGCTCAGAGTCGACTCCGTTCCGGAAGAAAAATTGGTTGTGGCAGAAAATGTTCCTGGCTGACCGAAGTCGATGGTGATTTGCTGTTCGCTTGCGTCGGCTGGCGCGTAGGTGAAGGTGAATTTTTCGTATCCGGCTAGCGGCGAGCCGTCACCCTGGAAACGGACTTCGCCGTTCGCCACAACATTGCCAGCCTGGTTTTTCACTTCAATGAGCCAACTGCGAGGCGTGACTGTGCTGTTATTGGTAAAGATTAGCGTGAGCGGTTGATTTTGGCCATTGCTATCAATGGCATTAACATTGGATATTGTATGGCTGTTGTCTACATCGTTGACCGATAGATTGCCGCTCAATTTCACCAGGGTGGTTATCTTTGGCGGATTAACCCGGTAGTCCGAAATATTAAAATCTTCCAGACTGGTACCGGTATTGCTCATCACTGCGACCCGGCCACCGGTTGCCTTGGCAACGAGGTAGCCGTCTGAATTAAATTCAAATTGGCCAGCGCGGGTGTAATAGGTTTTATCTCCATCGCGCAAGATAAAAAGCCCGTTGCCGTCAATTGCTGCATCCTGATCGTTGCCAGACTGGCGAAGCTCTCCCTGCTTGAAAATTACCGTTGTGCCTGCGGTGTCGACGCCATTGCCAGAAGTAAATGAGGTATTGTTACCGTTACCTCCAAGATTTTGCTGGTTATAGAAAAGGTCCTCAAATAGCGTTTGAGTACGTTTGAATCCAGGCGTGTTCAGATTTGCCACGTTGTTACTGATATTGCTGAGACCTTTGGAGAACGTGGAAAGCCCGGTAAGGCCAGCATAGACGGAATCGAGCATGATCTATCCTTCCTTAGCGGATAACGGTGATCTGGGAAAGGGATATGTCGGTGACAAATGCCCCTTCGGCGGTTTTTACAGTGAGGAAGGGCTGCCCGTCGCGAAAATTCAACGTCGTTACCGTGCCGACGGTTCTGCCGGATTCGCCATCGACTTCCACTGTCTTGTTTAGCAAACCGACGGCCTGATTACTCGATTGCATCGTCAGTAGCGTATCAATACCGGCGTTCATTTGTCGCGTCTGTTCAAGCGATGTGAATTGCGCCAGCTGGGCGATGAATTCCTGGTTGTCCAGAGGTTTGAGCGGGTCCTGGTACGTCAGCTGAGTCAGCAGGATTTTCATGAATTCTTCCTGGCCGAGCGAATTGGTTGTGGAAGGTACTGCCTCTGCTGAGACGCCGCCGATTGATGTAACTGCCATGATCGTTCCTCCTATTTATCCAATAATTGTTTTGCCATTCAAGACCAGGCTGATCAATTGCTGGCCATCTTCCTGTACTGCTTGCTGAATCCGTTCTGCCATGCTTTGCACCTGTTCTTCATTCTGAAAAGTGGAGTCACGTATCCAAATGCTGACACCGTCGCCTGTATGTACCACATGGACATTCTTGAACGGCCACTTTTGTCTGTAATGTGATTCAAGCAGCGCTATGACTGATGCGAGCTCCATATTGGGCGATAGCTGCGCGCTGCGATGCGCCTGCACTTGCTGAGTGAGTTGCAGCGAAACGAGCGCATGGGTTGACAGGCTCCGAGGTTGGCTGAGGCCGGCAGCATCGCTGGCAACTGTCGGGCTGGAGTCAGCCACGACCAACCCGGCTTTTGCCGAGGCCGGCGCGGGTCGCTTGCCTTCCGATATCTGTGATGCGCTGCCCGGTAATTGTTCAGCATTGGTCTGCCTGCCGCCAGCGTCGGCTGTGAAGGCAGGCATGGATTCCCCGAATTTGACCGACCTGGTGTCCTTCAGTATTCCATTTTGCTCCTGCTCGAATGCCTTTCGCCATGCATCGGCTTTCGCAGTAAGCGAGGCGGTTTGTGGCTGCGACGGCAGGTTGCCTGGGAGTGGCGGCAGAATTTGTTGTGTCGTCATGCTGTATTTTTCTTTGTCAGCTGTTCTTTTGTCGGACAAGCCAAAGCTCATCGTCTTCCTTTTGCTGTATGCCTTGCATGGCAAGTCGAAAGCTACTTTTCAACCGGTCTTCATGCTTTTCCAGCATCTTTACTGACTGCTTCTTCTCTATTAGCCTGTCGTGCGCCTCTTTTTGTTGTTGCTCCAGCTCGTGCAGCACTGCTTCAATCTTGTCGCGTTCCGCCTGAACTGTCTGAACGTATAGGGCTGTCATCTTCCTTAAGTCTGGACGCACCGTGCCGGATTTGGATTCCGTTTCTACCAGTACTGTCTGTGCCTTCTGAATAGCTGTCTGTTTGCTTTGCAGGTCGTTCTGCACTCTTTGCACTGTCGCTGCAACCTGCCGCAGTTCGTCTACCGCAGTAGCCAGCTCCAATTCGCGCACTTGCTTGAGACGATCGAGGGGATATCGGAAATTTTTCATCGTCCCGCTCCCTGGAGTGTCTGTGCCAGTACATCCATGGCTTGAGTTCGCGTACTGGCTGTGTCAATTTCCTGGCGCAGGAAATTGTTCAGCTTGGGAAGCAGTTGAATCGCAAGATCGAGCTCGGGATTGCTTCCCTGCTTATACGCACCAATTTCAATAATGTCCTTACTTTTTTCGTAATTGCTCAATATGCTCGTGCCGCGTTGAACCAGAGCCTTTTCATTCGGTTTCATCAGGACTGGTGCAAGACGACTGATACTTTTTAACACATCAATAGCGGGAAAATGACCATGATTCGCCAATTCGCGCGAAAGGACAATGTGCCCATCAAGAATTGAACGCACGGAGTCGGCAATCGGGTCATTCATGTCGTCGCCCTCCACCAGGACGGTATAGATAGAGGTGATCGATCCACCATTTGCAGAAGCGCCGCAGCGCTCGAGCAGCTTGGGTAGATTGGCGAACACAGACGGCGTATATCCCCGCGCTGTCGGCGGTTCACCAATGGCCAGGCCGATTTCACGTTGAGCCATGGCGAACCGGGTAACCGAATCCATGATAAGCAGGACATCCTTGCCTTTGTCGCGGAAGTACTCGGCAATTGCGGTTGCGGTGTACGCTGCGCAGGAGCGCACCAGCGCGGGCTGATCCGAAGTGGAGACAACAATGACCGAGCGTTTCAGCCCCTCCGGGCCGAGGCTCTTGTCGATAAACTCCTGTACCTCTCGGCCGCGTTCACCGACCAGTGCAATGACGTTGATGTCGGCTTGCATATCCTTGGCAACCATTCCTAGGAGAGTGCTTTTACCGACACCACTGCCTGAAAAAATGCCAACGCGCTGGCCCTTTCCCATCGTGAGAAAACAGTCGATCGCTCGCACGCCGGTTTCAAGGATGTCACGTATCTTTCGACGTGATAGTGGATTCAGTGGCTCGTTTTTCAGGCTGATGTGGTCGGGCAAAGATCCCAGCGGCTTGCCATCGATCGGCTTACCCATGGCGTCGACAATGCGGCCGAGAATTTCATCGCCAACACTGATGCGTAACGGATGGCCAGTAGCAATCACTTCACTGCCTAAACCAATGCCGCGTAATTCGCCGTATGGCATCAATAAGACTTTTCCATCACGCAGACCGACGACCTCGGCATTGATTGGCTGAGTCTGCGAACGGGAGTAAATCTGGCACAACTCGCCCAGAAACGCATCCGGCCCATTCGCCTCGACGACCAGGCCAAAGAACTGCGAGACTTTACCGATGCGGCTAATCAATTCACCGCCTTTGATGGCAGTGACATAGCGGTGCAGATTTAGCTTATGCATCGTCATTTGTTTTACGTACGCCCAGTAAGGTTTCTTTCAACCGTTGTAGCTGGATTTCCAGGCGCGCATCCAGATTACCTGCCTCGGTTTCGATGAGACATCCGCCCAGTTGGACAAGGTTATCAGCTACTACACTGACGCTTTTGATAAACAAGCCGTCTGTATCTGGATCAGTTAACGTTTCCTTGACCAGTTCATAGTCTTTAGACGAAACCCGTACAATCAGCCGCTCGCGTCCCTTAACTTGTTCGATTGCTTGGCGAGTAACGGCATAGGCAATCTTCTTGTCAATGGCGGCCTGCCCAATAATTTTTGTAACCGCTTCAAAAACGACTTCTGCTGCGCTGTCTTCCATTTCTTGAAACAACGCCTCATCCAGGTTTTTAAGAGATTGAAATAACTCCTTCAATTGTCCCAATGCCTGATTCAGCTCTTTCTGGCTGCTGACTTTCGCCGTTTCGAGGCCTGCCTGGTAGCCTTCTAGTTTGGCCTTTTCGTACGCTTCCTGAAGGAGATTCTTTTCTTTCTCTTTTTCTCTTTCCTTCTCTTTTTCCAGGTCGTGCGCCTTTGTTCGCCCTAATTCAGGATGTGGTTCCTGAGATATTGGTTTTGGTACCAGCTTTTCCAGCGTGGCGTCGTTCAGGATCGGCTCGGAAGCGACCTTCGTCACAGAGATGTCAGTAGCCTTGGTCGCCGCTGCCGGTTTGCCAAGCTCGAATTTGGCATCCTGCTTAGGTTTTCCCTGGCCTTGTCCCGATTGCATTCCTGTCTTGGGCTGGCGTACATCGAGAGAAAATGCGTTCTGTGAAACACGCGTCGTTTTAATGATTGGGTCCATTACACATCCAGCAATGAAGATTAGCCTACCCTGGCGGCTACTTTATCGGATTGGCTTGTAAGCCATGCAGCTGTTAATTCATCTGCAAAAAATTGCGCAAGCGCGCTAAATGCAGCAGCCTTGATTGCATGGCACTGGTCGATTTGCCGAGACAGGCGGTCACGCTCGGACTGCTCTAGCGATAGCCAAACTGTCGATGACCATTCCCATTGATGTGCATACAGCAGCATCGCCTTCAGGCGATCAGGCAAGGAGCTAAGCTGTCGCTTGACGAGTTCGACGTCCGCCTGATTGATATTTTGGATAAGATCTTCCGCCAGTTGCACGTCGCCGACGCTGTGGCTAGAGAAATTGGTGGCGAGGTCTTCAGTGGTAACAAGACCAAGGCTGTCCAATTCTTTGAGCAAATCACGCAAAATGTTTTGCTGATTTGGTTCAAATTGCCCGAGTATCCACTTTCTATCTTTTGGATGGAGCCCGTGCAGCTTGAGGGCTACCATCCGATAGGTCTGAATTTCATTCATCATGCATTTCCTGCTGCACGGTCATTGGATTGCGCAAGCCATTGCTGAATTTCCTTCAGAATTTTCTCTCTTTGTGCTGGCGTCAGGCGTTTGGATGCGGACTGGCGCTTCCATATCAGTCCTGCAATCACTACGACCAACACAAGCAATGCCAGTACGACAGGAATGAAATACTTGTCTGATTTAGGCTCCTTTGCCTCGTTTGCTGTGCTCGCTGTTCGTCGTGTCTCGGGAGATGGCTCGGGTGTTCGCGCCACTGTGGCTTGCTCAGTCCCTTGCCCCTTCACGGCAAACTGGTCCAACGGATATACGGCCAGTGCATCGCCACGAGCATTGTTCAGGCCGACAGACATGGAAATGACTTTGGATAGCATTTCCACGCGAGCTGGATCGACGTCGTTGGGAAGAATTACTCCGACACTTAGGCGCTTGATTGACCCGGGAGCGGATACAAGCTGCTCAATTTTCCGGCCATGCATATATTCGATTTCATCCGTCGTGGACTCGACGGTGGAAGAATCTTCATCTGCTGCGGTCATCGACGCCTGTGTTGCCGATGCTTTTTTCGGTTTTGGCATCATTCGAGCTTGGCTTTTTCTGCGACTGACCGCGCCGTCGACATCGCCATTGGCAATGGTGGCCGGCAGAACATCTTCGCGGGTTACCTTGAGGCTGTCATGGTTTAATGTCACATCGACACTGACGATCGCTTTTCCTGGTCCAAATGTCTTATCAAGAATTGCTGCGATCTTTTTAGTGAAATATTCCTCGGTTTGCTGCTTGATTGTCAGTTTGCTTTCGATGGACCTGGCTTCCTCCTGATCCTTATCGGTTACACGGGTAAGTGCAACGCCACGATTGTCGAGAATCGTTACGGCTGACGGCTCGATATCCGGCACGGCAGCTGCAACCAGCCGCTGTATGCCCACAACCTGGTTGAGCGCAAGTTTATAGCCTGGCTTGGTCGTTACCGTGATGGACGCTTTCGGCTGTTTGTCACTCTTTTTCAGGATGCCTGACTCCGGCACTACAAGGTGCACGCGTGCCGACTCAACTTCTTCCAGTCCCATGATGGTTCGAGCAATCTCTCCTTGCAGCGCACGTTGATAATTGATGCGTTGGGCAAAATCCGTCATGCCGAAGTCAGATTCGTTGAAGATTTCGAAGCCGACCGTGCCTTTCAAGTTGACGCCTTTGCCCATTAATTGGAGTCGAGTTTTGTATACCTGGCTTTCCTCTACGAGAATCGTCTTGCCATCATCCTGCAATTGATAAGGAACCTTCATGCGATCGAGCTCGCTGATGATGATGCTCCCATCCTGAGGATCAAGATCGGAAAATAGGACTTGATAATTAGTCGAGAACGCCCAATAACTCGTTGCGATAAACAGAGCGGCGATCAAGACCACACCGATGAGCAATCCGGTTCGCGAGGCACGGGAGAGACTCAAAAACCATTCTTTTGAATTATTCAACACAACTTATCCTTACATCTGCATGCGCAAAACGTCTTGGTATGCTTCAATGACGCGATTACGAACCTGGACCGCGAGCTGGAAGGCCAGCTTGGCTTCTTCCATGCCAATCATGATCTGATGCAGATTTTCGGTATCGCCTGTAGCAAGCCGGGTAGCCAGTTCGTCGCTTTTGGCGATGACACCATTCAGCTCTGTCACCTGGTTTTGAAGCCAATTGCTGAAAGGCTGATTAACAGCTTGTTGACCAGCCTGCGCAAGTTGCTCAAGGCTGATGCCAGCAGGTATAAACTCGATTGCAGGAATGCTCATTATCGGTTGCCCCCAATATCCAGGGCTTTCAGCGCCATCGCCTTGGCCGCATTTAACGCTGACACATTGGCTTCATAAGCGCGAGTGGCCGTCATCATGCCAACCATTTCAGTTACCAGGTTGACGTTTGGATAGGCGACAAAACCTTGGTCATTGGCATCCGGATGGCCCGGTTCGTAAGACATGCGTGCTGGCAGCTTCAGCTCTTCCACAGTGGCCGACCGTAGCCCGCTTGACACAGCCTCAGCGGAAAGCTGTTTCTCAAAAGCTGATGGGGCAAGGTCGTTGCTCGCCACCGCGCGCATTGGCCGATACGGACCGCCTTGCGCAGTCCGGGTCGTGTGCATATTTGCGAGATTGGCTGAGGCGACGTCGGCGCGCATGCGCTCAAAAGCCATGCCTGCGGCGCTGATTTCAAATGAAGCTAAATAATCCATGATTAGCGCCTCCCGTCATTGATGGCCAGGTTGGTGAGTTCAAGCTTTCCATTTAAAGCTTTGAGCAAGGCCTGGTAATGAATAAAGTTTTGTGACATGCGGACCATTTCCTGATCTACCGACACTCCAGTCCCAGCGTTCGGATCTGCCTCAATACGTGGAGAAACGCGGCTAGCGATATCCGGCCGCAAGGAATTCGGTGATCCAGCCAATTCCTGGCGCAACTGATCTTCAAAACTGACACGAAGTGGTTGGTAATTTTCAGTATTGCTGTTTGCAATATTGGTGGCGGTAACTTGATGCCGCATGCTCGCGGCATCAAGTGCGGCTTTCAAAAGTTGGTAGCCAGAACTGGCTAAGGCTTCGATCATCATTGTTATATTCCCCCTTTTTTATTATTGGATAATTAATTCAGCACGTAGTGCACCTGCTGCTTTTATGCCCTGCAGGATTGAAATCATGTCGCGTGGGCTTACTTTTATTTTTCCAAGCGCTTGAACCAAGTCGGATACAGTATTGGAGCTGCGAGTTTGTATACTGCCCATGGATTGCTCTTGAACATCGATGCGAGTTTGAGGAACGACTTCAGTGCGGACGTTAGGAAGGGCAGGGCCGACAAAGCTCGGTTGAGAGACGAGGTAGTCCGTCACGATGGAGACCTTCAGGTCGCCGTGAGTAATCGTGACCTTGTTGATCCGAACATCTCCACCGGCAACCACTACGCCAGTACGTTCGTTAACTACAACCTTGGCGCGTTTGTCGGGCTCAACGCTTAATCCTTCCAGTTTTGTCAGGAACGACACCAGTCGCTTGGACTGATAGTCTTGCGGCACCATGACTTCAATCTTGCCGCCGTCAATTGCGGTGGCAAGCGATTGTCCGAAGGATCGATTAATCGCGTCTGCCACTCTGCTGGACGTGGTGTAATCCGGCTCCGCAAGTACGTAGCGAATGGTCTGGTCGGAACGCAAAACGTCTGCGCCGACTGCAACTTCCACATTGGCACCGTTCGGAATAGCACCGACGGTTGGGTGGTTTTTCTGGACTACATTGCCGTTCAGGTCGTATTTGTAGCCGCCGATTGAAAGCGACCCTTGGGCAAGTGCATAGACTTGTCCATTCGGTCCTTTCAACGGCGTCATCATCAGAACGCCGCCAAGTAGGCTACGCGCATCACCAATCGATGTGACTGAAACATCAAGCTTATCGCCTACGCTTGCAACAGGCGGCAGCGTAGCTGTGATCATCACAGCCGCGACATTTCGGCTTTGTACTAACTCTGAAGTGACTGCAATATCAAATTGTGACAGCAGGTTGGCCAACGACTGGCGTGTCGTCTTGTTGCGCAGGGAATCGCCGGTTCCAGCCAGACCGGTGACCAAGCCATAGCCAACCAACTGGTTGTCGCGCCAGCCTTCTATGCGGCCCAGATCTTTTAAACGCCCTTGTTCCGACGCATGCACTATTGTCGACATTGCCAATAGTAGTGGCAGGGCGAGTTTTTTTAGTATGCAAGCAAATTTCATATTAAGCCCAGCCAATTCAAAATGCGAGTAATAATGCCCGGCCGCTGTCTGTCGCCGAGAATGCCTTCACCGATATAGCTAATCTTTGCATCGGACAGTCGAGTGGAAATAACCGTATTGTTTTCGCCGATATCGCTTGGCCGTACTTTGCCTTCCAGCTTGATCTCCTGTGTTTCATCATTGACAGCAATGACTTGCTCACCACTCACGGCAAGGAGGCCGGAAGGCTCGATGGTTTTGACAGTGACGGTAAGCTGGGCCAGCAATCTGCCAGTTCGCTGGATCCTTCCTTTTCCTTGGGCCTCATCACCCGCACTAAGCGCGCCTTGTTTGTTGGTGTTATTAGCCACAACGCTGTAGTTGACGCCAACACTTTTGTCGGAGCTGGTGCCGGCAGTAGCGGTAGCGCTGGCATTTTCATACACGAGCACCGTCAAGTTGTCGCCGACGCGATATGCTCGTTTATCGGCAACCAGTGCGCGGAACTGTTCAGCCTGATACAGGTTCTCTGCTCGTGCAAGTAAGCTGCTCGCAATAAGCGCCAAGCCAATGCTTGCATACCTAATATTTTTTAGCATGTTATTTCACCTCGACTCGCCCATGCGCGACTATCTTTGCTGGATAAAATTCTGTTGACTGTGGGTCCGAAACTTTGATGAGTTGACCTAGGAACCCGTCAGATTGCGCGATCACCGTTTTTTCAATCAGAATGCCGTTGCTTTTTACTTCAACCAATACTTTTTGGTTGCGTACGACGTGCGGTACAGGTTCTACATCGTGGCGGTAAAAAATCGCTTTTGCGGCAATATTCCTACGCACTCGAAGCGAAGCAGGTTCCGTTTTCGTGTCTAGCAAGTCCAAGCTACGCATAGACTCGTCAAATGGGCGTTCTACCAATTCATAATCGCCTTCTTGTACTACGTCTCCTGCGGCCAATTGCCGTGTTGCGCGAAATGCAGGAACAATCATATCGATTGCGGCGCTAACCGTGATGCTGTCGAAGCGTCGATTGCCGACAATAAGATCGACGACTACATTAATCCGGCGGGCGGCCTGCAACGGAGCTGCAAGGCGTGCCTTAAGTTGTAAGTCACCATCTGGCACCAATATAGAGTTGGAGCCAATATGCAAGTTGCGGATAGCAAACTTAATGCGCTTGCGGTGCAGCTCATCATGTAAAAAAGCTTTTGCGGCTTCGGCAATGCGTTCAGTCGGCACCTTTTCTCCAGCTAATATCACTGTGACAGCCGACGCACCGGTTAGCCGCAACTGATTACGCAAGGCCGGTTGTTGACGACTAACCAAGCGCATGATCTGCGCTGATTCAATGCGTATCGGCCGATTCACATGCATGACGGTAGCAACCAAAGTTTCGCCTAACGCTTGCACTATGGCGCTTTCCGCATCCTCATCAAAGCTGACGACCTCGGCCAGGCTGACTTGCCGAGAGCTTACTTGAGCATTCTCCTTGAGGCGCGCCACAACTTCCGCCTTCACAGGGAAGATAAATACGCTAAATAATGCAATGATGAGGAAACGGGAAAACATCGCTCGACTATCGGCGCAAATTGTTACTGATGCCGAGCATCTCATCGGACGCTTGGACGACCTTGGCGCTGACTTCATAAGCGCGTTGCGCAAGAATGAGGCCAACCATTTCCTCAACGAGCTTTACGTTGGAAGCTTCCAAATAGCCTTGAGAAATTTGTCCAAATGAATCCACTCCCGGAGTTCCAGCCACAGGCTCTCCTGCATTCTCAGTGGTGATATAAAGATTTTCACCGATTGGAGCCAATCCGGCGGGGTTGATAAAGTCAACCAGCTCGATTTGTCCGGCTTCTATACGTTCGCTTTCATTGGGCACGCTAACCATGACACGCCCGGAAGCATCGATCAAAATATCCTTTGCGTCGCTGGGAATTTGAATGGAGGGACGTAATGGATTTCCGTCAGACGTTGCGAGCAGCCCTTCCGGAGTGACTTGCAAGGCACCACTACGGGTATAAGCGCTGCTGCCGTCTCGCAGTGTGACTTCCAGAAAACCTTTGCCATTAATGGCGATATCCATCGGTGAATCGGTTTTTTTGAGCTCACCGTTCTGAAACAGTTTTCCCATTTGCATAGCGGCGACACCCGATCCAAAGCGTTGTGCTGCTTCGGGCGCGGCCGACTCTACTCCCAGCCTTCCCAATTCGCGGTACATCAAATCCTGAAAGCTGACGCGATTTTTTTTGTATCCCGGCGTATTGACGTTGGCCAGATTGTTCGAAATGGCATCGACATGAAGTTGTTGCGCATGCATGCCGGTGGCACCAATATATAAAGACTCGATCATTGTTCTTCCTTAGAATTCACCCAGTTTGGAAATTGCGCGTTCATTCATGGCGTCATACATCTGAATTATTTTTTGCCCGGTCTCGAAATGCCGCATGGTCTCGATCATCTTAACCATTTCAGCAGCCGTATTTACGTTGGATGTCTCAAGATGGGATTGTCTTAATGCTATTTTTTCCTCAGCCTTGATTGCCGCGCCAGCCTGAAGAAATTTTCCTTCCCCAACGGCTTGCAGCATGCGGGGATCTTCGAAGTGAACGATCTTGAGTTGGCCAATTGGCTTGCCGTTTTCAATGACGTTGCCTTGGCTGTCAATGGTCGGCTGGCTGGTTGTGAGGCGAATGTCGCCAGATACGCCATTGACGATGTCGCCGGACTGTGTGACGAGCCTTCCTGTCGGGTCGAGTGTGAAATTGCCCTGGCGCGTGTAATATGCCTTGCCGTCACGGATAATCTCAAAGAAGCCATTGTTCTCGATTGCTAGGTCCAGTGGATTGCCAGTATGTCGGAGGGCTGATTGCTTCATGTCGATCTGGCCTGATGCTGATGGCAGGTCGGCACTGAACGCACCATTTCCGGAAACCATGCTGGCGAACGCAGCCGTCAATGGGATTTCTCGTTTATAACCAGGCGTTAGCGCATTGGTCAGGTTTTGGCTGATACTGCTGAGACGCTGCATATCGTTTGTCATGCTCAGCGCCGCAATCGTAAAACCATCAGGCATGGTCACTCCCTTTCATTTTTTCGTTCACTGCAAATACATGGGTCAGCACAACTGCTACTACTTGGAACAGCGCAGGATCGATTGCGCTATCGACCGGCAATCTATACAGCTGCTCAAGCAGGGCAGGGTCGCGTACCAACCGCGGCCCTTTTACTGATAATGTACTTTTCAATAATTCATCTGCAACCGGACCTGCCCCCTTGACTGTAACAGTCGGTACACCAAGGTCTGCTGTATATTGCAGTCCAACTACGCGTGTCGGTGCTTTGGTTGTCATCATCTACACCAGCATTGACAAGCTGTCGGTGTTGACAACCATATCTACGACCGGACGCATGATGTTTTGCCAAACTGGTGATGGCTCGGCGTGATAACGAAGCTCGTCAACCCGGTAGTTCAATTGTTCCAACTCCCCTTTTAAATGGTGGTTATGTGCTGCTAGAGACTGCATACCCGTGTCAGAGTCTGAAAGAAACTGTACTTGCAGGTTTTGATTCACTACCTTAATTACCGCATCAATCTTCCCCAGATACTCCATCTTCAGTGTCAAGCGAATGACGCGAGATCGCAGCTCTGATGGCATGTCGGCTCGGTCTTTCTGATCGAAGAGCGCCATTTCCAGCTCCACCAGCTTCCCATCAACGACAAAGGGCACCACCATTGTGCGATGTGCAATGGCACCGCCTGTTTGCACATTCATTAGCCATTGCAATACGGACTGGTTAAGACTTCCGCCAGAATCTTCTTCAGATTCCTGAGTGACAGTTTGTACTGCCGCTGCTGCTTGCGGCGTCTTTTGCTTGGCAATGGTGTCAATAATCGCTGTGCGCGCGTGATCCAAGGTTTTTTCTGATTTCTCCTGGATGTACGCGGCAAGCAGCTGTAATACGCTATCATCTTTAGCAAGAAGATTCACTTCGGCGAAGTCCGCTTGCAAATGCAATACATCGCCTTTCACCGATGCATGCAACCGCGCATCATTTTCCAGGTATTTGGCAAGATCAACAGCCAACTCGGTAGTAACTGGTACGCCTAACTTGTGTAAAAAAACCGATGCGGTCAGTACAAGCTGAGGGTGGCTGGTTCGACCAGCTGCACGAATCAGTGCATTCCAGGTACGTACATCAAATATGTTCTGATGTTGCGTTAGAAATGCTTTTAGGTCGTTTTCCAGATTGCTCTTGCTCCAGTCAATCTGCATGGCAAGTTGTGCTGCTTCTGCTTCTGCTTCTGCTGTGCCTGCATCCACCATTTTTTCAAGAACAATCCGCTCGTCCAAACTGATGATCTTGCCCCGGAATACTTCGCCCTGGCGCAATGGGATGGCGCTGTCAACGATATGCTGGTGACCGTTTAAATCAACAAGGTAACTGCCGTTTTGATGGACTCGCAGGACTTTAGCAAGAAGGATCTGGCCCAGCTGCAGATTTTTTGCCGGATCAATGTCGGGAGCGCTTGACAGCTTGCCATGCGCCAGCTGCGATAACGGCGGAATCATGGGAGCGTTACTCATACAGTCACCACCCCAAATGCGCGCAAATTAACGGTATTAGGAATTTCCGACATCGAGACAATTGATAGTTGCGGAAGCAGTCTTTCAGTAAGGCGCCGCAAGTGGCGTCGTAACTCCGGGGCGCAGAGCAGAACTGGTTTTGCATTATTCTTGATCATGCGCTCAACTTGACCGGCCAACCTGGACAGCAACTGCTCTGCGAATTGTGGCTCGAGGACTAACGTGGATTTCTCGTTGATTGCCCTTACACTGTTTGCAATCGTTTGCTCGATAGCTGGGTCTAACGTAAGAACACTGAGGTCACCACTGCGGCTCGTCAAGCTTTGGCAAATGATTGCGCCCAGCTTTTGGCGTACCAATTCGGTTAGGTATTCTGGATCTTTGCTCTGCTTGCCATGGTCGACCAGCACTTCGAGAATCAGCTCCATATTGCGGATCGAGATTTTTTCCTTCAGTAGATTTTGCAGAATCTTTTGTACTTCGCTTAGCGTCAATACGGTTGGAATCAACTCTTCAACCAAGCCGGCATTATTTTTACGAAAACTGTTCACCAAGCGTTCGGTTTCTACACGGCTGAGCAGCGAAGAGGCGTTCTGTCTGATGACTTCGTTGAGGTGAGTGATGTAGACAGTCGCAGCGTCAACAAGCGTATAGCCGGCTTGTCGTGCCTCGGTTCGCTGCGACTCCAGTATCCAGAGCGCAGGCAAGCCATAGGTTGGGTCTTTTGTTTCTACGCCTTGGATCTTGCGCACATCGCCTTCGGGATGGATTGCCAATATGCGATCGTTGAGGATTTCTCCTTGGGCGACTGCTATGCCATACGTCATGATTTCATAAGAATTAGAGGGGAGCTTTTTGTCATCCTTGATACGTATTTTGGGAATGATGAACCCTGCTTCCAATGCATAGGATTTTCGGAAGCTGGCTATCCGCTCCATCAGCAGGGCATCTTCGCCATTAATCAGAGGAACCAAGCCTTGACCGACTCGAACTTCAATTGGCTCTACCGTCAATAAATCATAGATATCGTCGCTTTCTTCCGTCTCTTCTTTTTTTGTTTCGTCGGCTTTGTCGCCAGTACGTGCTTTGGCTTTCAGGGCAAAATAGGCAAAAGCACCGAAAATCAGCGCGAGGATTGCGGCTGGGGCAGCTGGGATACCGGGCAAGCACATGAGAATAAGTAACGCAGCGATTACCATGAACAGAGTTTTGGGAAACGATGCAAGCTGCTTGACGACTTCTGCACTCAGGTGCTTATCCGACGCCGATCGCGTCACAATAATGCCTGTGCCCAAGGCAATTACCAGGGCAGGAACTTGGGTTACGATGCCGTCACCGATTGTCAGAAGCGTAAAGGTGCGTAGTGCTTCGTCCCACTTCATGCCCTGCTGCATAACACCGATTGCCCAACCGCCGATCATATTAATCAGCAGGATGATAATGCCAGCGATCGCATCGCCTTTGACGAATTTACTTGCGCCATCCATCGCCCCGTAGAAATTGGCTTCTTTTTCCAGGGTCTTGCGCCGCCGTTGGGCTTCTTCCTGGTTGATGAATCCCATATTTAAATCGGCATCGATGCTCATCTGCTGGCCAGGCATGCTGTCCAGCGTAAAGCGTGCCGCCACTTCGGCAACGCGCTGAGCGCCGCTGGTAACAACTACATATTGAATAATTACCAGGATTAGAAAGACAATCAGGCCAATTACATAATTGCCGCCTACAACGTAATTGCCAATGGTACCGATAACTTTGCCGCCATCTGCGCTGGATAAAATTAGTCTCGTTGCTGCAATGTTGAGCGAAAGACGAAACAGCGTTGTTATCAGCAGCAGTGCAGGAAAAGTAGAGAACTGTACCGGCTTTTCCATGTAAAAAGTTAGAAGCAGTACCAGCAATGCGAAACTGAGGTTTAGTAGCAACAGAAAGTCGAGTAGACGGGAAGGAATCGGCGTAAACAGAACAACGAGAATCCCGACGGTCAAGAGGACCAGTGCAATATCTGCGTTCTTGCCTAGAGTTTTTTTTAATGATTCAAACATCACGCGGCTCCTTTTCTTGCTGTATTCTGAGCATTACGTTTTGCATATACCCACATCAGCAGTTTCGCCGCAGCTGGATAAAAGACTTCTGGAATTTGAGTATCGATCGCTGTTTGGCGGAATAGGGCTCGCGCAAGCCTTTTATTTTCCACCACCGGAACTTGATGACGGAACGCCATTTCACGCATTAATTTCGCGAGCTGGCCTGCTCCCTTAGCAACTATCATGGGTGCAGCCATGTGTTCCCGGTCGTAGCGTAATGCGATGGCTAGGCGAGTCGGGTTGGTAATAAGAACGTCGGCTTCTTTTACGTTTCGCAGAGATTTACTACGCTTGCGAGCTTCCCGCTGTAATTCCCGAATTTTTGATCGGATACGCGGATCGCCCTCCCTCTGCTTGTATTCGTCTTTAACCTCGCGCCGACTCATCATCATTTTTTTAAAAAAATCACGGCGAGTATAAATAAGGTCAATCATCGCCAGTGGCAATAGCGCGAGAAGACACCATTTGATTAGAGAGGTTGCTTCATCAAGCACTGCAACCGGATAACGTCGAAACTCGGATTGTCCTAGGCCGAAGAGTACTGGAAGAATCGAATGAATGAATAGGTAAATTGTTGCGCCTAAAGCAGCAATCTTCAGTACGCTTTTAATCGTCTCAACGACGATTTTCATGCTGAAAAGCCGCTTAAATCCCTCGGCAGGATTAATGCGCTTCCAGTCAGGCTTTAACGGAAAGGTACTGAAAATGGGGCCAGTCTGGAAAAGATTGGCGAGGATACCGGCAACTAATATCAGTAGAAACAAAGGAAGGCAAATCAATAGAGCATGAAAAAACAATTGAACAACCCACTGTGTAAACTGTTTGGGTGCAAAGTTAATCATGCCGGCATTCGACAATATATATTGGCTTAGCCTGAGTTGAGCGGCAAGCATGCTTTTACCCCAAAAGGAAAGGGCAACCACGAGCATCAGCAACACGGCGAAAGAATTAATATCCATGCTCTTTGCGACCGAGCCGCGTTTTTTCGCTTCTTTTAGCTTGAACTCAGAAGCCTGCTCACTCTTTTCTTGTTCTTCTGCCATGCTTAATTCACCAGAACGGCTTCCCAGAAATTAAAAACTTGCTCAAACAGTTTTTTGATCACGGGTTGCATATAAAGAACCGCTATCGCAAGAGTAACCAGACCGGCAAAAATTTTCACAGTCATTGACAATATGAAGACATTAGCCTGAGGGAGAACTCGCGAAGCCACACCCATGCCAATATCGACCAGCAGTAGGCAAACTACCGCTGCACCAACTAAAACCAACCCTAGACTGAAGCTGAGTCCGAAGTGGTGAACAATTGCATCAAGCGGAACTTCACGCAAGCTTGCCCCTAGTGGAGCAAGGTCGAAAGATTTTGCGAGACCACGGAGTGCGACATGGTGCGCATCTACTGCTAAAAACCACGCGATTGCATAAAGATGCAGTGCGACGCCGAGCAACGGTGCATTCGTTCTTGTGCTTGGGTCAAAAAGATTAGCTAGGCCAAAACCAATCTGCATATCAAGAACTCGGCCCGCAACCATGAACGCGGAAAAAGCGGCTAATAATCCCAGCCCAAGCAGCCCTCCCCAAACAATTTCGTTTAATACAGCGATCAATAAATTGATTGGATTATTTACAGCTGTGTTTAGGTGAAGGCCAGTCATTGAAACCAAAGCAGCTGAGAAGGCAAATACAAAAAGTACTTTGATCCTTGCCGGTAAACCTGTACTTCCTAAAACAGGCGTCATAACCAAGACCATTCCGATTCGGATGCTAACCAAAATGACCGCGATCATCCACGCAGATGCCAAATGGACCATCAAATTTTGCATGGTGGAAAGCTGCTAATTAAAAATAACTGGGTATATTCATAATTAGCGTAGTTGCAAATCCTAAAATTCTTTTAATCATCCAAGGCCCAAGAATTAAGATGGCAGCTACAGTTGCAGCTAGCTTGGGAATAAAGGTCAATGACATTTCTTGAACTTGGGTAATAACCTGAAAAATGCTAATTAAAAGGCCCACAATTAGTGCAATGCCCAACATTGGGGCTGCGACGATGACGGCCGTCCACAACATTTGTGCGATAAGCTGGGTAGCTAAGTCAACGTTCATGATTTTTTTCAAAGCGCAGCTTTTGGTTTTGTGAATAAAAACGGAAGACAGATTTTGCCAAGCAACTTTCAGTTTGCCTATGAGATTTTTTGTTTTGCTATTTAACGGTAATAAGAAAATTGGACCACTTATGTCTAGATTTAAAAAAGCTCAATTCATAAAGAAGTAGCTCAATCGCAATTGTTGACGTCTGGCAATTTTTATCCAAAAAAACATCATTAAAAACAAAGACTTATTTTTATTGAATTTGGCTGAAATTTAAAATTAATTCGCTTTGACGCTTTGATTAGTTTCTTAAATAAGCCTTTATGGAATTAGTATGTAGATATAAATAGCCAAATCTGTAGCAAAATTGAGACGAGTCAGCTTTACTTAGATACTTAAGTCGAATTGACCTGCTACCCGATTTAGTCCGAAATGGACATGGAGTCTGCGGTAATAAAACTATCTGCAAACTGGTCTGGTGCCAGGTAGCCGAGCGAGCT
>NZ_SLZQ01000002.1 GCF_004342585.1 Paucimonas lemoignei | reverse complement strand
CACTTATCGGCTGTTAATTGTTAAAGATCATCCTACCTGCCCCGCTGTGCTTTCAGCGTTGCTGCGAAGCGTCGTGTTCGTCAGCAGCAGAGAAACGAGATTATGAAGCACTTCAGAGTCACTGTCAACACCTCGCTGTCAGAAAAAACTTATTTCTTACAGCTCCTACCGGCTCTGACATCAAGCCTTTAATTTAAGGCTCATATCGCTTAGCGCCCTTCTCGCCACCAAGTCAATTTACTTGGCAAAACCAATCAATCCAGAACAAAGCCCGAATCGATATGTACTGCGAGGGAGAGGCACCACCAGGAGGACGTGTGACGAACTTCTGCTACCTAACATCTCTACTTCGTCACCGGCGCCGTTTTTTCAATCGGCGTCAGCAGCGAAGAACAGGATTATGCAGCTTTAGGCGCAGGCCGTCTACGGCTTTTGGCGAATATTTTTACTGCCCGCCAGCTCGTTATTGCTTTGTCATTAACGCCTTATTTAGCGACGGATTTACGGTCGTGACCAACTTCCGCAATCGCATCCTCAAATTCAGCAATGTCTTCGAAACTTTTATAAACAGAAGCGAAGCGGATATAGGCGATCTTATCCATGCGCTTCAGTTCTCGCATGACCAGCTCGCCGACATGTCCGGATATGACTTCACGCTCGCCGCTGGAGCGCAGTTTTTCTTCGATTCGATGAATGGCTGCATCGACAGCTTCGGCAGAAACGGGACGCTTGCGCAAGGCCAGCATGAAACTGGCACGCAGCTTGGTCGGATCGAATTCGGTTCGGCTGCCGTTTTTCTTGACGATGACGGGCATCGCCAATTCGATTCGCTCATAAGTGGTGAATCGCTTGTCGCAGTGCGCACAGCGGCGCCGGCGGCGAATCGAATCTCCCTCTTCCGATACCCTGGTATCGATAACTTGTGTATCTTCGTGGTGGCAGAAAGGGCATTTCATCGCACGCGGCTCGCTTCAGTCAGTTCACACCGTATTGCTTGTCCAATTGACGCCTCCGCTTACTGCAATTGCGAAGGCGCCATGCCATCGATTACTTGGCGTAGACAGGGAAAGCATCCGTCAATTTCTTGACTTCAGCCTTGACGCGCTCGATGGTCGCTGCATCGTGCGGGTTGTCCAGCACGTCGGCGATCAGGTGGCCGACCTTGGTTGCTTCCGCTTCCTTGAAGCCGCGAGTGGTCATGGCCGGGCTGCCGAGGCGAATACCCGAAGTCACGAAAGGCTTCTGCGGGTCGTTCGGGATGCCGTTCTTGTTGCAGGTGATGTGCGCTGCGCCGAGGATGGCTTCGGCTTCCTTGCCGGTCAAGCCCTTCGGACGCAGGTCTACCAGCATTACGTGCGACTCAGTACGGCCGGAAACGATGCGCAGGCCGCGCTCGGTCAATGCCTTGGCCAGGGCGTCGGCGTTTTTCACGACTTGCTGCTGGTATGTCTTGAATTCCGGCGACAGCGCTTCCTTGAATGCCACGGCCTTGCCGGCGATGACGTGCATCAGCGGGCCGCCCTGGATGCCCGGGAAGATTGCCGAGTTGATGGCCTTTTCATGCTCGGCCTTCATCAGGATCACGCCGCCGCGCGGGCCGCGCAGGGATTTGTGCGTAGTCGTGGTGACGAAGTCGGCGTAGGGCACCGGGTTCGGATAGACACCGGCGGCGATCAGGCCGGCATAGTGGGCCATGTCAACCATGAAGTAGGCGCCGACTTCCTTGGCGATCTTGGCGAAACGCTCGAAATCGATGCGCAGGGCGTAGGCGGAGGCGCCGGCGATGATCAGCTTGGGCTTGTGCTCGCGTGCCAGGCGCTCCATGGCTTCGTAGTCGATTTCTTCCTTCTCGTTCAAGCCGTAGGAGACGACATTGAACCATTTGCCCGACATGTTCAGTGCCATGCCGTGGGTCAGGTGGCCGCCTTCGGCCAGCGACATGCCCATGATGGTGTCGCCCGGCTTGAGCACGGCGAAGAACACGCCCTGGTTGGCTTGCGAACCGGAATTCGGCTGCACGTTGGCGGCTTCGGCGCCGAACAGCTCCTTCAGGCGGTTGATGGCCAGGGTTTCGACGATGTCGACATATTCGCAGCCGCCGTAGTAGCGCTTGCCCGGATAGCCTTCGGCATACTTGTTGGTCAACTGGGAGCCCTGGGCTTCCATGACGGCCGGCGAGGTATAGTTTTCCGAGGCGATCAGCTCGATATGGTCTTGCTGACGGGTGTTTTCCTGCTGGATGGCCGACCAAAGTTCCGGATCGACCTTGGCAATGGTATGGTCTTTTTCGAACATGAGATTACTCCAGTTTGATTAATTCAAAGTGCCTAGGCTCGGTCGAGTGAGGGCCAATAGGAAATGACAGGCAGCCTCAGTCGTGCTTTCCATTTGGGCTGCCCAGGCGAACGGCGGAAGAAGCCTCACGTTCCCCGGTGGATCTCCACCTTGTCCGGAATGCGGAATCCGGTTTTTCGCCAGTCACGTGAGACGAAATGGTCATAAATTGTATGATAAGCCCTTGATTTGAGCAAGAATTCCGCTTGCCAAGCCAATTACGTCAGCACGGCCGACTGCAGCTCAAACCTCAGTTAAGTCAAAACGGTGACAATGGTCACGAAAGCAATAATAACTAACTCAGATAGACTGCAGCGCTTGATTTGAGCGCCTTCGAGTATTTTTGCCTATAATAAACAGTTATTCAAAAGGATAGCGATGATTGTCTTCGTTACCGGCGCCACCTCCGGCTTTGGCGAGGAAATGGCCCGCAAGTTTGCACGCCACGGTCACAAAGTGATTGCCACCGGTCGCCGCCGCGATCGCCTGGATGGCCTGGCCCGAGAATTCGGCGATGCGGTCTTGCCGATCGCCCTGGATGTCACCAGCAAATCTTCCATTATCGACGCGCTTGCCGCGCTGCCGGCCGAATGGCGCGCCATCGATGTCCTCATCAATAATGCCGGCCTGGCGCTCGGCGTCGAACCCGCACAGCAAGCATCATTGGACGAATGGGAAACCATGATCGAGACCAATTGCAAGGGCCTCGTGACCATGACACGCCTGCTGCTGCCGGAAATGGTGGCGCGCGGTAGCGGCACCATTATTAATATAGGCTCGATCGCTGGCACCTACCCTTACCCGGGTGGGAACGTGTATGGCGCAACCAAGGCATTTGTCGATCAATTCACTCGCAACCTGCGCGGGGATCTGGCCGGCACGGGCGTTCGGGCAACCAATATCGCCCCGGGCCTGGCGGGGGGCACCGAATTCTCGAATGTGCGTTTTCGTGGCGACGATGTGGCGGCGGCCAAAGTGTATGAAGGCACTGTGCCGCTGACTGCGGAGGATGTGGCTGAAGCCGCTTTCTGGGTCGCCACCCTGCCGGCGCATGTCAATATCAACCATATCGAGATGATGCCGACCTGCCAGGGATTCGCTCCCTTCGCGATCAAGCGGAATGTGCCGGGCCAGCCATGATCAATCCGAATCCCGCCTCTCGCTTTACAGCATGACAACCGATACCCAATTCAGCTGGCCCGTTCGTGTCTATTACGAAGATACCGATGCGGGCGGCGTCGTCTTTTATGCTAACTACCTCAAGTTTTTTGAGCGGGCACGGACGGAATGGCTGCGCGCATTGGGTTTTAACCAGCAAATATTGAATGAAACGCATGGTTTGCTCTTCATTGTGAAGAGAGCGTCCATTGAATATCATGCTCCAGCGAAATTAGATGACGAACTGAAATTAGTTGTTGCTGTCGAACGCTTAGGCGGTGCATCCATGCAACTCAGACAAGAGGCCTGGCGCACCGCAGGGGAGCAAACCACTTTGCTGGCCGATGGGTCGGTGACGGTTGTGTGTGTAAGCGCGGGAAATCTCCGCCCTTGCCCAATTCCAGATGACATGCGGGCAAAATTCCAGGGCAATCATTAGGCAAGCTCTCATTACTGGCGAATGGCGGCACCATGCCGGGTTTGCTGATTAATTCATATTCAATTCGATTATTCGCTCAAGCGTTCTTATGACAGTCGCACAAGATCTTTCCTTTCTTTCCCTGATCTCCAACGCCTCTTTGCTGGTCCAGTTAGTGATGCTGCTGCTGGCATCGGTCTCGCTGATGAGCTGGACCTATATCTTCCGCAAGCTGTTCGCCATCAAGAGCGCCAAGTCACAGACCGAGGAATTCGAGCGTAATTTCTGGGCAGGCGGCAATCTGAACACCTTGTATGAAGACGCCGTTTCGACCCGCCGCCGCAATCCTGACCAGACCGGCGCGCTGGAACGCATCTTCGAAGCCGGGATGAGTGAATTCAACAAGGCCAAGGCAAGCTTTGCCGGCAGGCCTGGCGTCGATGCCAACAACTTGGTCGACGGCGCCCGGCGCGCGATGCGTGCGGCATACCAGCGCGAGATGGATGCGCTGGAATCGCACCTGGCGTTTCTTGCTTCGGTCGGCTCGGTATCGCCGTATGTCGGCTTGTTCGGCACCGTCTGGGGCATCATGAATTCCTTCCGCGGCCTGGCAAACGTGCAGCAGGCCACGCTGGCTGCTGTGGCGCCTGGTATTGCCGAAGCGCTGATTGCCACGGCCATCGGCCTGTTTGCAGCGATTCCGGCAGTGGTGGCATTCAACCGCTACTCGCACGATATCGATCGTCTGGCGATTCGCTTCGAGAGTTTCATCGAAGAGTTCTCGAACATCCTGCAGCGCCAGGTTCGTTAAGAGGAAAGAGTCATGGCTTCCATATCCGGATCGATGCGCGGCGGACGCAGCCGCAAATTCAAGTCAGACATCAATGTGGTGCCCTACATTGACGTGATGCTGGTCTTGCTGGTGATTTTCATGGTGACGGCGCCGATCGCCGATCCGACCGTGATCAATCTGCCGAATGCCGGCAGGTCGGCGCAACCGCCTTCTGAATACATTCAGGTGTCCATGAAGCCGGACTCGCAGACCACCGTGAAAATCGGCGGCAGCAAGAGCGGCGCGGCGCAAGCCGTTACTGTCGCCAGCCGCGACGAGCTGATCAACACCCTGCGCGATATGCATGCGGCGCATCCCGGCATGCCGGTAATGATCGCCGCCGACAAGGAAATCAAGTACGACGAAGTGATCCAGGTGTTATCCGAAGCGAAAAAGGTCGGCATTGACCGCGTGGGACTGGCAACCAGGTAAACAGGAAAGATGGCTGATTCGACTCCGTATTCCGTTCCCAAGGAACCAGGCAGCTGGCGCGCCATTGCGTTGGCGGTGGCAGTGCATGCCGCGCTGTTTGCCTTCCTGTGGATTGGTATCCGCTGGCAAAGCGAAACGCCTGTGGCGATCGAGGCTGAAGTCTGGGACATGCAGGCCAAGGATGCTGCACCAAAGCAGCCTCTGCCGCCTCAGGAAGAGCCTGTGCCGGAACCCAAGCCGCGCCCGGAACCTGAGCCTGTCAGCAAGCCGGAGCCCAAACCCGAAGTAAAAACGCCGGAGAAGCAGCCCGATATCACGCTGGAGCAGGAAAAGAAGAAAAAAGAAAAAGCCAAGCGTGAAGAGGAAGAAAGGCTGGCGCGCCTGAAAGAAGAAAAAGAGCGCATAGAAAAAGAGAAACAGGCGCAGCTGGAGAAAGAGAAGAAGGATCGGCTGGAAAAAGAAAAGCAGGAATTGGCGAAGAAGGAAAAGGAAAAGCAGCTGGCCCTGGAAAAGGAAAAGGCTGAAATCGCCAAGAAGGAAAAAGCGGAAGCCGAGCGCAAGCGCCAGGAAGCGTTGGATGCCAAATTGCTGGCGGCAATGCGAAAGGATGCGCAAAAGAATCTTGCCGGTCCGGCTGGCAGCGGAGGCACCGGCACAGCGGCCAAATCACAGGGCATGCGCGGCGACCCGAGCTATGCGGCCAAGGTTGCGGCCAAGATCAAGTCGAATACGGCTTTTGTCGTGCCTGGGGACCTGCAGGGCAATCCGGCCGTGGAATACGATGTACAGCTTTTCCCGGATGGATCGCTGCGCGGCGCCCCGCGCAAGGTAAAATCCTCCGGCATTCCGGCTTTTGACGAGGCGGTGAAGCGGGCAATTGAATTGTCGGCGCCTTTCCCGCCTGACAAATCCGGCACCGTCCCCTCGGGCTTCCCAGTGATCCATCGACCGAAAGAACAGTAAGCCATGATGAATAAGTCATTCCTCCGCAGTTATTTCGTCCGCCTGGTAGCGCTGCTTGGTCTGCTTGCAGCGACTTCAGCTCATGCCCAGTTGCGCGTGGAAATCTCAGGCGTGGGCGCCAACCAGATTCCGATTGCCATCGCCGCCTTTGCCGATGAAGGCGTGGCGCCGCAACAGGTGAGCGCCATCATCAAGGCCGACCTGGCACGCAGCGGTTATTTCCGGGTCATCGACACCGGCATGGCGATTTCGGAAACCACGCCGGTCAAGTACGCCGACTGGAAAGGCCGCGGCGCCAATGCGCTGGTGGTCGGCAGCGTGCAACGCCTGGCCGACGGCCGCTTCGATGTGCGCTACAAGCTCCTCGACACCGTCGCAGGTTCGCAGCTTTCCGGCCTGGCCATGGCGGTGCAGCCGCAATTCACGCGCCTCGCGGGACACAAGATCGCCGATGACATTTTCGAAAAGCTCCTGGGTATCCGCGGCGCTTTCGCTACTCGTGTCGCCTACGTCACCAAAGCTGGCAAGGAATATCGCTTGGAAGTCGCCGACGCCGATGGCGAAGGCGTGCACGTGGCGCTGCGTTCCAACGAACCGATCATCTCGCCGGCCTGGTCGCCGGATGGCACGAAGGTCGCCTATGTCTCCTTTGAAAACAAGAAGCCGGTGGTGTACGTGCAAAACCTGGTGACCCGTGATCGCATCGCGGTAGCCAACTTCAAGGGCAGCAATTCGGCGCCAGCCTGGTCGCCGGATGGCAGCCGGCTTGCTATCGCCCTGGCGCGTGAAGGCCTGACGCAGATTTACATGGTCAACGCCGATGGCAGCGGCCTGCGCCGCCTGACCAATACCAACGGCATCGAAACCGAACCGCAATTCTCGGCCGATGGCCAAACCATCTATTTCACCAGTGATCGCAGCGGCGGCCCGCAAATCTACCGTATGCCGGCCAATGGTGGCGATGCCCAGCGCGTGACCTTCCGTGGCAGCTACAACATCAGCCCGCGCATTTCTCCCGACGGCAAGACACTGGCCTACATTTCGCGCCGCGACGGCCGCTTCCAGCTCTATGTGATGGACTTGGCAAACGGCCAGGAGCTGCGCCTGTCCGATTCCAGCAGCGACGAATCCCCCAGCTTTTCGCCTAACGGCAAATACATCATGTACGCGACCGCATCCGGCGGACGCGACGCGCTGGCAGTGGTATCGGCTGACGGCCGTACCCGGTACAAGCTGAGCACCCAGGCAGGCGACATCCGCGAGCCGAGCTGGGGCCCATTCATGAAATAATTCATCACACCTGCAACTGAAGGAGCATTCAACATGCAAAAACTCTCTACCTCCGCTTTTATTCTGTGCAGCGCTCTGGCGCTGGCAGCATGCTCGTCCACGCCGCTGAACGACCAGGCCCCGATCGAAAACCGTGACGCCAAGGGCACCCAGGGTACCGACAGCAGCCGCAACGTCGGCACCGTCGATACCCAGTCGACCGATCCGCTGAAGGATGCCAAGGGCGCACTGGCACAACGCAGCTTTTACTTTGACCTGGACAGCTACACGCTGAAGGCGGAAGCCCAGCCTGTCGTCGAAGCCCACGCCAAGTATCTGGTCGCGAACAAGGGCCGCAAAGTCGTCATCCAGGGTAATACCGATGAGCGCGGTGGCCGCGAGTACAACCTGGCACTGGGCCAGAAGCGTGCCGAAGCCGTGCGCAAGGCACTGTCGCTGCTGGGCGTGCCGGAAGCACAGATGGAAGCCGTTTCGTTTGGCAAGGAAAAGCCGAAGGCTGAAGGCCACGACGAATCCTCTTGGGCCGAAAACCGCCGCGCTGACCTGGTCTATCAATAATGAAGACGCTAGTCTCCCCCGCTCTCGCTGCCGCCTGCCTGGCGGCAGCCTCCCTGGCGCCTCTGCCGGCCCATGCCTTGTTCGGTGACGACGAGGCGCGCAAAGCCATCATCGATTTGCGCACCAAGGTCGAGGCCAACCAGAAGGAAAATGCCGCCCAACTGGATAGCAAGGCTAGCCAGAAAAGCGTGCTCGAACTGGCGAACCAGAACGAGCAATTGCGCCAGGAAATCGCCAAGCTGCGTGGCCAGGTCGAGGTCTTGACCAATGAACTGGCGAATGCGCAGCAGCGGCAGAAGGATTTTTACGTGGATCTCGACAATCGCCTGCGCAAACTGGAACCGCAGCGAGTGACGGTCGATGGCAAGGAAATCAGCGTTGACCCTGCCGAGCAGAAATCCTATGACGCCGCAATGGCGGCATTCAACGGGGGGGACTACAAGTCGGCCGCGGCAGCACTGGCCGACTTCGTGAAACGCTGGCCGCAATCCGGCTACGTGGCCAATGCCCAGTATATGCTGGGCAATAGCTACTACGCGCTGCGTGACTACCGTAACGCCATTACGGCGCATCAGGCGATCGTGAAGAATTTTCCCGATCATCCGAAAGCGGCGGATGCCATGCTGACCATCGCTACCTGCCAGCTTGAATTGAAGGATCGGGCTGCAACCAAGAAAACCCTGGAAAGCCTGGTCGCGAAATACCCCGGTACGGAAGCAGCGCAAACCGCCAAGGAGCGCCTGGCGATTCTGAAGTAAGCAGTTGATTGCCGGCGCAGCTAAAGTTTTTTAACGCAGGCAATTCATAATGCATTGACAGGCTATCGGATCGGCCGCTATAATTTTGTTCTTCGGGTCGTTAGCTCAGCTGGTAGAGCAGCGGACTTTTAATCCGTTGGTCGCAGGTTCGAATCCCGCACGGCCTACCAAGATATAAGCAGTAACTCAAAGGCTTCCGCAAGGAAGCCTTTGTCGTTTCCGGACTCCTTTTCTTCGCATCCTCATGCAGCGATCATGGATGCATGGCCTGCGAAACGTTATTGCTCCACTCGAAGGCCTCGGTCTGCAATAGGTACAGGCTGTCGCAATCCAGCTGGAATTTGTCCAGCATGGGCAACAGCAATGCAGGGCTCTCGCGCCGCTCCAGCGCTTCAGCCAATGCGAGCAACTCGCCGAAGTACCCTCGCCGCTCCAGCAAGGCTTCACCGATTTCTTCGACTACCGGAATCTGCTGCACGATTTCCGGCATCGGCATGCCGAACAGCGCATCCATCAGGGACATAATCCCGACCGTGAACGCGGCATCGGCGATACCGCGATTGCCGGGCCGGTGGCGCAATGCGATCAGCTCCAGCAATTTGCCGCGGTTGGTCGCCAGCATGAGCAAGGGTTTGACGCCTGGCGCGTTTTCGTGAGCTTCGGCATACAGCAAGACTTGCAGCCAGTTTGCCAGCTGCTTGCGACCAAGGACCATCAATGCCTGGCGCAAGGAATCGATGCGATGCATGCCGACGGCAGCGGTGTTCACCAGTCTGAGCAGGTTCAGGCTCAGCGATACGTCGCGCTTGATATGCGCCTCGATCTCCGTGCTGTCGGCTTCGCCGGAAATCAGCGCGATGATATCGATGATTGCCGCCTGCGACGGGGCCAGCTTGTGGTCGGGATGGATGACCGGGTGGGCGAAATAATATCCATGCACGTAATCGAAGCCGAGCGCCAGGCATGCCTCGAACTGCGCGAGCGTGTCGACGTGATCAGCCAGCAGCCTCTTGTCGGCCAACTGCGGCTGCGACGTCCGCTGCACCAGCTCTTCCCGCGTGAAGCGGCGCATATCGAATCTCACCACTTCCATCATGGGAAGCAATTTGGCCAGACTGTCGCCATCGCCCATTGCCTCATTCACGCTGAACAGGAAACCTTGGCCCTGCAACTGCGACAGGCGTGCCAGCAACTCGTCGGTTATCGGGACAGCGGCATCAAGATTGAAAATGAACTTGGTCCGGGGGATATGCGTAAAGACATCGCTCATTATCGTCGCGCTGTCGACATCGATGAATCCGCGCAGCTCACCGACTGTCTTGACTAGATCAAGCTCGTTGAAATGCGCCAGGATCTGTTGAATGACAGCGCCACTTCCGGCCTGATTATCCTGGCTGTCAGCTGAATAAAACGACAGGTCGAATGCGACGGCTTCCTGACGTCGATCCAGGACTGGTTGGCGCGTCATGAAACATGCGGAAACAGGCAGCTTGCTGGCCGTGGCGGCGTGGAGGAATTGGATCGCCATAATGCCTCCGAATGATTAAGGTGGTTACCCCAAGAATAGACTTGTTCTTTCAAAAATGAAAGAAAATAAAAACGGCCGCGCTTGGCGGCCGTAACATTCATCAAACCTGCGGCGAATTACAGATTGGTTTCGGAAATGATCTTCCACTGGCCGCCTTCCCGCGCCCAGTACTGGCGCTTGCGTGCCGAGCTGCGCATCTTGCCGACGGTCGTTTCCTGGGTAAAGGTGCTGACGATCAGATCATCCCGCCCCGGATACAAAAAGAAGGTGGAATCCTCGATCTGCATCGAAATCTTTTTCACGCCCTTCAGAATCTTCTGGTATTTGGCGCTCAGGGCTTGGAGATTTTCACCTCGTTCGGATTTGTACTGCCGTGAATAGTTAGCCATGACTCTGGCAACGTCCAGGCTTTCGAAATCGCGGCGCCATTCCGTTATCAGCCGGTTGGCAAGGTTACGCTCGCTTTCCAGCTTGCTGCGGGTGACGAACTCGACGCGGTCCGCGATCACCACCGGCGTTTTGCCGGCTTCCACGGTTTGGTAAAGCTCGTTCAAATCGGTATTGGTGAGCACCACGCAGCCGTCGGAAGACAGCGGCGGCCGGCTGTAGCTGTCGCTGGGGACGCCATGCAGCCAGATGCCCGAACCACTGCGGCCATTGAGCTTGTCCCACTCGTTGGGATAATTGATCGGCAAAGCGCCGGTGCCGTAAAAGTCAGGCAGCTTGTTGCCCGGGACGCGCTGGGTAATGTAGTACACGCCGATGGGCGTACGCTGGTCCCCTTCCTTGAGCTTGTTGATGCCTAACTTGCCTTGGCTGATGTAGTAATCCGTGTTGAATTTGAGGCGGCCACGCTGGTTCTCGTAGACGTACAGGCGCGAGCGCTTGGCATCGACCACCAGAACCTGCTTCTGATCGTCGCGCAATTGCAGGACGAAACGCGGCACAAGATTGCGGTCGGGCTTTTCACGCAGCCATTTCAGGCGCGCCCGAGCTTCGTCGCGCAGGTTTTTCAGCTTGTCTTCGGGAGCATTGGGCGCTGCGCCCAAAGTGGAAATCGGCCGAGTATGCAGCTGCAGCAGATCACCACGGATCAGTTGCCCGAGACGGAAAGTCGGGTAAGCCTCCACCAGCGCATCGGCCTTGGCTTGCGCCTCGCGCAGGCGGTTGGCGCCCAGGTCTTTGTACACTTCCAACAACAAGGCTTCGGGATCTGGCTTGGCGGCGCTCGCTGCTTGCGGCTGACGCGCTTGTGCGAATGCAAGCGGACTACCCAGCCAGCAGCCGGCAGCCAGCAACAAGGTGCAGGAAACAGCCCGCAAGCGCACCAGGTCGGCAGCCGAATGCGCTGCCGTTTTTACTCTATGACACAACATCAGCTACCTGCGCGCTCCTGCTTGATTTGCCACTTGCCACCCTGCTTGGTGAAGACCAGCGTCTTGCGGCTGTCGGCCTTCAATTTATCCGACACATAAACCTGACGGAATTTGGCAGTGGCAGTATTGCCGTTGACTGTGATCTGCGGCGATTCGACTTTGACATTGATGGTTTCTTTGCCAACGATACGTGCACGACGCCCATCTGCCCAGGCAGCCCGTGATTGCCCGCCCGGAGCCTGGAAATCATTGCTGTAGTAGGACAGGTACGATTTGACATCCTGACTGCTCCACGCCTTGGCCCAGGCATGAATTACCTTCAGCACGTCATCACGCTCATCGTCGCGTGCGGCTTCGGCTTTCGCAACATGCTCGGGCTTGCTTGCGGATTTGGCCGGCGCCTTGTCAACCATCGCGGTTTTCGCATCAGCTTTTTCTGTCGGTGCTGCCGGCGCAGGCTTGGCCGGTGCGGGAGCCGGAACTGCCGCCGGAGGCGCCATCGCCACCTTGGTGCCGGACGATGACGGCTTGGCATTGGGGCTGCCCAGCGTGCGCAATAAAGTCAATTTGGACTTGGCCGTCGCATTGCCGGAATCGAGCTGCAAGGCCTTGTCATACGCCTGGCTGGCCAGTCTTGCATGAATATCGCCCAGGTTTTCATAAGCGGTGGCATATGATGGATTGGTTCGGATCGCCATATCCAGCGCCGCGCGGGCTTTCTCATACTGGCCGCTGGATGCGTAGAGCACGGCCAGATTGTTATAGGGCTCGGGCAGATCGGGGAAATCCGCCGTCAGTTTGGTAAAGATGCCGATGGCGTCGCCAGTCTTGCCTTGTTCTGTCAGGATCACCCCTTTCATGAAACGCATCTGCGCATCCTTGGGGTGTTGCGCGAGAAAGGCATCGGCCTTGCTCAGGGCTTCAGCATATTGGCCGCCGCGCATGAGCTTGCCGACATCCGCCGCCTCATCGGCAAAAGCGGGGGCAGCAATCAATGCGGCCGCCAGTGTGCTGACTAACAGTGTTTTGTTGTACAGGTTTCTCATGCTTGAATCAAATGCCGCACTGAACAGAAAAGACGGATTTCTCATTGATCTTGTTTTAATAGTAAAAGGTATCCACCGGCACGCCGGAATCGGCATTGTATACCGAGACGAGAGCTTTGTTTCTCAAGACAAAGCCTGGACTCCAAAATAAAGCCGCCAGATGTTGTATGCGTTATAGGCGTGACATCATTATCCGGCTGATACCGTGTTCGACGTCTATTCCTGCGGCGTCGCGGTAGCCGGCACTACGGAATCGGCAGCTTCAGCACCGATAGATGGCGACATCGAATCAAGTTGATAACTTAAGTTCAATCGGGTTTCGGTCGCTTCTTCCGCAGGCTGGAAATCTGCCGCCGCCGGAGAAGGAATTGCGGCAGTTGCAACAGAGGTGGTGACTACCGGCGTTGACTGCGGCTGCGCAGTCTGGTTGCCGGAACTTGAACCATACCAGGCGAGCACGCTCGCCAATCCAACTACGCCGGCCACACTCAGCGCCATGGTTGTCAGTTTCCTGCGCCCTCCCGCAGGGTCTTCGGCAGGAGCTGCCGGGATGGGTACAGGCGCTTCTGCCAGCAGTGTCTCGGCGCGCCAGTGCCAGTCTTCTGCCTCTTCGTATTGTCGCGACAGCTTGCTGACAAGCTCCTGGGCCAAGGCTTGCGCCTGCGCCTTCTCTTCCTGCAACTTCGTCTGCATTGACGCGGCCTCGTTCTCCGCCTGCGCTTGCTGGCGCGCTTCCTCCAGTGCCTTGCGCTCGGCTTCCAGGCGTGCCTGTTCGGCGGCGCGCGCTTCCTGTTCCGCCTCCTGGCGCTGCCGGGCCAGCGATGCCTGCTCCCGTTCAAGCTTGATGCGAGCTTCCGCTTCCTCTCTGGCAGCCTGTTCGGCGAGTGTTTTTTCCCGCATTGCCTGCAGCGCTGCCTGTTCGGCGGCAGCACGTTCTTGTTCGATGCGGGCTAGCTCAACTGCTTCACGCGCACTTTGTAGCGCAGCGCGCGCAGCTTTGCGTTCCTGTTCCGCCTTTTCCTTTGCATGGGCAGCAAGATGTTTGGCAGCAGTGACTTGCGCTTCATATGCCTTCTGCGCATCCTTCTCCGCTGTCTCTTTTTTTCGCAGGACGGCGTTTTTCTCTTCCAGCATCCGGTGAGCCTGCTCCTCTGCTTCAGCTTGCCGCCGCATCAATGCGGCCTGTTCTTCGTCGGCCCGGGCTCTTGCTTCGGCAGCCTGCATGGCAGCCTGTTCAGCCAGACGCTTTTCCTGCAGCACTCTTGCCGCCCGCTGCTCGGCTATCGCGCGTTCCCGTTCGATACGAGCCAGTTCCGCCGCTTCGCGGGCCTGGCGCAATGCGGCAAGCGCTGCCTTGCGCTCGTGCTCGGCCTTTTCGCGCATTTGCACCGCAAGATGTTTGGTAGCAGTCGCCTGTGCTTCGCTAGCCTGTCGTGCAACACGCTCCGCCTCTTCCCTGGCGCGCGCTGCTTCAGCATGCTCTTGCGCAGCTATTGCACCGGCCTCCGCTTCGGCTGTGGCCGCCCGCTCAGCGGCAAGGCGTTCCTGCTCCAGCTTGACAAGTCGCTCCGCCTTTTCCGCGCGCTCCTTTTCTGCTCTCATGCGCTTCTGCAGCGCTTCCTGCGCCTCGCGCTCCTGCATGATGCGATGACGCTCGATGCGAGCCAATTCGGTGGCCTGCCTGGCTTTTTCCACTGCAGCCTGAGCAGATACGCGGTTCAGCTCGGCTTGCTCCTGTGCCTTGGTCAGCGCAATACGGGCCGCGGACGCTTCGGATTCCTCTGCGATCCTGGAAAGGTGTTCCGCTTGCTGGCGCTGACGCAGGAGTTCAGTCTTCTCTTGTTCGGCACGCAAGCGCGCCTGCGCTTCCGTCGCGGCAGCCTGCTCGGCCTCGCGCTTTTGCCGCAATGCCTCGGCAGCATGTTGTTCGGCTGTCAGACGCTCCTGCTCCAGGCGAGCCAACGCCGCCGCCTGCTCGGCCTTTTCTTGCGCAGCCTGGGTCGCGGCACGCTGCAGCTTTACCTGCTCCGCCATAAGCCGGACCGCCTCTTCTTCCGCAGCAGCACGCAGGGCCGCTTGCTGCCTGGCCTCGCGTTCCAGTTCAGCACGCTCGGTCGCCAATTGCCGGGCATGCGTTTCTTCATCAGCCTTGGCTTTGGCCGCAGCAGTGGCGCGCGCCTCGATCTCCGCCCGTTCCCGCGCTGCGACAATGGCATCCCGTTCCGCCGCCAGGCGCTCTTGCGCACGGACGTCAGCCAGATGCTCGGCTTCCACGCGCTCGATAGCAAATGCCTGCAATTCCCGTTCGGCCTTGATCCGCGCTTCGGTGGCGAGCCGAATGCGCGTTTCGGCTTCCTGGCGCGCCTTGGCTGTGACCGCCCGCAGGGCTTCGGCCTGTTCACGGCGCAGCGCGGCGTCGCGCAAGTCTAGCTCGGCCTGCAATCGCATCCGCACCGCTTCCAGGGCATTGCGCTCCGCCTCGATCCGGGCCTGGGCGATGGCCTCATATTCCTTCTCTACCGCGGCACGGGCACGCGCCTCTTCCACCGCATGCACCTCCGCTGGAACGCGGCTCAGGGTGGATTCGAGGGCCAATGCCTCCGCGCGTTGGCGCTCCTGCGCCTTTTGCAGAACATCATTGCTTGCCGCGACGAGCGTCTCGGCAGTCTGATGCGCTTCCTTTTCCTTGCGCTCGCGTTCACGCGCGATTTCCGCCATGCGGGCTTCGGCGCGCACGCGGGCTTGTGCAGCGGCCTGCGCAGCCTTGGCGGCAGCGACACGCTCGGCGACCTGGCGGCGTGCCTGCTCGGTTTCCTGTTCCAGCAATCGCGCCGCTTCGGCGGCCTTGGCAGCCAACTCAGCTTCCGCTGCCGCCTGCTCGGAGGCGCGCTTGCGTGCCTCCTGTTCGGCGCGAATCCGTTCTTCCGATTTCTGGCGAGCGAGTTCTTCTGCTTCTGCGCGGGCGCGCAGCTCGGTGAGTTCCTGGCTGGCCGCGGCGATTTTTGCTTCGCTTGCGAGGCGAGCCTGACGCTCGGCTTCCAGGCGGGCGCGACTGACGGCAATCGCTTCTTCGGCGGCCTTGGCGCGCTGGTAGGCTTCCGCGCTGGCGGCGGCGTCGGCAATCGCCTGGTCTTCAGCGAGGGCGCGTGCGCGGGCTTCGGCATGCGCGCGGTTTTCTGCGGCGACCTTGGCCTTGGCTTCGGCCTCAACGCGGGCAATCGCTTCGCGGATGGTCTGCAAGGCCATCCCACCCTGCTGACTGGTATCTCCGGTAGCTGCGGCCGGCATGCCCGGCTCTTGCGTATTGTCCGGGGATGCCATCTGCAGGTTTGATTGCTTGCGCATCGCCTGATTGGTATCCATCGTTACTCCCGCTGTTTAAGGCCCCGGCCTGCTGCAAATATGCCGGAAATTCAATATCTTACATTACTCCACTAGCGCCGGACGACCTCATCCGGCATAAACGTCGCAATTTGGTTTCGCATTGATCGTGTGTTAACTCGCCGCTGTCTCTGCCAGTTCCATGAGCACCGCGCGCAGGCGATCGACGCGAATCGGCTTGGTCAGGAAATAATTCATCCCCGCATCCAGGCAAGTCTGCACGTCGGAAACCTGTCCCGCGGCGGTCAACGCCACAATCGGCACGGCGGAATACGGCATGTCCATCGCACGGATGAGGCGGGTCGCTTCCAGCCCATCCATTTCCGGCATGTGCATGTCCATCAGGATCACGTCGTAGAGTTCGGCCGCCGCCGCGGCTACCGCCGCCCTGCCGTCTGCCACCATGTGCACCTGGTGGCCGGCTTTTTTCAGGAGCGATTGCGCAACCCGCTGGTTGATCTCGTTGTCTTCCGCTACCAAAATGCGCATGCCGCCATCCGGCGTCACGAGCGCTTCCCGCGGCGCCGCTTTTTCGATCGGCGGCTGCGATAATGGCAGCGTCAGCTCGAACCAGAAATCGCTGCCGACTCCTTCGGTGCTGTCGACGCCGATTTGCCCGCCCTGCAGTTCCACGATTTTCTTGCAAATCGATAGGCCCAGCCCGGTGCCGCCAAAACGACGCGTGATGGAATTGTCGGCTTGCGAGAAGGATTTGAACAAGCGTGCGAGCGCATCCGGCGCAATGCCGATACCGGTATCGCTGACCGTAAAACGCAATCTTCCTGGTGGCTCTCCAAGCTGGGCAATGCGCAAGGTGATCGTGCCCTGCTCGGTAAATTTCAGCGCATTGCCGATGAGGTTCAACAGAACCTGGCGCAGCCGACCGACGTCGCCTTGCACGAAGCGCGGCAATTCGCCCTGGTAGTCAAGTTGCAGGGCAATGCCCTTTTCCCTGGCACGGGGCGACATCAGGTTAATGACGCTTTCCGCCGTCTTGATCAGGTCGAAGCTGATGGATTCGAATTCCAGCGTGCTGGCCTCGAGCTTGGAAAAGTCCAGGATATCGTTCAGTATCGTCAGCAAGGCTTCGGCGGAATACTGCGCGGTTTCGAGGTATTCTTTCTGGCTTGGATTGGTCGCCTCCATGTTCGCCAGTTGCATCATGCCTAGCATGCCATTCATCGGCGTGCGGATTTCATGGCTCATGACAGCCAGGAATTCGGACTTGGCGCGGTTGGCTGCCTCTGCAGCCTCCTTGGCGATGGAAAGATCGTGCGTGCGTTCGGCGATCTTGCGTTCCAGGTCTTGATACAGCGTGGCGTTTTCCAGTGAAATGGCAATCTGCGTCGAGAGGATCTGCAGCAGGCCGACACGTTCAGGCGTGAAGACATCCGCCGCCAGATTGTTTTCCAGGTAAAGAATGCCGACTAGCGACCCCTGCTTTTGCAGTGGAATGCAAAGCAGCGATTTGGGCCGCGTCCGCGCAATGTAAGGGTCGCCATTGAAGCGAATGTCATCTCCGGCGTCGCCCAGCACAAGCTGATCGCCGGTGCGCTTGACGTAGTTGATGGCGCTCAGACTGAACGGCAGGTTCTCGTCGACCTGCATGGCTTGGCGCACTTCGATTCGCTCGCCTTCAATGCTGGCTTGAAGCTGCAATACGCCATCCATCAACAGCAGCAGGGCGCCGCGTTCAGCACCGGCGTTTTCAATTAGCAGTCGCATCAGTTTTTCCAGCAGCTTGTCCAGTTGAATCTCGCCCAATAGCGTGTTGGAGGCCTTGATGACCGTATCGATATCCAGGTGCTGTTCAACTGGCGGCATGCCGAGCGTCGCCTGCGCGGATCCGGTTCCCGCCACGCCGTTCAGCAAGCGAGAATAGGATTTTTCAAGCAGTCTCACTTTCGCGGTAGCGCCCCACTGGCGATAGCGAACATAGGCCTCGGCCATGTACATGCGGGCATACATCAGCTTACCCAGGCCCAGGTAGAATCGGGCGGCAAGCTCGTCGGCAAGTGATTCCTCGTTCAGATAGCCGTGCTCGCGCGCGCTGGCGATGGCAAGTTCGTACCATTCCGATGCTTCGCGGTTTCTACCTTGTACGCGCTTGAGTTCAGCCTGCACCAGCTGCCACTTATGCAGATAATTCATGGGCGCATGGCGGGCCCATAACTTCAGCTTCTTCAGTAACTGGCTAACCTGCTGGCGGGCAGCGGACTGCTGCTTCCTGTCCATGTTCGCATAACAGGCCAGCAGGCATAACGCATGATAGAAATGCCAGGCCGGGATCGATGGCATGCAGGCTGCCGAGGCAAGAAAGGGCGCGGCCAGACGCGTGCATTCGAGCGCATGCGGAAATTGTTCGAAGGTATAAGCAGCCATCGCTTCGAACAAATGCTGGTGCAACAGCGTCAGGCGGGTCGTGCTGGGAGGAGTCTGCTCGTCCTTAACCCAGCCTTCAGTGCGCAATGCGGTAACGTAACGCAGGAAGATAGCAACGGCATCCGATGAAGTCTTTTGCCGGAACTGAATTGCCTTGTCGAGACCATCCGCAAGCTTTTCCGCCAACTCGTCCAGGGGACGGCCGCCGAGCACTTCCGCGCGAAGCGCCGAAACCAGGCTGTAGCAGGCGTATTCAAATTCGCCGATTTCAAGTCCGGCCTGATAATTCTCGTACAACAGCCGCGGGGATTCCAGCAAATGTCTCGCCCAATGGAAGATCGCGCCATGGGCAAGGAAGGTCACCCGTACGCCATGGCTATCCAGGCGCTGACTGGACTGGTTCTTCAGACTGGAATCGAGCATGAGCTTGCCGACCCGGGTTGCCAGCGGAATGGATCCGCCGCCTTGAATCGCCACCATGGCATAGCCGCCCAGGGCCCATGGCAAGCCGGGGGAAAACCGCCCTCGTTCCAGCGCCAGTTCGATCTGCTTAAAAGTCAGCAATGGAAACAGCCTGGGGTTGGCGACATACGACGCTGACGCCGCCCGGCTCATGATCTTATGCTTGAGCAGTTCAATCGGTTCTTTTTCGACCGAAAAATCGAGCAGGCGTTGCTCGTCGAACTGGGACAAGAGCTTCTTGCATTGCCACAGTCGCCAGGCAATCGCATGCTTGCCGGGTTTGGCTGGCAACCTGACGCCGAGCATTTGCAAAGCTTCCAGCGCCAGCGCCAGCCCATCGGCATGCCTGTCCTGGTAAAGGCACGCGTGCACCAGCACATCGTACACCCTGGCCTTTTGCACTTTGTCGGAGGCATAGGCAAGCATCGACCTGCCGGTCGCTTCGACTTCCTGGAAGCGATGGCTCATGAAACCGCTTTCCAGTTGTTCCAATTGCAGCGCGAAATACAGTGCCGCGCTGCTTTCATCGGCTTGGCGCAACAGGGCCAAGCCGCTCGATGCCAGCTTCCAGGCCGATTCATGCGCCATCGCCGCCTTGGCCATGCGTGCAGCGGCCAAGTTAAGGTTGGCGAGCGCAGCCTTCTCTTCAGTGCTGGTGATAAGTTCACTGCCGGCGTTCAGATGGTGCGCGATATCGAAAAGATGCTCGCGGCGATGCTCATCCGCGACGGAGACATTCAGCCGCCGGCCGATGCGCAAATGCCATTCCTTGGCAGTACTTTCCGCGATATCTGCATATGCCGCCTGCTGCACCCGGTCATGCTTGAAACGATAGACATGCGCATCCGCGCCATTTGCTGTAAAAACCGCATCTGGGGCAAAGATCAATCCGGCATGCAAGGCAGGCTGAAGAAGTGAAATAGCCTGCTCATGCGCGATTTCCGCCAAGTCGGCGAGCGTCCGGTAATCGAACCGGCTGCCGATGCAGGCCGCCATCTGCAGCAACCGGCACGTCTGGTCGGGAAGACGACTCAATTCCTGGGTCAGCAAATCCACTACGTTATCGGTGATCTGCAGCGATTCGATCTCTGCCAGCTTCCAGTGCCACTGTCCCTCATGGTAGTTCAACAGATTTTCCCGGCGCAGGTTCTTGATGAACTCGCCGACAAAGAAAGGATTCCCCAAGGTCTTGCGATACACGAGCTTGCCCAGCGGCGCTGCCTCCTCCGGTGAAACCTTGACCGTATCGGCAACCAGCATGCAGAGCGTGTCTTGTTTGAACGGCATGAGCTGAATCTGATTGACCGCGACCCTGCTTCGGATGGATTCGATCGCGGCAGCCAAAGCGCTGCCGGCCTCCATCTCATTGTCGCGATACGCGCCGACGACGAGAAAGGCGGAGTCATCCAGGCCCGATAGCGACAATTCGATCAGCTCAAGCGATGCTTCGTCGGCCCATTGCAGATCGTCGAGGAACAGGACGAGCGGATGCTCCGGCCGGGCAAAGACGCCGATGAAATTCTGCACGACGTAGCGGAAGCGGTTCGATGCCTCTGTCGCCCCCAGCGGCGGCAAGGGAGGCTGCCTGCCAATGACGTATTCGAGATCGGGAATGGCATTGATGATCAGCTGTCCGTTGGCGCCAAGGGCTGTCAGCAGGCGCGATCGCCATTCCTGGATGCGGGACTCGCTCTCGGTCAGTATCTGGCGGACGAGTTCCCGGAAAGCCTGCGCGATCGCGTAATAAGGGATATTGCGCTTGAGTTGATCGAATTTGCCGGTGATGAAATAGCCGTGCATCGCCGTGACTGGTTTGTGCAATTCCTGCACGAGCGATGATTTGCCGATGCCGGCGTATCCGCCGATCAGCATCATTTCAGCCGTGCCGGCGGCGGTGCGTTCCAATGCGTGCTGCAGCTGCTCCAGCTCTGCTTGGCGTCCATACAGTTTATGCGGGATCTGCAGCCGGTCATAGACGTCGGCTTTACCCAGCTCGAATTCCGGGACTGCTCCTTCAGCCTGCCAGGCGTCAAGGCATGCCTGCAGATCCGCCTTCAGGCCAGCCAAACTCTGGTAGCGGTCCTCGGCGTTTTTCGCCAAAAGCCGCATGACGATATTGCTGACGGCCTGCGGCACTTCGCGGTTGAGCCGGTTCGGCGGCACGGCCTGACGCGCGATGTGGCCGTAGATGATTTCCATTGCGGCCCCGCCGGTGAACGGCAATTGCCCTGTCAATAGCTGGTAAAACACCACGCCAAGGGAATACAGATCGCTGCGGTAATCGACGCCCCGGTTCATGCGCCCGGTCTGTTCGGGCGAGAAGTAAGACAGCGGCAGCGATGCGTCGTTACGTATTTCGACGCTGCCATCTTCACCAATCCGGATATTGGCCGGGCATATCGCCTTGTGCATCGACGCACGGGCATACCAGCGGTCGAGACCGTCGGTAATGGCAAGGCACACTGACAAGGCGCCGTCCAGATCGAAAGTCTCGCTGCGCAGCAGCCTCACACCCGAGGCATCCGGCTCCCGGTGAAAGAAGCCTGTCTCCATTGCGCCTATTTTTTGCAACACATTCCCCAGATTATTGTTATTTATTTCATCGTTTTGCTATCTTATTGGCGAACGCCTGGGGAGACAATACCCGGATGGCACTTCCTATCGAAAGTCATCGGACGAACCAATATACAGGAGCGTATGAACATTACCAGTCTGACTGCTGAACATATCCCCCCGGGTGAAGTGGACCGTATTCACGACTTGGCAGCACGCCTGCAGGCCAAGATCATTCGCGAAAACACCGATGGCGTCATGCGGCGCGACGCCCATCCCAAGATGCATGGCGTGGTGAAGGCTGAATTCATCATCGAACCGGACTTGCCTTCAGAATTACGGGTTGGCCTGTTTGCCGAGGCGCGCACTTATCAAGCCTGGATCCGCTTTTCCAACCAGAGCCCTGGCCGGGGGCCGGACATCGGACGCGATATCCGGGGCATGGCGATCAAATTGATGGGCGTCCCCGGAGAAAAGCTGCTGGATAAGCAAAAACACGAGCAGACCCAGGATTTCATCCTTATCAGCACCAATGTTTTCGTGACCCGCGACGTCGCCGAGTTCGATGACATGATCAAAGCCATGACGGGCAGCTTCTGGGCCAAGATCGGCTTTTTCGGCCTGCGCTGGCGGGTGTTGCTGAACCTGGCTAAATCCTTGCGCAAGTTCGCCAACTCGCTCCAGATCCGCTATTTCAGCACCACGCCCTACCTGTTCGGCGACACCGCCGCCAAGTATTCCGCCGTTCCGCGAATTAGCGTTCCGGATCGGATCCCTTCCAAACCCGCGGATGATTATCTGCGCCAGGCCATGGTCGAACAGCTTCGTCGTGAAGATGTCGTATTCGACTTCGCCGTGCAATTGCGGACCGATGCCGATTCGATGCCCATCGAGGATCCGGGCAAGGCCTGGAGCGAATCCGCCTCCCCCTGGCGCAAGGTGGCAACCATTCGCATTCCGAGCCAGGAATTCGACAGCGAATCGCAACGCCTATTCGGCGAAAACCTGTCCTTCACGCCCTGGCATTGCTTGCCGGCGCACCGTCCGCTGGGCGGAATCAACCGGGCGCGCCGGGTCGTCTACGAACTGATTTCCGCGTTCCGGCACAAATGGAATGACGTGCCGCGCCGCGAGCCGACCAGCTGGGATATTGAAAACCCTATCGAAGACGATCAGGTCGGATCGACAGAACCTTCGGCAATCATGCGCAGCGCCGCCATGCCCGGCACGAAGAAATAATCGCCACCGCGGGTTTCCACCAGGCGGGGAATATTCCGCAGGAAGTGCGGCGCCTCGTCGCTATCCGGCGACACCGGCAGCACGGCCCGGCTCGGATACTCCGCGTCGTGGTTGCCGAGGATGATTTCCTTATCATTACCCGCGCGGAAGTCGTTGCCGTAATTGACCCACTGCTGCTGCACGAATTCGAACTGCCGGTGGATATCGGCCTGCATCATCAGGATGATGATGCCGTGATTGCCATCGTCGCGGCTTGAATCCTTGACTTCACCGTAAGGCAAGCCCCGGCGCAGGATACGACGGCGGTTGGCAAGCGCGCCGGGCGTATCGAAAGCGCCTGGCGTGGTTTGCAGCGAGGCGCGCGGATTGATGCGACGGATATGCGAGCTGAACGGGCATTTGGCGCCGTCGGCATCCTGATCGAACGTGAACGCGCTCAGCATCCTGTCCTGCTCCTCCGGCGACGCCTGCGCGAAGCGGCGATCCCATTCCTGCTTGGCTGCCGCATCGGGCGCATCGGCCAGCGGCGCGCCATTATCACGCCAGCGGCCGACGAATTTGGCAGCCAGCTGTTCCCTCCCTCCCGGATACGCGCTGCCTTCCGAATCCAGGAAGCTGTTGAAGCTCCCCACGTTTTCATGCAGCTTGCGATACACCATGTAGGTGCCATTACGCACCAGTGACATGGGTGACGGGGCGCGCGGATATTCTTTGGCTTCGTCGATGTGACCAAGGATGAATTCTCCTGTCGCCAGCGGCTCCCATCCCTTTGCTGTCTGCTTGCCGCGGCCGGCCACGTAGCGCTCGGCATCTGGCAAACCCTCGAAAACCGGATCGCCGATGCCATCGGTATAACCGAAATGCTCCTTGCTGGTCAGCTTGCCATTCTCCACCAGCGCATGAGCCTCTTGATACGGCAGATCATCGGCACCATCATTGCCACGGTGACCGGCCAACAATGCCACACCGCCTTCGCTTTGATTGATCTGTTCAAGCAGCCAGTGGTAGCGCTGCTCGAGAAACTCAAGCTTCTGGCCGTTAATCGAAATGAAAATATGCACCTGGCTGCCCTGCCAAACAGGATCCCAATGATCCGGCGAGCTGGGGCCGTTGTCACCCAGGATATCCTTGCGCATCTTCATGCCCATCATGAATTCCGAAGGAAATCCGCGCAGGGACGCTTCCGGCACGCCGAGCGCGCGCAAACCGGCAAAAGTAAAAGCGATATTGGTCGTCGCCTGCGGCTTCGGGATCTCGTTCGGCCCGTCACCCCAGGTCACCGCGGTTGTCACATTCCTGGAGACCGCAGCGACGAACTTGCGGCCACGCTCGCCATGACGGACTCGCAGGAACACGTAGCGCGCATACGGAAAGCTGAAGCGCCCATAGGCCTTGAGCACGTTACCCTGAATATCAAATAAATCCAGCGCCTTGGTCATCTCTTCTCCTAACGTAAACGGTACTGCCCGGGCGTCCAGCTTGGTCCTGCAAGATTGTCAGGTTGGACGCGCGCGACGAACTCGCGCCAAGCTTGCTGCAATTCCGCCGCAGGCCATCCCTGATGGTCAATGGCAAACTTGCCGAGTTCCTGCTTGAGGTAAAGCGACTTCAATTGTTCTTCGAGCGGATCGTCGTTCGAGCCGACGAAGAACAGTGAAGCGGTCAGCTGGCACTTCTTCATGTAGGCGATGAAATCCTCGGCATTGCGCACCTGGTCGAAGGCATAACAGAATTCCCAGGCATGGCGGATCTCATTGCCGATGGCCAGCCACATGCCGCGCAGGTACGCCTCCAGGTCGCCATGAAAATTACAGGAGAACACCAGGTATTTCGACTTCAGATGGTCTTCGCGCGGCAAAGCGCGCCGCCGGGCATTGTCTGAAAAAATTGAGAGAAAATCGAACCAGGTGCCGAACACATCCGCGCCTGCCAGCGACTGGGTAAATACATCATCCAGCACGAAATAACGGCACAGATAGGTTTGCGGCACGCGCGCCATCGGACTGTTTTCCAGCAAATTCCAGGCGTCCAGCCGGCTGCGCACGACATCCGCATAGGAGACTTCATCCAGATGACCATTCCTGATCGGCGACAGGATGGTCAGGGCATAGGCATTGCCACTCTTGTTAGGCATGTTTGCGTTCCTCCTGCAGCGCCGCCAGGCGTTCTTCTTCCTTGCGCACATCGCGCTGCCGCCGTTTTTCCACCTGATGGGCGGACATGCTGACGATCGGCGTGGGCCGCATGTCGCCGAGATCGTTTTGCAGATTGCGTAGCAATCCCTTGTATTGCTTCATGAATTCGTCCGGCGACGCGTCGCTGCAACTGCTGTCGAAATCCATCACCGCTTGCCGGACCTTTTTTGCCGCCTTGATATCGTTGGAAGAAGCCAGCGGATAGGCGCTGTAATAGTGCGTCGTCTCGATCTGGTTGTAGCGGATGTATTCGTGAAACGGCGTCAGTGGCACCGAGCGCGGATAACGGACATTCCATTTCCAGAACAGGTCGAGCCCGCTGGGGATCGAAAACGTGAAGGAATCGACATACTGGTCCCAGCTGCCATTGAAGTTACTGAAGAAAAGCATGTAGCTGTAATGCAGGTCTTCCTTCGGCTGGTCCGGATGCAGATGTGGAAACTGCTTGCGGCCGACGACGACCCAGCGCGCGTAGTGAATCAGCGACAGCGTGATCAATCCCTTGAGAGTGGACTTGCGCTTTTGCGCGATCCAGAAGAACAGCTTGTTAATCCAGGTCATGTACCAGCGGATCGGCGTGATCACGCTCATGGCATAGGCTTTACCGGCAATGTTCGACATGCCTCCCCCCTTGAATTCTTATTGTTTATTGTTGTGCACGATTGGTCGTGTCGGTATTTAGGTGGGTAGATTACTTAAAAGTTAATTTATCGGCAACCACAATCGAAATAGCTGAATCCCGGACTTAGCCATATGTCGCAGGCGCGCAAATTATTTCAGTGCCTGAAAAGTTTTTGCCAACTTCTCGGATGATCGCTTAATATGTGTAAAAAATTGCACAAATAATAAGCAGAGCATGGGGACGCCGCCAGACATCCACGCGATGCTTTGACAAACGATTTAGTCAGGACATAGCTATGACAATGGTTGCCGCTGCGGATATCAGCAGCCAGGATGAACTGGAATCCATGCGCGAGACGTTCGGGGAAGACTTTTCCATGCTCGCCGAACTCTATCTCGCTGACAGCCCAAAACGTATTGCCGCGTTACGCGAGGCCGCCGCCGGCGGCGATGCCGCCCAGGCAGCGCGGGTAGCGCATTCGCTTGGCGGCAGCAGCGCTTCGATCGGTGCGCCAGCGCTGGCTGCGCAATGCCTGGCGCTCGAACAGGATTGCCGCAATGGCGCCCTGGACAAACTCAGCCAGCAATTGCAGAACATAGAAACGGCGTACAAGCACTTGGAAACCAAGATCCGCGGCATGTTGCAGGCATAGCGAGACTCCGATGGCAACTTTCGGAAGGAACAGCACTATCCGCATCTTCATTGCCGACGACGATGCGACGACTCGCACCGTGCTGCGCCTGCTGCTGCAGGAGCAATCGTGCATCGTGGTAGGTGAAGCATCCGACGGCGAACGCGCATTCGAGCTTTGCTCGACGCTCAAGCCACAAATTGCCTTTCTCGATATCGACATGCCCAAGCTGAACGGCAATCAGGTCGCGCAAAAACTGCGAACGCATTATCCGGATATCGGCATCGTCATTGTCAGCGCCCTGTCGACCGTCGATAATGTCGAGGAGGCCAAATTGTCCGGAGCCAGCGCCTTCATCGTGAAGCCATTTACCGCGGCAAAACTCATCCAGGCGATGGAAGCTTGCCTGAAGAAGACCCGGCATCGGGCGGGCATGCCTGGCTGACCGGCCAAAGCCTCCGACTGCGGGAAAGACAAGGATGCAACATGCACACCATCGCTGAATCGAAAAAAAATCACCTGTGGCGCAAGGTCGTCTGGCATACCGACCCGGACGAATTTCCGCTTGGCCCGTTCCACTATGCCGAAGTGTATTGCTGCGAAGAGTCTAATGGCTATGCGGTCTGGTATGTGAGGCGCCTTGCCAAAGATGACCAGCGCAATGCGGCCGCTGTGGAAAATGGTGATTATCTGCTCGATTTCTTTCCCAAGACCGGACGTGACGATGCCATCGAGCGCGCGGTCCTGGCTGCCAATAGCGGAACAGATGCCGACGAGATCATCAATGCGTTGGACAAGCTGGCCAGCGGCGGTAAAAAGGTCTGAGTTACAGATCCTTCGGTGCCTGCCGCAGCTTGCTTACAACCGCCTGACGCTCGAATAACACCAGATCAAGCGGGCCAGAGCGGCGGCTCCTCCATCAGCGCAACCTGCTCCCGCAACTCGAGGATCCGGTCTTGCCAGTAACGCTGCGTGCCAAACCAGGGAAACGCCAGCTTGAACGCCGGATCATCCCAGCGCATGGCGAGCCACGCCGAATAGTGCAGCAAACGCAGCGTGCGCAAGGCTTCAATGAGGTGCAATTCACGCGGATTGAGTTCGACAAAATCCTCGTAACCGGCCAGCAGATCGGAAAGTTGCCGCACCCGGTCTTCACGCTCACCCGAAAGCAGCATCCATAAATCCTGGATTGCCGGTCCCATGCGGCTATCGTCGAAGTCGACGAAATGCGGACCGTCATCGGTCCAGAGCACGTTGCCGCAATGGCAGTCACCATGCAGGCGAATATTGTCCACCTCACCTGCGCGGTCAAAACAGAATCGCACACCTTGAATCGCCTGCGCCGCGACACTGCTGTACGCCTCACGCAGTTCCAAAGGAATGAAGTCGTGGGTCAGCAGATAGTCGCGCGGCTCTTCACCGAAACTGACGATATCCAGACGCGGGCGCTCGTCATACGAGCGGACTGCCCCGACTGCATGGATGCGGCCGATGAAACGTCCTATCCACTCAAGCACGGCTGGGTCCTCCACTTCCGGTGCACGGCCGCCATGACGAGGAAACACGGCAAAGCGGAATCCCTCGAAATGATGCAGGCTTTCCCCAAGCGGTTTCAATGCAGGAACGGCCGGAATTTCGCGCTCCGCCAGTTCATCGACAAATGCATGTTCTTCCAGAATCGCCGCATCGCTCCAGCGGTTTGGCCGGTAGAACTTCGCCACCAGCGGCGGTCCCTCTTCCATGCCGATCTGGTACACGCGGTTTTCATAACTGTTGAGCGCCAGCAGGCGGCCGTCACTGTACAGGCCGATGCTATCGAGGGCGTCGAGAACAGTGTCAGGCGTCAGATCCGAAAAATTGGGGGTGGCGGGCATAATCATGCTTGCAATTGTACGGCGCAAATGCGTCTCACGCCGTAAAGTGGTAAGGTGCCGGTTTTCAGCACCTGCCAGACATCACATACCTATGAATATCGAACAACCGCTCACAGACAAGGAATTCGACGAGCTTGACCAGTTTTTGCTGTCCGACCGTTGCGCCGAAGACGGCATGACCATGGATAGCCTGCATGGCTACCTGACCGCCCTGGCAATCGGCCCGCAGGAAGTGTTGATGCAGGAATGGCTGCCGCGCGTCTGGGGCGCCGAAGGCAAGCCGCCGCAATTCAAGTCGGAAAAGGAAGCGGCGCGCATCACGAGCCTGATTGCGCGTTACATGAATGAAGTCATGATGACTTTCGAGGTGGCGCCGAAGGATTTCGAACCGCTGTATTGCGAATTCGAATATGAAGGCAAGCAATTGATCGATGGCGAAGCGTGGGCCTGGGGCTTCCTGGAAGGCGTGGACTTGCGTGCCGATGCGTGGGAGCCGATCTGGGATTCCAACCTGGAACCGCTGATGCGTTCGATTTATTTGCTCGGCGCTGAAGAGATCGAAGAAGAGGAAATGCCGCTGGTGGACGATCCCGTCAAGCGGAATAAACTGGCGATCGAAGTGGAAGCGGCAATTCCCGCGATCCATAAATTCTGGCAGCCGCACCGCAAGTCAGCCGTTACTACTGTGGAACGTAAGGAAGCCAAGATTGGCCGCAACGACGACTGCCCTTGCGGCAGCGGGAAGAAGTACAAGAAATGCTGCGGTTCCGATGCGGCGTAAGCTTGATGCCGAAATCTGTGAGCTTCGCGAAAATAGCAATGTTTGAACTGATTGAAACTGGTTACCAGCTTGCTTCGCAAAGCGACTGCGCCTGCCAGTAACGGGCAAGCGCAGTTCACACAATCGGCATTACAGCTTGATGAAATGCTCGCGGTAATATTTCAGTTCTTCGACCGATTCAATGATGTCAGCCAGGGCGGTATGCTTTTGATGTTTTTTGAAACCGGTGGCCAGTTCCGGTTTCCAGCGCCGGCACAATTCCTTCAAAGTAGAAACATCAAGGTTCCGATAGTGGAAGAAGGCTTCGAGCTTGGGCATTCCACGCACCATGAAGCGGCGATCCTGGCAAATGGAATTACCGCACATCGGGGATTTGCCCGCAGGGACGAAATGCTTCAAGAACGCAATGATGGCGCTTTCGGCATCGGCTTCCGATACGGTTGATGCCTTCACCCTGTCGATCAGACCAGAACGGCCATGGGTTCCCTTGTTCCAGGCATCCATCTTGTCCAGGACTTCATCCGGTTGATGGATTGCAAATACCGGCCCCTCAGCCAGAACGTTCAGATTCGGGTCGGTCACCACCACCGCGACTTCGATGATGCGGTCATTGTCGGGGTCCAGGCCAGTCATTTCCATATCGACCCAGACCAGGTTGAATTCATTGGGACGCGCCGGATTGGCCGGCACCGTGGCTTGCAAATCAGTAGGTTGTGACATAATTGTTTTTCCTTGGAAGTCCGCTATTTTCTCATAGGCCAAGAATGAATTCTTACGCGTTTTCGCTTTTATTCATCGCTTTTCTCGTCGCGACCCTCGCCGTGCGCTTCTGGCTCAGCTCGCGCCAGATCCGCCATATTCTGGCGCACCGCCATGCCGTGCCGGCCCAGTTCGCGGAAAAAATCTCGCTGACTGCCCACCAGAAAGCTGCCGATTACACCATAGCCAAAGTCAAGCTGGGCATGGTCATGCTGGTCGTAAATGCCGCTGTCCTGATCGGCTTTACTTTCCTCGGCGGCCTACAGTGGCTGTCGACGACGATCCTCGATCTTACCGGCCCCGGCATGACATATCAAATCGCCTTGCTGGCGGCCTTTGCTGTTATCTCCGGCCTAGTGGACTTGCCCTTCAATTATTATTCCCAGTTCGGCCTGGAACAGAAATTCGGCTTCAACAAGATGACGCCTGCCCTGTTCTTCAGGGACATGGTCAAGGGCGTGGGGCTTGGCGCCGCCATCGGCCTGCCGCTGGTGTGGGTCATCCTGACCTTGATGGACAAGGCCGGCGACCTCTGGTGGCTGTATGCCTGGCTGGTGTGGTGCGGCTTCCAGTTACTGATGCTGGTGCTCTATCCCACCGTCATCGCGCCGATGTTCAATAAATTCACGCCGCTGGAAGACGAGAGTTTGAAAACCCGCATCGAGAATCTGATGCATCGCGTCGGCTTCGCTTCCAAGGGCTTGTTCGTCATGGATGGCTCCAAGCGCAGCGCGCACGGCAATGCCTACTTTTCCGGCTTTGGCGCCGCCAAGCGCATCGTCTTTTTCGACACCCTGCTCTCGCGCCTGGCGCCGCAGGAAGTCGAAGCTGTATTGGCACATGAGCTGGGCCACTTCAAGATGAAGCATATCGTCAAGCGCATCGTCGTGATCTTCGCACTGTCGCTGGCTTTCCTGGCCCTGCTCGGCTATCTCAAGACCCAGGTCTGGTTCTACACCGGCCTGGGCGTCGATCCGCAGATGGGCGCCAGCAACGATGCCATGGCACTGATCCTGTTCTCGCTGGCGCTGCCGGTGTTCACCTTCCTGTTCTCGCCGATCGCTTCGCTCAGCTCGCGCAAGCATGAATTCGAAGCCGACGCCTTCGCCGCCAAGCACAGCAGCGCATCCGACCTGGTCAGCGCGCTGGTCAAGCTGTACGAAGACAATGCCTCGACGCTGACGCCCGACCCGTTGCACTCGGCTTTCTACGACTCGCATCCGCCGGCGTCGTTGCGCATCGAGCGCCTGCTCACGGCACGGTCGGCATAACGGCAATCCTGGAGTCCCAATGATCACGACAGCTGAATTACTGACGAAGAAATGCCATCACCAGCAGGCGGCACTGAGCGACGCGCAAGTGCAGGAATACCTGGCCGCCGTTCCTGCCTGGCAAATCCAGGATGGCAGGGTAACGCGCCGCTTCGATTTCAAGAACTATTACGAGACGCTCGCCTTCGTCAACGCCATCGCGTACATGATCCATGCCGAAGATCACCACCCGGTCTTGAATATCACTTACAACCATTGCACCGTGAAGTACCACACGCATTCAGTCAATGCAGGCCAAGGCGGCCTGTCGGAAAACGACTTTATTTGTGCTGCCAAGGTGGATGCCATCTACGCCGGATCGTATAGCGAATCGAAGTCCTGATGGCTCATCTGACTGCAACCATAATTGCCGCGCATGGCCGCCACTATCTCGGCGAAGTCGATGGCAAGCTGCTTCATTGCGTCACGCGTGGCAAGAAAAGCGATGTCGCCGTCGGTGACCGGGTCCAGGTAAAACAAACCTCGCCCGATCAGGCCGTCATCGAAGCCATCGACGAGCGCAAGACGCTGCTGTTCCGTTCCGACCAGTACAAGTCGAAACTGCTGGCAGCGAATCTTACTCAACTGTTCATCGTCGTGGCGACCGAACCGGGCTTTTCCGATGACCTCGTGTCGCGTTCGCTGATTGCTGCCGAAGCTGCCGGCATCAAAGTCCAGATCATCCTCAACAAGACCGATGTGGTGGAACTCTTGCCGAAGGCACGTGAACGCGTCGCGCTATATGCTGGACTGGGCTATCCGATTCATGAAGTGTCCGTGCGTGCCGCTCCTGATGCCACGCGCGCCATTCTGGAGCCGCTGCTGCATGGCGAGAGCTCGATTTTCATCGGCCAGTCCGGCATGGGCAAATCCTCGCTGATCAACCTGCTCGTGCCAGATGTCGAGATCGCCACGCGCGAAATTTCCGCCGCACTCGATACCGGCAAACACACTACGACGTTTACCCGGTTGTACAAAATCGATGAGACCACCAGCGTGATCGACTCGCCCGGCTTTCAGGAGTTCGGTCTCTATCACCTGACCGAAGGCATGATGGAGCGCGCCTTTGTCGAATTCGCGCCACATCTGGGCAAATGCAAGTTCTACAATTGCCATCACCTGAATGAACCATCCTGCGCAGTACTGGAAGCGGTTCAGTCAGGCGAGATTACCGAGATACGTCACGACTTGTATCGACAACTGGTGCACGAAGCGTCGCAGAAGATCGGGTATTGAACAAGCTCTTTTCAAAGGCTTGGCTTATTCACCATCAGGAAATACACCACCATCATGCAGGCAAACGCCGGATAGCCGAGGCCTTCCCACCACCGCGCATAACGCCAGTAAAGTATCGGCAGTGGCCCGCCAGTCTTGGCAGCATGTTCAGCCATGCGTCGCATGCGGATCTGCAGCCACACCACCGGCAGCCAGCATGCGCCCGTGATGAAGTACAGGATGAAAGACCACGCCACCCATGGTGTACTGATCGACCAGCCGGCCATATGCAGCAGCGCGATGCCGGTAACAGGTTGCAGGATCACAGCCGGCGTCGTGAAAATCCAGTCGGCCAGTACGACGAAGCGCGCAACGATGGCTTGCGCCTCCACGCTCTTGCTGCGATTGACACAGAACAGATAAAAGGCCGAGCCGAAACCGACGCCGACCAATACCACGGACGATAAAATGTGCAGCGTCTTGAGTAGCAAATAAGTGGACACGATCAAGTCACCCCTTCCTGGTTTCAAATGCATCCAACACGATCAGCAGTGCCAGAATCGCAATGTTTTTCAAAATCGGCCCGAACGGATGCAGCCAATATTCGGGCAAGAAAATTGAAATGATGATTGTGTAACCCGCGATGAGCGCCATTTGTAGCCGCCAGAGCAGACGCCCTGACGCAAGCAGCGTGGCCAGACCAAAAGCCAGATCGAGCAGCGCCGCGCCATAGAGCGCGATATCCGCAACGACATTATGCAAGCCGACTCGCCGCAGCAAGTCCAGGCTTTGGTCGACCGGAAAAATCCCCAAGGACAGTACGCCGGTAATGATCCACACCAGTGCCAGCGCCAGGCGGAATAGGGGCAAAGACCAGGCTGCAATTGCCTGCGTCCTCAGCATGTCCGGCGACAAGCCCGAGAACCAAGCATCGGCACCACGCGGCTTATGCCCCAGCAGTCGCGAGAACTTTGCGCTATCTGCCACATTCCCTTCCTCCAGCATGCGCAGGGAGACCGGTGACAGTACGCTTGCCGGAAACAGCGCCGCCAGCCACGCCGCCATGTTCATGAAGAACATCGGCACCGGCAACCAGATCGGCGGCGCAAGCTGCATCGCATCACGATAAGCCTGCAGCATGCCGCGATAAGTCATTGCCTCGGGGCCGACCGCGGCAATCACTTGACGAGTGGGTTCGGATGATTCCAGCAAGTTCAGCACGGCAGCGCAAATGTCGTCGATATGAACAGGCTGCAGAAGCTGTAGCCCCTTCCCTGGCAAGCCGATCACCGGCAGGCTCGCGAACACGCGAAACAGTCTGCTGCTGGCGCCATCCGCGCCCACGATCAGCGAGGGCCGCAGGATGCTCCAGTCGAGGCTGGTTTGCCGCAGATAGGCATCCGCTTCACGCTTGCTGCGCATATAGAGCGTCGAACCCATCTCATTTGCGCCGCCCAGTGCCGAAATCTGGATCACACGTCTGACACCCGCCATTTCACACGCCTTGAACAATGCAATGGGCGCATCGCGATGAATGGCATCGAAACGCCGTTGACCAATCTCCTGCAGAATGCCTACCGCATTAATGACGGCATCCACGCCAGCCAGTCGCGGCAGCCATGTTTCAGGATCCAGATCGCGCCCATAATCCATTGCCACGTCCGAAGGCCTCTCTGGCTTGCGAACGCCATGCACGACTTCATGCCCAGCCTTGACCAGCGAAACACAAAGATGCTGTCCGATGAAGCCGCTGGCGCCGCAAACCAGAATTTTCACGCTGCCTCCTTCGCTGTATTGCACGATCCGGAATTAATGGATTAACACATCAAAATTTTTCGTAATTTCTGTTAAAACAGAAATTCATGAGCAAAAAAATTTCCTGCGTTATTCCTCCGACTTGCTACCGCTACGATTATCTCCGCGTACAAACTTTTGCACCGTTGCGCCCATCTTCAACAGCTTCATCAGGGTCGCCGGCTCCAGCCGCAGCATTTCATCGGTCCACGAAGTCAGCGTTTCCATGAGTGCCAGGGTTTCGGCAATACGCTGCTGCGCCGCCTTGTCCTCCTGCGCCAGCTCCGGGCTGCCCAAGCATTCACGCAAGGTGCCAATCGTCGGGTCAAGCTCGCGCGTCTTGCGCTCGCGGACGATCGTCCTGAACAGTTCCCAGATATCCAGCGAAGTCTCAAAGTGATCGCGCCGGTCGCCCATGATGTGCGCGACTTTCACCAGCTTCCAGTTTTGCAGCTCTTTCAGGCTCGTCGACACATTCGACCGCGCCACGCCCAGGGTCTCGGCGATTTCCTCGGCATGCATGGGCTTGCCGGTAATGTACAAGAGCGCATGGATCTGGCTGACGGTGCGGTTCACGCCCCAGCGGGATCCCATTTCCCCCCAGTGCAGTACAAATTTTTGCGAGATCGGTGTGAGTTCCATGTCAATAACCTACGCTTTTCTATAATTTCAGTCAATACTGAAATTATAGAAACCATTGAATTATTAATGACGCTCTGCGCTAAACCAATGAGTTCTTTTTCCCTTCTGTCATTCCCGCCACAAAACTCTTATAATTGAAGCAGTTACAGCAAATTTACCGGCGGCAGGCGCCACCCTTGCCGCCGTTTCCATTTATGGCAATCAAACATTTCCTGCAATTTTCGGACTTCACGCTCGACGAATACGAGTACGTCATCGCACGTGCCCGCATCATCAAACAAAAGTTCAAGAATTACGAACCGCATCCGACGCTGGCCGACCGTACGCTGGTCATGGTATTCGAAAAGAATTCGACGCGTACCCGCCTGTCGTTTGAAGCCGGCATGCATCAAATGGGCGGCGCGGCCATTTACCTGAACACGCGCGACAGCCAGCTTGGCCGCGGCGAACCGGTAGAAGATGCGGCACAAGTCATGTCGCGCATGTGCGACGTGATCATGATCCGCACCTTCGGCCAGGAGATCATCGAGCGCTTCGCCAAGCATTCACGCGTGCCGGTCATTAATGGCTTGACCAACGAGCACCATCCCTGCCAGGTGCTGGCCGATGTCTTTACCTATATCGAGCATCGCGGTTCCATCGCCGGCAAGACCGTGGCCTGGGTAGGCGACGCCAACAATATGCTCTATTCCTGGCTGCAGGCCGCGCAGGTGTTCGGCTTCCATGTCAATGTATCGACTCCGGAAGGCTATCCGATCGACCAGTCGCTGGTGGCGCCGGATAATGATCGCTATACCTTCTTTGCCAATCCCTCCGACGCTTGCCAGGACGCAGACCTCGTCACCACCGATGTCTGGACTAGCATGGGCTTCGAGGAAGAAAACGCCGCGCGCCTGAAAGCTTTCGACGGCTGGATCGTCGATGCCGCCAAGATGAAGCGCGCCCGTCCCGATGCCCTCTTCATGCACTGCCTGCCGGCGCACCGCGGCGAGGAAGTCGCGGCCGAAGTCATCGATGGCCCGCAGTCGGTAGTCTGGGATGAAGCCGAGAACCGCCTGCATGTGCAAAAGGCCTTGCTGGAATATCTGGTGTTGGGCAGGCTCAGCTGAACACTCCTATTTATTTACCTTAAGTACGCGAAGCAGAAATCATGTCGACCATTCTTCAGTCCGTTCCCGTCAACCAAAAAGTGGGCATCGCCTTTTCCGGCGGCCTCGACACCAGCGCCGCGCTGCACTGGATGCGCCAGAAAGGCGCGATTCCCTACGCGTACACCGCAAACCTGGGACAACCAGACGAGCCGGATTACGACGCCATCCCGAAAAAAGCCAAGCAATACGGCGCCGAGCAAGCGCGCCTGATCGATTGCCGCGAACAGCTGGTCGCCGAAGGCATAGCCGCCCTGCAAAGCGGCGCTTTCCACATCTCCACCGCCGGCGTCACTTACTTCAACACCACGCCGCTGGGCCGCGCCGTCACCGGCACCATGCTGGTGGCCGCCATGCAGGAAGATAACGTCGACATCTGGGGCGACGGCTCCACCTTCAAGGGCAACGACATCGAGCGCTTCTACCGCTACGGTCTGCTGGTCAACCCGGCTCTGCGCATCTACAAGCCGTGGCTCGATGACACCTTCATCCAGGAACTCGGCGGCCGCAAGGAAATGTCGGAATTCCTGATCAAGTCCGGTTTCGACTACAAGATGTCGGTCGAAAAAGCTTATTCGACTGACTCCAATATCCTGGGCGCCACGCACGAGGCGAAAGACCTCGAGCATCTCAACAGCGGCATGAAAATTGTCCAGCCGATCATGGGCGTGGCGTTCTGGCGCGATGACGTCGAAGTCAAGCGCGAAGAAGTAACGGTGCGTTTCGAAGAAGGCCGTCCGGTCGCGCTCAACGGCATCACCTTTGCCAATGCGGTCGACCTGCTGATGGAAGCGAACCGCATCGGCGGCCGCCACGGTCTGGGCATGAGCGACCAGATCGAAAACCGCATCATCGAAGCCAAGAGCCGCGGCATTTACGAAGCCCCGGGCCTGGCGCTGCTGTTCATCGCCTACGAGCGCCTGGTCACCGGCATCCATAACGAAGACACCATCGAGCAATACCGCGAAAACGGCCGCAAGCTCGGCCGCCTGCTGTACCAGGGCCGCTGGTTCGACCCGCAAGCCATCATGCTGCGCGAAGCGTCGCAGCGCTGGGTCGCCCGCGCCGTCACCGGCGAAGTGACCGTGGAACTGCGCCGCGGTAACGACTACTCGATTCTGAACACCGAGTCGCCGAATCTCACCTACGCACCGGAACGCCTGTCGATGGAAAAAGTGGAAGACGCGCCTTTCACCCCGCAAGACCGTATCGGCCAGCTGACCATGCGCAATCTGGATATCACCGACACTCGCAACAAGCTGGGCATCTACAACGATGTCGGCCTGCTGAACGCGAACTCCTCGGTCGCCCTGCCGCGCCTGACCAAGGACGGCGACAAATAAGAATCACCATTCACAATCCATACGACATCATGACTACCCAATTCGATAACGTTTCCGTCGTCAAGAAAGCCAACATCTACTTCGACGGCAAGTGCGTCTCGCACAACATCCAGTTCGCCGACGGCACGAAGAAATCCATCGGTGTGATCTTCCCGTCGTCGCTGACCTTCAATACCGGCGCACCGGAAATCATGGAACTGAATGCCGGAAAATGCCGCATCCGCCTGAAGGGTGAAACCGAATGGAAGAATTACGAAGGTGGCCAGAGCTTCAACGTGCCGGGCAATTCCAGCTTCGACATCGAAACCCTGGAAACGCTGGACTACGTCTGCCACTTTGGCTAATAAATAGAAAGCGCAGATAGCGCGATCAGGGCTGGTTGTGGCGGGCGGATGCCTGCTTCAACCAGCCCTTTGTTTTTGTGCGGTGCAATTGTGAATGGCAAGCCTGAAGTACTGGCAAGGCCGATCACTGACGCGATACGCCGGCAACGTAGGAGACAAAAGAACCAGGCGAGCACTTAACTGCAATGGTCATCGCTCAAACGATCACCGGCTCGGGCTCAATGAGCACACCAAAACGCGCTTGCACGTCTTCCTGGATTCGGCGCGCTAACGCCAGTACTTCCTGGCCGGATGCCCCGCCCCGGTTCACCAGCACCAGCGCCTGCTTGTCATACACGCCCGCCGCGCCGAGGCTCCTGCCCTTCCAGCCACACTGATCGATCAGCCAGCCGGCGGCAAGCTTGTACGTGCCATCTGCCTGCGGATAGCTGATCAATTGCGGAAAGTGCTCCAGCAAGGCATGACGCTGCTGTGCCGGCACCACCGGATTCTTGAAAAAACTGCCGGCATTGCCGATCACCGCCGGATCAGGCAACTTGCGCGTGCGGATGGCGATGACGGCATCGCTGATATCTTTCGGGCTAGGGCTGTCCAGTCCACGCGAGGCAATTTCCTGCTCCAGTTCCGCATAGCGTAAATTGGCTTCCCATTTCCTGGGCAAGGCAAACGTTACATCCAGGACGATGGCGCGGTCGCGCAAGGCATGCTTGAAGATGCTGTCACGGTAGCCAAACGCACAGGCTGCTTTATCCAGGCGCAAAACTGTGCCGCTTTCGAGATCGAATATGGTCGCAGAATGAAAGCAATCCTTGACTTCCGCACCATAGGCGCCGATGTTCTGGATCGGTGCCGCTCCCACGCTTCCCGGAATCAGAGAGAGATTTTCCAGCCCGCCCAATCCCTGGGCCAGCGTCCACAAAACAAACTGATGCCAGTTCTCGCCACCTGCGGCTTTTACATATGTTGCCTCGGCATCTTCCCCCACAATGTCGATGCCTTTCATGCACATATGCAGCACTACGCCAGGAAAATCACGCGTCAGCAGGATATTGCTGCCACCACCTAATACTAGACGTGGCAACCCGGATAATGCTGGCGACCGTAACGCTTTTTGCAACATTTCTACCGAACCAATTGTTACATATCGTTTCACAGTTGCCTGAATACCAAAAGTATTGTGGTCTTGCAAAGAAAAATCGGATTGAATATAAGAAATGGCAGTCATAGAAGGCGATTATAGTCGCCCACTGCATTCGCGGCACGACTGATATCTCCCGAAATTAATAGGCGATTCTCTGCGCAGGTCTAGCCACCGCAGGTCGACTTCGCTAGAATTGGCAATTAATCAATAAACAATTGTTTGCGGCATCTCGGCCGCTGCTCCCATAGATTTACAAGGATGGAAAGTCATGCCTTCATTTGATGTTGTTTCCGAAGCTAACCTGGTTGAAGTGAAAAATGCTGTAGACCAGGCGAACAAGGAAATCTCGACCCGTTTCGATTTCAAGGGAAGCGATGCGCGCGTTGAACAAAAAGAGCGCGAACTGACTGCCTATGCCGATTCGGAATTCCAGCTGAACCAGGTCCGTGACGTACTCATGGCAAAGATGACTAAGCGTAGCGTCGATGTGCGTTTCATGGACAACGGCAAGATCGAGAAAATCGGCGGCGACAAGGTCAAGCAAGTCATCAAGATCAAGAACGGCATCGAGTCCGACGCCGCCAAGAAAATCGTCCGTATCATCAAGGACAGCAAGATGAAAGTGCAAGCCAGCATCCAGGGCGAAGCCGTACGGATCGCCGGCGCCAAGCGCGACGACCTGCAGGCCGCCATTGCCTTGCTGAAGAAAGAAGTGACCGACTTGCCGCTGGAATTCAACAATTTCCGTGACTAGCATGGCAAATTACTGGGAGAGCATTATGCCGCGCTACCGTTTCCCCGCTTCGAATCCGCCGACGGCTGAAGTAGCGAGTCCGGGTGACGGGGCGGCGCCCTGCCAGTGTGCGCTGGAAGCGCAGTTCCCCCACATCCTGTCGGCCATCCAGGCGTTGTGGGGCTACAAGGAACTGAATACCTACTTCACCAAGCTGACGCTCGACGAGCGTGGCGGCCGCGCAGGCTTTCCGCCGGAAGTATGGGATGAGATCCATACCCTGCTGCGCCTGCATCAGGAAATCCTGCCCGAACCCTTGTTTGCCACGAACATTTCCCGCCATGCGCTCGACTTCATGCGTACTAGTTAGCCTGCTCGCGGGCTTGTCACTAGCCGGCAACGCTGCCGCCGCCGACATCGATCTGGTCGGTGTTTTTCCGGGCAAGGCTGTCCTGGTCGTCAATGGCGCCGCTCCCAAGACCTATTCGGTTGGGAATACCGTCACCGATGGCATCAAACTCACCAGCGTCGGTACCGAATCTGCCGTCCTCGAACAGAATGGCAAGCGGCAAACCCTGAAGCTCGGCGAACATTTCAACCGTACCTCTCCTTCCGGCCCGGCCAGCATCACGCTGCACCCGGATAGCCAGGGCCACTATCTTACGCACGGCCAGATCAATGGCGGCACGGTGCGCATGCTGGTCGATACCGGCGCCAGCCTGATTGCCATCCCGGCCAGCGATGCAACGCGCCTCGGCATCAATTACAAGCAGGGGCGACAGGGTTATTCCAGCACGGCCAACGGCGTCAAGGTGGTATACCGGGTCACGCTCGACTCAGTCAGGATCGGCGATATTCAGCTCAATCAGGTTGATGCCACCGTACATGAAGAAGGCTTGCCGATCACACTGCTTGGGATGTCATTTCTGAACCGGACGTCAATGCGCCGGGAAGGCGATATGCTGACGCTGTCCAAGCGCTATTAATCTTTTCAAAGCCGCTCGGCGAGGTTTTTCAATGTAGTGCCGGCACGGCATCCGGCAAATAAAAAACGGGCGCAAAGTATGCGCCCGTTTTTGCTTTCGGCAGAATATGCCGCTACCGGTTTTGCAGCAGCGGCACTTTCGCAGCCTGTTAACCTTCTTCTTTAGAACCTTCCTTGAGCCGGCGCTGCTTGACTGCCGCAGCCAACACTTCCAGCACGCCCAAGCTTTGATCCCAGCTGATGCAGCCATCAGTGATCGATTGGCCATAGACCAGTTCCTTGCCTTCGACGAGATCCTGGCGGCCCGCCACCAGGTTCGATTCGACCATCACGCCGACGATACGGGTATCGCCTGCGGCGATCTGCTCGCCGATATTGGCGCACACCGGCACCTGATTCTCCGGCTTCTTGCTGCTGTTGGCGTGGGAAGCATCGATCATCAGGCGCGAGGCCAGGCCGCTGGCGGCAATCGCCTTAGCAGCCGCATCCACGCTCTCCGCATCATAGTTCGGCGCCTTGCCGCCGCGCAGGATGATATGGCAATCCTCATTACCGGACGTTGACACGATTGCCGAGTGACCGCCCTTGGTCACCGAAAGGAAATGGTGCGGCTGCGATGCGGCCTTGATCGCATCGACAGCGATCTTGACGTTGCCATCGGTGCCGTTCTTGAAGCCGACCGGGCACGACAGGCCCGAGGCCAGTTCACGGTGCACTTGCGATTCGGTCGTGCGGGCGCCGATCGCGCCCCAGCTGATCAGGTCGGCGAAATACTGCGGACTGATCACGTCGAGGAATTCGGTGCCGGCCGGCAGACCCAGCTCGTTGATATTGACCAGCAGTTCGCGCGCCATGCGCAAGCCGTCATTAATGCGGAAGCTGTTGTCCATGTACGGATCGTTGATCAAGCCTTTCCAGCCAACCGTGGTGCGCGGTTTTTCGAAATACACGCGCATGACGACTTCCAGTTCGCCGGCATAACGCTGGCGTGCCTTGAGCAGCAGATTGGCGTATTCCATCGCTGCCTTGGGATCATGGATGGAGCATGGGCCGATCACCACCATCAGGCGGTCATCCTGGCCGTGCAGGATACGATGCAGGGAGGTGCGCGCGTTGGCGACGACTTCGCCAACTTTTGCCGAGCACGGAAACTCGCGGATCAGGTGCGAGGGAGGTGTCAGTTCTTTCAATTCTCGGATCCTCAGATCGTCAGTGCGCGGCATCTTTTTCTCCAGTAAATTAAATCTGTATAAACGAAAAAACCGCCATCACTGGCGGTTTTTTCAGAAATCGGTTTAGGGCTTGTTTATTCGCGCGCTTACCGCTTTTCCACCGCCATCGGGCTGGAATAGCTAAAGTAAAACCAGAAATAAAAGCGGGCGATTGTCATCGGGATTACCAAAATACTTCGCTGATGGGGAAATATTGCTACAAATCGAGCCTCTTGGCAAGTTTGTGTCCCATTTTAGCAAAAATGCCCGGGCCTTTGCCGGGCATTTCCTTATGCTGTACCGCCGACCGTCATGCCGTCGATGCGCATGGTCGGCTGGCCGACGCCAACCGGTACGCTCTGTCCTTCCTTGCCGCAGACGCCGATGCCCGGGTCCAGCTTCATGTCATTGCCGATCATCGATACCCGATTCAGGACTTCCGGGCCATTACCGATCAGGGTCGCGCCCTTGACCGGGTAAGTCACCTTGCCATCCTCGATCATGTAGGCTTCGCTGGCCGAGAACACGAACTTGCCGTTGGTGATGTCGACCTGGCCACCGCCGAAGTTCACGGCATAAAGGCCATTCTTGACCGATGCGATGATTTCCGCCGGATCCTTGTCGCCGGCCAGCATGTAGGTATTGGTCATGCGCGGCATCGGCAGGTGGGCGAAGGATTCGCGGCGCGCGTTGCCTGTGATCGCCATCTTCATCAGGCGCGCGTTCAGCGTGTCCTGGATATAGCCCTTCAGGATGCCATCCTCGATCAGCGTGGTGCACTGGGTCGGATTGCCTTCGTCATCCATGTTGAGCGAGCCGCGGCGATCCGCCAGAGTGCCGTCATCCACCACCGTCACGCCCTTGGCGGCGACGCGCTCGCCGATGCGACCGGAGAAGGTGCTCGAACCCTTGCGGTTGAAATCGCCTTCTAGTCCATGACCGATTGCTTCGTGCAGCAATACGCCTGGCCAGCCATTACCCAGCACAACGGTCATCGGGCCGGCCGGCGCAGGGCGCGCATCCAGATTGACCAGCGCGGAATTCACCGCTTCGGTCGCATATTTTTCCAGCAGTTCATCGGTGAAGTAATCGTAGCGGTAGCGCCCACCGCCGCCGGAAGAGCCGACCTCGCGCCGGCCATCCTGTTCGGCAATAACGGTGACGGACAGGCGCACCAGGGGACGGATATCGGCGGCGAGCACGCCATCGCTGCGCACCACCAGCACGACATCGTATTCACCGGCCAAACCGGCCATGACCTGCACTACGCGCGGATCGCGCGCACGGGCAATGCGCTCCACCTTTTCCAGCAGCTTGACTTTCTGGGTGGCGTCCAGCGACACCAGCGGATCGTTCGGCAAGTACAGGTTGCGCCCGCCGCCCGGCTGGATGGCTTGCGCCACCTGGATCTTGCCCGCACCCTGGCGTGCGATGGTACGCGTCGCCGCAGCAGCCTCATTCAGCGCGCGCTCGGAAATCTCGTCGGAATAGGAAAACGCCGTCTTGTCGCCCGACACCGCGCGCACACCGACGCCCTGATCGATCGAGAAGCTGCCGGTCTTGACGATTCCCTCTTCCAGGCTCCAGCCTTCATTCTTCGTGAACTGGAAATACAGGTCGGCGTAATCGACCTTGTGCGTGAACATGGTGCCCAGCGCGGTCAGCAGCTTCGATTCATCCAGGCCGAATGGCGTGAGCAGGATGTCGCGGGCAGTGGCAAGCGTAGCGAGATTGGGTTCGAATGGTTTCATGTGCGCGCTGAAAGTAAAAGTTACCGGACCGGAAAATCAGCCGGGCAAAAACTCATTGTAGAGCATCCTGCAAAGCGGTGCTGCCGCCTTGCCGAGGCATCGCCATGATGGAGAGCTTATAACTTGCGATGGCGCAATGCTGGCAAGTTCTCACGTACGCGTGCCAGTTCGGCGGCATCGATATCGCCCAGCACCACGCCCTCGCCTTCCGGCAAGACCGCCTTGATCTCGCCCCAGGGATCGACCAGCATGCTATGTCCCCAGGTACGACGGCCGTTGACATGCTTGCCTCCCTGGGCAGCTGCGAGGACATAGCACTGATTTTCGATGGCGCGGGCGCGCAACAGGATTTCCCAGTGCGCGCGTCCCGTCGTATAGGTGAACGCTGCCGGCACGACGATCAGCGACACCGGCCCCATGGCGCGATAGAGTTCCGGGAAGCGCAAGTCGTAGCAGACCGACAGGCCGACCTCGCCGAAAGGCGCGCCGAAGACCGTGACATCCTTGCCATGCACGATGGTTTTCGACTCGTCGTAGGATTCCTCGCCCTTGGTAAAGCTGAACAGGTGGATCTTGTCGTACCGTGACACCATCGCGCCATCCGGCCCGTACACCAGCGTGGCATTCATGACCTTGCCCGCCTCCTGCGCCACCAGCGGCAGCGTGCCGCCGATCAGCCAGATGCCGTGCTCACGGGCGATCGCCGACATGAATTGCTGGATCGGGCCGCCATCGAGCGCCTCGGCCAGCTTGACCTTGTCCACATCCTGCATGCCCATGACCGGCCAGTATTCCGGCAGCAGCACCAGTTGCGCCCCCTGCCCGACCGCATCGGCAATCAGGCGGCGCGCGGTTGTGAAATTCTCTTCCACCACAGGCGTCGAAACCATCTGCACTGCGGCGACTTTGACAGCCTTGTTTTGTATTGAATTAGTCATGGCATTATTTTACAGATTCAACGTTGCCGGGGACATTGTCCGGATTCCCTGTACCTGAAGCAGGGTCGCTTCTCCTGCTGAGCTTGGTAACCACCGGCTCCTTCCATGGACCTGCCACCTGGTATTCAAAGGTAAAGGCCTTCATCAGCGGATCGCGCAGGAATAGCTGCGCCAGGAAAGTGCCCAGCCCGATGACAGGGTTCACAGCCAAACCATACACGATCGAGGCGGCGCCTGCATTGATCTCGGGGATCACGGCCACATGCAGATTGGCGGTTTCCCTGGCTATGTCCGCCATGCCATCCATAAGCACGGTGGCGCTGACGCTACGCATCTTGAAATTGTCGGTCTTGGCTACGCCGCGGGAAATCGCGGCCGTGCCGACGATGCCATCGAAAGCAAAGCCCTGCGAGAACACATCGCGGAAGTCCAGTGTCAAGCGGCGAGGCAAAGATTGCAGGCTCAGCACGCCCAGCAGCTTGGCGGCGGCGGGATCGGCCTTGAGGAATTGTCCGGAGCCGATATTCAGGCTTAGGCGGCCATCGAGCGACGGGATATCGAGATCAAAAGGCAAGCCCTTCCAGCTCAGTTGTCCTTCCATCTTTCCCTTGCCGCCTCGCAGTACATTATTGAAGCCGAAACGGTCGAGCAGCTTGCCCGCGTCGATGATCTCCAGTGTGTAATCCAGGCTCGACTGGCTGCTGCCTTCCCGCGTGATCCAGTTTCCCTTGGCCTGAAATTCGCCATCCGCATTCAGGATGGCAAGCCTGTTGATCCGCCATTCGCGCACGCCGCCGGCCGGCCTCATGTTATGGGCCTGCAGCTCCAGATGGCCGAAGCGCTTGCCGAACAGTTCGAAATTTTCGGCGGTAATATCCAGCGCCGGAATTTGCGCGGCTTCCTTTTTTCCTTCCAGCAGGTCCGACACATCGGACGCGGCCGCTTCAGGCACGATCAGCGATGCCAGACGCGCCGTCACCTTGCCCAGTCCACGTCCGGAGCGGGATTCTTCCCAGGTCACGTAACCGGACGCCTGCTCCGAATCGATATTGGCTTGCCACGCTCCCTGCAGATGGGATGCACCGACCACCACGTTATCGAGCTTCTTGCCGGCGATGATCAGCTCGTTTGCCCGCGCAGCCAACACTTCCGGTTCAAAATACGACGACAGGTTAGACCCGCCTGCTTGTGCTGTAGCGGCCGAGGATTTTGCCGCTGTCGCGACGGGCTTGCCGGCGTCGAGAATTCCCGATACCAGCTTGTTCCAGGCATCGATATTCAAGGAAGGCAAGTTAACATTGGCAATCACGCCGCTGTCCGGCTGTGGCGGCGGGACATTGATGCCAATGCCGCCACGTAGAATCCGCCATGCCGCATTTTTCTCATGCCGTCTTTCCCGTTCATACCAGGCGCCGATGGCACTGCCGGCCGAGACCCTGATTTCATCACGGCTGCTTTGCGGATTCGGACTTGTCTTCGCGATCAGATCCAGCTTGAACGGCAGGGAATCGCGAGGTTCCTTTTGCAAGGGTGCGGGAAAATTCAGGCCGATCCCTTGCAGGCTGGATTCAACCGTCACATCCGTTTGCCCGCCTTTCCTGACTCGCACCTGCGCGGTATAGCGCGTGTTGCCGCTGATGCGCTGCCCCACCTGCTGCAAGGCCGGGTCCGGGTAGGCTTTGCGCAAGCCATCGGTAGTCAAGCCGCCAGCGGCTTTGATGATGATGGTGCCATCCTTTAGCGTACTGCCGGTGATGCTCGACGCCGCGCCAAGGAATGTCGTCTTCACGCCGGGCAGATTGACGCCAAGCTCGCTGAATTCCAGCTTGCCGCTCGTATCCGACATCTGCGGCAATCCATCGAACAGCACGATATCGTTGCCGAGAAATTGCAGAGTGCCCTGCACTTTGGTTTGTTCGACGTGATTCAGCGGCATTTGCAGCTTTAATCCAAGCCTGGCCTTGCCGGATGCCTTGCTTTCCTCGGTGAAGTTGCCGATCCATTCGGCCACCGGGCTGGCATTGACGTACTGGATGAAGTCCTGCAGGCTGGCGTCGGCCTGGCCATCGATATCCAGCTGGGGATGGTCGGACAGCAAATCCGGAATCACCGCTTTCACATTGGCCAGGTCGGCGCCGCCGGTTTTGGCGCTGTCGGCCTTGATCTCCAGATGTGCGCGATTAAAGGTAATCGTGCCCTGAATGTCATCCAGTATCGGCCAGAACGGCGACTTGCCATCCGCGGCAAGCTCGCCCGGCGTGTAATTGATGCGGCCATCGGCGATACGTCCGCTCAGCGTGAATTCGCCGGTCGGCTTGGCGCCCGGGCGATCGGCACGGAAAGGAAAATCGGCGAGATTGCCTTTTATTTTCAGCGCCAGATTTTGTGCCTTGCCGCCTTGCAGACCACCTTCCAGCCATTCCCGCGTATGTTGCGGAGTCTGCATCGGCAGATAGCGTCCCACCTTGCGCAAATCGAGTTCGGCGATTCTGCCGGTCAGGTCGATATGGCCAAAAGGCGTGGCGCCGCGGGCCTGCAGGGGCATCAGGTGACGCCCAGACAGCGAAGCCACGAGGCCATCCTGCACCACATCCATGCGCTCGATTTCCAGCAGCAGTTGCTGATCTTTCTGGAATGTCCAGTTGGCCTGCATGTCGAACTGCTCGAACAGCATGACCGGCTCGCTGAAATATCCTGGCAAATCGAGCTTGAGCCCTTTCGACAGCACGTGGAAATTGCCGCCCTTGTCGCTGGCATCCACCGTGCCGCTCAGGTTTTCGAAACCGGGAATCGCCGGCAGTGCCGCCTGGGCCGGCTGATTGCCGATACCCGGACGCGCCGGGCGCGGCGGCTGGGCATTCATGCTCAGGCCGGAAAAGATACCTTTGACTCGGTAAGCGGTCAGTGCCGGATAGCTGCCTTGCCATTGCACGGAAAAATCGCGCAACTGCCCGCGCGGCATGAAGTCACTGAGCATTTCGCGCTGGCCTGCCGGCAAAGGCAGGCGTTCGGCAAAGTTGGCCAGCGTATGCAAATCCAGCAAGCGTGCGCTCACCTCGAATTTTTCCGGCTGACCCTTGGCTGCCGGCGTATATCGTTCAGTCAGGGTCGTGCTTGGAAATACCAAGCCTTCCCTGGTCGTGAAAGAAAAATCGGTCAGGGCAATGGCATGGCCATGGCTTCCGAAAGTCGGCGTGCCATCCTGCCGGTGCGGATCGATTTCTTCCCTGACCGAGATGCGGCCATTCACCTGCACCATGTCCAGCGCTTGCAAGTCCGGCCGCAAGCGGGTGTGGACATCCAAGAGAGACAGGTCGGCGCTGAAATCGGCAACCCGGGCCTGATCGAATTTCAGCCAGGCGCGGACCGAACCTCGCCCCTGCGTCAGTTCGACCGGATAGTCGACATAGGCTTTCCAGGCCGACAGATCGGTATTGCGTAAATCTGCATACAATTGCCCGGTCCAGCGGCTGATGTCGGAAGTCCGCTTGGCGAAATGCGGGTGGTAGAAATCCGCGCGCACATCCAGCGGCTCCGCAAAGTTCGCTGGCGGGGTTGCCTTCAAGGCAAAGCGATGACGCCGCCAATGGTTGCGCAGGACAAAATCAATGTCCTGCAGGTTCAGCACGGGAGCGCCGCGCTTTTCGTCCAGCCAGCTCAGGCGACCGCCGCGGATGGCAATTTCTTCCTGGTGAAGTACCCATTCCAGACCGCGCGACTCGCCTGTTTCGTTCTGCCGCAGGTCGACCTCGATGCCGCCGATATGCAGGATATCGTTGCGGTCCCGCCGGATTTCCATGTCGGGACGCTCGATTTCCAGGCGACGCAGGCGCAAATCCGCCACCATCACGGATGACCAGGAAAGTGTCGCGGAGACTTTCGGCAATACCAGCGCGGCCTGACCGGCAGAATCGCGAATTACGACATTGCCAAGGACGAGATGCGGCCGCAATCCGCGCCATGACGCCTGCAAGCTGCCGGCCTCCACGGGGCGGCCTATTGTCCGGCTGACCACCTGTTCGATTTCAGGCTTGTAAGCATCGACATTCGGCAGAACGATGTACCGCAGCGCCAGGATAAGCAGGGCAAATAGAAAATAAACAACGACCAGGGCCTTGAATGCCGCGCCGAGCAAATGATAAGTCGCACGATTGGCAAGCCGATAGGCGCGACGCACAGATGCCCACATGGTTTCCAGGCGTCTACGTGTGGGCAAAGTGGAAATGATTTGATCTCTTGGCATCAATCGAAATTGGTTGTCTCTGTCCGGCAGAAGGCTTTATCTTTAGTAATGGCCACAATTGGCGACAGAGGCAGCGCTGGGGAACAAACCCGGCGTACAATGAAATTATAAAAATAATGCATTGCCTGCAATTAATTGTATTGATGCCCTGTACGCTACAAGCCTGGCTCGGCGTTCATCACTGTATTTACCTATGACAACTCATTCCTTGACTGGTGCCGTCGCCTCACGGTTTTATTCCCGCTGGCTGGCTGCCGATCCGGCCAGGCCAGAGCAACTGGCAAGCGTAGCCGGATTATCGCTTGGCCCGGCGGTTTTTGCCAAAGTTTTACAAAATGAAACAGCAGCAGGCATGCCTTTGCCGCGTGCCATGCGGCGTTTGCGCAACTTGGCGATTGCCGTCCTGATTGAGCGCGACCTGTCGGGCAAGGCCGATCTGGCTGAAGTGGTCAGTACCATGACCAGCCTGGCGGAATTCGCCGTGCAACACCACGTCACCGCGCTTACCGAGGAATTCATCGAACGCCATGGCACGCCGATCGGCCAGGATTCAGGCAAGCGGCAAGACCTCATTGTTCTGGGCATGGGCAAGCTGGGTGGCGGCGAGCTGAATGTCTCGTCCGATATCGACCTGATCTTTGTCTATCCGGAAGATGGCGAAACGCAAACGACTCAACCTGACCAGAAGTCGCTGTCCAACCATGAATTCTTTACACGCCTGGGCAAGCGCCTGATCAAGGATATCGCCGACATCACCGAGGATGGCTTCACCTTCCGGGTCGACATGGCCTTGCGGCCGAACGGCAATTCCGGACCGCTGGTTGCCAGCTTCGGCATGGTGGAGGAATATCTGCTGGTGCAGGGCCGGGAATGGGAGCGGTATGCCTGGGTAAAGGCACGCGCGCTGACCGGCGACCCGGATGAAATCGCGGCGCTGGAAGCGATCATTAAGCCGTTCGTCTACCGGCGCTATCTGGATTTCGGCGCCATCGAAGCCATGCGCGGCATGCATGCGCAGATCCGCGCCGAAGTCGTGCGCCAGGAGACCCGCCATCCGGAACGCAGTCACAACGTCAAGCTGGGGCGCGGCGGCATCCGCGAAATCGAATTCCTGTCGCAGGTTTTCCAGCTGATCCGCGGCGGTCGCGACACCGAGTTGCGCGACCGCTCTACCCGCACCACCCTGCGCACGCTGGCTGCGAAACAATTGCTCGATCCGGATGAAGTGGATCAGCTGCTGGAAGCCTATACCTTCCTGCGCAACCTGGAACACCGCCTGCAGTACCTGGAAGATGCCCAGACCCATACGCTGCCGGTCAGCGACGAGGACCGCCTGGTGGTCGCCAACATGATGGGCTATGCCGATACGGCAGCCCTTTTGGACGCGCTCGAAACGCGCCGCAAGTTTGTCGCCGCGAGCTTCGATGCCATCTTCGCGGAAAAGAGCGGCCAGGAAGGCGACAAGGAAGACAACCAGGCGGCAAGCCAGGTAACGCTGGCGCCGAACGATGACCTGGATTCGCTGCAGACCTCGCTCGAGGGATTGGGCTATACCAATCCACGCGAGGCCGCACAGCGCCTGCTGACGACGCTGCAATCAAGTCGCCTGCAATCCTTGCCCGAGGCCAGCCGCAATCGCGTCATCGCACTCATCAACAGCGCGCTGCCGCTGGTCGCCTCCTGTCCCGATGCGCAGAACGACACGCTCAACCGCTTGCTGGATTTCTTCGAGACGATCGCCAGGCGCGCCGCTTACCTTGCCTTGCTGACGGAATATCCGCATGCCCTGCGGCGCGTCGTGCGCATGATGCACTCCAGCGGCTGGGCGGCGCAATACCTGACGCGTCATCCTATCCTGCTCGATGAATTGCTCGATGACCGCACGCTCAGGGCAGCGCCCGACTGGTCGGCTTTTTCTGCGGAGCTGCAGCGACAGATGGATGCCACCGAAGGCGATACCGAACGGCAGATGGATACCCTGCGTGAAATGCATCATGCGCAATTGATGCGTCTGCTCGCGCAAGACCTCGAAGGAGACTTGAGCGTGGAACGTCTTGCCGACCACTTGTCGTGTCTGGCGGATATCCTCGTCGGCGCTACCGTCAAGGCAGCCTGGCAAACGATACCGAAACGCCATCGCGAAGTACCCAAATTCGCGGTCATCGCCTATGGCAAGCTGGGCGGCAAGGAACTCGGCTATGCTTCGGACCTCGATGTCATCTTCCTGTATGACGACGACGACCAGGAAGCGCCGGCATATTATTCCAAGCTGGCGCAGCGTTTCATTACCTGGATGACCAGCCATACCGCCGCCGGCATCCTGTTCGATGTGGATATCGCCTTGCGTCCGGATGGCGCCAGCGGCCTGCTGGTAACCAGCGTCACCTCCTTCGAAAAATATCAGATGGAATCGGCCTGGTTATGGGAGCACCAGGCCCTGACGCGCGCACGCTTCTGTGCCGGCGATGCCGACATAGGCGCCAGGTTTGAATCGATCCGCGAAGCCGTGCTGCGCAAGCCGCGCGAGGAAGCCAGCCTGAAACACGAAGTGCTGGCCATGCGAAAACGGCTCCGCGAAGCGCACCCGAATGCGAGCACGCTGTTCGACCTGAAACATGACGAAGGCGGCATGATCGATATCGAGTTCATGGTGCAGTACCTGATCCTGCGCCATGCAGCCCAATATGCCGAACTGGTGCCGGACATCGGCAATATCGCTTTGCTCAAGCTATGCGGCAAACTGGGGCTGATCAATAGCGAATTGGCGGAAAAAACCGCCGATGCCTACCGCAAGTTCAGAAAACTGCAGCACCAGGTCCGCCTGCAGGGCGCCGACAAGGCGCGTGTTGCGCCGCAGCGCGTGGAAAAGGACGTAACGGCGGTCACTCAGCTCTGGGCGGAAATCTTCGCCTAGCTGAGCTTGCCTCGAGGTTGGCATTGAGTCCATTGCCGGCCTCCGACTCGGCCCCGCACCGTTTGCGCATACCGATACGCACCTGGCGACATGCCTGCCGCGATCATCAGCCACCCTTGGAATTCGGCCGTGGCTGCCGGCGCATTAACACCGCCTGCACCACGACCGCTGCTGCCAGCGCCATCATGAAGCTGACAGCAATCGATTGGCTTTCCAGCAGCGTCGCCAGCACCCAGCAAAACATCGTGAATGCAAAAAAGCCCTGCACCATGCCTTTCAGCAGCCCAACGGCGAATGGTTGACTGACATTCCGGTGCGAGAACACCGCCAGCACGCTGCCCATCACGGGAAACACGGCAAGCAAGCCCGCGAGGCGCGGTCCTAGACTGCCCGAAAACACCGTAACGGCAAGCACAAGAACCAGGCCGGCAAGCATTCGATACGCCACATCCGATCTCGGCTTGCCTGAAGAAGGCACATTCGGCAAAGCCTGCGGATACAGCCTGGACGCTAGCGATAGAAATACCATCGTCAAAACAGCCGCCTGCAAGGACGACACCTCCAAGAGGATGGAGGGAACAATGACACCTAAATACGCAGCCCAGCCGGCGCTCAGGCTCAGGAACCAGGATCGTGTCCGCGACACCCAGCTGTAGGCAATGCCGAAACCGATATTGCCGGCCACAGCCAGGATCGCCGCGGTTGCAGCATGGGCGGCAAAGGACTGGCCTTGCTCGATCGCGACGAAAAAGAGAATCGGCCCTGCAACCACGGGAAAGGCAGCCAAGCATCCGGCTACACTGGCGCCCCAGCGGCGGCCTGCGAACGTTACTGCGGCGATCAGGGAAGGAACAAGCGTGAGTTTAAGAGCTAATAAGCCGTACATAAGGAGGGAGGGAAATGCAGATTTCGGAGCAGGTAATCAGCGTACTTTAGCAGAACATGCGAGCTAAGCGTATGAACAATGTATTCGAGCAAGGCCATGACGGCAGCGTGACACTAAATGCAAAACTTTAGTCCGAACAATGCATCCAACCAGTAGCGCGCTTTGCCAATTACACAACCCCATCACCTATGACCACATCTCCTGTTCTGCAAGAAAGCCTGACTGAACAACTGCAGGAAGTCTTTGGCATTACCGAATTGAGGCCCGGCCAACGGGAAGTCATCGACAGCGTTTTACAAGGACACGACACTCTCGCCATCATGCCCACCGGTAGCGGCAAGTCATTGTGTTATCAGCTCCCCGCCTTGAATCTGCCGGGCACCACGGTCGTCGTGTCGCCCTTGATTTCACTCATGAAGGATCAAACGGAAAAGCTGGAAGAATCGGGCGTCGATGCCGCGCAGATCAATAGCACCCTGAGCGAAGACGAAGAACAAAGCGCCCTGCGCAATATCGCGCGCAAGCGCATGGCTATCGTGTTTGCCACGCCCGAGCGCATGACCGATCCCGAATTTCTGGCGAGCCTGAAGCGTGCGCAGGTCAGCCTGTTCGTCGTCGACGAAGCGCACTGCATTTCGCAATGGGGGCATGATTTCAGGCCAGCCTATCTGCAGCTTGGGCACGCCATCGAAACCCTCGGCCGTCCGCCGGTGCTGGCGCTCACGGCCACTGCCACTCCCGAAGTGATCGAAGACATTACGCATCAGCTCAAGTGCCGCTCGCCCCGCATCGTCAACACCGGCATCTACCGTCCGAATCTGCATTACGAAGTCGTGCGCGCCGCCAGCGAAGCGGAAAAACTCGAGGCGCTGCACGCGCTGCTCGGCAAGCTGCAAGGCAGCGGCATCATCTATACCGCGACCGTACGCGCGGCGGAGGAATTGCATGAAGCGCTCAAGGAGCGTGACATCGACGTTGCGCTTTACCACGGCCGCATGCCAGTGAGGGCGCGCAGCGACAGCCAGGAACGCTTCATGCAAGGCGAAACACGCATCATGATCGCGACCAATGCTTTCGGCATGGGTATCGACAAAGCCGACATCCGCTTCGTGATTCATTTTCAGGTGCCGGGCAGCCTGGGCGCTTATTACCAGGAAGCTGGCCGCGCCGGGCGCGATGGCGAACCGGCGAAATGCATCCTGATTTTCCATGACCAGGACAAGCGCATCCAGCAGTTCTTTCTGGCCCATCACTACCCCGACGAACAAGACTTGCGCGCCGTCCTCAAGGCAATGGAGGAATCGAGCCATGATCATGCGCCCGTCAAATTCGAGCAGCTGAGGGAATGCCTGACCAAAAGCTCAAAGACAAAGCTGCAAATCATGCTCAAACTGCTGCAGGATGGCGGCCTGGTCGAATCCACCGGCAGAGACGCTTTCCGGCGCACGGAAAGCCGCGCCGACGCCCTGCTTCTTGAGCAATTGGTTAAGGAGTACCGGCGCAAGGGCGAGCATGACCGCTACGCGCTTGAACGCATGGTGTTTTACGCGCAAACCGGATTTTGCCGATGGAAGGTTTTGCTTGAATACTTTGACGATGAGGTCCAGTGGCAGCGCTGCGGCAGCTGCGACAATTGCCTTCACCCGCCCGAAAAGGAACTGACGCCATTGGCAAGATCGAGCTCGTCGCGGCCGAATCTGCGCAGCCCGGTTCGCAAGCGCAATGCCCCGGCCTTCGTGCCTGGAAGCCGCGTGACCGTTCCAAAATTCGGCGAAGGGAAAGTGCAAGCCGTGGCCGGCGATCAGATCACCATCCTGTTCCCGGACAGCCGGTCAAAGACCTTCTTGCAGCAGTATGTCAGGCCGCTACCCAAAGTCTTGGCAGCCTCGATGTATTAGCCTGGTTGTATTAGCCTCATTGAGCTAGCTTGGTTGTGCTAGCCGCAATGCCCTGCGCGTTGTGTCAATTCATGGCCGACGCAACTCTGGAACGTCACGTACCGGAATTCAATACCCGAAAAAAAAGCGCTCCGGTTTGGAGCGCTTTTGCCTGAATCGATCAGGAATTATTTTGCCGACATCAGTGCAACGGTGGTGTCCAGCATGCGGTTGGAGAAACCCCACTCGTTGTCGTACCAGGACGAGACCTTCACCAGGCGGCCCGACACCTTGGTCAGGGTGGCGTCGAAGTTGCTCGAAGCCGGGTTGTGATTGAAGTCAACCGATACCAGTTGCTCGGTCTGGTAGGTCAGGATGCCTTTCAGGGCGCCTTCCGAAGCTTCCTTCATGATGGCGTTGACTTCATCAACGGTGGTGTCGCGCTTGGCGATGAAGGACAGGTCAACGATCGACACATTGATGGTCGGCACGCGAATCGCGAAACCGTCCAGCTTGCCGTTCAGTTCCGGCAGCACCAGGCCGACAGCGGCAGCAGCGCCAGTCTTGGTCGGGATCATCGACTGGGTAGCCGAACGGGCGCGGCGCAGATCTTCGTGCATCACGTCGGTCAGCACCTGATCGTTGGTGTAGGCATGCACGGTGGTCATCAGGCCGGTTTCCAGGCCGATCTTTTCATGCAGCGGCTTGACCAGCGGGGCCAGGCAGTTGGTGGTGCAGGAAGCGTTGGAGATGACAGTGTCGGTCGATTTCAGGACGTTCTGGTTGACGCCGAAAACGATGGTGGCGTCGACATCCTTGCCGCCCGGAGCGGAGATGATGACTTTCTTGGCGCCGCCCTTCAGGTGTGCCGAAGCCTTTTCCTTGGTGGTGAAGAAGCCGGTGCACTCCAGCACGACGTCGACATTCAGCTCGCCCCACGGAATTTCAGCAGGGTTACGCTGCGCGAACACGCGGATCTTGTCGCCGTTGACGATCATGAAATCGCCGTCGACCTCCACGGTGCCCGGGAATTTGCCGTGCGCGGTGTCGTAACGGGTCAGGTGCGCGTTCGATTGCGCATTGCCCAGGTCGTTGATGGCAACGATCTGGATATCTTGCTTCTTGCCGCCTTCGTAGAATGCGCGAAGGACGTTGCGGCCGATACGGCCGTAGCCGTTGATTGCGACGCGAATAGTCATGGTTTTCTCCTGAACGTAAATAAGCTGAAATCTTCCCTGTGGATTCTTGCTCTTGCAGTCCTTACTGTGCAGTTACCCGCTTTACCGCAGCCACGACGTTCTCGGTCGTGAAGCCGAAATGCTTGAACAATACGCCAGCCGGCGCGGATTCGCCGAAGGTATCGATGCCGATCACCGCGCCTTCGAGACCAACGTACTTGTACCAGAAACTGGTCACGCCGGCCTCGATGGCCACGCGCGGCACGCCCTTGGTCAAGACGCTCGCCTTATAGGCAGCATCCTGGCGATCGAACACATCGGTCGATGGCATCGACACCACGCGCACCGGCACGCCTTGCTGCGCCAGCTCATCGGCAGCTTTCACGGCCAGTTCGATTTCGGAACCGGTGGCAATCAGGATCGCCTTGGCATTCGGCGCATCCTTCAGCACGTAACCGCCGCGCTTGATGTCGGCAACCTGAGCAGCAGTGCGTTCCTGGTACGGCAGGTTCTGGCGCGAGAAAATCAGGGTGCTCGGGCCATCCTTGCGCTCGACGGCGGATGCCCATGCCACGGCCGACTCGACCGTGTCGCACGGACGCCAGTTGTCCAGGTTCGGAATCAGGCGCAGGCTGGAAACATGCTCCACCGACTGGTGAGTCGGGCCGTCTTCGCCCAGGCCGATCGAATCGTGGGTGAACACGAAAATCGAGCGAGTCTTCATCAGCGCCGCCATGCGCAAGGCATTGCGGCTGTAATCCGAGAAAGTCAGGAAGGTGGCGCCGAACGGGATGTAACCACCGTGCAGGGCAATACCGTTCATCACCGCGCTCATGCCGAATTCGCGCACACCGTAGTTGATATGGTTGCCGGCCTGGTCGGCACGCACGGCGACGCATTCCTTCCAGTTAGTCAGGTTGGAGCCGGTCAGATCGGCCGAGCCGCCGAGGAATTCCGGCAGCACCGGTGCGAATGCCTGGATGGCGTTCTGGCTGGCCTTGCGGGTGGCGATGGTTTCCTTCTTTTCCAGGCAAGCGGCGATGTAGTTGTCGACGGTCTGCTGGAAGTTGGCCGGCAGTTCGCCCTTCAGGCGGCGCGACAGTTCAGCGGCCAGTTGCGGGTGGCGCTCTGCATAAGCCTTGAACAGTGAATTCCATTCTCCTTCGCGCTCGGCGCCGATGGACTTGGCATCCCAGGCGGCGTACACGTCAGCCGGAATTTCAAACGGCGCATGCGGCCAGCCCAGCGCTTCGCGGGTAGCGGCGATTTCCTTGTCACCGAGTGCCGCGCCATGCACCTTGTCGGTGCCTTGCATGTTGGGCGCGCCCTTGCCGATGACGGTCTTGCAGCAGATCAGCGTCGGCTTGTCGGAGCCGCGCGCCTGCGCGATGGCAGCCTCGACGGCAGCAACATCGTGGCCATCGACATTCGGGATGACGTTCCAGTTATAGGATTCAAACCGCTTCGGCGTATCGTCCTGGAACCAGCCGGTGACATGGCCGTCAATCGAGATGCCGTTATCGTCATACAGCACGACCAGCTTGTTCAGGCGCAGCGTGCCGGCCAGCGAGCAGGCTTCGTGCGAAATGCCTTCCATCAGGCAACCGTCGCCGACGAAGACGTAGGTGTGGTGATCGACAACATTGAAGCCAGGCTGGTTGAATTCGGCGGCCAGCAGCTTTTCCGCCAGCGCCATGCCGACGGCATTGGTAATGCCCTGGCCGAGCGGACCAGTGGTGGTCTCGATGCCTGGCGTGATGTGCACTTCCGGGTGGCCCGGGGTCTTGGAGTGCAACTGGCGGAAGTTCTTGATCTCGTCCATCGACAGGTCGTAACCGGAGAGATGCAGCAAGGCGTAGTGCAGCATCGAGCCATGGCCGTTGGACACGACGAAACGGTCACGGTTGCTCCAGCCCGGGTTTGCCGGATTGTGGCGATAATGCTTGGACCACAGCGCAACGGCGATTTCCGCCATCCCCATCGGCATGCCGGGGTGCCCGGAATTGGCTTTTTGAACGGCATCCATTGCCAATGCGCGGATTGCATTGGCCATCTTTGAAGTGGGGAGCGAGGCGGTCATAACGAAGAAACTTTGCTAAATTGAAAAGAGTACGCTGCTTCAGCTAGTAAACTGACTTGCTTTGCGGTTTGCACGGAAGCAAAGCCCAGTATTTTACCAGAGCCTGCTCTTCGTCATTCATTTTGGGATACGATCCAAATCATTAATGTCGGAAACATATTGCCACTGTTCGAAAACGTGAGCTTGACTTTTTTATAAGCACAAGTCAGAACATTCCATTTACAACATAAAAGTCTTGCCCTGCCATGCCGCGTTTTTTTTGCCCACAACCTTTAGCCATTGGACAAGCCGTGAGCTTGCCGGAAACGGTGGCACATCATGCTCATGTCTTGCGCCTCGATGCTGGCGCGCCTATCGTTCTCTTTAACGGAGAAGGCGGGGAATATGCCGCAACCCTGGAAACCATCGAAAAGCGCCGTGCCACGGCAAGAATTACCGCTTTTTCCGATCGCGGGGCGGAACTGGCTATGCCGATCACGCTTGCCCAGGCCTTGTCGGAAGGCGCCAAAATGGACTGGATCATAGAAAAAGCGGTGGAACTGGGCGCCGCTTCCGTGCAACCGCTCGCCGCGCAGCGTTGCGTGGTGCGCCTGGCCGGCGATCGCGCGCAGAAAAAGATGCAGCACTGGCAAGGCATCGCTATCGCCGCCGCCGAGCAATGCGGTCGCAACCGCGTTCCCGGCATCGCCGATATCGCGGATTTTTCAAGCTGGATCGCCAAGTCGCCCGATCAGCCACGCATCCTGCTGAGTCCTCGCGCCGATCTGAGTTTGACGGATTGGGCACGACAGAACCAGCCGCAGGCACTCACATTGATGATCGGCCCGGAAGGCGGCTTCTCCGAAAAGGAGGAAAATGCCGCACTCGAGCGCGGCGCCATTGCCTTATCCATGGGCGCACGCGTACTGCGCACGGAAACGGCCGGCATGGCGGCGCTGGCAGCGCTGAATGCGCTATGGGGAGGAATGTAGCAACCTAGCAATCGGCATTGCCTGGCCAACATTGCGCCTTTTCCATCGAGAACCTATGGAAAAGATTTATAATTCAAGGTTTTGCGGCATTTTTCAATTTTTAGCTTGATGAGAGTATTTCGCGGACTTCCCAATGCCGCATCGCGTGCGCCCTGTGCGCTCACGATCGGCAACTTCGACGGCGTTCATCGCGGCCACCAGACTCTGCTGGCTCACTTGCGCGATGCCGCCGATCGCCTGGGGCTGGATGCCGCGGTGATGACATTTGAACCTCATCCGCGGGAATTTTTCGCGCAACGGACTGGCGGCGCCGTGCAGGCCCCCGCCCGCATCGCCAGCCTGCGTGACAAGTTGCAGTCGCTTGCCGCCCAGGATGTGGACCGCGTCATCGTTGAACACTTCAATGCCCAGTTTGCTTCGTTGGCCCCTGATGAATTCATCGAAAAAATCCTGGTGCAAGGATTGCATGTGAAGTGGCTCATGGTCGGCGAAGATTTCTGTTTCGGCGCCAAACGTGCCGGGTCAGTCGACCATCTGGTTGCGGCGGGACGGCACTATGGCTTTGAGGTCGAATTGCTGCCGGCAGTGACGCACGACGAAGTGCGCATTTCCTCTTCTGCCGTCCGTACCGCGCTGGCTGCGGGCGACTTCAACAGAACAGCGCAGTTGCTGGGACATGCCTACACAATTTCCGGACATGTCGTTCATGGCCAGAAACTTGGCCGCGATCTTGGCTTCCCGACCCTGAACCTGCGCATTGGCCATCGCAACCCTGCCCTCACCGGCATATTTGTCGTGCAGGTGCATGGACTTGAAGCTCAGCCTCTGCCGGCAGTCGCCAGCCTTGGCGTGCGGCCCACTGTGGATGATAGCGGCCGCGTGCTGCTGGAAGCACACGTGCTCGACTATGCCGGCGATTGCTACGGCAAGGTGGTAAAAGTTGAATTCCTCAAGAAGCTGCGCGACGAGGAAAAATACGATGACTTGCCGACTCTGACAGCGGCGATCATGCGCGATGTTGAGAATGCGCGTACCTACTTTCGCCAGACCGGCATGATGGCGGTATCGGCCACCGATCGAATTTGAGCTTCGGCAGCGTAATTTACCGAGGCGGTTTGATGCAGTAATCATCAGACCATGCAAAGAATTTGGGATTTCAGTGAAAAGACGATATGTCCGACAATAAACCGAACAAGCCGGCTGCCAAGCCGCAAAGCAAATACCCGGTCAACATGACCGAGACCGCCTTCCCCATGCGCGGCGACCTCGCCAAGCGCGAGCCGCAATGGGTCAAGCAATGGCAAGAGAAAAAAATCTACGAGCGCATCCGCAAGGCTGCCAAGGGCCGCCCGAAGTTCATCCTGCATGATGGTCCACCGTATGCCAATGGCGATATCCACATCGGCCACGCCGTCAACAAGATCCTGAAGGACATGATCGTCAAGGCCCGCAACATGGCCGGCTTCGACGCGCAATATGTGCCGGGCTGGGATTGCCATGGCATGCCGATCGAAATCCAGATCGAAAAGCAGTACGGCAAGGGTTTGCCCACCGCCGAAGTGCAGGCCAAGTCTCGTGCCTATGCCACCGAGCAGATCGCGCGCCAGAAGCAGGATTTCATCCGCCTGGGCGTGCTGGGCGAGTGGGACAATCCTTACCTGACCATGGCACACGGTAACGAAGCCGATGAATTGCGCGCGCTCGGCGCCATCATGGAAAAAGGTTATGTGTACCGCGGCCTGAAACCGGTGAACTGGTGCTTCGATTGCGGCTCGGCGCTGGCCGAGGCGGAAGTCGAATACCAGGACAAGCGCGACCCGGCCATCGATGTCGGCTTCCCCTTTGCCGAGCCGGAGAAGGTCGCCCAGGCCTTTGGCCTCGACAAGCTGCCGACCGATAAAGGCTACGCCATCATCTGGACCACCACGCCGTGGACCATCCCCGCCAACCAGGCGCTCAACATGCACCCGGAATTCACGTATGCGCTGGTGCAGGTCGAGCGTAATGGCGAGGCGCAGTTGCTGATCCTGGCGCAGGACCTGGTCGAGCAATGCCTGCAGCGCTATGGGCTGCAAGGCAATGTCATCGCCACCGCCAAGGGCGAGGCGCTGTCGCTCGTCAATTTCAAGCACCCCTTTGCGGATGCCGACGCCGGTTACAAGCGTTTCTCGCCGGTATACCTTAGCGACTACGTCACGCTCGACACCGGCACCGGCATCGTCCACTCCGCGCCCGCCTACGGCGTGGACGACTTCAACTCGTGCAAGGCGCACGGCATGAAGGATGACGATATCCTCAAACCTGTCATGGGCGACGGCAAATACGCCTCCTGGCTGCCCTTCTTTGCCGGCATGACGATCTGGGAAGCATCGAAACCAATCTGCGGCAAGCTGGAAGAAGTCGGCTCGCTGTTCAAGCTGGTGATGTTCGACCACAGCTATATGCACTGCTGGCGTCATAAAACGCCGATCATCTACCGCGCCACCTCGCAATGGTTCGCCGGCATGGATGTGAAGCCCAAGAGTGGCGGCGCGACCCTGCGTGAAACCGCGCTGGCCGGCATCGAGAAAACCGCATTTTATCCAGGCTGGGGCAAGGCGCGCCTGCACGGCATGATCGCCAACCGTCCCGACTGGACCTTGTCGCGCCAGCGCCAGTGGGGCGTGCCGATGGCCTTCTTCGTGCACAAGGAAAGCGGCGAACTGCATCCGCGCACGCCCGAGTTACTGGAAGAAGTCGCCAAGCGCATCGAGCAGCACGGCATCGAAGCCTGGCAGGCGCTCGATCCGGCTGAACTGCTCGGCGCCGACGCCGCCAGCTATGTCAAGAACCAGGACACGCTGGACGTCTGGTTCGATTCCGGCACCACGCACTACACCGTCCTGCGCGGCTCGCATAAAGACCAGCTGCAATTCCCAGCCGATCTCTACCTGGAAGGCTCGGACCAGCATCGCGGCTGGTTCCACTCGTCGCTGCTGACTGCCTCCATGATCGACGGTCAGCCGCCTTACAAGGCACTGCTGACGCACGGCTTCGTGGTCGATGGTGAAGGCAAGAAAATGTCCAAGTCCAAGGGTAACGTGGTGGCACCGCAGAAGGTTTCCGACACGCTGGGCGCGGAAATCCTGCGCCTGTGGGTCGCCTCGACCGATTACTCGGGCGAGCTGTCGATCTCCGACGAGATCCTCAAGCGCGTGGTGGAAAGCTACCGCCGCATCCGCAATACCCTGCGCTTCCTGCTGGCCAACACCTCCGACTTCGATCCGGCGAAAGATGCCGTGCCGACCGCCGAACTGCTGGAAATCGACCGCTACGCCATCGCCCGCATGGCGCAGCTGCAGGCCGAGATCACCCAGCATTACGATGCGTATGAATTCCACCCGGTGGTCGCCAAGCTGCAGATGTACTGCTCGGAAGACCTCGGCGGCTTCTATCTCGATATCCTGAAGGACCGTCTCTACACGGGTGGCACGACCTCGCCGGCACGCCGCTCGGCACAGACCGCGATCTGGCACATCACCCAGTCGCTGTTGCGCCTGATGTCGCCGATCCTGTCCTTCACCGTCGAAGAAGCCTGGCCGATCTTCGCCGGCGAGAAAGCCTATGCCGCCAGCGATGAGACCATCTTCACGCAAACCTGGCATGAACTGCCGGCAGTGTCGGATGCCCCGGCGTTGCTGGACAAGTATGCGCAATTGCTCTCACTGCGTGCCGACGTCACCAAACAGCTCGAAGAAGTGCGCATGGCCGGCGGCATCGGCTCGTCGCTGCAAGCCGAAATCGAGATCAAGGCTGCGGGCGACAAGTACAAGCTGCTCTCCAGCCTCGACGACGACCTCAAGTTCATCTTGATCACCTCGCAAGCAAAAGTGACGCAGGTCGCGGACGCAGCCAAGGAAGCGGTGATCGTCACGCCGTCGACACAGCAGAAGTGCGAGCGCTGCTGGCACTATCGCGCCGACGTCGGTGCTCATGCAGAGCATCCTGGCCTGTGCGGACGCTGCGTTGCCAATCTGTTTGGCGCCGGCGAAAAGCGCAAATTTGCTTAAAGCTTAAAAGGACGAAGAATATGGCGAAAAATCGCGCGATTTCCGCAAGCGGCGGCAATGCTCTCCTGCCCTGGCTGGGCATTGCCGTCATCGTTCTGCTGCTGGACCAGCTTACCAAGATCACTATCCTCAAGCTGTTCTCGTATGGTCAATCCATGCCGGTCACCTCTTTCTTCAATCTGGTGCTGGTATATAACAAGGGGGCCGCGTTCAGCTTCCTTGCGGCGCAGGGCGGATGGCAGCGCTGGTTATTTACCGCTCTCGGCATCGGTGCTGCGATATTCATCGTGTATCTGCTCAAGCGTCATTCGGCCCAGCGGATGTTTTGCTGGGCGCTGGCGCTGATCCTTGGCGGCGCCGTCGGCAACGTGATTGACCGCGTCGCCTACGGTCACGTAATCGATTTTCTCGATTTCCACATCGGCAACTGGCACTGGCCCGCTTTCAATGTGGCGGATAGCGCCATTTGCATCGGCGCCGTGCTGTTCGTGCTGGATGAACTGCGCCGCGTGAAGAAATAAATTCAGGGAGAAGCGCATGGAACTCGCCGGTAAAAAGATTCTCCTTGGCCTGTCGGGCGGTGTGGCCTGCTACAAGGCAGCTGAGCTCGCTCGCCTGCTGGGCAAGGCCGGCGCTTCCGTGCAGGTGGCGATGACGGATGCGGCGACGCATTTCATTACCACCGTGACCATGCAGGCGCTGACCGGCAAGCCGGTGTTCACCGACCAATGGGATGGCCGCATCGCCAACAACATGGCGCACATCGACCTCACTCGCGAAGCCGACGCCATCCTGATCGCCCCCTGTTCCGCCGACTTCATCTTCAAGCTGGCGCACGGCGCCTGCGACGACTTGCTCTCCACTCTTTGCCTGGCGCGCCCCTCGCATTTGCCACTGATGGTGGCGCCGGCAATGAACGTCGAAATGTGGCAAAACCCGGCGACACAACGCAATGTCGTGCGCCTGAAGGAAGACGGCATCCTGGTATTCGGCCCGGACGCCGGTGCGCAAGCCTGCGGTGAAACCGGCATGGGCCGCATGCTGGAACCGGAAAGCCTGCTGGAAGAAGTGATTGCCGTCTTCCAGCCCAAGCTCTTGCAAGGCAAGAGCGTGTTGATCACCGCTGGCCCGACTTTCGAACCCATCGACCCGGTGCGCGGCATCACCAATCTCTCTTCTGGCAAGATGGGATTTGCCATCGCCCGCGCTGCGCGGGAAGCCGGCGCGCAAGTCACGCTTATCGCCGGTCCCACCGCCTTGCCCACGCCTTACGGCGTTAGCCGTCTCGACGTGCAGTCCGCGCAACAGATGCATGAGGCAGTGCTGGCACAGGTCAAGGCGCAGGATGTCTTCGTCGCCGTGGCTGCCGTCGCTGACTGGCGCGTCGTCGGCGCCAGCGAGCAAAAACTGAAGAAGGATGCCAGCGGCACGCCACCGCAACTGCGCCTCGAACCGAACCCGGATATTCTTGCCACGGTGGCGGCGCTGGCTGACCGTCCCTATTGCGTCGGATTTGCCGCCGAATCCGAAAATCTTGCCCAGTATGGCGAAGCAAAGCGCCAGCGCAAGAACGTGCCGCTATTGGTCGGCAACATCGGCCACCAGACGTTCGGCAAAGACGATAACGAGCTCATCCTGTTCGAAGAGAATGGGCAAACCGTGCTGCCACGCGCCAGCAAGCAGCAACTGGCCCGCCAGCTGATTGCGGCAATTGCACGGCGAATCTGATCGTTGATGCACCATCCCGGGCCGGCTGCCTGGCCACCCGCTTCACGCGGGCAGACAGCCGGCATAAATTAGTCTTTAAAGCGAGTTTTCATGAAATCCATAGACGTCAAAATTCTCGACCCGCGCATGAAAGACCAGATGCCGGCCTATGCCACTACTGGCAGTGCCGGGCTTGACCTGCGCGCCTGCATCGATGCGCCGCTGACGTTAAAGCCTGGCGAAACCCAGCTGATTCCGACCGGCCTGGCCATCCATATCGGCAATCCGGGCTATGCGGCCATGATCCTGCCGCGTTCCGGGCTCGGCCACAAGCATGGCATCGTCCTTGGCAACCTGGTCGGCCTGATCGACTCCGATTACCAGGGTCAGTTGATGGTATCGACCTGGAACCGCGGCCAGAGCGAATTTGTGCTCAACCCCATGGAACGCCTCGCCCAACTGGTGATCGTCCCGGTGCTCCAGGTCGGCTTCAATATCGTCGAAGAATTCGAAAGCAGCGAACGCGGTGCCGGCGGTTTCGGCAGCACCGGCAAACACTGAAAGGAATTTTCATGACCGAATGTAACCCTCGAAAAGCTCGCGGCCGCACGGCTTCCCGCCTTGCGGCCTTGCTGCTGCCGGCAGCCTTGCTTGCCGCTTGCGCCACGCCGCCGCAGCCGACGGTACTGCCAACACCCACCATGGGCAAAGAGTCGACGTCGCAGGGAATGACACAGCAACAAACCTTGCTGGCAACGGCAGCGGCGCAAAATCGCATCGACCGCGTAGCCGCACCGCTGCTGGTCAATAACGCCCCCTTGTGCAAGACATACGCGCGCAAGCTGCTTGGCTTTTCAGCCAAAAACAAATATTCGTATTCGGCCGAATTGGCCGACGTCGTGCAAAAGACCTTTGGCTATGACGAACGTCTCCAGGTCAACAGCATCCTGGCTGGCAGTGGCGCCGAGCGCGTTGGCATACGCCGTGGCGACATTCTTATCGCTGCCGAAGACAAGCCGTTCGTTCCTGGCGAGGATGCCGAGCGCCAGGCTGCCGCCGTGCTCGCGCCGCTGGTACGCAACCGTTCTCTCGTCAAGCTGACCGTCGACCGCAAGGAAGGCCAGACCTCGCTGGTCGTGCCGCTGACGACCGCCTGCGCCTTCAGCATCGACCTGGGCAACGCCGACCATGTCAACGCCTACGCCGACGGCCGCCGCGTCGTCATCACCCGCGGCCTGCTGGACTACGCGCGTTCCGACCAGGAGCTCGCCTATGTGATCGCGCGCGAAATGGCACACAACATTCTTGGCCACCCTACCAAGCAGCGCATGGTCGCCACCATGGGCGGCATTATCGACAATCTGATTCGATTCAATCCCGACCTTGAAACCATGACTGGCCGCTCCGGCGTCACGCCGTATCCGCCAGAGCTCGATGCCGAAGCAGATCGGCTTGGCCTGTACCTCGCCGCACGCGCAGGTTACGACATCACCTACGCACCGACATTCTGGCGCACCTTTGCCGAACGCTACCCGGCGTCGGTCGCGAATGGCTATGCCGCCATTCATCCAGGCATCGATTCTCGCCTCGTCGCTATTGAAAAGGCGACGACCGAAATCCGCGCCAAACAGGCTGCAAAGCGTGGTCTGATTCCCTGAGCTGCTCGCGAAGCTTGACTCGTAAAAAAAGCCCCATTTGCATGGGGCTTTTTTAATTCCATCTCCACAAAAAAAGCCCGGCTCTCATTGCATGAGCCGGGCTCTCGCCTGTGCCATTGCAGAGCCTGTCGGTCCTGCAATGGCTGTTGGTTGGCTTAGTTGCTTTAGTCGACTTCGGCAGCTTCCTGCGGTGTCGACGGCGGCGGGATATCGCCTTCCGCGAATTCCAGCTTGATCTGGTTTTCGTCGTCCAGCTCCACCGTCACCCTGCCGCCGGATACCAGTCGACCGAACAGCAGCTCGTCTGCCAGCGCCTTCCTGATCATGTCCTGGATCAGGCGGGACATCGGACGCGCACCCATGAGCGGATCGAAGCCTTTTTGAGCCAGGAAGCGGCGCAGCTTTTCGGAGAAGATCGCATCGACCTTCTTCTCGTGCAATTGCTCTTCCAGCTGCATGAGGAACTTGTCCACCACGCGCAGGATGATTTCTTCGTCCAGCGCCTTGAAGCTGATCACCGCATCCAGACGGTTGCGGAATTCCGGCGTGAACATGCGCTTGATGTCGCCCATCTCGTCGCCCGGCGCGCGCTGTTCCGTGAAGCCGATGGTGCGCTTCTGCAGGCTCTCGGCGCCCGCATTCGTCGTCATGATGATGATGACATTGCGGAAGTCCGCCTTCCGGCCGTTATTGTCGGTCAGCGTGCCGTGGTCCATCACCTGCAGCAGGATATTGAAGATATCCGGATGCGCCTTTTCGATCTCATCGAGCAGCAGCACCGCATGCGGCTTCTTGGTGATCGCCTCGGTCAGCAAACCACCCTGGTCGAATCCGACGTAGCCCGGTGGCGCACCGATGAGGCGCGACACCGCGTGGCGCTCCATGTATTCCGACATGTCGAAGCGGATCAGGTCGATGCCCAGGATGAAGGCCAACTGCTTGGCAACTTCCGTCTTGCCCACGCCGGTCGGACCGGAGAACAGGAAGGAGCCGATCGGCTTGTCGGTCTTGCCGAGGCCCGCGCGTGCCATCTTGATGGCTGACGCCAGCGCTTCGATTGCCGGATCCTGACCAAACACGACGTTCTTCAGGTCGCGGTCGATAGTCTGCAGCTTGGTGCGGTCGTCCTGGTTGACGGTCTGCGCCGGGATGCGCGCGATCTTGGCGATGATGTCCTCGATCTCGGCCTTGCCGATGGTCTTCTTCTGCTTCGACTTCGGCAGGATGCGCTGAGCCGCGCCAGCCTCGTCGATCACATCGATGGCCTTGTCGGGTAGATGACGGTCGTTGATGAAGCGTGCCGCCAGCTCGGCTGCGGTGGTCAACGCCGAAGCCGAATACTTGATGCCGTGATGCTCTTCGAAGCGCGACTTCAGGCCGCGCAGGATCTGCACGGTCTGCTCGACCGTCGGCTCGTTGACATCGATCTTCTGGAAGCGCCGTGACAACGCGTGATCCTTCTCGAATACGCCACGGTATTCGGTGAAGGTAGTCGCGCCGATGCACTTGAGCTGGCCGCTCGACAGAGCGGGCTTGAGCAGGTTGGAAGCATCCAGCGTGCCGCCCGAAGCCGCGCCCGCGCCGATGATCGTATGGATCTCGTCGATAAACAGGATGCCGTTCGGGTTTTCCTTCAGCTGCTTCAAGACCGCCTTCAGGCGCTGCTCGAAATCGCCGCGATACTTGGTGCCGGCCAACAGCGCGCCCATGTCGAGCGCGTACACGACTGCATTCTGCAATACTTCCGGCACATCGCCCTGGGTGATGCGCCATGCCAGGCCTTCGGCGATCGCGGTCTTGCCGACGCCGGCTTCGCCTACCAGCAAGGGATTATTCTTGCGGCGACGGCACAGCGTCTGAATGACACGTTCGACTTCCTGTTCGCGGCCGATCAACGGATCGATCTTGCCTTCGGCAGCAGCCTTGTTGAGGTTCTGGGTGAATTGCTCCAGCGGGCTTTCCTTGCCCTGGCCTTCCACCTGCGCATCTTCCGTTCCCTCAGGCGACTTCTGCGCGTCGGACTGCTGATCCTTGCGCACGCCGTGGGAAATGAAATTCACCACATCCAGGCGCGTGACGCCCTGCTGGTGCAAGTAATACACCGCATGCGAATCCTTCTCGCCAAAGATGGCCACCAGCACGTTGGCGCCCGTGACTTCCTTCTTGCCGTTGGAAGCGGACTGCACGTGCATGATGGCGCGCTGGATCACGCGCTGGAAACCCAGGGTCGGCTGGGTATCCACTTCGCTCGTGCCCGGCACGGTGGGTGTGTTGTCGCTGATGAAGTTTGTCAGCGTTTTGCGCAGGTCTTCGATGTTGACGGCGCAGGCGCGCAGCACCTCCGCAGCCGACGGGTTGTCCAGCAACGCCAGCAGCAAGTGCTCGACGGTGATGAATTCATGTCGAGCCTGGCGCGCCTCGACAAAGGCCATATGCAAACTAACTTCAAGTTCCTGCGCAATCATGCTTCCTCCATCACGCATTGCAGGGGGTGTCCTGCTTTCCTAGCGTGGGTTAATACCAACTCGACTTTAGTGGACGCGATATCCTTAGGATACACGCCGCACATCCCTTTTCCATCGCGATGCACCTTGAGCATAATTTGCGTGGCAGTTTCACGGTCCTTATTGAAATACTCCTGAAGAATCGCCACCACGAATTCCATCGGGGTGTAATCGTCATTCAATAATAATACTTGGTACATGGGGGGCGGTTTGAGCTTTTGCTCCTGCCGTGCCAGTACCGTCCCGTTGTCGTCATGCTTAGTTGCCATGCGTCTATTCTAATGCTTTCATTAAGGTGCGCAACGCTCGAAAATAATTCCGGCTTTCGTTTTTAACGATATTACGCCCTTTCTTGATAGTGCGCAGATGGCGCCGGATTAGAGTAAAACAAGGCCAATTTGTTGCGATCGCGCATAAACCATTTATTTCCCTGGTTGCTAGGCCTTGACTTTAGCTTTTTTTCCTAGAACAATGGACAACGTTGGCAGGGATGAAAGTTGCAGACTTGCTAATACGAAGTGAGCAGGTTTGAAGAGGGGGCAGCTTTGCGCGAGCCTTCTTGCTTTTACGGCTCGTGTGATTAGTTCAATTTGAAAGACGCTTTTTATGGCAACTGGTACTGTTAAGTGGTTTAACGATTCCAAAGGTTTCGGTTTTATCACTCCGGACGATGGTGGCGAAGATCTGTTCGCGCACTTCTCCGCAATTCAGATGAACGGCTTCAAGACCCTGAAAGAAGGTCAAAAAGTCGCGTTTGAAGTCACGCAAGGCCCCAAAGGCAAGCAAGCTTCCAACATTCAAAACGCCTGATTACAGTCAGGTGTTTTAAGAAAAACCCCGCTACCGCGGGGTTTTTTGTTTTTTACACGAATCTAACGGCGCACCGAGCGGTGCGCCGCTTTTATATCAGGCACCTACGGTCTGCAGCGCCGAGTTGAACGTCGTACTCGGGCGCATGACTGCCTTCAACTTGGCGTCGTCAACTTTGTAATAGCCGCCGATGTCGACCGGCTTGCCCTGGACTTCGATCAGCTCGGCAACGATTTTCTGCTCGTTGTCGGCCAGCGCCTTCGCCAGCGGCGCAAAGTAAGCGCCAAGTTCAGCGTCCTCCTGCTGTGCTGCCAATTCCTGGGCCCAGTACATGGACAGGTAAAACTGGCTGCCACGGTTGTCGAGCTCACCGGTCTTGGGGGAAGGCGACTTGCGATTGTCCAGCAGCTTGCCGGTCGCCGCATCCAGCGTCTTGGCCAGGAGTTTGGCCCTGGCGTTGCCGGTCTTGATGCCCAGATCTTCCAGGCTTGCCGTCAGTGCGAGGAATTCACCCAGCGAATCCCAGCGGAGATGGTTTTCTTCAACCAGCTGCTGCACGTGCTTCGGAGCCGAGCCGCCGGCGCCGGTTTCGTACATGCCGCCGCCAGCCATCAGCGGAACGATGGACAACATCTTCGCGCTGGTGCCCAACTCGAGGATCGGGAACAAGTCAGTCAGGTAGTCGCGCAGGATATTGCCGGTAACCGAAATGGTGTCGAGGCCACGCATCACGCGTTCGAGCGTGTAGCGCATGGCACGCACCTGCGACATGATCTGGATATCCAGTCCGGTCGTATCGTGATCCTTCAGGTAAGTCTTGACCTTCTTGATCAGCTCATTCTCATGCGGACGGTAGGAATCGAGCCAGAACACGGCTGGCATGCCCGAGTTGCGGGCGCGCGTGACGGCCAGCTTGACCCAGTCGCGGATCGGTGCATCCTTGACCTGGCACATGCGCCAGATGTCGCCCTGCTCGACATTCTGCGTCAGCAGCACTTCGCCGGTAGCCAGATCGGTGATGTTGGCCACGCCGTCTTCCGGAATCTCGAACGTCTTGTCGTGCGAACCATATTCTTCCGCCTGTTGCGCCATCAGGCCCACGTTGGGCACGGTGCCCATCGTGCGCGGGTCGAATGCACCATGCCATTTGCAAAAGTTGATGATTTCCTGATAGATACGTGCGAATGTACTCTCCGGCATCACCGCCTTGACTTCTTTCAGGCGGCCGTCGGCGCCGTACATCTTGCCACCGGCACGGATCATGGCCGGCATCGAGGCATCGACGATGACGTCGCTGGGCGAATGGAAGTTCGTGATGCCCTTGGACGAATCGACCATCGCCAGTTCCGGACGATTCTCATGGCAAGCATGGAGGTCGCGCATGATCTCTTCGCGCTGCGAATCGGGCAGCTTGGCAATCTTGTTGTACAGATCGACCATGCCATTGTTGACGTTCACGCCAAGGCTATCTAACAGCGCGCCGTGCTTCTTGAACGCGTCCTTGTAGAAAATCTTTACGCAGTGGCCAAAGACGATCGGGTGGGACACCTTCATCATGGTGGCCTTGACGTGCAGCGAGAACAGCACGTTGGACTTGCGCGCGTCTTCGATCTGGCGCTCGTAGAAGTCGCACAGCGCCTTGACGCTCATGAACATCGAGTCGATGATTTCGCCAGCCTGCAGGGAAACCTTGGGTTTCAGGATCAGTGTCTTGCCGCTCTTGGTGATGAGTTCCATCTTCACGTCACGTGAGCGGTCCAGGGTCATCGATTTTTCACCGTGGTAAAAATCGCCGCCATGCATGTGCGACACGTGGGTGCGCGAAGCCTGCGCCCATTCGCCCATCGAATGCGGATTCTTGCGGGCGTATTCCTTTACTGCGCGCGGCGCACGGCGATCGGAGTTACCTTCACGCAGAACCGGGTTAACGGAAGAGCCGACACACTTGGCATAGCGTGCCCTGATTTCCTTTTCCTCATCGTTTTTCGGATCAGCCGGATAATCCGGAATCTTGTAGCCCTTGCCCTGGAGTTCCTTGATCGCTGCCAGGAGCTGCGGCATCGATGCGCTGATATTGGGCAGCTTGATGATGTTGGCGTCCGGATCGAGCGTCTTCTTGCCTAATTCAGCGAGCGTGTCGGGCACGCGCTGCTCCGGCGCCAGGTATTCGGGAAAGTTGCCCAGAATGCGCGCCGCGACCGAAATGTCGCTCTGTTCAATGCGAATGCCAGCCGGCTTGGTGAAGGTGCTGATAATTGGCAGAAATGAATAAGTTGCCAGCAAGGGCGCTTCGTCGGTTAACGTATAGATAATGGTCGGGTCGCTGCTCATGTGCTCTTTCCTTGGCTTTCGGGAAATTTTTTGGAATTCGTAATCTGAAAGTTCTCGCCTGTTCAGGCGAGGGTCAACGCATTACTCTTGCTCTTCTACATCTCTTAAGAGAGAAGGAGGGACAGGGCATGTGTGCGGTGAAATCAGGTCTTATATAAGACATAAGACGAACACCATATTATGCATCAGCCTTTCACATTATGCAAATGAATGAAGGCCATAGATCCTCATCTTCGTCACCCAAAAGCGGACGAGATGTAGACGTTTGATGGGTCAGGCGACGACACTGACTTTTGAGCTTGGCGCCTGCCCCCCTCATCGTTGCCGAAGCTAAGGGAATTTCAGCTTACTCCATAAAAAAACCGGGCACTAGGGCCCGGTTGCCTTGGTGCTCCAAGGATGAATTACATATTTTCGATCATGACCTCGCCAAAGCCCGAGCATGATACTTGTGTCGCGCCTTCCATCAGACGGGCGAAGTCATAGGTGACTCGCTTCGATGCAATGGATTTTTCCATCGAACTGATGATCAGGTCAGCCGCTTCGTTCCAGCCCATGTGACGCAGCATCATTTCCGCCGAAAGGATCAGCGAACCTGGATTGACGTAATCCTTGCCTGCATATTTCGGTGCAGTGCCGTGGGTCGCTTCGAACATCGCTACCGAATCCGACATGTTGGCGCCCGGCGCAATACCGATGCCGCCGACTTGCGCAGCCAGGGCGTCGGAAATGTAGTCGCCGTTCAGATTCAGTGTCGCGATCACGCTGTATTCGTTCGGGCGCAGCAGGATTTGCTGCAGGAAAGCGTCGGCAATCGAATCCTTGACGATGATTTCCCTGCCGGTCTTCGGATTCTTGAACTTGCACCATGGGCCGCCATCGATCAGCTCGGCGCCGAATTCGCGCTGCGCCAAGGCATAGCCCCAGTCACGGAAGCCGCCTTCGGTGTACTTCATGATATTGCCCTTGTGGACAATGGTCACCGACGGCTTGTCATTGTCGATCGCGTACTGGATCGCCTTGCGCACCAGGCGCTCGGTGCCTTCACGCGAGACCGGCTTGATGCCGATGCCCGAGGAGCCCGGGAAACGGATCTTCTTGACGCCCATTTCCTTGGTCAGGAATTCGATCACCTTCTTGGCGCCGTCGGAGCCTTCGGCCCATTCGATACCGGCATAGATGTCTTCGGAGTTTTCACGGAAGATCACCATGTCGGTCTTTTCCGGCTCGCGCAGCGGCGAGGGAACGCCCTTGAAGTAGCGTACCGGGCGCAGGCAGACGTACAGGTCGAGTTCCTGACGCAGCGCCACGTTCAGCGAACGGATGCCGCCACCAACCGGAGTAGTCAGGGGACCCTTGATCGATACGACGTAATCCTTCAGGACCTGCAGAGTTTCATCCGGCAGCCAGACGTCCGGGCCATAGACCTTGGTCGATTTTTCGCCGGCATAGATCTCCATCCAGCTGATCTTGCGCTTGCCGCCATAGGCTTTGGCAACGGCAGCATCGACCACCTTGATCATGACCGGGCTGATATCCACGCCGGTACCGTCACCCTCGATGTAGGGAATGATCGGGTTTTCAGGAACGTTCAGGGAAAAGTCGGAATTAACGCTGATCTTTTTGCCGTCAGTAGGCTCTTTAATATGTTGAAACATCTTGGTCTCCAGGTGGAAGGAGGAAGTGGCCGGGTGTCTTTTCTTCAACCGCCGGTTCGGAATCTCATGCCAGCCTCATACTTAACATATGTAACGCACGAGGCAAATATTTCATGTTATGCACTAAAATTTCACTTTGTGCCATATTGTGGCAATAATTTGGAATACTGACAAGCGCCAGCAACCCTGCAGACCATCCGGTTCCACTTGAGCCAGGGCTGTAAAATCATACGCGCGGTCCGCACACCCTTCCCGTCCAGGATCAACATGCCGCTCATTCTTTTCAATAAGCCGTTTCAAGTCATGTGCCAGTTTTCTCCGCACCCGGAGAGACCCACGCTGGCGGACTATCTATCGATTCCCGGCATTTATCCCGCAGGGCGGCTGGATGCCGATAGCGAGGGGCTTGTTCTGTTGACCGACGACGGCAAGCTTCAGCATGACCTGAGCCACCCGGCGCGCAAGCAACCCAAGACCTATATCGTTCAAGTCGAAGGTTGCCCCGATACCGCTCAACTGGAGCGTTTGTCCGGGCCGCTGGATCTGGGCGATTTCATTACCCGCCCCTGCCAGGCCCGGCGCATTCTCGAGCCGGAGTGGGTGTGGCCGCGCAATCCGCCGATCCGCCAACGAGCCAATAGCCCTACAAGCTGGCTCGCCATTACCTTGACCGAAGGTAAAAACCGCCAGGTCCGCCGCATGACCGCAGCGGTCGGCCTTCCTACCCTGCGGCTGATCCGGATCGCGATTGGCCCCTTTGCACTGGAAACCCACCCGCTTTTGCCGGGGGAGTGGAGCGAAGTCAGCCAGGAAGAATTGGTTAAATAAGTGGATCAAGCATTTTTGCCAATCCAGTCTGCCCGGCATATGCCTCGGCTGGGCATGGAATCGCAACAGTCAATTCACTCGACGAAAATAATTTGAATCGCCAGGCAATCTTGTCAACCGGATGCTCCAGGCATCGTTATAGGCAATGATTCGACAGAATCATCCAATCTCACGAATACTTATTAGGAGTCACACATGAAGAAGATTCTTGCTGCCCTGGTTGCCGGCCTGTTCGCCACTTCCGTTTTCGCTCAAGCTGCAGCTCCTGCTGCCGCTCCTGCAGCTCCTGCCGCTGAAAAAGCTCCGGCCAAGAAAGCAGCTGCGAAGAAGTCCCACAAAAAAGCCAAGCGCCATGCAAAGCATGCTGCCGCTGCCAAGTAATAGGCAATCAGTAATAAGCAAAAAGGCAGGCGCGTCCTGCCTTTTTTGTTTTCCGCTATTTTTGTATGATCAGCCTATTCCCATCTTTTTGACTTCAGCATGAAAAATCCTTTTATTCCGCTGTTCCATGCCACCCTGACTGCCGCGCTACTTCTTGGCGCCGGCACCGCGGCAGCCCAGCAGCCCACGAAATTCCGGACCATTCCGCTGAATATCGGCATCCATGTAATTCAGGCGGAAGCTGCCGCCACGCCTGCTCAGCGCGAACAGGGCTTGATGTTCAGGGAAAAAATGGGGACCAACGAAGGGATGGTGTTTTTGTTCGGCGCGCCGACCACGGTTTGCATGTGGATGAAGAATACCCTGATCCCGCTATCGGTAGCCTTTATCGACGACCAGGGAAAAATCGTCAATATCGCGGATATGAAGCCGCAAAGCACGGAGTCGCATTGCGGCGAGAAGCCGGTTAAATATGCCCTGGAAATGAATCAGGGCTGGTTCAAGCAGAAGAACATCAAGCCTGGAACCGTCGTAGAAGGCTTGCCCCGTTAAGCCGAAACACCAACAACAAAAGCCGCGTATGCTACGCGGCTTTTTCATTCACTGTACTGCCTCTGCCTGGAGCGGATCCAGGCAAGCCTTATCAGGCTAGGGCCTTGATGGCAGCAGCCAGGCGGCTCTTATGACGAGCAGCCTTGTTCTTGTGAATGATGTTCTTGTCAGCGATGGTGTCGATCGTGGACACGGATGCCTGGAAAACCTGAGTGGCAGCAGCCTTGTCACCAGCTTCGATCGCCTTGCGCACGGCCTTGATCGCGGTACGCAGCGTGGAACGCTGGCTGGAGTTATGAGCATTCAGCTTGACTGCTTGACGAGCACGCTTGCGCGCTTGTGCGGTATTTGCCATGAAAATATCCTAATCGATGTCCGAGTAATGCGTTCGCAATACCCATCGGTGCAGGTACCACGAGCCAAATTCTGTAAAGCCGTCGAGTATAAGCTTTTTTCATCGGGTTGGCAATCTATTCCTTGGTTTGCGGAATTTATCTGTCATGCCACGTCTTCCAGTCACTTGTTAATCGCCTCATATCTATTTGATTTCATTTGTTTTATTTCCATTTCAGTCGAGCAGAAGCACGCGCTTTTATCCATTGGCCATGCGGGCTTGCAAGCTATAATTGCCCGCATGAACCTGTATAAAGCCCTGGTCACCGTATCCGGCATGACCCTGTTATCGCGCATCACCGGCCTGCTGCGCGAATTCCTGATAGCCCGCGCATTTGGCGCTTCCGCATATACCGATGCGTTTTTCGTGGCTTTCCGCATTCCCAATCTGCTGCGCCGCCTGTTCGCCGAGGGAGCGTTTTCGCAGGCATTCGTGCCGATTCTCGCCGAATACAAAAACCAGCGCGGTGAAACTGCCACCAAGGAACTGGCGGATCATGTCGCCACCATTCTCGTGTGGGCACTGGTATTGACCAGCCTGGCCGGCATTCTTGCCGCACCGACGGTCGTGTATTTCATCGCGACCGGCTTGAAAGAGGAAGGCGACGTATTCCAGACCACCGTTACGATGACGCGGATTATGTTCCCCTACATCGGGTTCATGTCCTTTGTCGCGCTGGCCGGCGGCATCCTCAATACCTGGCGCGAATTCCGGGTTCCCGCCTTCACTCCGGTTTTGCTCAACCTGGCCTTTATCGCTGCTTCGCTTTTCCTCGCGCCGCACTTGAAGCAACCGGTATATGCCCTGGCGATCGCAGTCTTTATCGGCGGCGTGCTGCAACTGGCCATCCAATTGCCCGCATTGAAAAAGATCGGCATGCTGCCGAGGATCGCCATTAATCCTTTTACTGCATGGAACGATCCTGGCGTGCGCCGCGTCTTGCGGCAAATGCTTCCGGCCACATTTGCTGTCTCGGTCGGACAGGTCAGCATCATCATCAATACCAATATCGCTTCTCGGCTTGCAGACGGCAGCGTGTCCTGGCTGAACTATGCAGACCGCTTGATGGAATTTCCCACTGGAATGTTGGGCGTAGCGCTTGGCACCATTCTTCTTCCCAGTCTTTCAAAGGCGCATGCGGATGGCGACCCTGCGGAGTATTCGTCATTGCTGGACTGGGGCTTGCGCTTAACCTTCTTGCTTGCCTTGCCAGCCGCCGTCGCCTTGGCTGTCCTTTCCGAGCCATTGACAACCACTCTCTTTCACTACGGGAAATTCTCTGTGCAAGCGGTCAAAATGACTGAACAAGCCTTGATCGCCTATGGCGTCGGCTTGCTCGGCCTGATCCTTGTAAAAATTCTGGCACCAGGCTTTTACGCGAAACAAGATATCAAAACGCCTGTCAAAATCGCCATTGGCGTACTGGTTGCCACTCAGTTGATGAACTATGCTTTTGTACCGTGGATCGCGCATGCAGGACTGGCGCTGTCAGTGGGATTGGGCGCCTGCCTGAATGCGAGCCTGCTGTTCCGGGGATTGCGCCGGCGCGGCATCTATCATGCACAAAGCGGCTGGGCCCTCTTCTTCGTCAAACTGGCTGGCGCCGTCATCCTGATGGCAGGCGCGGCTTCATGGAGTGCAGGTCACTTTGACTGGATCGCGTTGCAGGCTCAGCCTTTATTCAGGGTGGGCGCACTGGCCCTCGTGGGGAGCATCTGTGTGCTGACCTATTTTGCAGCCTTGTTTGTCATGGGTTTTCGCCCCAAGGATTTCAAGCGCAAGACTGCCTGACCCCATAGCATCGAGGGCGTCCAGGCAGTATGATGATTGATATATTGACTGTTTGGACAAAGATGATCAGCGCTCTCGATTACTTTTCCGCTCTGGTGCAACAGGACGAAGATTTTCCGCTGTTCGAAGCCGCGCTGGCGATTGCGCAGGACGCCGATCCATGGCTCGACTTCGGCGCCGTCCAGGAAACTGTCGACAGTTTTGCGGCGCAGTTGCAGCGCCGCTTGCCGGCGGACGCATCCGACATTCAGAAGCTGCGGATGCTGAACCATTACTTCTACAACGAACTTGGTTTTGCCGGCAACGTCAACGATTACTACGCTCCCGCCAATAGTTACCTGCAACGCGTCATCGAGACGCGGCGCGGCATCCCGATTTCGCTGGCAGTGGTCTACATGGAAATCGCGCTGCAAATCGGCCTGGAAGTGCGCGGTGTCGCCTTTCCCGGACATTTCCTGATGAAGCTGTCGATTCCCGCCGGTGAAATCATTCTCGATCCTTTCAACGGCATCAGTCTGTCACGCGAAGAACTGGAGGAACGACTGGAACCGTATCTGGGGCATTACCATCATCCGGAACTGTCGCTGGCGGCTTACCTGCAGACCGTCCCACCGCGCGCCATCCTGGCGCGCATGCTGCACAATCTGAAAGCGCTGTTTTCCGAAAATCAGGATTGGGAACGCATGCTGGAAGTGCAGCAGCGCCTGGTTATCCTGCTGCCCGGAGAAGTCACTGAAAGGCGCGACCGCGGCTTGGCATACGCTCACCTGGAATGCCCGCAGGCTGCCCTGGAAGACTTGCAGGCATACCTTTCAGAGTGCCCCTATGCCACCGATGCGCAAAGCCTGCGTGTCCGGCTTTCGGAATTGCGCCGGGCCAGCCGCGGCTTGAATTAAGCCGAAAGAAACTATCCCTTATTCAGGGATTCGATGGCTTCCCACTTTTCCAGGCTTTCCATCAGCAAATCATCGATTTCGGCATAACGATGATTCAGCAGCTGCACTTCTTGCGGCTGCTTGGAGTACAACTCCGGGTCGGCCAGGCGAGCCGCGATGGCTTTCTGTTCTTCTTCGAGCTTGGCGATCAGTGCCGGAAGTTCTTCGAGTGCGCGCTGTTCCTTGTAACTGAGCTTACGCGGCTTGTTGGCGGAAACCTGGGCGGTTTCCTTTCGGATCTCTGAGTTGGCCTCGGTCTTGGCTTCAGCCTTCACCTCCGGTTTCGCCGGATTTTTCGCCGATGAAGCCGGCGCTGCAGGCGCAGGACGCACGCGTTCCCAGTCGCTGTAGCCGCCGACATATTCTTGCCAGACACCATTGCCTTCAGCGACGATCACCTGGGTGACGACATTGTCCAGGAAGGCGCGGTCATGGCTTACCAGGAAAACCGTGCCGTCGTAATCAGTCAGCAACTCTTCCAGCAATTCCAGGGTTTCGATGTCGAGATCATTGGTCGGCTCGTCGAGCACCAGCACGTTGGCCGGCTTGGCAAACAGGCGGGCGAGCAATAGACGGTTACGCTCGCCACCCGACAGGGACTTCACAGGCGACCTGGCGCGTTCCGGCGCGAAGAGGAAATCGGCCAGGTAAGTCATGACATGCTTGCGCTGTCCATTGATCTCCACCCAGTCGCTCCCTGGCGAGATGGTGTCGGCCAGGCTGGTGTCCTCGTTCAGTTGCGCGCGCATCTGGTCGAAGTACGCTACCTGCAAGCGGCTGCCCTGACGGATCATGCCGCGGTCCGCCTGCTCTTCGCCAAGAATCAGTTTAAGAAGCGTAGTCTTGCCGGCGCCATTGGGACCGATCAGGCCGATCTTGTCGCCGCGCATCAAGATGGAAGAAAAATCGCGTACGATAACCTTGTCGCCATAGCGCTTGTCGACATGCTCCAGTTCCGCCACGATCTTGCCGGAGCGCTCGCCGGAAGCGACATCGAGCTTGACCTGTCCTTGCACATCGCGGCGTTGGCTGCGAGTGCGGCGCAATTCTTCCAGCCGCCTGACGCGCCCCTCATTGCGCGTGCGGCGCGCTTCCACGCCTTTGCGGATCCAGACTTCTTCCTGTGCCAGGAATTTATCGAACTTGGCATTTTCCACCGCCTCGTTTTCCAGCAATTCCTTCTTGCGTGCCTGGTAGGCGCTGAAGTTACCCGGGAAAGACAACAGGCGACCACGGTCGAGTTCGACGATACGCGTGGCGACATTGTCGAGAAAACGCCGGTCATGGGTAATGAACAGCACGCTGCCCTTGAAGTCGCGCAGCAAGCCTTCCAGCCACTGGATCGAGGTGAAATCGAGATGATTGGTCGGCTCGTCCAGCAGGAGCACGTCGGGAACGCTGACCAGGGCACATGCCAGCGCCACGCGTTTCTGCATGCCCCCTGACAGCGTCCCCATGCGCGCATCCTTGTTCAGGCTCAGGCGATCCAGCGTGGCCTCGACGCGACTCTTGAAGTTCCAGGCATCGGCGGCATCGAGCTGCACCTGGATATCGTGCATGCGCTCCATCAGAGCGTCGTCATTGTCGCCACCGAATTGTGTGGTCAGCTGGTCGTACTCGGTCAATAGCGCCTGCAGATTGCCCAAGCCGGAAGCGACAGCGTCGAATACCGACATATCGGCGGCAAACTGCGGCTCCTGTTCGACGTAGGCGATTTTTAATCCCTGTTGCATGACCAATAAGCCGTCATCAAGCTTGGAGGTGCCGGCGATGATTTTCAGGAGCGAGGATTTACCTGTGCCATTGCGACCGATCAGGCCGACCCTTTCGCCGGATTCCAGCGAAAAATCGGTATGGTCAAGCAAGGCGACATGGCCAAAAGCCAATTGTGCATCGGAAAGGGAAATGACTGCCATAGGAAGGATTATCAGGTAGGTGCAGACCGCATTGTACCGAGTCCGGGCCCATCCAGTGTATGCATTTCCACTCTTTCCATAACATGATTTATTGCAATTTTTATGCTGAACGCTCCGCTCTAACATGTAGTTTTCATCTTATTTTTCAAGCGGTCGGCTATAATCTCGGGCGCAGCGTGATTTAACTGCCTGCAAGCGTCTCGCCGTAGTTCAATGGATAGAACGAGTGCCTCCTAAGCGCTAGATACAGGTTCGATTCCTGTCGGCGGGACCAATTCCAAGCAATTCCCTCTTTTGAAATTTCAGTTAATAGCTGTCCTTTCAAGTCTTGCACCAAATAAATTAATTTAGTGCCAAATGTCGGCCCCTCTTACATTTCTAAGCCGCAAAAAAATCTAAGCCATTGAATTAATTAACATTTCTTAACTGGCACCTTTCTTGCAATTTCGATAGCATTCGATTTGAAAATATTTGGGGCCACCATGAGCGTTAAAAAATTACTGGGTTCATTGCTGTTTGCAGGCATCGCGCTACAAACCTCTGTGGCTTATGCTGCTTACGCTGTCGACACCAAAATCGGCGAAGCCAACCTGGCGAATTCTGGCGACGCCACAGAACTGGCGGCGCTGAAAACATTTACTGGCATTGATTCTCTTGTCTTGGATTTCAAGCTGGATTTCAATCTTGGCGACGCCTTCCTGAATCCTGGTACAACCGATCAATGGGTTCTCGACATTGCTCCCGATACGCCGGGTTACTTTATCCTTAAATTCGGGATTGGCGGCACCAACGCTACAGCAAATACGTTCTTTTTCCAGAACGTCGGCGAATTGACCAAGCTTGTCTGGTCCAATGCGGATGTCCAATACCTTTCTGGCGGTGACTGCCGAAATGGAAATGACAATGCCTGCAATATCGGGCGCCTGAGCCACTATAGCGGCTTCAATGGCGGCAGCGAGGTACCGGAGCCGGCAACTACTGTCCTGCTCGGCCTTGGATTGTTTGGCGTGGCGATGTCTCGCCGCCGCAATTCCGCCAACCGGTCCCGCTAACGAAGTCCCGCCAACACGGTTGCGACGCTCCTGGTAACGTCGCTTCCCGCCACCAGCAACTGCCGTTTCCCATCTCTCAGCAAGTAACTGACAGCATGTCCTGTTGCGACCTGATCCGCCAGCAAGCATGGTGACGGGCCGAACCGGATCGTCACATCGAATACATTTTTGCCGCTTGCCCTCGGCGTGAACGTGCCGCTGAAGTCGCAACCGGCAGAAGTCCCGGTATACGTGCCAGTCGACGAAATAGTCAGCGTAGCAGGAATGCCGGCCGCAGTGAACAAGTTCCAGACGCCGGCAATGTCTTCCAGCCTTGCCCGGGTATGGTAAGCATAAGTCGCGAGCGCGGATGAGGTGCCTGCATAGGTGACAGCGGTGCCGCGCGTGGTGAGCACTGCGCTGAAACTCGCTCCCGACACATACGAACCGCTCAATGTTCCGAGGATCGGCACTCCCAATGCGGGAAACTCTCTCGCATCAGCCGAAGTAAAACTGCCGTTGACCGATTGTCCGGTTCCCGTGATCAGGCCAGCGACGCCGAAGCTGTCTCCGGCCACTCCTCCATAAAGAATGTAGTACTGGTTATTCTCCAGCACCAGCGTATTGAAGTAGCGCCCGTTTGACGCAATGCCGGCATAAAGCCCTTCTGGTGTCGCCGTAGTCGCTGTGCTGGAGGTAGATGTAGCGTTAATGAACTCGCCGCCTGCGGTACTGTCACCACCGCCGCATCCGGCCAGGCACATTGTCAGCGTTGCCGCTCCCACAGAAAAATACGGCTTGATGTTCACCATGATTTTCCCGATCGGTTATCAGAATGGAGAATGGGCGCGGCAGGCATGCCGGCCCGATTTCGCTTAGGTGCGCAACGCTATGGTAACAAGGCATCCTGTCGCCGCAGGATGCCTTCGCTAGATCGGAATCAAATCCGGTCAATTCTAGGATGAATGTTCCACACTGCCGGAATCCTGTACCCCCGTTTCATTATTGTCGAAATCAGCGCGCATAAAACGGCGGCGTGCCATAAGTATTCAAGGGCACGCTGGTCTGAGCCGGCGTGGCCCAGAGGTTTGGATAGGACCTTGCGGCGCAGGAGCCGTCATACTGGCGCTCCGATTGAATTTGATATTGCGCGTAAGCTGGGTTCTCATTACTGACATACGCATTCCAGTCATTGCCCTGGCGGTATGGCGCGACGAGGTAACGCGAGCCATATGCTGGCGGGGAATACGCAGGGCCCGTAGTGGGCGTCTGGTTCTGGGTGCCCGATGTCGGGGCTGTCGGTGATGTCCCGATATAGGCTTGGCCAGTGCAATCCGCAGATTGATAATAGACCGGCACGCGCTTCCATGTCAGTCCGCTGGAAACAGGCCGGTTGGCTGCATAGTCATAATGCTGATCCAGGTAAATGCGTGCTGGCTGATTGTTATATTGGATGATTACCGAATCTCCTTTATATTGCCCAACCGCTTTGTCAGTCGAGTCATACAGGTCCGCGGTAACCTGTGCCCAGGCGGAGGACGCCGCCACGGCAATCACCGCGAAGGCTCCCGCATATCGTAGTTTTCCCATGATTATTCTCCATTCGTATGAAAGGGTTTCAAGAATGAATGACGCAATCAATTGGCTGCATCATCTTGAAGCTAATGGGTATCGCACGGGATAAAAGATCAGGTTGGTAATTTGACTTGATATCGCTCAAGAGAAATCCGGATCTACCTTGAGGAAAGATATGGGTCGGAAATGGCTTGACGAGGAAACAGCGGAACTTGCATGCGGCGCATTTTTCTAATCCGGCATGATCAAGTGAAAAGCCTCTCCCTCTACTTCCCGCAAAGGGCGCCAATGAAAATCCCTCTACTCGTCATGCTGATCCTGATCGCGATGTTGATCGGTCTGTCTCTCATCTTTGGCGTAGTCATTCCGAGTTGAAGCAGATCGCGCTTCACATATACACATACTTGCTTGCCAGCTGAACCAGCGCTCATGTACAGTCACTTTCCTTATTTGCACAACAAGGAAAGTATATGAAGCTGGTCCGCTATGGCCGCCCTGGCAAGGAAAAGCCAGGCCTGATCGATCAGGCAGGCATCCTGAGAGACTTATCGTCCGTTATTACGGATATTGACGCCAATCAGTTATCACCCAAGGCGCTCGCACGCCTGTCCAAGATTTCTCCCGAGCGCCTGCCGGCAGTGCGCGGCAAGCCGCGCTTCGGCGTGCCAGTCGCAGGTGTCGGCAAATTCATCGCGATTGGCTTGAACTATTCGGACCATGCAGCAGAAGCAGGCATGCCCTTGCCTACCGAGCCGGTCATTTTCATGAAGGCGACCAGTTGCCTGTCAGGCGCCGATGATCCGATCATGCTGCCCAAGGGATCAGGCAAGACAGATTGGGAAGTCGAGCTTGGCATCGTCATCGGCACCAAGGCGCAATATGTCACGCAAAAAGAAGCCATGGAATGCATCGCCGGCTATTGCGTCATCAACGATGTATCCGAACGCGAATTTCAGCTCGAGCGCGGTCCGCAATGGGATAAGGGCAAGGGTTGCGACACCTTCGGCCCGGTCGGCCCCTGGCTCGTGACGACGGATGAAGTGCCGCAGCCGCAGAGGCTGGGCATCTGGCTGGAAGTGAATGGCGAGCGCATGCAGGATGGGAATACCAAAACGATGGTGTTCTCGCCGGCGAAAATCGTCAGCTACGTCAGCCGCTTCATGACGCTCATGCCGGGCGATATCATCGCGACCGGCACGCCGCCGGGCGTCGGCATGGGCATGCGGCCGCCGCGCTTTCTCAAGCCTGGCGATGTCGTCACGCTCAGCATCGACGGCCTCGGACAGCAACAGCACGAGGTCATCGCTTATCGCAAAGGCTGAGGCAGGAGAGTCATGCGGCAGTACGCGATTTCGCTTGCCGCATGCAATGTGTCACTACGAAGCCTCAAGGCTCGCAAGCTTCGCCAAGATAGGCTTCGCGTACCCTCGGGTCGTCCAACAGCGAAGTGGCCGGCCCCGCCATGGTGATCAAGCCCGAATCCATCACATAACCGCGATCAGCGGCTTGCAGAGCCAGCCGGGCGTTCTGCTCGACCAGCAGGATGGTCATGCCTTGCGCCGAAATGTCGCGCACAACCTGGAAAATGCGCTCCACCATGATCGGCGCCAGCCCCATGGACGGCTCGTCAAGCAGCAGCAACTGCGGCCGGCTCATCAACGCGCGCGCCATCGCCAGCATCTGCTGTTCGCCGCCGGAGAGCGTGCCGGCCAACTGCGAGGACCGCTCCTTCAGGCGCGGGAAGATGCCATACCATTTTTCGATATCGGCCTCGATGTCGGCGCGGTCCTTGCGGGTATAGGCGCCCATCACCAGGTTTTCATGGATGCTCATGCGGGAAAACACGCCCCGCCCTTCCGGCACCATCGCCAGGCCGGACTCTACCAGCTGGAAGGAATGCAGCCCCTTGATGGTCTTGCCGAGGTATTCGATATGACCCTCGACACGGCACTGCGGCAAGGTGCCGGTGATGGCCTTGAGCGTGGTGGTCTTGCCGGCGCCGTTGGCGCCGATCAGCGTGACCAGTTCGCCGCGCCGCACTTCCAGTCCGATGCCCTTGACCGCCTGGATACCGCCATAGGCAATATGCAACTTATCGATGCGCAGCATGACTTCCGCTGCGGTTTTATCGAGTTCACTCATGCGCCCGAACCTCCCAGGTATGCCTCGATGACGGCGGGATTCTGCTGCACTTCAGCCGGCGTGCCTTCGGCAATCGGCTTGCCGTAATCGAGTACCGTAATGCGGTCACACAAGCCCATCACCAGCTTGACGTCATGCTCGATCAGCAGGATGGTCTTGCCATCGGCCTTGATGCGCAGGAGCAGTTCGCGCAGTCCCAGCTTTTCGGTGGCATTCATGCCGGCAGCCGGTTCGTCCAGCGCCAGCAGTTGCGGCTCGGTCGCCAGCGCGCGGGCGATTTCCAGGCGGCGCTGGTCGCCATACGACAGATAGCGCGCAGTGCGATTGGCCAGGCGGGCGATGCCGACATAGTCAAGCAGCTCCATGGCGCGGCGGCGGATGCCGGCCTCTTCCTCGCGCGCGGCCTTGTGGCGCAGGATCGCGCCCAGCACGCCTTGATGCGTGCGCACGTGGCGACCCACCATGACGTTTTCCAGCGCCGTCATTTCACCGAAGAGGCGAATGTTCTGAAAGGTGCGGGCTATGCCTGCCTCTGCCACCTTATGCGGAGCCGAAGGAGAATATGGCTTGCCGGCCAGCGAAAACGTGCCCGTGTCGGGCTGGTAGAGCCCGGTGATGACGTTGAAGCAAGTTGTCTTGCCTGCGCCGTTCGGGCCGATCAAGCCATACACCTGGCCCTGGCGCACGCGCAGACTGACATCCGAGAGCGCCTGCAAGCCGCCGAAACGCTTGCCAACGCCGGCGATTTCCAGGATGACGGGCGATTCCGCACCCATGCCAATGCGATTCGTATCGCTCGCCTGATGCATCATGCCGCCACCACGTCGGTCGATTTGCCGGGCTGGTCGACATCGGCGTCGGGCCGGTCTTCATGGCGCGGCGCGGGCCAGATGCCGGCCGGACGGAACAGCATGATCAGCACCATCGCCAGCCCATAGAGCAGTTGACGCAGCACCTCGGCCTCGATGACAACCTTGCCGAAGATGGCGTGCTGCGCCGGCTCCACCACGTGACGCAGGATTTCGGGCAAAGCCGCCAGCAAAACGCCGCCGAGGATCACGCCGGGAATGTGCCCCATACCGCCCAGCACCACCATCGCCAGCACGGCAATCGATTCCATCAGGGTGAAGGATTCCGGCGAAACGAATCCCTGGAACGAAGCGAACATCGCGCCAGCCACGCCGCCAAATGATGCACCCATGGCGAAGGCCAGCAACTTCATGTTGCGGGTATTGATGCCCATGGCCTTGGCGGCGATTTCATCTTCGCGGATCGCCACCCAGGCTCGCCCCAAGCGGGAATGCTGCAAGCGCCACGAAATAAAAACGATCGCCACGCACAAGAACAGGAACAGGAAGTAATAGGCGTTCACCGAAGGCATGGCGAACGAGCCAAAGTAAACGGTGGATTGCGAACCCGCCTCGCCGGCCAGCGACACGCCGCCAATGCGTATCGGCTCGATGAGGTTGATGCCTTGCGGACCATTGGTGATATTGACCGGGCCGCTCAGGTTGTTCATGAAAATGCGGATGATCTCGCCGAAGCCCAGCGTGACCACCGCCAGATAATCGCCGCGCAGCTTCAGCGTCGGCGCTCCAAGCAAGGCGCCCAGGATCCCGGCAAACAAGGCGCCCAGCGGCACGATCAGCCAGACCGAGAGGTGAATGCCATTCTTGGCGATCTCCGGGCCGAAGAAGGACACCAGCGACGCTCCCAGTTCAGGGTACTGATTGACGAAGGATTCCAGCACCACGGCGAATTGCGGCGAAGCCAGCAGGCCGGTCATGTACGCCCCCAGCGCATAGAAGGCGATGTAGCCGAGGTCCAGCAGTCCGGCAAACCCGACAACGATATTCAGCCCCAGCGCCAGCATGATATACAGCAGCGCGTAATCCATGATGCGCACCCAGGAATTGCCGAACTGCGACGCGACAAAGGGAAACGCGATCAGCACGACTGTCAGCGCAGCCAGCGTCAGGATCGTGCGGCGCGGATGATGGCGGTAGTCGAAATAGAACAAGGCTGCCTCCTTATGCGCGGTCAGCGACGCGCTCACCCATGATGCCGGACGGGCGCAAGGTCAGCACGATGATGAGGACGATGAAGGCGAAGATATCCTGGTACTGGCTACCGAGGAAATCGCCGGTCAATTCACCGATATAGCCGGCTCCCAGGCTCTCGATCAGGCCAAGCAGAATACCGCCCGCCATGGCGCCATAGATATTACCGATGCCCCCCAGGACAGCAGCAGAAAATGCCTTGATGCCGGGAGTGAAGCCCATGGCAAATTGCGCCGAGGCGTAATTCGCGCCCCACATGACGCCGGCTACGGCAGCAAGCGCGGCACCAACGGCAAAGGTAAACATCACCACGCGGTTGGCGTCCACCCCCATCAGGCCGGCAACCCGGGGATTCTCTGCCGTGGCCCGCATGGCGCGTCCCATGCGCGTCTTCTCAACCAGGAATACCAGGCCTGCCATCGATATGACAGCCAGCGCCAGCAACATGACCTGCGTGGACGACAGCAATGCGCCAAAAATCTCGAATGGTTCCGACGGCATCACCTGCGGGAACGGCAACGGGTTACGTCCCCAGATCATCATGGCAAACGTCTGCAGCAGGATGGAAACGCCGATGGCTGTAATCAGCGGCGCCAGGCGCGGCGCATTGCGCAAGCGGCGATAGGCCACGCGTTCGATAATCACGTTGACCAGCACACAGACAGGAATCGCGCCGGCGATGGCAATCAGCAGCTTTACCGGACCAGGCAAGCCGGGCATCGCGGCATCGACAAATTGAAGAATCCAGAGACCGACCATGGCGCCGATCATCAGCACATCGCCATGCGCGAAGTTGATGAGGTTAAGCACCCCATACACCATGGTATAGCCAAGGGCAATCAGCGCATACATGCTACCCAGGACCAGGCCGTTGAGGATCTGCTGGATGAATATGTCCATTTTTAATAGTTATAGTGTGTGGCGATTACGGTGCAATTGCTGCTGTCTCCATCGCAGCAAGAACCATTCCTGGCTGACAGGCACTCTGCATGGCGGGATGCAGAGCACGGCCTGCCTTTATCAGCCTTGCGCTAGCTGTTGCCCGCTCAGGCCTTTCGGCAATGGGAAAGTCACGTTTTCTTCGACGCCTTCCAGCGGGCGCACGCTTTGCGCGCCATATTCCTTCAGGCGATCGATCACCTGCTTCACCAGTACTTCCGGAGCCGATGCGCCCGCCGTCACGCCAACCCGCTTTTTATCCTTCAGCCATGCCGCATCGATTTGGCTCGCATTGTCGACCATGTAGGCTTCCGTGCCCTTCTTGCGTGCGACTTCGCGCAGACGGTTGGAATTGGAGCTGTTCGGGCTGCCGACCACGATCACCAGATCCACCTGCGGCGCCATGAACTTCACAGCTTCCTGGCGATTGGTGGTGGCGTAGCAAATATCGCCTTTCTTGGGTTCGGCAATCGCAGGGAAGCGCCGCTTGAGCGCGGCAATGATATCGGCCGTATCGTCCACCGATAAGGTAGTCTGCGACACGTAAGCCAGCAATTCCGGGTTGCGCACTTCCAGCCGCTCGACATCCTCGACGGTTTCGACCAGGTGCATTCCCTCTTCCACCTGGCCCATGGTGCCCTCGACTTCCGGGTGGCCGGCGTGGCCGATCATGATGATTTCGCGGCCTTCGCGACGCATCTTGGCGACTTCCATGTGGACCTTGGTCACCAGCGGACAAGTCGCGTCGAACACTTTCAGTCCACGCTCTTGCGCTTCCGCCTCGATGGCCTTGGATACGCCATGCGCGGAAAAGATGACGGTATTGCCAGCCGGGACATCCGCCAGCTCCTCGATGAAGATCGCACCCTTGTTGCGCAGGTCTTCCACCACATAGGCGTTGTGCACGATTTCGTGGCGCACGTAGATCGGCGCACCGAATTGAGCCAATGCGCGCTCGACTATTTCAATGGCGCGGTCGACACCTGCACAAAAGCCGCGCGGCTGCGCCAGTAGAATTTCTTTATCCATGCTGGATCCTTATTGCTGGCGGAATCGGCACCAATGCCGGTTCGCTTATTGTTATAGCACGCCGATGATCTTGACTTCAAACTTGACCGGCTGGCCGGCCAGCGGATGGTTGAAATCGAACAGCGCATCGTTATCGTTAATCTCCAGCAGCACGCCGGCAAAACGACCGCCACCGGGCGCGGCGAAATCCACCAGGTCGCCCACGGTAAAGCTTTCGCCGGGATTGGAGTTTTCTTCCAGAGTAGTGCGCGATACCCGCTGCAGCAAATCCGGATTGCGCGGACCGAATGCCTGTTCAGGCGTCAGCTCGAATGTTTGATGAGTTCCCTCGGGCAATCCAAGCAGGATTGCTTCCAGCGATGGCGCCAACTGGTTCTGGCCAAGCTGCAGCGTTGCCGGCGTGTCCTGGAAGGTGCTGATGATATCCTCGCCCGCCATCGAAGTCAGACGGTAATGCAGGGTGAGATAGGACGATTCGGTAACGACTGGTTGTGACGAATTTGACATGGAATATTCCGAAATGCAGAGCAACCGCCTATTTTAAGCCAGCTCGGAACAAAAGCGTTGTTTCTCATGTTCTTGCGCATACGCAAAGCCATTACAAAGTAACAATATATTCTCGTTGCCTATGGCAATTACTGACTGGCCCGAAGAACAACGTCCGCGCGAACGCCTGATCCGACAGGGCGCGCAGGCGCTATCCGATGCCGAGCTTCTCGCCGTATTTTTGCGTGTGGGCGTGCCCGGCAAAAGTGCGGTGGATCTTGGGCGAGACATGGTCGGCCATTTTGGTTCGTTAAACCGCTTGTTCTCTTCCCGGCTTGCCGAGTTCTCTCAAATCAATGGTCTCGGTCCGGCAAAATACGCGCAGTTGCAAGCCGTGCTGGAACTGGCGCGACGCGCGATGGCGGAACAGCTAAAAGCCGGCACGACGCTCAGTTCGCCGCAAGCCGTGCGGTATTACCTGCAATTGCTGCTGGCCACAAAAGCCTATGAAGCTTTCGTTGTATTGTTCCTTGATGTAAAAAACCGCCTGCTCGCCAGTGAAGAGCTGTTTCGCGGCACGCTCACGCACACCAGCGTCTATCCGCGTGAAATCGTCAAGGCCGCGCTGGCTCATAATGCGGAAAGCGTCATCTTTGCGCACAACCATCCTTCCGGCACTCCGGAACCCAGCGCTGCCGACCACAGCCTGACGCAAGCCCTGAAGCAGGCCCTGGCGCTGGTGGATGTGCGGGTACTGGATCACTTCATCGTCGCGGGCCACCAGGTCCATTCGTTCGCGGAGCATGGGCAGCTGTAGCGCTTGATTAATAGCGCTTTATTAATCAAGCTTTATTCACAGCGCCTTTTCCAGAATCGTTGATTAGCCCTCTCTTGAAAAGCGTTCTTTACGGTTGTTATACACAACACGCACATTGTTAAATAAAACCATTATTTTAAGACACAATTGTTTTTCGCAAGTTATTGAAATACCGAGGTTTTTCCGATAAACTCACGTTTTTCCAAATTTCGGAATTTTTAAGGAGTTAATCATGGCACGTGTTTGCCAAGTCACCGGGAAGGGGCCGATGGTCGGCAACAACGTTTCCCATGCAAACAACAAGACGAAGCGTCGCTTTTTGCCGAACCTGCAAAACCGCCGCATTTTCGTTGAATCCGAAAACCGCTGGGTTTCGCTGCGCCTGTCCAACGCCGGCCTGCGCGTCATCGACAAGATCGGCATCGACGCCGTTCTGGCCGACATGCGTGCTCGTGGCGAAAAGATCTAAGCTGCAGTAATTTAAACAAAGGAATTCATCATGGCGAAATCTGGCCGCGACAAAATCAAGCTGGAGTCGACCGCAGGTACCGGTCACTTCTATACCACTACCAAGAACAAGCGCACCATGCCTGAAAAAATGGCGATCATGAAGTTCGATCCCAAGGCACGCAAGCATGTCGAATACAAGGAAACCAAGATCAAGTAATTGATCCTGGAATCGCAAAAAACCCGCAGCGAAAAACACTGCGGGTTTTTTATTGCCCTGCCACTGGCTTGCGTTGGTCAAGCTTGCCCGTCAATTTGCTTGCAGAGCCGGATCGGGCCTTTAGAAGAGCACGCACCCTGAAAATAAAAACGGCCCGCATGGCGGGCCGTCTCTTTTACATCGCACTAAGCCTTAGGCATAGCTGCGCAAACGCATCGAGAATTCCTGCAGCGCCTTGATGCCGGAAGATTCGGCACGCGCGCACCAGTCTTGCAGTTGCTGGAGCAATTGTTCGCGGCTGGCATGCGAACGATCCCAGATTCCAGCCAGTTCGACACGCATGTCGTGCATGGTTTTCAGTGGCTTGCTATGCGCCAGCACGGCAGAAAGCTGCAGCTTTTGCGGCTCAGCCAGCTTGGCCGGTTCACTCTCCAGCAGCTTGCGCGACGATTTCAGCACGCCCGACTCCAGCTGCGACTTGGATTTCAAATGCTCCAGTTCTTCGTGCCAGGCTTGCTTCAATGATTTAGCGTACTTCGCCATGACATCGTAGCGGTTGGCGATGACTGCCTGCAGGGTAGCAAAGTCGGCGACCAATTTCTCGCGGTCGAACTTGGGCACGGGCGCAACCTTCTTTACCTTGGCCAGGCCGACGCTCTTCAGGATGCAGATATACATCCAGCCAATATCGAACTCGTACCACTTCGAAGAAAACTTGGCGGAAGTACCGAAAGTGTGGTGATTGTTGTGCAGCTCTTCACCGCCGATGATGATGCCCCATGGGAAAACGTTGGTCGATGCATCAGTGCAGTCGTAGTTGCGGTAGCCCCAGAAGTGACCGATACCATTGACCACGCCGGCAGCCCAAAAGGGAATCCAGAACATCTGCACCGCCCAGACGGACAGGCCAATAACGCCGAACAGCAGGACGTTAATGATCAGCATGAGCACGATGCCTTTGCCGCTGTGCTTCGAGTACAGGTTATGTTCGATCCAGTCATCCGGCGTGCCATGGCCGTATTTCTCCATGGTTTCGGCATTCTTGGCCTCGGCGCGATACAGCTCGGCGCCTTCAAGGAAGACCTTTTTAATGCCGCGCGTGACCGGGCTGTGCGGATCTTCTTCAGTTTCGCATTTGGCGTGGTGCTTGCGATGGATGGCTGCCCACTGCTTGGTCATCATGCCGGTGGTCAGCCACAGCCAGAAGCGGAAAAAGTGACTGGGGATGGCGTGCAACTCCAGTCCCCGATGAGCCTGGCAACGATGCAGATACAGCGTCACGCCCGCGATGGTGATATGGGTCACTATCAGAGTGTAGACGAGTATTTCCCAGCCGCTGGCGCCAGTCAGACCATTCGCCAGAAAATTCAAGATTGTATCCAATGTGTTCATGCTCCAAAAATTCATCTCTTCCTCAGCTTCGCCTAATGCTCAAAGCCACGTTTAAACCCATGTTTTTATTGATCTTCTCTGCATTGTACCCTTTTTTCTCCAGGCACCCCGAGAAATCAAGTTTCATTTTTGCTAACTAATCTTACTTCACGCTGTGGGTATGGAATATTGATCTGATGCGCATTGAGAGCGCGCAGGATGGCAATATTGACGTCCGACAACACATTTCCCCGTCCATTTTCCGGGTCGCCAATCCAGAAAGACACATCCAGTTCCAGTCCGTCTGCCCCGAGATTCATCAGGAATACAGCTGGAGCGGGGTTTTGCAACACTCTTGGCACGCTTGCCACCGTATCCCCCAGCAAGCGCAACACCTGATCGATATCCGACTCATAACCCACGCTAACTTTTGTTACCTGACGTATTGACCGATCACTGAGGTACTGGTTCTGTACCGCGTTGGACAAAAGCATTTCATTGGGAATGATCGCATCCGCCCCATCGCCACCACGCAATGTTGTATATCGGGTGTTAATTTCGCGGATCGTACCGGTATATTTATCGACCGTTACCACGTCGCCGATCGTCAGGCTGCGCTCCAGCAGGATGATGAAGCCTGACACATAGTTACTGACGATTTTTTGCAAGCCAAGGCCAAGGCCGACCCCCAATGCGCCGCCGAATACCGACAATACCGTCAGGTCGATCCCGACCAGCGATAGGCTGATCAGCACTGCCACCACGATCAAGACCGACTTATTGAGACGTACCAGCACCACGCGCAAGGAACGATGCATGCCGTCGATATGCATCAGACGCGCCTCGATCGTCGCGCCGATCCATAAAGCGGCGATCAATGTGACGATAACGAAAAGCGCTGCCTGGAGAATCGCCAGGATGGAGACTTGACTCTTTCCAATTGGTAATTTGGTCTGCGCCAGGAATTCGAGCAATTCAGGCAGGAGTCCCGTCACGTGCAAGGCAACGCCAGCCCAGACCAAGGTGGAGATCGCCCGCTCCACCAGCAGGAGTGTGGGGCTGACCCGCCCGCCGCGCACGAATACCCGGCGCAAAACGTAGAAGGCCAGGCGAATCAGCGCGAAACTGCCGATCAGCGTCGTCGCCAGGCGCAACAGATGAACCGACTGCCACTGGCTGAAAGCGATCCGGGTCAACCAGGCCAGCAGAAATGCCAGCAAGGGCCATAAAGCCGGGGCAATGCCTTCGACGCCCATCTGGAGAATCCGCCGCTGCCGGTCTTGCGCCGACAAATGCGGCCGCAAGATCCGCGCAATTCCCCATGAAACCGCCACACAAGCTGCGACGGCAACGACTTGCCATAGCACGTCGGGATGCTGCAAATCGTTCCAGACGTCTTGCCACAAGGGCGACAACAGCGTCGACTTCACAGTATTTACTTCCCGCGTTGCAGGACGGCGGCAAAGAAGCCGTCAGTCTGGTGCCGTTGCGGCATCATCTGCAAGTAGCCTTGCATTTCCAGCGCGATTTTTTGCTCGGCCAGCACTTCGCTCATCGGCACCAGCGCAAAGTCGGCATGGGTAGCCAGGAATTGTTCGACGATTGCCTGGTTTTCTTCATCCAGCAGGCTGCAGGTGGCATAGACCAGGCGTCCGCCGGCTTTCACCAGGCGCGAGGCGCTGGCGAGGATCGATGCCTGCTTGCCGTTCAGTTCAGCGACCGCTTCCGGCGTCTGGCGCCACTTCATGTCCGGATTGCGGCGCAAGGTGCCCAGTCCTGTGCAAGGTGCATCGACCAGCACGCGGTCCACCTTGCCCGCCAGGCGCTTGACCTTGGCGTCGTTCTCGTGGGCGATGACGACCGGATGCACGTTGGATAAACCGCTGCGCGCCAGGCGCGGCTTCAACTTAGCCAGGCGCTTGTCGGAAACATCGAAGGCATACAGGCGGCCGGTATTGCGCATCGCCGCGCCGAGCGCCAGGGTCTTGCCGCCGGCGCCGGCACAGAAGTCCACCACCATCTCGCCGCGCTTGGCGCCGACGATCTGGGCCAGCAACTGGCTGCCCTCGTCCTGCACTTCGATGGCGCCGCTTTGAAACAGCGGCAGATTCTGCAATGCCGGCTTTTTCATGATGCGGATGCCCAGCGGCGCATAAGGCGTCGGCTCGGCAATAATCGGTGCTTGCGCCAATTCGCGAATGACATCCTCGCGCGAGGCTTTCAGGCTATTGACGCGCAAGTCGAGCGGCGCCGGACGATTCAAAGCCGCGGCCAATTCCTCAAGTCCGGCCTCTCCTTCGCGCGCCAGCAGCTTGTCGAACAGCCATGGCGGCAGGTTGGTACGCAAGGCCAAAGGCAAGGTGGCGCGATCGATCTGCATCACGCGCGACAACCATTGCGACTCTTGCTCCTCCAGCCCGCCCAGCGCATCGAAGCCGACGGTCTCCGCCAATCCGAGCAAGCTCATGCGGCGCATTGCCGGGCCGCTGCCGGACTCGGCGAAATTGGTGTAGACAAGCTTGTTGCGCAAAACTGAATAGACTGCTTCGGCAATCACGCCACGCTCACGCGAGCCGAGCTTGGGATGGTCGCGAAAATAACGTGACAACGTGACGTCCGCCGGCCCGGCGAAACGCAGGACTTCGCGCAAGACGTCATCGGTATGGCCGATGATTGCGGGTGGCAATCTCATGAATATTCCTTTTTTAAATGACTAACTTAGGGCGAGCTATGGCCAGGCTTAAACTTCGCCGGCGACTTCGACACGCCCTTCCACGATCGTCAGCCGCCCTTCGAGAAACCAGCGTACTGCGCGTGGATAAATAATGTGTTCCTGCTGCAAGACACGTTCGGACAGCGAATGTTCCGTATCTCCCGCCAGCACGGGGACAGCCGCCTGCGCCACGATAGGCCCGTGGTCAAGATCGGCAGTGACAAAATGAACAGTCGCGCCATGCACTTTGACGCCAAAGCTCAAGGCTTGCTGGTGAGTCGCCAGCCCCGGGAAGCTCGGCAGCAACGAGGGATGGATATTCATCATGCGGCCGGCATAATGCTCGACGAACGGGGCAGTCAAGATGCGCATGAAGCCCGCGAGAACTACCAGGTTGGGGGCATAACGGTCGATTTCAGCCTGCAATGCCGCATCGAATTCCGCGCGATCCGGGTAGTTCTTGCTCACGACTACTGCAGTTGGAATACCTTTGGCTGCAGCGTACTCAAGGCCGGCTGCATCGGCACGATTACTGATAACGGCGGCGATATTGACCGGCCATTTTTCCGATTGCGCCGCTTCAACGATGGCTTGCATGTTGCTGCCACGCCCGGAAATCAGAATAACTAGATTTTTCATGGCCGGCATTGTACCGCACGTGCACCCTTGCCCGGCAGGAAGCCTGCGTCGAAATGCAGGTCAAACGATGGCAAAACCGTCATTTATTGGCCAAATAAGAGAAAGCCAATACCGTGTGTCACTCACTGGAATGAATAAAAGACCCGGAACGGGACTTTTTTATCGGCCCAGAAATCCGCCGCATCGCGAAATACATCCAGCAGGGTTTCGCGGGCATCCCGGTCGAATTTCGGCGTATTGGGCAACTGTTCCAGGACGATCAGGAAACCAGGCTGCTTTCCCGCCTTGAATGGCAAATCAGTCAGGCAGTCTTCCAGGGCATCGAAGTTTTTTCCGAAATGCCTGGGGAAATGAAAAGCCGTGGCGATGACCGACAGGACCTGTAGTTTGGTAGTCGCATCAGCACAATAAGCATAAAGAAAATGCTGCCCGAGGCGCTTCGCCTCTTCCTGCAGATCGCTTACGCGAAAGGCGCGAATCGACTGCACCACGTTGGGCGACACGCTCATCAGCAAATTCATGGGCTCTGCGCCTTGATGATTATTCTCTGATACGCTTGAAACTGACATAGTGGTCATCGGTATAAAAGTATTCTTGCCCCTGCTGTAGCGTTCCGCCGGAAATGATCCGGCGTGCTCCCCGATGGCGGACGCCCGGCGTTTTCACCGTGAATTCGCGATAATACCCACGCTCTTTTCTAGGTAATATTCCCTCGTAATTTTTGAAAATTACGCCATCCTTGGCATAGGGATAGGGACCTCCGCGTTTGATCAGGACCAGGGTTTCTTGCGCTTCTACCGGCAAGTCGCGTACCGCGATAACGCCTAGCGGCGCTGGCCCCTTGGCCCAGACGCCAAAAGAGAGCAAGAGGGCTATGAAAGCAAAGATGATGCGTCTTGCCAGGTTCACGCCATAAACCTCATGTTTTCAATGCCAAGTTTCTTAAGCAGGAATTAAAGCACTAATGCTGTAGCGTAACTTGTTGCTGAAAATGAATCAACTAATTTACGTTTTTACAACGCATTACTCGATAGATTTGCCGACAAATCTGTAGCTTTATGCCAGGTGCAGGCATCAAAATACCTGTTAAGGATCAACATTAGTGATCTAACTTTTAAGATTCCAGAGCAGATACAAATTGTTGCAAAAATTTGTCGTCCACGAGCCGCATACGCTACCCCATTCCTCTAAAAACTGGCGTCTAATAGATACCAGTGAATATAAGGAATCGCCATGAACTCAAAATTTTTCTCTGCCACGCTTGCCGGTATGCTGCTTGCCTTGTCCGCAGTGACATCCGTGGCACACGCGGGCGACCGTTCCGGCGTCAACTGGTCGGTTGGCATTAGTTCCGGGCCTGCAGTAGTGTATGCTCCGCCACCGCCGGTGTATGCTTATCCCCAGCCAGTGTATGTGCAGCCTCAGCCGGTGTATGTGGAACCGGCTCCTGTAGTGGTGTATGGCGGCAGCGGCTACGTCACCTACGGACAGCCGTATTATGTCGAGCAGCGTCCCGGCCATCATCACCATCATCACCGCGACTACAATGGCGGCAATTTCCGCCAGGGTCGCTAGTAAGCCAGATAATAAACTTCCCGAAAGCCGGCACTAGCCGGCTTTCTTTTTACTCGCTACCTGCCGACATTTGTTCCGCCACGGAGGGTAGCACCGGTGTGCGGCGAACCAAGCGACGATCAGTCTCGAAAAAGGCCAGGACGTCGTCTTTACGTGCTTGCGTATCTTTCCATCCCAGCCGGATCAGCTCGCCGGTATAGCTTGCTTCAAACAGCAGATAGGAAGCCAGCGCCGCGCCGCGGACTTCGGTGGCGCCGATGCCGCGTAACAGCGTTCGGATCGGCAATGGCAGACTGCCGACATGGCGGCTGGCGATGCTGTCCAGCCGTTCGGACGGCGCGATGATCAGCATATCGACAGGCCGCAATGCGGTTTTTTTGCGCTGCTCCTCGGTCAACAGGGAAAGCGTATTGTTGATGCGATTCAGGCGTTCGATATCCACCGCCAGGCTATCCAGGAAAATGCTGGACAGCGCATGGCCGGCTATCTGCGCCAGGCTAGGATAGCCGGCTGCCCCGTGAGACGAAGCATCCGGCTCCACCAGGCGTCCGGCGCCGATCACCAGAACCTTGTCGGCCCCGAGATGAATCGCCGGAGAAATCGGCGCCAATTGGCGCATGGAGCCGTCGCCGAAATACTCCAGCCGGTCGTTGCAGTAGATAGGCGTGGCGGGAAATATGAGTGGGATCGCCGACGAGGCCAGCAGATGCTCGACGCTGATCTGCGTCTGCACCGCAAAGCGCTGGCTGCGCTTCCAGGGTTCGATATCGACCGCGCTCTGGTAAAAAGTAAGGTGGTGTCCTGCCGTATAGGATGATGCCGTCACAGCCAGCGCGCGCAAATCGCCATTTGCCAGCGCGGCGTCCAGGCGCGGCAGGTCCAGCATGCGGTGCAGCAGGCTGACCAGCGGTGTATTGTTCAAGAGAGACATCGGCGGACTGGCATGCCAGGCCCGCAGAAGCCAGCCGAACGAAAGGAGCGAGAGCCAGCGCGCGCCGGATCGCAAGACGCCCAGCGAATCCGCCCGGTACACCTGATCGACCTGGAAGTTTTCCCACACTTCCACCAGCTTGCCGACACCCTCGGCAAAGTCGTCGGCGCGGCACGCCAGTGCGGTTGCATTGATGGCGCCGGCAGACGTGCCGCAAACTATGTCGAATGGCGAGCGCGACTCCGCCCGCCCCGCTTCGCGCAAGATCGCTTGCACGGCTTGCAGCACGCCCACCTGGTAGGCGGCGCGCGCGCCACCGCCTGTCAATACCAGGCCGATTGTCTTTTGGTCTCCTGCCATGCCGACAGGGTAGCAAAGCTACCGTGCCTTGTGGGAATTCCTCACCGCCATGATGCGCAAATCATACGTAGCGCGTAGTAGGCAGCAGTCAATAGGCAGCACAAGCAGCGTAAGACCAAACAGAAAAGGCAGCCGCAGCTGCCTTCATTGAATGCGTAATGCGAATTTCAAGCCACAGCCGGCAATAGCGGCACGATCAGCAGCGCAACGATATTGATGATCTTGATGAGCGGATTGACTGCCGGTCCAGCCGTATCTTTATAAGGATCGCCCACGGTATCGCCGGTTACGGCTGCCTTGTGCGCATCGGAACCCTTGCCGCCGTGGTGGCCGTCTTCGATATATTTTTTGGCGTTATCCCAGGCACCCCCGCCGGTACACATGGAAATGGCCACGAACAGGCCGGTGACGATCGTGCCCATCAGCAGACCGCCGAGCGCTACCGGCCCCAACACAAGCCCGACCACGATCGGCACCACCACCGGCAGCAGCGATGGCAAGACCATTTCCTTGATTGCCGCCGTCGTCAGCATGTCCACTGCCCTGCCATACTCCGGCTTGCCGGTGCCTTCCATGATGCCATTGATGCTGCGGAATTGCCGGCGCACTTCCTCCACTACCGCGCCGGCGGCACGGCCGACCGCCTCCATGGCCATGGCGCCGAACAGATACGGAATCAGGCCACCGATAAAAAGGCCGATGATCACCATGTGGTCCGACAGGTCGAAGCGCAGGCTGATGTTGCGTGCTTCGAGCGCATGGGTATAGTCGGCGAACAGCACCAGCGCCGCCAGGCCGGCCGAGCCGATGGCGTAGCCCTTGGTCACCGCCTTGGTCGTATTGCCGACCGCATCGAGCGGGTCGGTAATATCGCGCACACTCTCAGGCAGCTCGGCCATTTCAGCGATGCCGCCGGCGTTATCGGTGATAGGTCCGTACGCATCCAGCGCGACGATGATGCCGGCCATCGACAGCATCGAGGTCGCTGCCACGGCAATGCCGTAGAGGCCGCCCAGACCATAGGACGTCCAGATCGCCGCACAGACAAAGAGCACCGGCCAGGCAGTGGATTTCATCGATACGCCAAGACCGGCGATGATATTGGTGCCGTGACCGGTGGTGGAAGCCTGCGCGACATGCTGCACCGGCTTGTAATTGGTGCCCGTGTAGTACTCGGTGACCCAGACCATCAATGCGGTCAGGAGCAAACCGACCACACAGGAACCGAACAGGGCGAAGGCGCCAATGGACTTGCCGCCGGCGACAGTCACCGGCTGGGGAAACAGCCAATCAGTGACGAAATAGAAGGCAACCAGGGAAATCACGCCGGCGACGATCAGGCCGCGATACAAGGCGGGCATAACGTTTCTCATGTCCGGCTTGGCCTTGACGAAGCTGCAGCCGATGATGGATGCGATGATCGACACGCCGCCCAGCACCAACGGATACAGCACGGCGTCGAGCGGCGCGCCCGTGACCATCAATGCGCCCAGCGTCATGGTAGCGATCAGCGTCACCGCGTACGTCTCGAACAAGTCGGCTGCCATGCCGGCACAGTCGCCGACGTTGTCACCGACGTTATCCGCGATCACCGCAGGGTTGCGCGGATCATCCTCGGGAATGCCGGCTTCGACCTTGCCGACCAGATCGGCGCCAACGTCTGCCCCCTTGGTGAAGATACCGCCGCCCAAACGCGCAAAAATCGAGATCAGCGATGCGCCGAAGGCCAGCCCCAGCAAAGGCTTGAGCGTACCGGCACTGACATTGGTGCCGCCGGTGAGATACCAGAAGAACAGGGAAACGCCGAGCAGCCCAAGCCCGACCACCAGCATGCCGGTGATGGCGCCGCCGCGGAAAGCCACATCCAGCGCCGGGCCAATTCCTCGCGTGGCGGCCTGGGCGGTGCGCACGTTGGCCCGCACCGAGACATTCATGCCGATGAAGCCGCAGGCGCCTGAGAGAACTGCCCCGAGCACGAAACCGGCGGCCGCGACCGCATCAAGGAAAACGCCGATCAGGATGGCCAGCACGATGCCGACGATGGCGATGGTCTTGTACTGGCGCGCGAGGTAGGCTGCCGCGCCTTGTTGCACTGCACCGGCGATTTCCTGCATGCGCGCATTGCCGGGATCCTGGCGCAGGATCCAGCTACGCGAGATCAGGCCATAAATGACGGCGATAAGGCCGCAGGCGACGGCGAACCATAGAGCTGCATCTCCCATTTCTCTCTCCCTGTTTAACGACAAAGTTCAGGCACTACCATGCAAAAACTTTTCCGCGGCCCGTTTGCTTATTATTTTGTGCGGGCCAATCCTGGCGACAGCCGAAGCCGGCGGCAGGATCCCTGGAGATGCAAAAAAGCGGACCTGAAGTCCGCTTTACTATCAGTTTTCCAGCGCCGCGAATGCTGCCTCGCGGATCGCTTCGACCGGTCCGACGCCGGCAATCTTGCGGTATTTCGGCGCGCCCGGCTGGCCGGACTGCGCCCACTTGTTGTAGTAATCCACCAGCACTTCGGTCTGGTCATGATAGACCTGCAGGCGCTTCTTGACGGTGTCTTCCTTGTCGTCGTCGCGCTGGATCAGTTCTTCGCCGGTGACGTCATCCTTGCCTTCGACCTTGGGCGGGTTGAACTTGACATGATAGGTGCGGCCGGATGCCGGATGCACGCGACGACCGCTCATGCGTTCGATGATGGCTTCGTCGGGCACGTCGATTTCCAGCACGTAGTCGATCGCCACGCCAGCTTCCTTCATGGCGTCAGCCTGGGGAATCGTGCGCGGGAAACCGTCGAACAGGTAGCCATTGGCGCAATCCGGCTCTTTCAGGCGATCCTTGACCAGGCCGATGATGATGTCATCCGACACCAGGCCGCCGGCATCCATGACCTTCTTGGCAGCCAGACCCAGCTCGGTGCCGGCCTTGACGGCTGCGCGCAGCATGTCGCCGGTCGAGATTTGCGGGATACCGTATTTTTCTTTGATATAAGTGGCCTGGGTGCCCTTGCCGGCACCTGGCGCTCCCAAAAGGATGAGACGCATCGTATTTCCTAAAACAAGTTTTGAAACCAGTTGACATGTCCGGCGCAACATCAGCCAGGACATTTGATGTATTTATATGCTTTTATACCACACTACACTTGCACGAAAGTTACCACAGAAATTGATCAAACCGGGGGTTTGCACTGTTTTGCGGCATTCAATCATTAAAATGCTGTCTAACGCGATCCAGATCTTCAGGCGTATCGACACCGGCTGCCGGCGCACTATCAGTGACATGAACTGCGATGGGATAGCCATGCCAGAGTACGCGCAACTGCTCCAGCGCTTCAATTTGCTCCAGCGGCGAGACTTCCAGCCTGGGATAATTCTGCAGGAACGCATTGCTATAGGCGTATAAGCCGATATGGCGCAATGGCGCGTAAGCTGACGGCAGCACTTCCCTACTATTTGCGAACCCATCCCGATGCCAGGGAATCGTCGCGCGCGAAAAATATAAAGCGCGGCCAGCCTTGTCGAGCACTACCTTGACGACGTTCGGGTTGAACACCTCCGCCACCTCGGCAATCGGGTGAGCGGCAGTCGCCATCGGCACATCCGCTGCAATGCAACGAGCGGTTGCGGCAATCAGGGCGGGATCGATCAGCGGCTCATCTCCCTGCACATTGACGACGACAGCTTCGGGAGGCAACTTGAGCGCAGCCGCGACTTCGGCGATACGGTCGGTGCCCGATGGATGATCCGCGCGCGTCAACTGTGCGGCTACGCCATGCTGCCTGCATGCGGCAAGAATATCGGCATGGTCGGTGGCGACGACAACCTGGGTTGCACCGGACAGTGCGGCGCGTTCGGCCACCCGCACGACCATCGGTTTGCCGCCCAGATCGGCAAGCGGCTTGTTGGGCAGGCGGGTCGACGCCATGCGAGCGGGAATAATGACAGTGAAGGACATTATTTTATCTATATATACTGCGAGGCCCGTTGGCCGAACGGGCGGCCGACGGCGGGACTAGCCCGATATTTGAATTAATCAGCCAGCGGCGCGGATTCTGCCGGCTTGGCGTGAAGGTCACGCGCTTCGTCGGCCCACATGATGGGAATGCCGTCGCGGATAGGATAGGCCAGCTTATCAGGGTTGCAAATCAGTTCCTGAGCTTTCTTGTCGTATACCAGCGGGCCCTTGCAAATCGGGCAAACCAGAACATCAAGCAGGCGAGCGTCCACGAAGTTTCTCCAGTAGTTGGTCAAGCAATGCGCCTTCGATCCGGGCCGTTACCGGCACCACCCACAAACGGGGATCGTGTTTCAGCGCATCCAGTTGCCTACATTTTACTGCATCCTTCTCCGTGATCAGGATGACATCGGCGGATATTCCCTCAAATGGGTTGCTGGCGAAGTCGAAATGGTCGGGTAATGGCAATTCTTCAAACTCCAGCCCGCTCGCACGCAGCATGGCGAAGAACCGACCCGGGTTGCCGATACCGGCTGCTGCAGCGAGCTTGAGGGATTTTGTTTCTGGCGCCGAAGAGAAGCCTGGAGTATTCGCCTGCCACCAAGCGGTGAGCGCTTGCTTCTCGCCGGAATTGGATAGGCGCTCGGCGAACGTGCCATCAAGCCGCATGCGGAAAGCCGGCTGCGGCACGTTGGGCAGAGCCCCGCTGGTATTCACAACGGTGAAGTCGCGGCGGCGGCGGGCCGGTTCGCGCAAGGGCCCGGCTGGCAAAAGCCAGCCATTGCCGTTGCCGCGATCGTCGCATAACACGATCTCGATATCGCGCTGCAAGGCATAGTGCTGCAGACCATCATCCGTAATGATCAGATCGACTTCAGGGTGTGCTGCCAGCAAGGCACGGCCCGCCGCTGCCCTGTCGCGCCCCACCATGACAGGGCAAGCTGCGCGCGAGGCGATCAGGAGCGGTTCGTCACCGGCTTCCGCCGGTGAGGACTGGGCTGTTACGTGGTGCGTGGCAGCGGCGCTGGCGCCATAGCCGCGCGACACGACTCCTGGCGAATACCCGGCATCGCGCAAGGCTTTTACCAGCCATATTGAGAAGGGAGTCTTGCCGGTGCCGCCAACAAAAATGTTACCGACTACGATGACCGGTACAGGCAAGCGGGAAGACGCCAGCCAACCGGCGGCATACAGCTTGCGGCGCACTGCTCCGATTATGCCGAACAGCCAGGACAAAGGCAGCAGCGCCAGCGCCAGCGGGCCGCGCCGCATCCAGGCGCGGGGCAACAGGGATTCCAGTCGCTGACGCATCGGCGGCCGACGACCTACTTCTTGCCGCCGGTCTGGGCTGCGAAGGTGATCTTGGCAAAGCCGGCCAAGCGCGCGGCTTCCAGGACATTGATCACGGTTTGATGCGCGGCGGCGGCATCGGCGTTGATGATGATGACCGGGTCTTCCTGGTTGCCGCCTTCAGCTGCGGCTTTTTTCAAGTCTTCGGCCAGGCCGGCGGGATCGTGGTAAGCCACTTGGGCATTATTGATGGCGTAGCGGTTTTGCGCATCGACGCCAACATTGATTTCAACCGGCCGCTTGACCGATTTTTCTGCTTCCGCCGTGGGCAGCGTGATCTGCAGCTCGGTGAAGCGGCTATAGGTGGTGGTAACCATCAGGAAGATGAGAATCACCAGCAGCACGTCGATGAACGGAATCAGGTTGATTTCCGGTTCTTCGCGCATGCGCCCTTTGCGAAAATCCATTGCCATGCTGATTGCGCCTCTTTACTTGCGCACGCTATGCACGGTATCGACGAATTTCACTGCCTGCTGCTGCATGTCGACAATGAAGCTGTCCACCAGCGCGCGGAAATGGCGGTAGAAAACCAGGGTCGGCATGGCGATCGCCAGGCCAAAACCGGTGTTGTACAGGGCTACCGAAATACCATGCGCCAGTTCGGCCGGGTTGGTGCCGGTGGCATTTTGCGCGCCGAAAATTTCGATCATGCCGACGATGGTGCCGAACAGGCCCATCAACGGCGCCAGACTGGCAATCGTGCCGAGCGTGGTCAGGAAGCGCTCCAGTTCGTGCGCCGTGCCTTGCCCGGCTTCTTCGATCGATTCCTTCATGACATCGCGAGGCGCATCCACATTGCGCAAACCAGCCGCCAACACACGTCCCAGCGGCGAATTCTGTTCCAGCTTGGTCACGACATCGGCATTGACCTTGCCATTGTGATAAACACGGATCACTTCCTGCAGCAAATTGGGGGGCAGGATGCGGTTACGGCGCAGGTACAATAAACGTTCAATGATGAGGGTAAGCGCGATGACTGAGGCGGCCAGCAAAAACCAGATGGGCCAGCCTGCCGCTTGGATAATGGCGAACAAAAGACACTCCTCGATACGATGCAACAGACAAAAGCGCGGCATGCCGCGCAAGGTGAAGAATGTAACGTGTTGGGCCATTGTGAGCAAGCATCATTGGAATACAGGCCACAACAGCCGCAATGTGAACAAATAAGCAATTTCTACACAGTTTCTGTGGATAACTTTGTGGGTATTTCTCAAATGTTGATGAAAGTTATTGATTTAGAAGAACAATTTCCCATTGCACAGTATGCGAGCAGGAAATATTATTCTTTTAAATCAAACACTTACGATTAACAAAAGGAAATAAATTTCCAAAGTAAAAGAAATTGACAAAACTCAACCATTGTGGATAGGTGATTCAGGTCAAGGGTTATGAACATAGACAAAGTAGACAGTGAACCAAGTAATGAGCAGCAAGTTCTAAGCGTTTCGGCCTTAAACCAGACCGTGGCACGCATGCTGGAAAGAAATTTTCCACTGTGCTGGGTGGCGGGCGAGATCTCGAATTTCACACGTGCGGCTTCCGGCCACTGGTATTTCACGCTAAAGGATGAAGGCGCGCAGGTGCGGGCGGTCATGTTTCGCGGGCGTGCCCAATACGCCGGCTTCATGCCGAAGGAGGGCGACAAGGTCGAGGTGCGGGCGCTGGTGACGTTGTATGCGCCGCGCGGCGATTACCAGTTGAACGTGGAAGCGATGCGCCGGGCCGGCCTGGGCAACCTGTACGAAGCCTTCCTGCAATTGAAGGACAAGTTGACCCGCGAAGGCTTGTTCGATGCGGCACGCAAGCGTCCCCTGCCCATTTTCCCGCGCACGATCGGTATCGTCACCAGCCTGCAAGCCGCCGCCCTGCGCGATGTGCTGACTGCATTGCGCCGGCGCGCGCCGCATGTGCAGGTGGTCATTTACCCTGCCCCGGTGCAGGGCGAAGGCGCTGGAGCGAAAATCGCCGAGGCAATCCGCACTGCATCGGCACGCGCCGAATGCGATGTGCTGCTGGTATGCCGTGGCGGTGGCAGCATCGAGGATTTATGGTCGTTCAACGATGAAGACGTGGCGCGCGCCATTGTTGCCTGCAGCATGCCGGTGATTTCCGGCGTCGGCCATGAAACCGATTTCACGCTGGCGGACTTTGCCGCCGACCTGCGCGCCCCGACGCCGACAGCGGCAGCTGAACTGGCCGCGACGCCGCGTGTCGATTGGCTGGCCACATTGGAAGCGCATGCCGACGACCTGACACGCGCCCTGCGCCGGCAACTGGCGGATGCATCGCAAACGGTCGACTGGTACTCGCGCCGGCTGGTCAGTCCGGCGGCCATGATCCGCCACGAGCACCTAAAGCTCAAGGGCATGCAGGCGCGCCTGGCGCATGCCACGCGCGACCCGCTGACGCGCGCGCGCCACCTCCTGGCGCAGGCGAGCATTCGCCTGTCGGCCAAGTTGCCGGAAACGGCAACGCATCGCCGCCGGCTGCTGGATCATGCCCGTTGCCTGCACGGCGCCATATCCAGCCAACAGGCCCAGCGGCGGCTGGCACTGGCCGGCCTGGCGGCGCAGTTGGAACTGCTCAACCCGCAGCGGACACTCGAACGCGGCTACGCCATGATCACCGATGCGCACGGCAATATCGTGCGCGCGCCGTCACAAGTCCATCCGCGTCAGAGTCTCAGCTTGCGGCTGGCGAAAGGCACGGTGGATATCGGAGTTGCGTCCGTGCAGCAGACTTTGGAATAGACAAATTTGCAGTGGCTGATCCTGCAATCCTGTCGCATCCGTCATACAATAGCGACGCTTTCAAGAAAACCATCATTGCCAACCGAGAAAGGATAAGCTCATGGAACATACCTTGCCGCCGCTGCCGTATGCGATGGATGCCCTGCAACCGCACATTTCCAAGGAAACCCTGGAATACCACTATGGCAAACACCATCAGGCTTATGTCACCAACCTGAACAACCTGATCAAGGGCACCGAATTCGAAAACGCTTCGCTCGAAGACATCATCAAGAAATCTTCCGGTGGCGTATTCAATAACGCTGCTCAAGTCTGGAACCACACGTTCTACTGGAATGGCCTGGCTCCCAACGCCGGCGGCGCACCGACCGGCGCGCTGGCTGAGGCGATCAATGCCAAGTGGGGTTCTTTCGACAAGTTCAAGGAAGAATTCACCAAGTCGGGCATCGGCAATTTCGGTTCCGGCTGGACTTGGCTGGTGAAGAAGGCAGACGGCTCGGTCGATATCGTCAACACTTCCAACGCCGCTACCCCGCTGACCAGCGCCGACAAGCCGCTGCTGACCTGCGACGTCTGGGAACACGCTTACTACATCGATTACCGTAACGCCCGTCCTAAGTACATCGAGTCCTTCTGGAGCCTGGTGAACTGGGATTTCGTCGCGAAGAATTTCGCGTAAGCGGATTGATTCCAAACTAAGGAGCCTGCGCGGTTGCGCATGGCTCCTTATTTTTTTTGCGCTGAGGCTCAAGCCGCCATACTGGCGCGAATCGGGTTCTATCTCGCAAGCATGGGATTGCTCCTCAAAGATAGCCAGCAAAGCCGCCAGTCGAACCTTCCCGCGCTTGATTCCCCCAAAGCAAACCATCCACACATTTGTCTAGACACAAATCTCGCTTAAAAAGCCTGAGCTGGATGGAGCCTGCGTCCTCCTAATAGATCAAATCCACTATTTCGCCTTGCCTATTCCAGGCGGCGAGCGCAACCGACAGGAGGCCTTATGGCGATCAAGGTGCAAGTGGTGTTCTACAGTTCCCATGGCCATATCTATAAGATGGCCGAAGCCGTGGCAGCCGGCGCAAACGAAGTCGATGACGTCGAAGTCACACTCTTACAGGTGCCGGAACTGGTTCCTGACGACGTGCTGGAAAAATCCGGCGCCAAGGCGGCACGCCAGGCTTTTGCGCACGTGCCCGTGGCTACCGTCGACCACTTGCCGGAAGCCGACGCCATCATCTTCGGCACGCCTACCCGCTTCGGCAACATGTGCGCGCAAATGCGCAATTTCCTCGACCAGACAGGCGGACTATGGGTCAAAGGCGCGCTGATCGGCAAGGTGGGCAGTGTCTTCACCAGTACCGCCACCCAGCACGGCGGCCAGGAAACCACGCTGACCAGCTTCCATACGACCTTGCTGCACCAGGGCATGGTCATCGTTGGCCTGCCCTATTCTGAAGCCCGGCAGATGTCAATGGATGCCATCACAGGCGGCAGCCCGTACGGCGCCTCCACCATTACCGCCGGGGATGGTTCGCGCATGCCGAGCGAGAACGAACTCGCCATGGCGCGGTTTCAGGGCAGGCATGTCGCGGAAATCGCGAAAAAACTGGCGCAAAAATAATGTGAACCTGCCCTTCGGGAAGCCATGCAGATCCTTTCAGCATGAGCTTCCTTCACGGGGACGCCCTGCCGGCATTCAGGTGATTGTGCAGTGGAGTATCATGCAATTGGCTGCTAGTGCAGGCATCCCACTTGATGCTCGAACAGCTTGACGACACCAAGCCAGGCCGCGCCAGCGAGTCGGACCTATTGATTGCGACACCTCGAGGAGATCGGCATGGATAAGGTACTGGAAATCGCGGCAAGAATCTTGATGTCGCATATCTACATTATTTCCGGCTGGAGCAAGCTCAGTAACTTCAGCGGCACTTCCGGATACTTTGCGCATCTCGGGCTGCCCATGCCGGCGGTCGTTACGCCGCTTGTCATCCTGATCGAACTGGGCGGCGGGCTGGCCTTGCTGTTGGGCTTCAAGACACGCTGGGTCGCGGCCATGCTGGCGCTCTTTTCGGTTGCCACCGCAGTGGTCGCCCATACCAACTTTGCCGATCCCAACCAGATGAACAACTTCATGAAAAACCTCGCCATGGCAGGCGGCTATCTGCTGTTCGTGAAATACGGCGCAGGCGCGCCCAGCATGGATAACGCTGCCGCGCGCAAGCGTTCCAGCTTCCGGGATCTGTAATGGAAGTTACCGTACGAAAGGGGACGGGCAAGCTGCAGCATGTGGTCAGCATCGGATCGCACCGGCTGCTCACGGATGAGTCGGCGCAGCATGGCGGCGAAGATACCGGCCCGTCGCCGCACGACTTGCTGGCTGCATCGCTAGGTTCCTGCACCGCCATGACGTTAGTCTTGTACGCACGCCGCAAGGCATGGCCGCTGGAGGATGTGCAGGTACGGATCGAGCATGGCCAGGAAGGCGATGCCTACCTGCTGCGCCGCCGTATCCGTTATGTCGGCGATCTCGGTGACGTGCAGCGCGCGCGGCTGACCGAGATCGCCAATAAGTGTCCTATGCATAGAGTCCTGTCCGGTGAAATCCGGATTGTCACCGAAGAGGAGTAGCGATGTCGCTCGAATTCGATTTGCCACCCGATAGCGACCTGGAAGTCGTGGTAGTGCCGCGCACTCACGACCTGGGCGATAACTTCGAAGTGCGGCGTGCCTTGCCCTCGCGGCAAAAGCGCATGGTCGGACCATATGTATTTCTCGACCAGATGGGACCGCACGTGTTTTCCCCGGGACGAGGGCTCGATGTGAGGCCGCATCCTCACATCGGGCTGGCAACGGTGACCTATCTGTTTTCCGGCGAAATCCTGCATCGCGACAGTCTGGGTAGCGTGCAAGCCATTCGGCCCGGCGACGTCAACTGGATGACCGCCGGCAGCGGCATCGTCCATTCCGAGCGCACAGCGTCGGAAACTCGCCAGCATGAATCCTCGCTGTTCGGCCTGCAATGCTGGGTAGCGCTGCCGCGCGCGCAGGAGGAATGCGCGCCCGATTTCCGTCACACCGGCATCGATGCCTTGCCAGTGGAAGAAGGCGAAGGCATCACGGCGCGCATCGTCGCCGGCAGCTGCTTCAATCGTCGCTCGCCGGTGCAAACGCTGTCCGACTTGTTTTATGTGGACCTCCAGTTGCAGGCGGGCGCGCGCATCGAACTGCCGGCCGACTATACCGAGCGGGCCATTTATATCGTGGAAGGCAAACTCGACCTCGGACGCGACGGCGCTTTCGATGCCGGCGAATTGCTCGTATTAAAACCCGGCAAACCTGTCACGCTGGCGGCAGTGTCGGCGAATGTCAGAGCCGTGCTGCTGGGCGGCGAACCGATGGATGGCCCGCGCTACCTGACCTGGAATTTCGTTTCCAGTTCTGCCGACCGTATCGAACAAGCCAAGCAGGATTGGCGCGAACAGCGCTTTGCGCCAGTGCCGGGAGAGACCGAGTTCATCCCGCTGCCCGATCTGCCCGGCAAGCCGGTACGCTATCCCTGAATGCCATCCGCGCCCTGGGCTTGAACGAGAACCATCCAAGGCCTAGCGGTTGGCAAACTGCCTTCAGGCCAAAATCCGCGAATTATCCGGCTATCGCTGTTGATTTTGCCTAAGGGAATAGTTGGCATATAATCGCACGGCCGAGCCGCTCCACAGGCTCTATTCAACCGCTGCATTGCACCTATTACAATGGGTGAGCGGTTCCGCCAAAGTACGCCATTAAGGCGCGTCGTACCCAATCAATCAGGTCTATATACCTGCTGTCGTCTGCATCCCGCAGCCGGCAGGTTATGCAGCCCTCTCAAAAAGGAAAGCTATGCTCGAAACACTTTCGATTCCGCAAGAGCTTGCCTGGCCGTTTGCAATCGCCATCGGCTGGATGGTAGGTGAATTTGGCCATCGCTGGACCGGACTGCCCCGCATCAGCCTTTACGGTCTGGTGGGCTTCGTGCTCGCCAGCACGCAGATCGGCTTTTTACCGAAAAGCGTGGATGGCAACATGCTGGCGCTGGCCGACATTGCTTTCGGCCTGATCCTTTTCGAGCTTGGCTACCGCATCAACCTGGACTGGCTGAAGATCAATCGCTGGATTGCCGCCTCGAGTGCGGCGGAGGCGGTCGGCACCTTCGCGGCCGTCTATTACATCGCGACTTGGTACGGCACCACCACCCTGACCGGCCTGTTGCTGGCATCGCTGGCGATGGCGACTTCGCCGGCCGGCATCCTGCGCGTAGTCAACGAACAGTCCAGCTCGGGGCAAGTGACCGAACGCGCCCTGCACCTGTCTGCGCTGAATTCCGTGATGGCGGTATTTGCCTTCAAGGCAATCGTCGGTTACTGGCTGTTCCAGAGTTCCGGCAGCATCCTCAAGGCAGGCTGGAATAGCCTGGTGGTGCTGATCCTTTCCGCCGTGCTGGGCGCGCTGTTCGGCGTGCTGGTGCCGGCCTTGCGCAGGCGGCTCGGGAATGTCGGCACCGATGCGACGGTCAGCTTCGCCATCGGCGTCATCCTCCTGGTGGCGCTGTCGCATACCCTCGATTTTTCGCCGATCCTTTCCACCCTGGCATTTGGCCTGGTGGCGCGACACCGGCGCGAGACCCTGAGCCAGACGCAGCGTAATTTCGGCGTGCTGGGCGACCTGCTGGTTATTCCTCTATTCCTGTTCGTGGCCACCACGCTGCAGTGGCAGCAGGCGATGTCAGGCATCGTCCTGGGTTTATTGATCATTGTCGTGCGAATCATTGCCAAGATCGCCGGTGTTACGGTTTTTGCCCATGTCAGCGGCATATCCTGGCGCAAGGGCTTGCTCACGGGCCTGGCGCTGAGTCCGGCATCGGTATTCGCCATCCTGATCCTGGAGCAAACCCGTTTGAGTATCGATCTGATGACCCAATTGGCGCCGCTGGCGGCGATGGTGCTGGTGATGGAAGTCGCCGGCCCGATCCTGACCCAGCGCGCGCTGATCTGGGCGCGCGAAACATCCCACGAGGAGTAACACGATGCCATTGGAAACCTTCAATACTTCCGAGGCGCTGACCATGGGCGTCGAGCTCGAGCTGCAACTGGTCAGCCTGTCAGATTTCGACCTGGTATCGGCCAGCCCGGACATGCTGGATCTGTTGTCACGCAAGCCCTTCCCGGGCAACGTGACGCCGGAAATCACCGAGAGCATGATCGAAATAAATACCGGCGTGCACAAGGATTTCACCAGCCTGGTGGATGAATTGCAGCGTATCCGCGATACGCTCGTGCATGCGGCGGACAAGCTCAACATCGGCGTCTGCGGCGGCGGCACCCATCCCTTTCAGCTCTGGTCGGAACGGAAGATTTTTTCCAAGCCGCGCTTCAAGGAAGTCTCGGCGCTATACGGCTACCTCGCCAAGCAATTCACGGTGTTCGGCCAGCACGTCCACATCGGTTGCGCTTCCGGTGACGATGCGCTGTTTTTGCTGCATGCATTGAACCGCTACGTGCCGCACTTTATCGCCCTGTCCGCCTCCTCGCCGTTTTTCCAGGGGCGCGATACCCAGTTCAGTTCCGCACGCCTGAATTCCGTTTCCGCCTTCCCCTTGAGCGGACGCGCGCCCTTCCTGCAGAGCTGGCACGATTTCGAGCATGATTACTTCGCCCGCATGGAACATACCGGCGTGGTCAAGAGCATGAAGGACTTTTATTGGGACATCCGGCCCAAGCCGGAATACGGCACGATCGAGTTGCGCGTGTGCGACACGCCGCTGACCGTGGAACGGGCTGCCGCGCTGGCCTGCTATCTGCAAGCCTTGTGCCGCCACCTGCTGCTGCGCGAGGAACCCGCCCCTGCGGAAGACGATTACCTGGTCTACAACTACAACCGCTTCCAGGCTTGCCGCTTCGGCCTCGATGGCACCATCGTGCATCCGAAAACCCATGAAACGCTGTCGCTGCGCGAGGATATCCTGGCCACGCTGCGCCGCATCGACGAGCATGCCGCCGTGCTGGGCGGGCAGTCGGCGTTCGAGCACCTCTACCAGGAATGCCAGGCCGGCAACGACGCCAATTATTTGCGCGAACAATATCTTGCCACCGGCAGCGCCGAAGGCATGGTGGATTCAGCCATCCAGCGCTTCCGGCAGGGCTGCGCCTAGCGTAACGACGAAGACAGCGCGCAGTTTGTCAGGATATGGCGACACTGCGCGCCGCCAACCCGCTCAAATACTGGCTCTCAGGCTTAAAGGAGAGTAAAGTACGCCGAATTTACAAAAATAATCAAGGGGAAGTGCGATGCCGTTTCTGTCGCCAGAGCGGACATGCCAAATCGTTAATCGCATGATCAATGCCGGGCGTCTGGACGACTTGCTCGATCTGCTTTGCGACGAAATTCAGGCGCTGGGAGTTGCGGACGGCTATTTGATCAATTTGCTCGACGCTTCGGGCAAATCCCTTACCTGCCTCAAGCTGCGCTACCCCACCGAATTCCAGAACCTGGAGAAATCCTACCTCGGCTACAAATTCGCCCTGAATAACGGACAGCTGAATGCCCGCACGATGGCATCGGGTGAAGTTATGCGGGTCACCGAGGACAATGCCACCAGCGAGGAAGTGAATATCCTGCGCTACTGGAAAATCCGGGAAATGACAGGCGTGCCGCTTTGCGCCCCGGGAGCTCGGCCCGCCAACCCGACCGGAGTGCTGATCCTTCTTAAACAGGAAGGCTCGATTCCTGACCAGGATCTGGCCAGGGTCACCGAACTCGTGAATCTCTTTCACGGCAGTCTGTCGCGCTGGTTGCGTTTTGCGCATCTGGAAATGCTGCATGAGGAATCCAAGGCGAGCGTGGCGGAAAACCGGCGCCACCTGCAGTTCCTGGACGAGATGACCAGCCTGACTTCAGTCGACAAGATTTACGAATTATTCGCCAATGAGCTGTTTCGCCAGCTGCCGCTCGATCTCATCAGTTTTTCATTGGTCGAGGATGGGCAAATGTTCCCTCGCAAGGTCGTTGCCAGCAAGCCGAAATTCGAATCCGTGCGTCGGGAATGGGAAAACTATCTCAAGCAAAACCCTTATTCGCTTGATCCGACCAGCAGCGGCTCGGCGCACGTTTTACAGCGAAACAAAGTCATGCTGTTTCCCGATTATCGGGATATTCAGCATTTGCCGATGGCGCTCCATGACAGAAAATCCCTGGCCATCGTCCAGCAAGCGCGCACCATTCTGATTTCGCCTATCCGGCACAATAAAAAACCCATCGGCACCTTTTTAAGCTTCAGCCTTGACAACCCGGTGACACTGTCGAGCGCCGATCTCGACTTGATCGACTACCTGACCTCCTTCCTCGGCACGGCAATCACCAACAGCAAGCTGTACGAAACCAGCCAGGCACAGATCGCGGAAATCCGCCATCTGAATGAAATGCTCGAAGAAAAAGTTCAGGAGCTGGCGCAACAGGCTTCCACCGACCAGCTGACCGGCCTGCTGAATTTCCGCGCGTTCGAGCAGGAATTGAACAAGCGCCTGCACGAGGCATCGCGCTACGGCGGCAAGGATTCGCTGGCGCTGGCCCTGATCGATATCGATCATTTCAAGTTATTCAACGATACCAATGGCCATGCCGCAGGCAACGATATCCTGGCCATGGTCGCTGAAGAAATCGGCCGGCACATTCGCCAGTCCGATCAGGCATGCCGGTACGGCGGCGAAGAATTCGTCCTGATTTTGCCGCGCTGCGATCTGGAGGGCGTGCGCGCACTATCCGAGCGCATCCGTGCCTCCGTCGAAGCGCGCCGATTCGAAACCTGCGCCGGTCCCTGTTCGATATCCCTCAGCATCGGCTGTACGGTCTACCGCTCCGGCGATGACCGGCATACCCTCTTCAGCCGTGCCGACAAGGCACTGTACCGGGCGAAAGAAAGCGGCCGCAATACCGTCTGCGCGTTTTAACAACACCTGAAGACGCCATCACGCATCGGCGTCATTCTCTTCTCCTCCCCTTCTCTTTTTACTTCCTGACATTGCAATGAGCCCAAGGAAATCGGCATTTCCTTGTCGGCCTTACAGCAACATTTCTATATTGCATGCCGCTCTGACATAAGAATAAAAATTTCTTTGCGGATTGTTCCTCTTTGGCATTGACTCTGCACATCTCGTATTTAGAATGGGCAAGAATTACTGCAAGAAAGAATTCTTACGGGATATAGCTGTCTACACGAAATATTGTGTGAGACAAATTTCTTGCAGTGATTCCCTGAGCTCCGGCTGGGAATGCATGACCTGAGCAAGACCTGTCTTTTTTCGATTTTGCAAAGCCATACGCCTCTATGCCTCATCTGACTGCCACACCCCGTTCCACCGCTCGACGCTTGAGCCTGGTTTTCCTTTTTGCCTTTGCTGCCATTCCCGCCATGGGCCTGGTTGCGCAAGGCTCCATTGCGCAAGTGCCGCACGCTGCGGCAGCGGCAGTCGCAACCGTGACCGCTCCTGCGCCCGCGGCCGCTCCAGTCGAACCGCAACATGTCAGCCTGGATTCGACATTGAATGAAGAAATCGTCATGGTGCCGGTGCATGGTCAGCAAGTGGCATGGTGGACTGGCAAATCCAACAAGTCCAGCGGTGCGGATGTCTCGGCGGCGACCAGCAATGTGCCGGCCGAACCGGCAAAGCGCAGCCGCAGCGGCGAACTCGAGACGACCGTCTACATGCCGCCCGGCGAAGGCCCTTTCCCGATCCTCGTGCTCAATCACGGCAAGTCGCTCGGCAACCCGCGTTCGCAGGAGCGCGCCCGCTTCCTGACCGTCAGCCGCGAATTCGTCAAGCGCGGCTATGCCGTGGTGATCCCGATGCGTACAGGCTTTTCCAAGTCGAGCGGCGAGTACGTCGAGGAATACTGCGACATGACAGCCAATGGCCAGATCCAGGCCAATGATCTCGATGACGTGCTGGCTTACGTCGCCCGTCAACCCTGGGCCGACATGCAGCGTATTCTGGTGGGCGGCCAGTCCTATGGCGGCCTGACCGCTGTGGCCTTTGCGACGCATAACTTCCCGGGCGTGAAAGGCGTGATCAACTTCGCCGGCGGCTTGAAGACCAACGGCTGCCAGTGGGAATCCTCGTTGGTGCAGGCCTTCGCCACCTATGGTGCCCAGGCCCGTGTGCCGAGCCTGTGGTTCTATGGTGAAAATGACAGCCACTTCGGCCCGGCGCTGGCAAGCCGCATGCATCAGGCCTACACCGCAGCCGGCGGCAACGCCACGCTGGTGAAATTCGGCGCGTTCAAGAACGATGCGCATGGCATGAGCGGCAGCCGCGATGGCATCAAGATCTGGCTGCCGGAAACGGAAAAATTCCTGCGCCAGATCGGCATGCCGAGCGAAGAAATTTTCAAGCTGGCCGAACCGGCTCGCCTGCCCAAGAGCGGCTATGCAGAGGTCAACAACATTGCGGCTGTGCCCTACCTGCGCGAAGATGGCCGGGAGCAGTATCGCGCCTTCCTGACCAAATCGAGCCCGCGTGCCTTTGCGCTTTCTTCCAGCGGCGCCTGGAGCTGGGTCGAGGATGGCGATGATCCGGCGGATCGCGCCATTGCGAACTGCCAGAAAAACAGCGTCTCGCCTTGCAAGCTGTATGCAGTTGACGGTGATGTCGTTTGGAGCGACAAGGTCTGACAGGGCTGCCCTGCAAGACAACATGACAACGCCGGCCATGAGCCGGCGTTTTTCATATGGCTGCCGATTTGGCAAAAAACGAGGATTGCCGCATTCTCAACACCTTGTCGGCACCACGGCGCCGCACGGGCAGGTTGATGAATGCGCCGGGCAATTACACCTTGCCGGCTTCCTTCAACACTTCGTGCGCCGCACGGAAGGCTTCCACCGCCAGCGGCACGCCGCAATACACGGTGGCATGCAGGAGCACTTCACGGATTTCATCGACGGTCGCGCCATTGTTGAGCGCGCCGCGCACATGCCCCTTCAATTCGTGCGAGCGGCCCAGCGCCGTCAGCATCGACAAGGTGATCAGGCTGCGGGTCTTGAAATCGAGTCCTTCGCGGCACCATACCGTGCCCCAGGCATTGCGCGTAATGTAATCCTGCAAGGGCTTGGTGAATTCATCGACATTGGCGAATGCCTTTTCGACAAAGGCATCGCCCATCACCTGCTTACGTACCTGCAAGCCATCCTTGTATTGGTCATCCATCGATTGCTCATCCATTTGCATTGTCCTATCAAAAAAATAACGGTGGCACGATACGCGAAGGCAGCGCCAGGGTCAACGTTACCTGTGGCTTGATCTTGTTGCATTCTCTTATCATTTGCGCATGGATGCCGGTTGAAAATCCGCCTCTTGGCAGCCTGTCATCCTGATGCGTACACCAGCCAGAAACGCCGCGGGAACCGGTGCTTTCAGGCGCTTTCCTGTACAATCCGGCCCATGATGCAAGCGCCGAAAAACCTCACCGCCTACGTCCCGAAAGGGTCCCGTCCTACCCCCGCTCCGTTCCTGCCGATGTCACGCAAGGAGATGGATGCGCTCGGCTGGGATTGCTGCGACATTATTCTCGTGACGGGCGATGCGTATATCGATCACCCCAGCTTCGGCATGGCGCTGATCGGCCGCCTGCTGGAAGCGCAGGGTTTTCGTGTCGGCATCATCAGCCAGCCGGACTGGCATTCGGCGGAACCATTCCGCGCCTTGGGCAAACCGCGCCTGTATTTCGGCATCACCGCCGGCAACATGGATTCGATGGTCAACCGTTACACGTCCGACCGCAAGATCCGTTCCGAAGATGCCTATACAGCGGGCGGCGAACCGAACAAGCGCCCGGACCGCGCCCTGACCGTGTATGCGCAGCGCGCGCGTGAAGCCTTTCCCGGCACGCCCATCGTCGCCGGCAGCATCGAAGCCAGCCTGCGCCGCATCGCCCATTACGATTATTGGTCCGACAAAGTGCGCCGCTCGGTGCTGCTCGATTCCAAGGCGGACATTCTCATCTACGGCAATGCCGAGCGCGCCTTGCTAGATCTTACGCATCGCCTGGCGGCGGGGGAATCGATCAAGACGATCCGCGACTTGCGCGGCACCGCCTTCATGGTGCCGGCCGGCTGGAAGCCTTCTGACGACTGGACCGAAGTGAATTCGACCCGGGTCGACACGCCGGGCAAGGTCGATGCGTACATCGATCCCTACGCGATGACGCCGGCCAAGGAAGAAAGCTGCGCCACTACAGCCGCCAAGGCGGGCGAGCCGGAAGTCAAGCCGGTCAAGATCATGACCCGGGAAGAGCGCCAGGCCGCGCTGAAGGAAGCGCGCGGCAAGACCGTGGTGCGCCTGCCCTCTTATGATCAGGTCAAGGATGACCCGGTGATGTATGCGCATGCCTCGCGCGTGTTCCATATCGAATCCAACCCGGGCAATGCGCGCGCGCTGGTGCAGAACCACGGCGACCGCGATGTCTGGCTGAATCCGCCGCCGCTGCCGCTGGCGATGGAAGACATGGATTACGTCTACGACATGGCGTATGCGCGTGCGCCGCACCCAAGCTACGGCAAGGCAAAGATTCCGGCCTGGGACATGATCCGTTTCTCGGTCAATATCATGCGCGGCTGCTTCGGCGGCTGCACATTCTGCTCGATCACCGAGCACGAGGGCCGCATCATCCAGAGCCGCTCGGAGCCATCCATCCTGCGCGAGATCGAAAACATCCGCGACAAGACCAAGGGCTTCACCGGCGTCATCTCCGACTTGGGCGGGCCAACCGCCAACATGTACCGACTCACTTGCAAGGACAAAGCGATCGAGGAAAGCTGCAAGCGTCCTTCCTGCGTGTATCCGAGCATTTGCGTCAATCTGAATACCGATCACAGCAAACTGATCCAACTGTACCGCAAGGCACGCGCCATTCCCGGCGTCAAAAAGATCCTGATCAGCTCGGGGCTGCGCTATGACCTCGCCGTGCGCTCGCCGGAATACGTCAAGGAATTGGTGACGCACCACGTCGGCGGACTCTTGAAGATCGCGCCCGAGCATTCCGAGGAAGGGCCGCTGTCGAAGATGATGAAGCCGGGCATGGGCGCCTATTACCGCTTCAAGGAATTGTTCGAGAAATATTCGAAGGAAGCCGGCAAGGAACAGTACCTGATCCCCTACTTCATCGCCGCCCATCCGGGCACGACCGATGAAGACATGCTGAACCTGGCGCTGTGGCTGAAGCAGAACAATTTCCGCCTCGACCAGGTGCAGACCTTCCTGCCGACGCCGCTCGCGACGGCGACAACCATGTATTACACGCGCAAGAATCCCTTGCGTAAGGTCTCGGAGGACTCCGAAACGGTGGAGACGCCGCGCCTGGGCAAAGTGCGCAAGCTGCACAAGGCTTTCCTGCGTTATCACGATCCGGAAAACTGGCCGATCCTGCGCGAAGCGCTGCAGCGCATGGGGCGTTCGGACCTGATCGGCAGCGGCGAGCGTTGCCTGGTGCCGCGCAATGCCGCGCCGACGCCGGCGCTGGCGGCAATCGAACGACGCAAGGAAACGCCGGGACCGGCCAAGGTGGCGAAGAAGTTCGGCATCATGAAACCGCGCGACGGCGCTGCCATCGCACGCACGCCGGCAGGGGCTAGGCCGCAGCAGCGCAAGTCGGCTGCCACGCAGTCGCGCGGCAAGCGCAAATAATTTCTTCGTTATTGCGCCGGCCTCGCGAGGCGGTGTCAGGCGGCGGCTGTGGTATCGGCAAGCCGCCCGCGATACAGCGCACCGATCAAATCGGATTGCGTCAGCATGCCAACCAACCTGCCCTCATCATCGACGACCGGGACATGGTGCTTGCCTTGGTTCGACAGCATGGGAACCAGTTCGACAATATGCATTTCGGCGTGAACCGCCTGCACGGTCGAGGTCATGATCTGCCCAATGACTTCCGGTTTGTCGGAATGCGTATGCAGAGTCCGGCGGATAAGCTTGCGTAATTTGGCGTCGAAACCAGCGTGGATATCCAGGTTGGCGTGCCGCATGAAATCCATCAGCGTCACGATGCCGATCACGCGACGCGCGCGGTTAATCACCGGCAGCGCCTTGATGTGATGCCTGCGCATCAGCATCCATGCTTCTTCCAGGGTCGTGCCGAATTCGGCTGTGATCACATCGCGCGACATGATGTCGCCGCAAGTGATTTCACCGAAGCGGCGGCGATATGCATGCATCTCCGTCTGCATGAACAATGCAGCCAGGTCGTCGCGGCTGACGTCGACGATCTGCCCTTGTTCCTTCAGCACCGCATCCAGGTCATCGAGCGTGAAGCCAAGCCGATCGATCGGCGGCACATCCTTGGTGCCATGCTGCTGCGCGTGGCTGGCTGGCGCGTGAGGATAGCGGCGGCCCAGCGCATTGTTGAAAGCCAGCGCGGCCAAAAGAAGAAATAAAGAATTAACGCCCACCGGCCAGAATACAAAATCATAGCCTGCCGCATGCACAGCCGGGCCGCCGAGCACCGCCGTCAGCGCGACCGCGCCGCTCGGCGGATGCAGGCAGCGCAAGCCGAACATGGCGCCGATGGCCAATGCGCCGGCAGCGCTGGCCGCCAGCATCGGATCGCCGATGAACCTGGCGCAAGTCACCCCGATCGTCGCCGATACCAGGTTGCCGCCGATGATAGACCACGGTTGCGCCAGCGGACTCGACGGTACCGCAAACAGCAGCACAGCCGACGCCCCCATCGGCGCGACGAACCAGATGTTCAAGTCACCGAGCGCATATTTGCTGCTCAGCTGCGCCAGCAGCAGCCCGATGCACGCGCCGAGACAGCCATACAGCTTTTCCCGCTTACCGGCGATGATGGGCGGCGGCATAAAGCCGCGCAGCCACGCGTTCAAACCAACTATCTGCATTTCATTCTGTTTCTGTGAGTGTTGTATCGCCGGCATAAATCGAGATCGGACGAAAAAGCCGCAAAATATATCATGACGTGATATATTTGTCGATTTTTCGCATCGACCGCATAGACGTCCCAGCAATGCCGCTTTCAAAAAAACAATATGAAGCCTTATCCGAATTCCGCTATCAGCTGCGGCGCTTTTTGCACTTCAGCGAAACCGCCGCGCACGCGGAAGGGCTCACGCCGCTGCAATATCTGGTGTTGCTGCATATCCGCGGTTTTCCCGGAAGGGACTGGGCCAACGTCAGCGAACTGGCGGAGCGCCTGCAAATGCGGCATCACGGCGTCGTGGCATTACTGACGCGCTGCGAAGAAGCCGGCCTGATCGTCCGTGAAAAGAGCCAGGCAGACCGTCGCCAGGTCGAGGTGCGGCTGCTGCCGTTAGGCGAGCGATATCTCGAAAAGTTGGCGAGCCTGCATGAAGCCGAGCTGAAATCCTTACGCGGCACGTTCCAGGTGGCGCGGATTACTGCCTTCAACGATCTCGACAATCAGCAATAGTTACCAATCAAAGTGGATCTGAACCATATGTCTATCACCAGACTGCACCAGGATGCCGCACGTCCTGCCCTCAAACGCGACTACGCTGCGGACCATAGCCTGATCCTGCTCTCGCTTGCAGCGCTCGTCATCGGCGCGCTCAGCACTGTCGCCGGTTGGGTTCTGCTGGCGCTCATCCGCTTCTTTACCAATTTGTTTTTCTTTCAAACCCTGTCGTTTGCCGAACGCGCGCCCGCTCATCACACCCTCGGCGCCTGGGTCATCCTGCTGCCAGTGGCAGGCGGCTTGCTGGTCGGCCTGATGGCGCGCTATGGCAGCGACAAGATCCGCGGTCACGGCATCCCCGAAGCGATCGAAGCCATCCTCTTCGGCAAAAGCAAGATGTCGCCCAAGGTCGCTATCCTCAAGCCGCTTTCATCCGGCATCGTGATCGGCAGCGGCGGGCCGTTCGGCGCAGAGGGGCCGATCATCATGACCGGCGGCTCGCTGGGATCGCTGATCGGGCAGTATCTGCACCTGACCGCGGCGGAACGCAAGACGCTGCTCGTCGCCGGCGCGTGTGCCGGCATGACGGCCATCTTCGGCACGCCGGTGGCGGCTGTCCTCCTGGCAGTGGAATTGATGCTGTTTGAATTCCGTCCGCGCAGCTTGCTGCCGGTTGCCCTGGCCTGCTCGGTGGCCGCGTTCATCCGGCCGTTCTGGTTCGAAGCCGGCCCCTTGTTTTCCATGCATACCGCGCCTGTCACCACCATCGCGCTGCTGTCATGCATCCTTGCCGGCCTGGCTTGCGGCGGCTTAGCGTCGCTCTTGACCCATGCGCTTTACAAGGTCGAGGATTGGTTCGGCAAATTGCCGGTGCATTGGATGTGGTGGCCGGCGATCGGCGGTCTTGCCGTCGGTATCGGCGGCTATTTCGAGCCGCGCGCCCTGGGCGTCGGCTATGACGTCATCGGCGATTTGCTCAACAATCGCTTGCTGCTGGCGACCGTCGCCTCCCTGCTGACGGTGAAGGCGGTCATCTGGGTAATCGCCCTGGGATCGGGTACCTCGGGCGGCGTGCTCGCGCCACTGCTGATGATGGGAGCAGGTCTTGGCCTCGCACTGGGTCACGTGCTGCCGGGAGGAAGCCCGTCGCTGTGGGCGCTGGTTTGCATGGCCGGCATGCTGAGCGCCATCATGGGAGCGCCGCTGACCGCCGTGGTTTTTGCCGTCGGCATTACGCATGACAGCGGCGCATTGCTGCCATTGCTGCTGACTTCGGCAGTGTCATATGGGTTGCATGTCCTGACGATGCGGCGCTCGATCATGACGGAGAAAATCGCCCGGCGCGGCCGGCATATCTACCGTGAATACGGCGTCGACCCACTGGAACGCTGGCATGTCGAAGATCTCATGACGCGAGAAGTGATGACCATCGATGCCGACACGCCCGTCGGCGAAGCGGCCCGGCTTTATTTCGGAGCCGACCAACGCCACCGAAGCTATCCAGTTGTCTCCGCAGGCCGTTTGCTGGGCATGATCGACCGTGAGCTCCTGCAGACCGCGAGCTCGCCGGCGATGCCTTGCCGTGAGCTGGTATGCCGCGATGCCGTGACGCCGGTAGCGCTGCCCGGTGAGGCGGCACGGACCGTCGCCGGCCGCATGGCCCTGGGCGGATACGAGCGTTTGCCAGTCGTCGACGGGAGCGATCGCATGCACTTGATCGGCTTGATCAGCCGCAGCGATATTTTAAAATCCGGCCACGACGCGTTTGTGGAAGAAACCGTGCGAGAAAAGTTGCGCTAACACCCAGTAGCCGGCGCCATAGGCATCATTTGATCGCATGGCTAATGCTATGATACGCATAGCTCACATTCCCTCGCCTGCGGCACATGCGACCCAATCAACCAACAGCGCGCCCGACTTCGCTGACCACCGCATTGGTGGTCCTGGCGATGCTGTGCGCGCAATGGGTTGGCTTAGCGCATAGCATCGCGCATAGCGGCAGCAAGCAAGAGTCCCCCTACTTTTCCCTGTATGTATCGGCGCCGGACACGGGCGGAGATAAATTCTCCGCGCACTCCTGCGTGCTATTCGAAGCTGCCGCCATCGCCGCATCCCTTGCGACGCCGACAGTCAACCTGACACTGCCACTCAGTGTGCATGCACTGGCGCTTTGGCTGGCCTTCGCCTCCTGGGATGCGCCTTTCCTCTGCCACTTCTCTCCGCGCGCACCGCCTGCCGTTTGATTTCCCTGATTTAGCGATCTTTTCATGATGCGACTGCCCCGCATGGAGGTATTCGCTCGCGCACTCATTTTTTAGGAAATCAGCATGGAATTTCAACGTACGCCCATGGCGCGCGCGATCATGGCTACTGCCGCCGCGTTGCCGCTCGCCGCTTTCGCCCAAACCGATACGCAAACCCTCGCCCCCGTCGTGGTACACGCCACCCCGTTCAGCGCCAGCGAAGACTCGCAAATCCTGACGCCTGCCAAGATCCTGACTGGTAACGAGCTGCGCGACAAGCTCGGCAACACGCTGGGCGAAACGCTGTCTCACGAGTTGGGCGTGTCCGCATCGGCTTTCGGCGCGGGCGCTTCCCGCCCGATCATCCGCGGCATGGAAGGTCCGCGCGTGAAGATTCTGCAAAACGGCATGTCGGTCTCGGATGTATCCAGCCTGTCCAACGATCACGCCGTCGCTGCCGACTTCGGCACGGCACGCCAGATCGAAATCCTGCGCGGCCCGGCGGCACTGCTGTACGGTTCCGGCGCCATTGGCGGCCTGGTCAATATCGTCAACGAGCGCATCCCCACCATGCTGCTGCCCAGGCCGACTGGCGAAGCAGAGGTGCGCGCCAGCTCAGCAGACCGTGGCAAGGCTTTTTCCTTCAGCGCCGACGGTGCTGCCGGCAAGATCGGCCTGCATCTGGATGCCCAGACGAACGAAACGGATGATTACCGGATTCCCGGCCTGGCCAACCCCGCCGATCCCGCATCCGCTTCCGGACGATTGCCCAACTCCTTTACGCGCCGACAGAATCTGGGACTCGGCATCTCGCACGTGGACGACTGGGGCCATATCGGCGCCTCGATCGGCGTGCTCGACGACCACTATGGCATTCCTACCGATGAACGCGCTTACATCGACCTGCATAAAAAGCGCTTCGATGTCGATGGCCTTTTCCATGAGCCGCTGCCCTGGCTGTCTTCGATCAAGCTCAAGCTTGGCGCGACCGATTACCGACACACCGAAAAAGAACCGGATGGCACGCCCGCCACCGACTTTCTCAACCGCGCGGTAGAAACCCGTATCGAAGCCACGCACGTGCCGCTCGCAGGCTGGCAAGGCAGCTTTGGCCTGCAAACCGAGTATGGCAATTATTCCGCCTTGGCTGCTGACACCGGCGCTCCCAACGCCGTGCCCAAAACCCGTTCGACATCGATTGCCGGCTTTCTGGTCGAGGAACGCGACTTCGGCCCGGTGCGCGTCAGTGCCGGTGCGCGGCTGGAATCCGTCAAGCGCGATCCGGATGCGGCTAGTGGGTTCGCGCAGCGCAGCTTCACGCTGGCGTCGTACTCGCTAGGCAGCCTATGGCAATTCATGCCAGGCTATGGAGCCGGCCTTACCTACTCGCTGGCGCAACGCGCGCCCAGCACCGAAGAACTGTATTCCGGCGGGCCGCATGAATCGACCGCGACGTTCGACATCGGCGACTCCGCGCTAACGAAAGAAACCTCGCGCAATATCGAACTCAGCCTGCAAAAAACCGAAGGCTTGGTGCGCTGGAAAGCCAACCTTTTCCATAATCAGGTCAGCAATTTCATCTATGGCCGCACCACGGGCGTCACTGTCGACGAGGATGGTGGCGCCGATCCAACAGGTGAATTCACCCAGCGATTCTGGTCGCAGGGCGATGCAGTCATTCATGGCGCTGAAGCCGAAATCAGTTACAACCTGCGCGGCGAAGGCTGGTCGGTGCGCGGCTTTGCCGACACCTCGCGCGGTCGCCTGGAAGGCAACGGCAGTCTGCCGCTGCAACCCGCCACGCGCTACGGCATCGACCTGGGATACCGGCAAGGGGCGTGGCGCAGCGGCCTGTCGGTATTGCACGCGCAAAGGCAAGACCGCCTGGCATCGTTTGAAACCTTTGCCACACCAGCCTATACGCAGGTCGACGCCAACCTGTCCTGGAAAAAGAAATATGGCAGCACCCGGCTTACCTGGTTCGCCCTCGCCAAGAATCTGCTGAACGAAGATATCCGCGTCTCCACATCCATACTGCGCGACCGCGCGCCGCTGGCCGGCCGCAATCTCGTACTCGGCATGCGGGTGAATTTTTAAAACCAGCGTGGCATCAGTTGGCAGGTATGGCCATGCAGGTGACAGTCAGTAATGTATCGATACGACGGCGCATGCGTGTCACGTGGGATCCTTCCCAATACACATGACCGCAGGCCTCGCAGCGCCGGAAATCCTCGTGCAGGATGGCGCTGCGGGGCGGCACCTGCTGCGCCACTTCTTTCCTGGATACCGTCTCAAGAACGCCATTGCAATCCAGGCAGCGCGACAAGGGCTTTGCCTTTTCGGCGAGGCGATATCGCCGCATAATTTCCAACAGCTGGGTATCGCTGTCGGTGGAGTAAAGATAAGCGCCGCGCACAATCGGCTTACGCATCAACAGGTCACGATCGCGGGTCAGCACGATCCGATTCTCTTCCACCGCGAGACGGACGATTTCATCATCGGAAAAATCGTTGCGGTATAGAGCGTCGAATCCCAGCATGCGCAAGTCGCGCGCCAGCCGGCCCATGTGGGCATCCGCGACAAATGCCGGCGGGCCCGCAGGCTGCAGCAGTATCGGCATTGGCGCATCGTCTCCCAGATGCAGGAAGCCGGGATAGACGCTGACACAATCCTGGTGGCACAATCGATAGGAAAAATCCACCGGCTCGCCATTCACCAGGATCAGTGCCACTTCGGTGTGCGGCACGCCGAAGACTTCAATCATATGCTTGACGCTGGCATCCCTCGCGCATGCGTGTTCAAACGGCCGCTGCCGGTATGGCGGCGCCACGAACACATTCAACTCGGCATAGAAACGGAACCAAGCTCTTGTCACGATATGCAGGCCCGCGAAGGACAGGATTGTCTTACCCTGCGCGCGCAACACTCCTGAAGGATTGATCAAACTGGCGTGCAGCGGCGATGAAATTCGTCTCGAGCGTATCGAGGACCTGGCGGCTGGCGTGCGTAACACGCTCGAATCCGGCATTGGCATGGTCGAAGCTTAAGCGCATCATCGGAATCAGGCGGCCATATGCACCGGGATTACTGCGCGACACATCCGCCATCAATTCGACGACTTCGGTATTGGTTTCGGTAATCTGCACGCCCAGAAGTCCAATCAATTCGGATTGCGTACCCACGGCGATGCCGGCGACGTTGCAGGCATACGATGCCGCCTTTCTGGATGTTGCCTTTGCCTGGTTGGTCGCCATGTCGGCAAAATCCTGCGCACTATTTGCCCACAATCCCACGCGCAGCATCTCTTCCGTTTCATGCAAAGACCGTTGCGCAACGCGCGCATTCAGATCGGCGAATCGTTGCGCGCCTTCCAGAAGCTTATGGCCCATGGCGGTATGCAAATCGACTTGCGTTTCCATGCATCCCTGGCTTGCATCAGAAAAATGATCGCGCTTTGAAAACATTGCCTTCTCCTTTCGCTTCCATGATTCATTGTAGAAGTCAGGACAGTGAAATCAAGAATAAATTCGTGCAACGCATCAATCGAGGTCAATCATCCTTCATTCACGCATTATTGATTGGCACCAGGAACATTCCGTAGCCATGCAAGCATGCCTTGCGCCGCTGCACGGCCGCTGGCAAAGCACCCTGTCAACAAATACCCGCCGGTAGGCGCTTCCCAATCCAGCATTTCACCGGCACAAAATACGCCAGGCAAACGTCGCAACATCAAATTCTCATCTAACGCTTCGAAACGCACGCCGCCAGCACTGCTGATCGCCTCATCGATCGGACGCGTGGCAACAAGGCGTAGCGGCAAGGCCTTGATTGCCGCAGCGAGTTTGCCAGGATCGGCGACATCTTCCTTGCTCAGGCATTCACGCAGCAATCCCATCTTGACGCCGGCAATGCCAACGCGGCTCTGCAAGTGGCTTGACAGCGAGCGCGAACCTCGCGGGGATGCGACTTCTTCCATCACGCGCGGCAACGGCTTGCCGGGCGCGAGGTCGACATGAACGAAGGCTCTGCCATCACGGGCAATCTGTTCCCGCAACGCCGACGAAGCCGCATACACGAGGCTGCCTTCGATACCGCTATCGCTGATGACAAATTCTCCCTGGCGCCGCACTTCTGCACCATTCTCATCCGTCCAGGCAAACGCCACCGACTTGACGGGATGGCCGGCGAAACGCTCGCGAAAATGAACGCTCCACGGCAGTTCAAATCCGCAATTCGCCGGGCGCAGCGACGACACTTCGACGCCGCGTTGCGACAGCCATGGCATCCAGGCGCCGTCCGAGCCCAGACGCGCCCAGCTTCCCCCGCCCAGCGCCAGCAGCACTGCCCTTGCATGGACTTCCATCTCGCCAGATGGCGTGGCAAACCGCAAGCCGCCGTTTGCGGCATCGCTCCATCCCAGCCAGCGATGACGCATATGAAATTGCACGCCCTGCGTGCGCAGGCGATGGAGCCAGGCGCGCAACAGCGGCGCCGCTTTCATGTCGACCGGGAAGACGCGCTTGGAAGAACCGATGAAGGTGGCAATCCCCAGGCCATGCACCCACTCCCGCAGCGCGTCAGCGTTGAATGCATCGACCATGGGGGCAATGTATTTTCGGCGACTGCCGTAACGCGACAGCAAGGCCTCATGCGGCTCGGCGTGGGTCAGGTTCATGCCGCCCTTGCCAGCCAAAAGAAATTTCCTTCCGACCGAAGGCATGGCGTCATACACATGCACTTCCAGTCCATGCGCGCTCAGCACTTCGGCCGCCATCAGCCCTGCCGGTCCGCCTCCTATCACCGCCACGCTTGAAGTGGAAGACTGCATCATCGTCTCCTCGGTCAAGACGATGCCGGCGTCAGCAATTCCAGCTGCGCCTGGTCGAGATAACACCATTCTCCTTCTTCCAGCTCCAGCGTATCGAGCTCGAGGCCGCCGATGGCGGTACGGCGCAATGCGCTGCAATGATTGCCGGCAGCCGCCAGCATGCGTTTGACCTGGTGATACTTGCCTTGCTCGAGCACGATCTCCAGGCGGTGCTCGTCCAGCATCCGGCAAGTGACTGCCGCCAGCGGCGCCGGCTCGTCATGCAATTGCACACCGCTCAGCAATTGTGCAATCAATTCCGGCGTCACCGGATCATGAGTGGTCGCGACATACAGTTTCGGCACATGGCGCCGTGGCGAAGATTGCGCATGGATGAACGCGCCGTCATCCGACAGCAGCAGCAAGCCGGTGGTATCGTGATCCAGCCGCCCTACCGGCTGCACATCACGCCAGGTAAATTGTTCCGGCAACAGGCTGAGCACGCCGGGATGATGACTAGGCTTGCGCGAACACTCATAGTTGGCAGGCTTGTTGAGCGCGATGTACACATGCTCGCGATATAGCCATTCCTCATCGAACACGGAAAAATTCAGGTTAGCGGTATCGAAGCTGGCGCGGTAATCGGCGACTACTTCACCTGAAACCATGACTTCGCCATCGGCGATCAACTGGCGGCAATACTTGCGGGTGCCGAATCCCTGCGATTGCAGGATACGGTCAAGACTTAATCGAGAGCTCATGGAAAATTCGGATAAAGCGGAATTAGCTGCGGAACAAGCGGCATTGTATGCCGCAACGCGATTCAAGGCGCGGAACTAAGGTACAAAATTCAGGCTTCTTTCACTGACAAAGTGCCTCATCGCGCCTGTGATCGGGTCGGTAAAGCGGATTTCTCGCGCCAGCAGTTGCAACGGCCTGGAAACATCATCGCCTTTGCAGGGCAGCGCCACCGGATAAAACGCATCGTTCACAATCGGCATGCCGAGCGCCGCCATATGCAGGCGAATCTGGTGCTTTCGTCCGGTAACAGGGTGTAAGCGATACAGGCTCAATTCACCAAGGCACTCCAGCACCTCGATATGGGTTTCGGAATTCGGCTCGCCTTCCACTTCCGTCATGCAGATGAAAGGCTCGCCATCGACCATCCTGCTGCGCCGGACCAGTGGAAACGTCAGGTCAGGCCGCGTCGGCGCCAGCGCTTCATAAACCTTGTCCATCGCCCGCTTCTGAAACAGGGACTGGTAAATGCCGCGCGTGGCGAGGTTATGTGAAAACAGCACCACTCCCGCCGTTTCGCGGTCAAGGCGGTGAATCGGGGTCAGGTCCGACAGGCCGGTCTTATGCTTCAACCGCACAAGCAGCGTCTCGCGCACGAAACGCCCGGTCGGAATCACCGGAAGAAAATGCGGCTTGTCGGCCACCAGAATATGCTCATCCTGGTACAGGATGGTTTCGGCAAAAGTAATGGGTGTTTCATGCGCCAGCTCGCGGTAATAGAAAATGCAGGTACCGCGCCGGTATGGGCTGTCGGGCCGCAGCCGAGTTCCCTCCAGATCCACGACTTCGCCGCGTTCCATGCGTGCGGCCCACTCAGCCTCGCTCACCGCCGGGAAACGCGCCGCCATGAAAGCCAGCACGTTGGGCCAGTTGCCCTCGCCCAGCCATACATGGCTCGCCGACACGCCATCCCGCATCGGCAATGGCGACGCCACCTTTCTGCGCTTGGACCGGCTCATGATGCAACCTGCGGATTCACCATTGGTTGAAGGGATGGGCAATCAGGCTGGAATTATAATAACGCGCGTCGCCGGTGACTTCACTGCCCACCCAGTCAGGCAGCTCGACAACCTGATCGGCGCTATCCAGCTCCACTTCCGCCACGACCAGGCCGCGATTCTCGCCAAAGAACTCGTCGACTTCCCAGCGCAGGCCCTTGTATTCCACGATATAGCGATGCTTTTCGATGAGCGGCTTGAGGCACAGGTCATCCAGCATCGCCGCAGCGTCTTCCAGCGGAATTTCGTACTCGAATTCCGGGCGGGCGATGCCGCTCCCCATTCCCTTGATCGTCATGAATGCCCGATCGCCGGCGATACGCACGCGCACGGTACGCGCCTTGTCGGTGGAGAGATAGCCCTGGCGGTACAACACGCTATTTGCCGCGGCCTTCCACGCATTGCCATTAACAAGGAATTTACGCTCGATTTCGATGCCCATGACTCGCCCTTACTGAATGAAGCAAGAGGATAGCAAAGATTGGCAGCGGTGGCGTCGATGCGACGGACTTCCATGATCGCTAAGACTGTCGCCTGGAGCGGACATTCTTGCTCCAATATTATTATTGTTAAGGTATCATCGCGACATGAGGCTTCGAGCCATTTGCCATCTGTCGCCATGCAGTTTATAGCCGCTCCGAATTTAGCTTCCCGATCATGCAAACAATCGAAGAAACAATCGCCGTACTGACTGATACGCTGAACCTTGGCGAGCGTGGAAAGAGCCTCACGGCGCAATCCCCCTTGCTTGGCAGCGTGCCCGAACTGGATTCGATGGCCGTCATTCATCTCATCACCGCGCTGGAAGACCGCTTCGGCATTAGCGTAGAAGACGACGATATCAGCGCCGCCACATTCGAGACTGTCGGCAGCCTGGCTGCATTCGTGGATGACAAGCTGGCGCAATGAGTACGCCGTCGGGTCGCCCCGCTATTCCATTTTTTCTCGACGCCGCGCCCGGCAAGCGTTTTTGCCTCTATCACGCCCCTGATCCATCTGCCGCCTGCCGCGGCGCCCTCCTCTATGTTCATCCCTTCGCCGAGGAGATGAACAAATCCCGCCGGATGGCAGCCCTGCAATCCAGGGCCTTTGCCAGCGCCGGCTACGCCGTCCTGCAGATCGACCTGTTTGGCTGCGGCGACAGCAGCGGCGATTTCGCCGATGCGCGCTGGGAGATCTGGAGGCAGGACCTTGCAGCCGCACACGCGTGGCTGCAACGCGAAGCACGAATGCCTGTCAGCCTGTGGGGCTTGCGCCTCGGCGCCCTCCTGGCGCTCGACTTTGCCAATGAATTCCCTTCACTCGTGCATAGCCTGCTGCTATGGCAGCCAATACTGCGCGGTGAAGGATACCTGACGCAATTCCTTCGGCTGCAACTGGCTGCCGATATGCTCACCGGGCAGGCAAAGGGTGAAAACGGCACTCGCGCCCTGCGTGACAGATTGCAAGCCGGGAAGCCGGTTGAAATCGCCGGCTATTCGCTGCATCCCGAACTAGCCATAGCCATTGCCGCTGCCGATATTGCCGACATGGCTGTACCCCACTGCCCGGTATACTGGTACGAACTCGCGCAAGACACGAGCCGTTCGCTCGCGCCAGCCATAACCAGGATCGCGGAAAGCTGGCGGCAGCATGCTGGTGAACTGCATCTTCAACAAGTGCAATCTCCGGCATTCTGGCTTACTCAGGAAATCACCGAATCGCAGGATTTAATTGCCGCGACGTCCGCAGATTTTGGAGACGTGAAGCCATGACTTTCGACGAACGCGCGCTGGCGTTCCCCTGTCAGGGCGAACAGCTTTACGGCATCCTCAGCCTGCCAGAGCATGCCGCTACTCGCGGCGTGCTGATCATAGTCGGCGGTCCCCAATATCGGGCCGGCAGCCACCGGCAATTCGCATTGCTGGCCCGCCATCTCGCGGCACAAGGCATTCCCACCATGCGTTTCGATTATCGCGGCATGGGCGACAGCCAGGGTGATCAGCGCAATTTTGAAGAAGCCGAAGACGATATCCGCGCAGCCGTCGATCACTTCTTTGACAGCGTACCTGGACTGCAAGAAGTTGTGATCTGGGGATTGTGCGACGCCGCCTCTGCCGCAGCTTTCTATGGCCACCGTGATGCGCGCGTTCGCGGCCTCGTGCTGCTCAATCCATGGGTACGCACCGAACATGGCCTCGCACAAGCATTCTTGAAACGGTATTACTTCCAAAGAGTGCTTGAAGCCGGATTGTGGCGAAAGATCCTCAGGGGCGATTTCGATTTTGTGGCAGCATGCCGCTCTTTCACGAGCCTGTTGCGGACTGCGCGTCCACGTGCTACTGGCGACGCCTCAGTGGCGAATGCCAGCGAAGAAAGCCAATCGCCAGCGGCGTCATTGCCGGGTCGAATGTACGATGGCTTGCGCCGTTTTGAAGGTCAGGTCATGCTGATATTGAGTGGCGACGACATGACTGCGCAGGAATTTTCCGAGCTCGTATCATCGTCACGAAAATGGCGGCAACTGATCAAGAGCCGAAAAATTATTCGCCGAAAGCTCCCCGGCGCCAATCACACCTTCTCGCGGCAAGTTTGGCGTGACCAGGTAGCGACCTGGACGGTCGAATGGATTCGCGCCTGGTAAAGCTCTCGGCCAGTATCATGCCGACGCGAGCAACAGGCTACCGAAAAATCAGGCGGTTGATGTAGCCGTCGAATCGATGCGCCTCCTGGTAGGCGAGCGGACGATAGCGATACATATACACCGGCAGTATCGAATACTGGAATTGCAACAGCAAGCGTGGACGCTTTACCGGCACCGCTCCCTTGTGTATCCCATACGTATCTGCCGCAAAGGCAAAGCCCGCCGGGCCGGTCACTGCCACACAACGCTCCGTTCCGTAACCCTCCACGACTTCGGCATCCCCATAGGGACGCAAGCGCAAAGGCGCCCGCTCTCGATGCGTGCCCTTCACATAGACGTGCGGTCCGCAAGCTTCATCGACATCCGTGAGGTAGACAAACACTTTCAGAAACCGCCAGTCATCCGAATCACGGTGAAATGCCTGCAAACCCGCGCCTTCCGCTTCAAGCGGAAACGACCAGCGCAAGCCGATAGCCGACAACGTCGGCTTGCAGCCGATGTACTTTGTCGCCAACGCCAATAACTCCGGAGAATTTGCCAGCTGGACGATATGCGGGCAATCGAGGATATCGTGAAGCGCATAATCGCCCATCCGCGCGCCCTGCGGCACATCATCCAGCGTAAACGAGCGACCGCCGGAACCATTTTCCTTCAGGGTTTTCCCGTTCAGGTAGCGAAGGATGTCGGCAAGCTGATCGCTGGTGAAAACCATTCCCAGGCTGGTCAGGCCGGAAGCAGATAACGCATCGAAATAGTTCGACGTCTTCGCCGGGATATCCGAATCAGCCGACTCCGTTCCGGCACGCATGCGTATGCTCGAACATAGAGCGGATACGACGAGTCGGCGCAGCCGCCGTGCCGTTACCAGACGCTGCGAGTAATACAGCAGACTATGTACAGGAGAGAATGCGGGGCCGGGCTTAAGCTGGGCAAATTGCATCACACTTCCTTTTTATTGGTTTTGTAAGGCAAGGCAACAACTTGTTACTTTGAAATGTTACAACAAATGCATCAAAAATGTTTGCTTTTCTGCCAATAAATTTTATTAGCCTACAAATCTAGAGATCTGCAGGTCGGCTTTCTTTACAATTTGCCCGGCAGATTTCCCAACGTAAATTCATTTAAGAAAGACATTCCATTAAGCCATTGTTTTTATTGTACAATTGTCAAAATAGCTGTATTGGGAATATATATTGCTTTAAATAAAGCATTGGTTTGGAGACGCCGATCGATCGCGATACCATGCCGAAACAAGCAAAGTAAAAGACAATTCTTCCGATGGGGCGCAGCATGACGATAAAAGACGGCCAAAATAAAGCTAAAGACAATAGCGCCAGTCTTGCAAATTCCGGGCAACAATTGACTGATGCTGCCAGTTCACGCCGTCAATTCACCAAAGCCGGGCTTGGCCTGTCGGGCGTCGTGCTGAGCTTGGCCAGTCGCCCCGTATTGGGCGATGTCGTTTGCAAATCCCCATCGGGATTTTTATCCGGTAATGCCAGTACCCATGGCCCGCAGCCGGTCTGCAAGGGACGATCTCCCGGCTACTGGAAGAACCATAAGGAAAGCTGGCCAATCGCGACTGACACAGAATTCCGTCGAGTTTTTCCAGCCAGCCCGACTTCAGTCTATGCGAAATACACGCTTCTTCAGCTGCTAAGTCCGCAAAAGGATGATCGCCAAAATCTTGGCATGCATCTGGTCGCAGCTTACCTGAATGCCATCAGCGGCTGGACCCCGTTCCTGACAACCGAAACCATCATTGCCATGTTTTCCGAGTGGCAGTCGAAAGGCACATTTTCACCGACCGCCACGGTACACTGGACTTCCGCTGAGATCGTGACCTATCTAAAGGCCACCCAGGCCTGATAAACGTCGGCACGCGTCACAGTCTTACGATAATTTTTCCTTCGACAGCAACCGCACGATTTCATGAAGTGGCAAGTCAGCTTCCCGCAAACCCTCCATGTCAAGCGCTGGGACGATGAAGCAATAGTCTATGATGCACAATCAGGCAATACGCATCTGCTCGGCGCTGTCGCAACCGAAGTCCTTGCGGAACTGCTGGCGTCTCCTCAGGATGCCGATTCGCTGACTGCCATGCTGTTTCCGGAAGAGGCAAATCAGACAGGCGACAATGCCAAGGAAAGCCTGGAAGCCATATTGTCCCAGCTCGCCGGGATCTCGCTGATAAGTCCGGTAGCCCATTGAGAGTTTCCAGTCTATCGCCCCTTCAGCTACGACTGCGCCTGCAAGAAGCGGGACTATGCCTGCGTACCGGTCCGTTCGTCACGCGCGTGCGAACTTCGCTCGGCGCCGCGCAGGAAAATGTGGGCTTGATGTATGCGGATTACCCGCTGGCCGAAGACAACGATTTCGCGGATTTTCACATCGAGCTTACCTCGCCAGGCGGAATGCGGCGCTGGCTCAAGCCGCAAGTACTATTCCTGTACGACGGCACCCGCACGTTCAAGCCCCTTCCCGCCGACCAGGCCTATCCCATGCTCGAATGGGGCTTGAACTGGTGCGTATCGAGCCACGCGCACAGTTACCTCATCATCCACGCCGCCGTGCTGGAAAAGCATGGCCATGCCGTCATTCTGCCGGCGCCGCCCGGCTCAGGAAAAAGCACCCTGTGCGCCGCGCTGACATGTCATGGCTGGCGCCTGCTTTCGGACGAACTGGCGCTTATCAGCCTCAGCGAAGGCAATATCGCCCCCCTGCCTCGCCCGATCAGCCTGAAGAATGCATCCATCGACATCATGCAATCGTATGCCCCGGATGCCGTATTCAGCCGCAAGGTGAGCGACACCATGAAAGGCACGGTCGCGCACATGCGCGCCCCTGCCGATAGTGTGAATCGCGCAGGAGAACCGGCCCGTCCCGGCTGGGTGATTTTCCCGCGTTATGAAGCCGGCGCCGCCACCAGCCTTACCGATGAAAGCAAGGCACAGGCATTCATGAGTGTCGCCGACAATGCCTTCAATTACAGCCTGCTTGGCGAACGAGGTTTTGCCAGCCTCGCAGGGCTAATCGATGCGTCGGCATGCCATCGCTTTGTCTACAGCCAGCTCGATGAAGCAGTCGATGTATTCAACAACCTGCACCCGCCGGCCCAGATAGCGTGATGACGTCGCCATTGATACTGCAAGCATTCCGCCGACCGGATCAAGTCATCACACTGGATTTGCCGCAGTGGGATCTGCTCATTCGCCAGGCGCGCAAGGCCAATTTGCTTGCAAGTCTGCATGCCCGTCTCGACGGGCTCGGCCTGCTGGGACATATTCCGGTCCAGCCGCGACAACATCTCAGCTGGGCAAATACCGTGGCGAATCGGCATGGGCTGGCAGTTCGCCATGAAGTCGCGCTAATTCATGAAGCATTAGCCAACTGCGGCGCCCCCATCATTCTGTTGAAAGGCGCGGCTTATGTCATGGCGCAGTTGTCCTGCGCGCGCGGCAGGCTTTTTTCCGATATCGACATTCTCGTACCAAAAGATAAATTGGACGAAGTCGAAGCCGCGCTGATGCTGCATGGCTGGGCGACGACTCACCACGATGCCTATGATCAGCGCTATTACCGCACCTGGATGCACGAATTGCCGCCGATGCGGCATATCCGTCGCATGACGGTAATCGACGTGCATCATGCGATCGTGCCTGAAACTGCTTCCATACATCCGGACCCTGCACTATTGCGCGCAGCCGCGCTTCCGATCGAAGACGAGCCCGGCTTGTTGACGCTTGCTCCTGCCGACATGATCCTGCATAGCGCGGTACATCTCTTTCATGATGGAGAACTGGAAAACGGCTTGCGGGACCTCGTCGATCTGCAGGGATTGCTGCAGCAATTCAGCATGGCGCCGGAGTTTTGGCCGCGACTCATCGAAAGAGCAATTCAGCTCGAACTGGCCCGGCCCTTGTTCTATGCGCTGCGTTATTTAGACCACATGCTGCATGCTCCCATTCCGAATGATGCAATGGAATGCCTTGCAAAAGCAGCCGCGCCTAACAAGACTTTGCTGGCGATGATGGATTCTTTTTTCCTGCGTGCTCTCCTGCCCGCCCATGCAAGTTGCTCGGATGCGTTGAGTAATTTCGCTCGCGAGATGCTTTATATCCGTGCGAACTGGCTGCGCATGCCCCCGTTAATGCTGGCTCGTCATCTGTTTCACAAGGCTGTTATTTCCCCCAAAACGGAAAAGTGACGGCGCGCGTCGCCAGCCTGACTCCTGCTTTTCAGCGCTGTCGAAGAAATTTACACGACAACGATCACGAACAAAATTACCCTCCTAAGTACTTGATTTGATTAAAGATAAACAAGATGGCCCAAACATTGCTTTATCACCCAAGCAATATTTATTAGACAATTTTTTCACAACGGGACTTCATCATGAATATCTTTAAAAAAGCATTGTTGGGGCTGGCATTCATTTCGACTTTAGGTCTAGCCACATCCGCCAACGCTACCGTGTTTACCGTAACGGATGGCGGCTTCACATGGGGTAGCGGTTATGGCACCGGCAATGGCCAACTCGACGTTGTATTCACCAACCTCGTAACACCGCAAACCTTTAATCTCAATGTGGGCGAAACCGCATCCTTCCTGTTTGGCCGCGCACAATTGAACGAAACCTGCATTAACAGCGGCATTACCGTCCTGGATCTGCTCGCTGGTTGCGGCGTCGGCGCAAGCGAACTGGACAATCTGGGCGTAACGGCATGGCTGACCTTCACCAACCCGGTTGCCGATACGATTTATAACGTGGCTGTGACTGGCGCCATTGCCGGCCGCGTCAACTCGCCGGACCTGCTCGATTTCGTTCCTGATTTCTGGATCGATTTCAGCCCGGTCGTTGTCAACTTCGACGGCACCGGCAGCTTCGTAGTCGATATGGGCGACCTGTACTTCAATCGCACCGGCTCCATTACCAACGGCTATAACGTTACGCTGACCGCTGTCCCTGAACCAAGCTCGCTGGCTCTCCTGGGTCTGGGTCTCGTTGGCCTGGCTGGTATGGCACGCCGCAAAAAGCAAGCATAAAAACGTAATAAAAAGGAGGACACCCTCCTTAATCAAAAAAGCCCCGTCTTGATCAAGATGGGGCTTTTTGTTTGCGCAGGCTTACCGCAGTCATGCGCGCCAAATGATGCATGCGTCCTGCATCCATCCATACACCACAGTTTCGAGTTTTACTTCAACCATAGAATTTCCATGTGGAAATTTAAGTGCAGCGATATGTAAAACAACATTAAAGACTTCCTATGTTTATAGGAAACACAATGAAACTATAGTAACATTTCCATTAAAACAATCTTTTAAGTTTTCTTGTTGCACATCGTTTGAGGAACGAATGTTACGGATATCTAATCACCACGTTTCCAAGATCATTTCCGTATTGTTTCTCGTGGAAGTTCTTATCTTGCTGATGTCAGTTTACGTCGGCATGCACCTGCGCCTCCTTGGCGGCTTGAGCGGATCCGCCATCTCGCTTCAAAAGTTTGCCTTGCCGGCTGTGGCCTTTACGGTGACGATGCTCTTCAGCATGAGCGCATTGGGCATGTACCAGCTCAAATATCGCGAAGGATTCCGCAATACGCTGTTGCGCCTCATGCCCGCCTTTGCACTTGGCTTCGGCATTCTGACCCTTAGCTTTTACATCGTGCCGGAGTTGTATTTTGGACGCGGCATTCTCGGCCTGGTCATTCTGATTTCGGGCACCGGCATTCTCCTCGCGCGCGTGCTCATTTTTAAATCATCCGAATTTGGTTTGCTGGAATCGCGCATCCTGTTTTTGGGGACAGGCACCCTGGCCAAGGAATGCGGCGAACTGGCCATGCATAATATTGCGTACCACAATTATCATATCGTCGGCTACGTGCCGGTCGCCAAGGGAGACACCTGCGTCCCCTCCTCGGCCGTGATTGCCAACACCGAATCCCTTACCGCGCTGGCGCTTAAGCATAATGTCAGCGAAATCATCGTATCGGTGCAAAACCGCCGTGGCGGCAATTTGCCCATCAAGGAACTTCTCGATTGCAAACTCAACGGTATCAAGGTCACCGACGCCGCCACTTTTTTTGAACGGGAAGCCTGCCAGATCCGGGTCGATTCCCTGCAGCCGAGCTGGCTCGTATTTGGTACCGGATTTGATCAAAGCTTTCTGCGCGCTTTCTGCAAACGCACCTTCGATCTGATCATCAGTCTCCTGATCTTTACCATTTCCATTCCGGCGATGTTAATTACGGCCTTGTGTATTTTTCTGGAGGACAGAGGCCCGATCTTTTACAAGCAGGAACGTGTCGGCAAGGATGGCCACACCTATATGGTTTTGAAATTCCGCAGCATGCGCAACGATGCGGAAAAAGCCGGCAAGCCGCAATGGGCGAAATCGAATGACCCGCGCACCACTCGTATCGGCGGCATCATCCGCAAGCTGCGCATCGACGAACTGCCGCAAATTATCAATGTCCTCAAAGGCGAGATGAGCTTCGTCGGCCCGCGGCCGGAACGGCCATTCTTTGTCGAGCAACTCAACGATCAAATACCCTTCTATAACGTCCGGCACAGCATCAAGCCGGGGATCACCGGCATGGCGCAAGTACGCTATCCGTATGGCGCCTCGGTCGAAGATGCCGTGCAAAAGCTGCAATACGATCTTTACTATGTCAAGAACAATAGCCTGTTCCTCGACATCCTGATCCTGATCGACACCCTGCAAGTCGTATTGCTCGGCAAGGGGGCACGATGAGAGCGGTGGAGCCGTACCCATGCTAGCAAGCGTCGCAACGATCAGTCATGCCAGCGCCGCGCTGGCGTTTCTTTTTTTATGCGGTCTGCTGTTGACGAGCTGGCGTGGCCGCCTGCATGGCCTGGCCGTTCTCAGCGCGTGCCTGGCAAGTGCAGCATGGGCTGCCGCGCTAGCATGGCAAGCTTATGACCACAGCCCCTTTTCCTTGCTATCGCAATCGCTCGAACTATTGCGAGGCATATCCTGGTGCGTCTTTTTGCTGGTCTTGCTAAAGCCGGACACCGCCGCCAAGGCACGGTCCATTTCGCAAAACAAGTTCGTCTTGATCGGATTGTCGGCACTGGTCGTGCTGCTGGCGATGCAGCCAGTCTGGCTATATGGCCTGATCGCGTTGACAGCCAATCCCGTCGCTCGCATTGCCATGGCGATTGCCGGCATGCTCCTGGTAGAACAATTGTTTCGCAACACGCCTGCTCGGGAACGCTGGGCTATCAAATTTGCATGCCTTGGCCTCGGCGGCATGTTTGCATACGATTTTTATCTTTACAGCGATGCCCTGCTATTCAGGCAAATCAACCTGGAAATCTGGTCGGCTCGCGGCGCGGTGAATGCATTTGTCGTGCCGATGCTGGCGATTTCCGCGGCGCGCAATCCGAAGTGGTCGCCTGGCATCTCCGTCTCGCGCCAGGTTCTCTATCATTCCGTCGCGCTGCTTGGATCAGCCGTTTACCTGCTCGCCATGTCTGCCGCTGGTTATTACCTGCGCTTCTTCGGTGGCCATTGGGGCAATCTCATGCAGGTCGTGTTTCTTGCAGGCGCATTGCTCGTACTGGCTGCCGTGCTGTTTTCAGGCACTTGCCGCGCCTGGCTGCGGGTCTTCATCAGCAAGCATTTCTATAGCTATGGCTACGATTACCGGGAAGAATGGATTCGCTTCACCCGCACGCTGTCGAAACAAGGCCCGGAGCTCGGCGAGCGCACGATCCAGGCTGTAGCGGATTTGGTGGAAAGCCCTGGAGGCGCCGTGTACCTGGCTCGCGAATCCGGCCAATGCAAGTTGGCGGCACGATGGAACATGAATCCGCCGGATGTATCGGAACCGCTCGACGGAACATTTTGCCGATTCATGGAAAGCAAGGAATGGGTGGTCGACCTCAAGGAAGAGCGTGCCGTCATCGATAGCGCGCAGGGAGTCACGATTCCGCAATGGCTGCTGGAGTTTCCGCAAGCATGGCTGGTCGTACCAATGCTCTTGCAAGGGAAGCTCACCGGCTTCATGGTGCTAGCCCAGCCGCGCAGTAGTATCCGGCTTAACTGGGAAGTACTGGATTTGCTGAAAATCGCGGGCAGCCAGGCAGCAAGCTATCTGGCCCAGCAGGAAGCTTCCAACGCCTTGATGGTCGCCCGGCAGTTCGAGTCATTCAATCGCATGTCGACTTTCATGGTTCATGACTTGAAGAACCTGGTGTTCCAATTGTCGCTCCTGCTCGCCAATGCGGAAAAGCACAAGCACAATCCAGCTTTTCAGCAGGATATGCTGGAGACGATCGACTTCTCGGTACAAAAAATGAAATTGCTGCTGCAGAAGCTGGCCAGGGGCATCGCTGTTGAAACCTCGGAGTCGCTCCAGCTCGCGCCGCTGCTGAAGCAGGCAGTCGCATCGAAATCGACGATCGATCCAAAGCCGGTTCTCAAGCTCGCCGATGAAGGATTGACGGTCTTTGCCAACAGCTCGCGTCTGGAGCGCGTGATCGGCCATCTGATTCAGAATGCTATCGAAGCTACGCCCAGGGATGGTAAAGTCACAGTCAGCCTGGAACGCCAGGGCAATACCGCCATCGTCACGATTGGCGATAACGGCGCCGGCATGAGCGAGGAATTCATCCGCGACAAGCTGTTCAAGCCATTCGAATCCACCAAGGCAGGCGGCATGGGAATCGGTGTCTTCGAAAGCCGGGAATATATCAACGAACTGGGCGGCAAGATGGAAGTGGAGAGCAGGGTCTCTCAGGGAACGGTCTTTCGACTGACATTGCCACTGCTGCAGCAAGAAGAACGTCCTGTCGATCTCGCCGCATGAGCGCAGATGACCGCTGCTCTGGCAATCAAGGACGCACACGCTTAACCGCTCGAGAGGTAACACGGTGACTCAAACCAAGAAAAAACTCTTAGTCATAGAAGACGACCCGGGCTTGCAAAAACAACTGCGCTGGAGCTTCGACTCGTACGAAGTTCTCGTGGCCGGCGATCGGCAAAGCGCCCTTGCGGAAGTGCGCAGGCACGAGCCCGCCGTCATCACGATGGACCTGGGACTGCCTCCCGATCCGGATGGTGCCACGGAAGGTTTGGCGACGCTGCAGCAGATTCTGTCCATGACGCCGGATGCCAAGGTCATCGTATTGTCCGGCAATCAGGAACGCGCCAATGCCGTCAAGGCAATCGGCATGGGCGCCTACGATTTCCATCAGAAACCCTTCGATCCCGAAATGCTGGGCCTGGTCATCGAGCGGGCCTTTTTCCTGCACGCGCTGCAGCAGGAAAACCGCAAGCTGCTGCAGACGCAAGGCGATTCCCCGATGGGGGGCGTCATCAGCCGCGATCCGGGCATGCTGAAAGTCTGTCGCAGTATCGAGAAAGTCGCACCCTCCGCCGCCACCGTGATGCTGCTCGGTGAAAGCGGCACCGGCAAAGAGGTGCTGGCAAGGGCATTGCATCAACTCAGTCCGCGTCGCGACAAGCGCTTCATGGCGATCAATTGCGCTGCCATCCCCGAAAACCTGCTCGAAAGTGAATTGTTCGGCTATGAAAAAGGCGCCTTCACCGGCGCCGCCAAACAGACTCTCGGCAAGATCGAGCTGGCCAATGAGGGCACCTTCTTCCTGGATGAAGTCGGCGACTTGCCGATGGCGTTACAGGCCAAGCTGTTGCGCTTCCTGCAGGAGCGTGTGATCGAGCGAATCGGCGGCCACAAGGAAATTCCGGTGGATGTGCGCATCGTTTGCGCCACGCATCAAAAACTCAAGGAATTGACCGCCGCAGGGAAATTCCGTGAAGACTTGTATTATCGCCTGAGCGAGATTGTCGTAACGATTCCGCCTCTGCGCGAGCGCATCGGTGACGCCCCCCTGCTGGCGCATCATTTCAAGAACCGTTTCAGTGAAGCGGAAGGCCGGTCGCGCTTAAGCTTCAGCAGCGATGCCCTGGCGCTGATCGAGAGCCATACCTGGCCAGGCAATGTCCGCGAAATGGAAAACTGCATCAAGCGCGCGGTCATCATGGCAGATGGCCCGCAAATCGTCGCAGACGATCTCGGCCTGTCCGATACACCGGCGAACGAAGAACCGCTCAACCTGCGTCAGATCCGTGATGAAGCGGAATACAAGGCGCTGGTGAAAGCGCTTGCCAGATCCGACGGCAACATCGTCAAGGCCGCGGAAATGCTGGGCGTGAGCAGGCCGACGATCTACGACCTGATGACCCGCCACGGCGTCAAGCAGGCATAAGCCTGCGCCGCGCCCATCCCTGCCATGCAGACGCCCCTTCTCGCACACGAGTTGATTGTCCACCGGGCCATGCAGGCGCCGCAATCACTCGCGCTTATCTGTGGCAAGCAGAGCTGGGACTACGGCAGCTTGTGCACGGCGGTCGAATCATTTGCGCAAGGCTTGCTGGCCGATGGTCTGCTGCGTAGCGAGCGCGTTGCCATCTATCTGGAAAAACGGCCCGAAGCAGTGGCCGCCATGTTCGGTACCGCAGCTGCGGGCGGCGTATTTGTGCCCGTCAATCCTTTGCTCAAACCGCAGCAGGTGCAGCATATCCTGCGTGACTGTGACGTGCGCGTGTTGGTGACGTCCGTGGAACGCCTGGATGGCTTGCGCGCGATATTACCTGCATGCCCAGGACTGCGCCTGATTGTCGTTACTGGCGGTGTCACGCCAACGACTCCGGTCGAACAGGACATCGTCGCCTGGGACGAACTGCTGGCAGATGGCAGCAGCCATCGCCAACTGCCGCCACATCGCATGATCGATAGCGACATGGCGGCGATCCTTTACACCTCCGGCAGCATGGGCTTGCCCAAGGGCGTGGTGCTGTCACACCGTAACCTGGTCGCCGGCGCCGACAGCGTGGCAAGCTATCTGCAAAACACCAGTGATGACCGGATTCTTTCCGTTCTGCCGCTGAGCTTCGACTATGGCTTGAACCAGTTGACGACCGCCTTCAAGGTCGGCGCTTCCGTAGTATTAATGAATTACCTGCTGCCGCGCGATATACCCGTTGCTGTCGCCGAACATGGTATCACCGGACTGGCAGCGGTACCCGCCTTGTGGATACAGCTGGCACGGCAGCAATGGCCTCAATCTTCCACGCTGCGCTACATCACCAATTCCGGCGGCGCCATGCCACAGTCGACGCTGGCCGCGCTGCGTCAGGCTTTGCCATCCACCCAGATCTTCCTGATGTATGGCTTGACAGAGGCATTCCGTTCTACTTACCTGCCGCCGGAACAGCTGGACAAGCGGCCTGATTCGATCGGGCATGCCATTCCGAATGCGGAAATCCTGGTGCTGCGTCCGGACGGTTCGCCATGCGCTCCCAACGAACCGGGTGAGCTGGTGCACCGGGGCGTGCTGGTCTCCATGGGTTACTGGAATGATCCGGAGCGCACCGCACAGCGGTTTCGTGCTTTGCCACGGGCCGAATCCGGCCTGCCCCTGCCCGAAATGGCAGTATGGTCGGGCGACACGGTAAAGAGGGATGATGAAGGCTTTCTGTATTTTATCGGCCGCGATGACGAGATGATCAAGGTATCGGGCTACCGGGTCAGTCCGACTGAAATTGAAGAAGTCATTTACGCTTCCGGCATGGTGGAGGAAGCAGCCGCCTTCAGCGTGCCGCATGCCGCGCTTGGTCAAGCCATCGTGGTCGTCGCCAAAATCTTTGACGGCAGCACAAGCACAGCGCTTCTTCTGCGAGAGTGCCGACACAAACTGCCAGCCTACATGCTGCCCGCGCATATTGCGCTCAGCAGCGAGCCGCTGCCGCGCAATCCGAATGGCAAAATCGACCGCAAGGCATTGCAGCTGGCCCATGCAAGACTGTTCGAGAACGAGATTCCATCATGAGCACCAACAAACCGACGCATGCGCCGCTAATGCACTTCCCCGTACAGGACGGCTCCCTGCATATCGGTGGCATCGCCGTGACCCGCCTGGCGCAACGTGTCGGCCGCACGCCGTTTTACGCCTATGATCGCTCGGCCTTGACGAGTCGCGTGAAGGATTTGCGCTCAGCCCTTCCGAACGATATTCGCATTCATTATTCAGTCAAAGCCAATCCGATGCCTGCCCTCGTGCAGCATATGACAAGCCTGGTAGATGGACTCGATGTGGCTTCCGCCGGTGAACTCAAAACGGCGCTGGATACCGGCATCCCTGCCGGGCAAATCAGTTTCGCGGGACCCGGCAAAACCGATGCGGAGCTGACGCAGGCGATCGCTGCCGGCGCGGTAATCCACCTGGAGTCTGCGCGCGAAGTAGACGCCGTCAACCGAATCGGCCAGTCGCTGGGCTTGCGGCCGTCAGTCATGTTGCGTGTCAATCCAGATTTCGAGCTGAAGTCCTCGGGAATGAAAATGGGAGGCGGCCCGCGCCAGTTCGGCGTGGATGCGGAACTGGCGCCAGCGCTGCTCAGGCGCATTGAGCAACTGGATCTCGATTGGCATGGGCTGCATATCTTCAGCGGTTCGCAAAACCTCAATGCTCATGCGATTGCCGAAGCACAGGATAAAACTTTCGAACTGGCCTTGCGGCTGACGGAAGACGCATCGCGTGCGCCGCGCCTGCTCAATATCGGCGGCGGCTTTGGCATTCCTTACTTTGTCGGAGAGAAGTCGCTCGACCTGCATCCCATCGGTGACATGCTGTCACGCTGGCTGCCGCGCGTGCAGGCGCAACTGGACCAGGTCAAGGTGGCACTGGAACTTGGACGCTATCTGGTCGGTGAAGCCGGCGTTTATGTCACGCGCGTGGTGGACCGGAAAATCTCACGCGGTCAGGTCTTTCTGGTTACGGATGGCGGCATGCACCATCATCTGGCTGCATCCGGCAATCTCGGCCAGGTCATCCGCAAGAATTATCCGGTCGCAATCGCCAACCGGATGCAGAAAACGCAGCGGGAAGTATTATCAATCGTCGGGCCGCTATGCACGCCGCTCGACATGCTGGCCGATCGCCAGGAACTGCCGCCGGCGCAGATTGGTGACCTGGTTGTGGTATTCCAGTCCGGCGCCTATGGCTTAAGTGCAAGCCCTTCCGCTTTCCTCAGCCATCCGCCGGCAGTGGAAGTGCTGGTTTAGCCGGCAAAGATGCCGGCCCGCCTGCATTAGAAGTAGCTTTCCGGGATGACGAGGATATCGCCCGGCTGCATCGGTACATTTGCCGAGATGTCGCCGTCGCGGATCAAGTCGCTCAGGCGCACGGGCAGCTTTTGCTGCTTGCCATCCACGTCGCGAATGATGTTGGCGCGATTACCAGCCGCGAATTCGGTGACGCCTCCCACCGCGATCAGGACATCCATCAGCGACATGCCATGACGATAAGCCAGCGCCTGCGGCTTGGCGGCCTGGCCGATCACGCGAATCTGTTGGCTATACGGACCGCTGAAGCCGGTCACGATCACGGTCACGACAGGCTGCTGTATGTATTTCGACAGCGCCTTTTCGATATCGCGCGCCAGTTCGGTCGGGGTCTTGCCGCTGGCAGGCAGATCTTCCACCAGCGGTGTCGTGATCTTTCCATCGGGGCGCACTGCCACCGACATCGATACTTCAGGATTGCGCCAGACCGTGACATTGACCGTGTCGCCAGGGCCGATCCGGTAATCCGAAGCGACGGCCTGCGACGATGCCGAAGCGAGTGGCAATTGAGGACCGGATGCGCAAGCGCCAAGAAGGACTAGCGCCAGGCCGCCGGCAACCAGTCCGAATCGGGTAAGCAAATGATGGAAAAACGCTTTCACGAGGATTTCCTTATTAACAGATTTAGTTAGTCGATGCCGCGAGCCATGACCACGAATTGCAAGTTAGCATTTGCGCAGCATGTTACCATTACTGCAAGTAAATTATTTCTGTTTGACATTGATTTGCAAAGTTTTATGTTTCAAAACTGCATTTTTCTTGGCTTTATAGACGACCAAATTTCCGCTCGGAAATTTGTAACAATCAAAACCAAGAATTACCACGAAAAGTGATAAATATTGCAAATTTACATGATTGCTTAATCGCAAAAATGTTATATTTCTACAAGCTTTAAAATTTTCAATTTAGCAATATCGTTTCTTTCCGGCCCAGCCTACATTGGCGCCAATCAGCCGGTATGGATTATTCCGGCAGAAGCCGGCATCAACCTGTTCCACACGGAGATTCTGGCAAGATGGAGGAACTGCTATCCCAGCTGCAAACCCTCGTGAAAGGTGTTTCGAAATACCGCTGGTATGCGATGGCAATCGCCTGGATCGTGACACTAGTGGGCAGCATTGTCATTTTCACCCTGCCTGACACCTACCAGTCATCCGCTCGGGTTTTCGTCGACACGCAAAGCGTGCTCAAGCCGCTCCTGTCCGGCATGACCAGCGTGCCCAACGTCGAGCAGCAAGTCTCCATCATGAGCCGCACGCTGCTGAGCCGTCCCAATATCGAACGCGTCATTCGCATGGTCGATCTGGATATCAAGACCGGCACCGCAAAGGACAAGGAAAAGCTGATCGACGAGCTGATTTCCCGCATCAAGATCAATGGCACGATCCAGAACGATATCTATACCATTTCCTATACAGGCGACAGTCCGCGCCTGACCAAGGACGTGGTCCAGTCGCTGCTGACGATATTTGTCGAAGGCAGCTTTGGCGGCAAAAAAAATGACTCCGCCAAGGCGATCCAGTTCATCGATGACCAGATCAAAACGTATGAGGAAAAGCTGGCCAGCGCCGAGAATGCGCTGAAAGATTTCAAGCTCAAGCACATGGGCTTGCTGCCCCGCCAGGGCAGCGACTACGGCAGCAAGCTGCTGGAAATGTCGGACCAACTCAACCAGGCCAGGCTGGAACTGCGTGAAGCCGAGCAGGCCCGCGACGCCATCAAGCGGCAGATTTCGGGCGATGAGGCTGGAGCCGTGTCGGCAACTCCTATTGTGGTCAACCCTGAAATCGACGAGCGCATCCAGGCGCAATACAAGAACCTAGATACGCTGCGCATGCAATACACCGAGCAGCATCCCGATATCGTTTCCACCAAAAGGCTGATCGCCCAGCTCGAAGCACGCAAGGCCGAAGAAGCGAAGGTAAAAAAAACCGGCGGTGATCCCGGCGCGCATTACAGCCCCATGCTGCAGCAGCTGAAAGTCTCGCTCTCGTCTGCCGAAGCGCGCGTGGCGTCGATGCGCGCCCGCGTGGATGAGTTCTCCATGAGGGTTGCCCGTCTCAAGGAAATGAGCCTGGCGGCGCCGGAAGTCGAGACCCAGTTGGCGCAGCTGAATCGCGACTATCAGATCAACAAGGAAAACTATGAAAAGCTGGTGGCGAGCCGCGAAGCTGCCAAGCTGTCGGGCGAATTGAGCGCGACCACTGAAATGATGACATTCCGCGTGGTGGATCCGCCCACCATGCCGCTGCGTCCGACCGGTCCCAAGCGCGCGCTGCTGTTTGCCGGCTTGCTGGCGGGCGCCCTTGCCGCCGGTATTGCGGTCGCATTCTTGCTGAGCAAAGTCCGCCCAACCTTCCTGAGCCAGAACGAATTGCGCAATGAAACCGGCTTGCCGATTCTCGGCACGGTAACCATGATCTGGACTGACCAGGAAAAGCAGCGTCGCAAAAAACGGCTGTACGCTTTCGGCGCTTCGTTTGCCACTCTTGTCGTCCTGTACGGCGGCTTGATCGGCGCGATGCTGCTGAAGGCATAACAGGCGGCGATGAATAGAGTTACTGAAATGATGGGGATCTAGCGTGAGCATAATCGAAAAGGCGATTGGCAAGCTTGAGCGGGGCAGGAAGGAGACGCCCCAGGCGCCAGCCATGCCGCGTGCGCCGGAAGAAGTGCCTGCACCAGCGAGCGCATCGCCGATCGTCGAGCAAGCCATGGCCATTGCTGCGCCGGTGACAAAAGAAGCGTCGATTCCGCAGAGCGCGCCTCCCACGCAGGTATCCAGCGATAGCAGCCGCAGGTCTCGGCGCATTGACATCAACTTGACGCGTCTGCATGAACTCGGCATGGTGACGCCCGACGGCGGCCGCACTCCGATCGCTGAGGAATTCCGCCTGATCAAGCGCCCGCTGATCGACAAGGCATTCAATCAGGCTGCATCAGGAGCGAACAATCATGGGAACCTCGTGATGGTCACCAGCTCCCTGCCCGGCGAAGGAAAAACCTTTTGCGCAGTTAACCTGGCCATCAGCATTGCCATGGAAATGGATCACACCGTATTGCTGGTCGATGCCGACGTGGCAAGGCCGTCGGTGCCGCAATTCCTGGGCCTGAAGAATGAAGCGGGATTGATGGACATCCTGCTGGACGACAAACTCGACCTGGCCGATGTCATGCTCAAGACGAATATCGATTCGCTGAGCTTCCTCCCTGCCGGCAGAAGCCACCGTCATGCAACCGAGCTGCTGGCCAGCCAGAACATGAGCCGCCTGCTTGACGAAATCGCCAGGCGCTATCCGGACCGGATCGTGATCTTCGATTCGCCGCCCGTGCTGTTGACCACGGAATCTCGCGTCCTTGCCAGCCAGATGGGGCAAATCGTCGTGGTGGTGGAAGCGCAAAAGACCACGCAGCATGCAGTCAAGTCTGTGTTGCGGCAGCTGGGTTCGTCGGCCAATGTCAGTCTGCTGTACAACAAGTCCCGCGGCTTTACGGGCGAAGAATACTATGGACGCTACTACAACTAGGCTGCATCAGGCCAGGTGCGCCCCTCCCCTGCGCATGCTGCCGCTGGCATCGGCTATTGCAGCGATATCATTCCTGACCACGTCGCACGCCCATGCCGCGGAATGGAAATTCACACCCAGCGTCGGCCTTGCCGAGATTTACACGGACAACCTGCGTTTAAGCCCGGTGGGGACTGAAAGAAGCGAATTCATCACCCAGGTGACGCCCGGATTTTCCCTGGTTGGAAATGGCCCGCGCCTGAAGGCCAAGATCAATTACGAGATGCAGAATTTTGCCTATGCCAGGCAAGGAAGCTTCCACAACGATCACCAGTTTCTTGGCGCGGCGGACGCCGAACTGGTCGAAGGGCTTTTTTTTTTAAACGGCAGGGCATCGCTGACTCAGCAAACCATCTCGCCTTTCGACGCACAGGCTACCAGTAACGCCAACCTCACCGGCAACCGGACGGACGTCAGGACATACAGCGTCAGCCCATTCATGCGTCATCACTTCGGCAATGCCGCAGATGCCGAACTGCGCTATACGCATGACTCGGCATCGAGTACTGCCGGCGGACTGCTCGACAGCACCAGCAACAGCATACTCGTGAACGTCAACAGCGGCTCTGCCTTTCAGACCTTGGGATGGGGATGGCAATACAGCCGGCGCGACACCGACTATGACAATGCCAATACCCTGCGCATGGAGGAAACTTCGGCAAAATTGCGCTACCTGCTGACATCGAGGTTTGCCCTGACCGCGGCAACCGGCTACGAGCGCAGTAATTACGTGTCCATCGGCGACAAACCGCAAGGCGTATTCTGGCAAACCGGATTTGCCTGGGCGCCGAGCGCGCGAACCAATCTCGAAGCCAGCGCCGGCCACCGCTATTACGGCAAGTCCTTTTCCTTATTGGGCAAGCACCGTACCCGCAACACCACGTGGAGCATTGGCTATGACGAACAGGTGACGACTACCCAGTCGCAATTCCTGATACCCGTCACCACGGATACGTCCACTTATATCAATCAACTGCTACAGGCAAGCATTCCCGATGCCGCCATGCGGCAGCAAGCCGTGGATGCCTACATTCGTGGCCTGGGTTTGCCCGCCACGCTGAACACGGCGATGAATACCTTGACCAACCGCGTATTCCTGGAAAAACGCTGGCAAGCATCGGCGGCGGTCAATGGCGCAAAAAACACGCTGCTGCTGAGTCTGTTCGACATTAACCGGACCGCGCAAACTTCCGCCGCGAGCGATGCTTCGCTGCTGGCAGCTGGCAACCTGGCACAAGCAGACAACACGCACCAGATCGGCGTCAACGCGCTGTGGAACTGGCATCCCACATCCCGCACCAATGTCACCGCAAGCGCCGGCATCAGCCGTTCAAATGCGCTTGCCACGGGCGAGAAAACGATCACCCGCACCTACCAGCTGGCGCTGAACCGGCAGCTTCAGCCGAAGTTGAGGGGTACGCTGGAATACCGCCGTCTCCAGCAAGACTTTAACGAGCCCGGCAGGAATGTACGGGAAAACGCCGTGACGGCTTCTTTTCTCATGACTTTTTAAGGACACGAGGCGATTCATGTACGAGTCCTATTACGGCCTTAGCGCCAAACCTTTTCAGCTCAAACCGGATCCTCATTTCTTCTATGGCAGCAAGGGCCACAAGCGCGCCATGGCTTATCTGGATTACGGCTTGTCGCAAGGCGAAGGCTTCATCGTCATTACCGGTGAAATCGGCGCCGGCAAGACTACCCTCATGCGCAACCTCTTCGCCAGGCTGGAACCGAGCAAGATCCATGCTGCGCAGATCGTCACGACTCATGTGGATTCGGACGATATTCTGCGCATGGTGGCGGCGGCTTTCGGATTGGCTTTCGAGGATGCCAGCAAGTCGTCCTTGCTCATCCGGCTGGAACAGTTCTTCCGGCAGTGCCATGCCCAGAGCAAACGCGCGCTGCTGATGGTCGATGAAGCACAAAACCTGACGCCGCGCGCCATCGAGGAATTGCGCATGCTGTCGAATTTCCAGACCAACGATGCCTCGTTGCTGCAAACTTTCCTGCTTGGCCAGCCGGAATTCCGCAGGACGCTTCTGAGCGGAGACCTGCAGCAACTGGTGCAAAGGGTGATTGCAAGTTATCACCTCGGCCCGCTCGATGCCGAAGAAACCAGGGCGTATATCGACCACCGCCTGCATACCGTCGGCTGGCGCGGCGACCCGGCCATTACGGCCGATGCCTATGTCGCCATCCACGCATATAGCGAAGGCATCCCGCGCCGTATCAATACACTGTGCGACAGGCTCTTCCTGATGGGCTATCTGGAAGAACTGCACACTTTCGGCGGACAGGAAGTCGCGTCGGTCATTGCGGATATTCAGCAAGAATTCCACCCGCCGATGAGCGCCGAATATCCATCGGAGAACTTGGCGTCCAACTCCGAGAACGTGGAGGGAATCGCCCCGCCGGTGCCTGTGGCTCAGCAGACCGAAGCTTTGCCGGTGCTGGAAAACATGAACGAGCGGCTCTCGAAAATGGAGCGTTCCGTCGTATCGATCCTGGATGCGGTCAAGAAGATCATCTCGACGCCGCGCTCTCGTAAATCTTCTGAAGAGGAAGCTTGACCCGCTGCCATGGCCACACTGATACGCAACGCGATGACGGTCGACGTGGAGGATTATTTCCAGGTCTCGGCTTTTGCTCCGCACATTTCCCGGGATAGCTGGGAGAGCCTGCCCTGCCGCGTCGAGCGCAATATCGACCGCATCCTGGAACTTTTCGAACGACAGAACGTGAAAGCGACCTTCTTCACGTTGGGATGGATCGCCGAGCGTTATCCAGCCATGGTCCGGCGTATCGTCGCCGGCGGTCACGAACTGGCGAGCCATGGTTATGGGCACCTGCGCGCCTCCGATCAGACCGAGGTCGAATTCCGGCAGGATGTCAGCAGCAGCAAGGCGATACTCGAAGATATCGGCGGTCAGCAAGTACTGGGCTACCGGGCTCCGAGCTTCTCGATCGGACCGAAAAACCTGTGGGCGCTCGACACCCTGCTTGAAGCAGGTTACCGCTACAGCTCAAGCATTTACCCGATTCAGCACGATCATTACGGCATGCCCGATGCGCCGCGCTTCTCGTTCTACCCGAACGGAAATGACAAGCTGCTGGAAGTGCCGATCACCACGGTGCGCATGTTCGATCGCAATTTCCCTGCCGGCGGCGGCGGTTATTTCCGCTTCTTTCCCTATGCCTTGTCGCGCTGGTTCCTGCAAAAGGTGAACCGCGACGATAGCAGTCCGGGCATTTTCTACTTCCATCCATGGGAACTGGATCCGGATCAGCCACGGCAAGCTGGCGTCGGCCTGAAAACCCGTTTTCGGCACTACATCAATCTGCATCGCATGGAACATCGCCTGCAGGCACTGACCCGTGACTTCCGATGGGACCGCATGGACAACATTTTTCTCGGCCAAAAATGACGACTGCCCAAACCGCGCTTGCCACCGACCCAGGCCATGACAACACTTTGGAGGCTCAACTGCAATCCGAGGTGAAGATCCGCCGACTCGACAAACATGACACGGCTCGCTGGGATGCCTTCGTAAATGAATGTTCCGAAGCGACCTTCTTTCATCGCGCCGGTTGGAAGGAAGTGATCGAACGTGCCTTCGGCCATCGCACGCACTTCATGTACGCCGAGTCCGATGGTGAAATCCAGGCGGTATTGCCGCTTGCCGAAATCAAGAGCCGGCTGTTCGGCCATTCGCTGAGTTCGCTGCCATTTTGCGTCTACGGCGGCATCGCCGCGAAAAACGAAATGGCGCGGCGCTCACTGGATGAAGCCGCCCAGCAGCTTGCGGCACAACTTCAGGTCGGACATCTCGAATATCGCAACCTGCAGCCGCAACATGCGGACTGGGCTTCCAAGCCGCTGTATGTCACTTTCCGCAAGGAGATCGATCCGGACGAAGAAAAGAACATGCTGGCGATCCCGCGCAAGCAGCGCGCGATGGTACGCAAGGGAATCAAGGCTGGCCTGCAAAGCGAAATCGACAAGGATATCGACCGCTTTTTCCATGCCTATTCGACCAGTGTGCATCGTCTCGGCACGCCGGTATTTTCAAACAAATACTTTGCCATCCTTAAGGAAGTTTTCGCCGACGATTGCGAGCTGCTGATCATCACGAATGAAGGCCGCACTGTTTGCGGCGTCATGAGCTTTTACTTCCGTGACGAAGTCTTGCCCTATTACGGCGGCGGCACGGAAGAAGCGCGCGCCGTTGCCGGCAACGATTTCATGTACTGGGAATTGATGCGGCGCGCTTGTGCTCGTGGCTATCGCATTTTCGATTACGGCCGCAGCAAGCTCGGCACGGGATCTTACGATTTCAAGAAGAACTGGGGATTCGAACCCACGCCGCTGCATTACGAATACCAGCTGCACAAATCCAAGGCGGTGCCGGACACCAATCCGCTCAACCCCAAGTATCAGCTCTTCATCAAGATGTGGCAGCGCATGCCGCTCGCACTGGCCAATCGCCTCGGGCCTCACATCGTCAAGAATCTGGGATAGGCCGTGGAGCATCTTCTCTTCCTTGCACATCGCATTCCTTATCCTCCCAACAAGGGGGACAAGATCCGCTCGTGGCATTTGCTGCGCCACCTGGCCCGGCGCTATCGCATCCATCTCGGCGCCTTCATCGATGATCCGGACGACTGGCAATATGTCGACACGCTCAGGCAAGTCTGTGCGGACGTTCATTTCGTGAATCTGTCGCCCCGTGCTGCTCGCGTAAAAAGTCTGAGCGGATTGTTTGCCGGACGCCCGCTGACACTGGATTATTACCGCAGCAAGGAGCTGCAATCCTGGGTAGCGCAAACCATGCATGCCTGGAATATCAGCAAGGTGATGGCATTTTCTTCGGCAGTGGCACAGTTCATCACCCCTTTCGACTCTGCGCCGTCTGCGCCAAACTTGCAGGTTCGTCGTGTCATCGATTTTGTCGATGTCGATTCCGACAAATGGACACAGTACGCCGCCAGCAAGAAATGGCCGATGAAATGGGTTTATCAGAGAGAGGCTGAAAAACTTCTGGAATACGAACGCAGCGTCGCAGCCGGGTTCGATGCATCCTTGTTCGTATCGCCCGAAGAAGCTACCCTGTTCCGCTCGCTGGCGCCGGAAAGTGCCGACAAGATCGGTCATTTCAGCAATGGCGTGGATGCCGAATATTTTTCGCCGGCACACAGTTTTAACAGTCCCTTCGCCGCCGACGAAGAAGCTTTGGTGTTTACCGGGGCAATGGATTACTGGCCAAACATCGATGCCGTGCAATGGTTCGCTGATGAAGTGTTGCCCAAAGTGCGGCAGCTGCGCCCCAATGCGGTTTTTTATATCGTCGGCAGCCGCCCGGCGCCGCAGGTTGAAGCGCTCGCTGCACGGCCCGGCATCCGCGTGACCGGCACGGTGCCGGATGTACGCCCCTATCTGGCACATGCGCGCATTGCCGTCGCGCCGCTGCGCATTGCCCGCGGCATCCAGAACAAAGTGCTGGAAGCGATGGCGATGGCAAAACCTGTCGCGGTTTCTCCGCAGGCGCTGGAAGGCATCGCGGCGCAACCGGGCAAGGAAGTCCTGCTGGCCAACGATGCACTGGAATTTTCCGGCGCGCTGATCCGTCAACTGGAAAGCCCGGATATCAACCTGGGTTCGCATGCCCGCGAAAAGGTGCTCGATCAATACTCCTGGCCTGCGCACCTGGCCGCTGTCGATGCCTTGCTTGATGCTGCCTCCGGTCCGGCCATGACGGCATCCGTGCAATCAAGCCACGTTTCCCCCATACAGTCGCGTGAGGCTAGCCGATGAACGCACAAGGTTTGGCAGCAGGCCGTCTCTGGACCATGCTGGTCTTCGGGGCCACGCTGCTTGCCCCCTTCGTCATTTACTTTGGCACGGCGCGCTCGATCGTCTCGATATGGAATAGCTCTGAAACCTTCGCGCATGGCTACATTATTTTGCCGATCAGCTTGTATCTGGTCTGGCGTGAACGCCACAGGATTGCGCAAATGTCGCCTTACCCCTGGTGGCCGGCATTGCTGGCGCTTGCGGCATGCGGCTTTGGCTGGCTGCTCGCTTACCTCGGCGATGTGCAGGTGGTCCGGCAATATGCTTTCGTTGCCATGATTCCGGTTGCCGCGGTCGCGGTCCTGGGATGGCGCATCTCCTGGCAATTGGCCTTTCCCCTGCTCTTTCTATTGTTTGCCGTTCCTTTCGGCGATATCTTCATTGATCCGCTAATCAATCTGACAGCGGATTTCACCGTGGCGGCGGTTGAAGCTACCGGCATACCGATTCTCCGCCAGGGCAACAGCTTTTCGCTGCCCTCCGGCGACTGGTCTGTCGTCGAAGCGTGCAGCGGCGTCCGCTACCTGATTTCATCCGTTACGCTCGGTTGCCTGTACGCCTATCTCACCTACCGCTCCTGGAAACGGCGCCTGTTATTCGTGCTGTTTTCCATCGCCGTGCCGATTGTCGCCAATGGCGCGCGTGCATTCATGATCGTGATGATCGGTCATTTCAGCGGCATGCAGCTGGCAGTCGGGGTGGATCACCTGATCTATGGCTGGCTGTTCTTTGGCATCGTGATGTTCCTGATGTTCTGGATCGGCAGCTTCTGGCGTGAGGATAATAAGATTTTCACTGGCTCCGATAAATTGTCGATGAATAGCTCAAGCGCTGCGCAGACGGCGCCGCGCTGGCAACTCCCTGCGGCTGCAGTAGCAACCATTATCTGCATGATGATCTGGCCTGCCTATGCCTACTATCTGGAGAACTCGCAACCTGCAGAGGTAGCACAGGCAAACCTGTCGAGTCTCCATGTGCAATGGCGCGAAGACAAGCCCTTTACTACGTGGAAGCCGAATTTTCTGGCGCCCAATGCCGAACTCACGCGCTTTTACCGCAAAGGCGAACAACAGGCGGGCATGACGCTGCTTTATTACCGCAATCAGCATGATGAGTCCGAACTCATTAACACGCAAAACCGGTTGGTTCGCGATGAAGACCCCAGCTGGCGCCGGCTTTCGAGCAGTGGCCGCAGCGAACCGCTGGGCGGACGCCAACTCGCCCTGCGCGAATCCCAGCTGCAGGGACCATCCGGCAAACTGCTGGTGTGGCAATGGTACTGGGTCGATGGCGGTTTCATCGTCAGCGACTACCAGGGCAAGCTGTTGCAGGCCAAGGTCAAGCTGATGCGCCAGAACGATGACAGCGCCTCGGTCATGGTGTATGCCCCCGTGACCGAAGACGTCGAAAAGGCTCGAAGCAGCTTGAGGGAATTCCTCGCCGAGCACTTGGCCGCCGTGGAAAGCGCGCTCAGCTTAAACCGACGCAATCAACCTTAACATGGCGGCAATACGCAATGGATAAACGCCCGCTCATCGTTCACCTGGTTTACCGCCTCGATTTCGGCGGGCTCGAGACTCTGCTGGTTGAATGCGTCAACAACCTGCCTGCCGACCGCTACCGGCATGCCGTGGTCTGCCTGACGGACTACACGACTTTTGCCAAAAAGATCCGGGACCGTAATGTCGCGCTGTATTCCCTGCACAAACCGCCGGGGCTGGGGCTAAAAACGCACTTCAAGCTCTGGCGGCTGCTTCGCAAGCTGAAGCCGGCCATTCTGCATACCTACAACCTGGCGGCAATTGAATATGCTTTCACTGCCACGCTCGCTGGCGTGCCGGTGCGTATCCATGCCGAGCACGGCCGCGATGCATCTGACCCCGAAGGCAAAAACCCGCGTCATAACTTGCTGCGCCGGCTGCTTGTGCCCTTCATTGACCGCTACATTCCCGTTTCGGCCGATCTGGGGCACTGGTTGCACTTCACGGTCGGCATACCGGCGGCGAAAATCCAGCTGATCCACAATGGCGTCAATACCGATAAATTTTATCCAGGCGCGAAACGCGAAGAACGAGATCAGCGGCCGCATCCTGTGCCTTTCGGTGATGATTGCTTCGTCATTGGCACGGTAGGACGCATTCAGGACGTCAAGGATCACATCGGCCTGGTCGATGCCTTCATCGTGATGCGGCAACTGTCGCCGGAATCTTCCAGTCTGCGCCTGGCGATCATTGGCGATGGGCCGCTCATGCCTGCACTACGCAAAAAGCTTGCCGATGCAGGACTGGAAGATGCAGTTTGGCTTCCCGGCGCGCGCACCGATATCGCCGACATCATGCGCGGTTTCGACTTGTTCGTTCTGCCCTCTCTCGCCGAAGGCACGCCTGTTACGGTGCTCGAAGCCATGGCTTGCGGCTTGCCGGTCGTCGCTTCCCGCGTGGGCGGCTTGCCTGAAGTCGTGGAAGACAACGTCAACGGAATGCTGGTGCCGCCGGCGGACCCCGCTGCGCTTGCAGCGGCAATGCTCGCCTATCAAGGCAATGCCGAGCAGGCCAGTGCCGCCGGCATCGCCGCGCGGCAGCGCATCGAACGTCAATACAGTGTGCAAGCCATGCTCGGCGCCTATTCCGGGCTCTACGATGCATTGCTGGCCGATAAAACAACTATCAGGGAACCCTTCGAATCATGTGCGGAATAGTCGGCATCTTCGACCCTCGCGGCGAGCGGCAAATCGAGCGGCAAACACTCCATGCCATGAACGAGCGCCAGCATCATCGCGGCCCCGATGAAGGCGACCTGTACCTTGAAACCGGCGTTGGACTGGGGCATCGGCGTCTTTCGGTCATCGATCTGTCGTCCGGCCAGCAACCGCTGTTCAACGAAGACGGCAGCGTTGTTATCGTGTTCAACGGTGAAATCTACAATTTCCGCGAGTTGATGGCCGAACTGTCGGGGCGCGGCCACGTGTTCCGTACCCATAGCGACACGGAAGCCATCGTGCATGCCTGGGAAGAATGGGGCGAGGCTTGCGTCAGCCGCCTGCGCGGCATGTTTGCCTTTGCCATCTGGGGCCGCAATACCAAAACATTTTTCGTCGCCCGTGACCGGCTCGGCATCAAGCCGCTTTACTATGCCCTGGCTGACGACGGCTGTTTCATCTTCGGCTCGGAGTTGAAGGCCTTGCTGACACATCCGGAACTCAAGCGCGCGATCGATCCATTCGCGGTGGAAGAATATTTCGCCTATGGCTACGTGCCGGAGCCGAGAACCATCTACCAGGGTGTGCACAAGCTGGAGCCTGGCCATACGCTGACCATACGCGTAGGCCAGCCGATGCCGAAGCCGCAACGATACTGGGACGTGCCGTTCCAGCCTCACGCACCGCTCAGCATCGATGACGCAACCAGGGAATTGCATGAGCGCTTGCGCGACGCCGTGCAATCTCACATGGTGGCGGATGTGCCGCTGGGTGCATTCCTCTCCGGCGGCGTGGATTCCAGCGCAGTCGTCGCCACCATGGCGGGCTTGACGAAAGAACCCGTCAATACCTGCTCGATTGCCTTCAATGATCCTGCCTACGACGAGTCCGTCTATGCGACACAGGTGGCGGAACAATATAAAACCCGTCACCATTGCGAAACCGTCGACAAGGATGACTACGCCCTGCTCGACACGCTGGCAGACCTTTATGACGAACCGTTTGCCGATAGCTCCGCGATTCCGACTTATCGCGTCTGTGAACTGGCGCGCAAGCGCGTGACAGTGGCGCTGTCAGGTGACGGCGGCGATGAAAACTTCGCCGGCTACCGGCGCCACCGCCTCGCGATGGCGGAACAGCGTGTTCGCTCCACGATGCCGCTGGCCGTCCGCAAGCCGCTATTCGGCTTGCTCGGCACCGTGTATCCCAAAGCCGACTGGGCGCCGCGTTTTTTGCGCGCCAAGACCACTTTCGAAGCGCTCAGCCGCGATCTCGCCGAAGGCTACTTCCACGGCGTTTCCGTGATGCCCGATAGGGTGCGCGCCCGCCTGTTCAGCCCGGCATTCCGCACAAAACTGCAAGGATATGGCGCATTTGAAGTCATGGGTGCGCATGCCGCCAACTCGCCCACTGACGATCCGCTATCGACCATCCAGTACCTGGACATGAAAACCTGGCTGCCAGGCGATATCCTGACGAAGGTGGACCGCGCCAGCATGGCGCATGCCCTGGAAGTGCGTGTGCCGCTGCTGGACCATGAGTTCGTCGAATGGGTTTCCGGTCTGCCCTCGTCTCTGAAGCTGCGCGGCCAGGAAGGCAAGTATATTTTCAAGAAGACGCTGGAATCGCAGCTTTCCAACGATATCCTCTACCGCGACAAGATGGGATTCTCGATTCCATTGGCCAGCTGGTTCCGCGGTCCGCTGCGTCAGCGCGTACGTGAAGCGCTGTTGGGCCCGGTGCTGGCCGACAGCGGGATTTTCAACATGGAGTTTGTCAGCGAGATGGTCGAGCAGCACCAGTCGGGCCGGCGCGATTACAGCGCGCCGATCTGGATGCTCTTGATGTTTGAAGCCTTCCTGCGCAAGGACGCGGCTTAGGACAATGCTATTTGCCGGCGCCATTGCAACCGGCACAGCCACGTCAGACTTTCGCCCAGGCGCGGTACCATTCGCCGAATCGCGTCAGTCCCTGCTCCAGCGGAGTGGCCGGAGCAAAGCCGACATGCTTGCGCAGAGCATCGGTATCCGCATAAGTTGCCGGCACGTCGCCCGGCTGCATCGGCTGAAAATCGATTTTCGCCTTCACATCCAGCACCTTTTCCAGGGTCTGGATAAAGTCGAGCACGCGAACCGGCTGGTGATTGCCGATATTGAAGACTGCATGCGGAGGCGCGCCGTCCTGAGCGACTGCCGGCTTGAACAGCAAGCGCACCACACCTTCGACAATATCATCCACATAAGTGAAATCGCGCCGCAGCTCGCCGCCGGCAAACACGGGGATGGCCTCGCCCTTGAGTATTTTTTGCGTAAAACTGAAATACGCCATGTCCGGCCTGCCCCACGGGCCATACACCGTAAAGAAGCGCAAGCCGGTGGCCGGAAAGCCGTAAAGATGACTGTACGAATACGCCATCAGCTCGTTGGATTTTTTGGTAGCCGCATACAATGACACCGGCTCGTCCGTACGATCGGTTTCGCTGAACGGCACCTTGGCATTGGCGCCGTACACGCTGCTGCTGCTGGCGTATAACAAGTGTTCAATCTGATGGCGGCGGCAAGCTTCCAGAATATTGCCGAACCCGACCAGGTTCGACTGGATATAGGCTGCGGGATTTTGCAGCGAATAGCGCACGCCTGCCTGAGCTGCGAGATGCACCACCAGCGTTGGCTGATATTCGGAAAACAGCGACTCCAGTTGCAGGGAATCGGCAAGCTCAAGCCGCAAGCAAGGAATGCCGCGCGGCGCCAGCAGCGCAGCCACGCGATCATGCTTCAGCTGCGGCGTGTAGTAATCGTTGAAGTTGTCGCAGCCAACTACGCGATGCCCCATGTCGGCCAGGCGCGCAGCGACGAAAGCGCCGATAAAGCCCGCGGCGCCGGTGACCAGGATCCTCTTGCCTCCCTCGGTCACTGGTCTCTCCAGGGATTGCGGCGACCGATGCCGTAATAACGCAACCCTGCCTCCCGCACGATCGCCGGATCGTACTGATTACGGCCGTCGAAAATCGCCTTGCTGCGCAAGGTCTTGGCTAACAGGCCGAAGTCCGGCGCACGGAACTCTTTCCATTCCGTGACCAGCACCAGCGCGTCAGCATTATCGATGGCTTCGGTCGAGGAAGCGACGATAGCCAACTGCCCCGAGCTCAGACTTTCCGGCGACGAGGATTCGAGAATGCGGCGCGCTTCCGCATGCGCCACGGGATCGTAAGCCTGCACCCGGCAACCCGCCTGCAGCAACTGGCGAATCAGCACCAGGCTGGGCGCCTCGCGCATGTCATCGGTATTCGGCTTGAACGACAGCCCCCACAAGGCTATGGTCTTGCCGGCGAGCTCGTCGCGGCCGCCGAAGTGACGCACGATCTTTTCGAACAGCACGCCTTTCTGCGTCTCGTTGACGGTTTCGATCGCGCTCAGAAGATGCAGTGTGCAGCCATGATCCTTCGAGGTCTTCAGCAGCGCCTTGACATCCTTGGGGAAGCAGGAGCCGCCGTACCCCATCCCGGAATACAGGAAGTGCGGTCCGATGCGCGGGTCCGAGCCGATACCGAGACGGACTGCTTCGATATCGGCATCGAGCACTTCAGCGAGATTCGCCAGTTCATTCATGAAGCTGATCCGAGTGGCCAGCATGGCGTTGGCGGCGTACTTGGTCAGCTCCGCGCTACGCACGTCCATTTCAATCATCTTGTCGTGGTTGCGGCTGAATGGCGCATACAGTTGGCGCATCAACTTGGTCGCCTGTTCATCGTCGCTGCCAACCACGATGCGGTCTGGCCGCATGAAGTCTTCGATGGCGGCGCCCTCTTTGAGGAATTCCGGATTGCTGACCACGGCAAAACTGATATCGGCGCCACGGCGATCCAACTCATCACTGATGGCCTTGCGTACTGAATCCGCAGTCCCGACGGGAACCGTCGATTTATCCACCACCACGACTGGACGCGTCAGGCGCTCGCCGATGCTGCGTGCCGCCGCCAGGATATGCGTCAGGTCGGCGCTGCCATCTTCGTCGGGCGGCGTGCCCACCGCCAGGAAAATCACTTCGGCATGCTCCACCGCGTCGTCATAGCTGGTAGTGAAGGAAAGGCGGCCAGCCGCGGCGTTGCGCCTGACCAGCTCATCCAGGCCAGGCTCATGAATCGGAATGCGGCCATCCTTGAGCATTTCCACTTTGCGGGCATTCACGTCCAGACACAGGACATTGTTACCAAAGTCTGCAAAACAGGCGCCCGATACCAAGCCGACGTAGCCTGTTCCGATAATAGTGATTTTCATGAATTCGACTAGCCTTCAATGAGAAGCCGCGTTAAACAACACACATGAATAGAAACAGGTATCCACACGGCAATACCTTCGTGATACTGAAACATTCAAGTTGCGCGGATTGTAATACAGCCTTATTTCATTAAATAAACGTTAACAATATTTAACTCGTGGTCTAGCTGCCCAAACTAACTTGCCAGCAATTTGTTGAAAAGAATATACTTAATAAATTGATAGCAGTAAATATTTAACAATATAAATATTTACCTATGTTATTGCCTACAGGCATATAAGATTGGCCGCATCCACGCTCGAATGAAACTGCTCACCTTCAGCACCTTGTTTCCCAACGCGGAAAAGCCCAACCACGGGATATTTGTGGAAACCCGCCTGCGCTATCTATTGGCAAGCGGCCGCGCTGAATCCCGGGTGGTAGCGCCGGTCCCCTGGTTTCCATCCAAACACCCGCGATTCGGACGCTATGCGGGCTACGCCAAAGTGCCTAAGAGCGAAACGCGCTCCGGCATGATGGTCGACCATCCGCGTTACGTTCTGCCGCCCAAGGTAGGCATGACGCTTGCGCCCTTCCTGCTGGCCCAGTCGGTCAAGTCAACGATACGCCGCATCATCGATTCCGGTTACGACTTCGACCTGATCGATGCGCATTATTTCTATCCTGATGGCGTTGCCGCCATCATGCTCGGCCGTCATTTCAACAAGCCGGTCGCCATTACCGCACGCGGTACCGATATCAATCTGATTCCCCGCTTCGCTTTACCGCGCAAGCAAATCCTGTGGGCAGCACAGCATGCGCAAGGCATGATTACCGTCTGTAACGCGCTCAAAGAGGAAATGGTTGGACTGGGCATCGATGGCGCACGCATCACACCGCTGCGCAACGGTGTCGATCTCGAACGCTTTCAGCCGGTAGATAGGGCCGTAGTGCGCGCGTCTCTTGGAATGCATTCCTTCACGCTGCTGTCTGTCGGCCTGCTGGAACCGCGCAAGGCGCATGACCTAATCATTTCCGCCCTGCCGTCTCTGCCCGATGTGCAATTGATGATCGCCGGCAGCGGACCGGAACGCAGCAAGCTCGAAGCGCTCACGCGCCGCCTGAATGTCGAACACCGGGTCAAATTTCTCGGCGCATTGCCGCAGACAGAATTGCGCAATTATTACGGCGCCGCCGATGCCATGGTGCTCGCTTCCAGCCGCGAAGGCTGGGCCAACGTGCTGCTGGAATCGATGGCATGCGGTACGCCGGTAGTCGCCAGCAATGTGTGGGGTACGCCGGAAGTGGTTGCTGCGCCGGAAGCCGGCGTCTTGATGGCCGAGCGGACCGCACAGGGCGTGGCGGACGCCGTCAAGCAGCTTCGCGCCAATTATCCGTCGCATGAAGCCACAAGACGCTACGCGGAAAAATTCAGCTGGGACGACACGACTCAGGGCCAGCTTCACCTGTTCGACCGCATACTGATGGAGCATCGCTCGTGAAGATTCTTTATCATCACCGCACTCGCTCGAAAGACGGCCAGTATGTGCACATCGAAGAGATGATCGAAGCGTTGCGCGAGCAGGGACATGAAGTCATCATCGTCGCGCCCCCAAGCGCCGAAAAGGAAGCGTTCGGTTCCGACGCCGGCCTGGTCGCCTGGCTCAAGCGCCATTTGCCGCAATGGTTTTACGAGTTGATGGAACTTGCTTATTCATTGGTGGCTTATCGACGCCTGGACAAGGCAGTCAAACAGCATCGTCCCGACTGTCTGTACGAACGCTACAACCTGTTTCTACCCGCCGGCATCTGGATTAAGCGCAAATACAAGCTTCCCATGCTGCTGGAAATAAATGCGCCGATATTTGAAGAACGGGCCAAGTATGACGGCCTTTCGCTCAAGCGCCTGGCGCGCTGGTCGCAAGGCTATGCGTGGCGCAATGCCGACTATGTATTACCTGTCACTCAGGTTTTGGCCGACATCGTCGCCTCCTACGGGGTCCAACGTGAACGCATCGTCGTCATCCCGAACGGCATCAATGAAAAGCGCTTTGCGCAAGCGCCCGATACGGAAGCCGCCAAGGCAACGCTAGGTTTGCAGGGCAAGCTGGTATTGGGCTTTACCGGCTTTGTGAGGGAGTGGCACGGCCTCGACAAGGTGATCGACCTGATTGCGAACGATCCGCCGGAATCGAGCAGGCATCTGCTGGTGGTGGGCGATGGGCCGGCACGGTCGGCTCTTGAACAGCAGGCAAAAGAATTGGACATCAGCCATCGCGTTACTTTTACCGGTATTGTAGGGCGCGATGAGGTGGCACGATACGTGGCGGCATTTGATATTGCCCTGCAGCCGGCTGTGGTGGCTTATGCGTCGCCGTTGAAGTTGTTTGAATACCTGGCGTTGGGTAAGGCGATTGTGGGGCCGGCCCAGCCGAATTTGATGGAAGTGCTGACTGATGGGCACAATGCGGTGTTGTTCAATCCTGATCAAGCTGGTGATTTGCCTCGCGCAATCAGCCATCTCTGCGCCGATGCTGATATGCGGCGAGTGGTTGGAGATAATGCCCGTTTAACCATCTCGACAAAGAAGCTGACCTGGCAAGCAAATGCACAATATGCCGCCAGATTATTTGACAGCTTGATCTCGCGTGCGTGACATACTGATTTTCGCGATCGTATTTGGATCGCTGCCATTCATCGTCAAGCGTCCTGTAGTAGGCGTATTGATGTACACATGGCTTAGTCTTATGAATCCGCATCGACTGACGTATGGCGCCGCGTATGATTTTCCGTTTGCCGCCATCATTGCCGCGGTTACGCTTTGTAGCCTGCTGTTTTCTGTCCAGCCCAAACGCATTCCGCTTACTTCAGTAACAGCGATGCTTTTGACTTTTGTCGTCTGGATGAACCTGACCACGCTTGTCGCGCTCGAACCCGAACTAGCCTGGAAAGAGTGGGATCGTGTGATGAAAACTTTTTTCATGACAGCGATTGCCATACTCGCCCTGCATACTGAAAAAGATATCAAGCAATATGTCCTGGTGCTTGCTGTATCGCTTGGATTTTATGGCTTCAAAGGTGGCATTTTCACGTTGGCCAGCGGTGGCACCAGCCACGTCGTCGGACCGCCGTTTACCTACATCGGCGACAACAACGCTCTTGCATTGGCAATGGTGACTGCTCTTCCTCTCGTCTGGTATCTCCGCCTCCAAGCACAAAAGAAATGGCTACGCTTTGGAATTACTGGTGTTGCGGTTTTGACCGTAATGGCAATCGTAGGCTCATATTCTCGAGGAGCACTGGTCGCCACTGTTGCAATGATGGTTTTTCTTTGGCTGAAAAGCCGAAACAAGCTGCGCATTTTCCTCGCCGTTTTACTTATCGTCCCGGTTATATATGCAGTCATGCCGGATAAATGGTTCGGCCGCATGGAAACCATTGACAACTACAAGGAAGATGCATCAGCGATGGGGCGCATCAATTCCTGGGAATTTGCCACCAATGTCGCAAAAAACAATTTCATGGGTGGAGGCTACCGTGTATTCACACCGAAGATGTTTCTGGTATACGCTCCGAACCCTTTGATTTTTTTTGACGCTCACAGTATCTATTTCCAGGTTCTGGGCGAGCATGGCTTTATCGGTCTATGCCTGTTCCTCAGCCTAATGTTTTACGCCTGGAGAACTGGAACGCGGATTATAAAATTCTGCAGAAATCGGACTGATCTCAAATGGGCTGAAGACTTAGCGTCAATGTGCCAAGTTAGCATAATCGGCTTTGCCGTTGGCGGCGCTTTTCTCACCTTAGCCTATTACGACTTGTATTACTTCATTATTGTTGCGCTAGTGACTTTAGATAAGCTCTTGCTACCCAAATTCGCAGAACGGGAAAATACCTCTGCATCTATCGCAATGCCGCCAGGACCAACGAAGCCGGGAAATCCAGCATGAGCGCTCGTAATTATTCGAAGCCTGCTTTTACCGCGCTGATGAAGGCTGCAGGAAACTGGATTGCGCCTCAGGCTCCCGGCGAGGGACGCATCTGCATCCTCAATTACCATCGAGTACTCGAATCCAGAGATCCATTACTCGATGAAGATCCTGACGTGGCAAGCTTTCGCTGGCAGATGGAGCTGTTGGCTGAATGTTTTAATGTCCTGCCGTTGAAAGACGCTATTGGCGCGCTCGAAACGCAACGCCTTCCTGCCAGAGCGGTCTGCATTACTTTCGATGACGGCTATCGCTCGGTTCATGATCTGGCAGCGCCAATACTTAAAGAATTTAACTTCCCTGCAACCGTATTTGTAACTAGCGGATATGTAGGAGAACGTAATATGTGGAACGACAGGATCGTCGAAGCGATCCGGCGCCTGCATGACCAGGAAATCGATTTGAGGGCACTGGGTCTGGGGGTCTATCCCTTGCGTACTCCCATGGAAAAGAAAATCGCGGCACAGGACCTGACGAAAATTGCCAAGTACCTTCCTGCCCAGGCTCGCCTAAGCTTGATTTCCCGTTTAGAGGAGCTGGCGGGAGGAAGCGAATCAACAGGATTGATGCTGACCAGGGAAATGATCATGTCGCTGGCACGACAAGGCATAGAAATAGGTGCCCATACGGTCACGCATCCCATCCTTGCCAATCTTGATGACCAATCCGCCCGCAACGAAATTTTCGAAAGTAAGAAGCAACTTGAAGCAGTTACAGGAGGACCTGTGACTCTGTTTGCTTACCCTAACGGTAAGCCTGAAGTCGATTTTGATGAACGACACGTACGCATGGTAGAAGAGGCAGGCTATGTCGCAGCTTTCACCTCGTCCGCCGGCGCCGCCACTCGAAAAAATGACCGTTATCGCATTCCGCGCAGCCTTCCTTGGGATACGGGTTCGTTGATGTTTGGTGTGCGAATGCTTTATTGGCTGGCAGGCCGAGGTGCCCAAACATAGCTAAATACAGTTATTGGCAGATCCAATTTAATTCGATGAATATTAATTAGCATGGGCAAGCATCTCATCACCGCAAAGCCTGGCGTATTGTTCGCCATGCGTTATCCGAATGACATTGGCTATGTTTGGAACACGATCGCGCTATCAAGAGATTTTGCTGCTTCCCATCTCATTGCGGAAGCTCGATGTTTCATCGCCCACCCCGAACTAACACCCAATCCGGCATATTCTCCCCAAAATTTGCAACCCGTTGCCCTTGATTGCTACAGCAAGAAAGCGGTTGATTTGGAATCGCTTGAAAGGTTTATTCAAGTTCACAACATTCGCGTCATCGTATTCATGAGCGCGCTTCCTTCAACGCTCGATATGGGGCTATTCCGCCGTCTCGGCGTTCGCACGATCAATACGGAAAACGACAGTTTCGATCCTGCAAAGCGTGACTCACTGTTACTTCACGCTTTGAAATTCTGCATGCGACGTGTGCTTAAACGGCAGATTCATGCTTATCACCTGGCCAATGCCGAATCCCAAAAAGATTTTCTGCTGCGTTATGCCCTAATCCCCCCCAACCGCGTCCGTGTCATCTACGACGGCATAAATTGCGAACGGTACAGCCCCGGAGGCCGGCAGGTGGCATGCGCTCAAACAGGACTTGATCCGGAAAGATGTTGGGTAATTAGTGTCAGCCAGGCTCGTCCTGAAAAACGCATCGATCGCATGATTCGCATCGCGCGCCGCGTCATTGATGCGCGGCCAAAAGCTAACATAGGCTTTGTCTATGTTGGCGCCAGCAACAGTCCGATTTTTTCGGAATGGCAGGCGCTTGCCGCCGAACTAAAGTTGGGTGATCGTTTTTTATTCGCTGGCGCCCAAAATGATCTGGTTCCTTTTTACCGTGCAGCGAACTTAATGGCACATACTTCGGAACTTGAAAGCTTTGGGTTATCCATTGTGGAAGCGATGGCTTGCGGATTGCCCGTGGTGGCATCAGCTGCAGCCGGCCCACAAGAGACAATAAGCCATGGGCAGACAGGGATACTGGTCGATCTTCAGGATGATGACGCTTTCGCGAATGCAATTCTCCACTACCTGGATAATGAAGCGCTGAGAGAGCGACACGGCATCATGGCTCGCGAACGTGCTTTGGCATTGTTTAATATTGAGCGTCAGGCTGTAGAAATGGCTGAACTAATATCAGGCTTGTTACACCCCTAGCGCAGCAGCGGCACGAATTAGCAACGATGCTCAAGCCAAAGGCGTTCTCAAGACAATGCTTGCATATAGCAAGCGGAGCAACGTTTATCACACGTCCCGCTTGACCGTATTGTTAGTAGAAATTTCTAACCGCAGCGGGGACATTGGGGTCCCTACGTTTTTCAGGAAAAATTGATAGCGGTCTTTCCACCAATAGAAATAGGGCCGAGGCAGGCACCAGCGTCAGAACAAACATCGGTGGCAGCAAAGCCCAGAATAACCAAGAATCGAAGCCTGCATCGGGCAAAACTTTTGGAAGAACAAGGAAACCAGCCTTCAGGGCCAAGCCGTGAATCAAATAATACGAGTAGCTCATGTTTCCCAGCCAGCGTAATGGCGCCCATGAAAAAACACGGGAAAGCCAGATCAGGTGATTTCGAAAGCACGTGAGGCAAAGAAAGAAAAATGCCACGAAAAGAATCAAGGTCTTGAGCACCGCTCCCATCGTGCCAGACACAGGGACCAACGTGCCAAGAATGCCGACGCAAAACGCCCCAAAGCCTAAAAGGCTTGGCGGCGAGAGGAACCACGAACTCTCCATCACCTCGTAAAGCAGAATTCCAGCAATAAACATGATCAGTCTGACATGTCCGCCATAGGCAAAGCAATACGCCGCAAGGAGGCTCGCAACAATCATAAAAAAGGAGACTCGCCATGCTGCGCTCCGATCTCGCAGTCTGAAAACAGCAATAACTAGGGGAATAACTAGGTAATAGAATAATTCATAGCTCAGTGACCAAGCTACGGTAATCAGTGGCTCGATTGGAAGGATTCCAGGTAACAACAGAAAATTCTGCGCTAGATATACGAAGCCTTCTGTTGCGTCTGACGGAATTTTGCTTTCAGACGGAAAGGCGAATGACAATAAGACATAAATGACAAACACGACAATAAACGCTGGGTAAATTCGCTGGATACGTCTATGTATAAATCGCCCAAATTGCTGGTTCCTTGTAATTAAAGATCCATAGATTAAATAGCCACTCAATACAAAGAACAGATCAACTCCAGTGTTGCCGATTGCATGAAGTGATCCAGCAAACGCACGTATGCTTGCCTGTTCGGGTAGCCATGGTTCGATAAGGGTCACGTAATGCACCAGAAAGACGAGAAAGACTGCAAAACCTCTCAATCCTTCCATTGGCCTAACATTGTGATCACTTCCACCACGCGACAATTCGAACTGTTCTCTTAACCAGCGCATAGAAAGACCCTACATAGCGTTGAACGCCATTTACAATTTTCTTGAAATGCACTCAGCATTGACGCATTAACCGCATCTTCAGGCCTGTAGTTAAATGATGCACTTCAGGAAGCAACTCATGCCGTGTCATGCGCAAAGTCAGATACCAAACCACAATCAGTGGAAGCGACATGGAAAACAAGCGCACGATTGCCGGTATTGAAGCAGGCAATAGCATCATTAAAAATTCAGCAGCCAATGCCACCGCCGTGCTTACGAGTGCGCTCGGCAATTGCGCTCGCAGCATTTGTCTCATTGGTACGCCCAGATATTTTTTTTGCTGCACCACCATGACCGGCATGGTCGCTAAAGTAGCCAGAAAAACAGTCCAGGCAAAACTATGCAAAGTACCGTCAAACAGCCAGACACCAAATGCAATCCGAGTCAGGACACTCAGCGTCAAAGGAAACGCTGCCAAATATGGGCGGCCCAGTGCAGTCAATGCAGTAGGCACGTAATGAAACGCCATCATGAATGCCGCTGCTGCCGCAAGCGGGAAGATCGCTGGCACACATTCCAGCCAGTTCGGCCCGTACAGCACAAGTACGATGTCCTTACCCAATAATGCAGTCAACGTGAGCACCGGCCAGCCCACGCCGGTCAGCAATGCAGTTGCCCTGCTTAGCAGTGGCGCCAATGACTCGCCTCGATGATGGGCCTGAGAGATATAAGACAGGGCACCGTAATTAACAGTGGAACCTGCTACATAAGTGAAAATTGTCACTGTCGAGTTTGCTCTGCTAAACAAGCCAACATGCTTGGCGCTACCCAGTTTACCGAGCAAGACATCGGGGATGGCATTGTTCACCGCTTGAGCGCAATTCGTCAGCAAGGTACCTATGCCGAAATTCACTACGCTGCCCCAATTACGGAAGGATGGCAGCCATGGAGTGCCTTTGGGTCTTAAGGGAATGTAGGCAAGCCCGCAAACGATGATATTGACAAGATTGGCCCAAGCCAAACTCATGGTTCCGAAACCGAGCGCCGCCAAACCCAAGCAGGTTGCTGAATAACTCAAGGTGCCAGCGACAGTGACAATCGCCTGTTTTTCCGCTGCAAACTGGCGAGTCAACAGGGCATGGGTAACAGCCCCAAAAGGAATAAACAAGAACCCTAGCGCAAGAACCTCCATTGTCGGAACGATCGCCGGCTCCTTGAACCAGGCTGCAATCCAGCCGCTGGACAGATAGAGAAGGATTGCAATCAGCCAGGAAGAAGTGAATAACACGCCGATTGCTGCGCGGGTCTTTTCCGGAGTCAGCTCAGGTTCTCGCTGCAAGTACGTTGCGACACCGAAATCGCGAAATATATGCGCGATATTGACGAATACAATGGTGATCGAAAATATACCGATCTCACTAGGGCTCAATATGCGCGCAAGGAGGACGCTTACAAGAAATTGCACAAGCGTCGCACCGGACGATGCCATGAAATTGATTACCAGTGAGCGCCGCAAATTAACCATGTATCTTCACGCCCGGAAATCTGAATATGGCATATTTATTGAACAGCGGTGCCTATTAGATGCAAAACTTTCTGCGATGCTTTCTCATACTTGTTGTTTACGAATCTCATCGAGCCAATGAAGTGGAAAAACGCCGTTTCGCCAGTTGCGTGATCCGGCGTCCCATACTTGGGAAATGGCAGAACCGATGTGCCATTCGCATTTGCGACCAGATAGTTGGAGGTCACCTGTTCTGTCCCCCAGCGTTCCCACCCAGTGCCCAACCTTTCCATCATACGCAGCGAGAAATCCAGCAGGTCCTCCTGCATACGAGACGTACAAGGGAAGCCGGTAAAGCCGGAACAACCTCTTACATACAATGCATTTTCAGGCAGCCCTACTGACGACATAGCAGCCTCAGACAAAGTCTGGATATGCGAGCCCGGCACAACTTTAGGCAAGGCATTGGCACTTGTTTCGGCCAGCGTTAGCAAGCGCTGATTCGGCGTTTCTCCCAGTACAAATCCCTTGCAGTTCGAAATTGCTTCCAGAACTTCTGGAATGGCGTGCATGGTTACCGTGTCAGCATCGAGCTGAATGACATATTCGTCTCGCACGTATTGGGAAATTGCCTGCAAACGCTCCCACGTTCCGCCGACCGGCACTTGAGCATGAGCAAACTCAGCGGCCGCCCGCAACTCTAGATGTGGCACATGCTTTTTGAGAATGGCACGATCCGCATCTGTAATAGACGGATCGCAGACAACAACAATTCGGGAAGGATTGGCAAACCGTACAAAGGATTTAACTGCAACCAGATAAGATTGGATATCTCGCTGATGCACCATTGATAGAAGCAGAAACGGCAATTTCCCTTGCGGTACCGAACGGGTTGCTAAGATTTGACTTGCGACTTGGTTGTATCGCCATCGGAAATAATCACGTTGAATGCGTCGAACGACTGATGATATCAGTTGCATTACAGCTCCAATACATTTCCGAATATTAAACGTTTGCTTTCAAAACTACTGTAAGTCAATGTGCACAAAGGCTTTTACAAAACTGACGATATATCTGCATTAGCAAGATGAATTTCTTGCAATAAATTATAACATGAACAACCATTGAGCTTATCTGCTTTGCGGGTCGAAGATAGTTTTAAGCGCCCACAAAATGCATGTGGCTATGCACCAAGACCTGTCAGGTACTTAGCGCATAGCCACGCGGTTATTTTGTTAAATCGTGTCGATGAATTGTCTATCTAACGCGGGATAATTGCCCACTGCGGCTGAGCGCGATAGTCAGGCTTGACCGAACGATTGATGAAAATATTCCAGGCTTGCGACGCATTAGGTATGCCCGAGTTTACAGCGACAGCCAGTGCCGGTTGCATATTGGAAGGATAACCAATAGGCGAGAATGAATAGCCAGTCATTTGCCCAGCCAACCATGTATCACCTGTCGCCGCCGTACGCCAATCCGCTTGAGCTTGACTTCCGCAAGGCTGATCAAGATAAAGTAGTCCTAATGGATGTGTAATAGGATTGCCGTCATCATCAATCATGGCGTTATTCTTGATCGTAGCGGCATAGGCCTGTGCAAAAGTAGGATACACAGGCATACCAGCAGCAGGTCGAATATTGAGAAAATAAGCAGCGCCTTCAATCCAGCAATAGCCTGGAGCAGTCATGCGTCCGACTGGGAATTTTGCCTTCCACGCCAGCAGAGGCTGTGCATCTGTGAATCCCAGTTCAGTAAGATAGCCGACGCTCCATGTGAAAAAATCGTCCTGCCATGGCGCGGATTGGCCGCTATCCGACACAAATGATTCTTCACCAGATCCATCATATGCCCCCAGTTGATTCGGGTTGGCGACAGTGTAGGTCGCATTATAGAAACCCAAGTTATAACCTACCTGCGCAGCGAAATAGTTCTTCAGGTAATGAGAGTCCGGGGTGATGTACGCTGCCTGCCCTAGCGTACGGAGCGACCATGCTTGCCCACGAACCTGTGCCCAGCGCAGCAGCCCCTTTTCAAACCCATGTGCACCGGGGGCGGTTTCCAATGGATTCCAAGCCGCCCAGAACTGCAATTCTTCAAGATAGAAATGGTCTCCTGTGATCAGGTAAGGAAGATAGACCATCGAAGGCTGATGCGCAGTATCCGGTGTATACGGCGTATTGCACAACGCCGAAACATTGCCGGCACAGCGTGGAACAGGTAGGGGGCCAAGATGTGCAAGGTTGCCATGGACACTTATGTTTTTATTAATCTCGTTATCCAGCCGAACTGGATAACCAGTCGCCTCATCGCGATAGTGAATCGACCAGCTTGCAGCACCGTCCGCGGAAGCCAGCATGGCATCCTTGGCACGCTTATCCATGGACAAAAGATAGAGTACTGACCAGCTTGGCAATGGGCCGATATCGGCCCTTCCGCCAGATGTAGGCATGTATGGCAGAACCAGCCCTACTTTCATAGGCCCGACTTTATCTGCAGTCAGCTGCGTAGCCAAATCGGCTAATGCGCTTTCAGCAGGAATTACAGATTGGTCATAGTTTGATACTGATTTTGATGCAATCAGATAGGCCGTATCGTGCTTTACATGTATCTCCGGCTCTCGTGAAACCCAGAAGGTTTTGCGCCAGCGGGCATGGTGATAATGAGTCAGGCCAGCCATTGAATAGGCGGATTGACCATTAATCAGAATATTGACGTCGTATGTAAAGTTTTGTGGGCCGGTGGCAAATGTTTTGTTATTCTCGACAATGACATCTACGCGTGGATTGTTCAACCCCACATAAGAACGCACAGCAAAACGAGCGGTTAGATGCGGGTGCTCGATACCACCTACTGTTTTCAAGGGACTGCTTACGAACCATTCGTTAACATGAGGCCCGGTCAGCCAACGCTGCACCGATCCGCTATTGAGAGCTGTAGCAGCAGACGCGGTATAGAGTGTTCCACCAAGATTGACATTGACAACAGCGTTAAATCCATCATTGAGCAAATCACCCAATGCCGTAGCAGGCGCCGCAGCCGTGTACGCCCCCGTCTTAACCAGATTAATCGTTCGCGTCTGCCCAGCATTCAATTGCGGCAGCACAGCTGAAATGACCGCATGCCGCAACGAGCCATCGGCATGGCGTGCTTTGGCATCAACTTGTAAACCGATGGGCGTCCCATCATCCAGTGTTCCCGTAATGGACTCGTTTGCACCAACCTCGCCTGGAACGAAGACTTGGCCAAAAGTCAGAGGAACTGAGGTTTGATTCCCTGCTCCAGTGCTTTCCACCTTCAACGTCGTGACAGTGGCGCCAATCGGTAACCTCGTGGTAGTGGTTGTAGTGGTGACTGTAGTCGATGCCCTGTCATTACCAAACGCGTTACCTGCAATTGTAGAAGCCCCGCCTCCCCCACAAGCAGCCAAGATTACGGCAGCGAATGAAATCGCACTTGCCAATACTGCCTTGGATGTTTTTGCCATTTTTATTTTTTCCTTGGCTTCAATTATTTTAAGACACAATTTTTTACATTTTTTGTTTCAGCAATATAGCATGGGGTAATTTGGGCCCCAAAAAATGTTTCTTTAACGGATCGTTTTCATTTCCTTAGATTAATAATTGTTGCAAACAAGATACTATTAAGACACTCTTTATATGCCTGCTAAGACTCGGCGTTTCATCCGTTATTTCACAACCAGCCGATACATTTGGTTGCAACCCTTACCGCTCATTGCTGTTTTCATTTCAGCTGCAGGTGTTTAATGAAGACGTCTTAACCAGTCTTCGCTTAGTGAGCGCCATTATGAAAACCAGCTTTACGCCAGTCGTTGCAGCCATCATCGCCAGCCTCTTTTTGAGTGCATGCGCCAGCACTTCTTATCCGGCCCCATATGGCGCACAGCCTTATCCGGCGACGACGGCTTATCCCTATCCATCGTCGAACACTTATCCTTATCGAGCTTCCTACGGGGTCGTGGAATCCATACAGTTGGGACAGCCTGCTGCGACACAGGGCAGTGGCGCCGGTGTCATTCTTGGTGGCGTGGTAGGCGGCTTATTGGGTCATCAGGTCGGCAAGGGTTCAGGCAGAACCGCTGCAACCGTTGCCGGCGCAGTAGGCGGTGCCATCGCGGGTAATGAAATCGAAAAGCGCAATGGTGCGCAACGCAATCAGTATCTGATCAGCGTGCGCATGGATAACGGCGGATATCAAACTTTGGCGCAAGACTATCTTGGCGACCTACAGGTAGGCAGCCGCGTGCGCATCGATAACAACACTGTCTATCGTTATTGAGGAAGCCTGTGCAGGCCAACGCGCAGTTAACTTCACGCTGCAAAAACACAGGCCGGGCAACACACCCGGCCCAAGCATACTGCGCGCCTCTTATTTATGCAGACATACCGGTGTCGGAGGAGCGGGACTCGCCGGCTTGCTCAACCTTCGGGGTCTTGGGCTTGCCCATGATGTCGCCGAAACGATATTTGGCACGGCGGTCACCCAGTACCTGACGCAATTCGCGAATGCTTCGTCCCGTGGTCTCATGCATGCGGATCAGGATGGAAGCACTGACCGGCAACCTGCCATGCCGGATCTTGCTGATGAGAGGTGGGCCAATCTGCAGAGTACGGCAAAGTGCCGCATCATTCTTCAGATGCAAATCTTTAATCAATGTGTCTAGCAGGCGGTTGGGCTGGTAACCACCTTGTGCTTCCTGCTGTTCGCTCATATCACCTCCCGTCAGGTTGTCGAAAAAATGCATACGCAAAAAGATGACCGACGTGGCCCCTTAGAAATTCCCGTCAGAGGCTATGGCTTTTTGCGCCGTCACAAAAAAGCCTACAGAAGCGTGCACCAAGCTGAAACACGCAGGAGTAAAACAGCCTCACCCTTCTCATTCATCCCCGCGGCGTTTCATTGCCTGCAGAAGCTTGTTGATTCGACTGAGGCCAGTTAAACCGGCTTGAACTTGATTGGCAAGCCAAGCTGCACTACCATTATTGCTGTATATATTTACAGTATTAAATTTCACATGCCGGACGATGACATCGCCAATTCCAAGGAAAAGCTGCCATATCGGAAAGCATCTGCGCCAACGCAAAAAGGGCGCGGCGCCGTCAGCAATCTGCAAGGCCGGTATGAACTGCAATTGCGGGAGACATTTGACGACGGCTGGCAAAGCGAAGATTGCTCCACCGAGCTGACATCATTGCGGCGGCAGACCGAGGTCATCGGCGAGCAGGCGAAATCGATCCTCACCCGAAACCAGTCACCAGACTTGCCATTCGGTGTTTCGCTCAATCCCTATCGCGGTTGCGAGCATGGCTGTATTTATTGCTTCGCCCGCCCTACTCACAGCTATCTTGGCCTGTCGCCCGGGCTGGATTTCGAAAGCCGTATTTTTGCCAAACTCAATGCGCCGGAATTACTGCTGCAGGAACTGAGCAAGAAATCCTACGTGCCCGAGACGATTGCATTGGGCGTCAATACTGATGCCTATCAACCGTGCGAGCGCAAACTCGGTCTGACAAGGCGAGTTTTGCAAATCCTGCATGAGCACGACCATCCGGTTGCCCTGATCACCAAGTCGTCGCTCATCGAGCGCGATATCGATCTGCTTGCGCCGATGGCGGAAAAGCGGCAGGCGATGGCAGCGGTGACGCTGACGACGCTGGATGCACAGATTGCTCGCACGCTGGAGCCACGCGCAGCCGCCCCTTCCCGGCGATTGCGCGCGATTCGTACGCTGGCCGACGCAGGCATTCCTGTAGCGGTCAGCATTGCTCCGGTTATCCCCTTCATCACCGAGCAGGATCTGGAAAAGGTGATGGAGGCGGTAAAGGAAGCGGGTGCAAGCCATGCCAGCTACGTCGTGCTGCGTCTTCCGTGGGAAGTCAATCCTTTGTTTCAGCAATGGCTGGAAGCGCACTTTCCCGAGCGGGCGCAACGCGTCATGAACCGGGTGCGCGAATTACACGGCGGGCAGGATTATGATGCGGATTTCGCGACGCGCATGCGCGGCACGGGGGTATGGAGTGAACTGATTCGCCAACGGTTTATACAATCGGCGCGCAGGCTGGGCCTGATTCGCCATGTGCATGGCGCCGGCTTGCTTGATGCGTCACGATTCAAGAAGCCAGCACTCCAGGCCGACAAAAGGCAGCTGGATTTGTTTTAGCGGAGGCAGCGCCTTGGCACAGCCCCGGCCACACTCATGACAGATTTTGTTTGCCGGGCGCGACCTGGCGCGATCGCAAGCGCCGCGAAAACGCCGTGATGAATGCCGCATACTCATTCGAGCCGGGCCGAATGCCGGCTTTGGCAGCCTTGGCCACGCCGCTTTCGAATGTATCGCCAAGCTCGTAAGCCTGATCGCCCATCGACCACGCGCTGTTCTCAACAGCGATGACGGGCTTTGACAGTATGAATTTACTCAAGCTGCTGCTGGACAGCATCGACTGTGTATGATCCATCGCTATGACTCCAGTTGGCATTAAACGCTCTGGGGAACATTCTCTTCTGCACAGGCCCGGACAATTTGAATTTGGTCAAAATTTGGCACAAATTGCCGGGCAACTTATCAGCCCAGTTTTTTGGCCATACCAAGGGAATTAGAAAACCGCGCGGGGAACCGAAGAACTGTCAGGACGTGCTTGCCTGGCAATTACTGCGGTTTGCAGATACCATAGCTTCGTCCATATATCAGTAGAACCCAGGGGACTCGATGCGATTATCTTCGCCAATCCAATGCTTGATAGCTGCGCTTGTTCTGGGCGTCGCTTCATCACCCGCCAAAGCCGCCAGCGAAGACGACGCCCAGTTGGCGCGCCGTTACCTTCGCTGTGCAGCCTTTTATGTATCCGGTTCGAATGAGGTCACCAAACCCGAGTTGAAACAGCAGCTGCAGCATTTAGCCAACATCAGCTTGTACAGCGCCGAAGTGCTGTTGGATAAGGACCGTCCCAGAGTGAAGAATGAATTCGCTGCCGCGCGTGAGAAATTGCTCGCCGAATCCCGCAGCGACGAGGTGAAGGCCGATCCGCGCGGCTTCATGCGATATATGGGCGACCATTGCGCCGAACTACGAAAGAACCATCCCGTGCCGTTGCCCGGCAAAGGTTCCTGAGCAAGCGGCAGATAGGTAACATCCTATACTGCCGCACGCGCAATGCCTCTTCAGAGGGTATTTCGTTTACTTTGCTGCGCGGCGACGGCGCGCCAGTCCGAGCATGCCCAGACCGAACAGTGCCAGGGTCGCAGGCTCCGGCACCTGGGACAGATCGGCATGCACGCTCAACAAATCGTTATTGCATGACGGCGCCCAGAAAAAATCCAGCGACGTGGCGTCGTTGAACATGCTTAAGTCAAACGATAATTCAATCACTGCATGCTGGTTGGTGAGCGAATCACGGGTATAGATGTAATCGGCGGTGCCAAGATTGACGGAGTTAACGCCTGTGGTGAACTGTACGCTATCTGTTTCGCCCGCGATGGGGCTGGCGATCCAGTTCACGTTCGACCAGATGCTGCCTGCCGTTTGAGCCGGAGCGGCATTGGCGACCGATACGGTAAAACCGTTGGAATTCAGGGTATAAGTCGTCCCGGTTGCGCCTTCCGTGATGGCGCCTTGCTTGATGCTGGCGTTGCCGCTGCCGCCACCGACTTCGATGCCATATACCTTGTTATTGTTATCGACGATCCGGATATCGCCCGGGCTGTAATACTGCAAGCCATTATCCGGACGCTGGCCCGTCGCGATAGTCAGGAACACCTTCCCGGCTTGATAAGCAACGGCCATGAATTCGACGTCATAATTTTGGCCGCCATAATGCGGGCCCAGGAAGATATCGTTGTTGATGTCGTTCTGGTCTTCGATGGCATATCCCAGCAGCTTGGCGCCGGCTGGTGCCGTCACCGTCGCGAACTGGCTCGCGGGAGTCGACGATGCCGAATCTTTCAGCACGACATTCCAGTCCGCTAGCGAACCATCGACAGCCAGAGGGGCGGCTTGGGCACTGGACGCCATTGCAAGGGCGGCTAAGGCAGAGATCAAAAGCAATTTGTTGAACATGTTATTTCCTCGGAGATATTAGTTGCGCTTTGTTAAGCACAAACCAGGCCAGGAAAATAGCAGTTCACAATTGCAGACATTAACAAAAACGCTCGTGAAAGTTGTCTCTATAAGCGTTTGAATTTAAATAAAAATTTATGTAGAAATCTTCGGAAAAACAAGACCGGAAGAATTGCGAGAGGCAATAGTTAAATAGTTCACACTTATTAACTATTGCCGCCAAGAATTAATTCGACACTGTAAAAATTATCGACATACAATTTCTTTAATCAGCCTAGTCCGATGATGCTGCCAACTCAAGTTTGAGTAGCGCCAGGCAACCCGAAATGAGGCCGTTCGTAAGCGCAGGCAAATCCCGCACGCATGAGATTCTCACATGAGGCATTGAAGCTGGCTGTCTCGGCAACAAAGTAGCGAACTCCGAGTTCCAGCCCGTCCGCAATGCGTCGTGCGATGAGAGACTGTTGCACGCCACGCCGGCGATATTCAGGCAAGGTCGAGCCGATACCAAGCCATGCCACATCGCCATCGATATACATGGCGGCTGCTCCTGCTGCCTGTCCATCGCTATATGCCAGATAATGGCGCCAGCGCGGAAATCCGACTGTCGCTGCCATCCAGTGCGCGATGATGGGTGGCCGCTCGAAACCGCGTGCGGATACCTCGCCGAACAGCGTCTTGTCTTCCATTGTGACCAGCCGCGTTTCGCCTGGATTGTCCGGCGGCGGTGTATTGCCGCGCACGAGCTTGACCGAATATCCACGCAAAGCCAGGCTCGCTTCTGCCAGCCACCGCTCTAGCTCTACCGGCTTGGCATACGGGCTGATCTGCAAGGCGAAATTGCGCATGCCGGTTTTCTTGAAGCGGGCAGCCAGCATCTGAATCTGTTCCCGGGTACAAGGCGCAGCCAGGCCGAGGGCGACGGCGCGGTTGCCCAGGGGAGCATCGGCCGCCAGGCAATGCGAAACGACGACATCGCCCAGGCGCTCGACCGAGAGCTGCACGACTTTCGCCGCGTCTTGCGGCACTGCGCGGCACAATTCTTCCCATGAGTCAGCATCGACCTGTTCCAATGCCACGCGCAGCTTCACATCCTGCAGCATCGCGTCCAATCCTTTTTCGTCGGTCATATCCTCGCCACTCCAGTCAATTTACAGTGCCGCGGGTACCGGCACCAATTTCGTTCTTGCGACCAGTCTTGCGACAAGCAGCATGCCCGCATAAGCCAGCACCAGGCTGACAAACATGGTGGTGTAGCCAAAGCGGGAAATGAGCGCACCCAAGGCGATCGGACTGAGGCGGAATCCCACCTCGAACGCCGCCACCAGCCAGCCTGCCACCCTGCCCCGCGCTTCCGCCGGCACATGGTCGAATGCCATCGCACTCAGCGCCGGATACAGCCAGCCATAACTCAGACCGAATATCATTCCCAGGAACATGGCATGCTGCTGGGTGTGCATCCATGGCACCAGCAGCATGGTCAACATCAGCAGCAAGTGGCAAACGCCCAGCACCCATGGCCGCAGCAGCACGGCGGCAAAATGCCCGCCCGCCAGACGGACCAGCGCAACCAGCAGCAATGCCGGAGTGAGAAACCAGGCAGCGGCAAACGGCTGCGTGACCGCGCCACTCTGGTTCAGATGGTCAATGAATGCAGGCAGAAATTGCGAGAGCCCCGCGAACGCCATGCCGACTGCCGCGATCGTCCACACCTCTGCCGGCCATTGCGCTGACTTGCTGCCGGCTTGGGTTTGTGTGCTGTGTTCGTTTGCAGGCTTGGTGGACCAACAGGCGCCAAGCACGACCACGATGAGTCCGATCCCCGCGCTCCCCAGCCAGAATGCGTTATTCCCCTTCAGGTAGGCATATTCACCGATGACGCTGCCAATCGCATTTCCGATCTGGATGACGACTGCCATCCAGCCAATCACTTTGGCACGCTGCAGCGGATGATCGGCCACGAATGCCGCCTGGGCGAACAAGGTTCCGAATATCATCGCGTGGCCGACCGCAAAGAGCATGCGCAATGCCAGCATGCCTGCGCCGACATGCTCGACCCAGATCATCATCGCGTTACTTAGCGCCGCCAGCAAGGCGCCCACCACCAATGGCCAGCGACCGCCACGCTGGCGGTTCCAGTTGCCGACCACGCCGGCCAGGCACAGCACCGGGATCAGGCCCAGCGCCAATATCCAGCCGATTTCCTGCGCGCTGCCGCCAAGCCGCAGAATAATGCGCGGGAATTGCATCAGAAAAGCGCCTGAACAAAAGTAGAAACCAGCTATCGCTAACAGATGCACTACCCGCAAACGCGGCAAAGGAGGAAGTTCAGACATTCATGCACTCCGGATTTTTGATGTCAAAAGCATAATCCGCGTTATGATATTTGGCGATAAACAAAAACCATTAACTGATATAAGAAAATGGATATCGACAAGCTGGATTTGAACCTGCTGCGGGTATTCGATGCGGTGTATCGCGAACGTAGCCTGTCGCGCGCGGCGCGCCGCCTTGGCTTGAGCCAGCCGGGCATCAGTCAGGCGCTGAACCGGCTGCGGCAGAATACCGGCGACCCGCTGTTCGTGCGCCAGACCCACGGCGTGACTGCGACCGCTTACAGCGATGCCATTGCCCAGCCTATCCAGCGCGCCCTGGAAGGGTTGCAGACCGCACTGCAGGTACAAACAGCCCAGGATATCCGGCATACCGATCGCCGCTTGCGCATCGCGATGAGCGATTACAGCGAGAGCCTGATCCTGGCGCCCCTGATCCGCGTTGTCGATGAACAGGCACCCAGGCTACGGATACGCGTGGTGCCGGATGACCGCCTCAACCTGCACACAGCGCTCAATGACGGCGAATTGGACTTGGTGATCGGCGCGATTCCGCCATTGAACGAACAATTCCGGCATCAGGATTTGTGTACCGAAGAATTCGTCTGTATCGCACGCCGAGGCCACCCGACGATCCAGGGGCAATTAAGCCTGCAGCAGTACAAGGAGGCGCGCCACGTTGGCCTGGCCGTGCGTGCGGCACACGCCTCCTGGATCGACCAGGCATGCCAGCCGCATGGATTCCGGCGGCAGATCCATGTCGTCGTGCCCAGCTTCCTGGCGCTGCCTTTCATCATCGATGCGACGGATTGCATCGCCACGATGCCACGCCGCCTGCTCAGATTGATTCCGCCTCATCTGGGATTGCAGGTGCTTGCTTCGCCCATCGCCTTGCCGACACCGACCATTCGCCAATATTGGCCGGAACGTAATCATCAGGATACGGTTTGCCGTTGGGTCCGCGAACAGGTCCACAAGATTTGCCAGACGATGTAATTGCCGGGCCAGTCAATCGAGCGTCTGCCGGTAGCGCGCCAGCGCCACCCCGCCTGCTGTCAGCATGAACAAGGCAATCGGCCACAGCTCCGGCAGGATGTCTGCCAGCTCGTTCCCCTTCAGTAGAATGCCGCGCACGATGCGCAGGAAGTGCGTGAGCGGCAGGATTTCACCGATGATCTGCGCCCACTCTGGCATGCCGCGGAATGGAAACATGAAGCCGGATAGCAGCATCGATGGCAAAAAGAAGAAGAACGTGAGCTGCATCGCCTGCAACTGGCTGGCGGCGATCGTGGAAAAAGTGAAGCCCACCGCCAGGTTGGCCGCCATGAAGAGTACCAGCGCCACCGATAGCAACGCCAGGCTGCCGAGCATGGGCACGTCGAACAACAGGCGCGCTGCAATGAGTACCACGCCGACCTGCACATAACCGATCAGGATATAAGGCGCGATCTTGCCGATCATGACTTCGAGCGGCCGCACCGGCGTAGCCAGAAGATTTTCCATGGTACCGCGCTCGCGCTCGCGTGTCATCGCCAACCCGGTCATCATCACCATGGTCATGGTCAGGATCACGCCGATCAAGCCTGGCACGATGTTGTAGCGTGACAGGCCTTCAGGGTTGTATCGCCGCTGCACGCGGATCTCGTAAGGCAGCTCGCCCGGGCGCAAGTAGGCCAGCGCCCCGCCCAGGTCTAGCGCTAGCGCCTGCCGGGATATGGCATTGAGTGCGGCGAGCGCATTGCCGCCGGCGGCGGGATCAGTCGCATCGGCTGCCAGCAAAATCTGCGGCCGTTCGCCACGCAACAGACGCCTTGAAAAATCCGGAGGAATCACCAGCACAAATTGCACTTCGCCGCGCTCCAGCAATCGATTCGCTTCGCTTTCACTCGCCGCATGACGGGTAAGGCGAAAGTAGCCGGAAGTCTCAAGACCGGCCATCAGGCTGCGGCTGAACTCGCTATGGTCCGCTGCCACCACCGCCATTGGCAGATGTTTGGGATCGGTATTGATGGCATAGCCAAACAGCACCAGCTGGATGATCGGCACGCCGACCATCATGGCGAATGTCAGATGATCGCGCCGGATCTGGCGAAACTCCTTGACCAGAACAGCAAGCAGGCGTGCCCAGCTCATGGCGATGCTCCGGTGCGCTGGCCGCCGTCGTTGCGCATCAAGGCGATGAACACATCTTCCAGGCTGGCATTCACGCGATGCACGGCAATGTCGTGGCCACGAAAAGTCGCCAGCGCCTCATCCAGCTGTGCAGCCGATGCCGCGCTCACGTGCAGCACATTGCCGAAAAATGCCACGCTGCGCACGGCAGGATGGCTGCGCAGCAGGCGTGCCAGCGGCGCGAGGCCGGCGCCGCTGATTTCACAGGTCGCCAGATGGGCGTCATCGATCAATTGCTGCGGCGTGCCCTGCGCCAGCAAACGTCCGCTGGATATATAAGCCAGCTCGTTGCAGCGCTCGGCTTCATCCATGTAATGCGTGGATACCAGCACGGTCAAGCCTTCAGCTGCCAAATCATGCAACTGGTCCCAGAATTCGCGCCGTGCCTGCGGGTCGACGCCGGCGGTCGGCTCATCCAGCAAGAGCAGCTTCGGTTCATGCAATAGGCAGGCCGCCAGCGCAAGACGTTGTTTCCAGCCGCCCGACAAGGCGCCCGCCAATTGCGTGCGCCGCTGCGCGAGCCCCATCTTTTCCAGCAACTCGGCGATCCGACGCGTCCGCTCTGGAACCTCGTACACGCGGGCGATGAAATCCAGGTTTTCCTCGATGCTCAGATCAAGATACAGGCCAAAGCTTTGCGTCATATAGCCGACTGCGCGCTTGATCAGGCGGGATTGCCTGCGGATGTCGTAGCCGAGGCATTGCCCCTCTCCCTCATCCGGTGTCAGCAAGCCGCACAGCATGCGGATCGTCGTGGTCTTGCCGCTGCCATTTGGCCCAAGGAACCCAAAGATGCGCCCCCTGGCGACGCGCATATCGATGCGGTCGACTACGATGCGGCTGCCATAGCGCTTGGTCAGGCCGCACACTTCGATCACTGTCTCACTGGTTGCCGCAGTCATGGCCCAAATCTTTCTACAGTTCCAAGTCGCACTTCCAGCGGTTGTCCAGGATGCAGGCGCGCCGCATCCTTTGATGCTGGCCGGGCCTCGATCAGGAATACCAGCGTGGCGCGATTTTCCTTGCTGTAAATAAGCGGAGAAGTGTATTGCGCCTCGCGAGCGATGAAGCTCAACTTTGCCGCAATCGGCGCACCGCAACCATCGCAGCGCAGATTGACTTCCTGCCCCAAAAACAGCTTGCCCACCATAGTTTCCGGCACAAAGAAGCGCGCCTTGAGATATTGCGGCGCCAGCAGGCTGACGACCGGGCTTCCAACCGGCACCAGTTCGCCTTCCCGGTAAAGCACATCGGCGACTTCGGCATCGACCGGGATACGCTGCGTCTTTTGTTCCAGTCGCCAGTTGACCTGGGCCAGTTGCGCTTGCGCCGCCTGCAACTCTTGCTGGGCTGCCGCAATCTCATCGCTGCGCGCCCCCAGTTTGGCGACGCGCAACTGTGCCTGTAACTCGCGCACCCGTGCCGCATCGCGATCGAGCGCGGCTTGCGCTTCATCGATGCGCGAGGGAGAGACGAACCGGGCCGATGCCAACTGTTTTTCTCTCGCCAGGCTGGCTGCCGACAAGGCTTGCGCTGCCCGTGCCTGCTCGAGCTGCGCTGCGACTGCGGCGACTTCATCCGGACGCTTGCCTTTGCGGAGGTCATTCAATTGTGCTTCGGCACGCGCGACACGTGACGACGCTTCCCAGACAGCGGCGCGCTCCTCATCCGACTCCAGCATAAAAGCGGGATCGTTACGCGATACCTGCGCGCCACGTTCGACATGCAGCTTGACCAAGGCGCCTCCCACCGGCGCGGCAAGCCTCACATAATCTGCTTCTATATAACCGGGAAAGAAATTGTCGGGCTTGCCGCTGCAGGCAGACAGCAGCAATACCGGCGACAGCGCATGAAAAATTGCGCGCGATAGCCGGGCATTGCTAGACGAGTGGCGAGGCTTCATCTCAGGATGGCATATCAGGCAGAGAGCGTTGCCATTATATGCATTGCCAGGCGAAGCGCCTTGATCAGCCAGCGATGCGAGCTGGCTTTATTAAATTGAATGCGTCAGGAAGGAATAACTGCGTACTTATACAAGTCCAGCTTGTATACGCTCAACTTCAGATACGTCAGGAGCCGGATGGCTCGTGAGCGCTTCTGCCGCGCGATGATGCCTGCGAAAGAATTCCCACATCATCCGGCTGGCGTTCGGGCCACAGCCATCGCTGAAATTAACCGAGGCATCACCGCCACTCCAGGCATGTCCCAACTCGCTGATTTCGCAAACCTGCAAGAGACGTTTTCTACCGAAGTAATACTCGCAATTCTTGTAAGACCGGCCGCTGCGTCGAGTAGCCTGCTTCTCGGTAATCTTGAGTGTCATGTTTTCACGGGCATAGCCCGCCAGATGATGAAGCTCGCGAAATTGCTCAGCCAGATGCGCAAGATTAACCGGATGCACAATACTGTCTTCCCGCCCATGAATCAGGACGGCGGGCATCAGCGGCAACTGCCCCATCTTGCTGGCGGCAGCGCGTACGGCTTGATGCATATCCTGTTCCGCCCCCTGCTGCATCAAGGCATACCCTTCCATAGGCGTTTGCGCAGCGCCGAAAGCCACACCGGAATGCATGCCGACTGCCGCTATCAGTTGTGGATGAGTGAGCGCGACGATATTGGCCATGGCAGCGCCGGCTGAAATACCGGCGATGTAAATCCGGCTGCGATCCAGCGCGTATCGCTCCGCGACTTGATTAATGATCGAGGCGATCGCGGCAGTCTCTGCTTCACCTTCACGCACTTCCGGGTTGTACCAGCGCCAGCAGCGGCCCGCATGGTTTCGCGCAATCTGTTGAGGATAGAGCACGGCGAAGCCTTCCTTGTCGGCTAACCGGTTCATGCCGGTGCTTTGCGCAAATTGCGGCGCCGTCTGTGCGCAACCATGCAGCATGACCACCAGAGGCAAACGCGCCATATCGGCGCGCTGAGGCAGATAAAGCCAATAGTCCATGCCGCCGCCCGAGCGGCCGCTTTCCAGTACCGTGAGCGGATGGTTGAACTTTAACCACTGACCTGCCGGTTGCGAGGCTGTGGCTGACTGCCGGCCTGTCAGCATGGATGTCGCCAGCAGTGGAAGCACCTTACGACGCGTCGAAACGCCTGGAACTGCGGAAGGAAGGGTTGTTGAATTCTTCAGAAGAAGTTTGACAAGTTTTTTATTGTGTTTCTGCTGCGTCTTCATCCAACGCTGCAAGCTCATCCCCCACAGACCCGACAAATTCGTTATCAACATGCACATCCACCTCAGACAAGTCCAAATCATACCGCATGGAAATTGCCTGCAACAGGAAATGCAGAAGTTTCGTGATTACGAGGTTTGGGTTCGTGAAGATTCGGGCAATAAATGCATGATTCTCACAACAGATCGAGCGAAAATTAAGATTTTTTAGCCGGCGCAAGATGCTTTAAAAACCATTCGGTAGCCAGTTGCGCAACATTTTCCAGAGCACCTGCCTCTTCAAACAAATGCGTGGCATCCGGGACAATATGTAATTGGCGTTCGCATTGCATTTGCTCATAGGCCGCCTTGTTAAGTTCAATGACGACATCGTCAAGCCCGCCCACCAGAAGCAGCGTCGGCGCACGAACCTGCCGTAGGATATCGGCCCCTGCCATATCGGCACGTCCACCGCGGCTGACGACAGCGCCCACGATGCCCGGCATGAGCGCAGCAAGGCGCAATGCAGAGGCAGCCCCGGTACTCGCGCCAAACAGGCCGACCGGCAGCGTCGCCAGCGGTGACGGCAACTGCCGTATCCAGGTCAGTGCCAATTCCAGGCGTCTGGTTAATAGGGAGATATCGAAGCGGGTTTCATAATGCCGATCTTCGCCCGGAGTGAGCAAATCCAGCAGTAATGTGCCGAGACCCGCATCGCGCAACACGCTCGCGACATAATTGTTGCGCGGACTTAATCGACTGCTGCCACTACCGTGCGCAAACAGAATCAATCCAGTGACATGAGACGGCAACTCAAGCATGCCTTCGAGGTAAGCCTCATCGGCGGCAATTTTCACCAGTGTTTTTTGCTCTGGCAGCCCCATCGCCATATCCGTCCGCAAGTGGAATATCTATTCGACGGAAATGGACAAAGGATGGTTTCACTTACTTACATAACTTCATCGGCGTTTATTCCGTGTTAAGGAAACGTGACTGTGAAGGTTAATGAGATGAAGGCGTTTCCTTTTGGAAAGCATTTTCGGGTTGTTCCACATTCCTGTTTTGTTTGCGTCTATCAGCCGAATCACGCTGCATTGCACGACGATCAGCAACTCGCCTCTCTATGAACTTGTTCAGATCATAGCTGGCGGCTTCAAAAAGAGTATCAGGGCGGGTCATGACTGTTTCTCCATCTATTACATAACTAAGCTCGCACTACAATTTCATGATTGCAGTAATTCACATCATCGCTTGCCCTGCCGCAGCTGTTTTGACCCGAATCAATACTTCTCTTGTACTGGCAATTACAGTACAGCCTCATATCTATCTTAACTACACTTTCCTCTGAAACACTTTATCAGAGCGGTTTCACCAGGGATTGATGCATTTATACAGGGGTAGCTTTATGCAAGCTTACGGCATTCCATCGGCAGGCGCGCTGGATGAGGCAAAAATCAAACAGCTTTATCCTCAATTATTTTCTGAGCTGGATGCGATGACGGTCGCATCCGACGCACAATTCAGCCTTCGTTATCCGAAATTTGTCGATGAACTCGAGCGCGACTTCGCCAATGAAGAGCAATGGATGGCAGATATGGATGTCCGCGTCGTCCAGGAACACCGGGCCGAGCATGCCCAACTCCTTCGCTTGCTGCACCACGCTCAATCGCGCGTCATGGCTGGCGACTGCAACCTCGGGCGCAAGATTCTTCCCCTCTTGCCGCCATGGTTTGCTTCGCATATTTCGGAAATGGATACCATCTGGGCACAAGCGGCCTGCCGTAAGCAAGCGTAACGACCAATTTCTCTGCTGGTGCAATGGCATCAGCGTCGGGAACAACACGTGGCGTAAAAGGTACTACAATTCTTGCAGGAGTAACCCAACCGGCGATGAAGCAAACGGAATGCTGTGCGTTTGCATACACAATCATTCAGCCAATATCACTACAGATTCTTGCGGTCCGATCGTGTTCAACCATGCCCCTCGCTCTTGGATAGCAGGACTTGTCTTTGCGGCGTTGGCAGGGTGTGGCGGCGTATCGCTTTCGTTTGTGTACTTCGATGACTCATCCGACCACAGCGCGCAAGACCTCTCTTTTCAGGAAATTATCCCGGTCCTCCCCACATCCATCGGCGATCGTCGCCTGGTCGTTGTGCGCGACGTATCAAATTGGGATGCCTTATGGCGAGAACATACTGCTGGACTATCGCCCTCTCCGTCTTTACCGGGCGTTAATTTCTCCCAAAGCATGGTGGCCGGCATATTCCTTGGTCCGCAAATGCCATGCCGCGAAGTGCAGATTACATCTGTCGTGCGCTACTTCAATCCAGACCATATCGACATTACTTTTCGAGAGGCGAATAAATTGTCAGCCACAAGCTGCTCTGCATCGAGCGATAATCCATCGAAGATCATTGTGCTGCCGTATTCCACATTACCGGTAAATTTCATTCAGATTGACTGAATAAAATCATAGTGGCTGGATCGGCTCAGTGGATGGACAGGCATTTGCCAATTAAAACCTCTCCGGACGTATTGAATGGATGATGAGTTCTGATGCAGAACATTATATAAACGCAACATTACCCACTTCATGAGCGGCATTAGTTCACAATGCGCCCTGACGATACAGCAGTGAGCAACGTCGCGTTATTTCCGTAATGCATGAACTGAGCCCATATTACGCCCAGTCGCCTTAGTGATGCATGGATCCGGACTGATGCTGCTGCGGCTGGGCGTTTGCCGTGGTTTCAGCGGGTTTCGGTTTTCCTTGCGCATCGCTCAAACGATATTTCGTGCGGCGGTCCCCCATCAGGTCACGCAGATCACGAATGCTCATGCCGGTGACTTCGTGCATGCGAATGAGCAGGGATGCGCCGATCGGCAAGCGACGATGACGGATCTTGCTGATGACCGGAGGCGCAACCTCAAGCTTGCGTGACAGGGCAGCGTCATTTTTAAGCGACATTTTTTCGAGCAGGAAGTCAAGTAAGTGATTCGGGTTATAGCTTTCCTGCGATGAGAGAGCGTGTTCAGCCATGATTTCCTCTTAAAAATAAATCTGCAGTTGACCTCAATAGCTTTTATGCCATTGTTGATACAACAAGACTTCTTGCGTATTAAAAAGTTCCTCGAATAATTCTCGTTAAACTTCTTAAACGTATCTAATTGTGCAGTGCGCCACATTGATTACAAGCAAATGCTTAGCGCAAACACCCATGCGGCCCCGGCAATTTGTAGCAATGCACAAACAAATGAATAAAAAACAATGAAGAAATCGCAGGATTGCACCAAATCATTCATTCTTGCTTGCCAGCTTGACAGGCATCCTGCACAGTTACAGTTTTGCCTCTAAAACGTAGCCATGCAGAAAAATGAGAGGTTGATTGAACGCCTGGTCGCTGTCGCCGCCATGGTTGCCTTGGTCGGTGGCTGTCTCTACATCCTGGCGCCATTTTTTGCCCCGCTGTTGTGGGCTGCCATCATCAGCTTTTGTACCTGGCCGATCTACATGCGTCTCGTTGCCCTGTTCCGTGGCCAGCGCATCGTCCCGGCTGCAGTCATGGTGGTGCTGGCTCTCTTATGCGGCGTGGGGCCGCTAGCTGTGGCCATGTTCGGACTGGCGCAGCAAGCCGATGAAGTACGAGCTATCGCTACCAAGCTGATTGAGCGCGGCGTGCCGCCTTTGCCTGATTGGGTCGCCAGCCTGCCTTTGGTTGGGGCACGTATCCAGGAAATCTGGAATGACCTGCTGCAAGGCGGAGCAGGAATCGCCGAATTCGTGCGCAACCGGCTGGCGGCGCCGCTGGGTCAATGGCTGTTGACCCTGGGGGCGGCTACCGGCGCCGGTCTTTTGCAACTGGTGTTGAGCATCATATTTTCTTTTTTCTTCTATATCGGCGGCCATGTGGCCGTGGAATGGCTGATGGGCGGCATACAACGCATCGCCGGCGAGCGCGGGCCTCACCTTCTGCAACTGGCAGGCGGCACGGTAAAGGGAGTGGTCTACGGCATCCTTGGCACGGCGCTGGTGCAGGCGGTGCTTGCCGGTCTCGGATACTGGCTGGCTGGCGTGCCTGGCGCGGCGATCTGGATTCTTGCGACCTTTTTCCTGTCCGTGATCCCGATGGGGCCGGGAATCATCTGGGTGCCGGCAGCCATCTGGCTCTACACGCAGGATGCGCTCGGCTGGGCCATCTTCCTCGTACTGTGGAATGCGCTCATAGTCGGCAGCGTGGACAATGTCATCAAGCCGCTCATGATCAGCAAGGGCGGCGGCTTGCCGTTTATCGTAGTGTTGCTGGGTGTGCTGGGCGGCGCCATCGCCTTTGGCTTTTTGGGGGTCTTTATCGGCCCAACCATGCTGGCAGTCGGCTACTCGGTGCTGCATGACTGGACCGTCGGCGCGCCACGCCCCGTGCATGATCATGAAACGGCGGAGACAAACTGAGTTGCAGCTTGCGGAATGGCGCGCTTTCCGGCTTATTTGGCGGGCTTCATTTCCGCCACGGGCTTGACGCTGCCGCAATCGGCGGCCAGCCACTTGCCGCTGTTTTCCGAGTGCTGCGTCACCGGCTGGCCGTAGGCCGTACCCTTGAAATCGTACACCGAGGTGAAGCTGGTATCGCCGGCGAAGCTGCCGTTGACCTTGCCCATTCCTTTCATGCCGGCGCCGTCGCAAACGATGTCGCTGCTATAGGTATTGCCGCTGCGCTGAAAATTCCTGGGCTGGCAGCCGGCTTCGTTACGCTCGATCGGTGGCTGATCACGTGCCGCCATTTCTTTGGTGATGCAGACCTTGGTCACCATGGCGCCATCCTCCATTTTCGGAACGTTGACACCCATCTTGCGCATTTGCTCCATCTGTTGCGGCGACATTTTCGGTATGGCTTTGAAAGCATCCGATTTCATCGACATTTCCCACAGCCCCGGCCTCATCTGTCCTGTGGCCCACGCCCCTTGAACTGAGGCGGCGCAGCAAATCAATATCGAAACGGCGGTCTTGCGCATGACTACATCCTTTATTGGTAATTGAAGTGGCAGAGCTGTCGTGCAGGTGGTTGGCATAAGCATAATAACTGCATTCGGATACAACACTTGTCGCTTTTTGATTGCCGGCCCCATTGCGCACCGATGCAGTGTTGGCATAATGCCATTTTGGCTGCCCTCCCGGATTTACAGCGCATTTTTCTTCAGCCCCTAAGGAAACAGATTGGAACTGTTAAGCACCTTCGCCGACTCCGGCTACATGATCGGTGAGCTCCAACTGTTTCAGGATGTCGCTGACTCTTCACTGGCGCGCTTACTGGCAGGTTGCCCGGTGCTGCGGGTCACGGCTGGGGAAACCGTCCTGGACACCAGCAGCTCCGGTGCGCGCCTGTTCATCCTGCTTCGCGGCGCGCTCCGTGCCAGCCATCCTGACATGCAGGGCGGCCTGGCCGACGGCACCAGCGTACAGCTTCTGCCGGGCGAGTGCGTAGGAGAATTAACGGTCCTGGACCAGCAGGCGCAACCAGCCACGATCCATGCGCTCCAGGATTCCGACGTGCTGGCAATCGAGGCCGCGTTACTGTGGCAAATCATCGACCAATCCAATGGCGTCGCCCGCAATCTTCTGCGACTGCTCTCGTTTCGCGTGCGTGCCGTGAATGCTCAATTGCGCCGGCGGCACCGTGTCGGCGAGTTCTATCGCCAGCTATCCGAGGTGGATGGCCTCACCGGCATGCAGAACCGGACCTGGCTGGAGCAGAATATGCCGTCGCTGCTCGAGCAAGCCCGCATGACGGGCCACCCCTTGTCAGTCATCCTGCTGGATATCGACCACTTCAAGAAATTCAATGACGAGTATGGACATCAGGCTGGCGACGACGTCTTGCGCCTGGCCGCGAAAGTGGTCACCGATACGCTGCGTCCCAGCGATTTCGGCGTACGCTATGGCGGCGAAGAGTTGCTGGTGATTTTGCCGAACACGCACAGCAAGGCCGGCGCCGGCGTCGCGCAGCGCTTGTGCGAAAGTTTGCGTGGCACGGTGTTTTTCTCCGACATGCACAAGCCCCTGCCACACATCACGGCGTCGTTCGGCGTGGCCAGCCTGGCCCCCGGGCAGGATGCGCAAGCGCTAATCGCCAGCGCCGATACGGCCCTCTATCGAGCCAAACACGCCGGGCGCAATCAGGTCATTCTGGCGTAACAATCCGTTCTGCGCAGCACCATTGCTGCCAGTAAATGTAGCTTTCAAAACATTCACGCTACAATGGCATCTCCAAAACAACAAACACCAGGCGGCGCTCCAGCCGCATTCGCCCATGAGCTATCTCGCCGTTAAACATTTGCATGTCACCTGCGCCCTGCTGAGCGGCATGTTGTTTCTTCTGCGCGGCATCTGGATGCTGCAAGATTCGAGTTTATTGCAGCGCAAATGGGTAAAAATCGTGCCGCACGTGATCGATACGGCACTGCTGGGCAGCGCGCTGGTCATGGTGTTTTGGAGCGGCCAGTATCCTTTCGTGCAGAACTGGCTTACCGCGAAAGTCCTGGTACTTATTGCGTATATCGTGCTCGGCACCATTGCGCTGAAACGCGGTAAAACCAAGCAAGTCCGTATCGCCGCTTTCCTGGCTGCCCTGGCGGTCTTTGCCTATATTCTCAAGGTAGCGCTGACGCGCCAGCCTTGATAATTCATTTCTTTCAACCCAAAGGTTCCCGTCTTATGCCTTACGAGGCTTCACTGCAAACGCTACATGAATCGTTAGAGGCACTACGCCAGCGGCAAATCAGTATTGCGGCATTCTGTACGCAATGGCGCGCCGCCACTCCCATGCTGAGCGCTTTACCGCCTCGCTATGCGCAAGTGCTGGAGGATTTGCTTGGTCGCCTGGAAGCTGGCAGTCTTTTCACAGAAGAAAGCTGCTCGTTCAGCCAAGAAGATTTGCATGCGCATTTGGCAACTTGGCTCGATAAAGCGCGTCAAACCTTACAGAACGGTCAATAGCTTGACGAGAGACAGCGTGGCAGTGCTGCGCTGCCTTGCTTTGATTCGCCAAACCTATCAGCATTGAGAACACTATGCAGGAAATTCATTTCGCCCTGAAAGGCGACTATATCGAGCTGAACCAGTTGCTGAAACTGGCTGGCTTGTGTGACAGCGGCGGCGCCGGCAAGATGCTGGTCGCTTCCGGCGCAGTCAAGGTCGACGGCCAGAGCGAGAGCCGGAAAACCTGCAAGATCCATGGCGGCCAGATAGTCCAGGTGGACGACGTGCGCATTCTGGTGGACTAAGACAATCGCGGGAGACATCGATGAGATGGGAAGGCAACCGGGAAAGCGATAACGTGGAAGACCGCCGCGGCGGCGGAGGCGGCTTTGGCTTTGGCGGCCGCTCCATCGGCCTTGGCACGATCGTTATAGCGCTTGTCGCTTCCTTCCTGTTCGGCGTCAATCCGCTCACCGTCATCGACATGATGAGCGGCGGACAAGTGGCGCCGGTCCAGCAGACGCAGAACGGCACGCCTGCCAATGACACCGAAACGCGCTTCGTGCGGACCGTGCTGGCCGACACGGAAGACACCTGGACGGAATTGTTCCGTGCCGAAGGCGCCCGCTATGCGCCCCCGACCCTGGTCTTGTTTGCCGGCCGCACACCGACCGCCTGCGGCACCGGCCAGTCTGCCACCGGGCCGTTTTATTGCCCTGCCGACCAAAAGGTTTACCTGGACCTCAGCTTTTTCCAGTTGATGCGCGATCGCTTCCGGGTCGATAGCGAATTTGCCCAGGCTTACGTCATTGCGCATGAAGTCGGCCATCATATCCAGCACCTGACCGGCGTGGATGAAAAAGCGCAGCAGGCGCGCAGCCGCATGTCCCAAGCGCAGGCCAATGCCCTGTCGGTGCGCGTCGAACTGCAGGCCGACTGCTATGCCGGCGTCTGGGCTCACCATGCCAACCAGGCGCGCGGCATCATCGAGCAAGGCGATGTGGAAGGAGCGCTGCGCGCAGCCACGGCAATCGGCGACGATGCGCTGCAACGGCAGTCACAGGGACATGTCGTGCCCGATTCCTTCACCCATGGCACTTCGGCGCAGCGCAGCCGCTGGTTCAGCCGCGGCTTGCAAAGCGGCCGGCTGGAGGATTGCAACACCTTTGCCGCGCGCCAGCTGTAACACCAGACACGCAAAATCGGCAAGACCTTTCTTGCCGTTGTCTCCATTCTGCCAATACCAGGCAGACATGATCTATTTCAAGAATCGTTTGGTTATAATCGTTCAATAGCTTGAGATAACGCAATAAGTTTCCATATACCAACAATAGGATGGGTATGGTGAACAAATAATAATGAAGGCGCATGCTGGCGCCCTTTAGCGGTAGACCAATGAATCCAGCCTCTGAGACGATTAACGATCCGCTGCGCCTGGCGCTCAACAGCGGTGGTCATGTGGTATTCGACTGGAACATTGCGGCAAACCTTTTGCAGTTCGACAGCAGACTTCCTCCCTGTTTTGCGCACATCCCACTTCAGGCGACAACGCACGCTTCTGCCTTCCATGCCTTGATTCACGAAGATGACCTGGCGCTCGTTAAGGAACAGTGGACCATCCTCCTGCATGGCAAAGCGACGCAGCCCACGGCAAGCGTGCAAATGGACTTGCGCCTCCGGGATAATGAAATCGGCTGGCGATGGGTCAATTTGTCCGGACAAGTAGCGGAACGTGACGCGCTGGGTCAGGCCATGCGCGCAGTTGGCGTGTTAACCGACATCACCGCCCATAAAATCCACGAAGACCATATCGGCAGGCTGCGTAACCTGTATGCCGCCCTCAGGCAAACCAATCACGCGATCCTTCACGCGAATACCCGCCAGGATTTGTTCAATGCCATTTGCCGCATCGCCGTCGAGCATGGCGGCTTTCAGATGGCGATGATCCGCCTGGTTGACGAGGAAGCGCACGAACTCGTGCCGGTGGCGGGGCACGGCACGCAATTCCCTCAGGAGCCGATGGCCCGCATTTCCACTGATCCGGATTCACTGGAGGGCCAGGGGCCGGGCGGCATCTCGATCCGCGAACAGCGCCCCAGCATTTGCAACGACTTTCTCGCCATGGGTTTTCATCCGGACTGGATCACCATGGCAAACAATGTCGGGTTCCGCTCGGTTGGCAGCTTCCCCTTCCGCCAGAATGGCGAGGTCATCGGCGCGTTGCTGCTGTACGCTGAAGAGCGGGAGTTTTTCGATCAGGAACTCATAGAGCTGCTGGAAGAAATGGCGAATGAAATTTCCTTCGCCCTGGATAATTTCGAACAGCAGCTCAAACGCGCACAAGTCGAGGCAGCGCTTGCGGATAGCGAAAACCTCAAAAATGCCATTCTCCAGGCCTCGCTCGATTGCATCATTTCATTCGACGATCAGGGCTACATTATCGATTTCAATCCGGCAGCGGAACGCACCTTTGGTCATACCCGCACCGATGTCATTGGCCAGCCACTCGCCGAGCGCCTGCTGACGCCAACCTCGCATGAACTATTTCAGCAAGGGATGGCTGATCTGCTCAATAACAGCGACAGCCCCTTTCAAAAGCGCCGTATCGAATTGTGGGCCATGGATGCAAAAGGCATGCACTTCCCGGTCGAAGTGGCCGTGGCGCCAATCACGCTCGGCGAGCGGCAGGTGTTTACCGCTTACATGCGCGACATTTCGGAATGGAAGCAAAGCCAGGCCATTCTCGCCGATAGCGAAGCGCGGTACCGGCAACTGATCGATTTATCGCCGGAAGCGATTTTCGTGCACCAGCACGGCAAGTTCGTCTTGCTGAACCAGGCATGCGTGCAATTGTTCGGCGCGCGCGATGCCAGCGAATTGCTGGGCCAGCGGGTGCGGCCATTCATGCATCCGGATTACAAGGAAATCAGTAAAAAGCGTGCGCTTGCCCTGCCGATGGGCGAACTGGCCACCGGCCAAGTCGAGGAAATGTGGCTCAAGATCGATGGCACGCCATTCCACGCCGAAGCTTCCGGTTCCAAGTTCATTTACCTGGGCGCGCCCGCGGTGCAGGTTGTCATGCGCGACATCAGCGCCCGTAAACTCGCCGAGGCACTGCAAAGCACACAGAATGAAATTCTCGGCATGATCGCCGGCGATGAAGCGCTCCCGGATATCCTTGCCACGCTGACCCGCCTGATCGAAGACCAGTCCGAGCGGGCCAAGTGCGCCATCCAGCTATTGAATGCGGAACGCACCCACCTGCACGTAATGGTCGCGCCAGCCCTGCCGCGCGATTTTGTCGATGCCATGACGGGACTGGCGGTTGGCCCTTGCCACTGCTCGGCAGGAACCGCAGTATTCCGCCGCCAGGCTGTGCAGGTCGAGGATATCGCCAATGACCCGTTATGGATCATGTGGCGCGACAAGGCCCTGGCGCAGGGATTCAAGGCTTGCTCGTCGTGGCCGATCTTCGGCAAGAACAACAAGGTAATGGGTGCGCTATCCCTGTATTACCGCGACACGCAAGCGCCCAGCCAGAAGGATTGGCAAGTCGTGGAAATCGCCACGAACCTGGCAGGCATCGCGATCGAAAACAAGGAAACCGAAGACCGCATTCGTTATCTGGCGCATTACGACGAGATGACGGCCTTGCCCAATCGCGCTCTCTTCAACCAGATCCTGAATCACGCCATGAAAGTGGCGCACCGCCGCCAGCAAAAGCTGGCCGTCATGTTTGTCGATCTGGACCGCTTCAAGAACATCAACGACACTTTCGGCCATAGCGCCGGCGACCAGGCGTTGCAGGAATTTGCCGAGCGCATGCGCAGCTGCCTGCGCGAGAACGATACGGTCGCGCGCATGGGCGGCGATGAATTCTATGTCCTGATCGAAGAAGTGGTCGATGGCGAGGTGGCCGCCAATGTCGCGGAAAAAATTCTCGAAGAAGCGGCACGGCCATTCTATGTCGATGGCCAGGAATGCCACTTGTCCGCCAGTATCGGCATCGCGCTGTATCCGGACGATGGCAGCGATGCCATGGCTCTGCTGAAGAACTCCGATATCGCCATGTACCGGGCCAAGGGCGATGGCAAGAATGCCTACCGCTTTTATTCGGCCAGCAAAAACACGCACTCGGTGGAACGCCTGGCGCTGGAATCGCAATTGCGCCGCGCCATCGATAGCCATGAGCTGGAGCTGTATTACCAGCCCAAGGTCGATGTCTATACCGGCCGCATCAACGGTGTCGAAGCCCTGGTGCGCTGGAAGCACCCCGAACTGGGCTTGCTGCCGCCGCAGCATTTCATTCCGCTGGCAGAAGAGACGCGGCTGATCATTCCGCTGTCCAAGCACATCCTGCGACTGGCCTGCGAGGATGCCAAGACGATCAACGCGGCCAGTCCCCATGCGGTGCGCGTGGCAGTCAACCTGTCGGCAAGACAGCTTGGCGACAGCAATTTCCCGGACACGGTGCAGCACTTGCTGGATCAGACCGCACTGGACGCCGATTTGCTGCAACTGGAAATCACGGAAAGCATGGTGATGGACAACCCGGAGCAGGCGGTGGAGATCATGAACCGCTTGCGCGCCATGGGCATTCGCCTGGATATCGACGACTTCGGCACGGGCTATTCTTCGCTGGCTTATCTCAAGCGCTTTCCCGTCTATAGCCTGAAGATCGATCGCTCATTTATCCAGGATATTCCGACCGGTCCCAACGATACCGCGATCACGCAGGCCATTATCGCCATGGCGCATTCCATGGGCATGCGTGTCGTCGCTGAAGGGGTGGAAAAGCGCGAACAGGCGGAAGCCTTGCGCCAGTTCGGTTGCGATGAATACCAAGGCTTTTACTTCAGCCGCCCGGTCCCGCTCGCCAAGCTGCTGGAGCTTCTCTCCAATCAAAAAAACTGGCTGGAAGTCATGCCCTCCAGCCTGAAGTCCAATTGAAATTCAGAACCGGCTGACGCACTTTTTCTCCAGGGCGCCGGCCTGGGCTCTCCTTTTCGTCCCTTTGCGTTTTCCTCAAGCCGGAGCCGCCTTCCTCCTATGCCTTGTTATCGGCAGTCCTTCTTTATGCTCATTGCATGCAGGGATGTGCACTTGCACGAAACTGCTTTGACAATTTGCGTTCTAATCATTTTCTATTTTTGAAATTATGCCTTGAAGCACTGATTTCACCGGAGCTGCCGATGGAACAACATATGCCCTCTCTCAAAGTGCAACGCGAACTCGACGATATCAATGAAAAGCTGCGCAAGGACGTGATCCGCACGATTGAACCCTATGGCGTCAGGACCATCGCCGATCTGGAAAGCATGGGCGATATCGAACGCACCAAGTGGTTCTTCTGGAATATGCATGAAAACATCGATGAAATCCGCAAATTCGAGCCGGCGCTGATCGGCCAGGTCATTCGCACGCAACTTACCGTGAGCGATGGGCATTCCTTGTGGACGGAGAAATGCGGCCTTGAAAAACGCATCGAGCTGAGTTGCAAATGGCAGCTACTATTGAAAGATGGGGCGTATCAGAGCGAAGAATCTTATGCCTTGACTGACGGCTGGATCGATCTTTCGGTTGGCCAGTGCCCGCCTCCGCATCCGGTTCTGCAGGAAAATCAGAAAGGCTATCTGGATTCCGATAGCAAGCTTTATCCCAACCAGCTCTTTCTATATGGCTGGATTACGGATGAGGTTTGGCAGGAAATCAAAAACCAGCTATACAATGCCAGCGCCAACTGCCATACCGACATTTTCATCCGCGATAATTTTTTATTTCCGGTGAAGCCGGGCCACAATTTCGTCAGTGGCCCTGCCGGTTCCATCGGCATTACCAACATCGAATTCCGCGTATCTTCCCAGCCTCGACTGACGAGCTGGGTAAAACAGTAAGACAGTCGCGACAAAAAAACGGCCGGATGCAAGATGCATCGGCCGCTTTTTACATGAACGCCACCAGTTTACTCACATGCCGCACGAGGCATGCAAACTGGGTTTAATACATGTGCTGTCCGCCATTGATGGCGATGTTGGCGCCGGTAACGAAAGCCGCTTCTTCCGACGCCAGATAGGCGACGAGTCCAGCGACTTCTTCCGGCTTACCCAGGCGGCCCATGGGAATCTGCGGGATGATCTTGGAATCCAGCACTTCCTGTGGAATCGCCATCACCATCTTGGTGCCGATATAGCCCGGCGAAATGGTATTGACCGTCACGCCTTTTCTCGCCACTTCCAGCGCCAGCGCCTTGGTGAAGCCATGCATGCCGGCTTTTGCGGCTGAATAGTTGGTCTGGCCGAACGCGCCTTTCTGGCCATTGACGGAAGAGATGTTGATGATGCGGCCCCAGCCGCGCTCCACCATGCCGTCGCATACCGGCTTGGTCATATTGAAGATGGAATCGAGATTGGTGCGGATGACTGCATCCCAGTCGACCTTTTCCATCTTCTTAAAAGTCATGTCGCGCGTGATGCCCGCATTATTCACCAGTACGTCTACCGGGCGCACATCCCGCTCTATCTGTTTGATGCACTCTTGCGCTGACTCGTAGCTGGTGACATCGCAGGGATACGCTCGGAAGTTGTAGCCTTGCTGCGCCATGGTGTCCAACCATTCGGACGCTCGCGTATTACCGGGGGAGTAAGTGGTAATTACCTGATATTGAAGGGCTGCCATCTTGATGCAGATTGCCTCGCCCAGACCGCCCATGCCGCCGGTCACCAATGCTATACGTGCCATGTCCTATCCTCTAGCGAAAAACTAATAAAAGCGCTACGGCCAGGACGGCAATCGCGCCAGCAGGAAACAAAGCATGGTTTATGCCACACCATGCCAGTCCTGCCGGCACGCTACTGCAACAGCAGATTACCGTTCGACCGCCAGCGCAACACCCATACCGCCGCCGATGCACAGGCTGGCCAAGCCGCGCTTGGCATCGCGCTTGACCATTTCATGCAGCAGCGTCACCAAAATGCGGCAACCCGATGCACCGATCGGGTGACCGATTGCGATAGCACCGCCGTTGACGTTGATCTTGCTGGTATCCCAACCCATTTCACGGTTCACGCCGATGGCTTGCGCCGCGAATGCTTCGTTAATTTCCATCAGGTCGACATCCTGATGCGTCCAGCCCGCCTTCTTCAGGCACAGCTGCGTGGCCGGCACCGGGCCCATGCCCATGATGGTCGGATCGACGCCTGCCGAGGAATATGCCTTGATCTTCGCCAGCGGCGTCAGGCCCAGTTCCTTGGCCATGTCGGCGCTCATCAGCATGACGGCAGCGGCGCCATCGTTGATGCCGGATGCGTTGGCAGCGGTCACGGTGCCAGCCTTGTCGAAGGCCGGGCGCAAGCCGGAAATGCCTTCCAGGGTCACGCCATCCTTGATGTATTCATCGGTGTCGAAGACGATGCTGCCCTTCTTTTGCGGGATTTCGAGCGGCAGGATTTCATCCTTGAACTTGCCGGCATTGCGTGCGGCTTCCGCCTTGTTTTGCGAAGCGACGGCAAACTCGTCCTGTTCTTGGCGCGAGATCTCGTATTTCTTGGCGACGTTTTCCGCCGTCACGCCCATGTGGTAGTTGTTATAGACGTCCCACAAGCCATCGACGATCATGGTGTCGACCAGCTTGGCGTCGCCCATGCGGAAACCGTCGCGGGAATTGTTCAGCACATGCGGCGAGGCGCTCATGTTTTCCTGGCCGCCGGCGATGACGATGGAAGCGTCGCCGCACATGATGGCCTGGGCTGCCAGCGAGACGGCTTTCAGGCCGCTGCCGCAGACTTTGTTGATGGTCATTGCCGGCACCATGTCGGGAATGCCGGCGCGGATCAGCGCCTGGCGCGCAGGATTCTGGCCGACGCCGGCGGTCAAGACCTGACCCATGATGACTTCGCTGATCTTGTCGGCAGATACACCAGTCTTGGCCAGCAAGCCCTTGATGACATGCGCGCCCAATTCGGCAGCAGGAATTTTCGCCAGAGAGCCACCAAACTTACCGACCGCGGTTCTTTGAGCTGCGACAATTACGACGTCTTTCATTTCACTTCCTTTATGCGGCAAATAGCCTATTCAGTTGGTTAGGATTTACGTCTCTTGGCCTAATGTATGCGGTAACCAATCCACTATTTTTTATTACCCGAAACACCAAACGCAAAAGATTCAATATTGTAACCAGCACTGCCTCAGTTAGTTCATTTTCTGCCCGTTTTCCGACGTTTTGGCATTAATTTCACTGAGTTAATCGCTTGATTTGCCGCAGTAGATCGTAATTACTGGCAAAACTACGATATTGACAATCCTCAATGTTTCAGGTCGTCAAATTGTTCGTGGCGACAACCGTTTTTCGGACAGAACTCGTTCTGGACTTAGACAGAAACAGCCATGAAATATATTCCTTGTCATGTCCCTTGGAATGCGGCCCTTCGTGAGGCTAGAACCTAGATACGAGCATATTTTCTGGCTCTTTCATGCGGCTCACTTTCTCTGTTGTTGGATCGACGCCTATAGATTTAGGGGATTGCGAAATCTCATGAAAGTACGCTTGTTTTAGTGCACAATGCTAGGGGATTTTTTATGCAATAAAGAAAGCATTTTCACTGACAATGTTTTTAATCCTATAGATTTATAACCTGTCAGCACCATCCTTTGCCATTTCGGAGAGTTGCGCATGGATCGTTTCAGCAAGAGCAAAAACAACTACACTCATACAGCCAAGCTGAAAGAATTAATGACTGCTCCGCCCATGACTGCCGAACAGCATGCCGCCATCAATCGCAAGCGCAACGAGCTGCGCCGCAAGATCGAGGAAGCGCGCGAACTGAAGATAAAAGATTCGGACTTGCATTACCTGATGTAACGCCTGCCCTGCAGGGCTGATTCCTGGTTCGCGAAAGACCATGCTGGCGCGACCGCAGCCGGGAACATTTACTGAATCAGCATGGCCCTGAAGTCATTGACATTGGTCTGAGTCGGCCCGGTCATGACCAGATCCCCAAGGGCGGCGAAAGCCGAGTAGCTGTCATGCTTCGCCAGGTGCTGTGCCGGATCGATCCCCGCCTGACGCGCACGCTCCAGACTGTCCGGCAGCCACAATGCGCCGGCATTGTCTTCACTCCCATCGATGCCGTCGGTGTCACAGGCGATGGCATGAATATTTTTTTCTTCCCGCAGCGCGAGCCCCAGGGCCAGCAAAAACTCGGTATTGCGCCCACCCCTGCCCGCGCCGGCATCGCCGATCGTGACCTTGCACTCCCCGCCCGAAAGGATCACCACTGGCGGCGCCATCGGCAAGCCATGACGTCGCACGCTTTGCACGATCCCGGCATGCACCAGCGCCGCTTCTCTGGCTTCAGCCTCGATGCAGTCGGACAGGATCAATGGCGTCACGCCAAACGCGCGGGCCTTTTCTGCTGCAGCTAGCAGGCTTTGCATGGGCGTGGCGATCAGCTCGGTATGGCAATGGGAAAAGTCTTGTGGCGAGCGCGAGACGTGCCGGGCAAGCGCCTTCTCCACATGGGCAGGCAGGCGCACGCCAAGATTGGCGATGATGTCGGCAGGCGTCATGTCGGCTTCGGGCGGCGGCACGGTAGGGCCAGAGGCAATGAAGGCCGGATCATCTCCCGGCACGTCGGAAATCGCCAGGGTCAACACCTGTGCCGGATAAGCCGCAGCCGCAAGCCCGCCGCCTTTTATCAGCGATAAGGCTTGGCGCACGCGGTTAAGCTCGCGAATCGTGGCGCCAGCCCGAAACATCGCCTGCGTCACCTGCTGCTTGTCTTCCAGGCTGATGCCTGGCACGGGCTCGGCCAGCAAGGCGGAACCGCCGCCGGAGATCAAGGCGATGACGAGATCATCTTTCGTCAAGCCGCTGACTTGCCGACGCATTTCCCTGGCTGCCGCAAGGCTGTTCTGGTCGGGAATCGGATGCGCGGCTTCCAATACACGAATGTGGCGGCAAGGCACGGCGTGTCCGTACCTAGTCACCACCACGCCTTGCAGAGACCCCCGCCACGCGGCTTCCAGCGCAGCGGCCATATGCGCGGCAGCCTTGCCGGCGCCGACCACGATCGTGCGTCCGCGGGGCGGAGGAGGAAGAAACGGCGGAATGCGCAAGGCAGGCTGTGCCGCAGCAACCGCCGCCTGAAACAGTTCCAGCAGCAGTACGCGCGGCGACATACCAGGTGTGACCTTATTTGATGATGCGATAGCAGGGAATGTATTTCTTGCCCGGCAGCTTCATGCGGTGCTGGTCGACGAACGAGGTCAGCAGCGCATCCATGGAAGCCATGATGTCCGGATCGCCATGGATTTCGAATGGCCCATGTTTTTCAATTGCCAGGATGCCTTGTTCCTTGACGTTGCCGGCTACGACGCCAGAAAATGCGCGCCGCAAATTTGCCGCCAGCAGATGTGTCGCCTGCTGGCGCTGCAGCTTCAGGTTGCGCATGTTTTCATGCGTGGGCAGAAAAGGCTTTTGAAACTCGCGATCGATTCTCAGGCGCCAGTTGAAGTAATACGCATCGGCCTTTTCCTTGCGATACTCGCGGACGCGCTTGATCCCCGCCTGCATTTGCCGCGCGACTTCTACCGGATCGTCGATGATCACTTGATAACGCTGGCGTGCCTCACTGCCCAGGGTGTCGCTGATGAAGCGATCGATTTGCTCGAAATACGGAGCAGCACTGTGCGGCCCCGTGAAAACCAGCGGGAAAGGCAGTTCAGCATTATCCGGATGCAGCAAGATGCCCAACAAGTAAAGGATTTCCTCTGCCGTGCCTGCGCCACCAGGAAATACCACGATGCCGTGGCCCAGCCGCACGAATGCTTCCAGCCGTTTCTCGATATCCGGCAGGATCACCAGATCATTGACAATCGGGTTCGGCGCTTCGGCGGCGATGATGCCCGGCTCGGTAATGCCGAGATAGCGTCCGCCGGAAATGCGCTGCTTGGCATGGCCGATGGTGGCGCCTTTCATCGGCCCCTTCATGGCGCCCGGACCGCAGCCCGTGCAGACATCCATGGCGCGCAGGCCGAGCTGGTAACCGACCTTTTTGGTGTATTCGTATTCGGTGCGCGAAATCGAGTGACCGCCCCAGCAAACGACCAGGTTGGGACTGATCAGCGGCTTGAGCACGTTGGCGTTGCGCAGGATATGAAACACGGCATCGGTGGTTCCCTCGGTGGTCGAGAGATCGAAACGCGGATCATCCTGTATCTCGTTGCTGACAAAAATCACGTCGCGCAGCACGGCGAACAGTTGCTCACGGATGCCCTTGATCATCTGCCCGTCGACAAATGCGGAAGCCGGGGCACCCTTGATGTCGAGCTTGATGCCGCGCTCGCGCTGGATGATGCTGATTTCAAAACTCTTGAAACGCTCCAGCAGTTCCTTGCCATCATCCATGGCATTGCCGCTGTTGAGCACCGCCAGGGAACAATTACGAAACAGGTTATACAAACCGCCTTGACTGTTGTCGCGCAGCTTGGCGACTTCGGCTTTGGATAGAACTTCTAGCTGCCCTTCCGGGGCAATCTGGGTATCGATGACGTCGTAATTCATAGAGGAAACGCTCGCGATAAGTGAAACTGCTTCCAGTTGTAACTGGAAAGACGTCACAAGTCCAGCATTTCGCTATGGGTTGCGTTGTGGAAGTCACGCGGCGGCGAGGATGGCCGCCGCATCGCGCTTTATTGATCGCTTTACGTCGATTCGGCGTTGCGTTTCAACAGGCCGCGCCGCTGCGCTTCGAACACGGCTTCGCCGCGCGAATGCACCGACAGCTTGCTGTAAATACTCTTGATGTGGGTTTGCACGGTACCGACCGAAACGGACAGCATGGTCGCGATGTTTCCGTAGGTTTCGCCGCGCGCGATCAGGTCGAGAATGGCGATTTCGCGCTTCGTCAGTTGCACCACCGCGCGCGACTTTTTTTCATGCGGTGCCGGCGAAGGCTTGGGAGCGCGGATGCGCTCCAGGACCATGCGGGCAATCAGCGGACTCATGGGCGAGCCGCCTTCACGCATGCTTAACACCGAGCGGGCGATATCGTTCTTCGGGCCATCCTTGAGCAGGTAGCCGCAAGCGCCGGCTTCGATGCACGCCACCACATCCGCTTCGTTTGCAGACATGGTTAATACCATGATGTCGCAGTGGGGGTGCAAGCGACGGCAGGCGCGAATGACATCAACTCCCGAACCGTCAGGCAAGCCGAGATCGGTCAACAAGACATCCATTGCACCGGTGTGCATCCATTCCAGTGCCGGTTGCATGGAGTCGAATGCCCCGGCCAGCATCAGGGTCGGTTCTGCCTGGATGGATAAGCTCAAGGCCGTACGGGTGACGGCGTCGTCCTCGACGATCAGGACGCGAATTGGCTGAAAACTGTCTGCACTTGCATTCATTATGTTGCCTCGTTGCAACGCAACTGCAGCATGGGAGCCGTGATAATTGTGTTAATAACAACAGGTGCACGGTAAATTTCTGTGCAAAATATACAACACAACCGCATTTTTATTGCTTACTAGAAACCACTTATGGGCGTAAATGGGAATATACCATTCTTTACCAACAAAATATCCCATAAATATGGGATGTGGGAAAGTAAGCGTTCAACTATATTCCGTTTGTCTCTTCCAACGCTTCTCCAGTGTTGAGCTTTGCCCGCCACGTTCTATGTGTGCGGGCTATTTTTTTGTCGTTCAGGCAATTTCAGGGATGGACTCGAGGGGGAATTCGGATTGCTTCAAGGCCGGTGGCAAGGGTTTGGCTACATAGTACCCCTGCACTTCATCGCAATGCAGGCGTTTAAGAATAGAAATCTGCCGTTCGTTTTCTACACCTTCAGCTACCACGCGCATGCCCAGCGCATGGGCCATAGTGATAATTGCGGTAAAGAACACCCTGCCCTCTTCGGTCTTGTCCACTTCCGAAGTGAATGCGCGATCCACTTTCAGGACGTCGAAATCGAGCTTCTGTAATTGGGACAGCGAAGAATAACCTGTACCAAAGTCGTCGATCAGGAATTTGATACCCATTTTTTGCAACACGCTTAATACTTCGGAAACGTCCTGGGAATCGCCCATCATCGTGGATTCGGTAATTTCGATTTCCAGCCATTGCGCAGGTATCCTGTGACGCTTAAGACAAGTCGTTACCATCTTGATGAAATTGCCATGGCTTAGCTGTCGCAGCGAGACATTCACCGATACGGGAATGATCTTGTGTTCCTGGCGCGCCCAGTCGGCCAGCTGCGCGCACACCTTGTCCATTACCAGTTCGCCGATGCCCAGAATCAAACCGGTTTCTTCGGCAAGACTGATGAAGTCATGCGGCTCGATGCGCCCGCGTTCCGGGTGCTGCCAGCGCACCAGGGCTTCCATGCTGGATACCAGTCCGGTGGAAATATCAATGCGGGGCTGGTAATGCACCACCAGTTCATCGTGTTCAATGGCGTGCCGCAGCTCGTGCTCGCGGTCGACCCTGCTGCGCAAGGCTTCATAGAGCTTGGTTTCATAAAAGCGGTAATGTCCTTTGCCCGCCGCCTTGACCGCATACATGGCGATATCCGCATTCTGCAACAGTGAATGGGCATCGGTGCCATCGTCCGGATAGACACTGATGCCGATGGAGGTGCCGATGGAATGGGTTCCTTCTGAAAGCCGGAATTTTTCCTTGAATGCCATCACCACGCGGTCGGCCACATGCGCGGCATCGCTCTTTTCGGCAAGCTGTTCGACAATCACGACAAATTCGTCGCCGCCCAGGCGCACCACGTAATCGTGCGGCCGCACCGCCACCTTCAGGCGCTCGGCCGCATAACGCAGCAATTCATCCCCGATGGGATGGCCGAGCGTATCGTTGATGGCCTTGAAACCGTCGAGGTCGATGAACAGCAGGGCCAGTTTCATGCGCTCGGTTTGCGCGCGCACGATGGCTTGCGGAAGGAAATTTTGCATCCAGTGACGGTTGGGCAAACCGGTCAGGGCATCTTCATTGCCGCGCCGCTCCAGTTCGTTAACGTGCGCCTTGGTGTCGCTGATGTCGCGCATCGTGATGGCCAGTTCATCATTCGAACGCACCATTTTCAGATGCAGCCACTGCACGCCTGCCGACCATTCGCCCACTGACTCCATTTCGCCTTCATAGTAATTCGCATCCATGGCCTGCAGCATGCGCGACATGAATTCCTCTCTGTCATGCTCAGGCAAAAGCGCGGAGAAATGCTTGCCGAGGACCGTCTCCCGTCGCAACTGCAACAGCCTCGCGCCATACGAGTTGCAATCCAGCGCGATGAAATCGACTATGCGGTGTTCTTTGTTGTAAACCGGACGGGCGATGTAAAAACCTTCCTGGCCTTCTTCCGTCGCCATGCGGTACGTTGCCTGGGTTTGTTCAAGCTGATGCTTGCGCCAGGCCAGGCGGATCGACAGCAGCGAGGCAACGACAGCAAATGCCAGCAGCGCCAGCGTAGCCAGCGCGGCATTGCGGAGGGTGGTTTCACGGTTGGCGTAATAGCCGGCCAGGGCTTCCTGTTGATCGAGGCCGGCGAGTGCGACCATGGGATAACCCTCGAGTTGCTGCCAGCCGATATAGCGGGAGCGTCCGTCGGCGAACCAGGCTTTCCCATCCATGAGTTCGCTTCCCCACAGCATGGAAAACTTGGGAGTCTGGGTAAAGGCATGCGAGCCGATCTGGCCGATGCTATCGCCGATGCGCGAGGCGCGCATGATATCGTCATCACCGAGCAGCGCCAGCAAGCCATTCTTCCCCAAGCTGCTTTCGCTATAAGTCGTCGTGAAATACTCCGGGGCGACGTACACCACAATCACACCGGCGAAGCTGCCATCGGGCTGGCTGAGGCTACGGGAAAAGTGCATGCTTTCCCGTTTCAGATAAGTGTTATAGATGGGCGTGCCAAGATAGAGGAAATCGATGATTCCGAACTTTTGCGCCAGAAAGAATTTGCGGTCGCCCAAGTTGGAATGGATGGATTCCGGCAAGGTGCTGGTGGTGACGACGCCGTTGCGATCCAGGATACCGACCTGAAAAATCGAACCGGCATGGAACAGTTTCTTTTTGTTGATCGACTCCAGGGAAAGCGCCCCATCTGTCAACTCCCATTCATACCGGACATGCAAGAGCGTCTGATCGACGGTATCGAAATTACGGGTCAAGTGCCCGGCATAATTGCGTGCAAGATTCAATGTCTCGCGTAAGGCATTTGTCTCGGCATGTTCGCGAGCATGGCGTAACTCAGACAGTAAAAATGCCCATCCCAACACGGCAATAAACAGAGTGATGCCAAGCCATAATGAAAGCCACAATAAGTGACCTTTCAGGAAACGGGCTTTGTGCAATAGATCGCTGAAGCGGGTTGGCAGGGGGCCGGTTAGATTCCGCATATAAAAAAATTGAAGGTCCCCGGTAAATAGGTGTGGGAGAGTAACTTGGCTTGATTTCTCTTAATTTGACTTAAGACAAAGGCGTCCCGGTTTAGTTGCATGTTTGGAATTATTAAGCGATCCGCTCGTTACACGCATGCATAACAGCAAGTGCCTGCGGCATTGAGTGGCTCCTGCAACTTGTCGCATATTCAGTTTCCAGGTTCTTTTACCCTGCGTCATCGGCAATTTTCAGCGCACAATTCAGTCCAAGCATGACCGCTTAGCATTTATGCCAAAGCTAAAGATGTCATACGGCATGGATACCGGACACCATGATGAGACTGATCTGGATGGCGAAAAAATTCATCGTCCTTGCGTTCGTGTTGCTGCCATTGCCGGCTATGGCGTCACGTCCGGTCACGGTGGTCACGATCAACAGCGCCATTGGGCCGGCAGCGGCCGATTATGTCCGGCGCGGAATCGAGCGCGCCGCCAAGGATGGCAGTCAATTGGTTCTGTTGCGGATCGATACGCCGGGCGGGCTGGACTCTTCAATGCGCAACATCATCCAGACTATCCTGACCTCGTCCATCCCTGTTGCCTGTTATGTGGCGCCTAGCGGCGCGCGCGCAGCCAGCGCCGGCACCTATATCCTTTATGCCTGCCACATCGCCGCGATGGCGCCGGGTACGAATGTTGGAGCAGCAACGCCTGTCGCCTTGCAGGGACCATTGAGCGAACCCGAAAAGCCCGCGGGCTCAGAACCCGGCAAAAAGAATAAGCAGCAGGATGGCGAATCCAGCCGCACGGATGACTCCGCTTCTGCCATGCGGCACAAGCAGGTGAATGATGCGGCCGCCTATCTGCGCAGCCTGGCTCAGCTAAGCGGCAGGAATGCGGATTGGGCCGAGCAGGCTGTCCGCACGGGCGCGAGCTTGCCGGCGGAAGATGCCCTACGGCTCGGCGTCATCAATTACCTGGCTGCCGACGTGCCGCAATTGCTGTCCCAGCTCGATGGCAAAGAAGTCCGCGTGGCCGAGAAAGTCATGCGCTTGCACACTGCCGATGCCGGGCTGTCTGAATTCACAGCGGACTGGCGCATACAGCTTTTGGCGGCGATTACCGACCCGAGCATCGCCATCCTGTTAATGACCATCGGCATTTACGGCTTGCTGTTCGAGTTCATGAGCCCGGGCACCGTCGCTCCCGGCGTGCTGGGAACCATTTGCCTCTTGCTGGCCCTCTATGGCTTGCAGCTCTTGCCGGTGAATTACGCCGGCCTAGCGCTGATCCTGCTCGGGCTGGCTTTCATGGTGGCGGAAGCCTTTCTGCCTAGTTTTGGCGCACTGGGCCTGGGTGGCATTGCCGCTTTCGTGGTCGGTGCGCTGATTCTGATCGATCCTGACTTGCCGGGCTTCGGCATTCCGCCGGCGCTGGTTGCCATGCTGGCGCTGGTGAGCATGCTATTGATCGCGGCGACCGCCGGGATTGCGCTCAAGACCAGGCGTCGTGCGCGCGTAACGGGCCTCGACGACATGCATGGCGTCGCCGAAGTGATCGATATTGCCGGCGACATCGTCTGGGTCCGGCTTCGCGGCGAAACCTGGCGCGCGGCCAGTCGCCAGCCCTTGCAAAAACATGAAAAGGTCCGCGTTATCGGCCGCCATGGCCTGGTGCTGGATGTGGCGCCATTGGAGTCCAACGATAAAGGAGCATAGCGATGATTATGAATTTCGGTTTCGGCGGCCTGCTCATTCTCGTGCTGTTCCTGCTTTTTTCGTCATTGCGCATCCTGCGCGAGTACGAGCGCGCCGTCATATTCCAGCTGGGCCGTTTCTGGGCCGTCAAGGGACCCGGGCTGATATTGCTGATCCCGGTGCTGCAGCAAATGGTGCGGGTGGATTTGCGCACCATCGTGCTGGACGTGCCGACGCAGGATGTCATCTCGCGCGACAATGTCTCGGTCAAGGTAAACGCGGTGATTTATTTCCGCGTGGTCGCCCCGGAAAAAGCCATCATCCAGGTCGCCAATTTTTTCGAGGCGACCAGCCAGCTGGCGCAAACCACCTTGCGTGCCGTGCTGGGCAAGCATGAACTGGACGACATGCTGGCCGAGCGCGAGCGCTTGAATGTCGATATCCAACAAGTGCTAGATGCGCAAACCGATGCCTGGGGCATCAAGGTGGCGAACGTCGAGATCAAGCATGTCGATTTGGATGAATCGATGATCCGCGCCATCGCGCGACAGGCGGAAGCGGAACGTGAACGGCGCGCCAAGGTGATTCATGCCGAAGGCGAGTTGCAGGCTTCGGAAAAACTGATGCAGGCCGCCAATGTATTGGCGCGGCAGTCGGGAGCCATGCAATTGCGCTACCTGCAAACGCTCTCGAATATTGCCGGCGACAAGGCCTCGACCATCGTCTTTCCTGTTCCCGTCGATATTCTCTCCGCCATCTCGGAAGTAGCCAGGAAATCCGAGCCGCGGGCATAAAAAAAAGCTGGCTTCGTAACCGAAGTGAGGGGGAGTGAGATAAATCCAATGGGAACTACAAGATAAATCCGGGAAGAATAAAAATAAAACGGGAACAACTGGGATTTGATTGTAACGAAGTTATATAGAGCAAAACAAAAAAAGGCCCAAAAAAACGGGCCAAAAAAGTATCTATTTAGTACTCATCGGAGGATTCCCTCCTCGCAGCATGATCCAGACCGTAAAACACGGCAATAGATTGACGCAAAGTCGCCTGTTGTACTTTGACCAGTGAGCGCCAATCCATACTCCACCTGGTTGAAACAGAAAACCGATCCGCATGCTTAGACTCCCGACATAAGGTGCCGCGCGGCGATGTCCAGGATATCCTCCTGGTCGTTCGGCATCAGAACCATGAACGGACGTGCCACCGTTCCTGGATGCTTTACCCGCCTGAAGACTTTGCCACCGAACGCAAGCGCCTTCTTATTCTTTGGTTTGATTTCATGCGGCTTCGAGCCGAAGTGCATAGCAGCGGCATACGGCCTATTCGTGCCGACACCGGCCTCAGTATTCGAATGGAACGGCGTCATCGATGCGGCAAGCTTGCCTGTGGCCTGGAGAATCTTCCCGGCCTTTCCAGCAGCGGCGCGAGCGGCCAACGTCGAGGAACGAAGTGCACGCCATTTTTGCGGCCGACCTTCTGCACGGAAATTGTCCTCAATGGCACCGAGCATGACGCCAGAGATCGCCGCCATGGCCGGCTTGGCATCTTGAGAATGATCAAGCATCTTTTTCAATGCCGTCTGCACCTCTTGATCTATAACAGGAATGTTAATCATGCTTTCTGCTAACCTCTTGAAGCGGAGCTGGTGCGTCTTTCAGCTTCTGATCATAAAGCGATTGCAGCCGATTGCTGGCGGCGCCGGGGTTGTAATCCCAGCCCATGTCAGGCGTGAGCACCTTGCCGGAAATCGGGTCTTTATAGCCATTGATCTGAACACTGGCGGTAGAGCCGTCGCGCTTTTTGACGCTCCTCGTGACCGTCTCCATGCGGCCTTCGCCGGAAGACACGACAAACTCGCCACGCTCCTTGCGCCGATCGGTGCGAGGAATGACTCGGCAACGGCAGCGAAAACCATTAGGTGGATACCAGGTCTGCCAGAATGGGTCATCGTATCGAAACACAAGGCCATTCAAAGATGCATGCTGCGGCCTGGTACGGCTATCCATGACAGCCGAATATTCCCACCACGGCGAATAGGTTGTGCCGGCCATCATTTCACGGTACCGGCCGGCCATATAGGCAGACTGGATATTGGTCTCGTAAATGGTTTCAAGCCGCCACGGCGTGCCATATGTGACGCTACGAATCTCGCCGGTATAACGATTGGTTTGCTCGACCTTGCCCCACCATCCTTTTGCCATCAAGAGCGGCTGCAGCTTTTCCAGGAATGCCGGGAAGGTGCCTCCATTCTTCAGATCGTCCTGCAGGGCGTTGTAGATATCAGAAAGGACATCGAGGCGTGTGGCCTTGGCTACCGTGAACGATTGAGTATGCGCGTGGCGCCATACTTCCTGCCAGTCCCATGAGACCTTCAGGCCCTTGCGCTCGAAATAGGCGATCGCTTCTTCAGGCGGCTTGCCGAAGACAGCCTGGATATCGGCCGGCGTGACTTCTGGCTTGGCCATATCAATCCTCTACTTCCTGTTGAACGGCCAGACGCCCAACGGTATCCGCCAAGAACAAAGCATTGGCAAGGGATGCCTGCAGGTCATCGAGAGACACATCAGGAAAGATTTCAACCAGCTTTTCCAGCGCGGCCTGATGATTGCCTGACTGGCGCACTGCTTTCATCACCGGCGCCAGGATCTTGCTCATCAAGGCCTGCAACTGGTTATCCGCCAATGATGCGATCAATGCATCGATCGCGGCTTGATCGGCAGGAGTGTCCGGCTCGGCGAACTCAGCCGTAGAGACCGAAGTGGCACCATTGCCTGGCGCAGCCTGCTTCGTTACTTCCGTGTAGTCGCCACCGAAATCCTGCCGGATCGATTCAAGCGTCGGCCGGAATCCCATTTCATACAATTTCTTCTTAGTGCTGGCCAGCTTGTCGAGATCTGCAGGCTCTTCAATGATGCGATACACCGTGGGATACGGCGCGCCTGGCATGTTGTAGTCGACAATCCAGCGCACCAGCTGGCTCATCAACGTATCGGAAAGGAGGTCGCCATCGGCCTTTGTCAACTCCAGGCGAACTTCGTTTTCTACATTGATGTTTGCAGCCAGTTGCCCGCCGGAGCCGATGCCGCCCGACTTGCCGAGAACGACACCAGCAATCTGATCGTCCATGTATTTGCATAGACGCTCATAGGTGTCGATACCAGATCGTGCCGCTTCAAGCAGGGTAACCTCCATGCCTTGCGGTACCATGATTGCGGCTTCCTGCTGGAATGCGCGCAGTGCTGCCTTGAGGGTGGACTTTTCAGCAACCGTTGCATTGTTCGGATACTTCCCAACAGGGACTGGTGTGCCAAATCGCTCTGCGAAAGAAAGCCAGAACTGGATGCCTTGGCGCTTGAAAAATACCGGCCAGAACAGGCGCGTTCCCAAGCCCAGACCCCATGGATTGTTGTACCTGGCACCGAAGCGATGAAGAACGAATTTCCGGTGCGGCACCTTCTCGCCATCACCAGAGTTCCGTGGTGTCAGCAAACGGACGCCACAACGGGCAAAGCGATATTCGTCTTCGTCTGGATTCAATTTAAATTGAAGAACCCATGGTTCGAAATCGATCGCCTCGGCGGCTACAATTTCGCGGCCGTCGCGCTTCCACATGATCTCGTGCGATGAAATGCCCTTGAGAGTGGCGTCGAGCATGTTTGTGGTCAGCTGGTCAAAGCTCAGATTCCTCAGCTGTGCAGTCACCATATCAGCAGCTTTTTTGGCGATGCGCGAAGTATCGCCTTCCGGTGGTGCTGCTTTCCAATTGCGCGACGTGAGAGCGAGTTTGCGCTTCTGCAGCGTTTCCCATACCTTGGGATCTCGTTCCAGTTCGTCGTACAGCTTCAGACCCATGGCGGTGCCGCCGCCGCGCGTGAGAATGGTGTCGTCTGAAGGCAGAAGCCGATCGAAGGAGCCAAGGATAAGCTGGCGCGCAATGATTGACACTTCATTGAACACCGGTGACGTCTGTCCATCACCACCGGCACCTACGCTTTCATTGATCAGCAGATTCGATCCGTTATTCATAGTGCTCTCACATAGTCGTTGTATGCACCGCCGATGCGGGTGTCATTGATTGATTCAAATTCGATCACAGCACCAGGATTACGGCTTGCGAAGTCAGCCAGCAGCACTGAGATCGCCGCGTCGCCGTGACGCTTGCCGCCATCGTTGCCAGTTGTATGGCCGCTGTCGGGCACCTTCGGCACGCCTTTGTCCACGACGATCGCGCGCATATCGGCCAGCACGTCGGCATCCTTGGGAATCAGGATCTCAGCATCTTCAAATGCCGCCTTCATCTTGGGCATGTTTTCGCGGTAAAACTCACGCGTCAGCATGACCTGGTGAACCATGGCGGCGCCATAGCGTTGCATTGCCACCTCAGCGAGGTACTGTCCATTCCCGCGTGCGTCGTGTGCAGCGCCAGAGAAACGCGGCAGGCGATCGGCAAGCCAAAACACGACTTGCTCTTGCTGCTTGAATGGCACATTGCGCATCTCGATCATGAATGGCGCGCGGCACCGTAAGCTTTGCTCCTCCAGTAGCGGCGTCACAACAGACAAGTCGCCATTACGGGCAAAGTCCATGCCGTAGAAGGAACGCAGGTTCTTAGGCAAAGCCGATACCAAGGGCGCGAGGTTTTGCTCGATCCAGCCATCGACGTAGGCGCGGCGCTCTGCATCGGAGCGCTGTTCAAATCCTTCAGGGCAGGTCAAGCGAATGACTGGCGCCGATGCATCCATGCGCGACTCAATGAGGGCGCGCGACATATATGCACCGCCAGACTGCGATGGAGTGACATCCAATTCCTCGGCATCGTTCGGGCGATAGATGGCGCGGATCTCTTCGCACCATGCCGCTTCTGCAGCAGGCGACCATTCACGCTTCGTGGCCAGGAAAACGCGCCTGCATAAACCTTGCCGCACCGCCTCGTCGAATTCGATACGATGTAGCGAGTAAGGCTTCTTCCCGGCCCGGATATCTTCGATCAATTCATTGAAGGGATTGTCGACGCCGTTATGCGTCGAGATGACCGAGACTGAACCGCCCCAGATTAGCAGCGCGAATGCGGCCTTGAGCAGCTCCTTCAGGTTCGGATGGAACGCTGCCTCATCAATGATCACGCGGCCCTGCTTACCGCGCAGGTTGGACGGACTGGATGAGAGTGCGGTGACGCGAAAGCCTGATGCAAAATTGATGCGGAAGGTCAGAATGTCGCGTTCTTCATCCTTGATCACCTCTTCCTCCATTTCGGAGGCGGCAAGGTTGTAGTGCTTGGCCCAGAATGCGCAGTCGCGGATGAACTCCTGCGCCATGTCTTTGTTGTAGCCGATGTACCAGGTGTCCTGGCCATGCTCGGCTGCGGCTTCGAGCGCAGATCCGGCCGCTTCGCCCCAGGAGAGACCAACGCGGCGCGACTTTTCACAGACCCGCACTGGCGATGTGTCGGCCAGCCACTTCTGCTGATAGGGCAGTAATACGGCGTCAGTCATAGCCGCAATTCCATTCAATTTTGGCGAGACGCTTCCAGGCTGCGCGCGCTACGCGAGCAGTCAAGGCGAACAGCGCGGTGCCGATCCCGAAGCCGAATCCCATTGCGCAAGCGGTGATGAAAGTGGTGATCATTGCGCGATTCCGAGAATGCTCTTCTTGATCACGTCGATCGATTCGGCAGTGAGACCACCGCTCTTGGCGATCTTCTCAACTTCGGCAGCGGCTTCCTTCGCCTTGGTTTTGACCTTGCTGCGGAATTCCTTGACGTTGGTGGATGAAAAGCCGGATTCGATCGCAATGCTGGCCAGCTTGGCAAAGCCAATCTTCGGGTCTTCCTCCATGTTCATCAGCATGGAGAATGTCTTCTCCTGGATGACGCGCAGCAGTGCATCGCCGAGAGCATTCTCGTCATCAGGAACGGCCTTGGCGATCGCTTCGGCTTGTTCGGTGGCCATCTTCACTGCGGCCAGCTTTGCCTCGAACTTGGAACCATAGCGGTGCAGGCTGGATTTGCTGATGTCGTAGCCTTTTTCCTTCAGGCCTGCAGCCAGCAGCTCGTAGTCGGCGAAGTTTCCTTCGACCAGGGCATTGTCCAGCCATTCCTTGACTGCCTTCGGCAAGGCGGCGACTTTAGAGCGCGGCGCCATCAGCACCCCCACCAACGGTGAATGAACGGCGCGATCGCCAAGCACGCGAAGCCGGTGCCGAGCAGGAATCCGAGCGCAATGCCGCGCAGGATGTTGCATACCTTGCAGTAGGTGGAAATCGGCAGCAGCAGATCGCAAGCCAAACCGAACAAGCGGTCATGGAGCCGTGCCTTGGCGCGCATGACAGCGCGAAGAATATTGTTTAGACGCTGCACCATTGCAATCACCAGTACTTCTGCGGACGAGCGATCCCTGGCTCGCAGGGGATGGTGTATTCAACCAGGTCGATGCCGGTGCGCGTCAGCCTTGCATGCCATTGCGGGCTATCCTGGCCCTTGAGTTCGACTAGCTGCCGCTCCTGGAGATAATCCAGTTCGCAGCGCAATTCCTTCTGCGTGATCTCTACAGTATCCGCCAGTGCGGAGAGCAGCAGCGCCTCGCCTGCGCCTAATGGGCGGGAGCAGTTCAGGCATTGCAAAATAAGCCAGCGGTTGGTTTCGCGCCGGGCTTTTTCCATATCAGGTTTAATCATTATTCTTTACCCTTAAAAACGTATCAATTCGAGCGGCTAGGCCGTCAAACTTTGCGTGCAGCGTCATCTCGGAACGGATAGCATCTTCACGTCTGACGTATCGATCTGGCAATTCCGCTTTGAGCATCAACAAATCTCTGTCGAGATTTTTTTGTGACTGCTCAATTCGATCGAATCTTTCATTGGTCCGGCTGCTTTCTTCGCTACGTGCGTTTTCGAGGGTCTCAAAGCGCGAAGCAAGCCCGGCATTGAACTGTTTGACGATCAGGGCTATCAGCGCCCAAAACGCGCTGATGAGGGTGACTGCCATGCCAAACAGGTGCCACACTTCAAGTTCAAAAGCGAGTCTCATCTGGCTGCATTCCCTTCAATGAAATCGACGTGCCGAAGCACCCTGTCTAGTTGCTCTTCGAGCTTGCGGCAGTAGGCGCCGTACTCTTCGTGGTGTCGGAGGATTTGCTCGGCTTCGATGCTTGAGCGCTCAAAGGGGTCGGCCGCACAGGCTTGAATTTCAACTCCGCCGATATCGGCGCCGGCGGCGCCTGGCACTCCGTAGCCGATGGCGCGATCGTAGTCGCACACCCAGCCATTAGTGACAATCCACTGAGGGATAGCAACGAGCGCAGCAGCCGGCTGCGGGCGGTATTGAGTCGATACATCTTTGGCCCTTTCATTCAATTTATTTTTCAAGGCATCGATTTGCTCTTTTGCTTCAAGCAGTTCGCCGGATAGCTGGAGCACATTGCGCGCCTCTGCATCGCGCTTCGCTTGGCGCTTTTGCTCTGCTATACGCTCAGTCTCAGCTCGCTTTTCATTCTCCGTGGCGATCTGTAGTTCATATTTCGACTGTGCGCGGCTATAGCCGTTCTGATCGAGTCCCCATGCGACGACTGAAATGACAATCGCAATGTAGATATTTTTTGCTGTAGAAGAGGTCAGCGCTTTACCTATGGCGGCGAAGGTAAACATCATTTGCCTCCTTCCTGCGCACCGCTGTATTTCATGGCGATCAGTTTGTGCGCAGCCGCCGAAGCGCCGACGATGCCGAGGTAGATAAACCAAATCTCGGGCATATCGGTGCCTTTGTAGACTTTCCAGATGAAGCCAATGGTCGCGGCCAGATACGCGACATTCGACCAAAGCTTGGTGTGCGACAGGTGGCCGTTGCCTTCGCTGTTGATCAGCTGCTTGATCATGGCGGCAACCTCCTAGCCTTTAACTGCGCGCTTGTGGCGCAGTTGATTGCGGCGCTTGATTGCCGCACGCTTATCCATGGAAACCGTGCGGCGGGAATGACGCACGCCGGACAAGCTATTGCGACCGATACCAGCGGCCACAGGCGCTGGCCCTGTCTGAAATGGAGAAATAAGTCGCTTGAGATCCTGCACCATGTTGCCGGCACCAATGATCGCAATAGACATGGCTGCTCCGAGCCACGCGCGAGAACGATTAAACATTCTTCACCCCCTTGAAGAGCGCGCGTTCATCTTCACGCCGCAATTCCAAGCCCTTGGCTACACGCAGGCATCCGCACTTCGGATCGCGGTACTTATTCCAGCGCGGGAATTCATCGGCTGCGCCACGCCTGTCGCTGGCATTCAGCTTTCTGAGGAGAGTGGAGTTGGCGAAGTTGGTCGCGCCAATGTTGAGGACGAGTGAGCAAAGCGCGTCGAATTCGCATTGCTTCAATTCGACCTTTACCAGCCGCTTGATCGCGTTCTCGGAATCCAGATTGTCTTGGCGAAGCAGCTGGTCGGCTTCGGCTTCGTTGATGGTGCATGTCATCAAACGGTCGGTTTTCGACTTGATGACATGACCCCAGCCAATGGTCGGCTTGCCAGCGTCGCAAAAATACATGCGAGTGGCGAAACCTCTCGGGGAGATTGCCGGCGGGCCTTTCTCGTACTTCTTTTCGATAGCCAGGCCGGCTTCGGAAATGTGCAGTTGGTCGTTCAATTGGCGCCTCGCAGCGACGGCGCCGTACCTGCACAATGCGGGTTTCCTTAGCGCACGTCCTGCCGCGAGATTACGCGCGCGCGAAGGAGGGAGTAATTAAAACGCTTTACTAATTGCCTGTGAAATTAAGACTGTGGATGCAGGACAGAGACTTGATACATCGATCCGAAAAAATTAAACCATTCCAAGGTGGGCTTGCCAAATGGCGAGTCCTTTTTTGGAAATGCCTGCATCCCCGCCAGCATCAAATCATTTGCGCTGGCTGCAATGCCTTTTTCACGCAGCGATTTGGCGTGGTAGTAAGCGATGTTGGAGATTTCCTTTTCCGATGTATTGAAGAACTGCGCCGCGTCGAACAGGACCGATGCGGTTTTGCCGACACGCGGGTCTGCTGGATCAAGCGCCTCTCCTGCTTCTACTACTGCCAACTTATAAGCCGGCGTTTCCTTGACCTGTTCGGCCGCTGCGGCCTCGGCCTTTGCCTGCGTTGTGGATTGTGAGCCGCTGCAGGCGGCAAGTGATGCACACAGAATGAAAGCGATTGCGATGTTTTTCATATTGCCTCCCTTAGCGTAAACGCGGCCACACAACGCGGCCAAGAATTTGTAAATTTAATTCCCTGAGCTGCTCAGCGGAATACGTATTTTTGCCGTATTCCTCATTGTCGGATTTGATTGTGACTGAGCCGTCCAGGTTGATCAATACGCGCTTTAGCAGTAGCGCCTCGCCGATCTTGAGCACATAGATAGCCGAAGCATCCAGGCGATTCTGGCGCATGTCGACCAGCACCAGGTCGCCATCATAGACAGTCGTCGCCATTGAGCTGCCACGCACCTGGACCAGGGCGATATCGCCATGCGTGATTCCCAGCACGCGGGAAAGCCATTCACGCTTGAATGCCAGGTAGTCGACGATCTGATCGCTCTCCACGATCATGCCGTGCCCAGCAGATGGCCGCGCCGATGTGCGCGGCACCAGCTGGTAGTCGCTCATTCGGTAATGCTCGGCGTTTTCCTGGGCCACTTCGGTGTCGACAGAGAAGGTCTCCGGCAGACGATCGCGGAAGCGATCCAGCAGCTGGTCGGCCGTCAGCTTTTCCACAAACGCGGCTTCCTGCATTTCCTGCATCAGACCTCGGCCCACTGTCGAATAACGGAGCGCGACATCAGTCGCCGCCATGGTGGCATCACGCAGCGTGGACGAATCTACACTTCCCGTGAACACCCACCGAAAATCCACATTTCGTGAAGCCAAAAGTTCGGTCAACTTCTCATAAGGGATCGATCCCTTCTTTTTCCGGTTAGAAAAGGCAGTCGCAGACATTTCCAGCAAGGCCGCTAACTCCTTGTCGCCGTTCACTTTTAAAGCGATTTTCGCCCTGGAAATCACTTCTTCAAATTTATTTTCATTTTTCATGGAGTGCCTGCTTGCAACTTCACATTTAGTGGATTATGATGTCCGCATATATCCACAAATAAACAACTTAATACACAGAATGGCAAGCATATCACCCGTCAAGACGCGCGAACAAGTGAAAAAAGAGTTCGCCAGGAAAGGTGTCTCCATCCGTGCCTGGGCAATCGCCAATCATTTCGACCCGAAGCTCGTCTACGAGGTCTTGAATTCCCAGCCGGCCCGCCCTTGTGTGCGAGGCCAGTGCCACAAGATCGCCGTCCGCCTCGGCCTCAAGGAAGGCGTCATCACCAATTCCATCCGCAATGCCATCTAGGAGACATCAACACATGAAACTCTGTGACGTTCAGGTCATTTACCCGGCGCCTGAAGATGCGGCGCTCAATGAAGATGCACCGTGCTACCGCAACATCGTGTGCGAAACCGATTTGGAAGCTGAAGTCATCGCCGCGAACCTTCACGATCAAGCGCACCGCCGCTGGGCTGGCGCCGAATTCGTGGTGGTCTCCTGCAAGACTGTCCTTTGCCCAAGCGCGCTGCCGGAGGCCGCATGAGTGAAGCCAAGTACACCAACGATGCGCAGCAGCGCCTGCTCAAGGTCGTGATGCTGCTCGGGGAGGATGTGGTCACCGGCCTGACTACCACGCAGATCGCCAAGGAAATCGGCGTTCCTGCCTCTTACATCACCCGCGACATGGAAAACCTGAAAACGGCTGGCTGGGCATTCCAGCAAGAGGAAACCGGCCGTTGGCTGCTTGGCGCCAAGGCCGGCGCCCTGGGCGTCAAGGTGATGGCTTCCATCGATCGCGCCGAACGCAAGATCTCGGAAATCCGCAACCGCTACACCCGCAACAACTAACAGGAGAAATCAATGGCACGTAAAAAGAACGAAACCACAGTCGAGCAGACCGAAGTCGACAACGAAGCGCTGCAGCAGGGAGCGACAGCGCTGGTCGAAGTCTCCGCCAATGCCGCGAAAGTCGCTGAACTGATGGGATACGACCTGCCCTATAACCAGGAGCGCGTCGTTCAGGAGGCGCGTTTCTACATGGGGCAGTCAGCTGAAGCCATGCTGGAAGCCGGCAAGCGGCTTGTCCTCCTGAAGGAAAACGAGGGGCACGGCGAATTCATCCAGATCGTCGAGGAGCGTCTCGGCATTCCGGCCCGCACCGCGCAACTGATGATGCAGGCGGCGGTGAAGTATTTGACCAACCCGGCGCTGACCTCAAAAGCGCAAACGTTTGCGCTTTTGGGCAAGAGCAAGCTGTTCGAGCTGATGACGCTCGATGACGATAGCCTCAATGAATTGGCTGAGGGCGGCACGGTAGCCAACCTCAACCTGGACGAGATCGACCGCATGTCGGTGCGTGAATTGAAGGCAGCGCTGCGCGAATCCAGGGAAACGGCTGAGGCCACCGACAAGGTGCTGGCCTCCAAGAACAAGAAAATCGACCAGCTCACCACCGAGCTGGAGCGCAAGAAAACAGCCACGCCGGCTGACGAGTGGGAATGGGCGCCGGCCCGGCGCGCGCTGCTCGACTCCAGCGAAACCATCGCCAACCTCGCGCAAAGCGAACTGCGCCGCGCCCTGGTCGACATCCAGGAGCAGGCAGCAACCTCCGGCCACGGTGATGTGCCTGAAGAAATGGAAGTGCTGCAGGCTCAGGCGCTGACTTCCGTCATGCAGGCATTGATCGCCCTGCAGAAGGAATTCCGCATCAACGTCGACCTGGAAGCTCTGGTGTCTCCGCCCTGGATGAAAGACTTCCAAGCTTCCAGCTCCAACGACTAATCCAAGAAATCGCCACCATGCGTTCTGAACTCGCCATCCAAGACTACCTGCGCGCCCTGGGCGCTGCGCTCAAAGCCGCTAAACACGGTGACCGCGCGGCGCTGATCGAGCGGGCGGTTGCCGACCTCTCACTGTCGAGAGCATCGGTGTTCCGCAAGCTCGGTGAGTTGGGCTTCGAGGCCGAGCGCAAGCCGCGCGCCGACAAGGGCAAAAGCGGCCTTACCCAGGAAGAAGGTCAGACCATCGCGGCCTACCTCATGGCCGGCACGCGTGCCAACGGCAAGCGGATCGTCAGCGTCGAGCAGGCGCTGGCCGATCTGCGCGCCAATGGGAAGATCCGCGCCGAAAACATCGATCCGAGCACTGGCGCAGTGTCGCAGCTGTCTGCCACGACCGTTACCCGCAAGCTGCGCGAATGGGGATTGCACCCGGACCAGCTTAACCGTCCGGCGCCGCACGTCGAAATGGCCAGTCTGCATCCGAATCACGTCTGGCAGATCGACGCCTCGGTGTGCGTGCTGTTTTACCTGCCGAAGCGTGGCCTGCAGGTGATGAGCGACAAGGAGTTCTACAAGAATAAGCCGCAGAACTTCGAGAAGATCAAGAACGACCGCGTCATCCGCTACACATGCACCGACCACACGACCGGTGCGGTGCAGGTGCGCTATTACGCAGGTGCAGAAACTGGCCTCAACCTGGCTGATTTCTTCATCCATTGCATCCAAAAGAAAGAGCATGCCCAGGAGCCGATCCATGGCGTGCCGTTCATCCTGATGGACGACGCTGGCAGCGCCAACACCAGCCACCTGTTCAACAATCTGCTGGATCGCTTGAATGTGCGGCACCTCACACATGCACCAGGGAATCCACGTGCCTCCGGTTCGGTGGAGCGTGCGCAGAACCTGGTCGAGTGCCACTTCGAGAGCCGCCTGGGCGTCGGTCGCCAGATCGAGAGCCTGGACGAGTTGAACGAACTGGCAGGCACCTGGGCGCGATGGTTCAACGGCACGAAACAGCATAGCCGGCACGGCCATACCCGTTACGGCTTGTGGCAAACCATCCGCGCCGAGCAGCTGCGCGTGGCGCCGTCCCGCGAAATCTGCCAGCTGCTGCTTTCCACCAAGCCTGAAACCCGCAAGGTGGACGGCAACCTGCGCATCAGCTATGCCCTCAAGGGTCAGCCTTCGCGCCAGTATTCGGTCGCGCATGTGCCCAACGTGATGGTCGGAGAGAAGCTGACCGTCTGCATCAATCCTTACAGTGTCCCAGCCATCAACGTGATCGAAAAAGGCGCGGACGGCGCAGAAATCTTCTTCGAGTGCCAGCCGCTGGAGGTCAATGAGTATGGCTACACCGAAGCAGCCGTGATCATCGGCGAAGGATACAAGTCGACAGCAGCGACCCCGGCCGATACCGGGCGCAAGGAAGCCACCAAGGAAGCCTACGGCGTCTCCACCATCGAGGAAGCCGAAGCGAAGCGCCGCGCCAAGGCCCGGCCCTTCGAAGATGTCGATGCGGTGTCCTACCTCAAGGAAGAAACGGTGGCGACCTATACCTCGCGCAAAGGCACCGACATGGATGTCGCTTCGCCGCGCCTGGAAGAAAAGCCAATGACCCACACCAAGGCGGCGATGGAGCTGGTGCGCCGTGGTCTGGAGATGAGCCCGGAAAGACACCGCCTGCTCAAGCAGTGGTATCCGGACGGTGTGCCCGAATCAGAACTCGACGCCCTGCAGGCGCGGATGACCACCCGCCCAACCTTGCGCGCTGTCTCGTAACACCCAGGAGGAAACCCGATGAAAAAACTACTGAAAACAATCGGACAGGCGCAGGCCGATCTTGCCAAAGCCTGCCAGGTCAGCACGGCAACCATCTCGCTCTTAATTGCGAAGGGCCAGTGGCCCAAGCGCAATCCCGAGCAGCTGCGCGGCCGTATCCGTGCCTTCTTTCTGGATCAGGGTGTCGACGCAGAGGTAGTCGACGCTGCCATGCCGGAATTAAAAACCGGGGAGGAGGCTGCCACCTCGACCCCGGCGTCACTGCAAAACCCCATCAACTCAAACGCAATGGAGGACTCCATGTTACTGCAAAACGAAACCCTGACACCAGCCGCCCGCAAGCATTTCCGCTTGATCCGCAACCCGTTCGCCGACGACATCACGTCGCTGGACGATGTTTTCATGTCACCTGACATCCGCTTCTGCCGCGAGGCCATGTGGGATGTGGCAAGGAACGGCGGCTTCTGCGCCGTGGTCGGTGAATCCGGCAGCGGCAAGACCACGCTGCGCGAGGAAATGCACGAGCGCATCAAGCGCGAGAACGCGCCGGTCATCGTCATCGAGCCGTATGTGCTGGCCATGGAGGATAACGACATCAAGGGCAAGACGCTCAAATCGTCCCAGGTTGCCGAAGCCATCATCCGCACCCTTGACCCTTCCGCCACCCCGAAGCGCACGCCAGAGGCCCGTTTCCGCCAGCTGCACGACCTGCTGAAGGCTTCCTACAAGTCCGGCAACACCCACGTGCTGATCATCGAGGAGGCGCACAGCCTGCCGATCGCCACGCTCAAGCATCTCAAGCGCTTCCGCGAGATGAAGGATGGTTTCGCCCGCCTGCTGGGCGTGATCCTGATCGGCCAGCCTGAACTGAAGATCCGGCTGTCGGCGCACAACCCCGAGGTGCGCGAAGTGGTGCAGCGCTGCGAGGTGGTCGAGCTCGGCCCGCTGGACCGCCACGTCGAGGGCTATGTCAAGCACAAGCTGCAGCGCGCCAGCGTCAAGGTTGAGGAAATCTTCGACCAGGATGCGTTCGATGCGATCCGCATGAAGCTGACCCGCTCGGTACGCGGCAGCAAGCCATCCGACGCGGTATCGATCTGCTATCCCCTGGTGGTGAACAACCTGATCGCGCGCGCCATGAACAACGCGGCCACGATTGCAGCACCGAAGATCAACAGCGAACTGATTATGGAGGCGGCTTAACCGCTGCCCAGGATAGGAGAAAAGATCATGTCTCTCCCGCAAATCGATTTTGAGATGGCTTACTGGCGCTTGCGCCGCCGCCTGCAGCGTATCCGTGCCGCATGGCGCGCGATGGTCTCCCGCATTCGCGCCCAGCGTGACCTAGAGTACTTGCACCGCTACGGTCGCATGCCGGAGAAGCTGGAGCCGGAGGAAACGTTTGCCTACCGCGCCATGTGGGCGATCGCCATTGCCGGCCTTGTCTTTGCGCTTTCTAGCGAGGCCGATGTTTCCATTGTGGTCAAGGCGCATGCCGACTCGCTGGTGGTGAAGCCCCAGGACGATGAAGTGCCGGCCGTATCCGCCGGCTGCTTTTCCGGTCGCCGCGACCGCACCTAGTCAACAACCAGAGATATCACTATGGCTAGCAAATTTCCCGATATCCGCGACAACAGCTATTCCGGCAAGGCGATCAGCATCGTCATCGAGAAGAAGCAAATCCTCGGCCCCGACCTGGCCACGCAGCTCGGCATCTCCATCTATGAGATGAGCAGCGCCGTCAGAAAGGCGGTGACCCTTGGCTATATCAAGAAGGAGCGCACCGTCGCCAATGGCCTGAGCAACGTCAACCTCTATTCGATGGGGCCCGCACTGACTCCGGCGCTCGTCGCGGCAGCGCAAGCCGCCGCAGATCCCGCCCAGGAGGCGGTGCCGGAGAAGCCGCAGGAGCGGCCGCTAGAGATCGTGCCGCCCCGTACCGCTCCCAAGTTCCGGCCGCTGCGCCTGGCACGGATCGGCCCGGCTACGTATCGCCCAGGCTCATGGGATTTCAAATCCATTCCAAGCGCCCATGCGACTAGCAAGAAGGAGCCGGAATGCGTTTGACCTGCCCAGCCTGCGGCGCCGAGTTCACCCTCGACGTATTGATCGCCCACGAAGGCGCCCGCGAAGCGCTGGTGGAGGCGATGGGCTTGGATATGGCACTCGGCAAGCGCCTGGTGCAATACCTCAGCCTGTTTCGCCCTGCGCAGCGCCAACTGACCATGGACCGCGTGGCCAAGATCCTAAAGGAAATCAGCCCGAGCATCCGCGCCCAGCGTATCGAGCGTGGTGGCCGTATCTGGTCTGTTCCGCGTGACAGCTGGGCCTGGGCGCTGGACGAGATCGTGGCCAAGAAAGACCGCCTGACGCTGCCACTGAAGAGTCACGGCTATCTGCTCGAAATGCTGGTCGGCGCCGCCGACCGTGCGGAAGCGGCAACCGAGCGGAAAGTCGAAGAGCAACGCGCCCAGCGCACCTTCCAGGAAGGCCAGACCATCGCCGTGCGAAGCGAGGCGCAGTCAGTGGCCGCGTACGTCAAGCAACCAATGCCAGAAGCGACACGTGAAGCGCTCAAGCAATTAACCAGCAAAAACAGGGGGAAATGATGTCTATGCCTGCACACGACCGACTACTCGCCATCCTATCTCGCAACCATATCGGCCTTGCTAATGCCATCAGCGGTGATGCCCTGGCTAAGCAAATGGGCTGTGGGGCCCGAACGATCCGCGCCCTGGTGCTGAAGCTGCGCGAGAACGCCGTGGCCGTGTGCGGCCGGCCTGAGACCGGCTACTACATCGCCAACACTGCAGAAGAAGTTGACGCCACTTGCAAGCTTCTGGAAACCCATGGCTTGCACCAGCTGGCAGTCGCCGCGCGCTTGCGCAAAACCACGCTGCCCGAGTTGCTCGGCCAGCTCCATCTCAACACCTAAGGGGAAACCATGGAAAATTTGAAGGAAATCGAACGCGCTGCTCTGGCCTATTCCATTGCGCGCAATGCCCTCAGCGAGCAAGTCAATGCCTTGCATGGGGAAATCGAACAGATCAAGCGCAGCAAGCTGGGCGCACTCCGTCGCGCTGTGGAACGCGCTGCCGAGCGCCAGACCGAGCTGCACGACCTGGTATCGCATAACCGGGCTCTGTTCGACAAGCCGAAGACCCGCATTCTGCATGGCGTGAAAGTCGGCTACATGAAACAGCCAGGCGTGATCGAGATCGCTGATGAAGCCGCGACGCTGGAGCGCCTGAAGAAGATGTTTGAAAGCGATCCGGCCACGCTGCAGCTGCTCATCAAGGTCACGGAAAAGCCGATCAAGGATGCGCTGGCTGAATTGTCCGGCGACAAACTGAGAAAGCTGGGCGTGCGAATCACCGATGACAGCGACAAGGTGGTCATCAAGCCAGCCGACAGCGAAGTGGACAAGGTCGTCGACGCGCTGCTCAAAGGTGTGGTGGAGGAATGATGGCAACCTGCCTGATCAATTTCCGGCCGGAGCTGGCCCACCTGGTTGAGGACGGCCTGGTGTCAAACACCATCCGCGCCTTGCGTGGCGACGGCCGCGATCCGCTTCCTGGCGATACGCTGCACCTGTACACCGGCATGAGCACCAAAGGAACGCGCTTGCTGCGCCAGGAGCCGTGCCAGTACACGATGGAAGTTACGATCCAGCCATCCGCTGGTGATGTGCATCACGTGATGCTGGGCTCCAAGCTGCTGGAGCAAAGCGAGATCGAGATGCTGGCCCGAGTCAATGGCTTCAACTCTGCCGCAAAGTTCGTACTGCACTTCCAAAAAACCTACGGCTTGCCGTTCACTGGCCTGTTGATTGGCTGGGAGCCGGCGCCGGTCTACGTGACGAGGCACTGAGCAATGGATAAGAACACCGCACTCAACAAAATCAAAAAGTGCTTGCGCTTGGCAAAGTCGGCAAATGAGCACGAGGCAGCTGCAGCATTACGCCAGGCGCAAAAGCTGATGGCAGAACATGGCGTCAGTGCCGACGATATCGAAATGATGGAGGTCAGCGAACAAATGGCCAGGGCAACCAGCTCCCGCATCATCAATTGGGAAGCCGCATTGGCCGGCCGTGTCGCTGCTGCATTCGGTTGTGAGGTCATTGCATGCCGCCGACGCACGTTCATGAGACCTACGCTTTACTATTCATTCATCGGATGCGGCGCCGCGCCGGAAGTGGCGCAATATGCCTTTACGGTGCTGCTGCGCCAATGCAAAGCTGCACGAGCAGCGCATATCAAGATCCAGCCTAGAAGCTGCAAGCCGGCGACCAAGACAGCGCGCGGCGACGTTTTCGCCTACGCGTGGGTAGTCGCGGTTGCAAGCCTGATTGACAGCTTCTCGCAAAGCGAAGCGAACACAAATGCGATCGCCTTGTACAAGGCAGCGCACTTTCCGAACGCAGGCAAGTCGGAAGTGACTGACCGTGTTACCGGCCGCAACATTCGCAATGCTGATGCCGAAGCTGGATATGAGGCCGGCAAAGCAGCGCAGTTGAATCGCGGCGTATCAGGCATGGAAGAGAGAAAGGCACTGCAGGCATGAAAACGATCTGGCTGAACATGGTTGGTGGCCGGGTAATTGCGCATTCCCTGGTTGAGATTGATGCGCCTGGCTGGGAGAAGTACTGCGCCAGCGCGGCAGCGCCGGCGGTGACGCCGACAGATGAGGAAATTCTGAGCATCTTCCACAAAGAAATCGAAGGTGAAGGCTTCGCTTTGTACGAAGTAACGCCGGGGGATATGATCCGCTTCGCCCGCCGCCTGCTTGCCGGTAAAAAGGAATCGTAAGCATGAAACCGGAAACCGCCTCTCAGATCCGTAACCGCGAAATGCGCCTGATCCACGTCGCCAAGCGGGAGCTGCAGCTGGATGACGAAACCTACCGCGCGATGCTGTGGTCGATCGCGCGCGTGAAGTCATCCAAGGATCTGGACTTCACTGGCCGCAAGAAGGTGTTGGACCATCTGAAGGCGCGTGGCTTCAAGGTGCGGTCCAAGGCTGCGCCGTCGCCCCAGTTGGCCCAGGATGCCGAAAGCAAGAAGATCCGTGCACTGTGGATTTTCCTGCATCAGATCGGCGTGGTGCAGAACCCGGCCGAGGAGGCACTGGCTGCATACGTCAAGCGGATCACTGGCGTGGAAGCGCTGCAGTGGGTCAACGGCAAGCAGGCGTTGGCCTTGATCGAATCGCTGAAGAAGTGGGCGATGCGCTCCCTGCCCGATATCGTCAAGCAGCTGGCCCAGGAGGCGCAGACCGTTCCGATGTCCGACCAGGACCGGGCCAAGGTCACCAATGCTGTATGGAAAGCGTACAACAGGCTTACCTTCGATCCCATGCAAGCAGCGTGGGAGTGCCTGACCGAAGTAATGAAGCAACACAAGGAGGAAAACCATGTCTAGCACTTTGATCCTCGACGAGGAATATCCGGAAGTTCTCGCCGATATCGCCCGCGAGATCCACTCGCGCCTGATGGATCATCCGCTGCTCAAGCTGGAGCATCCGATCGCTGCAGAGGTGGCGCTCGGTGTTGCCGAGCATGTGCGCAAGAATATCGGCGGCGTGGCTACCTATATTCCGCGTGGCCTGGGTTATGAGCTGTCAGTGCGCGACCGCCAGATGTTCGAGGAATTCACTGGCGACAATTACCACCAGCTGGCGCGCAAGTATGAGCTGACCGAAATGCGCGTGCGCCAGGTGATCGCGCACGTGATGCGCATCGAGCGCGCCAAACGGCAGCAGAATCTGTTTTGACACGAACTCAGGTTAATATTCTGAACATGAAAACATCCGACTTAACTGACTTCATGCTCGACTACTACACCGCCGTGGCCGTTTATGGTGATGGTGTTAAGGTGATTGACGGTTATATCCGGCCGCCGTTCGAATATCCAGGTTGGAGCGACGGTGCTGAATACTCGCCGTCTACAGATTGGAAGCTCGGTGGAGCACTCATGGACAAATACGACATCGAGATACGTCGACTCCCACCACATGGATATGCCGCTGAATTTTGGATTGACCTGCCTGGAGGCGATGCCGCTGTCTTTCGTGGCATGGGATCAAGCCGGCTGATTGCGATAACGCGCGCAATTGTGAGATCGAAGTTCGGTGACGAAGTCCCCGACGAAATCCCAAGATCGTAAAATCGCCTTTTAAGGCCTTTTAAAGGCCCATCCACTTACGAAGGCGCATACCTCTCCAGAAAACGCCCCCTAGCGCGTTTATAAACAAAGCTAAACCGGGCAGCATGCAATTGCTTCCTGTCATTTTCCCGAATTCTCGGTGAAAGCCAAAAATCCCCCCCCTGAATTTCCCTGCGTGATCGGTCGGCTGGCTACTGGCTTCAAATACTAAAACGTTTTAGTTATCCGCCTTCCGCGCGAGGCAGATACTTCGGGCATGGAAACCACCAAGCCCACCGACATGAAGCCAATCGAGATTTTCAAGCCGGGTACTTACGTGGCGATGAACGGCCAGAAGTACACGTTCACGCCAGCCGATGTGCGCCAGATTGCTGAGACCTACAACCCGGAATTCGCCGACGCGCCGTATGTCGTCGGTCATCCCAAGTTGACCTCGCCGCGATACGGCCGTGCCGGTGGCCTGTTTATCAATGACGCTGGCATTCTGTGTGCCGAGTCTGCGGACGTGGTGCCGGAATTTGCCGAGGCGGTCAACGCCAAGCTTTATCCGAAGGTCTCCGCATCGATCTACATGCCGGACGCGCCAGGCAACCCGACTCCCGGTAAGTATTACCTGCGCCATGTCGGCTTCCTGGGTGGCCAGCCGCCTGCCGTCAAAGGATTGAAGTCGGTGGAGTTCGCCGCCGAGGATGAAGGCGTTGCCAACTTCGCCTACGAAGACCGCCTGGTGGTGCGTATGTTCCGCCGGCTGCGCGACTGGATCACCAGTAAGGAAGGCGCAGAAGCAGCCGAGGAAGTCATTTCCAATTACGACCTCGATTTTCTTACCGAGAGTGCCGTCCGCGAGGAGCTGGCGGAAAGCGCGGCCAATCCGGGATTTTCCAGCCCCAACTTAAACCAGGAGGATGAATTGAACGCCACCCAAATCGCTGAACGTGAATCTGCTCTCGCCGCGCAACAGGCCGAGCTGGATGCTCGTGCTGCTCGCGTTGCTGCAGCCGAAGCCAAGCTCAAGAAAGCCGGCTTTGTCGAATTTGCCGAAGGTCTGTGCAACGCCGGCAAGCTGCTGCCTGCGCAAAAGGATTCCGTTGTCGAGATCCTGGTGCAGCTGGATGAAACCAACAAGGTGGCCGACTTCGCTGAAGGCGACGCCAACCACGGCAAGACCGGCGCAGAACTGTTCCAGGCATTCCTGTCTTCCCAGCCGAAGCTGGTGGAATTTGGTCGCCTCACTCCGTCCGGCGATCAGAACACTGGCACCGCAGACTTTGCGGCGCCTCCTGGTGCCGAAGTTGACCAGGCCGGCATGGAGCTGTACGCCAAGGCACAGACCTACATGAAAGAGCATCCGGGAACGGAATTCATGGACGCCGTCCAAGCGGTCCAGAACACCTAACCGGGCATCAACCCTTTTCTGAATCCAATAGGAGAAAGCAATGAGCAAACAAGGTATTTCGCTGTTGACCCTGAAGGTCATCGCCGCTGGCGCCCTGGTGGCGAATCGTGCGGTGACCGCAGCCGGCGCCCACGCCGCCACCGACATCTACGGCGTTACTGCTGCGCCCGGCGCCACTGGCGAGGCTGTGCCAGTGGATGTGGTCGGTGCAGTGGCGATCGAATCGGGCGGCGCGATCCCGGCCGGTACCAAGTACGTGATCGCTGACGCGCAAGGTCGGGCAATCGTGGGTGGAACCGTCGATGCCTGCCTGGGCAAGGTGGTGCCAGGTCAGTCTGCTGGCGGTGCCGGCGAATACGTCCAGGTGTTGCTGACGCCGACCGTCTAACCGGTCCTGAAGCTCATTACTTTACTTTTAGAGAATAGGAGAATCCTCCCATGATGAACGGCTCTCAAGCGCGGGTCATTGACCCGATCCTGACCACCTTTGTACGTGGTTACTCCAACAATGAATATGTCGGCAACCTTCTGTTCCCGGAAGTGCCGGTGCAAGCTGCCGGTGGCCAGGTCATCGAGTTCGGCAAGGAAGGCTTCGTGCTGTACGACACCCAGCGCGCTCCTGGCGGCGCCACTGCTCGTATCGACTTCGGCTACTTGGGCAAACCCTTCGCTTGCGAAAACCATGCGTTGGAAGCCCTGGTGCCGGACGAGACCGGCCGCGATGCGAAAGTGGTTCCCGGTATCGATCTGGCCAAGGAATCGGTCGGCCTGGTGTTCGACTCGATGTCGCTGAAGCTGGAATGGCAGCGCGCCTCGGTGGCCCGCAATGCTTCCAACTATGGCTCGTCGAACAAGGCGGCTCTGTCTGGCACCTCCCTGTGGAGCGCGTCGACCGGCACGCCGAAGGCTGACGTAGATGATGCCAAGGCTGCGATCCGCGCCAAGACCGGCAAGCTGCCGAACGTGATGATCCTGCCGCCGATGGGCATTTCCAAGCTGGGGCAGCATCAGGAAATCAAGGATCATTTCAAGTACACCGGTAGCAAGTCAGTTACAGCAGCCATGCTGGCCGAGTACTTCCAGGTTGAAACGGTCGTGGAAGGCAATGCAGTCTATGTTGCCAGCCTGGGCGGCGACTTCCTCGACGTGTGGGGCAATGACTGCGTGCTGGCCTATGTGCCGAAGAACTTCCGTTCGCAAAAGACGCCGTCCTATGGCTACACCTATACCTTGGCAGGCCATCCGAACGTCAAGACCCCGTACCGCGACGAAAACCGCGAATCGTGGGTATACGGCGTCAAGCATGAGCGCACCCCTGTGATTGCAGGCTCTGGCGCCGGCTTCCTGTTCCAGAACGTGTTCTGATCAAAATACACCTGAGAGCGAGCCGTTGACCGGAGGCCCCGATTGCGGGGCCTCCGTTGGGGCAGCAAGTTTTCAAGCAACCGATATCTAAGGAGCCGTCATGGCAGAAAAAACGTACATTGTGGTCACTCCGATAAAGCGAGTTATTCCGGCAGAGAGCAAGGATAAAGAGCCTCAGCGCATCACTGTCCAGGAAGGAACGACAATCACTTTGCCCGAAGAGGAAGGCGGCAAGCTGGTCAAGATTGGCGCGCTGCGCGAGCCGGATGTGATTGACGGCGACAAGAAACCCGCCGCCAAAAAGTAACTAAAACCTCCACGTGATATGCCGCGCGAATGCCGAACGCGCGGGGAAGGCTAAAAATGTCGGGCACCCGCAAGGGCTATGGCATTTTCCAGTTTCCGTTCTCAACCCTACTGAGTGCCTACCATGCCTTACGCAACCGTCCAGGACATGATCGATGAATTCGGCCAGCGCGAGATGCTGGCGATCGCCGACCTCGACGGCGTTGGCGAGATCAACCAGGCACGGGTCGAGAACGCCCTGAGCAAAGCTTCCGAGCAGATTGATTTCTCCGCCGGACAGCGTTGCTCGCTGCCGTTGGTGATCACTTCACCATCGGTGGCGACCTTTCTCAAGCAGCTGTGCCTGGATATCGCCCGCTACCGCCTGACCGGTTCGAGCGGCGTGACCGTCACGGAAGAAGTGCGTGATCGCTACAAGGAAGCCGACTCCAAGCTGGAGAAAATCATCAGCGGCAAGATCGTGCTATGCGAACTGAATGCCGCTGACGGCGGCGACGGTGGCCAAGGTCTGCAGCCTGGCAATTTGACGGCCGGCGAGGCTTATTCCGAGGGCGCTGATCGCATCTTTACGCCTGGCAGAATGTCTGACTTCATGGGCAGTCTGAAATGATCGGCCAGCTGGAAGACGCGATCGTCAGCCGCATCAAGGCCGCTCAGGCCGCGAACCTGTGGCAATACAGACTCCGCACAGTTGATACCTACGGCGGGCAGATCGACGAGAGCGTGCAGTCGACCTTCCAGTTTCCTGCTGTCTTCGTTTCCTTTGTGGGATCGAAGATCCGCAAGCGGACCGGCGAACGCGGCCGCATCATGGAAGTCAAGCTGGCGTTGTACATTGCCGCACGCAACCCGCGCAATGAGCGCGCAACCAGGCACGGCGACATGCACGAGCCGGGCAGCTATCAGATCGCGGAAGACATGGTCGCGCTCCTGGAAAACCAGCGCCTGGGAATGCCGATGCATCTGCCGCTGATGTGCACTGACATCAAGACCTTGTTCGTCGCCAGGAAGTCGGACGGCCACAATGCCGAGAGTATTCTGGTAGTCGAATTCGAGTGCGAGTTCGGCTGGGAAGCGGCGCTGCCAGAGTGCGCCAATGTTACTGAAGATGACTGGCTCAAGACTGGCCAGGAGTTCTACGTCAAGCCTGGTGATGACAACCCTGATCTGACTGCAGAAACCGTCCACGCTCAACCCTAATTGAGTCCATTTCAGCCGAAGCACCAGGACGCCCTGGTGCTTGCGCTCGTCCTCGTCCTTAAATACTAAAACGCTTTAGTTATCCCCCTCGCGCGCGGGAAGCAGAATGAAGTCCTCAATGGCTTCATTACTGACCATCGCGCGCCGCACGATCCTGCGGTGAATTCTTGGTAAAGGACACCGTATGAAAAATTTTCCAGTTAAAGCCGCACCTGATTTGAAGGTGCCCTACGAGGGCAATCCGCGAAAGTACATCACCGACGGCGAGCCGGTCCTGGTGCCGGACGTGCACTACTACCGTAAGGCCGTCGCTGAAGGCGATTTGATCGAGGTGACTGCGAAAGAGTGGGCGGAATATGACGCCGCCCGCACGAAAGCCGAAGCCGAAGCCGTCGCAGCAGCCGAAGAGCAGGCAAAGGCAATTGCCGCTGCAGCCGTCAAGGCCGCAAAAGCATCCGGCAAGGCGACATCGTAAACCGCCAGAAAAAACAGGCTTACATAAAGCGAAAGGCAGAACAGCATGTCATCTCCGAACATTCAATTTGAAAAAATCCCTTCGAGCATCCGCAAGCCAGGCGTCTATCTCGAATTCAATACGCGCATGGCAGTGCGCAACCTTCCTGGCAATCGCCAAACGAACCTGGTCATCGCACAGAAGCTTGCGGCCGGCACTGTTGACCCGCTGGTGCTGACCAACGTGTTCTCCGATGTGGAAGCTGCCGAGTCCTTTGGCTACGGATCGCAGGTGCATCGCATGGTCATGAAGATGCTCAAGGCTAACCCATATGCCAATATTTCTGTCGTCGCGTTGAGCGATGCCGTGGGATCTTCCGCTGCCACTTGGCCGCTGACCATTACCGGCACGCCGACTTCCGCAGGCGCATTCAGTGTGAATCTGAATGACGACACGATTCAAATCGGCGTCTCGTCAACTGATACGCCGACCACCGTGGCCGCTGCAATTGTGGCCGCGATCGCCGCCAAGCCTGAGCTGCCATTCACTGCAAGCAATGTTGCTGGTGTCGTTACGCTTGCGGCCAAAAACAAGGGGCTCGTCGCCAACGAATTCAAGGTTTCGACTTCCGGTGCTGTTCCGGGCTTGACGGCCACGGTCGGCGCCCTGGTGGCTGGGACAATTGATCCGGACATTACGCCTGCCCTGACTGCAGCTTTCCTGGGTGGTCATACGCAGCTGATCACGGCCTATACCGACACCAGCAATATGACTGCGCTGCGCAATCATCTGGACAATGTCGGCAACTATGCCGAGAAGCGCTGGGCGTTGGGCTTTACCGCATCCAATGGCTCCCTGGCGAATGCCACCACGTTCTCGGCATCCCTGAATCATGGCTGGATCAATAACGTATGGTGCCGCAACACCAAGACCTGCCGGATGGAACTGGCGGCAGCATACGCTTCAACTATCGCCGCCACCGAAGATCCGGCGCTGCCGTTCAACGATGTCGAGGTCAAGGGCGTCGCAGTGCCGGACGTGGCTGATCGGCCGTCGCGCACCGAACAGGAAAGCGCGCTTTACAACGGCGTGACGCCTTTGACCGTTGGCCCAGGCGAGCGCGTGCAGATCGTTCGCGCCATCACTACCTACACGCTGAACCCGGCCGGCGTGCCGGACATCGCGCTACTGGATATCACCACGCCGCGCACGATGATGTACGTGGCCAAGGTCTTTGTAGAGGATCGCGCCCGCCGCTATGCCCGCGCCAAGATCAGCAGCCGCCTGATGGATGACATGCGGGATACCGGCATCGTCTTGATGCGTCAGCTGGAAGAGCTGGAAATCATCGAGGCGGTCACGGACAACCTGCCGCAGTACATCATCGAGCGTGATACGCAAGATCCGAACCGCATCAATGAGCGCATCCCGGTCGACGTCGTCAACGGGCTGCATATCCTGGCAGAGCGCTTCGACCTGCTGCTGTAATTTTTTCCCAACCTAAGAGGAATCAACATGGGTATCAGTAACAAGGAATATTGCGGCACCATCGTGATGACGGTGAATGGTGCCGAGTACGAGGTGCGGTCTGTGAAGCCGACCCTCCGCACTGGCCACAAGATCGTCACCACGATGAACAGCAAGAAGCGCGCGCTCGGCACCAGCTGCGGCTCGAAGGAAGTCTCGCTGGATATCGAAGCGTATATTCCGCTCGACGGCTCGGAGCCGGACTGGGACAACATGAAAGGCGCGACGATCGTCTGCTATCCGGCCTGCGGTACCGGCGGCAAGCGTGAAATCTACATCGGCTGCACCACTGAGGAAGTCGGGTCGTCCTACAACGTGGGTGATTCGGCAGTGCGTTCGATCAAGATGCATGCGCTCGATAAGGAAGTGGTCTGATGACTGACCTCCTGGCTAAGCTCAAGGCAGGCCGTGATGCGCTGGGCACCGTCGAGGTGAACGGCGTGAAGCTCGGCCTGCGCATCCTGGTCGAGCAGGATTATCAGGAAGCCGGCCTTGCTGCCGACGCGCTGCTTGCAGAGCACAACACCGAATTGAGTCTATCTAACTCGGAGGTGTTCGAGGCGGAAAAGACGATTCAGCTGATTGCCCGCGCTGCAGTCGACCCGGCAAACAAACAACCGGTCTTCCCGACCGCAGACGAGGCGCGCAGCACGCTGGCACGTCACGACAAAGATCGGATCATCGAGAAGTACTTGGAGCATGAGAAGAAATTCTCGCCGTCCTACCGCACCTTGTCCGATGAAGAATTTGACGCGCTGATCGAGGAGGTAAAAAAAAATCCCGAGACAACGCGCTTGAACGATTTAAGTGGCGATTTGCTGAGAAGGCTTACTGCTACTTTGGCAAGCCAGCTGTCGAGCTTACAGAAGGACAGTGGCTCTTCGTCTTAGGAATGGCAGTCAGCGAGGGGTCTGACGGCGGCGAGCAAGAAGACCAGCAAGTCCGAATAGCATCGCGGCGATTAAGCGACCCGCCGCCGCAATTAGCCAAACGCCGGCTGCGAGGACGTAACCGACGCACAAGATAGCCTTCGGTGCTGCCATGGCCAGGATGATCACGATAATCAGGTAGGTCATACCAACAGGGTACACCATTGGATAAAAATCTCAACCTGCAGCTGCGCCTGACCGCCAACGGCAGCCAGCTGCAAACCGTCCTCAATTCCGCCGGCTCCCACGTCCGCGCATTCGCCAACAATACGAATAGCGCGGTTCGCCAGATGACTGGCGGCTTCCAGCGCCTCTACCAGCAATTGAACGGCTTTTCCGCGATCAGCAAGATGGCGGCAGCGGTAGGCGGCTATTCCATCGTGAAGGAAGCGCTCGATCGCAATCTGGAATTCGAGAAAACGCTTCTGGAAATGAAGCAAACCGCCGAAATGACGACAGCGCAGGCCGCTGAAATGCGCCGCCACGCGCTTGACACTGCGAACGATGCGCTGGCCATGCCGACTGAAATCATGGAAGGCATGAAGGCATTTTCCGCTGCAGGCTTGAAGTTTGACCGAATCAAACCTTCAATCGACGAAGCCGCCCGCTCAGCTGCCGTTTTCCGTTCTACCGTGGCACAGATTGCCAACCTGGACTTCGACCTGCAGGACAAGATGAAGTTGAGCCCGGAGCAAATCAAAGATGCCCACAACATGCTGCTGTACCACGCCAAGAGCGGACGGTATGAGGCTGCTCCGATGGCCATGGAAGCGCCGAAATACCTCAACAGCGTGGCCAGCGTCGGCATCGGCGGTATGAAAGGGCTGAACTTCACCGGAGCGATGACCCAGATCCTGATGAAGCTTGCGCCGGCAACCCAGCCTTCCGAGGTGGCCACCTTCATGGAGCATGGTATTGGTCACATCACCAGCCGCCAGCAGGTGAAGGGCCTGGCCAAGTTCGGCATCGATGTGAAGAAGTTCATGCCGAACGGGAAGTTCTATGGCGATGGCGGTGTGCAAGGCATCATGGATCTGGCAGCAGCAATGAAATCTGCTGGTTTGGATAACCCCTTCAAGCTCGATCAGGCTGGCTTTCGCGAGATGTACACGAAAAAATTCTGGAAGCAGCTGATGTCATACCAGGATCAAATCAAGAAGGCCATGGCCGAAGGCGATCGCGCCGCCATGGACGATATGGTCGGCCGCGACAAGGCCGAAATCATGCGCAGCAACTATGCGAAGTTCAAGCAGCTCCAGATCACCAAGGAACGTGGCCAGCTGTCGGACAGCTCGACGGATGTGGTCAGCAAGCTGGCCGGCCTGGAAGGCTGGGCTGCTGAAAATCCCAAAACAGCAATCGCGGGCGGTGCTGCTGCGGCGATCGCCGGTCGTCTGCTGTGGAAGCGTCTCACTGGTGGCGGCGGTGGCGCTGGGAATGCGCTGAGCACGATTGCCAGCGGTGCCAAGGGTGGAATGCCTGTGATGGTCACGAATTGGCCGGCTTCCCTGGGCGGTGGCATGAAGGCGTCTGAGCGCCTGGCAAGCCTTCCTGGTCGCGGCACCGGTGCGGCAACCGGTACCGCTGCCGGCGCTGCAGGAGGAACCGTTGCTTCTGCTGCTGTCGGAGCTGTTGCCGTAGCGGCGCCATTGGCAGTTGCTTACGCTGCAAATAAGTACTTTTCATCTGATACCGGCCAGAAGCGCCGGGCGGATGGCTTGAACCTGGAAATCCAGCGCCTGGAATCAAGGCTCAATCTGCAGAAAAGCGGTGGTTACCAGGACAAGGATGCGATCAGCAAGCTGGAAAAACAGATCGCGCAGATGAAGCAAGACCGCGATGCCATCCTGTCTCGTTTGGAGGCGGTCGCCAACCGGCCAGTGCAGGTGAATATCGATGGTCGGGCTGTTGCCGAGACGGTCAATCAAATCAACGGCCGCACCGCTAGCCGTCAGTGAGGTAAAGCATGGCATGGGAAAATACGCTCCTCGACGCCTCGTTCCGAGACATTCCATTTGAAGTGGTATCCACTGGCGACGATATCGAGCGCGCTGTGGTGGTCTATGAGTATCCCTACGTCGATGGCGCCAGCGTCGACGATATGGGTCGCAGGCCGCGTCGTATCTCGATGACAGCGGTGTTTTATGGGGATGACTACGAAAATCGCCTGGAGGAGTTCCTGAAGGCGCTGGATGAAGTCGGTACCGGACCGCTCGTGCATCCGATTTTCGGGGAAAAGAATGCGCAGTTCTTGCGCGGGTACGTGCCGCATGACGGGCAGCATCCCGACTACACGCAGGTGACGCTGGAATTTCTGGAAGTGGCGATCAATGCGCCATTGTTCAGCCGAAGCTTGCCGGTCCAGCAGGTTGAGCAGATCGACCAGGCGGCGCAGGATGCGCTAGACGCCGCCAGAGCCGGATTTAATGTCGATATCAAGTCGGCACTCAATCTTCCCGCGCTGCTGCGCGATAAGCTGTCTACTGACCTGCTGGGCGCGATCGGCACCATGCAGGGCTACGTCGACCAGCTGGTGGAGGCTCGTGGCTGGATCGCTTCCGGCCTGTATTACCTCGACAATCCGATTGCCTTCGTCGACGACATTGCCGGCGGGATGGTATCGCGCGTCAAAGCATTGTTTTCGTCGATGGATCTGCGATCTGGCTACTCGGGCGGTAGTGGCGCCGTCTTTGAGCGAGGCAGCATGGCCACCGTCTGGCAGGCGCCGTTGACCAACCTGCAGCAGCCTTTTTTCACGCCGGCCGCCACGGTCACCGGCCCGCTGACCACCAATCCGGACGAAGTCCAGCCGTTCGTTGTTTCCCACCTGGTGGTGCAGCAGTCTCTGGCGATCGCCAGTGGTACCGCTGCGATCTTCAGTGCGGCGCTGAGCGATACGGTGCTCTCGCCGCAGGACATCGAAAAGGTCGCTGCAGATGGTCGAGCCGCGATCAATGCCGCCATCGCCCTGGTGCAGAAAACCTATCCAGATATTGTCCGCTCCAGGCCAATTACCGAGCCGCTCAAGACAGTGGCCATGAACATTACCAAGTCGGCCGAAGTACTGATCCTTGCCAAGCCTGCTTTGCAGGACCGTGTGGTCAGCACTCCCGGCAATCTGCAACTGATCGCCCATCTGTGGTACGGCGAGTATCAGCGTGCCGATGAATTGCTGCGCCTGAACCCGCAAGTGCGAAATCCAAACTTCGTGGCGAACGGTACCGTCCTGAGGGCCTATTCGAAATGAGCGACGTCGTACGGGTATTGGTCGGCGGCACCTACCATGATCAGTGGGATAGCTACCGCCTGGACAGCGATCTCTTGACGCCGGCGGACGACTGGCATGTCACAGCCTCTTACAGAAATGAAGACGGCAAGCCGGAAACCATGCCTTCTTTTATTCAGGAAGGCGCGCCGATCAAGATCATGCTCGACAACGATCTGATCCTGGACGGCAGAATTGACGATATCGATGAGGATGTGAGCAAGGAAAACCGGACCTTGGAGCTGTGGGGACGCGATCACGCTTCGCTCCTGGTCGACTGTTCGGCACCGTTGTTGACGATGCAGCAGGCCACCCTGGATCAAATCATCAAACGCGCCGTGGCAATGGTCGGCATCAAGACTGTACGTTATGACGCCAAGCCGGCCGCGCCCAGGCAGAAGGTGCAAACCGAACCAGGCCAGAACATCTGGGAATGGCTGCAGAGCGCCTGCGAGGCCAACCTGGTGTGGCCCTGGTTTACTCCGGACGGCGTGCTGGTGATCGGCCAGCCGGATTACACCACAGCGCCAGTGGCCAACGTTATCCTGCGCTTTGACGGCGCCGGCAATAATGCGCTCGGGATTCGCCGCCGCCGGTCCCTGCGCAAGTCCTATTCCGAGGTCACTATTCTCGGCCAGGCTTCAGCTGAAGGAGAGGTTGGCAACCATAACATCAAGGGTGTCGCAACGGATGCCACCGTTCCGGTTTATCGTCCGCGCGTGGTCATCGACGGCAATTGTGAGAATGCCCAGCTGGCAAACCATCGTGCGCAAAAGCTAATCGCCGATGGAAGGATGTCGCGCGATACGCTTACCATTGAGGTCGAAGGCCATCGCATCCGCGAAGGGAACGGCGCCGGCAAACCTTGGGCTCCAGGAATGCGGATCAATGTGCAGTCCGAGCCGCATGGCATCGATAATGCAGTCTATTTCGTGATCGGCCGCACCTTCATCAGGTCCAGATCCCGCGTTGCGAACTACACTGAGCTACGTGTCATCCCAGATGGCACGTGGCTGTTGGATATTCCTTTCGTCAAAGCCAAGCGCAGGTCAAGCTATGGCACAAGAAAAGGCCAATACACAGGGGAATACGATGCAGCCGAGTGACGTAAAAGCGATGATCGGCCGCGCATTTGCCGGCGTGCGCCAGGCGCTGCGCGGCAAGGTCATCCGTGCCAATGCGGCCAAGCGAGTCATCCTCATCCAGGGTGATGGTGTGGCCGGCGAGAAGTTCAACAGCACTGAATTTTTTCAGCATCCTGGGCTGCGTAGCGTGCCGATCGACGGCATGCAGACCGTAGTCGTTCCACTGAATGGAAAAAGCGCGGCAGGTGTCGTCGTCGCCTGCAGCAATGGAACGTTGTTTGTAACGGACTTACAGGCCGGCGAGGTCGCTCTCTTCAATGAGAATGACGGCGTGGCCAACTCTCTCATCCTGCGCAATGGGAAACTCGCCGAGTTGACTACCGATACATTCAAGATCAAGGCAACCACCCTGGTCGATATCGACACGCCGCTGGTGAAGATGTCGCACAACCTCGAAGTGGCTGAAAATACCAAGACTGACACCATCAACGTCACCTCGACTGCTGCTGACGCGAGCCAAATGGCTGGTGGCCTGAAGGCGGCAAAAGACATCGTTGCCGGCACCGTCTCCCTCCAAAATCACATCACCACTGGCGTTCAGTCGGGCAGCAGCTTATCCGGCAAGCCGCAGCAATAGTAAAACGTTTTAGTTACCGGCCATCGCGCGCGCGAGGAGAATCCCGCGCATGGACCGACAAATCAATCCTCTAACTGGCGACTACAGCGGGAAGATCGTACGCGACTTAAGCAACGCGATCTACCTGCGCATTACTGTACCGCTCGGCAGTTATTGGGCAGACAAGACGCTGGGCAGCAAGCTCTATAAGCTCCGTCGCGCAAAGGACGTTGAGCGCAACAAGCGTCTGGCAATTCAATGGGCGAAGGAAGCCCTGCAACCCCTGATTGATGACAAACGTGCTGACAGCATTGAGGTCGATGCGCAGTGGGCGCATGACGGCCGCCTGCAGCTCGTCTGTCAGGTCTACCAGGGCGAGCAGGTCACGGCTTTCAGCCATTACGTAAAGGTGGCTTAATGGCGCTGATCATCCCATCCCTCGACCAAATCCGCGCAGCTATCCTGCGCGACCAGGTCAACCTGAATCCGAATGTCGATACTTCTCCGGATTCCGACACTTATATCCGTGCAACCGGCGATGCCGGTGCGATCCATGGCCTGTATCAATACGCTTCCTGGGGCGTAAATCAGTTTTTTCCGGATACGGCTGACCCGGAAAACCTTGTCCGGCATGCCTCAGCTCGTGGCATCACGCAACTGCCGGCCACGAATGCCGCCGGCACCATGAAATTGACCGGCAATGTTGGCGCCGCCGTGCCGATCGGGACGGTCGCCCAGGTTAATGGGGTTCAATACCAGACCAAGGTGGCTGGCGTGATCGGCGATGATGGTTCCGTCTCCGTTGCCGCAGCGGCTTTGATTGCCGGTCCGGCAGGTAATCTGGCCAATATGACTGCAGGGACGTTGCTGGCTGCGCCGGATGGTATCGACGCCAATGTCGTCTTTACGGAAATGGGTGGCGGCGTTGCAGCAGAGAGCATGGCCTCTTTGCTTGCGCGCTTGCTCGACCGCCTGCGCCAGCCGCCAGCTGGTGGCAACAAATTCGATTACGTGAGCTGGGCCAAGGAAGTCCCCGGCGTCACTGAGGCTTACGTCTATCCCAAAAGGCGAGGCCTCGGGACCGTAGATGTCGCTGTTCTTTCGAACGGTGTACCGGCGACTGCGCAATTGCGGGCAGATGTATTGGCTCACATCGAGGAAAAGGCTCCGCCGCATGGCGACACCATGATCCTTTCGCCGCAGGATGTCATGGTGGCTGTAACGGCCGTTATTGCGCTCGCCCCAGGAGCGGATCTGGACACCGTTACAACAGCCATTCAAAAGGCGCTGCAAGCGTATTTCGCCACATTGAAACCTGGCGACACCGCCATCCGCAGCCGCATCCAAACCATCATCGGCGAAGTCGTGGGGGTCGCTGACTACAACGTAACGGCCCCTGCTGCAAATGTGGCCACTCTGGTCGACGCCGATCATATTGAAAGGGCTGCGCTTGGCGCCGTCACGATTGGAATCTGAAATGAGCCGCCACGCTGACCTTCTTAAGTTGCTACTGCCTTCCGAAGCCTATGACAAGTCCGGAGCGGCACTCACTGCCGATGTGGAGGGCGTAGGTAACCAGCTTGATGGTTTCCAGCTGTTGGTTGAAGCGATCTTGCTGGAGATCGATCCGCGTACCACCAGCATGCTTTTGCCGGACTGGGAGCGGGTATATGGCTTGCCAGATGAATGTCGCGGCGCCGTCGAAACACTGGCAGATCGCCGAAATCGGCTTGCTGCAAAGGTGGCAGAGACAGGTGGGATCTCGAAGTCGTATTTCATCAGGCTCGCTGCCGCTCTCGGCTACCCGAATGTGACGATCACGAAGTTCAAGCCAACCAATTGCGAAATGAGCTGCGAGGGTGCTTTCAGGGATGAATCCTGGCGGTTCGCCTGGCAGATGAATGTTCCTGGACAAACCGACATCCACACGCAATTTAGTGCTGAGTCCTCATGCGAGGAGCCGGTGGATTTTTACAAGCAGGGACCGCTTGAGTGTCTGATCACCAAGCTGCAGCCAGCTGAGGGGATCGTGCTTTTTAACTATGTGGGAGCTTAACCATGAAACGAATTGCCACCGCCAACCGGGCGGTTGATCTTTTTGGCGCAGGTAAGGATGGCTTCAAGGCTGCTGTGCCTGGGGTATCCGATCCGACTTATTTGTCGGCGCTGTTCTTTAACCATATCCAGGAAGCGATTGTTCGGACCATCGAGCAGGCCGGGCTTGTTCTATCGGATGGGGACTATGACCAGTTCGTGACAGCCTTGAACCAGACATATGCGCGTTTGAATAATGCCGCATTCACTGTTTCGCCGACTGCTCCGACCCCTGCGCAATTTGACGTTAGCACGAAGGTGGCAACTATGGAGGCCCTACAGCGGGCTTCTGGCACGAAGCGGAGTGTTGAAATTGTCGCTCCTGGCGCAACCTTGAACGCTTCGCACGTCGGTAAAGTTCTCCGCTACGGGACAGCCGCTAACGGGGCAATAACGCTACCGGCGGCAAGCGATGTCGCGACAGGGTCGACTTTTATAATTTATAACCCAACAAATTTTAAGTTGACGCTGTCCGTTGCAGGTGGCGGCACTATCGGCACGCCCACGCAGGACAGTAATACATTTATTCTCGGAAATAATGAAACGCTTGAACTGGTGTCTGCTGGAACGCTTTACCTAGTCATTGGCGGTTCTGGGCTGTCGTATAGAACGGGCGGGTTTAACGTCAACGCCATTGCAAGCGGGTGGCAGCGGTTGCCAAGCGGACTAATTATTCAATGGGGGAACGGTACGGCCTCAGCTTCGGGGGCGCAAACGATGACGTACCCACTCGCTTTCCCGAACGCGGCGCTACAAGTTCTCGTTGCGCCAATTGCGACTGGTTCGGCGCGATCAGCCACTTTGTTCGGCGTGTCCTCTTCTAACTTCGGATTTGAAATGTGGAGCACGACAACAGGCACTCGCGTCGCTGAAGCAGTGGCGTTTTATGCAATTGGTTATTAAAAAGGGCGGGATATGACGTTCTACTCAAAATCAACAAACGGCTTTTATAACGAGTCCATTCATGGCGCGCGCATTATCAAGATCGTCGATCCGGCATTTGAGCCGAAAGAAATCGAGCAGATAGACACTGATCCTGAGACTGGTGAGACATTGGATCGATATATGGTGCCAAATCCTGACGCGCCGATGATCGAGGTGCCAAATCAGGACAGCAAAATTCCTGCTGACGCCGTCGAAATCACTAACGAATACCATAGTGAGCTTATGGCAGGGCAGTCGCAAGGCAAGCGCATCGAGGCAAATGAGAGCGGCTATCCTGTTTTGGTCGATCCGCCAGCTGAAAGTTTGCAAGAAGTCCGCGCGCGCGCGTTGGCCGATATCCGGACTCAGCGCAAGCCTATCCTTGATGCCTTGGCGGGGATTGGATTCGATGCACTTTTCGCCAGTGATGAGCCGACCGTGGTGGCTGTGAGCGAAGCGCGCCAGGCGGCGCTTGCTGTTACCGAGTTGCCAGCATTTCTGGCTGCGCAAACCTATCAAGAAATGAAGTTGGCCATCATGGCGGAATACAAGCGTATTGCCGCAAATGCGCCGACTGCCGTACAAACCGCTTTCCGGGAGGTGTTGGGATGATTGCGCTGATCTTTATCCTCTGCGCGTGCTTTGGCGCGATCTCCTGGATGATGCTGGCCTTGCTGCTGCCGGCACTGTTTCTCCTCGATGCCTCCTTCGCCTGGGTACAGTACTTGGCGATCATGAATTTGCAACGTGCCCGCGATAACGGCACTTTGCCGGCTGTCGCCGTGTTCATCGCCACGCCACTGCTGTACTTCGGTCTGCTCTGTGACTTCCTTTTGAATGTCATCTGGGGCACGGTCATGTTTTTGGACCTGCCTCGTGAAGCGCTGCTGACGTCGCGCCTGGAGCGGTACAAGTTTGGGACGAAGAAAGCCATTCCGACTGCTGGCTGGCGACTTCAACTTACCAACTGGCTGGCCCATGTTCTGCTGGATCCGTTTGATCCGCGCGGCCAGCATGTAAGACCTTAAAGGTTCACTTTATTAACCTCTAGCTTTGCAAAGGAATGATACGTGGATAACCAGCACAGAAAAATTGCCGGCTACCGTGAACTGTCTCAGGAAGACATCGACCTGATGAATGAAATCAAGGAGCACGGCGAAAAGACGCGGCTATTGGTCGACAAGGTCAAGATGGTGGAAAGCGCCCGGCCGGCAGTGATGGGTGATCGGGAAGAGTTCGATACCGCCCTGGAGTCCGGCCGCTGGATCGGCATCGCCAAGACGCATTTGCAGCAAGGCTTCATGGCGCTCACGCGCGCCGTTGCCAAGCCTAAAGGGTTTTAAAAAAAAGACAGGGCGACCGGCCCGATGCGCCAACATCGGACCAGCCGCTCGGCACGCAGCCGTAACTGCATGCTCCGCCAAGGCCCTGCCACCCCGATCGGAGGCGGGCGAAGTTTAGCACGGAGATACTTTCATGCAGGAAATTCGCTGCGGTAATTGCAACAAGAAGCTCGGCGCTGGGGAGTACCAGCGCCTCCAAATCAAGTGCCCACGCTGCGGCACAATGAATCATTTGAAGGCCGAGAGCCTCGAAAATGAGCGCCCTGGAGCGTCTGTGAATGGAGCAATACATGGACAATCCAAGCCCGATCATCCCCTGGATGGGCGGAAAGCGCCGCCTCGCTGACAAGCTGATCCCCTTATTTCCACCCCATGAATGCTACGTGGAGGTGTTTTGCGGTGGCGCCGCGCTGTATTTCCTGCGGCCGGTGCCGGCGGAAACCGAGGTCATCAACGATATCAATGGCGACCTGGTGAACCTGTACCGGGTCGTTCAGCACCACCTGGAGGAATTCGTCAGGCAGTTCAAGTGGGCGATCAGCAGCCGGCAGATCTTCAAGTGGCAACAAGTCACCAGGCCGGAAATCCTGACTGACATCCAGCGCGCCGCCCGATTCTTTTACCTGCAGCAGCACGCCTTTGGCGGCAAGGTGGCTGGTCAGACCTTCGGCACGGCCACCACCGGCCCAGCCATCAATCTATGTCGCATCGAGGAGAGCCTGAGCGCGGCACACCTGAGAATGGGTGGCACCTATGTCGAGAACTTGCCGTGGCAGGACTGTATGAAGCGCTACGACCGCGCTCATACGTTCTTTTACCTTGATCCGCCGTACTGGCAGACGGAAGGCTATGGCGTCGATTTCGGCTTTGAGCAGTACCTGGAAATGGCTGAGATCATGCGAAAATGCAAAGGCAAGGTGATGGTCAGCATTAACGACCACCCGGACATCCGGCAAGCCTTTGACGGCTTTCACATGTTTGGCCTCGATATCAAGTATGCGGTGGCCAATAACCATGGCGAGGCGTCGACCAGCAAGGAGCTGGTTATCCTCAATTGGGAGCCTGAAGCGCTTGGCGGTCTGTTTTGAACAATAAAAATGAGGCCATTATGCGAAGCATTATTGAAGAGTTGACCAAGGGGAACGCCGATATCGTCGGTTATTTTGTGGCTTGCCGGGAGCGTTGGGATGGGATTCTTAAGAACGCCCACTCAGTCTCTGTAGAGGAGCTGGCTGAGCGCCTGTCGAAGGAGCAGTTCTACTTCGAAAACATCTGCGGCAACGACCGCGCCCTCGGGAAAGTGATTATGCCGTGGTCTGGCTTTGCGACTCTGTACAGCTGCCAAGTCGGCTATCGGTTCGATGATGGTCCGCTGGCCTATAAACTCTCCCAGGCATTTGCGGCGTCGACGTGCAGTGGTGAGGTGAAGTTCGAAGCGAAAAAGGCGGCTGACGTTTATTTCGTGTCGGATTTCGCCTGATTTTGTGTGGAATAATTCTGTTTTATTCAGTGAAAGTGCGGCGCAAGGGATTTATCTCATCAAATCCGGCGCATTTATCGCGCCGCGCTTCACCGAAGTGCCAGCCTTGATGCCGCATCAATTCGAGCAGCGGCTTACCTCATGTTGCAGCGATTTACCACACGGCCTTGCCGGCGGCATCCTTGAGCTGGGCTTTCCAGGCGTCCTGGATCAGCTTGACCACCGCCGGCGGCATGGCCACATAGTCCAGGTCCGCTGCCATGGCGCCGCCATTCTTGAATGCCCAGTCAAAGAATTTCAGCACTTCCTTGCCCTTGGCCGCATCTGCCTGCACCTTGTGCATGATGATGAAGGAGGCACTGGTGATCGGCCAGCTTTGCTTGCCTGCCTGGTCGGTCAAGACCACGCCAAATCCGGGTGCCTTGTCCCATTGCGCGCCGGCAGCGGCAGCTTTGAAAGTCTCGTCATCCGGCTGCACCCACTGGCCATCACGGTTTTTCATCTGGGTATGGGCCATCTTGTTTTTCTTGGCATAGGCGTATTCCACATAACCGATTGAATTCTTGATGCGCTGGACATTGGCGGCGACGCCTTCATTGCCCTTGCCGCCCATGCCGGTCGGCCACTTCACGGCCGTGCCGGAACCCACCGTCGCCTTGAAGTCGGCATTGACCTTGGAGAGGTAATCGGTGAACTGGAAAGTAGTGCCAGACCCATCGGCGCGGTGCACCACTGTGATCTCTTCACCCGGTAGTTTTATGCCCGGGTTGTCGGCAACGATTTCCGGAGCATTCCACTTGGTGACCTTGCCCAGGTAAATGCCGGCAATGGCAGCACTGGAGAGCTTCAACTGGCCCGGAGCAATGCCATCCAAATTCACCACTGGCACCACGCCGCCCATGATGGCGGGGAATTGCATCAATCCTTCCTTATCCAGCTCTTCGGCTTTCAGAGGCATGTCGGAAGCACCGAAGTCGACGGTCTTGGCCTTGATTTGCTTGATGCCGCCGCCGGAACCGATGGACTGGTAATTCATGCCATTGCCGCTGGCCTGCTTATAGGCTTCGGCCCACTTGGAATAGATCGGATACGGGAAGGTCGCGCCGGCGCCGGTGATGTCGGCGGCTTGGGCAACGCCGCTCAGGGCGACACCGGCAGCCAGAACCAGGGAGGGGACGAATTTGTGCAAACGCATTATGACTCCTTGCCATTGTTAAAGTACTGCGTGCACTGTAATCACTAAATATGACGCCTCTATTACATTGTCCTCAAGATTAAACTGACGTTACATTGCCACATCGGTATCTGTACCGAAGTCATCAAAATGTAATATAGTGAATTTACAATATGAAAAGCCATACCACCGTGCATTGCTTCAGAATTAAGTAATAAGCGGCACGGTGTTTGCCAGTGTGTTTGGCTAAAGTGCATCTAGGAGCGGAGTGCTGAAGTTCACAGATTACTGAAACATAAAATCAATAACACTTATCAGCGTCAACCTGATATCCAGCCAGAGCGATTCAGCCATCATGTCAACTTCATCGAACCGCACGCGCGGCGCCAACAAATCAGCCAGCAAATCCAGCGCGGCGACCGGCAGCACGGACATATTCCTGAATCGCGAACTATCCCAACTCGCATTCAACCGCCGCGTGCTGGCGCAGGCGGAGGATCCGGCCATACCTCTGCTCGAACGCCTGCGCTACCTGTGCATCGTCAGCAGCAACCTGGATGAATTCTTCGAAGTGCGCATCGCCAGCCTGCTGGCGCAGAACCAGCGCGATGGCACGCCGAACATCTTGCCGGCTGCGGAGCCGATGGAACGCATCGCCGACGAATCCCATGCACTGGTCGAGCGCCAGTATGCCGTGCTGAACCAGGAAATTCTGCCGCAACTGGCGTCGCATGGCATTCGCCTGCTGCGGCACGAGGATCGCAATGACGCGCAGCGCGCCTGGGTCAGATCGTATTTCGAGCGCGAAGTCAGGCCGCTCCTGACGCCGATCGGACTCGACCCGGCGCACCCCTTTCCCCAGGTCGTCAACAAGAGCCTGAACTTCATCGTCGAACTGGCGGGCAAGGATGCCTTCGGCCGCGCCACCGCCATTGCCATCCTCAAGGCGCCACGGGTTCTGCCGCGCGTCATCAAGCTGCCGCCCGAGCTGTCCGATGGCGGCATGGTGTTCTGCCTGCTCTCGTCGGTGATCCACGCCCATATCGCCGATCTTTTCTCCGGGCGCGAAGTGCTCGGGTATTCGCAATTCCGCGTCACCCGCAATAGCGACCTGTGGGTGGATGACGAGGAAGTCAAGAACCTGCGCGAAGCCTTGCAGAGCGAGTTGCAGACGCGCCCCTTCGGTTTTGCCGTGCGCCTGGAAGTCGCAAAAAACTGTCCGGAACACTTGTCGCATTTCCTGCTGGAGCAATTCGCCATCCCGGCACGGCGTTTGTATCACGTCGATGGTCCGGTCAACATGGTGCGGCTGATCGAAATGGCGGATCACATCAGCGAGCCGACGCTGCGCTTTTCGCCATTTCATCCGTCTTTCCCGGCGCGGCTGTCCGATGGCAGCATCTTCTCGATTCTGCACAAGCAGGATGTGCTGCTGCATCATCCTTTCCAGTCATTCCAGCCGGTGGTCGATTTCATCCGCAGCGCCGCCGGCGATCCGAATGTCTTGGCGATCAAGCAGACCATTTACCGCACCGGCATGAATTCGGACTTGATGGAAGCGCTGATCGCCGCTGCCCATCGCGGCAAGGAAGTGACCGTGGTGGTGGAATTGATGGCGCGCTTCGACGAGGCGGCCAACATCAACTGGGCAGAAAGGCTGGAGCGGGTCGGCGCGCAAGTGGTCTACGGCGTGGTGGGTTTGAAAACCCATGCCAAGCTGGCGCTGGTATTGCGCCGCGAAGAAAACGGCCTGCGCTACTACGCCCATCTCGGCACCGGCAATTATCATCCGACCACCACCAAGTTTTACACCGACTTCGGGCTCTTGACCGCAAGGCCCGAACTGACGCGCGACGTCAATGAAGTGTTTTTGCACCTGACCAGCCTCGCCAAGCCCAAGAAGCTTAACCACTTGTGGCTGGCGCCGTTCACGCTGCAAAAGGAATTGATCCGCGCCATCCAGAATGAAGCCGCAATTGCCAGGGAAGGTAAGCCTGGACGCATCATCGCCAAGATGAATGCGCTGCTGGATGAATCGGTCATTCGGGCACTGTATGCGGCCTCTTCCGCCGGCGTGAAGATCGACCTGATCGTGCGTGGCGCCTGCGCCTTGCGGCCTGGCGTTGCGGGCCTGTCGGAAAACATTCGGGTGCGCTCGATTGTCGGGCGGTTTCTGGAACATAGCCGGATTTTTTACTTCCGCAACAACCTGGCCCACGATGTGTATTTATCCAGCGCCGACTGGATGAGCCGCAATCTGTTCCGCCGCATCGAAGTGGCTTTCCCGGTGCTGGACAAGACGCTCAAGAAACGCGTGATCAACGAAGGCTTGAATCCTTATCTCAAGGATAATGTGAATGCCTGGGAACTCGATGCCGATGGCCGCTATCATCATAAGAAGCCGCGCGGCAAGCAAAAGGCGTGCGGTGCACAACAATTACTGATGCAGACCCTGGGTACACCGCTCTCCAAATAATCATGGAAATTCTACTCTGGCGGCATGCGGAAGCTGAAGCAGGCGAACCCGACGAAGGCCGCGTCCTGACTGCCAAGGGCATCCGTCAGGCGCAGAAAATGGCGCGCTGGCTGGAGCGTAACCAGCCCAGCCGCTGCCGCATCCTGGTCAGTCCGACGGTACGCACGGTGCAGACTGCGCAGGCGCTGGAGCGCAAGTTCAAGATTTGCTCCGAGATCGCGCCAGATGCGACGCCCCAGGCGCTACTGGCGGCAGCCAACTGGCCCGATGCCAAAGAGCCTGTTCTTCTGGTGGGACATCAGCCTACGCTGGGTCAGGCTGCCGCGCTGATCCTGACTGGAACTGTCCAGGATTGGACAGTCCGCAAAGCCAACGTCTGGTGGCTTGCCCGGCGCGAGCGGGATGGCGGCGACATCGACACCATCCTGAAAGCTGTCGTCTCTCCGGAACTGGTCATGAAATAGACTGGGACGAAGTCTCGCTCCGAGTAACACATGGCCAGGCGTTGTTACATTATGAGGGAGACGCTCCATCAACGCTTTCATGGCGATGGAATTCAAGCGCGGCACGCCAGGAATTGCTCAGTCCCGCATCAGGAATTCCACGCCGACCTGCGACCACCACTCCTGTTCTTTTTCGATCCAGTAAGCCAGCGTGGCGTGGCGACGGATCCACTCGGACTTGATTTCCAGCTCGATCTTATTTTTCATACGGACACGCAGCTCGTCCGCCAGCACATCGATGCGCGAATGCATGAGCATGACCGCCAGGCGTAGCGCCAGTACCGCCTTGCTGAAATCCGGATCGGCCAGCACGCCATTGAGCTTGCGCAGGTTGCCTTTCTGGCCCAGCACGAGCTTGCTGAGCAGGCGCTGTTCGCCCGAGGTAAAGCCCGGCAAGTCGGCGTTCTCGATCATGTAGGCGCCATGCTTGTGATAACCGCTGTGCGACACCGCCATGCCCAGCTCATGCAACTGCCCGCCCCAATATAACTGGCGCTCATAGGCATTCGATGCGGGTTTCAGTTGCGCGTAGAGAGTGGACGCGATCTGCGCGACCCGGTCGGCGCGCTCGCTATTGATGGCAAAGCGCTCGCGAAAATCCTGCACCGATTGTTCGCGGCGGTCGCGCCGCGTGGCGCGCAATTGCAGGTCGCTCAGCACGCCCATGCGCAGGCCGGCTTCGATCGGCATCATGCTGTCGACGCCAAGCTCGCGCAACGCCCCCATCAGCACCGCAAGGCCGCCCATGATGATGGCGGCGCGGTCCGGCTTCATGCCCAGCAAACTGATGCGGCTGACATGGCCAAATTCGATCAGGCGCGCCTTCAGCAATTCCATGTTTTGATAAGTCAGCTTGCCGTCGCCCAGCGCATTCTTGGCAATCGCATCGGCAATCGCGCGGATGGTCCCCGAGGAGCCATACACGCCATCCCATTGCCGGGCCACATATGCCGGCACATCATTTTCGAAATGACTGCGCGCCGCCAGAATGGCCTTGTCGAAAGCTTCTTCGGTAATGTACCCATCCGGGAAATAGGTATGACTGTGACCGACCGTGCCGATGCTGAAGGATTCCACCAATTCGATGGAAACGCCCTGGCCCAAAATCATTTCAGTGGAGCCGCCGCCGATATCGATCACCAGCCGCCGCTCTTGGGATGAGCCCAGGACGCTGGCCACGCCCATGTAGATCAGCCTGCCCTCCTCTTCTCCGGAAATGATTTCGATCGGATAGCCGATCGCCTTTTCCGCCAGAGGCAGGAATGTCGCGGCATTCTTCGCGATGCGCATGGTATTGGTCGCCACCACGCGCACCGCTTCCAGGGGATAGGCCTGCAGAATCGTGCGAAAGCGCGCCAGCGATGCCAGCGCGGCCTGCATCTTTTCCTCGGTCAGGCACATATTGCTGTCAAGTCCGGCGCCGAGCCTGATCGGATCGCGCTCGCTCTTGACGATGCGGATCGCGTCGCCATCCTGTCTGCCGACATGCAATCGAAAGCTGTTCGAACCCAAATCCACCGCAGCCAACATGCGCTTCCCCCGTCTACCTGGTCAATGCAATGAGCGAATCAGGATACACCAGACTCGGCCCGCTTGTAGCGACCGGTTGAAGATAGAAAAAATCACGGTTCAATCTGAAGACCATGCCGGCTACCGGCGCGGAAAATTGAATATATAGGTGATGAAAGAATGAATGGCTGGCTGGCTGGGAAGATTACCGAAGAAGGATTACTGAACGAGGATTATCGAGCAAGGTGGGCGGGGTGGCTGGGGTGCCCAGCCCGGGTTGGCGGGCTCGGCACACCGGTCCGTCATCAAGCATATCGGTTGCATGTATAACGGATAAAGCTATCGTAACCGTCATTTATGACAGCGTAATGAATTTTCGCAAATCTTCTTCATCGCGACATCGAAGAATGCTTGTCGCCCAAACCGTACAAATCACTCGATCTATGTCGTCATACGCCTGTCACCAACGACGGTTATTCTGGCTGCGTCAACCCGGGCGAGCAGTCATCCTGCGCAAGCACATACTCCGGGATGGCATTCATGCGATCTTATGTCGTGTGCGTCTCCTCTCTTTCTCCGAGATCTGGAGTTTTGACCGCTGCCCTCCGGCAGCGGTTTTTTTATACCCAGGCGCGCCCTCTGTCGGCTTACCCAAGCGCAATGCCAAGCTGGCAAAGTAATTTACAATGCCTACTTGTCAACTACTCCCGTGGCATTTTCGCTGCTCATTCACTCTGCAACCACACGCTTATACAACGAGGACTTCCACGGTGTCTTGCCATCAGCCGCATCTCCTGCTGCGCCGCATGCTGTGCGCTTTGGGCTTGCTGCTGTCGCTGGCGGGGCCGGCTCATGCCTATACCGTCAGGCTCAGCGGCGCGGGCAACTTTGACGAACTGCTCGAGCGCCATCTCGATATCCGCCGCCATCAGGACGATGCGGACATGAACGAGGATGAATGGCGCCGCCTGGCCAGCATCACGCCGCAACAAATCCGTGAATTGCTGGCGACCGAAGGCTACTTTTCGCCGGTCATCACTGAAAACATGACAACGGAAGATGGCGAACCGGTGGCGCGGTTTCATATCGAGTTGGGTGAGCCGACGACCATCGACACGGTCGAGATCCGCTTCCACGGCCCGGTCGTCCAGGAATTCCCGCAGCGGATCGAGCGCTTGCGGCGGCAGTGGGGACTCAAGCAGGGAGAACGATTTACCCAGGCAGCATGGAACGATGCCAAGAATACCCTGCTCAGGGGCTTGCTTGTGCGAGATTATCCGGCTGCCTCGATTACGGCTAGCCAAGCGCGCATCGAGCCCGAGCGCCGGCGCGCCCAGCTTAGCATCGACGTCGATTCCGGCCCGGCATTCACGTTCGGCGAGTTGCAGGTCGAAGGCTTGCAGCGTTATTCGCGCGACATGATCGACAGCCTCAATCCGATCCGTCCGGGCGACCGGTATTCGCAGGAAAAGCTCAACGAGCTGCAGTCGCGCCTCAACGATACCGGCTATTTCAACTCGGTTTTCCCCAGCATCGATGTCGATCCGGCGCATCCGCAGCAGGTGCCGGTCAAACTGAACGTGGCGGAAAACCCGCGCAAGCAGCTTGCCCTCGGCCTTGGGTTTTCCACCGACACCGGCGCCGGCGCGCAGGCCAAATGGCTGGACCGCAATTTCCTGCAGCGCGGCTGGCGCCTGCAGTCGCAATTGGAAATCAACCGCGAAACCGGCTTGCTGGACACGTCCGTTTACCTGCCGGTCCGTAAAGACGGTTGGGTCCCCAACTTCAACACGCGCATCGAACGCACCAACATCGCCAACGAGATCAACGACAAAATCCGCGCTGGCGCGCGCATGAGCACGGTCAGCCAGATCGATGAGCGGAATTACGGCATCTTCTATTACGCCGACAGGCAGCACCTGCCGGATGCCACCGTCAATTTCCGGCAAGCCCTGATGGCCGGCTATAGCTATACGCAACGGCGGCTCGATAACCTGATCAATCCGCGCCGCGGCTATGTCGCGGGCATCGAATTCGGCGCCGGGCCGAAAGGCCTTATCAACGAAGCCAATATCGTGCGGGTGGCGGCCCGCGCCAACTGGCTGCGGCCAATCGATCGCAACTGGCAAGCCGTGCTGCGCGGCGAGACAGGGCAAGTGTTTTTTGCCGATCGCCGCGAGGTGCCGAGCGACCTGCTGTTCCGCACCGGGGGTGGTCAGACGGTGCGCGGTTACGGCTATAACACCCTGGGCGTGGAACAGGGTGGCGCGATTGTCGGTGGCCGGGTCGTCGCCGTGCTGAGCGCGGAAATCGTGTACCGGATCACGCCGCAATGGGGCGCGGCCCTCTTCCATGACGCCGGCAATGCCGCCGACAGCTGGCGTGACTTCAAGTTCCGCCATGGCACCGGCATCGGCGCACGCTGGCGCAGCCCGATCGGGCCGGTCAACGTCGACCTGGCCTACGGTCACGCGACCGGCCAACCTCAACTGCATTTTTCCGTCGGCTATGTCTTCTGAAGTTACCATGCCACCGCGCCGCAGCCGCGCCTGGCTCATCTCGGCAATCGTCATACTTGCCTTGCTGGCGCTATTGGGCTGGCTGGGCGGCACGACCGGCGGCGCGCGCACGGTGCTGAGCGTGGCAGCCTCAATCACCGGCGGCAAGTTGCAGGCACAAGGCATTGCAGGCCGGCTGATCGGCCCGTTGCAAGCCAGGCAGTTGCGCCTCCAGGGCACCGGCATGGATACCGAACTGCAGGATGTTCGCCTGGACTGGCGGCCGCAGGCGCTTTTTCAGGGGCACCTGCATGTCACCAGTCTGCGCGTCGGCACTATCCTGCTGCGCCAGCGCATCGGCCAGCCGTCCGAACCAGCGTCGATGCCTGCCGACCTTTCGCTGCCGCTGAAGCTGACGGTCGAGCGCCTGCAAGTCGATCGCGGCACGCTCAACTGGGGGGCGCTCAATGTCATCGAGCTGGGCGGCTTTTCGATGCGCATGGATTACGATAAAAACCGCTACCGCTTCACCCTGGACAAGCTGGCAGCGTCAAGCATGGCTGCCGCCAGCAGCGATGCCGCCGGCAAGGCAACGCCGGATGGCTTGCGCGGCGACCTGCAGGGCCAGCTCACGCTTGCGGATGCCAAGCCTTATGCCTTAAGCGGCGAATTTCATGCCCGGGCCGACGCGCGCGCCAACGAACAAGACATTGCCGGCACTGGCCAGATCCGCTTGGACGGCAGCCTCGCGCAGTTGCAAGCCGCCGTGGACCTGGCCATCGGCGCCGCCAGCGTCAAGGGACAAGCCACTTTGCAGCCCTTCGGCGATGCCCCGCTGCAGAATGCCCGGATTCAGGCCCAAAATTTGGATCTCGCCGCTTTCTTGGCGACGCTGCCGCAAACCCGTATCGACGGCACGCTGGTTGCCGACGACAACGATGGCACGCTGACGATCACCAATCAAGAAGCGGGCACGTACGATGCAGGCCGGCTGCCATTGCGCTCGCTATCGACGCGCTTTCGGCAAGACGCCGAAGGTCTGTATCTGGACAGCATCGTCGCTTCGCTGGGCACGGCGAAGCAAGCGGCTGGCGAACTGCAAGGCAGCGGGCGGCTGTTTCGTGGCGCGCTCAACCTGGCGGTAACGACTGCTTCGCTCGATTTGCACCGCCTCGACGAGCGGATGCTGGAAACCCACCTGACCGGCAGCGCCGGCATCCGCCATGAATCTGGCCGCCAGGAATTCAATCTCGACATGGTCGAACCTCTGCAACGCCGCCGCCTCGCCCTGTCGGCGCAAGCAATGCTGGCGAACGAAGCGCTGGCTCTGGAGCGCGCCAGCCTCAAGCTTGGCGATGGCGAATTGCGCGCCAGCGGCAAGCTGCAATTGAATGGCAAGCGGGAGTTCGCCGCCGATGGCAACGTCACGCGTTTCCATTTGCAAGACCTTGGCCAGTTTGCCAAGCTGCCCGACCTCTACCTGAATGGCAAATTCTCGCTGCGCGGCGCGCTGTCGCCCCAGCCAAGCGCCGATCTCGACTTCGCCATCGCCGACAGCCGTCTGGCGGGCCAGCCGCTGAAGGGAGAAGGCCGCGCCAGTCTTCGCGCCGACAGCCTCGACATTCCCAAATTGATGCTTGTCGCCGGCGCCAACCGGCTCGATGTCGCGGGACGCCTGGAGGCCGATCGCGGCGACTTGCGCTATACGCTGGAGGCGCCCAAGCTCGACCAGATTGGGCCGGAATTTGCCGGTTCGCTTCAAGTCAGCGGCAATGCGCGCGGCAGCTTCATCCGTCCGCTCATCATCGCGCAATGGCAAGCCGCGAGCCTGCGCCTGCCCGGCATGACGCAACTGGAAAGTTCGCAAGGCAAGGGTGAAGTACAACTGGACCGCAAGGCTTCATTGATCGTGAGCCGCGTGGAGCTTGAGGCGGTTGCCAAAGGGCTCGTCAGCGGCGCGCTGCAGGCGCAGGATCTCAACGCCGCGGTGCGCTTCGCCCCCCCCGCCGACGCGCCTCTTGTGTTGCAGTTACAGGCGCAACAGCTGACGCTGGCGGGCAACCGCATCGACAGCATCAACATCGATACACAAGGCACTACCGGCCGCCACACGATCACCGCCAAGCTGGCGCAGCCGGGACAGCAATGGCAAGTGCAAGCGGCAGGCGCACTGCAAGCGCAAAAAATGCGCTGGCAAGGCAGCATCGAGCAATTCAACGCCACAGGACGTCTGCAAGCCCAGCTCGCGGCGCCCTCGCCCCTGGATGTTTCTCCCCAGCGTATCGACCTGCGGCAATTCCGCATGACGATGGATGGCGCATTGCTGGCTATCGAGCAGTTCAGCCGGGATGAGAAAGGCATGCAAACCAGCGGGCGCTTTGAACAGTTGCCATTGGCATCGCTCCTCGCCTACCTGCAACCGCAGCCGGACATCCGCACCGACCTGCAGTTCGGCGGGGAATGGAATGTCACGCTGGCCGGCACGCCGCGCGGCAGCATCCTGATCCGGCGCGAACGGGGCGACCTTTCCACCCGCGGCGCGGCGCCGGTCACGCTCGGCCTGCAACGCCTCGAAGCACGCGCCAATGCCGATAATGGCAAGCTGCAGCTGGAACTGCATGCCGACGGCAGCAACCTCGGCACCATCGACATCAATACCGGTGTTGCCATGGACAACAGCGTCCGCATGGGCATCACGCCGCAATCGGCGCTCTCCGGCACTGCGCGCATTTCGGTGCCCTCGCTGCGCTGGGTCGCGCCGCTGCTGGCGCCCACCGCCATTGCCGAAGGCAGCGTGAATGGTGAAGTGCAACTGGCTGGCAATGTGGGCACGCCCCGCCTGGCAGGCCAAATCAAGGGACAGCTCCTGCGCCTGGCGCTGCCCGACCTGGGCGTGGACTTGCGCGGCGGCAGTCTCGATGCCAGCTTCCAGGATACCCGCCTGCTGCTGCAAAGCCTGGCATTCGTCAGCAATGGCGGCCAGCTTGCCGTCAGCGGACCGATCGATCTGGCCGGCACGCAGCCCGATGCTCAGCTGGCGATCAAGTCCGATCGCTATCCCTTATTGACGCGCAGTGACCGCAAGCTGGTCATCAGCGGCAATGGCAACGTGGTGTATCGCGAAGGACGCCTGCAAGCCAGCGGTGGCTTTTTTGCCGATTCCGGCTTTTTCGACCTTGGTCAGGCTGACAAGCCATCGCTTTCCGACGACGTGGTGATTGCCGGTCAAAAATCCTCCAAGCCTTCCGCACCGCCTGCACTGGACGTCGTCATCGGCCTGGGTGAAGGCGTCACCGTGCGCGGCCATGGCTTGAATGCCGTGCTGGTGGGACAGGTACAGTTCAAGAACAACACCGGCGAGGCGCTCAAGGCACAAGGCGCCATGCGTGTCGAGCGCGGCACGTTTGCCGCCTATGGCCGCGAACTCAGCATCGAAAAAGGTCTGCTCTATTTTAATGGCGCCCCCGGCAACCCTGGCCTGGATATCCTGGCCATGCGTCGCGGCCAGCAGGTCGAAGCCGGCGTCGCCGTGCTGGGCACCGCGCGCTCTCCGCGCATCGTGCTGGTGTCGGAGCCACCCGTGGCCGATGCCGAAAAGCTTTCCTGGCTGGTGTTGGGCCGCGGCCTCGACGCCACGACAGGAGGCGGCGATCTTGCTGCCTTGCAGGGAGCGGCCGGCGCGTTGCTGGGCCAGGGCGCGGCGGCCGGAGTGCAGGCAGGATTGGCGAGCGCCCTGGGACTGGACCAGCTCAGCTTGGGAACCAGCAGCGGCACGCTTCAGCAACGCATTATCACAGCCGGCAAGCAAGTCTCGTCACGCCTGCACATCGGCATTGAGCAGGGATTGGAAAGCGCCAGCAGCGTCCTGCTGCTGCGCTATACGATTTCCCGCAAGCTTACGCTTGAAATCGATACCGGCACGCGCACGGCATTTTCCATTTTTTATAATTTTGCGTTTGACTAGGAAGCGACCTGCAGCATCGGTTGCTGCTTTTGCCGCAACAGATGCATCGGCAACTGTTTCCCATCTCTTAGCAAGACTTCAATCTCGCTTGCCGGCAGGGGTTCGGAAAACAGATAACCCTGGATTTCCTCGCACAATTTCTGCGACAGGTAGGCGCACTGTTCTTCGGTTTCCACGCCTTCGGCAATCACCCGGATGCCCAGGCTGTGCGCCATTGAGATGATGGCTCCCGAAATGGCCGCATCATTCGAATGCTGCGCAATTCCCCGCACGAACGATTGGTCGATCTTCAACACATCGATGGGAAAGCGCTTGAGATAGGAAAGGCTGGAATACCCTGTGCCGAAATCATCGATGGAAAGCTGAACGCCCAATGTTTTCAAATCGTTCAGGATGCCGATCGCGGTTTCCACGTCCTTCATGACCATGCTTTCGGTGAGTTCAAGGTCAAGGAAGCGGGCTTCCAGGCCGGTTTCCTCCAGCACCGCGGCAATCATGCTGGCGAGGTCATGCTGCTCGAACTGGCGGGCAGAGAGGTTAATGCCGATACGTAGCTCGCTCTGGCCGGCGCGCTGCCACTCTCTGATCTGGACACAGGCAGTCCGCAACACCCATGCGCCGATCGGCACGATCAATCCGGTTTCCTCGGCAATGGCGATAAAGCGGCCTGGCGGGATCAATCCGAATTCCGGATGCTGCCAGCGAATCAGCGCTTCCATTCCCACTACGCGCCCGGTGCGCAGATCGACCTGCGGCTGGTAGTGCAGCACCAGCTCATCCTGGCCCACGGCGCGACGCAGATCGCTTTCAAGTTTGAAGCGTTCATTCGCGCCGCGGTTCAATTCGGGCGTATAGAACTCGTACCGCATTGTCTTGCTGTCGTGTGCGCGGCGCATGGCGACTTCCGCGCATTGAACCAGCGTGTCGAAATCCTGGCTGTCGTTGGGATAAACGGCAATCCCGATAAATGCTTCCAGATGCAGTTCCTGCTGCTGGACTAGGAAAGCCTGATCGAGCTGCGATAGCAGTTGCCGTGCGACGCCGGCGAATTCTGCGGCACTCTGCCCCACGTCCATGGCGGCAAAGCTGCTGTCACCCAGGCGGGCGAACCTCCGGCTCGGCTCATTACCCCACTCCCGGATTCTGCCGGCAATTTGCAGGAGCAACTCCTGCTCGACTTTTCCGCCCAGGCTTTCCCGTATAAATGGAAGGCGCGGGAAATCGATCATCATCAGTCCACCGATGCACTTGTCGCTGGTAGCCATATCCTGCAGCAGCGCTAACGTAGCCTTGAACAGGACGCGGTTAGGCAAGCCAGTCAGCATGTCGAAGTTGCTAAGGTATTGAACTTTCTCTTCGGCTTGCCGCAACTCGCTGACATCGATCCCAGTAGCCAGGAAATACTGGATGGAGCCGTCGGGATTGCGCAGAAATGTCGGAGACCAGAGGATATTGCGCTTGCTGCCGTCGCGGGCGAGCCATTCGGTGTGCACTTCCGGAGGCAATTCCCCTGCCACCATTTTCTCGTAGTAGGCCTTAGCGCGTTCCACGCGTTCAGGACTCATGAACAAGTCCAAGAAATAGCGGCCGCGTACTTCGTCGCGCCGCCATCCGAGCGCATTCTCGCAGGCCGGGTTGAATGCTTCGATGCGCCCTTGCGTATCGATCAGAACCACCAGCGCCCCCGTCGTATTCACCACGGCGGAGAGCTGGTTCCGCTCGGCCTGGAGAGCTTCGGTCCGTTCCTGAACCAAGTGCTCCATGTGGGCATACAGATTTGCGCGCTCCAGCGCTACTGCGATCTGGTTGCCTACCGTATCGAGTACCTGAAAATCCTCATCGCGAGATATCGACTTCAGATCGCCGGTCAGGTTCATCACGCCGAGCGTGCGCTGCCCCACGGTGAGCGGCACGCTGACATGGCTCCTTGCCGAGGGGTCGGAGGAATGATGTTTTGCCAGGAACGGGCACTCGACGACTTCGGCAGATTGCAAGGTGCCGGCGACAAGCTTGTCATGGCAAATGCAACCTGAGCAGGCTGCAGACAAGGATGCCTGAAAATCAAGGCCATGCGCCGCCACCGTGCGAAACCTATCATCGGCATCGAACAACCTGATGCATCCGCCCGTCACGCCCGGAAGATCCAGCGCGCGCTCCAGCGCCTTTTCGGCGACTTCCTGTTCCGTGATCGCCGGGTTGAGCGTTGCCGCGATCTGGTACAGCCCTTCGATGGACTGGTACGAGCGCGCGATCTGCCGCTGCTGCGCTCGCAATTCTTCCGTCATCTGTATCGCTTCTTCGTAAGTCGAGATGAGAAGGTCGAAAATCTGCTGCCGTTCCGCCGTCACGAAATGGGTTTGCCCGCCCAGGCTGATCTTCATTCCGAGCTGCACCCGCTCGCTGCTGCGCAATTCGTGATTGGCAAGAATGAAGCGGATCCGGCTCAGCAGGTTTTTCTCTTCAAAAGGCTTGCGAATGAAATTATCAGCGCCGCAATCCAGCCCCTTGATCACGTCGTACAGGCTGCTCAAGGCAGTCAGGAGAATGACCGGCACATCCTGAAGATCCTCGTCTTTCTTCAGCTCGCGGCACATCTCGAAACCATCCATATGCGGCATGGCGATGTCGCTGATGATCAAGGTCGGCTTTGTCTGCCTCGCCTGGATCAGGCCTGCGGCGCCATCTTTCGCCACGCGGACGCGATAGCCGTTGTGCGACAGGAGATGCGCGAGCTGGTTGGCCTGCGTCTCGCTATCTTCGACGATCAAAATTTCTGGAATGAGGTTGGGTTGATTGATATTGTTGTTCATTTATTTTCCTTCCTGTCCAGCCAGAGGCAGTCGCGCCGTCATGTTCTGTGCAAACATGCGCAGCACCTTTCCGATTTCTGCCGGCGCGAGGATCATTTGCGCGGCATCCTGTCTGATCGCTTCGCCGGGCATGCCATAGACCGCGGCGGAGCTGCGGTCCTGCACGATCGTCACGGCGCCGTCATCCTTCAGGCGCCGCAGTTCCACGGCACCATCCTTGCCCATCCCGGTCAGCAGGACCGCGGCCGTATTGCGACAGAGTTCCTTTTTTACGGAACGAAAAAGGTAGGAAACCGACGGGCACATGCCATGTTCCGGCGCCGCGCGAACCAGCGAAATGCGCAAGTCCCGGGTAATCCCCATCTGAAAACCGTCGGGGGCAAGATAGGCGAGGCCATCCGCCAGCATGTCGCCATGCTTTGCAATCGAGACGGGAAACTTGCTGGCAGAAGAGAGCCACTGCGCGAATCCTTCAACGAAGCCGGAAGACATGTGCTGCACGATCACGATGGGCATGGCGCATCCGGCGGGAATTTCGGCAAGGATTTCCCGTATGACCGCCGGGCCGCCGGTGGAAGCGCCGATGAGCGCCAGCCTTCTCGACACCGCCGATGACGCGCAAGCTTCCTGCAAATCCGCTGCCGCCTTGTTGCGCAGCCGCTCCTTGGGCCAGCGACGCACCACTTTTACCTCAGCCATCGACTTGACTGCGCGCAGCAGCGCGCTTGCCGATGCCTGATGCGCCGGCTGGTCCGCGCCGGACGGGCGCTGCACGACCACCAGGGCGCCGGCCTCGATGGCACGGAAGCTGGCGTCCACGTCAGCGCGGCTGGCGCTGCCGCTGACGATGACGACAGGCGTCGGACAAGCCTGCATGATCAGGCGCGTCGCCTCAATGCCGTCGAGGTTCGGCATATGCAAGTCCATGGTGATCACGTCCGGCCGTTTTTCCTGCACCATCCTGAGCGCTTCTTCTCCATCCGCGGCACAGCCGACAATGTCGATTGCCGGATCGGCGGCGAGTATGTGCACGAGCAGTTCGCGCACCGAAGCAGAGTCGTCGACCACCAGCACCCGCGTCCTTCCGTTCTTTTCCGTCATATCAGCCGCCTTATCGTCGACAGCAAGCCATCCTGGTCGAACGCGCCTTTGACGACGTAGGCATCGGCGCCGGCGTGCAAGCCTCTTTCCTTTTCAGCGGGCGACTGCAGCGAAGTCACCAGCACGATCGGCAAGTTCTCCGTCTTCGGGTCGGCACGCAACCGTTCGGTCAATGCCAGGCCATCCATGCGCGGCATTTCGATATCGCTGACGAGCAGGGAAAAATCTTCATGCCGCAATTTCGATAAGGCATCCAGCCCGTCGACCGCAGTGTCGACCTGGTAGCCCGCGCTTTCGAGGATATGCTTCAAGAGCAGGCGCGATGTGATGGAATCTTCCGCCACCAGCACGCGCTTCATGCGCCCCTCGTCGGCACCGACGCTGTCAGCCTGGAGCGTCGCACCCGCATGACTCAATCCATATTTGACGATATCGTCCAGCCCGAGTATCGCCACCAGGCTGCCATCCCCCAGCATGGTTGCGCCCGAAATATAGCGAACGCGCCGCAGCTGCTTGCCCAGGCTCTTGGGCAGCACTTCCTGTTCAGCCAGGATTTCATCGGCCAGCAAGGCCAGCACAGTGTCTGCCATGCGCACGATGACGGCGACGCTTTCCTCCGCCATGCCGGTATTGCCGCGCCGGGCCAGTCCCAACAAGCTTCCCAATCGCACGGCCGGCACGACGCGCCCGCCGGCCAGCAATGTCTCGCGGCCTTCCACTGTCTGGATATCGCCGTCCCTGAGCGCACGCACGCTTTCCAGCCCAGTGAGAGGCAGCACGTATTGCATGCCACTGATGCGCAGCACCAATCCCCGTAACGTCGCGAGCCGCATCGGCAACACCAGCTTGAATGCGCAGCCGGCGCCCGGTGCATTCTCGATCGACAGTTCGCCGCCCACCGCCGCGACCCGTTCGGCAACGATCGCCAGCCCGACGCCACGCCCGGAGGTTTGTGTGACGTTGGCATTGGTCGATACCCCTGCCAGCAGCACCAGGTTCAACTTCTGCTGGTTGCCGAAAGCGGCGATCTGGGCGGCATCCAGGTGCTGCGCCTGCGCGGCCGCCGCGGCCACCTGGCCGATATCGATGCCTGCGCCATCGTCCCGGACCAGTACCGATACCCGGTTGCCACCAAGCTGGGCAATACTGACGCGCACCACGCCGGCAGGCGGCTTACCCTTGGCTTGCCTTTGTTCAGTCGTTTCTATCCCGTGGTCGACCGCATTGGTGACGAGATGGATCAGCGCTTCGCGCACCGTGTCCAGGATGCGTCGGTCTATTTGCACGCCGTCTCCCTCGATGGCCAGCACGGCTTCCTTGTCCTGGCTGCGGGCAAGGTTGCGAACCAATCCCGGCAGTTGCTGCAGCACCAGCGAGAACGGCACCAGCGCAACCTCCAGGGTGGCATCCATGAGCTTCGAACGCATCACCGAGAAATTGCGCCGGGTTCTGCCCATGGATTCCGCCAGGCGCCGGCAGCGCAACTCCAGCTGACTGTTGAACTGCTCGGCATCCGCGCCACGAACCTGTGCATCGTGCGGCCGCATCCGTGTGCCGGAACGCCGCGCGCGCATGGCGGCGCCGGAAGGCGCCTCTGCGATCCTGGTCTCTTCTCGTTGCATGGCGATGTCGTCGACCAGTGACAGCAAATCATTGAGGTGATGCTGCAGGTTGAGCTCCACCGATAACAGTGCTTCGGCCTGATAGCGGATGACATCCAGGTACTTGCTCTGCACGCGGATCATTTCAGAACTGGACGGCTCCCGCGCTTCGACCGCTTGCCCGATTTCCTCCGGCGGCGTGAACGCCGTTGGCGTAGCCGTCGCCTCAAGAGTATCGTGTGCGGGTTGCGCCAAAAGCTCGGCCAACTGTTCCAGCCGCGCCGCAAGGCTGGCAGCCTGGTTGCGTACCCGGCCGGAAGGGTTCTCGACCAACGCCTGCATCATAGTGCCGGCCTGGTGGGCAAGATCGAATTGCTCCGGCAGCAGCGCCTGCGGCGACTTGTGCAGCTCCGAAAATACGCTTTCCATCGTATGGCAAAGCATTTCCAGTTCCGTCAGGGTGACCGCCCGTGCCGCCCCTTTCAGCGTGTGCAGCCTTTTCAGTATGCGTTCGACAAGGCCCTTGCGCGCGTCCGGTCCAGCCTGTTCCAGCAAGACCAGGCTGGCGACGGTATCTTGCACATGCTCCTGCGCCTCGACACGAAACGTGACGAGCAGCTTTTGCAGGAACTCCTTGTTATGATCCGCCATGGCATCGATTAGAGCTTGAAGCGCTCGCTCACTTCCTTGAGCTTTTGTCCCAGCTCGTGCAGATTTTGCGCCGAGGCTTCGGACTGCCTGGAACCGGCCGCGTTCTCCACGCTCACCTGCTTGATGTTTTCCATAGCCATCGCCACCTGGTCCATGCCGGCCAGTTGCTGCTGGCTGGTCGCAGCGATTTGCGCCGCCGCCTGCGCGGCATCGGCGATTCCTTCGGAGAGGCTCTTGAATGCATTGCCGGCTTCGGCAGCCTGCTCGACGCCGCTGGCGACTGCTCGGGCGCCCTGCTCGGTCGTCATGACCGCGGCGCTGATCGCCTTCTGGATCTCGCCGAGAATTTGCCGAACCTGCCGGGTCGCCTGCCTGGACTGCTCAGCCAGGTCCCTGATCTCCTGCGCCACGACGGCGAAGCCCTTGCCCTGTTCTCCCGCCTTGGCGGCTTCGATCGCCGCATTGACTGCCAGCAGATTGGACTGGTCCGCCAGGCCGCCCACCGTCGCGACGATTTCCGCGATGGCCTGGCTGCGGTCGCTGAGCTTGACGATGGTCTCGGCGATCGACTCCATCTGCTCCTGGACGGTTTCCATTCCCTCGACGCCGCCCTCGATCGACTTGCGCCCGGTTTCCACGGTGTGCGCGGCCCGCTGCGCCATATCCGATACCGTGCGCGCCTTCTGGCTGGCCAGCAGCGCGGTTTGCTTGACTTCCTCGACGGTCGCTGTGGTTTCGCTGACGGCCGCGGCAGTTTCGGACACGCCGCTGGCGACCTGCGTGGTGCCGGCCAGGATTTCGCTTGCCGCCGCGCTCAGCGTGGCGATGCCGGCATTCGTCTCCCTTATCATCTGCCGCCACGACGCCACCATGGCATCTAATGCCCGCAGCAGCTGGCCGACTTCGTCATTGCCGTTTGCCGCTGGAATGCTGACATTGAGATTGCCGGTCGCGATCTGTTGCGCCATTCCTGTCACTTCCTTCAGCGGCCTGGCGATGATGCGGTCGAGCCAGAATACCAGCCCCAAGCCGAGGGCAATCGCGATCAGGTTCGCCAAGATCAATGCCTTTTGCGCGTCGCTGACGACCGCTTCCGATGCCAGCATGCGCTTTTCAGCCTCGGCAAATTGTTGTTCGCCTGCTTCGTCGGCAATCTCCCTGAGCGCCTGGAACCGGGTTTGCAAGGGGCCGATGATGGCGGCACTGGCCTCGTTGCGCTTGCCGTTATTTAAGGCTGGCATGACGTCGCGATCCCGGACGGTGACGAACTCCTGTCGCAGGGCCTGGATTCTGTCCAGCTTCGAAGCAAACGCGGCATCCGTGTCCCTGTGCTTTTCCAGTTTTTTCAGGATCTCCAGCACCTGCGTTCTTTCCCGCTCAAGCTGTTGCAGCAAACTGGTTTGCCCGGATTGCTCGGTCAACGCCAGCGACAGCAGCACCACGCGCTCACGATTGATTGCGTTACGCAGTGCCATCAAATTGAATGCAACCGACAGATCTTCCTGGAACAAGACTTCCTGGGATTGCTTCAACTGTTCGGCATTACGGTAAGCCGTCGCGCTCACCGCCAGCAGCAGCACGATCATCAAGCCAAAACCAAGCAAGAGCTTGGCGCGGGTACTGTAATTCGAAAGAAAATTCATCTGTCCTCCATTTATTTTTTATTGTCGGCCGGCGTCGATCGCCAGCCGGGGATCCGCCAGCAACCGGGCAGCATCCAGAACGGCAGTGCGGTTGGCGCTCACGCCTTGCAGGTAAGTGCCGGCCTTGTCCGCAAGTGACGGCATATTCCTTTCGATGGCATCCCGCGGCATGCTTTCGATTCCCACAATCTGTTCCGCCAGAATGCCGAACTCCATCGTCTCGCTTTTCAATGCAATGATCGACACTGGATCCAGCAGGCCGGAAATCGGCAAATCCAGCAGCAATCGCAAATCGATCACCGAGAGCACTTCGCCTTGCGCCATGATGATTCCCACCACGAAATCGGGCACGCCCGGGATCGGGGTAATCGGCGTAATCGGATATACCTGGTCCACGTGCACCGTCTCGAACGCATACCGTTCGCCTGCCACCATGAATTCGAGCACGTCAAGGTGCTGCCCCGGCTGCTCCGGCGCCGCGACGCGGTCTGCGCTTTTAGCCAGGACGGCGGCACGTTCGCGCAGGATCTGCTGCTGCCTCTCCGGCCCCGGTTCGTCCAACTCCTCGATTGCCATGCGGGTTTGTTCGAGGCGCCGGTTGATGTCGGCCCAGTCCGTTGCAGCTGCCTGCTTGCGGGGCGTATGCCTGGACTTCATCGATTCCCCGCTTCACGGAATGCCCGCACCGACGCGCGCAAATATGCGGCGGTAAGACCATCGGATTGCGACACGATCTCGTCATCCGCAAGGCTGTTCAACAGCTTGCATGTCGCATCAAACAGCCGGTTTGCGGCGTGACGGTCGCCCTGAGCGGAATGCGTAATCCCCATCAGGTAATGCGCCATGACGGAATCCGGCTGCAGGTACAGCATGCGCTTGAGGTTTTGCATGGCTTCGGCATGCCGGCCCGATTCCATCGCCGTCAATGCCCTGGCATGGAAGTCCTCGGCTGCAGCCGGCGCTTCAGCCGATTCCCGGACAATGCGGGTCGGGGTGCGGGTTTTCGCCTTATGCGTTTCATGCTGTCGCAGCGCCGGCATGAGCAGGATTTTGTCATCGTGCCGGCCGGGTTCAGGCAAGCCGAGCCGCTTGGTCGCACGCAGGGCGGCAGGCGCCGTCTTCCTGAAAAAAATCGCGTCCGGGTAATACACACCGTCGAATCCCTTGAACAGTTCCGCCGATGCCTCGCTGGGACTGACCACCAGCCAGCCGCCATCGACCAGGCATTGCCATAATCTCTGGATGACCTGCCGTGCCTGCGCCTTGGAAAAATACATCAGGACATTGCGGCAAAAAATAATGTCCATCCCCTGGGTATTCGTGGCAATGGAGGGATACGCCGGAAGCGCCAGGTTTAATTCGGAGAATCGCACCATGTTCCCGATTTCATCGTTCAGGCGGTATTGCCCATCCCTGGTCGGCGCAAAGTAGGCTGCCTGCAGCGCCGAATCGGTGTTTCGGAACGACCAGCGGCGATAGACGCCGGCTCGCGCAGTTTGCAGGAAGTCGGGGTTGATATCCGTCCCGAGAATGGAAATTTGACTGGCTGGTATTTGCGGCACGGATTGCCGCAGCGTCATGGCAATCGAATACGCTTCCTCGCCGGAGCAGCATCCGGCGCTCCATATGCGCAAGCTGGTATGCCGAGCGCCCAGTGCCGTCATTTTTTCCCTGGCATAGTCGCGCACCAGCTCAAAGGCTCTCGTCTCGCGGAAGAAGTAGGTTTCCCCGATGGTGAGATGGCGCGCGCACAAATCGGATTTCGCCTTGTCCCAAGGACTGCGCAGCAGCCATTCGATGCATTCGGCTTCGTTTTCCGCGCCGACGTCGTCAGCGATTCTTCGCACAGCCTGGCGCAAGTCACGCTTCTTGCGCCCTGAAAAAGCCAGCCCGGTTTCCGTTTCGATTTTTTCCGCGCATTGGTCAAGCATGCTGTCCAGCGGTATGAGATCAGTGGGCAGCATGGTCAAGTTGAGCTAGCGCGCCGTCGATACATACCTTCTCGTCATCGAGCAGGAATTTTTCAGGATCGCAGATAATGCACAAGCCATCGTCTGTGCGGATGATTGAGGATATGTAGTCGCTTGCCGCGAACTTCTCCGGGACCTCGATGCGGCTATCCACTTCATGCGCGCGCGCGCCGTTCACACGGTCGACGATCAGCCCGACGCAAGCGCCCGTGATGTCAAGCAAAAGCACTTGCTGCGACAGGCCGATGCCGGTAAACGGCAAGCCGACGCGCTGGAAGAAATTGACGATAACGGCCGTCTCGTCGCCGAGGTCGAGCATGCCCAGCACAATTTCCGGCGCGCCGGGCAATGGCGCGAGCCGGGCGCTGGGAACGACGCGGCGAACATACTCCACGGGCACTGCGAAGCGGTGCCCTTGACAGTCAAATTCAGCCAAGACCATTGTTTTTTTCATCGATCATTCCCCTGCCATTTAATGGGGAAGCGCTATTCTTGTAATAGTCATCAGCCTCAAACAGCTGGGTTCATTAATGTCCAGTATCGTTACTATAGAAGATTGTGACTGCACGTCATATCAATCAATTGCTGACTGAACATGTCATGGAATTGACGCATCGCTGTCGCATTTTTTGCGACAGCGAGCGCTAACCGGGAGGCGGGAAAGGTAAGAAGTTCAGGCGCGAAGTTCTGACAAGATTTGCAACACGCCGATCAGATGGGCTTACGACATCAGCTCACCAGCTGATGTTCAATCGCATAGCGAATCAGCGCGGCGTTGGACACCATGCCAGTCTTGCGGAAAATCCGTGTACGGTAGGTATTGACGGAACTGATGCTGATGGCAAGTCGCGCGGCGATCTGCTTGACCTGCATGCCAGAGGCCAGCATGGACACCACTTGCAATTCGCGCTCGGTGAGGCATTCATGCGGCAGCATACGTGAAGGATGACGCGCCTCGTTCGCCAGAAGCTCCGCCAACTGCGGGCTGACATACACGCCGCCGTCAATGATCTTCTGGATGGCTTTGGGAAGTTCTTCAGCGGCCATCGACTTGGTAATGTAGCCCGAGGCGCCGGCTTTCAGGGCGCGCACCGCATAGCGCTCTTCCGGATACATGCTCAATATCAGCACCGGAATCGCCGGGAATTGCTGGCGCACCAATTCCAGCCCCTCCAGGCCGTCGATGCCGGGCAGATTAATGTCCAGCACGATGATATCGGGCTCATGCGCTGCTGCCAGCCGCAGGGTCTGTTCGATATCGGCCGCCTCGCCCGCGATATGGATTCCCTTGGACGAGCGAATGATTTTCTTGATTCCCTCGCGGATCAATTCATGATCGTCCGCGATGACGATTCCCGTCATGGTGTGTCTCCCACATGTAATAGCGGCGCCATGCCAAAAGCGTCGCCACCGGATTCTTCCACCAGCGGCACGTTGACCGAGACCAGCGTGCCGGAAGGCTGCACTGACCCCACCACCAGTCGGCCGCCGGCAATGGCGGCGCGCTCGCGCATGCCTTTCAAGCCGATTGACCGGTTGCTGCGCCTGTACTTTGCGCCGATCCCGATGCCATTGTCGCGCACCCGCAGCTGCACCCGATTGCCCCGGCACCCGAGGCTGATCCATGCCTGGCTGGCGTTGGCGTGACGCAGTATATTGGTCATCGCCTCCTGGAATATGCGAAACAGCGTAGTCGCGGTCGATTCATTCAGATGCGGCATGTCCGCCTCGAGCGACAAATGGCAACGGATTCGCGTCCTGCGCTCGAAGTCGCTGGCATGCCATTGTATAGCGACAGACAATCCCTGGCTTTCCAGCTCCGGCGGCCGCAGTTCCGTCGCCAGGCGCCGCACCACCTGAATCGCCTGCTCGATGGTCGAACTGGCCGAGCGCAGCTCAGTCGCCACGGCCTGGGGGGAAAACGGCGCATCCGCCGCTTTGAGTTCCTCCTCAAGCAACTTGATATCGATCTTGGCGGCAGACAGGATCTGGCCGAGCTGGTCATGCACTTCACGCGCCAGCGCATAGCGCTCTTCTTCACGCGCCGTCTCCAGGCTTTCATACAGCGTGCGCAGCTCCGCCTGGGAAGACAGAATCTTTTGTTCGGACAGCTTGCGGTCCGTAATGTCGATACAGGTGCCGATGTATCCGACAAATTCGCCGTGGATGCCGTAGCGCGGCATGGCCTTGTCGAGCATCCAGCGATATTCGCCGCTGAAATGCCGGAGCCGATACTCGAGGGTCACTGTCTCACGCTGCGCAAAGGCATTCCGGTAACGCTCCAACTCTCCCGCATCGTCGGGATGAAAAACCTCTTTCCAGCAGCGCTGGTCCACCTGCTCCAGGCGGTACCCGGTGAATTCGCGCCAGGTATCGCTGACGAAATTGCAAGTCATGGACGCATCCGACATCCATACCAGGCAGGGCAAAGCCGACATGACGGTATGGAACTGGTGCGCCTGCTCGCGCCGCTCCAGCTCGAACTGCCGGACCCGGCGCACCGCGTTTTCCAGGTGTAGCCGCACCATTTGCAGAAAGTCCTGCTGGACCGCATCGTTAGGGCGCAAGGGATTGACCGCCAGGATCAGATAACCGTCGGGACGCTGATAGCTGGAGTAACAAAACGGCTTGATTATCATGACCTGCGGATTGATATCCGGGATCGTTCCGCGTTCCCAGTGAATAAGGATGGGCGCGAATGCGCAACTGCGCGCCACCGGACTGGCCATGTCCAGCAATCCAGTGTAGAAGCCGCCGGGCTTGAGATCGATGAATTCCGGGCAAAGCGGCGAGCCTTTCCTGATTCCCGCGGCAGCGACGAGATCCAGGCCGGAGCGGTCTTCGCGTATCTCGTACCAGAGCCCGAACGGCAAGTCGCGTGGATTATCCAGCACGGTATTCTCAAAGGCGATACGGATATCGTGCATGTTCGTGGCATCGGACAAGCCTTGCGCCAGCATGCGCATGACATTGGCCCGCCGATAGCTGACGAATTCCGCCGTGGTTTCCCAGCAGAGGACGAGTACTCCGCGCACCTGGCCGGTTTCGTCAGCCAGCGGGTTATAGGAAAAATTGAAGTAACTCTCTTCCAGATAGTCATGGCGCTGCATGAGCATTATCTTGTTGGCCATCGCAACCGGACGCCCGGTTTCCTTTACGCTCGTGAACAAGGGCTCGATGAAATCCCAAATTTCCGCCCAAGTTTCGGAAGTCTTGATGCCAAGCGCTTCAGGGTGCTTGCGCTTGCCAAGGGCTGAAATATAGGCATCGTTGTACATCTGGATACAGTGCGGCCCCCACGCGATATAGGCAGGGCCGCCGCAATCGAGCATGATGGCGACAGCCGACTTGAGACTGTCCGGCCAGCTTGACGGCTCGCCGAGCTCGGTCTTGGACCAGTCAAACTCACGGATGCGTTTGCGCATTTCCCCTTCGCCCTGGAGAAAATGCAAACTCGGATCGGCTGCTATATTTTCTTTAAAGATATTCATTTCACAATTTGCCGTCAATTCTGGGGAATTGCTTTTATTAAACCTCTGATAACGCCCCCCATCAATGCATCTGAAGTAAGTGCAGATATTGTGACTTGCTTAAACAAGATAGACAAAACAATAGCGTCTTCTGGTCAGACTTTTATATCGGCATCAAGGAAATAATTCGACATCCATGCCAAGCGCCCGCTTCTATGTAAAGCTTGAGCTACCAATCAACACCGTCATAAAAGGATTTACTCACTATGGATCTTGATCGCAAGATGCTGGCACCGGTAAAGGAGACGCGTCGTGCCCTCGTCAATAAGCCTGCCTTGTTCGGTTTGGTTGCCGGCTTGGCAATGTACGCATGCTGGTCCGCCATGCGCACTGCTCCCCGGCGCGCACGGCGCTACTCCGATCATGCTCAAGAACGGCGCGCGCCGCTGAGTCTTTTCACCGCCGGCGACCATCCGCGCCGCAGGGCCATCGACCATTCAAATGCACATCCTTTGTTTGAACGGCGCGAGGAAGTCTACGAAGCGTACTGATCGACTCCAGCTTCGGGCAAGCGTTGCAAGGTTCGCCACGCTTGCCCATACCGGTTCCTCTGCTTCCCGCTATGTCCACCATAAAATTCAATTAGCCTGCGATCCTGAACCGCACCAGCACATTGCCATGTTCAATCGGCACAGCCAATTTCATTAGAAATTCCCAATTTAAGTTTCCCAAGAGATAAGAAAAATTTTCCTCGCGCCAATCGCATGCGCGCTTGAAACAACATTTTTTGATTTCTCTAAAAAAACACTGTTGATCCTGCATTGTTGCTCAGCGTTAAAGCGGTAAGATACGTGCTGCGCGTCAATTTTCGTTTTTGCCGGATCATGTTAAAGAAAACCATTCTTGCCCTCTTTTTGTCGTCCGCCTCTGCTGCCTTTGCTTTGCCTTTTCATTCACAGCATGCGATCGTGTATGAAGAAGGCAGCGGCAAGGTCTTGCTGGAGAAAGACCCCAATGCAGTCGTGTCCATCGCGTCGCTCACCAAGCTGATGACAGCCATGGTGGTGCTGGATGCCAGACAGGACTTGAATGAATCAATCGATATCGAAGAATCCGATGTCGATACTGTCAAGCATAGCTCGTCGCGCGTGCCCGTCGGCGCTGTCTTGCCGCGCCAGACCGTGTTGCAACTGGCCCTGATGTCATCCGACAATCGCGCCGCCGCCGCCCTGGCCCGCACCTATCCCGGCGGACGCACCGCCTTCCTGGCCGCCGTACAGCACAAGATCAGGTCGCTGGACATGCGCAGCACGGTGATCGAAGAACCGACCGGCCTGTCGCCGCATAACCGCTCGACCGCCGCCGACCTGGTCAAAATGGCAACCGCCGCTTCGCACTATCCGGAAATCGTGCGCCTGACGACCAACACGGAAGACGAGGTGGACATGAATGGCCGCCTGGTTCACTTCCGCAATACCAATCGCCTGGTGGGCAAGCCGGACTGGGATATTCAGTTATCGAAAACCGGCTTTACGCGTGAAGCCGGCCGCTGCCTGATCATGCGCATGAAAGCCGCCGGCAAGAATGTCGTCGTGGTGCTATTGAATGCCCGCGACAGCCTTGCCCGCATGGCGGATGCGGAAAACGTCCTGCGTCACCTGGAAGGCCGTCCGACCGCCATGACCGTGGCGGCGCAAGCGCCGGCGCCGGCCAAAGTCTCGACGCGCCACCGCGTCAAGCGCAAAGCACATGGCGCCACCACCAAGATGGCGGACAAGCGCACTGCCAAGCAACGCCGCGTCTGAACAGCCTAAGCGGCGGCAAGCGGTGTCAGGCGCCTATTTTGCCTGAACGCCGCTTGCTCCCCTCTACTCCGCCGGCAGAGTCGCCGGAAATCCTTGTCAAGACTTTTACCTTCAGGCATTTTCCGTTATCCTGCCCGGCTTGCTTTTGTTGCCGGCGCTTCCCGTTTTCGCACCGGCCTTTCCGCTAACGACAGGACAGGACATGTGGTTCAAAAATCTGCAAATCTTTCAATTGACCTCGCCGTGGACCATCGGCGCCGAAGAACTGGATGACCTGCTGGCCAAGCAGGGCTTCCAGCCTTGCGGCAGCTCGGACATGCAAAGCCAGGGCTGGCTGCCGCCGCGCGAGAATGGCGGCCTGGTGCATACCGTGAACAAGCAGATGCTGCTGCGCTTCGGCACCGAGAAAAAACTGCTGCCCGCCTCGGTGATCAACCAGTTCACCAAGGTGAAGCTGGCCGAGATCGAAGAACAGCAAGGCTACAAACCGGGCAAGAAGCAAAGGAAGGAAGTCAAGGAACAGGTCACCGATGAATTGCTGCCGCGCGCTTTTGCCGTCAGCAGCAATACCCATGTCTGGATCGATCCGGTGCATGGCTGGATGGTGGTCGATGCGTCCAGCCCGGCCAAGACCGACGATGTCTTCAAGTGGCTGCTGCGCTCGATTCCCACCCTGCCGGTGACGTCATTGCGCGTGGCGCGCTCGCCCGGCGAAGCGATGACGAACTGGCTCGAACTGGATGAAGCGCCGGCCGGCTTTACCGTCGACCAGGACACCGAGCTGACGTCCACCGGCGAGAACAAGTCCACCGTGCGCTATGTGAAACACACGCTGGAAGCCGATGACATCCGCCGTCACATCAAGGCTGGCAAGCGCTGCACCAAGCTGGCGCTGACCTGGAACGACAAGGTGTCGTTCGTGCTGACCGATACGCTGGCCGTCAAGCGCGTGGCGGCACTGGATGTATTAAAGGAAAACAGCGGCAACAATGCCATGGATGACGATGAACGCTTCGATTCGGATTTCGCCCTGATGACGGGCGAGCTGGATGGCTTGCTGACCAGCCTGGTAGCGGCGCTGGGCGGCATTGCGCCCGAAGCCTGACATCGCCAGATCAAACAATAATTCCTGAGGCCGCATCCTTCTCGCGGCCTGCGCGAGCGATTGATTCCTGCATCATTCGCTCGCCGCATTCTCTTCCGCTCCCCGCCAAGCCATTGCCGCACCGAGAGCATGCCTTCCGGTTCGCATGAGCAATGTGAACCTGTCCTCGCTGCTTTGCGGCATATTCTTCCCGACCCATTTGCGGGTCAGGCTTGCGATCTAACTCAACCAAATTCATGCCAGCGCAAATGATCGGCATCAATCCGGCGATCTTTTCCACTGCCGCGACTCTAACCTGCTTATAAGTTGCAGCGGCACCCGTCTGTGCAGGAAGCTTCCTTCATGCGGAAACATTTGCTCGCTCCCGAAAGTGAAGAATCCCATCTCTCTACCAATGATCGCCAGGCTTGGCCTGGCCATTGTCGTCTACGTTCTTCTCGCCGAAATTTCCTTATCGTTATCCATTAATCCCAGCAATACCAGCGCGATATGGCCGGCGGCAGGCCTGGCCGTGGCCATGACGATGAAGTATGGATATGGAATGTTGCCGGTTCCTCTGGTCGGGACGGCTTTGTACCTTCTTACCACAGGCGTCACTCCGGTCCCGGCATTGCTGATTGGTGTTGGCAACATGCTGGAAACGCTGGTCGCGGCATTCCTGATCAAGCGGCATACCAACGTGCGCAGCAATTTCCTCAGCGTTAAAGACGTGTTCCGGTTTATCGGCATTGCCGCAATTGGCGCGGCGATAGGCGGCCTGGTGGGACCGGCCATTTTTCTGGCAGAAAATCAGATCGCGGAAGACCAATTCCTGCTGGATGTTTTTGTCTGGTTTCTGGGAGACTTAAGCGGAATCACGGTATTTTCCCCGGTATTCCTTGTCTGGCGCGAAGCTTCGTCCGTAAGCTGGAACACGCAAAAAGCGCTGGAAATCACGGCGTTTGCCCTGGCATTGCTTATATGCGCCGGCATCGTGTTTGGCACCGCCCGGGTGCCATTGCTGTTCATCTTCCTGCCCCTGCTCGTCTGGCTGGCTTTTCGCTATTCGCAAAAAGAAGTCATCCTGGCCAATGCTGCGCTGGTCATCATTGCCTCACTTGGCGTCATTTACGGCAATAGTCCTTTTTCAAGCTTGCCCAATAACCTTCTCCTATTACAAGTCTTCGTCAGCGTGATTGGTGCAACGGCATTGGCATTGACCGTGACCATTGATGAGCGACACCGTGCGACCCGGGAACTGCGAAAGTTGCATGATGAATTGGAACAGCAGATTTCACAGCGGACCCATCAACTGAATCAGGCTGTCGAAGCCTTGAAAGACGATATCGCCAAACGCGAGGCGATCCAGCAAGCCTTGCGCGACAGGGAAACGCAGCTCGAAGAAGCGCAGCGTCTGGCTCATATGGGTAGCTGGGAATGGGACCCCATCAACGATCATCTTATCCTTTCCAAGGAGATGATAAGAATCTATGGTGTGCCGGACGATGCCGAAGAGGTGCTCACTTATCAGCAGTATCTTGAGTATATTCCACAGGACGAGCGCCATCTGATCGATCGGATCGTTCAGGATGCATTGTTGAGCCGGCATGCATTCGCCTATGAACATCATGTACAACGGCCCACTGGCGAGAGACGCTATTTGCGCTGCCAGGGAGCAGTGACAACGGACGATAGCGGCCGGCCGGTGAAGCTGTATGGCACGGCCCACGACGTCACCGAAGCCAATGCCCTGGAAGCGAGCCTGCGCGAGGCCGAAGAGCTGTACCGCAAGGTCGTCGAATTGTCGCCGAACGGTATTTTCCTTCTGAGCGGCGGCCGCATCACCTTTGCCAATAGCGCCGGGCTGAAACTGCTGGGCGCGCCTACCATCACGCAGTTGAATGGGCTGCATTTCACCGACCTGGTTTGCCATGCCGACAGGAAAACCGTGGCAGAAGCGCTGGAACGGGTGGCGCGGCATGAGCCGGTGGTGTCGGCCGAAGGAAAAATCGAGCGCCGCGATGGCAGTCAAATTGAATTCGATCTGGCGGCGACGCCATTCAGCGCCCATCGCAGCCAGGATACGCTGCTGGTCGTGCGCGACATTTCCGAACGCAAGCGGGTCGAGCAGCAGATCTATCACCTGGCCCACCATGATCCCCTGACCGGGCTGGCGAACCGGCTGCTGTTCAAGGAGCGCCTGGAACACGCGATTGCCCAGGCCCATCGCAGCGGCAAGTCGCTCGCGGTGCTGTTTGTCGACCTCGACCGTTTCAAAGTGATTAACGACACGTCGGGTCACGGCGCCGGCGACCAAGTCTTGCTCGAATTCGCGCAGCGACTACGCCATTGCTTGCGCGACAGCGACACGGTCGCGCGCACCGGCGGCGACGAATTCCTGATTCTGATCGAAGCGCCGGCCACGCCTCTCCATGTGCCATCGGTGGCGCAAAAGGTCTTGAGCGCGGTCGAGCATCCATTCCAGGTCGGCGGCAAGGAGTTTTCGATTGGCGCATCCATCGGCATCAGCACGTATCCGGCGGATGGCAAGCAAGTCGAAACGCTGATCCAGAATGCGGACATCGCCATGTACCGTGCCAAATCCGAAGGCCGCGGGCGCATCCGCTTTTACTCGGCGGCGATGGCAGCCCAGAGCCTGCAGCGCTATCGTCTGGAAGCGGCGCTGCGGCGCGCGCTTGAGCGGCACGAGATGGAATTGTATTTCCAGCCCAAGGTGGATCTGCAGAGCGGGCGCATCAGCGGAGCCGAGGCGTTGATCCGCTGGAACCATCCGGAATTCGGCCTGCTATTGCCCTACCATTTCATTTCCATTGCCGAGGAAATGGGCATCATCGATGAAATCGGCATGTGGGCGATCGCGGAAACCTGCCGTCATTGCCGCGACTGGCAACGGCGCGGTCTTCCTGCCGTGAGGATCGCGGTCAACCTCACGTACAGCCAGTTTACCGATGAAAGCTTTTGCAGCAAGGTCAGCCGCATGTTGCGGGATGCAGGCCTCAGCCCGAATATCCTGGAGCTGGAAATCACCGAGACCATGGTGATGGAAAATGCGGAAAAGTTGATGAGCATGCTGCTCCAGTTGCGATCCCTGGGCATCCGGCTGTCGGTGGATGACTTCGGCACCGGCTATTCATCGCTGGCCTATCTCAAGCGCCTGCCGGTCGATAGCGTCAAGGTCGATCGCTCCTTCATCAAGGACTTGCCCAACGATAGCGAAGATGTGGCCATCACCCATGCCGTGCTGGCCCTGGTGCATAGTCTGAAACGCTCGGTCGTGGCGGAAGGCGTGGAAACGCGCGAACAGCTGCAGTTCCTGGTGGCGCACGGCTGCGAGGAAGGCCAGGGTTATTATTTCAGTCACCCCCTGCCAGCACGGGAATTTCGCGAGTTTCTGGCCAGAGAGCAGGTCTTCGCGATCTGAATCGCATGGCTTGCTCTGTGCCGCATGAACGTCAGGCCGGACGAAAGCTCAGCTGCTGGCCAATGAATCCGTCGAACGCCTGCAGCAAGGGCTGGAATTTTTGCGGGTCTTTTTCAAGACGCATTAATGCCTGGCACGTCGCTTCCAGCGTCGATAGCTGATGCGGCAAATGTGCCTTGCGCACCAGGTAGCGCGTTGGCGGCAGGTCGGCAAGCGCCAGTCGCGGCAGCGCATGCAGCAGGGAATTCTGGTGCAGCATCTTGCAGCTCTTGCGCCAGGTAGCGTCCAGCACCACCAGGCGCGGCCGCGCCTGCGATGCCGATGGCTCTTCGGTTGCCACGTCGCCCGCGTGCATAGCACCCGCGCTTTGCGCAAGCGTTCCAGGCAATTCCGGATACAGCAGCAGCGGGCGGACCTCTTTGCGGGGGTCGCTTGCCGCCGTTGGCTCCCAAGGCGCGTGCAGCAAGGCGCGCAGCTCCGCCTCGGCGAAGGTCTCGCCGACTACGAGACGACTGTGCGGCAGACAAAAATGCAGCAGGCGCGCGCTGCCCTTTGCATTGGCGACTTCCAGCGGATGCTGCAGGATCAGCACTTCGACCTCAGAAGCGACCGGCGCAATCCAGCGGCAAATGCAGGCGCTCTGCGCTCGCAGGCAGCGCGGGCACATCTCGCGTCTGGCGGAGACAGGTTCACTCACGGGTTGAGCCTTTCTTTCTATCCGATGCGCCGGCTTCAGCGGCAGCCAAAAGGTTGGTAGGTAGGGTCGCTCAAGCCGAATTTCAAGATCTTGAAATCGGCATGTATCGATCCTATTTCAGGATCAGCGGATGCTCAATGGAGGTCCGCCAGGCGAGCCGGCAAGGCTCACGACCATATCGCTTATTGACGAGGATATTACTATGCGTACTTACGACTTTTCTCCGCTTTACCGTTCCGCAATCGGTTTCGACCGTCTGGCCCAATTGTTCGACCAGGCGCAGCGCACCGATATGCCCAGCTACCCACCGTATAACATCGAGCTGGTGGCTGAAGACCGTTATCGGATTACCATGGCTGTCGCCGGCTTCGACCGTTCCGAGCTGGATATCGAAACCGAGCGCGACAACCTGACCATTATCGGCCGCAAGCAAAAGGATGAAAACCAGCGCACCTACCTGCATCGCGGCATCGCGGCGCGCGATTTCGAACAGCGCTTCCAGCTGGCCGACCATGTCAAAGTGGTCAGCGCACAGCTCGACAATGGCTTGCTGAATATCGAACTGGTACGCGAGATCCCGGAAGCCATGAAACCTCGCAAGGTCGCCATCGGCGGCAACGACAATGTGAAGGTGCTGGAACAACAGCAGGCTGCGTAATCATTTCACATTGCTCGAATGGCAGCAGAAAGCGCCCGGTTTTGACCGGGCGCTTTTTCTATGAAGCGAACAGGCGCATTATGGAGTAAACAAGCGCTTGCCAGCTCGCCAAGCCGCGACGCCTTGATTAATTTTTCATCACATGTTTTCCATAACAATGACGAAGTGGCATTGACTTATCCGCCATGCATTATCGGCTGGATAACAAGACTGGCGCGGCTTGTAGCGAATCGAAAATATTTTCCGTTTCGCTGCCGTGTGCCTCTTGATAGGCCTGCGTAAGCAGGCTAAAGTTGATTGCGTTGTGGAAAATCGTTTTCCTTGAAATTGATTAGTCGAGTAACTTAGCAAGTGAGAAACAAAGATGCGAATGACATTGGCACATAAGCATGATTCAGCCTGGGACATGGGCGATTTTGCCTATGATCTGGGTGACACCATGGAAAACGGCAAAGCCAAGGCAGCCAGCCTGGGCATTCATCCCTGCTCGGATGAATATGCGGCTTTCATTACCGCCTTCAGCCGCCGGGTGCGCCTGAAGCAGGTCTCGCCGCTGAAAGTGGCGGCCAATGCCGGCGCCATCGAACAGGCGCAAGGCGACGCTGAAGCCAACGGCGCGCCGGACATGCTGCGCGCAGTCCTGTAAGCACAAAGCCAATTCATTCGTCACGCGCATGAGTAACGGTTTCGACAGAATCAGGCAAGAGCTTGCCGCTCTCGGCATCACCGATGAGATCATCGTCGCCAAAGGCTTGCCCTTTCATGCCGAAGCCGCCACGCTGGTTGTCGCGGAAACCGATGCGCGGGGCAACGAGCACCTGTTGATCCCAGCCGCCGCGCAAGCCTGGCAGGAGATGAAGCTGGCCGCGCGTGACGATGGCATTGCGATCGAACTGGTGTCGGCCTTCCGCAGCATCGAGCGGCAGGTCGGCATCATTCGCAACAAACTGGAAAAGGGACTGGACCTCGACACCATCCTCACCCTGAGCGCGCCGCCAGGGTACAGCGAACATCACAGCGGCTGCGCCATCGATATCAATACGCCCGGCTGCGAGCCGACCGAAGAAGAGTTCGACGGCACCGAGGCCTTCGCCTGGTTATGCCAGCATGCCGGCCGTTTCGGCTTTACCCTCTCCTATCCGCGCAATAATGCGCTGGGGTTCATTTACGAACCCTGGCACTGGTTTTTCCGTCAGGCGTAAGCCAGGCCGGCTGGCGAAACGACGCCGCCAGAAAATCGATCAGGTAGCGCAGCTTCAGCGGCAATTGCTTTCTTGACGCGTACACCACGTAAATGCCCAGTTCCGCCGAGCGGTATTGCGGCATCAATTCCTTCAAGCGCCCGGTGCGCAAATCTTCCCATACCAGAAAGTCCGGCTGCAGGATGATGCCCTGGTGCTCCAGCGCCGCCGCGCGGCAGGTATCGCCGCTGTTGGCATACAGGCGCGAGCGCACGGTCACCTTCACCGGACCTTGCGGCCCGTCGAATGGCCATTCGTTACCCGCAGACCAGTAGGAATAGGAAATCACGTCATGCCCGCTCAGTTCATGCGGATGGCGCGGTTCGCCATGTTTTTTCAGATAGGCGGGCGACGCGCACAAGACCGCGCGGCTGACCGCCAGCTTGCGGCCGATCAGAGAAGGATGCGGCGTGGTGGCGATGCGAATCGCCATGTCGTAGCCTTCCTCCACCAGATCGACGGTACGGTCCGACAAAGCGATATCCAGCGTCACGCGCGGATGCTGCGCGAGGAATTTCCCCCACAGAGGCGCGAGATAGCGGATACCGAATGTAACCGGCGCGCTGACACGCAGCCGCCCGCTTGCCTCGCCGCTGCGCGCGCTCAGGTCGGCTTCCGCATCATCCAAGGCTTCGAGAATTTCCACGCATCGTTCATAAAACGCCTGGCCATCATCGGTCAGCGACAGCTTGCGCGTAGTGCGGTTCAACAAGCGGGCGCCGATGCGCTGCTCCAGCTCGGCCACATGGCGCGACACCGCCGCCTTAGAGGTATCGAGCGCGTCAGCTGCCTTGACGAAGCTGCCGGCATTGACCACTGCGACAAACGACTGCATTTCCTGGAATTTATCCATTGTCTCAATCATCGAAACAAAAAGTCATACTAATCCATATTTATCCTGAAATTCAATACGGTTATAGTGGATGCATACGCTGATGCGACGTGGGTCATGCAATGCGGATTCCCGTCCATCGCCTAAACTTGAATGACCCATCAGGAGATCGCCATGTCCCAAGTATCGACTTTCACATCGAGTGGCACGCCAAGCCGCTTGCCGGCATTGTTCATCTCGCATGGCTCGCCGATGCTCGCCCTGGTCGACAGCCCGGCGCACAAATTCCTGCAGGAACTCGGCAAATCCCTGCCGCGGCCTGCCGCCATCGTGGTCGTGTCCGCGCACTGGGAATCGATCGGCGGCGCGGCAGTCAGCCTGGCCCAGCAGCCGGCCACCATTCATGACTTCGGCGGCTTTCCGCGAACCTTGTTTGACATTCAGTATCCGGCGCCGGGCGCGCCGCAAGTCGGCGAACACGCTGCGGCCTTGCTGGAAGAAGCGGGATTTGCCGTCAGCCGCAGCACCACGCGCGGCCTCGATCATGGCGCCTGGGTACCGCTGTACCTGATGTATCCGGCAGCCGACATTCCGACCTTGCAGGTCTCGGTGATACGCGGCGCCACTGCCGCTCAGCACGAGCGCCTGGGGTGGGCGCTGGCCCCACTGCGCGATCAGGGCGTGCTGGTGATTGGCTCAGGCTCGCTGACGCATAACCTGTACGAATTCCGCGGGCAGGAGATCGACGAGCCGGCGCAGGAATGGGTCACGAAGTTCAGTGACTGGATGGCCGAGAAGTTGCAAAACGGTGACAGGGATGCCTTGCTCGACTACCGCCAGCAAGCGCCTTACGCGACGCGCAATCATCCCACCGATGAGCATCTCATGCCGCTGTATGCGGCGATGGGTGCGGGCGGCGCCGGCGCCAAGGTCGAGCGGCTTCACAGCAGCAATGAGTACGGCATCCTGGCCATGGATGCCTACGCATTCGGGTAATCCGAGTTAGGTAAGACTAGGGAAGCAGCCGCTGCGCGTCTTGCCAAAGCGCGCGCGTCAATTCTTCCGCCGGTTCCGCCCGCGCGAGTGCCGCTGCCTGCCCGGCCCAGGCCTGCATCCTTTGCAGGTCGCCGGTTTCCAGCGCATGCTTGCGCATGGTTGCGGTCAAGCCGCGCTGCACCGGGTAGGGAGCCGGAGCCGGTGCGCCCGGCGCAGCAGCGGCGATGGCATATTCCGTCGCCAGGCTGCGGCCGGCGCGACCGCTGAAGGCGCGCGTGAGCATGGTTTTCTCCGGCGTGGCCTCGGCGATGCCTTCAGCCCAGGCGGAATGAATCCCGGCTTCCGGGCAACGCAAGAACCCGGTGCCGATCTGCACGGCAGAAGCCCCCAGCGTCAGCGCTGCCGCAATGCCGCGCGCATCGGCAATGCCGCCGGTGGCAACCACCGGCACCTGCACGGCATCGATGATCGCCGGCAGCAAGGCGAATAAACCTGACAGACTCGTCTCGGCGCGCGACGCATCGAAGCAGCCGCGATGGCCGCCGGCTTCCATGCCCTGCGCCACGATCACATCGGCGCCGGCGCTTGCCGCCGCCTTGGCCTCGGCCACCGTGGTGGCGGTGGCGAACCAGGCGATGCCGGCGGCTTTCAAGCGCTCGACGAATTCCGGTGAATATAAACCCATGATGGACGACACGAATGCCGGACGCGCGGCCAGCATGGCCTCGGATTGCGCAGCGAAGTCCAGCGGCGCGGCATCGCCCGCTGCGGGCGGCACGGGTGGCCCCCACTTGCCGAGAAAATCGCGCACCTGCGACTCATGCGCCGCATCGCGCTCAGGTGCAGGATCGGGAATCCACAGATTGATCTGGAAAGGTCGCTCGGTCTGCGCACGAACGGCGTCGGCCCACGCGGCAATTTCATGCGGCTGCATCAGCAGTGCGCCGCAAGCCCCGGCGCCGCCGGCCTTGGCCACGGCGATCGATAAGGCTGGAGGACAGGCGCCAGCCATCGGCGCCAATAAGATCGGCAAATCAAGCTGAAAGCGCCGGCAAAATTCGGCGCTACGGGTGCGTGCATCGCTCATCATCCACTCCTGTACAGACATTGGCCGGCATCCGCGCAATCCGCCACGGAAACTCATCGCCGCATTGTACAAGAGGGGAATGCCGGCAGACGGCTGCCAGCGGATGCAGTGTACGGCCGCTTGATATGTCACAAACGCGCCAACTCTTGCCCGGCGCTTGCTCTCGGAACAGCTACGCCAATGCAGTCAGCATCCAGCCGCCACAGGCAGCGATCGCTGTCCCTACGGCCGGCAAGGTCCAGCGACGCCTGCTCAGCGCGGTGCCGGTCAACACACCCATGCCATGCAGGACTGCTGTCGTCAGCGTGAAGCCGCCTGCGTACAACCACGGCGATGCCATGACCGGCATTTCCACGCCATGGGCGTAACCATGAAAGAAAGCGAAGCACGCCACCACGATCATGCCTGCCACAGGACTGACTTTCACCGACAACGCCAGCAACAAGCCTGACAGCAGCACCGATAACGCGATACCCGTTTCCATCATCGGCAAATCGATCCCAGCCATCGCCAGACCGGCGGCCACCAGCATGCAGGCCACGAAACTGCCTGGCACCAGCCACCGCGCATGACCACCCAGCCGCGCTGCCCAGATGCCGATCGCCAGCATGGCAAGCAAATGGTCCAGCCCCATCAACGGATGCAGCATGCCGGCTACTGCGCCATGAGCGTCATGGGCGTGCCCCGGATGGGCCAGCGCCGCGCCGGAGAAGACAAGCGTAGCAAGTAAGACGACGGCACGCGTGAAGTGGACTGACATCGGTACTCCTTTATATATATGGTGTGATTGTCCCTGTTGGTAATGACCGCTGGTCATTGCTTCGTTTTCATAAAGCGAATATCGGGCCAATCCCGCTGCATGTGCTCATGGCTGTGCACGCAGGTCACAGTAGCGACGCACTGAAGGCAGTACGCACCACGTTGGCGCAACAGAAAACAATCTGCGCACCAAAATCTTCGCGATCCGCACTCTCTGAATGCAATTTGCACCGCATGCGCGATCTTGGACCATTTTCAGCTCTGGCATAACTTATGCTCATTTCGATTCCGCAACTCGGTTCCCCCTACTGTTTCCCCCCTATTGTTCACACCTCCAGGAGAAGCGCATGACTCGTCGCACCGTATTAAAAGCAACCGCAATAGGCGCCATGGCACTAGCCGCTGCCGGCTGGCTGCCGCAGGCAATCGCCGCCGACACCATCAAGGTCGGCATCCTCCATTCCTTGTCGGGCACGATGGCGATCTCCGAGACCTCGCTGAAAGACGTGGCGCTGATGACGATCGAAGAGATCAATGCCAAGGGCGGCGTGATGGGCAAGAAGCTCGAGCCTGTCATCGTCGATCCGGCGTCCAACTGGCCGCTGTTTGCCGAGAAAGCGCGGCAGCTGATTTCACAAGACAAGGTGGCGGTCGTATTTGGTTGCTGGACATCGGTGTCGCGCAAATCGGTGCTGCCGGTCTTTAAGGAATTGAACAGCCTGCTGTTCTACCCGGTGCAGTATGAAGGCGAGGAATTGGAAAAGAATGTGTTCTACACCGGCGCCGCGCCCAATCAGCAAGCCATTCCCGCGGTCGAATACCTGATGTCCAAGGATGGCGGCGGCGCCAAGCGCTTCGTCCTGCTGGGCACCGACTATGTCTATCCCCGCACCACCAACAAGATCCTGCGCGCCTTCCTGAAATCGAAAGGCGTGGCCGACAAGGATATCGATGAAGTCTACACACCGTTCGGCCATTCCGACTACCAGACCATCGTTGCCAACATCAAGAAATTCGCTGCCGGCGGCAAGACCGCCGTGGTCTCCACCATCAACGGCGACTCCAATGTGCCCTTCTACAAGGAACTCGGCAACGCCGGTCTGAAAGCCACCGACGTGCCGGTGGTCGCATTCTCGGTCGGCGAAGAAGAATTGCGCGGTGTGGATACCAAGCCGCTGGTCGGCCACCTGGCTGCCTGGAATTACTTTCAGTCGGTGAAGAACCCGGCCAACAATGATTTCATCAAGAAGTGGAAAGCCTACGCTGCAGCCAAGAAGCTGCCGAACGCGAACACGGTCGTGACCAACGATCCGATGGAAGCGACCTATGTCGGCATCCACATGTGGAAGCAGGCAGTGGAAAAAGCCAAGTCGACCGATACCGACAAGGTCATCGCCGCCATGGGCGGCCAGACCGTCAAGTCGCCATCCGGCTATACCCTGACCATGGACAGCACCAATCACCACCTGCACAAGCCGGTGATGATCGGCGAGATCAAGTCCGACGGCCAGTTCAACGTCGTCTGGAAGACCAAGGAGCCGATCCGCGCGCAACCCTGGAGCCCGTTCATTCCTGGTAACGAAGGCAAACAGAAGATGTAAGTCCGCACGGTGTCTCGGTTGAGTCGGGACACCGTGAAACAGATTAATGCAAGAGGTGAAGCCGGGGCGCGGTTTCTTATCCGTCCACGTCCCGGCTTTTTTACGCCCGCCATTGCCGGCGCGGTTGAACGAATGCCTCCATGAAGATCCGAACAATGGGATTACTCAGAAAATTATTGCTACTTGCCTGGCTGCTGGCGCACTCGCTGAGCGCAACCGCCGGCATGGACCCGGCACTGCTGGCGCCACTGGCTGGCGACGATCCCGATGCGCGCATCGAAGCCGTCAACAAGATCGCCGCGCTGTCCCATCAGGATGCCGTCCGCGTATTGCATGCACTACAGGACGACGCGCTGTATGCAGATGCCGATGGCAAGGTATTCATCGTCGAAGGCGAGCAGGCTTACGATCCTGCTGCGGGAAAGACTGTGGCCATGCCGGACGGTATCGACGGCATCACCGTCAACAACCGCTTGCGCGGCGCGGTGCAGGATGCGCTGGCCGGGCTCAAGCTCCTGTCTGAAGACCGCAACGAACGGCGCGCGGCCGCGTTGAACCTGCAAAAAGGCGCTAGCGCATCGCTGGCGCCTTTGCTCGACAAGGCACTGGCCAAGGAAAGCAATGAGGAAATCAAGGCCATCCTGCAGCAGGCGATAGCGACCGCCAATCTCGGTTCACCAGATACAGCGTTGCGGCTGGCTGCGGTCAAATCGCTCGCCGACAGCAGCAATGCCAGCCTGCGGCCGACGCTGCTGGCCATGCTGGAAAAGAACCCGGACGGCACTTACGCCGAGCCGGATGAAGCCGTGCGCACGGAAGCCGCACGCACCCTGCGCGCGCTTGATGGCAGGCTGGCGCGCACCGAATTCGTCGGCAATCTATTCTATGGCCTGTCGCTGGGCAGCGTGCTGCTGCTGGCCGCGCTCGGCCTGGCGATCACCTTCGGCCTGATGGGCATCATCAATATGGCGCACGGCGAATTGCTGATGATCGGCGCCTATACGACTTACCTCTGCCAATTGGCGTTCCGCAGTTATTTTCCGCAGGCGCTGGACGCCTATCTGCTGGTGGCCCTGCCGGCTGCCTTTATCGTCGCGGCTGCCGTCGGCATCGTGTTGGAGCGCACCGTGATCCGCTGGCTTTATGGCCGGCCACTGGAAACCCTGCTGGCTACCTGGGGCATCAGCCTGATGCTGATGCAACTGGTGCGCAGCATCTTCGGCGCGCAAAACGTCGAAGTCGCCAATCCTTCCTGGATGTCCGGCGGCGTCGCCGTCATGGGCAACCTGGTGCTGTCTTATAACCGCATCGTCATCATTTTCTTCGCGCTGTTCGTCGTCGCCACAGTCTGGCTGATCCTTAACAAGACGCGCCTCGGCCTGTTCGTGCGGGCGGTCACGCAAAACCGCCGCATGGCGGGATGCGTCGGCGTATCCACCAGCCGCGTCGACATGATGACCTTCGGGCTCGGCTCCGGCATCGCCGGTCTCGGTGGCGTGGCCTTGTCGCAGCTTGGCAATGTCGGCCCCGACCTTGGCCAGAGCTACATCATCGATTCCTTCATGGTCGTGGTGCTGGGCGGCGTCGGCCAGTTGGCCGGCACCATCATCGCCGCCTTCGGGCTCGGTGAAATCAATAAATTCCTCGAGCCGGCGATTGGCGCGGTGGTCGCCAAGATCACCATCCTGGTCTTCATCATCGTCTTTATCCAGAAGCGCCCGCAAGGTTTGTTTGCATTGAAAGGCAGGAGCGTCGAATGACAACCTCACTTTTTTCCCGTCCTGCATGGATCGGCATCGTGACCTGCGCCGCCATCCTGGCCCTGCTGCCCGTTCTTAACCTGTCATTCGAGCCTGGTCATGCCCTGCATGTCTCCAGCTATACGGTGGCATTGATCGGCAAGTTCATGTGCTATGCCATGGCGGCGCTGGCACTCGACCTGGTGTGGGGCTACACCGGCATCCTTTCGCTGGGCCACGGCCTGTTTTTCGCGCTGGGCGGCTATGCGCACGGCATGTACCTGATGCGCGCCATCGGCCGCGACGGCGTCTACCAGAGCAGCCTGCCGGATTTCATGGTCTTCCTCGACTGGAAGGACTACCCATGGTATTGGTCATTCACCGACAATTTCTGGTATTGCATGGTGCTGGTGGTGCTGGTGCCGGGCTTGCTGGCTTTCCTGTTCGGCTTCTTCGCTTTCCGCTCGCGCATCAAGGGCGTGTACTTCTCCATCATCACGCAGGCGATGACCTTCGCCTTCATGCTGCTTTTCTTCCGCAATAACACCGGCTTCGGCGGCAACAACGGCTTTACCGATTTCAAGCGCATTCTCGGCTTCACCATTACCGCCCCCGCTACCAAAGCGGCGCTTTACCTGGTCACGCTGTTTTTCCTGCTGGGCTCGCTGCTGCTGTGCCGCTGGATCGTCAAGTCCAAGCTGGGCCGCGTGCTGCAGGCGGTGCGCGATTCGGAATCGCGCCTGATGTTCATCGGCTACAACCCGCTGTGGTTCAAGCTGTTCGTCTGGACGCTTTCGGCGGTGCTGTGCGGGATTGCCGGCGCCCTCTACGTGCCGCAGGTCGGCATCATCAACCCCTCCGAAATGTCGGCGGCCAATTCGATAGAGATGGTGGTCTGGGCCGCGGTCGGCGGGCGCGGTTCGCTCCTGGGGCCGATTCTTGGCGCGTTCTCCGTCAATGGCTTGAAGAGCTGGTTTACCGCCGCCTTCCCTGACCTGTGGCTGTTTGCGCTGGGATTGCTGTTCATCCTGGTGACCCTGTTCATGCCGCAAGGCTTGCTGGGACTGGCGAAAAAACTGAGACAAGAGAAGGAGGCGGCATGAAAACCATCATCCGGCCGGCGGCAACGCCGACGCAGCAGCATGACAAGCGTGCAGCCAATGTCGATAACCGCCTGCACGCGGAATACGGCACCTCATATGGCCGCATCAAGGGCGAAGGCGTCGACACTACCCATGGCGCCATCCTTTACCTTGAAGACATCACGGTGTCCTTCGACGGTTTCAAGGCGCTCAACAATCTGAATCTCGACATATCCGTCGGCGAGCTGCGCTGCATCATCGGCCCCAACGGCGCCGGCAAGACCACGATGATGGATGTCATTACCGGCAAGACCCGCCCGACTTCCGGCACCGCCTATTTCGGCCAGACAATGGATCTGACCAAGATGGCGGAATACGAAATTTCGCACGCCGGCATCGGCCGCAAATTCCAGCGTCCCACCGTGTTCGAGCAGCACACGGTGCTTGAAAACCTGGAGCTGGCGATGAAGATGAACAAGCGCGTCAAGCCCACGCTGTTCTTCCGGCTATCGTCGGAACAGAAAGACAAGATCGACGACATCCTCCGACTGATCCGCCTGAATGGCCAGGAAAAGCGCCTGGCTGGCCTGCTCTCGCATGGCCAGAAGCAATGGCTGGAAATCGGCATGCTCCTGATGCAGGAGCCGCAATTGATCCTGCTGGACGAGCCGGTCGCCGGCATGTCGGACGCGGAAACCGTCCGCACCGCGGAATTGCTCAACGAATTGCGAGGCAAGCATTCGATCATGGTGGTCGAGCATGACATGGCTTTCGTCACCGAGATCGCGCGCGACGGCAAGGTCACGGTGCTGCATGAGGGCTCGGTGCTCGCCGAAGGCAAGATGCACGAAGTGCAAGCCGACGACCGTGTGATCGAAGTTTACCTGGGAAGATGACATGTTAAGCGTCAACCAAATCAATCAGTACTACGGCTCTTCACACACGTTGCGCGGCGTATCGCTGTCACTGGAAAAAGGCCAGTGCCTGGCGCTATTGGGCCGCAACGGCGTCGGCAAGACCACGCTGTTGAAGTGCCTGATGGGGGTGCTGCCGGTAGCCAGCGGTGAAGTCCGTTTCGACGGTACCAATATCACGCGCCTGAAGCCGCACGAGCGCGCGCGCGCCGGCATCGCCTATGTGCCGCAGGGTCGCGAAATCTTCGCCCGCCTGACAGTCGAGGAAAATCTTCGCATGGGCATGGCGATCAAGCCCGGCCGCCAGGCAGCCACGATCCGCGAGGATGTGTTCGAGTTGTTCCCGGTATTGAAGGAGATGCTGCAACGTCGCGGCGGCGATCTGTCCGGCGGACAGCAGCAGCAACTGGCGATCGCGCGCGCCCTGCTGGCCGACCCCAAGCTGATCATCTTCGACGAGCCGACCGAAGGCATCCAGCCCTCGATCATCAAGGATATCGAGCGCGTGATCCGCCTGCTGCGCCAGCGCGGCGACATGGCCATCTTGTTATGCGAACAGTATTTTGATTTTGCCCACGCACTCGCCGACAAGTTCATGGTGCTCTCGCGCGGTGAAGTGGTTGCCTGCGGCGACCATGCGCAGATGGATGGCGAGGACGTGAAGCGGCATCTTGCGGTGTAGCCGACGATGAAAAGCGAATTCGCCGCGCTGGCCGGCGCCACGTCGCCGCATCTGGCAGCTACCGACAGGCATTGGCAGGCCAGCCTGACGCTTGGCTTCGCCGACGACCGCGGCACTACCCGCCTGGTCGAGCGCAGCCATAGCGGCCCGCTGCGGGTGCAAAAGCCACTGTATCCGGAAGGCCCGGCGGTGTGCCATGCGATTGTCGTGCATCCGCCGGGCGGCGTGGTAGGCGGCGACCGGCTGACGATAACGGCACACGTGCAGAGTCGCGCGCATGCCCTGCTGAGCACGCCTGGCGCAGCGAAGTGGTATCGCGCCAATGGCCATGTGTCGGGACAGCATGTGAAGCTTGAAGTTAGCGACGGGGGGGCGATGGAGTGGCTGCCGCAGGAAACGATTTTCTTCAACGACGCCGATGTGCGCCTTGATCAGGAAATCGAACTGGCGGCCGATGCCAGCTATATCGGTTGCGAGATTCTCTGCTTCGGCCGCACCGCCTCGGGCGAATCCTTCGAAGCCGGCAGGGTTGTCCAGCGCACCAGCATCCGGCGCGGCGGCAAGCTGATCTGGTTCGAGCAGGGCGCCATCCATGCAGGCCAGGCGATGCATAGTCCGCTGGCGCTGGCTGGCCATAGCGTTTGCGCCACGCTGCTAGCGGTGGGAAAAAGCTTGCCGGCGCCGCTGCTGCAAGACTTGCGCGAACAGGCGGCTTCGCTGACCGGCGGCGTCGGCATGCTCGGCGCCACGCAAATGAAGCAGGTTTGCGTATTGCGCTACCTGGGAGACTCCAGCGAAGTCGCGCGGCAAGTCATGGTCGCAGCCTGGCATTTGCTGCGCCCCGCGCTACTGGGCAGGGAAGCGGTAGTGCCGCGCATCTGGCAAACCTGAAGTGGAACCGCGGCGCGCCATGGCGGCAAACGACATACGGAATTAATGCAGGCCCGGCATGGGCAAGTAACACAGATTGAAAAGGATAAGCAATGGAACTGACCCCACGGGAAAAGGACAAGCTCCTGATCTTTACCGCCGCCTTGCTGGCAGAGCGGCGCCGCGCACGCGGCCTGAAGCTCAATTATCCGGAAGCGGTCGCGTTGATCACGGCAGCCATCATGGAAGGCGCACGCGATGGCAAATCTGTCGCCGAACTCATGTCGGAAGGCGCGAAGATTCTCACGCGCGACGATGTCATGGAAGGCGTGCCGGAGATGATCCCGGAAATCCAGGCAGAAGCCACTTTCCCGGACGGCACCAAGCTCGTCACCGTCCATCACCCGATCCCCTAGGAGAAGCCATGATTCCAGGAGAAATGCTGATCGAGGCCGGTGACATCGAACTGAACGTCGGCCGCCGGACCGCCACCGTCAAGGTCGCCAACAGCGGTGACCGGCCGATCCAGGTCGGCTCGCACTTCCATTTTTACGAAACCAATCCGGCGCTGCAGTTCGAGCGCGCGACAGCCTATGGCATGCGCCTCAATATCGCAGCCGGCACCGCGGTGCGTTTCGAGCCAGGCCAGGAGCGCACGGTCGAAGTGGTGGCGCTGGCGGGAGATCGCAGAGTCTATGGATTCAATGCCAAGGTAATGGGCGACTTGAAGAAGGAAATCGAATGAGCACGATCTCGCGCCAGGCCTATGCCGAAATGTTCGGCCCCACCGTCGGCGACCGCGTGCGGCTGGCCGATACCGACCTGTTCATCGAAGTGGAAAAGGATTTCACCATCTACGGCGAAGAAGTGAAATTCGGCGGCGGCAAGGTGATCCGCGATGGCATGGGTCAGTCGCAACGCAATTACGCCGATGTCATGGATACCGTCATCACCAATGCGCTGATTCTCGACCACTGGGGCATCGTCAAGGCGGACATCGGCATCAAGAGCGGCAAGATCGCCGGCATCGGCAAGGCCGGCAATCCGGATATCCAGCCGGGCGTCACCATGGCCATCGGCGGCGCCACCGAAATCATCGCCGGCGAAGGCATGATCGTCACCGCCGGCGGCATCGACTCCCATATTCACTTCATCTGTCCGCAGCAGATCGAGGAAGCGCTGATGTCGGGCGTGACCACCATGCTGGGCGGCGGCACAGGCCCGGCGGTGGGCACCGCCGCCACCACCTGCACGCCGGGACCCTGGCATATCCATTCCATGCTGGCTGCGGCCGATGCCTTCCCGATGAACCTGGGCTTTCTCGGCAAGGGCAATGTCAGCCTGCCGACGCCGCTGGAAGAACAGATCCGCGCCGGCGCCATCGGCTTGAAACTCCATGAAGACTGGGGTTCCACGCCGGCGGCAATCGACAATTGCCTGACCGTGGCCGACCGCATGGATATCCAGGTGGCGATCCATACCGACACGCTGAATGAAGGCGGCTTCCTGGAACATACCCTGGCTGCCTTCAAGGACCGCACGATCCACACCTTCCATACCGAAGGCGCCGGCGGCGGCCATGCGCCCGATATCATCGCCGCAGTCGGCGAAGGCAATGTGCTGCCCTCTTCCACCAATCCGACCCGCCCCTACACCGTCAACACGCTGGACGAGCATCTCGACATGCTGATGGTGTGTCACCACCTCGATCCCGCCATTGCCGAGGATATCGCTTTTGCGGAATCGCGCATCCGCCGCGAAACCATCGCCGCAGAAGATATTCTGCACGATATCGGCGCGATTTCCATGATGTCCTCCGATTCGCAGGCAATGGGCCGAGTCGGAGAAGTCATCATGCGCACCTGGCAGACCGCGCACAAGATGAAAGCCCAGCGCGGCGCGCTGCCGGAAGACTCAGGCAGGAACGACAATTTCCGCGCCAAGCGCTATATCGCGAAGTACACCATCAACCCGGCGCTTACCCACGGCATTGCGCATGTCGTCGGCTCGCTTGAAGTCGGCAAGATTGCCGATATCGTGCTGTGGAAACCGGCCTTCTTCGGCGTCAAGCCGTCGATGATCCTGAAGAGCGGCATGATCGCCGCCGCCCAGATGGGCGATCCGAATGCCTCGATCCCGACGCCGCAGCCGGTGCATTACCGCATGATGTTCGGCGCCTACGGCGGCGGCCTGAAGACGTCATTGACCTTCGTCTCGCAAGCGGCCTTCGACGCCGGTATCGGCGAACAGTTAAAGCTCAACAAGCCGGTGGTAGCCGTGAAGAATATGCGCAACTTGCGCAAGCGCGACATGATCCACAATGGCGCTACGCCAAAGATGGAAGTCGATCCCGAAACCTATGAAGTGCGCGCCGACGGCGAGCTGCTGGTTTGCGAACCGGCCAGCATCTTGCCCATGGCGCAGCGCTATTTCCTGTTCTGAGAAAACCATGCTGACCCTGAACACCAAAATCGACAGCGCCGAGAAAATCGACGGCGAACTGGTTCTGCCTTTCGAATTGCGCGAAAAAAGCCGCCTGCGCGCCAAGCTGACTTCCGGCGAGGAAGTCGCCTTGTTTACCGTGCGCGGCACGGTGCTGCGCCATGGCGATCTGCTGCGCAGCGACGATGGCCGCGTGGTGAAGGTAACGGCAGCAGCGGAAGCGACCTACCGCGTCGAATGCGCCACTGCGCGTGACTTGCTGCGCTGCGCATTCCATCTTGGTAATCGCCACGCCCAGGCCGAGATCGGCGATGGCTTTTTGCGTATCCGCCGCGACGCCGTGCTGAAAGACATGCTGCAAGGCCTCGGCGCCACCGTGACCGAAGAAGACGCGCCGTTCGAGCCGGAATCGGGCGCCTATGGCGGCGGTCATCACCATCATGGCGACGAGCATCCGAATCTGCTGGCGCCGATTCCCCTGCGCCAGAAAATTCATCGCCCGGCGCAGGTATTGTCCGAGCCGCGTGACTGATCATGCAGGCAGCATCGCTCCTGCATCTGCTGCAGCTCTCCAGCCCATCGCTGCCGGTCGGTGCCTACAGCTATTCGCAAGGGCTGGAAGCGGCGATCGAACGCGGCATGGTGCACAATGAAGCCAGCGCCCGTGCGTGGATTGCCGCCACCCTGCTAGAGGTCGTGGCGCGCTTCGAGGCCCCGGTACTGTGGCGGCTGCTGCAGGCCTGGTCGGCATGCGACGCCAGTGAAGTTGCAGCGTGGAGCGAGCGCTTTCTGGCTGCGCGCGACACGGCAGAATTTCGCGCCGAAACCATCCAGATGGGTTATTCGCTGGCAAAGCTGGCAGCAGATCTGCGACTCGGCGACGACGCTGCCCGCACCATGCTGGCTGCGCTCGAAGACGTTCCCTTCCCCACGTCGCTGGCCTACGCCGCCGTTGCGCTGGATGTGCCCATGACTGAAGCGCTACTCGGCATGCTGTTCTCCTGGGCGGAAAACCAGGTGCTCGCCTGCGTGAAATCGGTTCCGCTCGGTCAGGTTTCCGGACAGCGCCTGCTGCTATCACTACGCCCCGAGCTTGAACAGGCCGCCGAGATCGCACAACAGCTGAGTGACGATGAGCTGTGCAACTGGGCGCCGGGACTGTCGCTGCTATCGATGCAGCATGAAGTGCAATACAGCCGGCTGTATCGCAGTTGATTTTTACGTGAATTAAAGAACACTACTATTTGAACGGACATACGAGGAAAACATGACCCAAGCTACCAATCCCCTGCGCGTCGGCATCGGCGGTCCGGTCGGCTCCGGCAAGACTGCGCTATGCGAAATGCTGTGCAAATCCATGCGCGACCATTACGACATGGCGGTCATCACGAACGATATCTATACCAAGGAAGACATGGAAATCCTGCTGCGTGCCGACGCCTTGCCGGCCGAGCGGCTGATGGGTGTGGAAACCGGTGGCTGCCCGCATACCGCGATCCGCGAAGATGCTTCGATCAATCTGGAAGCAATCGCGCGCATGAGCGCTGAATTCCCCAATCTCGACCTGATCCTGGTCGAATCCGGCGGCGACAATCTGGCGGCCACCTTCAGTCCCGAACTGTCCGACCTCACGCTTTATGTGATCGATGTCGCCGGCGGCGAAAAAATCCCGCGCAAGGGCGGCCCCGGCATTACGCGCTCGGACCTATTAATCATCAATAAGACGGATCTGGCGCCGCATGTCGGCGCCAATCTCGATGTCATGGCCAAGGATGCCAAAAGGATGCGCGGCGATCGTCCGTTTGTCTTCACCAATCTGCGCAGCGGTGAAGGCGTGGCTGAAGTGATTGCGTTTATCCAGCGCGAAGGCTTGCTCGATAACTGATGTGTTTGCTGCTGAATAGCCTGTTAGCGATTAACAGGCTTCTACCCATGCATCAGGCAGGGCGCTGCACTTCGCCGATATCGGCACCGATATTTTCCGCCTCAGCCTGTTCTGCCATTTCCTCTTTCCGCAGCAAATAGACCGAGACAAAAAACACAGCCGCGGCAACGACAATCGAAGTCAGGGTTTGCCAGAGTTCAGCCGAACCGATATTGGGAAACAAAGTAGCCAAGGCATCCATTTTCTATCCTTCCGTGAGCAAGCAAATAAAGGGAAAGCGATGCCATGCTGATGTTGTCACGGGCCGAGAGATAAGGTTGGCCACATGTTTTGAGCTTGCCGGGAGTGATAAGAGCAAGCTAGCGCAAGGCATATGGAAAGCATACGCCGCAAAATTGTTAATTGCAGTCAGTTAACTTGTTAACTTGGTTCCAATTAACAATCGTTCACACATCCGTTACGCCAATAAAACAATACGCTCCAAAAGATTTGCGTGCAGAAATGTATTGATGCAGAAAATGGCCCTAATTTCTTGTCATGTCTTGGGCAATTTCCCCGCCTGGCCCTGGTCGGGCGTCTTGATAACGCGAACCAGCAGGAGAATCAACAAAGCGAAAAAGGTACTGACGATCGCCGTCGCCTCGTGCCCCATGCCGGCCGCCAGGCCTATCGCGCAGGTCAGCCAGACGCTAGCGGCAGTGGTCAGCCCATGCACTTCCAATCCTTGACCATGCTTGATGATGGCGCCGGCACCAAGAAAGCCGATGCCAGATACCACGCCCTGCACGACACGGCTGATATCGTCGCTTTCCATCCCCGCCTGCAAGGGCACGAGCACGAACAATGCGGCCCCCAGGGCGACCAGCATATGCGTACGAAAGCCTGCCGCTGAACCGGACGACTCGCGCTCATAACCGATGATGCCGCCCAATACGGTCGCCATGAGCAGGCGCACGCATACGCGCGTAAAGTCGCCCACGGCGGGCAGATCGGAAAACTCATGCTGAACGACAATCCAGGCTTCCCTCCACCACTCACTCATCTATGTCACCCTGCTTGCGGTATCTCATGCTGTTATGCCTGTGTTAAGGCTGAACGCGAATCTTTATTTATCGCAGGCGGGCGTTTCGATGTATTGATTCCTCGCAGGATGCGCAGCGCATGATTTGCAGTTTCGAGTGCGCGCCAGCGAAGTCCTGGCGATCTGGTTACAATCAATAGCTCCTCTTTACTCGATAGCGCATCGTCGCATGCCTGTCCGCCATGTCTCAAATTCCACCACTTTCCGTACTTGATCTTTCCCCGATTCCTGAAGGCAGCAATGCCGCCCAATCCTTGCGCAATACGCTGGACCTGGCCCGCCATTGCGAGCGGCTGGGCTTTCAGCGCTACTGGCTGGCCGAGCACCACAGCATGCCCGGCATCGCCAGCGCCGCCACCGCCGTCGTGATCGGCCATGTCGCCGCCGGCACCTCGACGATCCGTGTCGGCGCCGGCGGCATCATGCTGCCCAATCATGCGCCGCTGGTGATTGCCGAACAATTCGGCACGCTGGAATCACTCTTTCCCGGTCGCATAGATCTCGGCCTCGGCCGCGCGCCCGGCTCGGACCAGGCCACGGCGCGCGCCTTGCGCCGCAATCTTGATTCCGATCCGGACCAGTTTCCGCAAGACGTGCTGGAACTGATGCATTATTTCGAGCCTGCGCGACCGGGCCAGAGCGTGCGCGCCATTCCCGGTGAAGGATTGAACGTGCCGATCTGGATTCTCGGCTCCAGCCTGTTCGGCGCGCAGCTCGCGGCGGAATTCGGGTTGCCCTATGCCTTTGCGTCGCATTTCGCGCCGGCGCAAATGATGGATGCGATTGCGATATACCGCGCGCGCTTCAAGCCTTCGCGTCACTTGCAAAAGCCTTACGTGATGCTGGGCTATAACGTCTTTGCCGCCGACACCGATGAAGAAGCGCAGCTGCTTGCCAGCTCGATGCAGCAAGCCTTCGTCAACCTGCGCAGCGGCCGGCCGACGCCATTGCCGCCGCCGGTACCCAATTACACCGACAGTCTGTTGCCGCATCATCTGGCGATTCTCGAACATACGCTGTCATGCAGCGCCATCGGCAGTCCCGAGACGGTGCAGCGCGAAATCGCCAGCTTTGTCGAACGCACCGGCGCCGATGAATTGATGGTGACGTCGCAAATTCATAGCCACGCCGCGCGATTGCATTCCTATGAATTGCTTGCGGCAGCCGTCGACATGCAAGGCCAAAAGGCATAACGCGCATGGATATGCCCTCTGCCCAGCCGCCGGCGCAAACGCGCATCCGCCCGCCACCAGCGGCCTTGCTGGCCGTGATGCTGGCAGGCCTGTCCATGCTCGGTCCGTTTTCCATCGATACGTACCTGCCTGCTTTCCCGAATATCGAAGCCACGCTGCATGCCAATGCCATCCAGGTACAGCAAACCCTGACGGCATACATGCTGTCATTTGCCTTGATGATCCTCTGGCATGGCGCGCTGTCGGATGCCTTTGGCCGGCGCATCATCATTCTCGGCGCACTGGCTGTATTTGCGGTCGCCTCGCTGGGATGCGCCGCTGCGCACAGCATTGAATACCTCTGGGCTTTCCGCATGCTGCAAGGCGTCTCGGCCGGCGCCGGCGTCGTGATCGGCCGCGCCGTCATCCGCGACATGTATACCGATGCGCGCGCCACGCGCCTGCTGTCGCTGGTGACCATGATTTTTTCCATCGCGCCGGCAATTGCGCCCATCCTTGGCGGCTGGATCGTCAAGCTGCTCGATTGGCGCTCGATCTTCCTGTTCCTGTTTACGTATACGGTTTTGCTGATGTGGCTGTGCTACAAGCGCTTGCCGGAAACGCTGCCTCCGGAAGAGCGCCAGCCGTTCAACCCGACCTTCCTGGCGCAAAGCTACAAGCGGGTGCTAAGTTCACCGCTATTCCATTTAAAGGCTGGCACGGTGGCGCTCAACTTTGCCGGACTGTTCCTGTACGTCGCCGCTGCGCCGGTCTTCATCACGCGCCATCTGAAGCTGGGGCCGGATCAATTCGGCTGGCAATTCGTCCCGGCGGTGGGCGGCATTTTCCTCGGCGCGCTGACCGCGAACCGGCTCGCCGGCAAGATGCCGGTGCCCAAGCAAGTCATTATCGGCTTTTGCTTCCTGATCGGCGCGGGACTGATGAATGTGCTGTACCACGCATTCTTTCCGCCAGCCGTGCCATGGTCGGTATTGCCGCTGTTTTTCTACACGTTCGGCATGTCGGTGGTGGCGCCCGGCGTCACCTTCCTGGTGCTGGACCTGTTCCCCGAAATTCGCGGCACGGTCGCTTCCTGCCAATCGTTTGTGCAAACCATTATCGGTGCGCTAGTTGCCGGCGTGATCGCGCCGATGTTGTGGGGTTCGGTCTTGAGCCTGGCGCTCGGCCAACTGGCATTCGCATCCCTGGCCTTGGTGATGTGGCTGGCAGTAGGACCGTTTCATCGCCGCGCGCAGATTGCCTTGAAATAGACATGACTGCGACTCGCGTTAGGCACTAGCCTGAAGCGAGTCGCTTCTGGTGAAAACGGGAAAGAAAATGCTGCGGGCCGATGGCCCGCTTTCGACAAGGTGTTATCGCGTGCGGGAGAATTTCGCGGCGAGCTGATTGAGTTTCTCGGTGCGGCGCTGCTCGGCTTCTTCCGCCTTTTTCTTTTCCAACTCGGCCTGGCGTTGCGCCTTGCGCAATTCCGCATCCTTCTTCAAGCGCTCTTCCAGCACCGTGGCGGCATGCGCGCGCTGTTCGTCGGTGATCTCGCCGGCAGGATTGCCTTCCAGGTCGAACCGGTTCTCCGCCTTTTTCATCGCCTTCAAATAGCGCAGCGAATTGGTATGGATGCCGAGCGCAATCCGCAGCGCCTTGCGGTTGATTTCCGGTTGCAGCGCAATTAGCTGTTTGTCGATGCCGATGGCCAGCGGCTGCGCATCGCGCAAGACAGGGTACTTCTCCTGCAATTCCTTCAGCAGCGCACGGGCGACTTGAAAATGACTGGGCGCGGGCTTATCCATACTTATCAAGAAATCCATCAATATTTCAGAGGTGTGCAGGATACCACGGCAGGACAAGGATGCTGCAGCCGGACATATTGAAATTCCGGCAGACACCGACCAAATGATGTTTCTTTTTCATCTTGCCCACGTAAAAATACTAGTAATCTAGCAACAAAAATGGCATCCTTGCCAAAAATGACACTCGCCACCCTTCCTATCGATCGAGATGCCGTCAACCGCATCGGCCGCTTCCGCATCATCCGTGAGCTCGGACGCGGCACCATCGGTTGCGTCTATCTAGGCCACGATCCGGTCATCGACCGGGAAGTCGCCATCAAAACCTTCCTGCCATCGATGTCGATGGTGGAAAGAAAGCGCATCGAAGAACAATTCATCAACGAAGCACGTGCCTCAGGCCGCCTGAACCATACCAATATCGTCACGATCTACGAAGCCTTTTCCGAAGGCGGCACGACGTATATCGCGATGGAATACCTGAAGGGCACCGAACTGCACCGCATGCTGGCGGCCAAGCACAAGTTCTCTACTTCCGATGTGGCGTCGATCATTTACCGGCTGGCGACGGCGCTGGATTTCGCGCACAGAAATAATGTCGTGCACCGCGATATCAAGCCGGCGAACATTTTCCTGGTGGCCGACAACCAGCCCAAGCTGATGGATTTCGGTATCGCCCGCGCGCCCAACCGCGTGGCCGATGAACTGGCAGGCGCAGGCGACGCGCCCTTTACGCTGTACTGCAAGGACAATCTGCTGGGCACGCCCAATTACATGTCCCCGGAACAGGCCACCTATTCGCCGGTGGATCATCGCACCGATATTTATTCGCTCGGCGCGGTGATGTATGAAACGCTGACCGGCTCGCGGCCCTTCACGGCGGAAAATGTCGAGAAACTGCTGGAAAAGATCGCCTACAAAGCGCCAAGGGCGCCGCATGAAATCAACCCGGAAATCCCGGAAGGCTTGTCGGCCATCGTCATGAAGGCATTGCAGAAACGTCCGGAAAAGCGCTTTGCCACGGCGGGAGAGATGGCAGATGACATCAAGCGCTATGTCCTGGCAGGCAAGCGCCGTCGGCGCGAAGACCGCATGCGCCAGGGAGAAGAAAACCGGCGTCACGGCGACCGAGGCCACAATCATGAGCGGCAACAGGCTTACCCACGACCCGGCCTGATCAAAAAGATCTTCAATAACGTCCTGCGCAAATCGTAAGTGGCCTGGAACTGACTTAATTTGCCGACTAAATATGTCGGCTTATTTTTTTTGCTTATTTGGTCAGCTTCACTTGCCGGCTTATTTCACGCATGCCAGTAGCACCAGCGCGCCAATACCCACTGACGCGGCAGCGCACAGCCCGGCGATCCACATCCGCTTGAGATTGAACAATGCAGTGCGGCGGCCAAGGTAGATCCTGTTGTACATTGAGTGGCCCATATCCAACCCTCCGGCAAGTATATTTTCCCTTAATTTAATCGTATCGAATGAAACTTTCTTTGAGGAAAGTCATATCGTAACGATACCAGCGCTTCACGATTTAACAATGCAAGACACAAAAATTCACATCCTGGCACAACACTGAACCAGGCCAGCTTCCCATAGAAAACAGATAGGAGACAGGCATGAATCAATACCAAATCGCCCTTGTTGTCGGCAGCCTGCGGAGCGAATCGATCAACCGCAAATTCGCCGACGCGCTGGTACGCCTGGCGCCCGCCGAATTCTCGTTCAAGCATGTGGAAATCGGCGACCTGCCGCTTTACAACCAGGACGAGGAAAACAATCCGCCTGAATCGGTCAAGCGCCTGAAAGATGCCATCAAGTCGGCACACGGCGTTTTGTTCGTCACGCCGGAATACAACCGCTCAGTTCCCGGCGTGCTGAAAAATGCCATCGACCACGCCTCGCGTCCGTATGGCCAGAGCGCCTGGGCAGGCAAGCCGGCCGGCGTCATCGGCGTGTCCATCGGCGCCATCGGCACGGCCATGGCGCAGCAGCATTTGCGCAATATGCTGGCTTATCTGGACATGCCGACGCTTGGCCAGCCGGAAGCATTTATCCACGCCAAGGAAGGCTTATACGATGAAGCCGGCAACATCAGCCTGGGCAGCAAACAATTCCTGCAAGGCTGGATGGACAAGTACGTTGCCTGGGTAAAGAAACACAACGCCTGAATGTTCGCCTGACTGTTATCGAGGCGTGGCCACGGCTCAGGTGCGCAAGGTCTGATACGCCACCAGGCAGGTTTGCAGGTGGTGCGCCAATCCTTGGCCGCCGGCCCGCATGAGCGCATCGTGGCTGCGGCGGAAAAACGGCTTGGCAAACAGCGACAGCACATTCATCCAGCTGCGTGTCGTCTGCACGTGCCATTCATAGCGCACGATCGTCAATCCCTTGTCTTGCCCGAAGTGCCAGCAGCCGATGCCTTCCACGTCTCCCTCCACGCGTCCTTCCAGGATGCGCATCGGCTCGACCCGCGTGACGCGCGACACGAATTTCAGGCGATACGGTAAGGCGCTTTTCCAGATATAGCGTTGGCGTGCACCTATACCGCTGGCATCGCCGCGATCGAGTGTGACAACGCGCTCGACGCCTTGCCACCACTGCGGCCAGGATTCGCTATCCAGGATCGTCTTCCACACCAGTTCGAGCGGCGCGTCGAATTTCCACAGCGTGGTCAGATGATATTTGTTGAGCCTGGATGGGAGCATGGTGGTTTTTCTTGAATATTGAAACGGCACACGCCGGCTCGCGGCACGCCAGTTGCCGCGCCGTTTCCCTGTGCAATTGGATGGATTCCGGAGCGGCAATTTGGTTCGGGATAAACGTCACGGCGATTGGGCGGCTATGTCAACACTCGGTTTCGTTCCATGCCGCCGGAGCAAGCGCCGAACTCCCTACTGCTTGGGTCGTCTAAAAACTTTTCTTGCATTGAATACTTTTACTGTTGCGCTATCCAGAGAAACTATGGGCAGCGCAATTTTTTAGCAGTACTTGGCAGCGAAAAAGGAGCATCGAATGTCTATCACCAAGCCAAACCGTACTCATGTTAAATCTTCCAATGCAATGGAGCTGCAGCGGCAAAAGAACTCCGGCGACCAGCATGTCTTGCCGATCGACGACCCGGCCGAAGATCCGCATCGTCCGCATCGTGTGAGTCGTCAGGATATGCAAAAAACTTTTCCGAATGGTTCGGAACCGGCAGAACCGGAATCGCCATGACTTCCGATGCCCGGCCTGCATAAGAGCGACTTAGGCAGGCGTGCATCAATGAATTCAAGACGGGGCAGCATCTTTTCTGCCCCGTTTTTATTTGTCGCTCATTGAAAAACAGAAGTGGCATGCTGCAGCTGAGCGATCCCGCATGGCAAACCGAAAATTTTCATTTCGCACGGCACGAGAGACAATGTCCTGCCGGTGGATTTCTGCAGCCGCAAGCTTGTGCCGCAATTGCATCAGACTGGCTACGCCGTGACATATGACGAGTTTGAAGGCGGCCATGTCATTCCCACCAACATCGTGCAGGCAGCGATGAACTGGTTTCTGGCACGGGGCTGATGCGTTAGGAAGATGATAGATGCCGTGCATCCACCACGTGGGATGAAAGCGGAATTCGCACCACGGTTTGGCATCCAATCAGTCCAGCATCAGGCGGCGGCATCAATATCCCTCATGGCGTCGCCGCTGGTTTTATCGTTTACCGCTCGTTAAGAGCATGGAGACACATATGATCACGGACCCCATTGGCAATAGAAGAAGTGAAGGATTCCCGACAAGTGACCCGCTGCAAGCGCTTGAAAAGGACCATAACTTTGTGAAGAAGCTGTTCGAACGCTATTTTTCCACACAAGATCAGCAAGTCAAACAGGAAGCCGGCCCGGAAATATTACAGCTTCTGGAAATGCATTCGTCCCTGGAAGAAGCTACGTTCTATCCAGCAGTACAACAGCTTGATGCAAGGCTGGTTGAAGAATGCATGAGCGAGCATGAACAGGCCGACCAGTTAATCCATCAACTCAAGGGCATGGATCCCAGCAATCCGCAATGCGACGCGATGTTCCAGCAATTGCGCGATGCTATCCTGCAGCATATCGACGCCGAGGAAAAGCAGCTTTTCCCGGTAGTTCGCCAGTCCAACATGGATCTGGAAGCGCTTGGCATTCAAATGCAGGCTTATGAATCCAACATGGTTGCCACTCTGGCGCGTGAATCACAGGGCGCGCCAAGCAGCCGTCGTGGATCTTGACCGGCGTTTTATTACTTCCATTTATTTCTTTCAAGCAGAAGCCCGGCATGACTGGGCTTTTTTCTTGCCGATGATTCTGCACATGCAAAAATTCCTTTGATTAAGAGCAGTGCCAAAAATGCAACCTTGGCACAAGTCATGTATCTAATCTTCTGTGCGCTGCATCTCATACGTAATAGCTGTGCGCATTACGAAAAACCTTTCGTTCTTCAATTTTTTTACCTTGGGAATGGGAGCTTAATGAGATGTAACGTCATGCTGAAAAGCTTTTTCGATTACCTTACTCAAGGAGATTACTATGAATAAATTACTTGCTTCATTGAGTGTTGCTCTGTTGGCAGCCTTTATGAATACATCGGCCATTGCTGCCACTGATGCCGCCAAGGCAGATGCCAAAGCGATGGAAGAAAAAGCAGATGGCAACTATAAAGCTGCAAAGGAAAAGATTGACGGCGACTACAAGGCTGCGAAAGCCAAGTGCTCGAAATTGAAAGGCGATAAGAAAGATGCCTGCAAGGACCAGGCCAAAGCTCAGCATGAACAGGCCGAGGCCGATGCCAAAGCCAAGCATGAACGCGCCGAGGATAAGGCTGACGCAGCGAAACGCTGATGCGCTACTGAGATAGCCTCCTAAATGAAAACGCCTTACGCGGCATTCGCGTAAGGCGTTAATTTTTTGGTGCTGATGAGAGGAATCGAACCTCCGACCTACTGATTACGAATCAGTTGCTCTACCAACTGAGCTACATCAGCGAAGTCTGCTATTTTAGCAAAAAAATCTGCTTTTCTGTCAGCAACTCCAAGTGACTTTCATCAAGCGTCGCGATGATAACCAGTCACATGTTCCACTTCATTCTTCGAACCCAGGAATACGGCAACGCGTTGATGCAGCGATTCCGGCTGAATGTCGAGGATGCGTTGCGTGCCATTGGTAGCGGCGCCGCCGGCCTGCTCGACGATGAATGACATCGGATTGGCTTCGTACATCAAGCGCAGCTTGCCTGGCTTGTTGGGCTCACGCGCATCGGCCGGATACATGAAGATGCCGCCGCGGTTCAGGATGCGATGCACATCCGCGACCATGGAAGCGATCCAGCGCATGTTGAAATCCTTTCCGCGCGGGCCGGTCTTGCCTTGCTGGAGTTCGTTGATGTAGCGCTGCACCGGCGGATACCAGTGGCGCGCATTGGAAGCATTGATCGCGTATTCCTTGGTGTCGACCGGGATTTGCATGTTGCGCTGGGTGAGTACCCAGGAACCCATCTCGCGATCGAGCGTGAAGCAGTTCACGCCATCGCCGGTGGTGAGCACCAGCACGGTTTGCGGGCCGTACACGGCATAGCCGGCAGCGACCTGCTTGGCGCCAGGCTGCAGGAAATCCTCTTCGGTCGGCGTCACCATGCCTTCCGGCGCTTTCAGCACGGAGAAGATGGTGCCGATGGAAACGTTGACATCGATGTTGGACGAACCATCGAGCGGATCGAACAGCAACAGGTATTCGCCCATCGGATAACGGTTCGGAATCGGGTGGATGGTTTCCATCTCTTCCGACGCCATGGCCGCCAGATGACCACCCCACTCGTTCGCTTCCAGCAGGATTTCATTGGACAGGACGTCGAGCTTTTTCTGCACTTCGCCCTGCACGTTTTCAATGCCGGCACTGCCCAGCACTTCGCCCAGCGCGCCCTTGCCCACGGCGTGGCTGATGGTTTTGCAGGCGCGGGCGACGACTTCGATCAACAGGCGCAGTTCGCCCGGCACGGTATTGTGCAAGCGCTGTTCTTCTACGAGATATTGGGTGAGGCTGATACGTTTAGCGTTGGCTGTCATGGTCTTTCTTTAGTTTGCTAGGGATTTCGAGATAACTTCGAGCACGTCGCCCGACAGGGATGGAGAGGCGGCGACGCGTTCCAACGCTTCGCGCATCTTTTCGCGCAAGGGCTGGGCATACTTGCGCCAGCGGTCCATCACGCGGGCCAGCCGCGCGGCGACCTGGGGATTGATGGCATCCAGAGCGATGACATACTCGGCCCAGAAGGCATAACCGCTGCCATCGGGCGCGTGAAATTGCGCGGGATTGCCGCTGCAGAAAGCCAGCACGAGGCTGCGCACCCGGTTCGGGTTCCTCAGCGTGAAGGCAGGATGGCGTGCCAGCTCGCGTACCGCCGCGACATCGGTGCCGCGCGCGGTGGCTTGCAGGGTGAACCACTTGTCGATCACCAGGGCTTCGTGCTTGAACTCTTCAAAGAAGCGGTTCAGGCGGTCCTGTCGGCCAGCCGCCCTGCTGTTGACCAGCGCCGTCAACGCCGCCAGGCGGTCGGTCATGTTGGTGGCATGGTCGTACTGGCGCTCCATCAGTTCGTGCGAAGCCTCATCATCCAGTTCGCACAGATAGGACAAGGCCAGGTTTTTTAAGGCGCGCTTGCCCACCGATTGCGGATCGGGGCTATAGGGGCCCGGTGTCTGGTTGGCGTGGTAAGTCTCCAGGAACTCTTCCCGCAATTGCTCCGCAATCATGCGGCGCAGCGCCAGGCGTGCGCGATGGATGGCGTGCGGATGGATCACGTCCATTTCTTCCGACAGCATCGTTTCCGATGGCAAGCTCAGCGCCACTTCGCGGAAGGCCGGGTCCAGTCCGGCATGCCGCAAGGTGCCGCGCAGCGCGCCAATCAGTGCCGCCTGTTCCGCGCTCGGCACACGCGCAGTCGCAGACTGGACATCGGCATCCTCGCCATCGAACGTCTGCGCGACAGAGTCCGCCAGCAGCAGTTTGTCGACCAGCACCAGCAAGCGGCGTGTGGCCAGTCGCTGGCCCGCTTCCCAGCGATTGAACGGGTCGCTGTCATGCTCCATCAGGAATGCCAGTTCGGCATCGGTGTACTCGTACGAGAGCACCACCGGCGCGGAGAAATTGCGCAGCAGCGAAGGCACGGGACATTCGCTCACTTCGTGGAACACGAATGTCTGGCGCTCTTCGGTCAATTCGAGAATGGCGGTCGTCGGCGCTTCCGGCGCATTGCCGTGCGGCGCCAGGTGCAGCGGCATGTCGCGTCCGCTGGAGTCGAGCAAGCCGACCGCCACCGGAATATGGAAAGGCAGCTTCTTTTCCTGGCCCGGCGTCGGCGGGCAGGATTGCGACAACGTCAGGGTGAAGGTCCTGGCATGACCATCGTATTCGCTTGTAGCGGAGACATGTGGCGTGCCGGCCTGGCTGTACCAGCGTTCGAACTGCGTCAGGTCGCGGCCATTGGCGTCGGCCATGGCAGCACGGAAGTCGTCGCAGGTTACGGCTTGCCCATCATGCCGCTCGAAATACAGCGCCATGCCGCGGTTGAAGCCTTCGCGCCCCAGCAGGGTCTGGTACATGCGCACGACTTCCGAGCCTTTTTCATACACGGTCACCGTGTAGAAATTATTAATCTCAATGTACGAGTCCGGCCGCACGGGATGCGCCATCGGGCCGGCATCTTCCGCAAACTGCGTTTGACGCAGGACGCGCACGTCATCGATGCGCCGCACGGCCCGCCCCGAATCCGTGCCGATCATATCGGCGGAAAACTCCTGGTCGCGGAATACCGTCAAGCCTTCCTTCAGCGACAACTGGAACCAGTCGCGGCAAGTGACGCGGTTGCCGGTCCAGTTATGGAAGTATTCGTGCCCGACCACCGATTCGATATTGAAGTAATCGATGTCGGTGGCGATGCGCGGATTGGCGAGCACAAACTTGGTGTTGAAGATGTTCAGGCCCTTGTTTTCCATCGCGCCCATGTTGAAGTCGCCCACGGCGACGATCATGAAGCGATCCAGGTCGAGTTCCAGATTGAAGCGCTCCTCGTCCCAGCGAATGCTGTTTTTCAGCGAATCCATGGCGTGCTGGGTCTTGTCGAGGTTGCCGTGTTCGACCCACACCTGCAGCAGGACTTCGCGGCCATCCTTCAGAAGGAAGGCTTCTTCCTGGCAAACCAGGTCGCCCGCGACCAGCGCGAAGAGGTAGGACGGTTTCTTGAACGGGTCTTCCCAGAGAGCGTAATGGCGGCCGTCGCCGAGGTCGCCCTGTTCGATCAGGTTGCCGTTGGAGAGCAGCACCGGATAGCGCTTTTTATCGGCGCGCAGCATGACGGTGTACTTCGCCATGACATCCGGCCGGTCGGGGAAATAGGTAATCTTGCGGAAGCCTTCCGCTTCGCACTGGGTAAAGAAGTTGCCGTTAGAAACGTACAAGCCCATCAGCGACGTATTGCTTTCGGGATTCAAGGCCGTTTCGATTTCCAGCGTCACCTGGTCCGGCGCATTGGGAATGCGCAGGGTTTCGCCATCCAGGCGATAGTCCGCCGGCGTCAATTCCTTGCCGTTCATGCGGATTTGCACCAGGCGCATTTCATGACCGTACAACACCAGGTCGCGCTCGGGGCTATCCGGATTTTTTACCAGGGTACTGCGTGTGGCGACCCGGGTTTCTGCCGGATCGAGATCGAAGCCCATCTCAACCTGTTCGACCAAATAGCCGGGAGGGACATACTGATTGCGGTAAATCGTTGGGGGAGTATCGGTACGCATCACGGTAGAGTCCTGCGAAAGAAAGGCGCAAAATACAATTTTACCAATCCGCAGAGGGAATCATGAAATTTGTATCAAGCGGCTTCATGCTTTGCGTCATGTTTATGCTGGCTTCTTGTACCCAAGAGCAACAAAACCAGATCAGCCGCTCGGTACAGAACTGGACGGGCACCAATGGCGTGCTCGAATTCTATTCCGGCGACAAGCTGATGCGCCGCTTTTTGAAGATCGACAAGATCACGACTGCCACGGGAACGGACGATGGCCGGCCGCGTTCCTACCGTTTTGGCTATGGCATTCTGGATGAAAATCAGAACATGATTGCCGATCCCGGGGAAAAGAAGGTGTACTTCGAAATCAGCGATTTCGGCAGCAATTACATCTTTTTCGAAAATCCTCACTAAGCCGTTCCTTACATTTTCTTACCGTTTTTTTCAATAGCGCGACTATCATTCATTATGTAACTCAATGCTTTGGAGTCGACGATGAAACGCGGTTTCCCCCTGATGTTCGTGGCGCTGCTCGCCATACTGCTGGCTGGCTGCTCCACTCCGACAATTCGCAGCGAAGTCACGGCTTTCCATGAATGGCCGGCGCAACTGGCCGACAAGTCGTTCACCTTCGAACGCAGCAATGCGCAAAACAATGACCTGGAATATCGCAATTACGAAAACCTTGTGCGCGCGGAATTGCTGAGACTGGGCTTTACCGATGCGTCTGCAGCAGCGAAGGCGGCACTGAAGGTGAATCTGGCGTACCGCATCACCGACCGTGACGTGCGGGTAGTCGAGCCGGTTGTCGTGAACCCGGGAGGGTGGGGGCCGCCATATGGCCCTTTTTACGGGCCGCGCTGGCCATACCGGTATTACGATCCGTTCTGGTATGACCCCTTCTGGTATTCGCCGCCGGTAGTCAGTTACTCCGAATCGAATTATCGGCTCTACCATCGCCAGCTACAGGTAGGCATCACCCGTGCAGCCGATGGCAAGAAGCTGTATGACGTCACCGTCGTCAGCGAAGGTCGCAGCCCGTCCCTGGCTGCCGTTATGCCCTACATGGTGAAAAGCGCCTTCGCCGATTTCCCGGGCCGAAGCGGGGTACCGCATCAGGTGACGATGGAATTCAAGGACGATCCGGCGCCGAAGAACATCAAGCCATAGCGCTTGCCTTAGTAAGCTCTTGCTAGGCGCCCACCCGTTTCAGGCCGTGACTCAGGAATAATAAGCCTCGGAGGCAACGGTAATGAGTGCAATCAGCAGCACGGCGGCAACCAGTATGATCAGCAGGCGCCCGAATTTCGGGCTATCGGAAACGTTGGGCTCTTTGTGTTCGGGCTCTGGATGCATGTGAGGCTCTCGACGCATATGTCGATTGGTTAAAATATTGGGCAGCTCAATGAAGCTGCTGAGGAATGCGGCGTGCACGCTCCAGGTCGAGAGGACGCACGCCGCCTGCTCCGGAAGCCTTATCGATCTTCCGGCGTCAACCGCTTACGGCAGCAGGATAGTCGAGCCCGTGGTCTTGCGCGCTTCCAGGTCGCGATGCGCCTGCGCCACATCCTTCAAGGCATAGCGCTGATTGACAGGAATCTTCACCTTGCCGCTTTCGACCATGCGGAACAGGTCCGCCGCGATTTCCTCCAGCGCTTCACGCTTGGCGATATGGGTAAACAGCGACGGACGCGTCACATACAGCGAACCGCGCGAAGCCAGTTCCTGCAGGCCAAACGGCGGCACCGGGCCCGAGGCGGCGCCGAAGCTCACCAGCATGCCAAGGGGAGCCAGGCAATCCAGCGAAGGGATGAAGGTATCCTTGCCGATGGAATCGTACACGACCGGCACGCCGGCGCCGCCGGTGATTTCCTTGACGCGCTCGACGAAGTTTTCCTTATTGTAGTTAATGACATGCGCGCAGCCATGCGCCTTCGCCAGCTCGGCTTTTTCATCCGAACCGACCGTGCCGATCATGGTCACGCCCATCGCCCTGGCCCACTGGCAGGCGATCAAGCCAACACCGCCGGCAGCGGCATGGAACAGGATGGTTTCGCCGCCGCGCAAGGGATAGGTACGGTTGAACAGATATTGCACCGTCATCCCTTGCAGCATCATGGCCGCGCCGGTGTCGAAATCGATGGCAGCCGGCAGCTTCACCACTTGCTTGGCCGGCATGACGCGTTCTTCCGCATAGGCGCCTGGAGGCTGGGCGGCATAGGCGATGCGATCGCCCGGCTGCAGATGCGTCACGCCCTCGCCCACCGCCACGACCGTGCCCGAGGCTTCCATGCCCAGGCCAGCCGGCAAGGCTTGCTGGTAGGCGCCATTGCGGAAGTAGACATCGATGTAATTCAAGCCGCAGGCGGCATGGCGCACATGCACCTCGCCCGGACCCGGTGCGCCAACTTCGACATCGACATATTCCATGACTTCCGGGCCACCGACCCGGGATATTCTGATTGCTTTCGGCATGTGCGGCTCGCTTGATGTGAAGTGAACAATGTTGGCAATTCTAATACCGCTCAGCGGAACTTGCCGGAAGGCCTATCGCCTCACCCGTCACACCTTCTTGCGTGACAATAAATACATCCCGCTCAAGACCAGTGCCGTGCCGCCCAGCTGGATTGCCGTGATCGGTTCATCCAGCACCAGCGCGCCCAGGAATAAGGTGGATACCGGCCCGACCATGCCGGCTTGCGAAGCGCTGCCGGCGCCGATTTTTTCCACGCCCAGCATGGTCAGATACACCGGCAAGACTGTGCAAAACACCGCATTCACCAGCGACAGGCCATATACCTCATGCGGCTGCACCAGCATGCCAGCCGGCCGCAGCACGAAAAACTGCACGATGCACGCCACGCTGGAGACGCACATGGCATAAGCCACCAGGCGTAGCGTGCCGACCTTGCGCACCAGCTCGCCGGACAGCAGCAGATAGATTGCATAAGTAAATGCGCTGGATAGCACCAGCGCGCCGCCGAGCGCAATATTGCCCTGCCCGCCAATCTGCACATCATGCAAGAACACCAGCACGGTGCCGCCATACGAAACCAGCAAGGCCAGCCATTCCAGGCGCGTGACTTTCTTTTTTAGGAAAACAAAGGAAATCAGCAGGACAAAGGATGGCGTCAAGAACAGGATCAGGCGCTCGAGTCCCGCGCTGATGTATTGCAGTCCAAGGAAATCGAGAAAACTCGACAAGTAATAGCCGACGAGGCCGAGCAGCACGATCTTGATCCGCTCGGCGCGTGTCAGCGGCAACGCCGTGCGCGCTTGCCAGATTGCCATCACGGCAAAGAATGGCAGGGAAAACAGCATGCGGAAAGTGATCAGGGTGACCGCATCGACGTGATACCGGTAGATCAGTTTGGCGACAATGGCCTTAGCCGAGAAAAAGATTGCGCCAAGAATGGCAATGACCAGGCCGCCAAGAAAAGCACGGCGCGCCGGTAGAGAAGAAGATGAATTGGCAAGCATGGTAACAATTGTAGGCTTGCTACAATTTTCTTGCCGAATGCTTGCTTATCAGCATGCACTCCACTTTATACAAGCATGGCGAAATAGCTGCCGAACGGCATATTCAGCGGTGGGCGGCATGGTAAAATCCGCACTCATTTTCGTGTCTGCAGCCGCTCCGGCTGAATTGAAGACTCTCAATTTTTCCTTTGCAAACAGGCACTTGCAAAAGCTTATCGGGAAAGAATTGTCATGGCAGGACATAGCAAATGGGCCAACATCAAGCACAAGAAGGCAGCAACTGACGCCAAGCGCGGCAAGATCTGGACCCGACTGATCAAGGAAATCACCGTTGCGGCACGCATGGGCGGCGGCGACGTCAATGCCAACCCGCGCCTGCGGTTGGCAATCGACAAGGCGGCCGACGCCAATATGCCGAAGGATAATGTGCAGCGCGCCATCCAGCGTGGCACCGGCGGCCTGGAAGGCGCCAACTACGAAGAAATCCGTTACGAAGGCTACGGCATCAATGGCGCCGCCATCATCGTCGATTGCATGACCGACAATCGCGTGCGCACGGTGGCGGAAGTGCGTCACGCCTTTTCCAAGTATGGCGGCAACATGGGTACCGAGGGCTCGGTGGCTTTCCTGTTCAAGCATTGCGGCCAGTTCCTGTTCGCCCCCGGCACCGATGAAGACAAATTGATGGAAGCCGCGCTCGAAGCCGGCGCCGAAGATGTCGTCACCGACGAGGAAGGCGGTATCGAAGTGCTGTGCGCGCCGAACGATTTTTCTGCGGTCAAGGATGCGCTGGAAAAGACTGGCTTCAAGGCGGAAGTCGCCGAGATCATCATGAAGCCGTCCACCGAAACCGTGTTTACCGGCGAAGACGCGCAAAAGATGCAAAAGCTGCTGGACGCCCTGGAGAATCTCGACGATGTCCAGGAAGTCTATACGAATGCCGTGATCGAGGAATAATTACATGAAAGTTCTGGTAGTAGGTTCAGGCGGCCGCGAACACGCGCTGGCCTGGAAAATCGCGCAATCGTCGCGCGTGCAAATGGTGTATGTCGCGCCCGGCAATGGCGGCACCGAACTCGATCCGCGCCTGAAGAACGTGCCGATCACCGAGCCCGGCTGGCTGGCGCAATTCGCCATCAAGGAAGGTATCGGCCTGACCGTGGTCGGTCCGGAAACCCCGCTGGCTGCCGGCATCGTCAACATCTTCCGCGAACACGGCTTGAAGATCTTCGGCCCGACCAAGGAAGCGGCGCAACTGGAAAGCTCCAAGGATTTCGCCAAGGCCTTCATGAAGCGCCATAGCATCCCGACCGCCGATTATGAAACCTTTGCCGATGCCAAGGCAGCGCACGACTACGTCAACCGCAAGGGCGCGCCGATCGTCATCAAGGCCGATGGCCTGGCCGCCGGCAAGGGCGTGGTCGTGGCGATGAGCCTGGACGAAGCGCATGCCGCCATCGACGCCATGCTCTCGGATAACAAGCTCGGCGACGCCGGCGCGCGCGTGGTGATCGAAGACTTCCTCGATGGCGAGGAAGCCAGCTTCATCGTCATGGTAGATGGCCAGAACATCCTGCCGCTGGCCACCAGCCAGGACCACAAGCGCCTGAAAGACAATGACGAAGGCCCGAACACCGGCGGCATGGGCGCCTATTCGCCGGCGCCGATCGTCACGCCGTCCATCCATGCCAAGGTCATGCGCGAAATCATTCAGCCGACCGTGCAAGGCATGGCCAAGGATGGCATTCCGTTTACGGGCTTCCTGTATGCAGGCCTGATGATCGACAAGCAGGGCCAGGTCAAGACGCTGGAATTCAATTGCCGCATGGGCGACCCGGAAACCCAGCCGATCATGGCGCGCCTGAAGACCGATTTCCTCACCGTGGCAGAGCACGCCGTCAATGGCACGCTCGACAAGATCGAACTGGAATGGGATCGCCGCACCGCGCTGGGCGTGGTGATGGCTGCTGCCGGTTACCCGGAATCGCCGCGCAAGGGCGACGTTATCCATGACATTCCGGCCGAAACCGCCGATTGCGTCACCTTCCATGCCGGCACGACCATCGCCGATGGCAACCTGGTGACTTCTGGCGGCCGCGTGCTGTGCGTGGTAGGCCTGGGCGACAGCGTGCGCATGGCGCAACGCGCTGCCTACCAGGCGGTGGACAAGATCCAGTTCAACGGCATGCAGTTCCGCCGCGACATCGGCTGGCGCGCCATCAAGCGCTGACCGCACGGCAAACTTAGGAGCAGCATGGATTCCGCCATCGTCAAGGATTACCTGACCGGCCTGCAAACCCGGATCGTCGATGCGCTTGCCGCCATCGATGGCAAGCCCTTCCTTGTCGACACCTGGCAGCGGCCCGAAGGCGGCGGCGGCACCTCGCGCATCATCGAGGAAGGCAAAGTCTTCGAGCGTGGCGGCGTCGGTTTTTCCCACGTGATGGGCAAGAACCTGCCGCCTTCGGCCGCGGCGAACCGGCCGGAAATCGCCGGACGCAGCTGGGAAGCCATGGGCGTGTCGCTGGTGCTGCATCCCCGCAATCCCTATGCGCCGACCGTGCACATGAATGTGCGCTTCTTCATCGCTACCGCCGAAGGCGAGGAACCGGCGGCCGGCGCACCGATGTGGTGGTTCGGCGGCGGCATGGACCTGACGCCCTATTACGGTTTCGAGGAAGATGCCCGTCACTTCCACCAGACTTGCAAGGATGCGCTGACACCCTTCCGCGGCGACCTGTACCCGCGCTTCAAGAAATGGTGTGACGATTATTTTTTCCTGAAACACCGCAATGAACCGCGCGGCGTCGGCGGCATTTTCTTTGACGATTTCAATGCGCTCGGCTTCGATCAAAGCTTCGCCATGATGCAAAGCGTTGGTGATGCCTTTATCGACGCCTATGCGCCGATTCTCACCCGGCGCATGAATACGCCCTATGGCGAGCGCGAGCGTGACTTCCAGGCTTACCGACGCGGCCGCTATGTCGAATTCAACCTGGTGTTCGATCGCGGCACGCATTTCGGCCTGCAATCGGGCGGCCGTACCGAATCGATCCTGATGTCGCTGCCGCCGATCGTCAAATGGCGCTACAACTGGAGCCCGGAAGCGGGAAGCCCGGAAGCGCGGCTCTATTCGGATTTCCTGATTGCACGAGACTGGGTCTGATCACGCACCGACCATTACCAGCCGCATTGCCAATATCAAGAATTAGCATCAAACCAGCCGGGATACCCGCCGACCGCGTTGTCATCCCGGCAGTGTTAGACTATATATAACAATATCATCTCTACCAGGACCAAGTTCCCGCATGGATATCAAAAAACTGCAAGCCCTTGTTGTTGACGCTCTCGAAGACATCAAGGCACAAGACATCCGCGTCTATGACACGACCCAGCTGACCAGCCTGTTCGACCGACTCGCGATCGCATCCGGCACTTCCAACCGGCAAACCAAGGCGCTGGCCGCTTCCGTGCGAGACAAGGTCAAGGGCAATGGCGGCGAGATTCTCAGCATGGAAGGCGAAGATACCGGTGAGTGGGTGCTGGTGGACTTGGGCGACATGATCGTCCACATCATGCAACCGGCCATCCGCGACTATTATCGCCTTGAAGAAATCTGGGGCGAGAAAGAAGTCAAGCTGGGCGCTGCCAAACGGACCTCCAAGCGCACTGCCAGCGCGGAAGAAGAAGCTGAAGCGCCCAAGAAACGTGGCCGCCACCTGACGGTCAATCGTTCGGTGACTGAAACCGAGGAAGCCCCGAAAAAGGCCCCGGCACGCAAGACTGCATCGAAGACCGCGAGTAAAACTGCGACGAAAACAGCTAGCAAGAGTGCGGCCAAGTCGACCGGCACCGCTGCCAAGACCGCCAGCAAAACCGCAGGCGCCGCAGCAAAGTCTACGGCCGCCAAGTCCACTACAGCGCGCAAGACCACTGCCAAGACTGCCGCAAAGCCTGCCAGCAGCACCAAGATCAAGGTTGCCACCCGCAAGGCTCCCGCTAAAAAAGCCGCCAAGAAGGCTGACTAAACCGACGGCATGCAACTGATCATTGCCGCTGTCGGCCACAAGATGCCTGCCTGGATCGAGGCCGGCTTTGGCGAGTATGCCAAGCGCATGCCGCCGGAATGCCGGATTCAGCTCAAGGAAATCAAGCCGGTGGAGCGCAGCGGCAGCAGGACCGCCGAGACCGTCATGGCGCAGGAGCGCACCCGCATCGAGGCGGCGATTCCCAAGGGTTCGCGGATTGTCGCGCTGGACGAACGCGGCAAGGACATCACTACTGTACAACTTGCCAAATATCTGACACAGTGGCAACAAGATGGCCGGGATGTTACATTCGTCGTCGGCGGTGCCGATGGGCTGGATGCGGAATTCAAGGCGAACGCCGATCTTTTATTGCGCATTTCCAGCCTGACCCTGCCGCATGGCATGGTGAGGGTCCTACTGGCGGAACAGCTATACCGGGCGTGGTCGATTACCCAGAATCACCCGTATCACCGCGTCTAGGCTAGGCAACCTTTAGAGAATCGATCAAGCAGGGCATGAGACCAAGCGACCATAAAATCTACCTCGCCTCCAAGAGCGCCCGCCGGCGTGAACTGCTGCGCCAGATCGGCGTGGAATTCGAGCTGCTATTGCTGCGCGACCAGGGGCCACGCGGCCCTGAAGTCAGCGAAGAAGTGCTTCCCGGTGAAGCGGCCGATGATTACGTTGCGCGTGTGACCAGGGAAAAAGCCGAGTGCGCGCACCACACCATGTTGTGGCGCAAACTGCCGGCACGCCCGGTGCTCGCCGCCGATACCACGGTGGTGGTCGATGGCCGCATCCTCGGCAAGCCGGCCGGTTATGCCGAAGCCGCCGACATGTTGCGCTCGCTGTCCGGCCGCACCCATGAAGTGCTGACCAGCGTGGTCGTGCGGCACCACGATGAGACCTGGCAGCTCACCCAGCGCTCGGCGGTTCGTTTCACGCCACTGGACGATGCCGCGATTCATGCATATTGCATGTCCGCCGAACCTTACGACAAGGCTGGCGGTTACGGCATCCAGGGCATGGCTGCGGTCTTCATCCAGGAAATCGCCGGCAGCTATTCCGGCATCATGGGCTTACCCCTGTTCGAAACGGCGCAATTGCTGCGCCGGGCAGGCGTGCGCATCCTCGACACCACCGGTCGCTGAGTCTTCCCATGAGCGAAGACATCCTCGTCAACATCACCCCGCAGGAAACGCGCGTCGCGCTGGTCTTCCAGGGCGCCGTGCAGGAACTGCACATCGAGCGCACGCTGTCGCGCGGCATGACCGGCAATATCTACCTGGGCAAAGTGGTGCGCGTACTGCCCGGCATGCAATCGGCATTCATCGACATCGGCCTGGAGCGCGCCGCCTTTCTGCATGTCGCCGACATCTGGGAAGCACGTTCGCGGGAAAATGGCGGTAATCCGACGCCGATTGAAAAGCTGCTGTTCGATGGCCAGTCGCTGATGGTCCAGGTGGTCAAGGACCCGATCGGCACTAAGGGTGCGCGCCTGTCCACGCAAATCTCGATCGCCGGGCGCATGCTCGTCTACCTGCCGCAGGACCCGCACATCGGCATCTCCCAGCGCATCGAGAACGAAGCGGGCCGTGAGCAGCTCAAGCAGCGCGTGCAGCGCCTGTTACCGCCGGAGGAAAAAGGCGGCTTCATCATCCGCACGATGGCCGAGGAAGCGTCCGAAGCCGATCTGCAGATGGATATCGATTATCTGCGCAAGACCTGGTCCAATCTGAGCGCCGGCGCCAAGACCAAGCCTGCTCCCGTTTTGCTGTACCAGGATCTGAGTCTGGCGCAACGCGTGCTGCGCGACTTCGTCAACGACGACACTTCCAGCATCCAGGTCGACTCGCGCGAAAATTTCCTCAAGCTGCAGCAATTTGCCACGACTTACACGCCTTCCGTGCTACCCCGTTTGCAGCACTATACCGGCGAACGCCCCCTGTTCGAACTCTATGGCGTGGAAGAAGAAATCCAGCGCGCGCTGGGGCGCCGTGTCGACCTCAAGTCCGGCGGCTACCTGATCGTCGACCAGACCGAGGCGATGACCACCATCGACGTCAACACCGGCAGCTACGTCACCGGTCGCAACTTCGACGACACCATTTTCAAGACCAACCTCGAAGCCGCGCATGCCATCGCGCGCCAGCTACGCTTACGAAACCTCGGCGGCATCATCATTCTCGATTTCATCGACATGGATAGCCCCGACCATCGCGCCGCCGTCCTTGCCGAACTGCACAAGGCGCTGGCACGCGACCGCACCAAGATTTCGGTCTCCAATTTTTCCACGCTCGGCCTGGTGGAAATGACCAGGAAGCGCACGCGCGAGTCGCTCGCCCATATTCTGTGCGAGCCCTGCCCGGCTTGCAGCGGCAAAGGCCAGGTCAAGACCGCGCGCACCATCTGCTATGAAATCCTGCGAGAACTGCTGCGTGAAGCGCGCCAATTCAACCCGCGCGAATTCCGCATCCTGGCTTCGCAAGTCGTGGTGGATATGTTCCTCGAAGAGGAGTCGCAGCACCTGGCGATGCTCGGCGACTTCATCGGCAAGCCGATCTCGCTGCAGGTGGAGTCACAATTCCACCAGGAACAGTACGACATCATCCTGATGTAAAGGCCTGCGCCTCCACCCCTTCCTCAGTTGTACACATAAGGCTTGACCTTGATGTCGGACGTACTGGCGCGCTGAACTTCTTCCGGCGTCAGTGGTGGCTTGTCCCACCAGATGGCACGTGCTTCCCGCTGCTTGCGTTCAAGGTCGGGCTGCTGCCGTTTCAGGTCCTTGATAAATCCGGTCAATTCGGATTCATAGTTCCGGTTGTACTTGGAAAAATGCATGGCGATTACCTTTCGATATTCTGAAGAAGGTCACTTAAGCATCAACAACTTTGATAGTCGTTGCTTGAGGCTTACCCGTCTGCAACTTAGGTAATTCCACCCGCAGCACGCCATTTCTGTATGTCGCTTTGGCCTGGTCGGGCACGACGACTGCAGGCAAAGGCACAACACGGCGGAAATTGCCGTAAGCGCATTGCAGGATGCGATATCGGCCCTCCGACTCTTCGCGATCAAAACGCTTTTCGCCGCGCACGATCAGCGCATTGTCCTGCACTTCGACATCCAGCTCATTTTTGTCCATGCCGGGCACTTCGATGCGAACGACTACACGCTTGTCATCCTCAAACACATCGCCGCCGAGCATGGACCAGCCAATGGAAGGCAAATAAAACGCGTCGTCGACATCGCTTCTTTGCGGCAAATTGGTGTGCTGCCCGGGGCGAAATCCAGTCAGGGCACTGGAAGCGGATTGGCGCAAATGCTGCCAGCCTTCCGCCATGGAGTCCAGAAATGAAGAAAAGCCTTGTTTGAGGTCATCGAGTTTCATGTTACCTCCTTGATTCAGCCATTTCAGTTCTGCGCGACAGGCTTGCCTGCGCATCTACATAATATGTGCCGCGGAATGAATTTCAAGGCCGAAGCAGAGCTTCGACACCCCGGATTCGCACGGCCAAATTACACCTCAGCCCTTGAAATCTTCGGGCGAATATCTTAAATATTTATCGTGTTTGATGAACCCGTTTCCTGATTGATCCAAGGAGGTAATCATGAATCTCGTCAGACGTGAAAATTCCCCATTGTCTTTCTATCGTCCGATAGAAGACCGGTTCGAGCGCATGTTTGAAAACATGTTTCAAGACTTCTTCTCGCCGTTTATAGCCCAGTCCGCCTTGTCGGGCGGCGAAGGTGGCGATATCGTCAGTCCGCGCCTGAATGTGAAGGAAACGGACAAGACCTATGAAATCGAAGTGGAAATACCCGGCGTGAAGAAGGAAGACGTCAAGGTTGCGGTTGACAACCAGCGCATTTCCATCGAGGGCGAAGTCAAACGCGAATCCGCGCAAAAAGAAGGCGAGAATATCGTTTACGCCGAGCGCTCGATTAAAAAATTCGCGCGCAGCGTCATGCTGCCGGTGGAAGTGGATGATGCTGGCGCGCAGGCCAAGCTGGAAAATGGCGTGCTGATGCTGACCCTGCCGAAAAAAGTGACGGCACAACCGAAAAAACTGACGATCCAGTAATCCTCGAACCGTATCGAGCCTTGCATCAGGCAGGCATTCCTGGACATGGCGCCAGGCAGGCCGCGCTCGGCAGCGCGGCCTTTTCGTCAAAGAGCATTACGCCGGATTTGAATACTGCAACTGGTAAAGCTTGGCGTAGATGCCGTTTTTCTGCAGCAGCTCCGCATGCGTCCCCGCTTCGGCAATCCGGCCGTGGTCCAGCACGACGATCCTATCGGCGCGCTCGATTGTCGATAAGCGATGTGCAATCACCAACGTAGTGCGGCCGCGCATCAGCTCATCGAGCGCCGCCTGCACGGCACGCTCCGACTCGGTATCTAGCGCGGAAGTGGCTTCATCGAGAATCAGGATCGGGGCATTCTTGTAAATCGCGCGGGCAATCGCCAGGCGCTGGCGCTGGCCGCCTGAGAGCCGCATGCCATTGTTACCGACCTGAGTCTCCAGCCCTTGAGGCAGGTTCGCCACTACGTCTTCCATGTGCGCCGCCTTGACTGACGCGGCAATACGCGCCTGGTCCGGCTGCGTATCGCCATAGGCGATATTAGCAGCGACCGTATCGTCGAACAGCACGACATTCTGGCTGACCATAGCGATTTGCGCGCGCAGGCTGGCCAGCGCGATGTCACGGATTGGCATACCATCCAGGTGGATTTCGCCGCTCGTCGGCGAATAGAAATCCGGCACTAGGTTCACCAGCGTCGACTTACCTCCTCCCGAAGTGCCAACGAAAGCGACGGTCTGTCCCGGCTCAATTGCCAGATTTACATTCGTCAAAGCCGCACGCTCTTGCCCCGGATAGGTAAAGCCGACATCGATAAATTCCAGCCGGCCGGCGGCACGCTGCGGCAAGGTTTTGCCGCCAGTACGCTCGGGTACCGCATCGATCAGGCCAAAAACATTTTCCGCTGCCGCCAGACCGCGTTGCAACGGGCCATTGATCTCCGCCAGATGCTTTAAAGGTGTAAGCAGCATCAGCATGGCGGTAATGAAGGAAGCAAAGCCGCCGACCGTGGCTTGTCCTTCTCCCGCCTGCACCAGCGCAATCACGATCACCACGGATACCGCACAAGCGGTCATCATTTGCGTGATGGGTACCGTAGCGGCAAAGGTGCTGGCCATGCGCATGGCAAAGCCACGAATCTTGTCTGAACGCTGCTCGAATCGCGCCTTCTCGTATTGCTGGCCGCCGAAAATCTTGATGACCTGGACCGCACGAGTCGTTTCCTCCACCACCTGGGTCACCTCGGCATTGATTTCGAGGAAAGTCTTGGTCAGGCGACGGAAACGCTTGCTGGTCATGCGAATCACGGCGGCAAGCAAGGGAATCAGCACCAGCGTAATCAGGGTCAGGCGCCAGTTCAGCCAGAACAGATACCCAAGCAAACCCGCCACGGTCAGGCTATCGCGGATCATCGCCGTCAGCACGGTTTTCAGCATCTCGACGATCTGCTGCACTTCGAACATCATCGAGTTGATGACCTGGCCGACCGAGTTTTTCGTGTAATAGCCGACCGGCACATCGAGCAGGCGGCCAAACATCGCTTCACGCAATTGGTTCTGCAAGCGCGTCGACACCCATGTGATCATGTAAGTGGTCAGAAAAGTCGAGACGCCGCGCACCAGGAAAATCCCGACCACGAAGGCCGGCACCAACCACAACGAGAAGGTCGCCTTGCCGGAGAATCCCTTGTCGAGCAGGATTTTCATCATGGCTGCCAGCGTGGGTTCTGTGGTAGCGGTCAGGATCATGCCGATCAGGGCTAGCGCGAGGCGGCCCTTGTAGGGACGCAGCATGCCGATCAGGCGTTTGAGGTGAGGGGAAAACATCATAAATAGTGTGAGGTCTCAGTCTGCCCGTGTTTCTTCATACCGGGCGCCAGCCAACGGAATCGCCAGCAGGATCATGAAAGCCATGCCAAATACGGCATCGCGCAGGATGGCATTGAACATGCCGCCAACCATGATGGCAAGTCCGAGCATCAGTAGCCGCATGCCATGATGGTTATTCATGCGCCAGGCTACTGCCAGCTGCATCAGCCAGATCCACAACAATGCAGCAACGCCGATCACACCTATTTCCGCTGCATACAGCAGATAGTCGTTATGTGGTGTAGCGAAAACGTCGACATCGCGCTCGGTAGCCAGTTTGGCGTAATGCGGCTCCCAGGTAGAAATGCCGTGCCCGGTTAACGGCCGTTGGGCGATGATTTCCAACGTCAGTGCATATATCTCCAGACGGTTTCCTTGGGCGCTGGGCTTATTCCCCTTGGAAAAGGCAACGATATCGTTAAAAGTCGTTGTCATTCTTTCTTTAAAGCCGCTCGACATTCCCCATGCAGCAGCGACAATGAGTGCAACGCCGAGCAATCCGGCAGCGCCACGCCAGTGTCCTCTCAGGTATCGCACGCTCGCCACGATACATAACAATACAAAAATTACGATAGCAGTACGAGTCTTGGTCAAGAACAGAACGGGCGTCGCGATATAGATGAATGCAACCAAGATGCGCGCCAAGGATTTCCAACCTGTTGCCAGCGTCATGTCATAAAGTAGCCATCCTGCCGCTATTGCCAGCAAAATCCCCAGCAAAATGGATTTGTTGCCGGAATAAGCTCGATAGGCATTAAACAAGCCTATATCTGGAAGCAACTGCAAGACATTCAAGTAAAACAGCATCGCTGCATACAATGCGCCAGCAATGAATGCTTTATAAGCCCAGTTTTGCCACTCTCCTTTACCCACACTGATAAACAACAGCAGAAACAGATAAATTTGGTAATGGGCAAAGCCGGACCAGAATGCCTTTTGCGGCCGCTCCAGAAAAATGCCGGCCAGGCAGGTCACAAGCAGCATGGCCATCACCGGGCGGAACATGGGATGTGCCCGAACCTCGGCCCAACGCTTACGATAATCTCCCGCCAGCATCAGACTGAACAGGAAAATCACCACGCCCAGATAAACGATCCCGACCGGAAAAAACAGCAGAAACGGCAAAATGGCCAGTACATATTGCGGCCACTCGCCGCGTCGTGCTGCAAAGCTCATCGTGGTTGGCACTTTCTTAATTTATTCGCGCCAGTAGTCGGCAATCCAGGGAGCCCGTTTCACATACCGGAAAGCGCGGTTACGGCGGCCTTCCAAAGCGTCAGGCGGATTGACTTCGCCGTGGAAAATCACAATCCGGGTTCCGGCCGGGATTATCGGCGTACGCCAGTAATTGGTCGGCCAGGGCGGAATGCAATGGTATTTGTAACTGCAGCACCATTCACGCGGCCAGTATCCCAGCTTGCCCTGCTTGTGCAAGACATCGGAAAGGAAGGCCTGTTCATTGCGAAAGGTTTTGCGGGCTTCGGCCTGGGTGGCGCGGAACTGGGCCAGCACATCGGCATGCGCGCCGATGCGGAAGCGATAGACCGAGGAATTGCCCGTGACCCGCCAGGGACGTTTCCAGTCATGGATGATCAGGAATTCGCCCGGATGCTCGAAAAAGCAATCGATGCTGTCGGTGATGACGACATCCAGGTCAAGGAACAAGGCCGTGCCGCGCAAACCATGCAAGTCAGCTTCAAAAGTCGTCAACTTTTTCCAGCCGCGCTCGGGCAAGCCTTCCGGCAGCTTCAGGTCGGGAATCGGCAGGCATTCGACTTCGGAACGCACGCCTTCGCTGCGGTCGGTCAGACAAACGAAGCGGAAGTCTCCACTCAGGTGACGTCGCACCATGCCATATAAACGATTGACATACTCGGGGCCATACTTGGTGCCCCACTTCATGCAAAGAATTACGCGCCCGTCATCGGCCGCCGCATTGCTCGTTGTTGTCAAAATTACTCCATCCAGTGAAAATCCCGTCCTTTATGGGTAACAGGGACTGTAGCCAGCTAATAGAAAGAAGCTATCGCTAGCGGCAAGCGAAGAACTTTGCGGATTATCCCCGCCGATTTCAAGTTGTGCAATGACCAGCGAAGAAATTGCCCTATTTCATGTGCGTTGCTCGCGCCACATCATTCCGCGCAGGTAAAATAGATGGATGACTTCCCCGCAATTCATTCATCTCCGTCTTCACTCCGAATACTCCATCGTCGATGGCCTGGTGCGCATTGACGATGTCGTCAAGGCTGCTGCCAAGGATAAGCAGCCGGCGCTGGCGATTACCGACCTGGCCAACCTGTTCGGCATGGTCAAATTCTACAAGGCTGCGCGCGGCAAGGGCGTCAAGCCGATCGCCGGCTGCGATGTCTGGATCACCAATGACGAGGAACGAGACAAGCCCTCGCGCCTGCTCTTGCTGGTCAAAAACCGCGACGGATATCTGCAGCTCTGCGAATTGCTGGCCCAGGCATGGTTGACGAACCAGCATCGCGGCCGCGCCGAAATCCGCATCGAATGGCTGGATAAACTGCAGCCGGGCGGCCTGATCGCCTTGTCGGGCGCGCAATACGGCGATATCGGCATGGCGATCGACAATGGTAACCTGGCCGCCGCGGAAAAATGCGCGCAGCGCTGGGCCCAGATTTTCCCTGGCCATTTTTATATCGAAGTGCAACGCGCCGGCCACGCCAACGGGGAGCTGCATCTGCGCCAATCCGTCGCGCTGGCCGCCAAGCTCGGCTTGCCCGTGGTGGCGACCCATCCGGTGCAATTCTTGAAGCCCGAAGAATTCATCGCGCACGAAGCGCGCACCTGTATCGCCGAAGGCGAAATCCTGGCCAACAACCGCCGGGTCAAGCGCTTCAACGAACAACAATATTTCAAGAGCCAGGAAGAGATGGCGGCACTGTTCGCCGACATGCCGGCGGCAATACAAAACACCATCGAAATTGCCAAGCGCTGCAACCTGAATCTCGAACTGGGCAAACCCCAGCTGCCGCTCTTCCCCACCCCGGACGGCATGTCGCTCGATGACTTCCTGGTGCAAGAAGCCAAGGCCGGCCTGGAAGAGCGCCTGATACACCTGTACCCGAATGAAGCCGAGCGTGAGGAAGCGCGGCCGCGTTACGAAGCGCGCCTGAAGTTCGAGACGGATACCATCAACAAGATGAAGTTTCCCGGCTACTTCCTGATCGTGGCCGACTTTATCCAGTGGGGCAAGAACAATGGCGTGCCGGTAGGGCCGGGCCGTGGTTCCGGCGCCGGCTCGCTGGTGGCGTATGCGCTCAAGATTACCGACCTCGACCCGCTGCGCTACAACCTGCTGTTCGAACGCTTCCTGAATCCGGAACGCGTCTCGATGCCTGACTTCGATATCGACTTTTGCCAGGAAAACCGCGACCGCGTGATCCAGTACGTCAAGGACCGCTACGGCCGCGACGCCGTCTCGCAGATCGCCACCTTCGGCACCATGGCGGCCAAGGGCGCAATCCGCGACGTCGGCCGCGTGCTGGACATGGGCTACATGTTCTGCGACGGCATTTCCAAGCTGATTCCCTTCAAGCCAGGCAAGCAGGTATCGATTGCCGACGCTATCGAGGAAGAGCCGCTCCTGAAAGAGCGCATTGAAAACGAAGATGAGGTCCGCCAGTTGATCGACCTCGCGCAACAGGTGGAAGGCATCACGCGTAACATCGGCATGCATGCCGGCGGCGTGCTGATCGCGCCGGGCAAGCTGACCGACTTCTGCCCGCTCTACACGCAAGGCGGCGACGCCGGCGTTGTCTCGCAGTATGACAAGGATGACGTCGAAGCCGTCGGCTTGGTGAAGTTCGACTTTTTGGGCTTGACCACGCTGACGATTCTCGACCGCGCGGTCCGCTATATCAAGATGCTCGACCCGGCCCTGGCCGACTTCGCGCTGGAGAAATTGCCGCTGGATGACCGGGCTTCCTACAAGCTGCTGACCGACGCGAAAACCGTCGCCGTGTTCCAGCTAGAAAGCCGCGGCATGCAAGGCATGCTGAAAGACGCGCGTCCCGACCGCTTCGAGGACATCATCGCGCTGGTGGCGCTGTACCGCCCGGGCCCGATGGACCTGATCCCGGATTTCTGCAAGCGCAAGCACGGCGAAAAGTTCGATTATCCCGACCCTCGTACCGAGGGCATCCTGTCCGAAACCTACGGCATCATGGTGTACCAGGAGCAGGTGATGCAGATGGCGCAGGTGATCGGCGGCTATTCGCTCGGCGGCGCGGACTTGCTGCGCCGTGCGATGGGTAAGAAGAAGCCGGAAGAAATGGCCGAACATCGCCTGATCTTCCGTGAAGGCGCGGCGAAGAACGGCTTGTCGCAAGAGAAGGCCGACGAGATTTTCGACTTGATGGAAAAGTTCGCCGGCTACGGCTTCAACAAGTCGCACGCCGCCGCTTACGCCCTGCTGTCGTATCACACCGCCTACCTCAAAGCACACCATGCCGCTGCCTTCATGGCAGCCAACATGTCGCTGGCGATGGACGATACCGACAAGGTCAAGATCCTGGTCGAGGACGCCGTCGATGTCTGCGGCCTGACCATCCTGCCGCCGGATATCAACCAGTCGCACTACCGCTTCATGCCGGTAGGCGAGCCCGGCAAGAAAGCCATGCAAATCCGTTACGGCCTTGGTGCGGTAAAGGGCAGCGGCCAGAGCGCCATCGAAGCAATCATTGCGGCGCGTGAAGAAGGCGGCCCGTTCACCGACCTGTTCGACTTTGCCAAGCGCGTCGACAAGCAGCAGATCAACCGACGCACGATCGAATCGCTGATCCGATCTGGCGCCTTCGACTGCTTCAAGGTCGACCGCGCTGTCCTGCTGGCTTCGGTCAGCCTGGCACTGGAAAACGCGGAACAGGCAGCAGCCTCCGCCAACCAGGTCAGCCTGTTCGGCGACGATAGCGAACTGGCGGCGCCTCCCGAATACATCAAGGTGCCGGCCTGGAGCGAAAAACAGCGCCTGACCGAGGAAAAAACCGCGCTCGGGTTTTACCTGTCGGGCCACCTGTTCAATGCCTACGCCGCGGAAGCACGCAAGTTCGCCCGCTCCAAGCTGTCCGATTTGGCGCCTTCGCGTGACCCCAAGGTGATCGCCGGCGTCATTACTACTGTGCGCACGCAGATGACCCAGCGCGGCAAGATGGTGATCGTCACGCTCGACGATGGCAGCGCCACAGTCGATGTTACCGTCTATAACGAGCTGTATGACCCGAACCGCGGCATGTTCAAGGAAGATGAATTCCTCGCCGTCATGGGTAAGGTATCGGAAGACCGTTTCTCCGGCGGCTTGCGCATTACGGCCGACAAGGTGATGGATATCGCCGCGGCGCGTGCGGCATTCGGCAAGGGCTTGCGACTGTCGATGAATGGCCAGGCCGATGCCAAGAAATTGCGTGAATTGCTCGCGCCATTCCAGGCGGAAGATGCTTGCCGCGTGGTGGTGCAATACACCAAGAATGGCGCATTGGGCGAGCTGCAATTATCGGATGAATGGCGTGTGCGCGGCGACGATGCCTTGCGCAGCAAGCTGGGAGAATGGCTGCAGCACGAAAACGTTTGGTTTGAGTATTGAATGACTAATTAATCCAAGATGGATTAATTAGTTACTTTTTAAATTCCAGCAAACCGCGAATACGCCCCAGCAGGCGCGCCACATAGCGCGGCGACGGCACCAGCAGGCGCGGCACCAGCGCCGCCAGCGCCAGCAGCAAAGTCTTTCGTCCCAACGCTGTAGCTTGCCGAGGCCCCACATGCTTGCCGGTGAAGATCAGCTTGGATTGCGCATGGTGGTAGCCGCGATAGAACTCGGCGCGTAGCGGGCTCTTGCCGCGCACCGAACTGCGCGACAGGTGCGTTACCGACACATGCGGCACCACCACGATAGCCTTGCCGCTGTCGAACACGCGCTGGCACAGATCTTCGTCTTCGTAGTACAGGAAAAATCCCTCATCGAAGAAGCCGATCTCGCGCATCACTGCCATATTGAACAGCATCGCCGCACCGCATACGAAGCCGACGCAACAAGGTCCGTCAGCCCCCGGCCCGCGCGAGCGCCATAGCTTGCCAGGCCAGCGGTAGCTGAGCTCGATCTCGCCGCCGCGACGAATCAGATGCGGCGCGATGATGGCAGCATCTGGAAACTCGCCAGCGGCAGCCAGCAATCCCTGCAACAGTTCCATCAAAGGCAGACAATCGGGATTCAGCAGCAAGGCATGACTCGTCGTGACTCGATGCAGCGCCTGATTATTGGCTGCGCCAAAACCGAGATTACGCTCGTTGCGCAAGACCAGCGCGTTGGGCATGGCACGCGCGGCAGTGTCTGCAGTGTCATCATTGCTGGCATTGTCGACAATGGTCACGTGCGGCAGTTGGGACAAAGTCTCTGCCAGAGCAGGAATACAATGCGCACTGTTGTAGGTAACGACAATGACAGTCAGATCAGCAAGGGTGGGAGTCATAGGCAAGATTCGGTTACAGCGCCAAATTTTACCATGCGAAAATGCGCCCGCATTCCGCGCAAGGCTTATAATGCTGGGAAATCAAAGACTTAGAGAAGTTTCCATGCAGTCCACTACCGCACCCATCGTTAACATCGCCGCCTACAAATTCATCAGTTTCGACGATACCGCAGAAAAGCGTCCGCAATTCCAGGATATGTGTCGCGAGCTCGATCTGAAAGGCACGATCCTGCTGAGCCCCGAGGGCATCAACCTGTTTCTGGCCGGCGTGCGCGAATCCATTGACCGTTTCCTCGCCTGGCTGCGCAGCGATGCGCGCTTTGCCGATATCGAAGTCAAGGAAAGCTATTCAGACGAGCAGCCTTTCAAGCGCATGATGGTCAAGCTCAAGCGCGAAATCATCACCATGAAGCTGCCGCTGATCCAGCCGGAAAAAGGCCGCGCCCCGGCAGTCGATGCCAAGACGCTCAAGCGCTGGCTGGATACCGGCGTGGATGATGACGGCAAGCCGGTAGTGATGATGGATACCCGCAATGCTTTCGAGGTCGATGTCGGCACCTTCGACAACACGCTCGATTACCGCATCAGGAAATTCAGCGAATTTCCGGAAGTCGTCGCCAAGCACAAGGATGAACTGGCGGACAAGACCGTCGTCACGTTCTGCACGGGCGGCATCCGCTGCGAAAAGGCAGCGATCCACATGCAGAATATCGGGTATGAGCGCGTGTACCAGCTGGAAGGCGGCATTCTGAAGTATTTCGAGGAAGTCGGCGGTGCCCACTATACGGGCTCATGCTTTGTCTTCGATTATCGGACTGCTCTGACACCTGAGTTGAAGCCATCGGGTGAAATTCGCTGCAAGGATTGCGGAGCGGTGATCAAGGGACAGGAAGAGGAAGAGCCGGTGCTGATTTATGGGAAGCTGTGCAAGCAGTGCGCGGTTTAATAACGAATCACTATTCCTCCGTCTAGCGTAGGTGCGGCGAGCGTTATCAATTCATCAATTGAGCTTATGACTGGCTCTGCAATTCTTATTGCGCAGCGGCGAAGGTGCAGAACTACACTGCCTTCAGCCCACAATCTGCAATCAGTGATTAGCACTTGAATTATATTTTTTGACAATATTTGCTAATATGCAGTCAGCGGGCGAATCCTATAGCATCTAAAAATCGAACAATAAGCACACTCGGGGAGTCTTATGAGCATCGTACCTACCATTCTGTGTGGCGGCGCAGGTTCTCGCCTCTGGCCACTTTCCCGAGAAATGCACCCCAAGCCATTTATCCGCCTAGCAGACGGGCAAAGTTTGTTGCAGAAAGCGTTTCTGCGGGGTGCGATGCTTCCCGATGTAAAAGAAATACTGACCGTCACAAATCGTGAATTGCTGTTCAAAACCGAAGATGATTTTCGCGAGGTGAATGGCAATAAAATCGGCACTTCTTATATTCTTGAACCGTTTGGTCGCAACACTGCGGCCGCCATTGCCGCCGCCGCATTACATATTGCAAAAGCCCATGGCGAAGACGCCATCATGCTGGTTCTCGCGGCTGATCATTTGATCACTGATCAGCAAGCTTTTGCCGACGCTGTCAAGCAAGCACTGGCGCTGGCTAAACAGGGCAAGCTTGTCACTTTTGGCATCCATCCGGCAGCGCCGGAAACCGGCTACGGCTATATCGAAGCCGAGGGAAACCATGTTGTGCGCTTTGTTGAAAAACCTTCGCTAGAAAAAGCTCAGGACTACCTGGCATCCGGCCGCTTCCTATGGAACTCTGGCATGTTCTGCTTCGAGGCCGGCATCATGTTGCAGGCACTTGAACAGCATTGCCCGGAAATTCTGGCCGCCACCGCAGCCTGCATCGAAGCGTCGCGCCTGGCTGAGGGCAAAGGCTTTAGCCAGCTCGACCTTGACCCGGATGGTTTTCGGAATGTGCCGGACAATTCCATTGACTATGCCGTCATGGAAAAATCCGACCGGGTGGCAGTGATCCCCTGCGATATCGGCTGGAGCGACATCGGCTCCTGGAGTGCCTTGGGAGAGCTGACCAATTGCGACGATCAAGGTAACCGCATCATTGGCGAAGCATTGCTGCATGATGTGAGCGATTGTTATATCCGCAGCGACCAGCGCCTCGTTGGTGCAGTCGGGGTGGACAATCTCATCATCGTTGATACCCCCGATGCATTACTGGTTGCCGACAAATCCCGTTCGCAGGACGTCAAGCAGTTGTACGCCACCCTGAAGGCGCAAGGTCATGAAGCACATAGACTTCATCTGACTGTGCATCGTCCTTGGGGGACTTACACTGTATTAGAGGAAAATGTTCAGTACAAGATCAAGCGGATTGTCGTCAAACCCGGCGCGTCGCTGTCTTTGCAAATGCACCATCACCGCAGCGAGCACTGGATCGTCGTAAGTGGCATGGCTAAAGTCGTCAACGGTGATCGCGAATTGTATGTCAACACGAACGAATCCACTTACATACCAGCCGGACATAAGCATCGGCTCGAGAACCCCGGGATACTGGACCTTGTCATGATCGAGGTGCAGAGCGGCCAGTACCTCGGCGAGGACGATATCGTGCGATTCCAGGATAATTACGGAAGAGCTGGATAGCGTTGGCATCAAGTTAATCCTTGTGGATTGCTGATGCACACTTAACAGCCGAACCTGGAGGCGCATAATGGAAGTTATGGAACAGCGTCTGCTTCGCGCAGCTTGAAATTAATTTAAGTAAAGGTTTTTGATGATTGTAGTTACAGGTGGCGCCGGCTTTATTGGCTCGAATTTTGTACTGGATTGGCTGGCGCAATTGAACGAGCCTGTCATTAACCTGGACAAGCTCACCTACGCAGGCAATGTCCAGAACCTCAGCAGCCTGGAAAGCGACCCACGCCATATCTTTGTCCAGGGCGATATCGGCGACAGCGCGCTAATCCGCTCCTTGTTGCAGCAATATCAACCGCGCGTCATCCTCAACTTTGCAGCAGAAAGCCATGTCGACCGCTCGATCCACGGTCCGGAAGATTTTATCCAGACCAATATTGTCGGCACCTTCCGCTTGCTGGAAGAAGTGCGCAGCTACTGGAATCAATTGGAAGTCGACGCAAAACGCGATTTCCGCTTCCTGCATGTCTCCACCGACGAAGTCTATGGTTCGCTGAAAAAGGAAGACCCGGCTTTCAGGGAAACCAATCGTTACGAGCCCAATAGCCCCTATTCCGCCAGCAAGGCTTCCAGCGACCACCTGGTACGCGCCTATCACCATACGTATGGCTTGCCGGTGCTGACCACCAATTGCTCCAACAATTACGGTCCTTACCACTTCCCGGAAAAGCTGATCCCTTTGATGATCGTGAATGCGCTCGCGGGCAAGGCGCTGCCGGTATACGGCGACGGCATGCAGATACGCGACTGGCTGTATGTCAAGGATCACTGCAGCGCGATCCGCCGGGTGCTGGAAGCCGGCCAGCCGGGTGAAACGTATAACGTCGGCGGCTGGAACGAGATGCCCAATATCGAGATCGTGCGCCGTGTTTGCACCTTGCTCGATGAGTTGCGTCCGCGTGCCGATGGCAAGCCGTACAGCGAGCAGATTACCTATGTTGCCGATCGCCCCGGTCACGATCGCCGCTATGCCATCGATGCCAGCAAGATCGAGCACGAACTGGGCTGGAGGCCGGCTGAAACATTCGACACCGGTATTCGTAAAACGGTGCAATGGTATCTGGATAACCCGGAATGGGTCGCGAATGTGCAAAGCGGCGCGTATCGCGACTGGGTTGAAACCAATTACGCAGATCGCACGGCATGAGCGCGCCCAAGACCATTCTGCTTTTCGGCAAAGGCGGCCAGGTAGGCTGGGAATTGCAACGCAGCCTGGCTCCCTTAGGCAAGGTCATCGGGCTGGACTTCAACAGCACCGAGCTTTGCGGCGACTTCACCAATCTTGCTGGCCTGAGCAAGACCGTGGAAACGGTGCGCCCCGACTTTATTGTCAACGCGGCGGCGCATACGGCAGTGGACAAGGCGGAAAGCGAACCGGAACTGGCACGCACGATCAATGCGCTGGCCCCCGGCGCATTGGCGGAAGCCGCGCAGCGCGTCGGTGCTTGCCTGGTGCACTATTCGACGGATTACGTCTTTGACGGCAGCGGCGATCAACCCTGGAAGGAAACCGACACGCCGGCGCCGCTGAGCGTGTATGGCGCCACCAAGCTGGAAGGCGAACGCCTGATTGCCGCAGCCTGCCCCAAGCACTTGATCTTCCGTACCAGCTGGGTGTACGCGGCGCGCGGCGGCAATTTTGCCAAGACCATGCTGCGCCTGGCAAAGGAACGGGACAGGCTGACCGTCATCAATGACCAGATTGGCGCGCCGACAGGCGCCGACCTGCTGGCTGACGTGACGGCTCACGCGATTCGCAGCCTTGCCGTCAAGCCGGAACTGGCTGGCCTGTACCACCTGGTTGCCAGCGGTACGACGTCCTGGCATGGCTATGCCAGTTTCATCGTGGCGCATGCACAGCAAGACGGCGTGGCGCTCAAGGCAAGCGTTGACGCCATCGACCCAGTGCCGACCAGCGCATTCCCCACACCGGCAAAGCGGCCGCACAATTCGCGCTTAGATACCAGCAAGTTGCAGGCTGCGTTCGACTTGACGCTACCGGACTGGCAGCAAGGCGTTCAGCGCATGCTGACCGAAATCCTTTGAGCTTTCACTGATTCATCATGACACAACGTAAAGGCATCATTCTCGCCGGCGGCTCTGGCACCCGGCTGCACCCGGCGACACTGTCCATCAGCAAGCAACTGCTGCCCGTGTATGACAAGCCAATGGTGTACTACCCGCTGAGCACATTGATGCTGGCCGGGATGCGCGACATTCTGATCATCAGTACGCCGCAGGATACGCCGCGCTTTCAACAGTTGCTGGGCGATGGCTCGCAGTGGGGAATCAACCTGCAATATGCCGTGCAACCGAGCCCGGATGGCTTGGCGCAAGCCTTTATCATTGGCGAGCAATTCATCGGCAATGCGCCCAGCGCACTGATCCTGGGCGACAATATTTTTTATGGCCATGACATTTCGACTTTGCTGAAGAATGCGGATGCCCAAAAAGAAGGCGCCACGGTATTTGCCTATCATGTGCGCGATCCGGAGCGTTATGGCGTAGTGGCATTTGACGATCAAGGCAAAGCCAGCAGCATTGAAGAGAAGCCGCTCAAGCCCAGGAGCAACTATGCTGTCACCGGCTTGTACTTCTATGACAGCCAGGTGGTCGACATCGCCAGGGAGATCAAGCCAAGCGCCCGGGGCGAGTTGGAAATCACCGAGGTGAATCAAACCTACCTGAATCGGGGAAGCCTGAATGTACAAATCATGCAGCGCGGTTATGCCTGGCTGGATACCGGCACGCATGACAGTTTGCTGGAAGCCAGTCTGTTCATCTCGACGCTGGAGCATCGGCAAGGACTCAAGGTGGCCTGCCCTGAAGAGATCGCCTGGCGCAATGGCTTCATCGACCGCGAGCAATTGGCCAGGCTGGCGCAGCCACTCAGCAAAAATGGCTACGGGCAGTACTTGCAACAGCTATTGAAGGAACCCTTTAAGTGAACGTCATTGCCACTGCGCTGCCGGAAGTGCTGATTTTCGAACCGCGCGTCTTTGCCGATGAGCGCGGCTGGTTCATGGAAAGTTACAACCAGGCCGTGTTTGAAAAAGCTGTCGGCTATGCCGTGCATTTCGTGCAGGACAACCACAGCTATAGCATGCGCGGCGTCTTGCGCGGCTTGCATTTTCAACTGCATCCCTATGCCCAAGGCAAGCTGGTGCGCGCGACCCAGGGCCGGGTATGGGATGTCGCGGTGGATATCCGCAAGAGCTCGCCGACTTTCGGCAAATGGGTGGGAGCGGAACTCAGCGCCGAAAACCGCCGCCAGTTCTGGATTCCGCCTGGCTTTGCCCATGGCTTCATCACCTTGAGCGAGACTGCAGAATTCCTGTACAAAACCACCGCCCTATATAACAAAGAGTCGGAAGGCGCGATTGCCTGGAACGATCCGCAACTGGGCGTTCAGTGGCCGGAAATCGCGCCGGCTGATGTGATTCTCGCGGCGAAAGATGCGGCAGCGCCCTTGCTGAAAGATGCCCGGCTCTTTGATTAAGCCGCAACCGGACAGTCGTACGCATTTGTAATAACGTAATCTCCCCTAAAATGACGGCATGAACTACATCGGCCGTTTCGCTCCCTCTCCTACCGGCCCGCTGCACCGCGGTTCGCTGGTGGCGGCCATGGCTAGCTATCTGGACGCCCGAGCCCATGGCGGAAAATGGCTGGTGCGCATTGAAGATATCGACGAGCCGCGTTGCCCGCCTGGCGTTGCGGAAGATATCCTCGCCACGCTCGCTGCTTTCGGCATGCGGTGGGATGGCGAAGTGGTATGGCAAAGCCGGCGCAAGCATCTGTACGAAGCGGCATTCGCGCGGTTGGGGAGGTGGGTTTATCCATGCGGCTGCACGCGCCGCGAGATTGCGGATTCACGCATCGGCATTGCAGCCGATGGCGCCGCCGTCTATCCGGGCACATGCCGCCATGGCCTGGCGCCTGGAAAAACCGCGCGCGCCTCCCGCGTTCGGGTGCCGGATGCCGGCGATCCGGCTGGCGTCATCCGGTTTGAAGATCGCTGGATGGGAATAGTTTCCCAACAACTGGCGACCGAAGTCGGGGATTTCGTCCTGAAGCGTGCCGACGGATTCTGGGCATACCAGCTCGCGGTGGTGGTGGATGATGCCGACCAGGGAATTACGCATATCGTGCGTGGCGCAGACTTACTGGATTCCACGCCGCGCCAGATTTATCTCCAACAGCTATTGGAGGCGCCGACACCCTCTTACCTGCACGTGCCGGTGGTGACCAATGAAATCGGCGAAAAACTCTCCAAGCAAACCGGTGCAATGGCACTCGATACGGAGGCGCCATTGGCGGAATTGTTGCGTGCGGCGCAATTTCTGGGGTTGCAAATAGATGGCCCGCCAGACAGCGTGGAAGCGTTCTGGACTGTGGCGGTAACGGCGTGGCAAATGCGGCTGAGGCTGGATGGCACAGTGCTGCCCTTGCCGGCTATCCAGCCTGCGCAATAGGGGCGCGATTCTTATCTGAGTCCGGCGCTTAACGCTTGGGCAAACCACCCAGCAAGGCAGCCAGTTTAGGCTTCTGTGACTTGCCGGAAGAAGCAGCCTTTGACGCAGGGGCTGGAGCAGACGTAGGCGCACTGCTGCTTTCCAGCGCAGATACCGGCGCAGGCTTTTCCGGCTCATACGGCTTGAGGAACCAGGGATCGATCTTTTCCTTGCGCGGCAGCGGCGCAGCAGCGCCCCGACCGCCTCTTTCCTCATCGCGACGAGGGCGACGTTCACCGCCATAGCTGCCCCGGCTTTCTTCACGGCGCGAACGGCCTTCGCTGACATGCCCCGCGTCCGCGACAAAGCCGGGCAACTCCGTGGGCACCAGCTTCTTCTTGATCAGCTTTTCGATATCCGCCAGCAGCTTGGCATCCTTTTCCGTCACCAGCGAGATCGCATCGCCCGAAGCGCCGGCGCGGCCCGTGCGGCCAATGCGGTGCACGTAGTCTTCGGCATTGTAAGGAAGGTCATAATTGATCACGCACGGCAGCTCGGCAATATCAAGGCCGCGTGCCGCGACATCGGTGGCAACCAGGATTTCCACGTCACCCTTCTTGAAGGATTCGAGGGCTGCCATGCGTTCAGCCTGCGACTTGTCGCCGTGAATGGCCGATGCCTTCAAGCCCTGCTTTTCCAGCTCGCGCGCCAGGCGCGAAGCGCCGATCTTGGTATTGGAAAAGACGATGACTTGCTTGAGGCCGCGCTCGCGGATGATGTGCGCGACCGCCCGGCGTTTGGATTCTTCCTCGACCTTGTAAAGGATTTGCGTGACGTTTTCGTTAGTGGCATTGCTGCGCGCGACTTCGATCGTCACCGGGCTGCTCAAAAAGCTGTTGGCCAGCTTCTTGATCTCCGGCGAGAAGGTCGCAGAAAACATCAGGTTTTGCCGCTGCTTGGGCAAGAGGTTGATGATGCGCTGCAGGTCCGGCAAGAAGCCCATGTCCAGCATGCGGTCCGCTTCATCCATCACCAGGATTTGCGTCTGCGACAGATTCAGCGTCTTTTGCTGCACGTGGTCCAGCAAGCGCCCTGGCGTCGCGATGACAATTTCCACGCCGGCGCGCAAGGCAGCGGTTTGCGGCGCCATATCCATGCCACCGAACACGACCGTCGAGCGCAAAGGCGTATAACGTGAATATGCCTTGACGTTGTCCGCCACCTGGTCCGCCAACTCTCGGGTTGGCGTCAGGATCAATGCGCGCACCGGATGACGGGCAGGCGAAGCGCTGCTATTGGCATGCGCCAGCAACAATTGAATGATCGGCAAGGAGAAGCCGGCGGTCTTGCCGGTGCCGGTCTGCGCCGCGCCCATGACATCACGCCCTTGCAACACAACAGGAATGGCTTGCGCCTGGATCGGCGTCGGGTTGACATAGCCTTGGTCGGCGAGCGCTCGCAAAATCTCGGGAGACAAGCCGAAATCTTCGAAACGAATGGATGCAGGATTAGCTTGCGCTGGAGCGGATTGATTCTCGGACATGGCTTATGGAAGGGTCCCGTGAACTGGATGCCCGGTGAAGGTAGGCATGAAGCGGGATAATCGTCAATCGGATTTATCTAGATTTTTCTATTATACGCCACTGAAGACAGAGAAGCCGTCGCGGCACGAGCCGGGGCCATTTTAACGAGTGGCGCATAATATTGGCCTTGAAAGGAATTGCTATGTCTATTGACAAAAAGAATACTGCTCATTCCTCCGAAAGCGCCCTGTCAAGATTCTCCCGCGGCACTGTCACACGCCAGCTCTTTACTCCTGAACAGATTCAGGAAAGCATGGCGCTGACACGGCCGCCTTCGATCAAAATTGCCAGCATTGCAGGGTTACAGGCAGCCTTGGCATTATTGGCGGCTATCGTCCTGACATACTTTTCTCCCTGGACGCACATGATCGGGTATCCCGCGCTCGGCGCCCTGGCCTCGTTATTCGGACGTTATGCCCCTGTCCGCGATCGCATGCGCATCGTCGCGATTTGCGCGCTGTTGCTGACCTTGGCCGTACTGATTCCTTCATTGGCTTCTCTTGCCGGCGCCTCGGCCACGATCATGGTGATGGTACTGGCACTTCTTGCTGGCGCCTCAACGTTTGCCGTCAACCATTTACGCCTGGGCGGACCAGGTGCGGTGATCATCGTGTTTGCGGTGGGCGGTGCGCTGGCGCCGGTAGAGTCATGGCAAGCCGCAACCGAAAGGGCGATCGCCACCGCGGCCGGCGGCATTGTCGCATGGATCGTCTGCGCGCTGACGGATCATATGCGGACGGTGGAATTGGCCAGCCTGGACATGCCTGCCCCGCCCCATCGCTCGCTGAGCCATGAATTGATTGCCGCCGGTCGCATTACCCTTGGCGCAGGGATTGCCGCGTTCATTGCCCATGCCGCCGGATGGCCGCATCCGGCCTGGGCGGCAATTGGCGCGACGGCCGTCATGCAAGGCGGGCATTTGCATGTCACCATGAACCGTGCCCTGCAGCGCATGGCGGGCACCATTGTCGGCGCCTTCATTGTCTGGAGCATCCTTTCACAGTCGCCATCGTTCTGGATGCTGGTTGCGGCGGTAGTCATATTCCAGTTTCTGACCGAAGTGATCATCGGTTTTAACTATGCGCTGGGACAGATTACCGTCACGCCCATGGCCTTGCTCATGACTTATCTGGTCGCCCCGGCCCCAACAGCCACCAACATGCCGTTTGAGCGGGTGCTGGATACCATTCTCGGCGCCGCGATCGGCATCGTATTTGCCGTCATTTTTTCTACCGTGGATGACCGCGCCTTTCTGGCCGCGCATAGAAAAAAACCATGATGGCTTGAGTTCATAGTTGTTCCTGCACCGTTTGACGCAACGCCTGCTGACGCAAGCGGCTGAAATTCAAGGCCGCCGCAAGCACGCCAAAGGCGCCGAACACCAGAATCATGCTGGTGCCGACATGCTCCACCGTCAGCCCTGCCGCCGCCACGCCGGCCGACTGCCCCAGGAAAAAGCAAGATGCAAATGCCGACACGGCGGCACCACGCCGCTCCGGCGCCATTTGCGTTGCGTTGATCTGCAGAGTGTTGTGCAACATGTAGAAGCCAAGCCCGGCAATGAAACACGCAGGAATAGCCCATTGCCACGCCGGAGCCAGCCCGACAGTCGCGAATGATGTGCATACCAGCACGCCGCCCCAACGCGCCAAGCCGACCTCGCCCAGCCTTTTCACCAATACGGCCGCCGTGGTGGCGAACAGAAAGCCGCCGAAGCCGAACAGCATGACCAGCGAGCCAGCTTTCGACAACGAAATGCCATGCACATGATGCAAGTGCGAAGCGATGAAGGCGAATGCTCCGTACAGGCAGGCGCCTTCCAGGAATACAGTCAGCAGTACGACTCGCGCCCAAGGCACTGAGAGCACCTGGCCGAATTCGCTCAACATGCGTTGCACCGCATGCCCTTCCACCTTATGCATGGTTTGCGCATGCGCAGGCAAGCGACGGCTCAAGCTCAGCAGGATCATACTGATCAGGCCGAAGCCCATCGCCACGCCCCAGAATGGCACACGCCAACTGAGGTGATCTGCCGTGAATCCGCCCACCAGTACCCCGGCGGACACTCCCAGAATTTGTCCAATAAGGAAGCGTGCCAGTACCGGCTGGCGATTTTCATATGGGATGACATCGCCGATCCAAGCCATGGCGAGTGGAATGATCGCGGCTGCCGTCGCCCCCGCAAATAACCGCGCTGCCAACAGCAGCCCGTACGTCGGCGCCAATGCACACATCGCGGCAGTGATGGCGCAAGCGATGCAAGCCCAGGCGATGACACGGTACTTTCCGTAACGGTCGCCCACCGGACCGAAGAAAAGCTGCGATACCCCATAGGCAACGGCAAAGCAGGTAATGACATATGAGGCCATGCCCAGAGAGACATGGAACTCGTTTGCCAATCTCGGCAGCAGCGCATCGGTCAGGCGCAGTGATATGGCGCTGGCAAACGCGGCAAGTGACAGAGCGAGAATTGCGGTGGAAGGGATGGAATCGGAAGATGCGTCCGGGGAGCGAGAATTCATGAAGCGCTTTCCATCATGGTCACATGACGAAAAATTGATTGGGCTAGCGATAGAACGAGTGTAACAGCATCTTTTAACCTCCGCAGACGGCATCACTTATCTAATTGATTAAACGCCTTTCCCAGTAGACCAGTCGCTCGCCACATTACGACACCACGCGCGATCCGCAAAAAAGGCCAGATATCCACACACAAAATTCACATTTCCTCCACTAATTAGTCACTGCCAGTTGTTACCTTAATGCGTTCTTCAGCCAATACTGGGTAATAAATTTTCAGGGGAGCCACCTCGGTATAACCACAACGCCGCCGTGCTGCCGACCGTTTGTGCATTTTCTATTTGGCGCCTTTTAAAATTATCAAAAGCATGTCTTTCCCTAAGCAATTCACCCAACCAGATAAACAAAACGTACGGTTTCAGGTCGTTTTCCGTTCCCATCTTAGTTTTGCTGTTGTGATGGCTGGCGCATTGTTGGCTCTATATAACGTGCGTTTTTGGCATTCCACATTTGCCGCTCTATGGAACGGCTCAGTCATGGACTCGCTATTTATCGCATCATTGTTTGTTATCTTACTCATACTTTATTCATCTTTTTTCTTGCTCATTCCCGGACGACGGGCATTAAAAATTGTGGCGATATGCAGCTTCATTATTGCCACGTTCGCATCATATTCTGCCGACACTTATGGAATATTTATCGACAGGGATATGGTGCGCAATTTGTTTGAGACGGACAAACGTGAAGTTGGTGCCCTGCTGAATTTGCGCTTTTTTGCCTACGCGGCGTTACTCGGCGCGCTGCCATGTTTTCTTATCCTGCGATGCCACATACAGCCTTATGGAATAACGCAACGCTTGAAGCACGGTATTTTGTTCTTGGTTGGCGGTACGGCGTTATGCGTTTTTTTAGTCTTTGCCTTTTCTGCGCACTACAGTTCCTTTTTGCGTAAGCATAAGCCCCTGCGCTATCTGTTGACTCCGGCAGCCGCGGTTCAAGGCACGATCCAATATGCCCGAAGCATTATTCCGGACGCGCATGCCAATCTACTCGTCGACAAGACTGGGACAACGATTAGGCCTGCCGCAAATGCAGGCGATAAGCCTTTGCTGATGTTTTTAGTCGTCGGTGAAACTGCACGCGCACAGAATTTTCAGCTTGGCGGCTATCAACGTCCTACCAACCCTGAGTTATCGAACATTGATGGTCTTTTTTACTTTAACAACGTGAGCTCTTGCGGGACATCGACCGCCATATCACTCCCTTGCATGTTCTCTCATCTTCAGAGGGACAACTTTAGCGTCAGCGCGGCAGCGCGCACGACAAATCTTCTCGACGCGCTGAAAAAGGCAGGGGTGAAGGTCGAATGGCGAGACAATAATTCTGGAAGTAAGGGTGTTAGCGCCCGAATCACAACCATCACTTACAGCCCGAATGACTATACGGATAAGTGCAACGCTGAATCGTGCTTTGATGAAGTCATGTTGAAGGGACTGAATGAGCGGATAAACGCCACTCGGGAGGACACTGTCCTCGTATTTCACCAAGTCGGTAGCCATGGCCCGGCATATGCAAATCGCTATCCACAGGCATTTGAAAAGTTCACGCCGGTTTGCCGCACCAATGAACTCAATGAGTGCACGGACGCTGAAATTCGCAATGCCTACGACAATACCATCTTGTATACAGATCACAACATCGCACAACAGATCAAGCTGTTGCAATCCATGTCAGACCGTTTTGACTCATTACTGATCTATGTTTCCGACCATGGTGAATCATTGGGCGAGAAAAGCCTGTATTTGCATGGCGCTCCCTATGTGTTTGCGCCAGATGAGCAGAAAAAAGTTCCTTTTATGGTATGGATGTCTGATGGGTACAGAAAACGAAATCACGTAAACCAGCAGTGTCTGAAATCGCTGCTATCTCGTGCCTACAGCCATGACAATCTGTACCATACTGTGCTCGGCTCCATGAGTATAAAAAATGACGTTTACAACAAGGAGCTCGATATATGGGCGGAATGCCGGGTAGGCGCGAACGATAGCTAAAGACAGATCTCCATGAAGATGGGGGGTTATCCGGTGCGATGGTCGATCTCGGCAGCCAAAGAAGCGGCTACCAGTTCACTGCAACCTGAAGATACTTTAACGATAGCGGCCAAGGTCGCCGGAGTATCGACTCTGCTGCCGCTTACTGTGCCCGATTGTGTTCCCGGTTTCAGAATAAAAAAGGGCTTACAGCAGAAACGCTGCAAGCCCTTAATTTATTGGTAGGCCTCCGCGGAGTCGAACCGCGCACCAACGGATTATGAGTCCGCTGCTCTAACCAAGCATGAGCTAGAGGCCCTATGAAAACACTTCACTATCCGACCTATTTTCTTGCTTCAATGGGTCAGGTTGAGGGTCAAGGATTATACCTTTTGAGATAGAAAAAGCTGAGTGTCGGGCCTCCAAAGGACGTCAACTCTTTTGACCAAAAGCGTCTCAAATTTCCTCTTGCGCATGCTTGGGAATTACTTAGTTTTCCTCGTCCGCGCCGTAGACATCAGGGACCAACAAAGGGGCATTGAACAGATTCAGTCCAAGTGCCTTTTCTTTTCGCAGAACACGCCTCATTACACTTGTCGTGTAGGTAATTCGCTTCAACTCAGCATCAGGCAAGCTTCCATACTTTTCCAACACATGGTCAATTATCCCAAGTTCGTTTTTAGTGAAGCGGCTACCTGATGGTTTGTCGTCAACATTCTCAAACAGCTCGTATTTTGGCTGCCGCTGTATAACAAGTGAGCCTGCTCGATTATAAATGGACAAATTGATACCCAAAGATTCCAACTTCTTTGGATGCAGCTCCACCCAGTACGGCCCATCCTTTTGACGGATTATGTACGAGTCAGTGAGTCGCTCACCTAGCTCGTCAATTGCTCGCGCCTCTATTAAAAAAGCCAGCTTATGCAAAGCAAAATATGAAAGAGTCGGTCGTCTTGCAGTAATCTGATCAATTAGTTCTCTTGTTCCTCGACTTGTTCGGGCCGTTGTTCTCTTCGTCGTTTTCTTTGCGGTACGCCTAGTAAGCTCTGCAATAAACTGGTAATCAGACAACTGATTTGCGAAACTTCGATGGATCATCGCCCGCTGCCCAGGGTGATAAGCAGGGATCAGCATTCTATTTAGCCAAGGATGTGCAGTTCGTACGTGAGTTCTTAGGTCTAATTCATGTTCCTCAACAAGCCCGCATGCCTTCAATGCAGTTCCTCCGAGCGTTACAACGATCTTCGGGTCTATCAACTCAATCTGCCTTTGCAAAAACTCGGCGCAGTTTTTTATCTCTGTTGGAGTCGGTGTCGCATTGTTTCCCTTTGCGTCTTTGGGATTGCACAACACTGCATTTGTTACGAACAGCTCATAACGGTTTAGGCCGACTTGTTCGAGTAGCGACTCAAAGTTGTGACCAGACTTATCACCGTGGAACGGTATTTGCGACTCGTCTGCACCTAGTCTGCCTGGTGCTTCACCAATAAACACTACTTTGGCAGTAAGCGAACCGCTTGCCGGCCCCAACACTCGCTCACTGTTGCACATTCTTGCGCACTTATTGCAAGCTTTTACATCTGAAATAAGTTGCGAAAATTTCTTTTCAATTGTTCCTTTTGCCAATTCCATTCAATCCCTAAGTGATTCGCGCCAAAGTAGATAAGTTTGCCAGCGATTTGTCTGAGTACGCGTGCACAGAATGGCAAATCAATTTTCCAGCTGTCTTTCCTGATTCGCCAGCTATAAAGCCGAGGAGCTGCCCAAGTGCAATAAAATTACCGAGAGCCTTGTTGAAATAGTCATGGTTGCGATAAACAACAACAAGGTCAAGTACGTTATTTGAGTGCCATAAGAGTTCACCGAAGTGCCAGCAGGGTCCACCGCGAGTGCGTGGAGCATCGGTTGCAGGAGAGGAAAGATGAAAGACAAGCCCTGTTGTATTTCGTTGCTCCCAGGTCGTCAGCTTCTCAATCACACGCTCCAGTTGATTCACAGGCTCGGGCCGTCCAAAGGCGATTAAACGCTCAAAATATGTGCCCCATCGCCCTCTATTCCGAGACCACTTCATGGCTCTGCGATGCCGGGTCAAGTATTTTGAATAAAGTTCGGCCCGTACCGGGAAACGCTGATGTAATGAAATAGGAAAGATAGTATCTATTACGTCTTCAATTCGTTCTACTCCCGCTGTTCGATGCGGTGAGTAATCTTGCAGCCACTGAGAGTCTAACTGTGTCGGCTGTGCAATCTCAGTAATAAGATTAAACGCTTCGCCGCGACCTTGAACTATTTTTCTGGCTCCGGTTTGCCACGCTTCGAGGCACGTTACTTCCTGTACGTCCAGCATTCCTCACTCCTGTTGATTTCGTTTTTTTATTAGGCGTATATGATATTGAGCGGGCATCTAGATCTACTGAAATAGTCCCTCCGCCATTTTCTTTTAGTAAATGAAACATGGCGTAGCCCTGAAAAATCGCTTCCTGCCATTGTTTAGCAGTGCATTGCTTTACTTCTAAATTGGCACTCAACTTCTTGATTGTTTTCAGCATCCCGGTATCAATAGAATTTATGTCCCGGTAGTAATTGCGCTCTGCTGCTTGATTGAATACAAAGACCGAAATAGCTTCCTCTAAAAAGATCGCTCTAGCTCCATCTTCGATTCGGTCAATATCGTCGTCACTCTTGCGCTTCCGCCTCAGGAGAGCCCGAATTACGGGTGACCACCCCAAAATTGCGGTGTAAGCAAGATGGAATACGTCGTGGTAACGGTATCCGTCATCAGCGTGAGCATTGTCGTCAAGTCCATTGCCGACGTACACGTTATTGATGCAAATTTTCACTTGAACAGCGTCGCCTACCTTCTTTTCTTCAAAAACGACTGAAAAGTTGCGGGGAAAACGCTCATCTTCCTCGTAGCCTCTGTCAAATTCAGTCTTCTGTCCTGTGTCAAAAAGCTGCCCGGCCTTGACCAGATTGGCTCTGGCTATGTCTTCAAGGGAGAGCTTATTTCTTGTTGCGAGACTTGCAACATACCAAAGGATGTCGCCCAATTCTTCGGCGACCTCGCGCCTGAAGACGGGATGCTGATTATGAAGTAGGCCCTTTTTATAGGTGCTGTGTAAATCACCGATTTCACCGACAAGGCCGAGCAACGAAATAATTGCTCTTTTCTTTTCATCGGTTCTTTCAACTGCAGCCTGATATTCTTCTAACGTTAGGGTGCTTTCTTTGCCTTTACGACTTTTATTCTTCATTCGGCAGCTCCTTTACACTTGTTTTTTACAAGCGCATTGATTTTACTCATAGTTAGCAATTCTAACGTTACTTGCGGTAAATGTTTCTACATTTGGTACTTTTTTGCTAACGAGTAAATGCCTAGTGAAAATTTGGGCAAAATTTTTTGAAACCCCTTTTCAATGTTTGAGCTGGGATAATTCCCCCCTCCCCACTGCCTGGGATCAAGTACCTATAACTCCTTCTCGCAGAAGTTTATGAACAAGCCGATGACAGTTAGCACAAAGGCACTGAAGCGATTCAAGTAAAGTGCGGTGGTTTTCGACCATGTCGCGGACATGTACTTCATGATGGTGAACTTCTATACAAGCTTCAGCATGTGGGGTGCCGTATATTTCCACCGGATCTAATCCACATTTTTCACAGTACAACTTACCGTGTTCGCGTTTGAACTGGCTCCGCTTTGCTTGCGAAAGCCCCCTAGCACGCTCTTTTACTAAATGTGTGACCAACTTCGGCTTTCCCTCTGTCCATTCTTGGTCTTCTGTTGAAAAGGGTGGCGGTATTTCGGGTAACGGCTCGTTCTTTGGGACAATTGGATAGCCTGCCTCTTTCAGTATTCTGAAACAGGTGGAAGTCACCCCTGCAGTAAAGTGTTTTGGTAAAACCTCAAATCCAAGTGCAAGTTTAGCAGCGACGCCGAACACTGCCTTTGGTGGCAGTCTTTCTCCATCTTCTGCAACGAGATCATAGTCGGTGGAGGCAGCAAACTGATGATCGGCATAGCCTTCCAAAAGCATTTGCACAGCTTTCCAGACATGCTCCGCGCTGACTTTATCTAGTGCCTCGGAGGGGAGTCGTTCTAAGCTACGGTTATCTTTGCGATTATTGGAGGATGTGCCGTTGAATTGCCAACGTACTCTGACTGGTTTTTCGTCGGTAACCTCAACGGCTGTCCCAATTCCTGCATAGGTAAACGGGTCACGCTCATCTGAACGCCAGAAGACATGAACCTCTGCACCTGGTGCGGTCATTCTTTGAATCGTTGGTTGAGTTCGGTGACTGTTAGTCTTGCCACGCCATACAAGATCAGGACCATCGAAGTAGTTATCGTAGTCGTGGCCTGTGCGCCCTGCAGTACCTATGTTGCAGAAGATGAAGTCCGCGCCATCCCGTTCAGCGTATCCAGTGTCCCAAGGTCCTCCCTTGGCATTAGGGTCCAATCCAATGGCTTCTTTGATCTGACTACGCTTGTATGCTTTTCCTACCTGGAAGGTAAAACGGGTCATTTGGCTTAGCCCATTGAAAAAATTGCAGATAGACAATTATAAGGAGAGCAAGGCTAAAAGGTAACTGTGCAGAATTGGTAGAAAGTAGTTGGTTTCAAATGGGTACACCGTATGCGAACCAATTAAGTAACTTCGCTGGCTGGTTCGGTATAGCACCTTGACTAACCCAAATCGTACCGACATAATGCGAACCATCCAAAACGAACCAGTAGGATTTCGCAATGTTTGTCCGTGCCTATCTCAGAGCCTCTACCGCAGAACAAAACGCTAGCCGAGCCAAGGCTGACCTTGAATCATTTGCCAACGAACGGGGCCTGCGGATCGCTGCCTTCTATGTCGAAAACGAATCAGGAGCAAGCCTTCAGCGTCCAGAGTTGTTTCGCCTGCTTTCAGATTGCCATGCAGGAGACATCCTGCTAATCGAGCAGGTAGATCGTCTGTCCCGTCTAAATGCCGAGGATTGGGACAAGCTCAAGGCCGAACTTCAATCACGTAGGGTCCGTGTGGTCGCCCTCGACCTTCCTACGTCTTGGATGATGACCAACACGACTGACGAGATGACTTCGCGGATGATGGAGGCCTTGAATGGGATGATGCTCGACATGCTGGCAGCGATCGCAAGAAAGGACTACACGGACCGACGCAGGCGGCAGCAACAAGGCATCGCAAAGCTCAAAGCCGAGGGTGGCTACAAAGGACGAAAAGAGGATACTGAACGCAATGAAGCTATCATGGAGATGCTTCGTAGGGGCGACAGTTGGAACCACATTATCGCTGCTAGTGGCTGTTCTAGATCGACGCTATCCCGACTCTCCCATCGGATCAAGGCTCGCAACGATGTCGCAAGCATTACACCAAGGAAATAATTTATGCGATTATTCCAGTTCAATCAGTATGCAAAATGAACAATGGGATCGCCTATACAAATAACCGAGAACAGCTCACCTCATGTCAATGCTTGTGAACACAACCGAGAGATTAAACAGGCAGCCCATCGCATTTGGTGTGTATTCGAGGAGTTGAGGAGATTAGACCCTGACATGCCGCTTCAGCAAGCTGCGACCCTGATTACCGTGGCCTTACGTGAAGGCCTTGGTGTCATCGAAGCAGCGAACCTGACAGACCAAACCACCGCGTCGATCACGCGCAACCTCCAAGCTCTCGGACAGGTACACCGCACAGGCAAGCCGGGTCTGAACCTTGTAGAACTCAAGCCCAATCCTGAAGATGGTAGGAAGAAGACCTGCCATCTCACTCCAAATGGACTGGCCCTTGTAACGAAGCTGGCACTTCACGTAGGACGCTAATGAACATTGACTTCGAGGTTGAATGGGACGGTCCAGGGGACTATGTGCTGGTCCCGGCAGCAGTTCGCAATGGTGCGACATGGGACGGTAAGCCCATCCAGATTGCATACACAGAGAGGTTCGCTGCGATCCAACATGAACTGGAGGAACTCAAGGCCTTCTTTACAGCTGCAGGCATTGTGACCGACCCAATCTGGGAACAGGGTGGCGTGATCTACAAGATCGACGACTATCTTTGACACATAAAATAGTCGAAACACTTGGGGCCACTTTGAGGTGGCCTTTTTTATTTCATCTCCACACGGACAGTGATCCTGCAATTACTACCCACCTTAGGTAGAGCAATCCAAACTACATGTCGACTAAGCCAATTACTGTTCAATAGTCTTTTTATCGACGCTGTGTAATTACTCCACACATTTAGGAACGATAAGTCGAGCTTCGTTTCGAGATGGACCCGGCGACTCAATCCCAAAGCGCAGGAAGTACCTTCATCGTTTGCACAATTACGCGGTGCCTGTCTTTGGTTATCAGTATTTGCAAGCATCGACTCAGCACATTACAGAAAGTCCACGCGACCGCTATCCCCTCCAGTGGTGCCGCTGCACATCATCAAGACACCGAGCATTTTACTTTGTGAAGACCGATTCAAATCTGAGCAAGCTGCTCATTTTTTTGACCACATAATCCAAATAAATCAATCACTTATGGAATCCCCATTATGTACTATCAAGAGCAAGACGAAACGCCTGTCTATCGAGTTGCTTCAGTCGCCTATGAACGACGACGCGTCGATCCTCCTATTACGATCAATGGGAAGGAAGTAAGTCGGTATCCGTCACCTGTTGTGACTGAGTATGTCGACATGAGGACAGGTGAAGTCATTCCCGCAAAGACTCTGAGGAACAATCCTGAAGTATGGCCCGTCGTGTATTTGAGCGAGAACGCTCTGAGACGACAAGCTGTTCTCAATACTCTGAGGGAGGAAGTCCGTCATTTTGCTTTGTTCGTCCTCTCATTTAGGAACCACCGGCGAGGTGTAACTCCCGGAATGGACAAACTGGTCGTATGGTATGCGCGACTCAACGAGCAACGACCTGCCAATGTTCGCCGCAACGTGAAAACCCTAGAAAAGACAGGAATCCTCGCTGGATCATCTCTTCTTGGTCCGTTATTCCAGTTCTCTGGCAGGCACACCAAAGCGAGAGAGCATCTTGGCGAGGATGGTGCTGCATCAGCCAAGTACCTAGTGATGTCGCTCAAAAAGCAAGCCAAGGGCTTCCAGCACTCACCTCTATCCCAACCTGTTCAAAAGGTCAGCAGGTCGCAAATGAGTGTATCGCCTCAGCATCGAAAGACTCTTATGTCCGGTAATAGTCGATACTTCCATCATGTTCAGTCCTTTCTCAAAAAGACGCGAGGTTGCCTCATGCCTCAGGTCATGCAGGCGTAGTCCTTTGATACCACATGCGTTACATGCCTTTGCGAAAGCTGCACTAACATTATCCCTATGTAGGCTCACTAAGAAGTCGCTCGATGTGCGGGGGATGTACTGGATGGCTGATGCTGCTCTAGTAGACAAAGGAACGATCCTGGATTCTCCATTCTTCGTATCATGAAGGTAGGCCATTCTGGTATCTAGGTTGATGTCGTTCCATGTCAGATTAGCCAGTTCACCACGCCTCATTGCCGTTTCGATTGCGAGAATAACGATGGCCTTGAGCAGCACATTTCCTGTCTTGTCGCAGTAGCCCAGCAGGAGTTCCTCCTCTCCAGCAAGAAGCCGTCTATCACGTCCTCTCGGGAGCTTTGGCTTACGCATTGCCTTCACTGGATTGAAAAGTGTTTCATACCCCCAGTCCTTACGAGCGACCTCGTATAAGTGCGAGATCAACGCCAAATCCAAACGTACGGTATTCGACCCTACTCCCTCTTCTAGTCTCGAATCACGGTAGAGTGCCAGATCAGCTCCGCGAATTTGAGACAGTGGCTGGGCGGATAAAGGATTCTTTTGCCATCGCCGTAACCTAGACATCTCTTGTTGTCGTCCCTTCTTTGAAGGGGTTACCTCGCTTGCGTACCGTTCCAACGCGTCATGCAGAGAGACCTTGTCAGCCTTGCGCATTGCTGACGCAAGTCCTTGTAGAACCAACCGCTCTTTCTCGTTAGCCCACAAAATTGCGTCTTGCCTAGACTGAAATGTTTTGGTCTGCTCAGGATAGCCTTGTAGGCGTACACGAGCTTGGTATTGTGAGGGTCCTCGCTTCCGAATTTGTGCCACTTGTTATCTCCATGTTGAAGACCCAATGGCGCAAAAATGGCGCAAAAGTGAGAAATGAGTAGGGATACTGAAGGTATCTAGAGGGGGAAGACACAGGTCAAAGTGAGTAGACACTGTCTCTGCACCCCGCATAAACAAAAAGGGCTACGCCTTAGCGTAACCCTCTGTGTTTATTGGTAGGCCTCCGCGGAGTCGAACCGCGCACCAACGGATTATGAGTCCGCTGCTCTAACCAAGCATGAGCTAGAGGCCCGTTAAACTTGTACTACCAGCCTGCTAGCTTAACTACCTTCCAGGAAGCTCTTGAGCTTATCGGAACGTGAAGGATGGCGCAACTTGCGCAGCGCCTTGGCTTCTATCTGGCGGATACGCTCGCGGGTGACGTCGAACTGCTTGCCGACTTCTTCCAGCGTATGGTCGGTCGACATTTCGATACCGAAGCGCATGCGCAGCACCTTGGCTTCGCGTGGTGTAAGCGAATCCAGCACATCCTTGACCACACCGCGCATGGAGGCGTGCAGCGCGGCGTCGCTTGGTGCCAGCGTATTGTTATCCTCGATGAAATCTCCCAAGTGAGAATCGTCATCGTCGCCGATCGGTGTTTCCATCGAAATCGGTTCCTTGGCGATCTTCATGATCTTGCGGATCTTATCTTCCGGCATTTCCATCTTCAGGGCCAGTGTTGCCGGATCCGGCTCGGCGCCGGTTTCCTGCAAAATCTGACGCGAGATGCGGTTCATCTTGTTGATAGTCTCGATCATGTGCACCGGGATACGGATGGTGCGCGCCTGGTCGGCGATGGAACGTGTGATCGCCTGGCGAATCCACCATGTCGCATAGGTCGAGAATTTATAACCGCGGCGGTATTCGAACTTGTCCACCGCCTTCATCAAGCCGATATTGCCTTCCTGGATCAGGTCGAGGAATTGCAGGCCACGGTTCGTGTACTTCTTCGCGATCGAAATCACCAGACGCAGGTTAGCCTCGGTCATTTCGCGCTTGGCCTTGCGGGCTTTCATTTCGCCGGCCGACATCTTCTTGTTGATGACACGCAGATCCGGCAGCGGCAACACGACGCGCGCTTGCAAGTCGATCAGCTTTTGCTGCAATTCCTTGATGGTCGGGACGTTACGACCCAGCACAGCGCTGTAGTCATGGCCGGCGGCGACTTCGCCATCGATCCAGTCGAGATTGGTTTCATTGCCCGGGAAGACCTTGATGAAGTGGGCGCGCGGCATGCCGCAGCGGTTCACGGCCACATCGAGGATTTGTTTTTCGATATGGCGCACTTCATCGACCTGGCCGCGCAGCGTGTCGCACAGCTTTTCGACGAACTTGGCGGTGAAACGGATGCCCAGCAATTCGTTGGAGATGGTTTCCTGCGCCTTGACGTAGGGCTTGGAGTTGTAGCCTTCCTTTTCGAAGGCCTTGCGCATCTTGTCGAACTGCGATGCGATGTCGTGGAATTTGGCCAGGGCGTCGCGCTTCAGTTGCTCGAGCTGCTCTGCCGAGAAACCTGCGGCGCCACCGCTGGCGGAAGCTTCCTCTTCTTCTTCCTCTTCTTCCTCTTCGTCCTCGTCTTCCTCATCTTCATCATCGGAGGCAGCCGCAGCCGTAGCGGTCGGCGCAACGTCTTCCGAAGCGTTCGGGTCGACCATGCCGTCGACGATTTCGTCCACCTTGATTTCCTCGGATTCGATGCGCTCGGCAGCGGCAAGAATCTCGGCGATGGTGGTGGGGCAGGCGGAGATCGCCTGGATCATGTCCTTCAGGCCTTCTTCAATGCGCTTGGCGATTTCGATTTCGCCTTCACGAGTCAGCAGTTCGACCGAGCCCATTTCACGCATGTACATGCGCACCGGATCGGTGGTGCGGCCAAAGTCGGAATCCACTGTCGACAGCGCAGCTTCGGCAGCCGCGTCGGTATCCTCGTCGGAGGTGACGTTGGCGACGGCGTCGGACAGCAGCAAAGTTTCGGCATCCGGGGCTTGCTCATAGACGGCAATGCCCATGTCGTTGAAGGTGCCGATGATGCCCTCGATCGCTTCCGGGTCGACGATATTGTCCGGCAGGTGATCGTTGATCTCGGCGTATGTCAGGAAGCCGCGGTCCTTGCCCAGCTTGATCAGGGTCTTGAGCTTCTGGCGGCGGCGCTCGAGTTCTTCCTCGGAAGCCTCGGCATCGGACGAGAAGGCGTCTTTCAGGAAGGCTTTTTCCTTGGCCTTGCGATCCTTGGCGCGAGCTTTATCAGCAGCCTTCAGCTCTGCGCGTTCGACGGCGTTGAGCGCGGCGACTTCATCGTTCTCCGGCTGGAAGTCCTTGGGTTTGCGGCCACGGCGGCCGGGCACTTTCACGCCCGGCAAAACGTAGCCGGAAGTATCGATTGCCGCCAATGCTTCGGCATCGGTAGTCTGACTGACCGGCGAAGCAGCCGTGGCCAGAACAGTCGCCTTGGCTTCTGCGGCCTTGACTTCTGCTGACTTGGCGGCCTTGCTGGCCTTACCTGTAGTTTTCGCTTCGGTTTTCTTGGTCACGGGTGCTTTCGCTGTAACCGGCGCTGTCTTGGCAGCGCTGGTGGATGTTGGTTTGGCAGCGGCGGTTTTCGGCGCTGCTTTCGACGTTACCTTAGATTGGGTCGAGGCGGCTTTCGTCAAGGATTTGACCGGGCTTTTCACAGTTGATTTCAGGCTTTTTTCCGCAGTTGTCGTTTTGCTCTTGGCTGTAGTGGCCGCCTTGGCTGGTGCAGGTGCCTTGGCCGGCTTGGCGGCGCTCTTGGCTGCCGTCGGCTTCGTGCTCTTTACAGCCTTGGTAGAGGATTTCGCGGAGGTCTTGGTCGCGGACTTCTTCATTGCGTTCGCCATGGAATCAACTGTCAATTAGAGGTTAATCTTGCTACGCGGTTCATGCATCTGATGCATTTGTTCCGGCCCCAAAACCCGAAGCACATCGCATGGAAATTCCCCGCATGCGCAGCGATGCGAGGAGTGCGATGCGCTAAGGCCTTGAATCAAAAGCTTTTAATTATAGCACAGACGCAGATGTTCCTTCAAAGATACGAACCAAAATTGCTATATTTACCACGCTATCCCTGCCCGGATTCCGATTGCGCCTCACGCCGCAATTGATCCTGCTGCATCATCAACTGGCGATAACGCTGCCGCGCCTCATCCGATTGCAAGCCGCTTGCCGCCAGTTGCTCCATCTCGGCTTTCAAAAGCTTCATTTTAGTCTGTCGTAGCGCCCCGGCAAGCTCGAGGCGGGCGGTATTGACATCAGATTCTTGATCAGCCGCAATTTCCGCTATCAAATCTTCAAATTCTCCGCCTGTGGCACGCAATTGCTCCGCCAATGCCGCAAAGGTCGCATGCTCGCCCATGGCTTGGCTGGCGGCCGCCAATTGCGCCCAGATTTCAGTGCGTTCGGGCACCAGGCGAGCAAGGACTTCCAGCGCCTCATGGTCAAGGCTCGCCGCCAGCACCGGATGCGCCACCAGCAACCGGAGAATCTGCCGTTCCAGACCGACCGGCGCCGGGCGGCTGGTTTTCGGCGGCGCTATCCGCGCGCGCGCCACCGGCTTGGCCAGTTCGAACAATGCCTCGATTTCAGCAGGCGTGGATTGCGTCATCTGCGCCAGCGAGCGCACGATCTGCAGGCGCAAGGCGGACGCCGGCATCGCTTGCAGCAGCGGTTTGGCATCGAACTGCGCACGCGCCCTGCCCTCGGCAGTGCGAAGATCATGTTCACCGGCGACTTCCTTCAGCAGGAAGCGCGACAGCGGCATGGCATCCTTGATTTGCGCTTCGAAGGCTTCGGCGCCGAATTCACGCACGTAGCTGTCGGGGTCGTGCTCCGCCGGCAGGAAGAGAAACTGGATGGTTTTATTGTCGCCGGCATGCGGCAGACAGGCATCCAGCGCACGGCGCGCGGCGCGACGGCCGGCGGCATCGCCATCGAAGCTGAATACCACGTGGTCAGTCTGGCGTAGCAGCTTTTGCACGTGGGTCGGCGTGCAGGCGGTGCCGAGCGTGGCCACGGCTTGAGGAAAACCGAGTTGCGCGAGCGCGACCACGTCCATGTAACCTTCCGTGACCAGAACATAGCCGGCATCGCGAATCGCCTGGCGCGCTTCGAACAGGCCGTACAGCTCGCTGCCTTTCTGGAACAGCGGCGTTTCCGGCGAGTTCAGGTATTTCGGCTCACCCTGTTCCAGCACTCGACCGCCGAAGCCGATGACTTGGCCCTTGGTATTGCGAATCGGGAACATGATGCGATCACGGAAGCGATCGTAGCGCTTGCGGCCAGCGCCCTCTTCCTCGCTCTTGTCGATTACCAGACCAGCCTCAACCAAGGCTTCGTTCTGATAATCGGGAAATACCGTCTTCAAGCCATCCCAGGCATCGGGCGCATAGCCCATGCCGAAACGGGCGGCGATCTCGCCGGATAGGCCGCGCTTTTGCAGATAAGCGATGGCATTCTGGGCGCCGCGCAACTGCTTGCGGTAATAGTCGCAAGCCCTGGTCATCACGTCGGACAAGGCCAATGACTTGGCTTGCGCTTCTGCACGCTGCGCCGGCGGCAAGCGATCGTCGTCGTTTGGCACGGTCATGCCGACGCCTTGCGCCAACTCCTTGACGGCGTCGACAAAGCCGATGCCGGAATATTCGATCAGAAAGCCGATGGCCGTGCCGTGCGCGCCGCAACCGAAACAGTGATAGAACTGTTTCGACGGACTGACGGTGAAGCTGGGGGATTTTTCGTTATGGAAGGGGCAGAGCCCCATGAAGTTGGCACCACCCTTCTTCAGCTGGACATACTTGCCCACCACGTCGACGATATCGACGCGGTTGAGCAAATCCTGGATGAAGGACTGCGGGATCATGGTGCTGCCTGAGTTGCTGCCCGTACTGCCACCGGCGTCAATGCGCGCTGCACCCGGCAGCGCGACGCCGATGGAATCAGGCCTTGGTCAATGCCGCTTTTACCTGGGCGGATACCGCCGTCATGTCGGCACGCCCGGCCAGCCTGGCTTTCAGCACACCCATGACCTTGCCCATGTCTTGCGGACCGGCGGCGCCGGTCGAAGCGATGGCAGCAGCAATTTCCGCTTGCACTTCCTCATCCGACAAGGCAGCCGGCATGTAAGCCGAAAGAATGGCCAGTTCGGCTTTTTCAGCATCCGCAAGATCCTGGCGACCACCTGCTTCGAACTGGGCGATGGAATCCTTGCGTTGCTTGACCATCTTTTCGATGATGCCGAGGATCAGGGTGTCATTGAGCTCGACGCGCTCATCGACTTCCTTTTGCTTCATGGCAGCAGTCAACAGGCGGATGGTGCCGAGGCGGACACTATCCTTGGCGCGCATGGCGGCTTTCATGTCTTCGGTGATTTGTTCTTTCAGGCTCATGCGAACTCCATGGTCAATTGACTAAAAACACCAAAACCCGCTGCGGACCGTTTCCGGAGCGGGTTTGCGCCAGGTCCGCAGCGAAGCGGACGTGAAATCAGTACAGCTTTTTCGGCAACTGCTGGCTGCGGATGCGCTTGTAGTGGCGCTTCACGGCAGCGGCGAGCTTGCGCTTGCGCTCTGCAGTCGGCTTCTCGTAAAACTCGCGCGCACGCAACTCGGTCAGCAGACCGGTTTTTTCGATAGTGCGCTTGAAGCGACGCATAGCAACTTCGAACGGCTCGTTTTCTTTCAGGCGAATAGTGGTCATGTACGAATCAAACCGGGAAAAATTATGGAAAGACGGCGAGTGTAGCAGCTTTTATGAGCAATGGGAAGATCTATCTTGCCATGTTTGCTTTTACTCAAATTACCAGATTTCCTATACCGCCTGCCCTGCCGCCACGCCGGATGACCAGGCCCACTGGAAGTTGTAGCCGCCGAGCCAGCCCGTGACATCCACGGCTTCGCCGATGAAATACAGTCCGGGCATCTTATTCGCCATCATGGTTTGCTGCGACAGTTCGCGGGTATCGATGCCGCCGCGCGTGACTTCCGCCTTTTTATACCCTTCCGTGCCATCGGGCGTGATGCGCCAGCGGTTGAGCGATTCGCCAAGCTGTCGCAATTGCTTGTCCGGCAAATCGGCCAGGCGCGCCTCGCCTTTCATGCCTTGCACTTGCAGCCAGCTATCCGCCAAGCGCGCGGGCAGCCATTGTGCCAGCGTATTGGCCAGGTTTTTCTTGCTGCCGGCTTTGGCTTGCAGCAGGGCTTCAGTCAGGTTCTCTTGCGGCGCTAGGTTGATAGTGAGCGCGGTGTTTGGTTGCCAGTAGCTGGATATCTGCAGCACCGCTGGGCCAGAAAGGCCACGGTGAGTGAATAGCAAGTCTTCCAGAAAATAGCCGCGCGATTTTTTCTCGCCGGTTTCGATTTCCACTTCCAGGGCGATACCTGCCAGGGGCACGAAGGGTTGCCATTCGCTTGCGCCGAATGTCAGCGGCACCAGCGCCGGGCGCGGCTCGATCAGTTTCAGATCGAACTGGCGGGCGATGCGGTAAGCGAAATCGGTAGCGCCGATTTTCGGAATAGACAAGCCGCCGCTGGCAATCACGACGCTCTTGGCGAGAATTTCACCGGCATCCGTGTCGACGCGATAAGACTCTCCTGATTTGCCGATTGCTTCCACCTTGCATGGCATACGCCAGGCGACCTTGCCGGCATCGCATTCGGCCTTGAGCATGGCGATGATGTCTTCGGCGGAGTCGTCGCAAAAGAGTTGTCCCTTGTGCTTTTCATGGAAGGGGATGCGATGACGCTTGACCAGGTCGATGAAGTCACGCGCCGTGTAGCGCGACAAGGCGCTGCGGCAGAAGTGCGGATTCTCGGAAAGGTAATTGGATGGGCCGGCATCGAGGTTGGTGAAATTGCAGCGCCCGCCGCCGGAGATACGGATTTTTTCCGCCAGGCGGGTGGCGTGGTCGATCAGGACAACACGCTTGCCGCGCTGCCCTGCCACGGCGGCGCACATCATGCCGGCGGCGCCGGCGCCGATTACTGCAACATCGAATTCTTGGCTCATGGATTACGCTTGATAGGTAATCCATGATTGTACGGTGAATGGCTGGCTGGGTGCTTGCCTGATGCGTTAGCTTGGGCTTTTCCAGGGCCTTATCAGCCTGCGGCGCACTCTTGCAATTGCGCGGCGCTATCGGAGCAATCATGGCTTTCACCAAATTGATCGGCGCAACGCACGACGTCGCCGATGACGATGATGCTGGGGCTGCCCAGTTGCGACGCTTCCAGGTCTTGCGGCAAACGGGACAAGGCAGTGATCAACTGCGCTTGCGTTGTGCCGGTGGCCGACTGAATGACCGCGACAGGCGTCTCCGGCGCCTTGCCGCCTGCCAGGAGCGCCGCCTGGATGTCGCGGCTGCGCGCCACCCCCATGTAGATGACCAGGGTGAGATTCAGCTTCGCCAGCGTCGCCCAGTCGGGATTGGCTTCCGGGGTCTTGCCATGGCCGGTGACGAAAATCGCGCCCTGACTCCAGTCGCGGTGCGTCAGTGGAATGCCCAGCGTGGCAGGCGCGGCCAACCCGCTGGAAATACCATTGACGACCTCCACCTCGATGCCAGCGGCCTGCAAATGTTCGCGCTCTTCGCCGCCGCGGCCGAAGATGAACGGGTCGCCGCCTTTAAGGCGCGCGACTGTGTGGCCGTCCTGGGCTTCGGCGATCATCAGGCGCTCGATGAATTCCTGCGGAGTCGACTGGCAACCGCCGCGCTTGCCGACCTGGACGACTCGCGCTTGCGGCGACGCCAGTTCGAGAATCGCCGGGTTGACCAGGTCATCGACCAGTAAGACGTCTGCCCGGCCAATCGCCTTGGCTGCTTTCAATGTCAGCAATTCAGGATCGCCGGGGCCGGCGCCGATCAGATATACCTTAGCTTGGGGGTGTGATGTCTTTTTCATGGTGGCTCTGCCTTGCTCGTATCTGCTTTGATACTAGCAAGCAGTGTTCCACCTGCTCGATGATGGGTTGCGGTATCGGCTGCGCGCCATCCAGCGCTTCCTTGATCCAGGCTGCCGTGACCTGCGCATCATTTGTGGGCGGCAGTGGCGGCAATTCATCGACCGGCCCCTGCTTTTGCACCAACACCGTGCGCTGGCCTTCGTGAAACCATTCGATCTGCTGAGCCCGCCGGGCATTGGCGACGGTCTCGCCCTCGGTGCCGCGCATCAGGAAGGCATCGCCGCGTTCAGCCGGCGCGGCAGTGGTGAAATAGGCCGTCAACAATTCCAGGTATTCGGGATGCGTATAGGACGTGAGACGCAATGCCGGTTGCACGAAAGGCTGCATGATCTTGACCAGCGTGTGCGTGGAACTGCGCACGCCGAGAATGCGGCGCAAGGACAGCTGGTGCGCCAGCTTCGGCGCCAGCATATCGATGGGCATGAATGCCGGCAGGCCGCGCGCGAATTCGGCTTGCGCGGCTTGAGGCGTGCCGGCAGGCGGCAAGCCGAGTTCATGAAAGATTTCCGCGGTCGTCACGCGCTTGGGATCGTGCAGCATGCCATGCACCAGCACCGGCGCGCCGGCACGGGCCAGCAACAGGGCCAGGAGCGGCGTAAGGTTGGGCATGTTGCGCGAGCCGTTGTAGCTGGGGATGACGATCGGCGCATAGTCACCGCCAGGTGCTTCCAGCAATGGGAAGGACCGCTCGGCGGCATCGAGAAAGCCGGCAAGTTCGTCGATCGATTCGCCCTTGATGCGCATGGCGAGCAGGATCGCGCCCAGCTCCAGATCTGACACGCGGCCTTCGAGCATGGCGGTGTACATGAGGTCGGCATCGGCGCGCGTCAGGCTGCGCGCGCCATCCTTGCCGCGGCCGATTTCCTTGATGAAGCGCGCGGCGGCAAGCGGTTGATTATCGTGTAAAGGTTCCATGCGCAAAGCTTACTACGAAACCCGACGATCTATGCCGCGGCCTTCATGGATGTACGCTGAGTCAAAATAATTTTCTTCAGCTCAGGCAAGCAGGAGCCGCAATTGGTGCCGCACTTGAGCTTGTCTTGCAGGCTCGCCAGGCAGACATCGCTATCGCCAACCATGCCAGCCAGGGCATCGCCGATCTGGCTTTCGCTGATATTGAAACAGTTGCAGACGATCTTGCCGCGCGACTTGAATCCCTGCGGCGCCTGACTGGATGGCATCAGCAGCAGGCGACCGAGCGAAGCCACCGCTTGTCCGCTTTCCAGGTATTCCTTGAGCCAATGCTCGGCGGAGATATCGCCTGCCAGGGCAACTGCCGCGAGCTTACCGTCGCGCACCAGGATACGCCGGGCATTGCCGCGTTTTTTATCGTCGTAACGCAGCACTTCGGCGCCGGCAATTCCAAACATGGATTCGATTTCCGCCAGCAGTTGCGGATCGGCGGCATAGTCGTCCGCGGCACGGAACAGGACGCCCATCTGCTCGCGGCCGAACAATGTACAGGATGCATAACCAAAGCGACGCATGAATGGGCGAAGCGAGGCTTGCAACTCCAGTACGCGCGAGGCATCCACCCAGCCGAACACCAAAAAGCGCCAGGGCAAGTCGGCCTTGAGGATCTTGACCGCGGCGTGCTTGAGTTCAGGCTGTTTCGAGTACGGGTCGATTGCGGGCAGCGTCACGGCATTCACGCCATAACTGCCGTCACCATTGGCGCCGCGCCCGGATACATATTCCTCGCCCCAGTGCATGCCGATGAAAGCCTGACCGGGGCGGATCTCATCGCTGGAGATTGCCGGCAGAATCTGCGAGCCGCGCCGGCTGGTGACATGCACAAGGTCGCCATTCCTGATGGAGCGCCGCTCCATGTCGAGCGCCGACATGACTACCGATGGCTCTGACTGGTGCGCGAATAATTGCGCGACCGTGCCGGTGCGGCTCATGCCATGCCACTGGTCGCGCAGGCGTCCCGTGGTCAGGCGGAATGGATAGCGCACATCGACCGGCTCGGCCACCGGCTGGTAGATGGTATTGACGAACCTGGCCTTGCCGTTCGCAGTCGGAAACAAGCCATCTTCGTACAGACGCTTCTTGCCGCTGTTGGCCCCTTCCGGAAATGGCCATTGTTGCGGTCCCTTTTCTTCAAGAATTCGATATGAGAGACCTGTGATATCGAGATCGCGTCCACGCGTGGATTCGCGGTGCTCGTTCCAGATCTCTTCTGTCGTTTCATAGGGAAAGAGCGTGCGAGGTTTATCCAGGAGCGCTTCGAGCTTGCGGGCAAAACGGATGGCGATTTCCCAGTCATGCAACGCTTCGCCGGGCTTGTCGAGCGCAGCTTTTATGCGCGTGATGCGCCGCTCGGAATTGGTGACCGTGCCTTCCTTTTCGCTCCAGGTCGTGGCGGGCAGGAGGATATCGGCATAATCCACGCTGGCAGTGGTCTTGTAGGCATCCTGGACGATTACGAGTTCCGCCTTGCGCAATGCTTCGCGGATCAACTTTTGCTCCGGCATCGATTGCGCCGGGTTGGTACAGGCGATCCATAAGATCTTGATCTCGCCGGCGCGCACCGCCTCGAACATTTCCACGGCAGTCTTGCCTGGCTTGGCGGGCACGTCGTCGATACCCCATAACCTGGCGACTTCGGCGCGATGCTCGGGATTGGCCAGGTCGCGATGCGCCGACAACAGGTTGGCCATGCCGCCGACCTCGCGCCCGCCCATGGCGTTGGGCTGGCCGGTCAGCGAGAACGGGCCGGCGCCCGGCTTGCCGATTTGGGCGGTAGCCAGATGCAGATTGATCAGGGCAGCATTCTTTGCCGTGCCGGATGCGGACTGATTGAGTCCCTGGCAATACAGCGACAGACTGGCCCTGGATTTGCCGAACAAGCGAGCTGCTTCCACGAGGTCTTGCTCGCGGATGCCGCAAATATCGGCAACATATGCCGGAGTGTAGTCACGCACGGTTTGCTTCAGCGCGGCGAAACCTTCGGTATGGGCATCGATATAGGCCATATCGACGAGGTCTTCCCACAGGCAGATATGCAGCATGCCGTTGAAGAGCGCGACATCCGTGCCCGGCAGGATCGGCAGGAACAGGTCGGCTTCGCGTGCCGTGTCTGTCTTGCGCGGGTCGGCGACGATGACCTTCAGCTTGGGATTGGCACGGCGCGCCATTTCCAGGCGGCGGTAAAGAATCGGATGCGCATACGCCGTGTTGGAGCCGACAATGAACACCACCTCCGTCAGGGCGATATCCTCGTAACAGGCCGGCGGCGCATCGGCGCCCAGCGTTTGCTTGTAGCCGGCCACCGCGCTCGACATGCACAGCCGCGAGTTGGTATCGATATTATTAGTGCCGACCAAACCCTTGGCGAGCTTGTTGAAAACGTAGTAATCCTCCGTGAGCAACTGGCCGGAAATGTAAAAGCCGATGCTATCCGGCCCATGCTCGCGTATCGTATTGGCGAATTTCTTTGCCATGAAATCCAGCGTGACATCCCAGGAAGCAGGCGTGCGCGTGTCGCTGCGCTCCAGTCGCAATTCCGGATGGAGGGCGCGCGCCTGCTGCTGCAGCACCGGGCTGGCCGACAAGTGCAGCGTACTGCCCTTGGTGCATAACCGGCCATAGTTGGCCGGATGTTCAGGATCGCCCTTGACGCCCAGCACCTGCGTGCCATCGGATTCGATGATCACACCGCAGCCGACGCCGCAGTAGCAGCAAGTTGCCCTGGTTTGCCGGATTGCAGTCATGCAGCCTTCGCCTCCAGGCCGAGTGCAGTCAGCTCGTTCACATCCAGATAGACCTTGCCCTTTTCCACCTTGACGGAGAACTTGGGCGTACAGCCGTCATCGGGCGCCACCGCGCAGCCGGAGCCGAGTTCGATATTCCAGTTGTGCAGAGGACAGGCGACGCGTTCGCCGAACACGATGCCTTGCGACAGCGGACCGCCCTTGTGCGGGCACTTGTCGAGCAGCGCGAAAATCTTGTCTTCGCTGTTGCGAAAAACCGCGACATCGGGCTGGTCGACGCGCTTGACTACGCGCGCGCCCAATACCGGGATGTCATCCACCTGGCAAATCGGTTTCCATTGTTGCGTCATGGTGCTTCCTTGTTCGAAAAGTGGTTCAGGCAATGTCAAACGCTGAGCGGGGCGAACTGGCGGGTATCGACCATCGCCTTTTCCGGCTCATGCCAGGGATCGGGCTCGCCATCGAGCGCAAACAGCAGGCGTTCGTACAAGGCCTTGCGATTGGCCGCATCCTCCACCACTTTCTTCTTCACATAATCCAGTCCGACACGGCCGACGTAATGCACCGTGCGCTCCAGGTACCAGCCTTCTTCACGGTACAACTGCAGGAAGGCGCCGGCGTATTCCAGCACTTCTTCATGGGTTTTCACCTTGACGAAGAATTGCGCCACTTCGGTCTTGATGCCGCCATTGCCGGCGACGTAGATTTCCCAGCCGGAGTCGACGCCGATCACGCCGACGTCCTTGATGCCGGCTTCGGCGCAGTTGCGCGGGCAACCTGATACCGCCAGCTTGACCTTGTGCGGCGCATACATGCGCGCCAGTTCGCGTTCGAGTTCCTGGCCCATGCGGGTAGAATCCTGCGTGCCGAAGCGGCACCATTCCGAGCCGACGCAAGTCTTCACCGTGCGCAAGCCTTTTGCATAGGCGAGGCCGGACGGCATGCCAAGGTCTTGCCAGACATTGCGCAAGTCTTCCTTCTTCACGCCCAGCAAGTCGATACGCTGGCCGCCGGTGACCTTGACGGTCGGGATCTTGTATTTTTCCACCACGTCGGCGATGCGGCGCAATTCATCGGCACTGGTCTCGCCGCCCCACATGCGCGGGATCACCGAGTAGGTGCCATCCTTCTGGATATTGGCGTGCGAGCGCTCGTTGATGAAGCGCGATTGCGGATCGTCCTTGGCTTCGTGCGGCCAGGTGGAAATCAGGTAATAGTTAAGCGCCGGCCGACACGACGCGCAACCATTGGGCGTGCGCCATTCCATGAATTGCTGCACGGCTGGAATCGTCAACAGCTTGTTGGCCTTGATGGCGTCGCGCACTTCCTGGTGGGTATGGTCGGTGCAGCCGCACATCGGCTTGGTTTTGGGCGAGGATGAATAGTCGCCGCCGGCGGTAAAGCTGATGATCTGCTCCACCAGGCCGGTGCAGGAGCCGCATGAAGCGGATGCCTTGGTGTGCTTGCGCACGTCTTCCAGGGTGAACAAGCCCTTTTCCTTGATCGCCTTGACGATGGAACCCTTGCAGACGCCATTGCAGCCGCACACTTCGGCATCGTCCGGCATGGCAGCGGCCTTGGTATGGCCTTCATGGCCGACGTCGCCGGGACGGCCGGTGTTGGCTTCGCCGAACATCAGGCTGTCGCGGATTTCGGCAACATTCTTGCCTTCGCGGAGCAGCTTGAAGTACCAACTGCCATCCACAGTATCGCCATACAGGCAGGCTCCCACCAGCTTGTCGTCTTTCAGCACCAGCTTCTTGTAGACGCCGCCGAGGGGGTCGGACAGCACGATTTCTTCGGTGCCTTCGCCGCCCATGAAATCGCCGGCCGAGAATAGATCGATGCCGGTGACCTTCAGCTTGGTGGAAGTGACCGAACCCTGGTAACGACCGATGCCGAAATTGGCCAGGTGGTTCGCGCATACCCTGGCCATCTCGAACAAAGGCGCCACCAGGCCATAAGCCGTACCACGATGATTGACGCATTCACCCACGGCGTAGATGCGTGGGTCATAGGTTTGCATGGTGTCATTGACGACAATGCCCCGGTTGCAATGCAAGCCGGCAGATTCCGCCAGCGCGGTATTCGGGCGAATGCCGACAGCCATCACCACCAGTTGCACCGGCACTTCCGTGCCATCGGTGAAGCGCACTGCCTTGACGCGGCCATTTTCATCGCCCAGGATTTCCTGGGTGTTCTTTTTCAACAGGAAGTGCAGGCCGCGCTGCTCCAATGATTTTTGCAGCATCTTGCCGGCGACTGAATCCAGCTGGCGATCCATCAGGGTGCCGGACAAATGGACTACCGACACATCCATGCCACGCAGTTTCAAGCCATTGGCGGCTTCAAGGCCCAACAGGCCGCCGCCGATGACGATGGCATGCTTGTACTTGGCCGCCGCCTCGATCATGGCATTGGTATCCTGGATGTCGCGGTAGGAAATCACGCCGTCCAGGTCCTTGCCGGGCACGGGCAGCACGAAGGGATTGGAGCCTGTTGCCAGCAGCAGGCGATCGTATTCCGCCGTGGTGCCATCTTCGGCAATCACCAGGCGCCGGACGCGATCGATCCTGGTGATCTTTTTGCCGAGATGCAGAGTGATGTTGTTTTCCGCGTACCAGTCGACATCGTTGAGCATGATGTCCTTGATGGTCTGTTCGCCTGCCAGCACCGGCGAGAGCAGAATGCGGTTGTAGTTGGCATAGGGTTCGGCACCGAACACGGTAATGTCATACACATCCGGCGCAAGCTTGAGCAGTTCTTCTAGCGTGCGCACGCCCGCCATCCCGTTGCCCACCATGACCAGCTTCAGCTTTTTCATTGCGCTTTCCTCCTGATTGCTCTCCGCCTTTTCTCTAGCAAAAGCAATGCCAGTTGTGGGTGCAGGAAAAACAGCCCTATCGGGTGCAAGCACGCCTCGCAATGGTGAAATCAATCGGCTTCGTTTAGTGCACGGCACCGCAATGGCGCATGTCATGGCAAATTCGGCAACGTAATCCCGTTCTTCACCATGAGAGGCAATCACCAAACAATGGCATGGCACTTGCGTAGTGCAATGCATTCGCGTTGTTGAACGGTGCGCGCTCCATGTAAAACATCCTACGGGCACTCACATATCAGCAATGTCATTCACACGGCATGCTTGTTGCTAATAATGAGAAATGAATTCCGGACTTAATTTTCTAGTCGCCGCGCGCCAATGCGAAATTGGCGAACTCGAACAACTCGCCCGCACCGGCGAACTGGTCGGTGTGATCAGCAGGTTCACCCACGAGTTGCAGCGCGAGCGCGGCATTTCCAACCTGTTCCTCGGCGCGCAAGGCAAGCGCTTTGGCAAGCAGCTGGCCTCGCAGGTCGCGGAATGTCGCCAGCTCGAGCGCGATGTGCGACAACACTTCGCCCGGCTCGACACCGATGCCATCCGCGTGCGCAATGGCGCGCGCCTGTTCAGCCGGATCGCCGTGGTGCTGCATGCGCTGGATGGCCTTGCCGGACTGCGCCACCGCATCGCCACGCAAGCGCTGACGCCCGGCGACTCCACCGAGGCCTTCAGCCGCCTCATCTCCGGCTTGCTCGCAGTGGTATTCGAAGCCGCCGACAGCGCTTCCGATCCGGCCATCACCCGCGCGCTGGTCGCCATGTTCAATTTCATGCAAGGGAAAGAATTCGCCGGACAGGAACGCGCTTTCGGCGTGGCGATCTTCGCTTCCGGCTACATCGACACCACCCGCCAACATCACTGGCGGCACCTGGTCGAATCGCAGGAAGCCTGTTTCCAGGTGTTTTCCGACTTTGCCGATGCCGCGATAAGAGCGGACGTGCAGGCGAGCCAGGACATCGCTGTCCTGAACGAGCTTGAACGCCTGCGGCGCGCCGGCTTCTCGATCGGCAGCGGTGGCCGCACGGACCCGGGAATGACGCAAGCCTGGTATGACTGCTGCACGCGCAGGATCGATGCCATGAAAGCCGTCGAAGATTCCATCGTGCTCCACCTGCGCCAGCTATGCGAACGCAAGATCGCGCAAGCCCGCACCGAATTACGCGACCATCAAACGATTTTGGACGCGCTCACGCGGCAGGCGAGCGCGGCACCAGCCAGCACCACCGCCGCGTACGGTCCCAATCTGGAACGTTCCGTCGTCGGCATGCTGCAGGAACAGTCGCGGCGACTGCAAGTCATGAGCGATGAACTCGACACCGTTCGCACTGCCCTCAACGAGCGCAAGACCATCGAACGCGCCAAGGGTTTGCTGATGGCGCACCGGCAGCTCAGCGAGCAGGATGCCTACAAGATGCTGCGCCGGACGGCAATGAACCAGAAACGCCGGTTGATCGATGTCGCCGAAGCCGTGCTCGCCATGTCGGACATGCTGCCGCGGAATGCTCTTTAATCCGGTGCATGCCAGCGCCCTGTTGGTGCATGCCGATCGGGCGCGAAGCATATATGGCTACAGCAGCCATCTCCTGGCGGGCAAGGCTGCCGCCCAATTCACGGGCATACGCGCACCGCTTTGACTATTTCGACCCATGCGGGTGCGGAACTGGCGGTTTTTGTTCCATGCCGGGTCATGCTTTTACCAACCAGGCGCCGGATCGAAGCTTGGCATGGTCTCTGCTTATACAGAGACGAGCCCGCGCCAACGGCGGCGCGAGTGAAAGTCAATACCGACTTCTGGACAACGGCGTCCATCCTCCGTTTGTTATTTAAACAGGCGGTGTGATGGACGTTTTTTATTTTGCTACACGGGGAGCTGAAAATGGATAGCAAATCGAACAAGCCTGCAAACTTGTCGCGCCGTTCGGTCATCAAGGGCGCTGCCGCTCTGGCGGGCGCAAGTATTACTGGCAGCCTGTGGCCGGCGATCGCGTCGGCGCAGAACACCGCGCTGGAAACCAAGGCAGCCAAGCTTGGCTTCATCGCGCTCACCGATGCCGCGCCGCTGTTCGTTGCGGATGAAAAGGGATTCTTCAAGAAGCATGGCATGACCGAGGTCGAAGTCGTCAAGCAATCGTCCTGGGGCACGACGCGCGACAATCTGGTCCTGGGATCGAAGAGCAATGGCATCGACGGCGCGCACATCCTGACGCCCATGCCCTATCTGATCAGCACCGGCGCGGTCACGGCAAACAACGTGCCGACGCCAATGTATATCCTGGCGCGCCTGAACCTGGGCGGCCAGTGCATTTCGGTAGCCAACGAGTACAAGGACCTGAAAGTCGGCCTGGATAACAAGGAATTCAAGAAGGCATTGCTGGCCAAGCGGCTGAAGACAGGCAAGCCGGTGAACGCCGCCATGACTTTCCCGGGCGGCACGCACGATATGTGGATTCGCTACTGGATGGCCGCCGGCGGCGTCGACCCGACCCGAGATATCTCGACCATCGTGGTGCCACCTGCGCAAATGGTGGCCAACATGAAGGTCGGCAGCATGGATACCTTCTGCGTGTGCGAGCCGTGGAACCGTCAGCTGATCAATCAGAAGATCGGCTACACCGCGCTGACCACCAGCGAGCTGTGGATGAATCATCCGGAAAAATCCTTTGCGATGCGCGCCGATTATGTCGACGCCAATCCCAACTCGGCCAAGGCCTTGCTCAAGGCAATCATGGAAGCGCAGATGTGGTGCGAAGATCCGAAGAACCGCGCCGAGGTAGCCGAGATCTGCTCGCGCCGGCGCTGGATCAATGCGCCGGTGGCGGACATCATCGACCGAGTCAAGGGAGATTTCGACTATGGCACCGGCCGCGTCGAAGCCAACAGCAAATTCCAGATGCGATTCTGGAAGGACAATGCCAGCTACCCCTTCCAGAGCCACGATCTCTGGTTCCTGACTGAAAACCAGCGCTGGGGCTATCTGCCCATGAACCTCGATACCAAGAACCTGATCGCCAAGGTCAACCGCGAAGACATGTGGAAAACAGCAGCCAAGGAACTGGGCGTCTCAGCCAAGGATATTCCGACTTCCACGTCACGCGGCGTCGAGAAATTCTTTGACGGCAAAGTATTCGATCCCGCCAAGCCGAAAGCCTATCTCGACAGCCTGGCGATCAAGTACCTGAAGAGCGCCTGAGCACCGGAGCGGACCACGTTTTGAACCACAGGAGAATTCCATGAGTAACTCTGAAACCATCGCGCCGATCCCCCTTGCGACGGCGGCAATGCGAACCGCGCCGGCATGGCAAGCGTCGCTTGTGTCGGCGGGCCGCACCTTCCTCTCGCGAGTGGTGCCGCCGATTGTCATCATCGGTTTGCTGATCCTCATCTGGCAAATTCTGGGCTCGCGTCCCGGCGCCGCCCTGCCCAGCCCGAGCCAGGTGGTGAATGACACCTGGGAGCTGATCGTGGATCCGTTCTTTAACAATGGCGGCAACGACGTCGGGCTGGCCTGGCAAATCCTGGCCAGCCTGCAGCGCGTCGCCTACGGTTATACCCTGGCGGTTGTGGTCGGCGTCGGCCTTGGCGTACTGGTCGGCCAGTCGACCTGGGCGCTGCGCGGCCTCGACCCATTGTTCCAGGTGCTGCGCACGGTGCCGCCGCTGGCATGGCTGCCGATTTCGCTGGCCGGTTTCCGCGACGGCAATCCGTCGGCCATCTTTGTGATTTTCATTACTTCGATCTGGCCGATCATCATCAATACCTCGGTTGGCATTCGCAACATTCCCGAAGATTACCGCAACGTTGCCCGCGTGGTTCGCCTGAACGGCGTCGAGTACTTCGGCAAGATCATGCTGCCGGCCGCCGCGCCGTACATCTTCTCCGGACTGCGCATCGGCGTCGGCTTGTCCTGGCTGGCGATCATCGCGGCGGAAATGCTGATCGGCGGCGTCGGCATCGGGTTCTTTATCTGGGATGCATGGAATTCGTCCCGCATTTCCGACATCATCCTCGCCCTGGTGTATGTGGGCCTGGTCGGTTTCACGCTTGACCGTATCGTTGCCTGGATCGGCAAGAAGATTACACGGGGCACTTCCGCCGGCTGAAGGAGATCATCATGAGCCAACCCTATCTCACCCTTTCGCAAGTCGACATGAGCTTCGGAAACGGAGCAACCTCGACCCAGGTACTCAAGGGTATCAACCTGACTGTCGAGCGCGGCGAATTCATCTCGCTGATCGGCCACTCGGGCTGCGGCAAATCCACGGTGCTCAATATCGTCGCGGGACTGCTGAAGGCCACCTCGGGCGGCGTCATCGTCGATGGGCGCGAAGTCAACGCTCCCGGCCCCGACCGCGCGGTGGTGTTTCAGAACCATTCGCTGCTGCCCTGGCTGACGGTCTACCAGAACGTCGAAATCGCGGTCAACAAGATTTTCAAGGATAAGAAAAGCGCGGCTGAACGCAAGGAATGGATCCTGCATAACCTGGCGATGGTCAATATGTCGCATGCGCTTGACCGTCTGCCGTCGCAAATCTCTGGCGGCATGAAGCAGCGCGTCGGCATCGCCCGGGCGCTGGCCATGGAACCGAAAGTGCTGCTGCTCGACGAGCCGTTCGGTGCGCTCGATGCGCTGACCCGTGCCCATCTGCAGGATGAAGTCATTCGCATCCAGGCGGAACTGGGCAATACCGTGATGATGATCACCCACGACGTCGACGAGGCGGTATTGCTGTCCGATCGCGTGGTGATGATGACTAACGGGCCATCGGCCACGATCGGCCAGGTGCTCAATATCGACCTGCCCCGTCCGCGCAATCGCATTACGCTGGCCGGCGACCCGGTGTACAACCACTGCCGCCAGGAGATACTCACCTTCCTGTACGAGAAGCAGCGCAAGCTCGAATCGATCAACGCATCCCGCCAGAGCAAGGCCGCCGGCCAGGCAGAGAAAGCCACGGCGTAAGCGGCGCATTCCCCGGCATGGTCCGACGTCGCGCCCAGCGCCGCCGGACCATGCCATTTCCTCTTCAAGCGTTTCCGTGCCGGGCCAGTGACGGCGGAATACGTTACAATCTCGGCTTGTTCCACACCACCAGCCGCCTCCTTCCCAGCTGCTCTTCCCATGCTTGTCCTTGGCATCGAATCCTCCTGTGACGAAACCGGCGTTGCCTTGTACGATACGCAAGGCGGCCTGCTTGGCCACGCCCTGCACTCGCAGGTGGCGATGCATGAAGCGTATGGCGGCGTAGTGCCGGAGCTGGCTTCGCGCGACCACATCCGCCGCGCCTTGCCACTTTTGCAGCAAGTGCTGGAACAAAGCGGCTCGCCATTGTCGGCCATCGATGCCATCGCCTATACCCAGGGCCCTGGCCTGGCCGGCGCATTGCTGGTCGGCGCCTCGGTGGCCTGCGGCCTGGGACTGGCATTAGACAAGCCGGTGCTGGGCGTGCACCATCTGGAAGGACATTTACTGTCACCGCTCCTGGCAAAAGATCCGCCGGAATTTCCCTTCATCGCCCTGCTGGTCTCGGGCGGCCACACGCAACTGATGCGGGTGGATGGCGTCGGCCGCTATACGCTGCTGGGCGAAACCATGGATGACGCCGCCGGCGAAGCCTTCGACAAGTCGGCCAAGCTGCTGGGCCTGGGTTACCCGGGCGGACCGGCGATTTCGCGGCTGGCGGAGTTTGGCGACCCCAATGCCTACAAGCTGCCGCGGCCGATGCTGCATTCGAAAAATCTGGATTTCAGCTTTTCCGGCCTGAAGACCGCCGTGCTGACCCTGGTGAAAAAGCATCCGGCCAATATCTGCGAACAGGACAAGGCGAACATCGCCCGCGCCTTCGTCGATGCCATCGTTGACGTGCTGGTGGCCAAATGTGTCGATGCGCTCAAGCAGACCGGCTTGAAGCGACTGGTGATCGCCGGCGGCGTCGGTGCCAATGCGCAACTGCGCGCGGCCCTCAACGCAGCGGCGCAAAAACGGCGCTTCCGCGTGTTCTATCCCGAGCTGCAATTCTGTACCGATAATGGCGCCATGATTGCCTTTGCCGGCGCCCAGCGCTTGATGCGCAATCCTGACGCGGCCACGCGCGACTATTCGTTCGGAGTGCGGCCGCGCTGGCCGCTGGAAGAACTGCCTGCCGCTTGAGTGTTGACAGCCAAGCTTCGACAAGCACGCTTTCATGACCAAGCTTTCGTCACCGCGCCTCCGGCAAAACGGCAGCGGCAATTGCACCCGGATTGCCCCTGTGTATAGAAATGTCTGTATATATGGGAAAATGTCAGCCTTGCATTTCAGAGTACTTCCATGCCGACTTCCCAATTGATCCAGTATGCCGGCGCCACCATTTTTGCGCTGGCGGTATTGCACACCTTTTCCACCAAGTTCTTCGACCACCTGTCGCATACGCATCCGCGACATGCCGGGCTGTTTCACCTGCTGGGCGAAGTCGAAGCGGTCTTTGGCTTCTGGGCGATGATACTGATCCTGTTCATGGCGGTCACGGCCGACATGCACACCGCCATCGACTACCTGGAGCAGCAAAACCTGACCGAACCGCTGTTCGTGTTCGTGATCCTGGTGATGGCCGGCACCCGTCCGATCCTGTATCTGGCCAAGCGCCTGGTCGACTGGATTTCCGCGGTCCTGCCCTTGGCAGCGCCCGTCGCCTATTACCTGACCTGCCTGAGCGTGGTGCCGCTGCTGGGTTCTTTCATCACCGAACCGGCCGCCATGACCCTGGCTGCGCTATTGCTGCGCGACCGCTATTACAGCCAGCCGATTTCGCAACGCCTCAAGTATGTCACCCTGGGCGTGCTGCTGGTGAATGTCTCGATCGGCGGCGTGCTCACGCCCTATGCCGCGCCTCCGGTGCTGATGGTGGCGGCCAAGTGGGGCTGGGACTTGCCCTTCATGCTCAGCATGTTTGGCTGGAAGGCGGCACTGGCGGTCGGCATCAATGCCATCGGCGCCGCCCTGCTGTTCCGCCGCGAGTTGTCGGCGCTGCAAACGCCTGCTACAGAAAACAATAAGGATGGCATGCCGTTCCTGGTGGTCGCCATCCACGTGCTATTCCTGCTTGGCGTGGTGTATTTCAATCATCACCCGGTCGTTTTCTTTGGCCTCTTCCTGTTTTTCCTGGGCTTTACCGAGGCTTACCATAAATATCAGGATCCGCTGATGCTGCGCGAAGGCTTGATGGTGGCGTTCTTCCTGGCGGGCCTCGTCATCCTCGGTGGCGAACAGAAGTGGTGGCTGCAACCGCTCCTGGCCGGCATGGATGCGACCGTGCTGTATTTCGGCGCCACGGCTCTTACGGCGATTACCGATAATGCGGCGCTGACCTACCTCGGCTCGCTGGTGGAAGGCATTTCGGATACGGCCAAATACGCCCTGGTGGCAGGCGCCGTCACCGGCGGCGGCTTGACCGTGATTGCCAATGCGCCCAATCCGGCTGGCTTTGCGATTCTCAAGGGCAGCTTCGATGAGGAATCCATCAGCCCGCTCGGCCTGTTCGCCGCCGCCCTCACGCCGACGGTGGTCGCCATGCTCTGCTTCCTGTTGCTGTAGCAGGCTGACGCAGCACGAGTCAAATGCAAACGGGGCGGAATGTATCCGCCCCGTTTTTTTTATGGTTGCTGGCAATGCCGGCTGCAGGCTATTTTTTCAGCCTGCTTTTTTCTTGCTGCCGATGCGGCTTTCCTTGCCGGCCAGGAGATTGCCGATATTGGCGCGATGCCGGTAAACCAGCAATGCGCTCATGACCAGTATCGCCAGCAGGATTTCATCCGTGCCAAACAGCAGGCCGTAATAGAACGGCGCAAACACTGCCGCCACCAGCGCCGCCAGCGAGGAGTAGCGGAAGGCATACGCAATCACCAGCCAGGTCACCAGCGTCGCCAGGCCCAGCCAGCCATTCACGCCCAATAAAACACCGAGCGCCGTCGCCACGCCTTTGCCACCGACGAATTTGAAAAACACTGGCCACAGATGGCCGATGAATACGAAGATCGCCACCAGCGCCACACCGGCTTCATCGAGACCGTACTGCGGACCGATTTTCTGCGCCAGCCACACCGCCAGCCATCCCTTGAAGCAATCACCGGCAAGCGTCAGCGCGGCAGCGGCCTTGTTACCGCTGCGTAGCACATTGGTCGCCCCCGGATTTTTCGAGCCATACGTGCGCGGATCGGCCAGGCCAAACACGCGGCTGACCACCACCGCAAACGACAGCGAGCCAATCAGGTAAGCCGCCAGCGCAAATGCCAAATAAATCATTCTTTCCCCTTGAAGCTGTATGTATAGTTGTAACTACTCAATCCGCCAGCGCACAATTCACCGGCGTGGCTTGCAAGCTTGTCACCAGCACTTTCGGATCGATGCCGACCAGATAGCCGCGCCGTCCGCCGTTGATGTAAATCTTGTCCAGTCCAAGAATGCTTTCCTCGACATAGACCGGCATGGTCTTGCGCGTACCGAACGGCGACGTGCCGCCCACCAGATAACCGGAATGGCGATTGGCCACTTCCGGCTTGCAAGGCTCGACCGATTTGCAGCCGATCTGTCGCGCCAGGTTCTTTGTCGAAACCTTGCAATCGCCATGCATCAGCACGATCAGCGGCTTGGCCGCATCGTCCTGCATCACCAGCGTCTTGACGACGCTATGCTCCTCCACCCCCAGTTCGCGCGACGACACCGCGGTGCCGCCATGCTCTTCATAGGTATACGGATGTTCAGTGAAGGCGATGCCGTGCCGGCGCAGAAATTGCGTTGCCGGCGTTTCGGAAACGTGCTCTTTTTTAGCCATGCGTGTTACGCTAAACCTGTTCGCAGATTGAAACCGGGGCTTATTATGCAACAAGAAATCCGCTTTGCGACCTTCAATGTATGCAATCTGGCACTGCCAGGCGTGAGTTTTTACGACAATGTGCCGCCCTATACCCCGGAAGAGTATGAAGCGAAGCTGAACTGGCTGGCACGCAAGATCGATGAGATCGATGCCGATGTCATCGCCTTTCAGGAAATTTTTTCGCAATCGGCATTGCGCGACGTCCTGGTACGCACGCGTCATTACCGCGAAGCACATCATGCCGGCTTCGATCCGGACCCCGCCATTGAACCGTTGACTCCCAGCGTCGCCCTGGTGTCGCGCCTGCCGTTTGCCGCGCCCCCCGCGTCGTATCACGGCCTGCCGCCCGCCGTGCTCGCCAGCCTGGGCCCGCAAAGCCTGCCGCTGACGCGCTTTACCCGTCCGCTCTTGCATGTGCCGGTGCAACTGACTCCGGAATTGAAGGTAAATATTCTGGTGGTGCATCTGAAGTCCAAGCGGCCGGACTATCTCGATGGCGAAGATATCCTGGACCCGGGGCTGTATGACCTGGCGTCGCTGCGTTCGCTGTATCGGCGCGGCATCGAAGCGGTGGGGCTGCGCCATGTGCTCGACGGCTTGATGCGCGACGATGATCATGTGCCGCTGATGGTCATGGGCGATTTCAATGACATTGCCGAGTCGGTCACCACGCAACTGGTGATGGGCGTGGGAAGGCCGCAGCTCGATCCGGAAGACTTCGGCCTGCGCCTGTTCGACAGCTACCACATCCAGGAGCTACGTGATTTTTCGCGTGACGTCGGCTACAGTCACCTGCACGAAGGCGTCTTCCATACGATCGACCACGTGCTGGTGTCCAAGGAATTCCATCCGGAATGGCCAGAAGCCTTAGGCACGATCTCGGAAGTGGCATACGTGAACGATCATATCCACCTGCATGACCCGCAAGCCTCGGACCATGGCGCCGTGGTGGTGCGCCTGATTTTGCACGATACCGCCGCAAGCGATGCCGGCACTGGCCCCTTGGGCGATGCCTTTCCCTGAGACCCCTGCTCCTCACTTGCCTTTCACTTCGCAGTTCGCTTGACGCCGGCTGCCATTCACCCGCGCGGATGATGCTGCGCATGCAATTGCTTCAGGCGCTCGCGCGCCACGTGCGTATAGATTTGCGTCGTCGAGATATCGGCATGCCCCAGCAACAGCTGCACCACGCGCAGGTCGGCGCCATGATTGAGCAAATGCGTGGCAAAGGCATGGCGCAGCGTATGCGGCGACAAGGGTGCATGGATGCCTGCCTTGGCCGCGTGTTTTTTTATCAGCGTCCAGAACATTTGCCGGGTCATGGCGCCGCCGCGGGCGGTGACGAACAGGGCGTCGGAAACCTGGCCATTCAGAATCTGCCTCCTTGCCTCGCGCAGATATCGCTCGATCCAGGCACGCGCTTCCTCGCCGAAAGGCACCAGGCGGGTCTTGCTGCCCTTGCCGGTGATGCGCAAGACGCCTTCATTCATGCCGACCTCGATCGACTTGAGCAATACCAGTTCCGAGACGCGCAAGCCGCTGGCATACATCAGTTCGAGCATGGTGCGGTCGCGCAAGCCCAGCGGCGTATTGGCATCGGGCGCCGCCAGCAATGCTTCGACCTGCGCTTCGGACAAGGTCTTGGGAAAACGCGGCGGTTGCTTGGCCGACTGCATGTGCAGGCAGGGATCGGCCTCGATCTTTTTCTGCCGCAGCGCCAGCTGGTAAAAGCGCTTCAATACCGCCAGGCGCCGATTGGCCGACGTAGCCTTGGTATCGGCATGACGAGCGGCGAAATATGCATGCAAGTCATCCGCCTGCGCCTGCAGCACAGGCTTGCTGCGCTCGGCGCGCAACCATAATGCAAACAGGCGCATGTCGCGCCGGTACGCTTCCAGCGTGTTTTTCGCCAGGCCATCCTCCAGCCACAGGCTGTCGCAGAATTCATCGATGGCAGCCTGATCTTCCGCCGCAAGGCCTGGAGCGGAACTTGCCGCCGGAACGGCACGCGGCGTGCGGGTGCGGGGTTTGACTGCCTTATTCACTGATAACCGGCGACGCCTTCATGCGCCAGGAGCCAACGCTTGACGCCGACATGAAAGCCGGTGACATCGTCATGATTGGAAAAGCCGCCCAGGCCGCCACTGGCCGTCACGCGATGGCAGGGAATCACCAGCGGAAACCAGTTGGCGCCGCAGGCCTGGCCGACGGCGCGCGGCGACCCGCATCCCACCGCCTTGGCGACAGCGCCATAGGTCAGCACTTCGCCGCGCGGAATGCTGGAGATGGCTTGCCACACACGTTGCTGAAACGCCGTGCCGACCTTGGCCAGGGGAAGATCGAAACGGAAATCGGCTTGCTTGAAATAGCGTTCGACCTGGCGTGCCGCCAGCTCGGCGGGGCGATTCGAGGGCGCCTGCTCGTCGCGCGCAAACGAAGACGGCAGATACACCAGTTCATGCACGTATTGGTCATCGCTGCGGATGCCGATGAAGCCGAACGGGGCGGGAACGATGGCGGAAAAAATCGGGCCGTTTTGCGGAGAAGTCATGGCCGCAAAGCTTAGCGCAAAACCGGTTCGGACGGAACCGTCCGTGCCGATCCGGCATCGTCATGACAAACATGTCCGGACTTCAGAATGCGGCCCAAGGTATTTAATGAGATAGCACACAAAGAAAAAAAGCGCGTCTCGCGACGCGCCCAAATCTTTTGATGTCCCGGACCTCTTTTATAGCGGCATTCTCAGAACACCTGTCTCCTCGCCACACGGTGCATCCGTCTGTGTTTTTGCTGTCACCTCGCTCCTCCTTGGTGCGCTTTTCCTCACCGAAATTTGATGTCATGCACTTTGTTACTGGTGTTTTCAGTATGCGTATTGCCTAACATACGACTTCGGTGGACAGACACTGTAGCAGTGCGATTCTCCTTTTATCTGACAAACATCAACTATTTACCATGTCAAGCTGACATTTATCCAACGAAAAAATTGATTTAAAGAAATTTAACCTTTCCCTTGTGTGCACTCACCGTGCCGCTGTCACTTCACCAGCAGCACCGGCACTTTCGCAAGATTCAATAATTTCAAGGATACCGAGCCCAGCAGCATGGTGGAAATCTTGTTCTGTCCACGTGTGCCCATGACGATTTCATCGAATCCCTGTTCGTTGGCGTAACGCGCCATGACTTCGGCCGGCTCGCCGACAAAGACATGCGCCTGATAGGGAATGCCGGCTTCATCCAGCAGCTTGCGCGCCCCGGCCAATGCCTTGGCGCCGTCTTCCTGATGCAATTCCTTGATCTGTGCGGCGCTGATAAAGCTGCTGACGCCGCCATGCAAGGGATACTGGACATTCACGATATGCAGCTCGGCTTTTTCGCGCCCCGCCTGGATTTTCGAGATCAGGTAGGCCAGCCCGCGCAAGGAGCCGGGCGAATCATCACAGGCGATCAGAATTTTGGACATGGGACTCTCCCTTATGGTGATTTACTGTTCGATCGGGGATCAGGAGGCATGCGGCGGCTCGTCCGGCCGGCTGTCGCGGGCCAAATCCTCCATGGCTGCAGCCCGCTGCGCTTGGGTGCGACCAGCCAATGCCTTGCCGGTCGCCACCACCAGGACGGCGCCGATTGCCGGCGCGACCCATTTGGCCAGCGGGAATGCGCGCATCACGGTGTCATGGACCGCCACATCCGACACCAGCATGCCGCCCGCAATCCAGCCCAGCAAGGCGCCACCGGCGATGACAACGACCGGAAAACGGTCCATCAGCTTGATGACCAGCTGGCTGCCAAGCAGGATGATGGGAATCGACAGCAGCAAGCCGAAGATGACCAGGACCAGATGGTCGCCCGCCGCGCCGGCGATGGCGATCACGTTATCCAGGCTCATCACGGCATCGGCAATGATGATGGTCTTGACCGCGCCAAACAGCGTGGTGCCGGCTTCGATGTGATGCCCACCTTCGTCGGGTTCCGGCTGCAATAGCTTGATGCCGATCCAGAACAGCAGGAAAGCACCAACGATTTTCAAAAAGGGCACCTGCAGCAGATTCACGGCAAAGAAAATCAGGATGACACGCAAACCGATCGCGCCGGCCATGCCCCACAGGATACCGAGCTTGCGTTCGCGTTCCGGCAAGCGCCGGCAGGCCAGGCCAATCACGACGGCATTGTCGCCACCCAGTACGATATCGATCGCCACAATCTGCAAAAGCGCGATCCAGAACTGAGGGCTGGTGAAATCCATGATGTCCTTTCCAAAATAACAAATCACTTGCGAAAACAACCAGCATTATGCGCTGTTCCTGCTGGGCTGAGAATCATTAGCTTGCGGAAACAAGGTATGCTTAGCATCTTTCCTGCATTATTACCGCGACTTCTCGCGCTGGCTGTTTCATGTCGATTGCTTCCCTGCTGTTTCCCGATTTCACGCTCATCCTGCTGGGCTTCGTGTTATACCGGACCACCAACTGGGGACAGGCATTCTGGATGGGTGCAGAGAAGCTGGTGTATTACGTCCTGTTTCCTGCCTTGCTGTTTTATTCCACCACGCGCGCGCCGCTCGACTTTGCCAGCACCGGCAAGATGATCCAGACGGCCATGCTGACGCTGGCCGGCGGCATTGCCCTGGGATGGCTGGGCAAGTTCCTGTTTCGTCCCGGGCCGATGTTGTTTGAATCGGGCGTGCAAACCGCTTTCCGTTTCAATTCCTATATTGCCTTGGCCCTGGCTTCGCGTTTAGCGGGTGAGCAAGGAGTCGGATTGATGGCCTTGATCATTGGCTTTGCCGTGCCGACAGCGAATCTGGCAGCAGTGCATGCCCTCACGCACAAGGATGGCAACCTGCTCAAGGAAATGGTGAAGAACCCCTTGCTCATGTCGACCTTGTGCGGCGTGCTGTTCAACCTCGCTGGCCTGCATGTGCCGGAAGTGCTGGGCGCCAGCCTGTCGCGGCTGGGCAATGCGTCGATTGCGCTTGGCTTGATCATGGTGGGCGCGGGTTTGCGTTTGTCCGGCTTGCATGAAGCTAAAGGGCTGGCCGCCTGGTTTACCGCGATTAAGTTGGTAGGCATGCCGGCCATGGCGTTTTTCATTGGCCGCTGGCTGGGGTTGCCGCAACTGCAATTGCAGACTGCCGTGCTGTTCGGCGCCTTGCCGACCGCTTCCAGCGCCTATGTGCTGGCGGCGCGCATGGGCGGCAACGGGCCTTTTGTCGCGTTCCTGATTTCGGCGGGGACGGTATTGTCGGCGCTGACCTTGCCGGTGTGGCTGGCGCTGGCTGGGTAAAACGCCATATAGGGCTAGGGCTGCCCGGGTTTACTGGTCGCGATACAGTTGAATGATTGCCGACAAGTCCTTGTCTCCCCATCCGCGCGCAATCAGCATCTGATAGAGCTGTTGCGAAACCGCGCCCAGTATCACCGGCTGTTTCACTTCGCGCGCCGCATCCACCGCCAGGTTGACATCCTTGAGCATGATTTCAGCCGTGCCGCCGGGTGCATAGCCATGGGACGCCGGCGCATCGGGCGACACGCCGGGCCACGGGTTCATCGTGTCGGAACTGAAGCAGCGGCCTGACGAGACGTTGATCGCGCCGGCCAGAACCTTCGGATCGACTCCGAGCCTGACTCCCAGCGCCATGACTTCGCTGGTGCCGGTCATGGAAATCGCCAGCAGCAGGTTGTTGCAAATCTTGACCACTTGCCCGCTGCCGGGCTCGCCGCAATGAATGACGTTTTTGCCCATGGTTTTCAGCACCGGCTCGATCTGCGCAAACAAGTCGGCGTCCGCGCCCACCATGAAAGTGAGCGTGGCGGCCTTGGCGCCCATGCTGCCGCCGGATATCGGCGCATCCGCCATTTTCAGGCCGCGAGCAGCGGCCGCGTCGACCAGCTCGCGCGCGGTATGCGGATCGATCGTGCTGCAATCGACCAGCACGGTATCCTTGCCAGCACCGGCCAGGATGCCATCCTGCGCCAGGTAAACCTGCTTGACAAGCCGCGGCGATGGCAAGGCCGTCATCACCAGTTCGGATTGCGCAGCCACGTCTTTCGCCGAGCCGGCGGCAACCGCGCCGCCAGCAACAGCCGCTGCAACCGCAGCCGGGTTGATATCGAAGACATTCACGGTCAAGCCTGCCTTCAGCAGGTTCGCCACCATGGGGGCACCCATGTTTCCCAAACCGACAAAACCGACGCGCATGGACTTTTTGCTCATTTCAATTATGGTGACAGGAAGCGGGTTCACGGCTTCCGGTTATTGACCGAAACGGTCACGGACGAGGTGGTAATCAGGTCCATCAGGATATTTCTGGCCCGCTCCTCGGCATAGTCATTCCGTGCCGCGCCGGCAGCCTGGGCAGCCTCCGTCAGGCCATCGATGATGGCATGCAGCTGATCGATATGCAGATCGCAAATCTTGGCCAGGCTGGGATAACGGTCCTGATGAAAATAGAGAAACCGCCGTGCCAGCGTCTGCAGCATGGCATAGAATTCGGCAGCGTAGCTATTACGCGAAGCTTGTCCCAACACCCTTGTCAGATCAAAATGCACGCGCATGTACCTGCGCATGTCCCGGCGGGTTTTCAGTTTCTCGAATTCCGCAACCAACTTAGTCATCTCGGCGCGTTCCTGCTCGCTAGCGCATTGCGTTGCCTGCGGAATAATCAATCGCTCAATCTCGCGGCGGCACTGGATAACGTGCAGCTGGCCCTGGTAATCGATTTCAGAAATGAAGATGCCTTGCCTGGGCGCGATGTGCACCAGTCGCTGGAACGCCAGCTTTTGCAGCGCATCGCGGGTCGGCGACCGGCCGATTCCGATCCGCTCGCCCAGCACGCTTTCCGACCATTGACTCCCAGCCGGCAATTCACCGGTGACAATCATTTCTTCAAGGATGACGTAAGCTTTTTCGGTCTGGCTCACCGCTTCGCGATCGAACAGTTTTTCCGGTGTCTTCACTCTCATATTTTTATCCTGATGCTTCGTTACGTCGCCGCGATACTTTTCTGCAGTTCCCGCTTTAATACTTTTCCAGTGCTATTTTTAGGAAACTCAGGGACGAAAACGTAACGCTTCGGCCGCTTGAAACGCGCAATGCTCTGAATGCAATGGTCGTCCAGTTCCTCCGCCGTCACCGTGGCGCCCGCATGGCACACCACGAAAGCCACCACCACTTCGCCCCATTCCGGATCGGGCGCACTGACCACCGAAACTTCCGCAACGGCCGCGTGGGTCAGCAGCGCTTCCTCCACCTCGCGCGGATAGATATTGCTGCCGCCGCTAATGATAACGTCTTTCGAACGATCCTTGAGGTACAACAGCCCGCGCTCGTCCAGCAAACCGATATCGCCGGTACGCAGTGCGCCATCCACCACGGTCTTTTGCGTCGCTTCCGGATTATTCCAGTAGCCTGACATCACGGTCGGCCCCCTGACGACAACTTCGCCTGCCACGCCGGGCGCGACTGGTTTGTTATCGCCATCCATGATGGACACGTGGATGGCGGTTTGCACAAAACCCACGGACGCCAGCATGGCGGTATCGTTTTCGGCGACGGCGCGGGCCAGGTGCTCGGCCGGCAAGGCTGAAATGGTCATCGGTGTTTCGCCCTGGCCATACATCTGCGCGATCCGCGGGCCGAAGCATTGCACGGCAGCTTTGATGTCTTCAACGTAAAACGGCGCCCCACCAACCAGCAATGCGCGCAGTCCGGGCGAGCTGACAGGATTGTTCTGCGCATATTGCACCAGTCGGTGCACGATGGTGGGCGCGGCAAACAGGCTGACTTTGTCGTAATGGTTAAACAGTCCGAATAGCTCAGCCTCATCCAGCCCGCCGGATTCCGGCACCACCTGCAGCGCGCCCTTGATGAAATACGGCAGGCTGTAAATGCCGCTGCCGTGCGACATTGGCGCGACATGCACCAGCACATCGTCGCTGGCGATAGTCTGCACATCCGAATAAAAATGCATCGCCGCGCTGACCATGTTGGCATGAGACAGCATGACGCCCTTGGGGCGGCCGGTCGTGCCACTGGTATAGAACAGCCACGCCAGGTCACGGTCGCTGTCGCTGACCGGCGGGAGAGGAGGATTGTTCATCGCCAGGCGGTATGCCTCGGACGCCACATCGACCAGTTGCAGATCGACGATCTGTGCCGCCACAGGCTGCAACGCCTGGAACAGCTCGCCTTGCGACATGCAGGCGCGCGCGCCGGAATCGCGCAGCATGTAATCGATTTCATTCGGATGCAGCTTGCTGTTGACCGGAACCACCGCCAATCCGGCATGCCAGCTGGCCAGCATCAGTTCCATGTATTCAGGGCAGTTTTTCATCGCCAGCATGATGCGGTCGCCCGCCTGCAATCCCAGCGTATGGCGCAGCCAGTATGCCAGCGACCGCACCCGCTGGTTCAACTCCGAATACGTCAAGGCGGGCTCGGTGCCCTTGGCCAGCGCCGGGCGCTGCGCGTACAGTTGCACACTGCGTTGAAAGAGATGGCTCAGATTCATGATTGTCTCGCGAAGATTCGGACTACCGGGTATCAAAAATTCGGTTTATTGCTTGCCAAGGATGATGATGGACGTCGATGCCTCTTCGACGCCGCGGAAGCCGCCGCCGTTTTCCGCAATCGCAAAGCGGGCGTTCTCGACCTGGCGCGCGCCGGCTTCGCCACGCAGTTGCGTCACCATCTCGTACACCTGCGCCAGGCCAGTGGCGCCGATCGGATGGCCGCGCGACAGCAGGCCGCCGGAGACGTTGATCGGAATTTTGCCGCCGAGCGTGGTGGCGCCGGATTCCGCCATCGGGCCGCCTTCGCCGAAGGCGCAAAAGCCGAGCGCTTCGGTTTGCTGGATCTCGGCAAACGCGGTGGCGTCGTGCACCTCCGCCAGCGACATGTCTTCCGGGCCGACGCCGGCAGTCTCATACGCCTGCAGCGCCGCCAGGTGGCACAGGTGGCGTTCGTACTCAGTGGCGGCGCGGTCGGTGGCGCTGCGTATTACGCTGGCGCACAGGCGCACCGCGCGGTTTTGCTGCAGTTTCTTCAGCCCCGCTTCGTTGCAGATGATGGCTGCCGCGGCGCCGTCGCCGATCGGCGCGCACATCGGCAAGGTCAGCGGCCAGGACACGGGCCGCGCCGCCAGCACTTCGTCGATGGTCATCGGATACTGGAACTGGGCCAGCGGATTGCGCGTCGAATGCACGTGGTTTTTCGCCGCGACTGCCGCGATCTGGCGCTGGGTGGTGCCGAAGGTCTGCATATGCAGCCGTGCCAGGCTGGCATAGATATCCATGAACACGCTGCGCTTGCCCGGCTCGACATAGTCCGCCGGCGGCTTGACGTCGGGAGCGAGGTCCATCAGGGATTGCATCTGCTGGCTGGCCTGGTGCACATCCCAGGCGCCATCGAACACGGCAAAGCTTTTTTCCTTATCGGTGGAGAACAGCTTGTCGACGCCGACCGCCAGGCAAATATCGCCCGCGCCGGATGCGACAAACATATGGGCCGCATTGAGGGCCGTGCTGGAACTGGCGCAGGCATTCTCGACATTCACCACCGGAATGCCGGTAATACCCGCCGCCGCCAGCGCAATCTGACCGGCCACCATGTACTGGCCTTCGATCGAACCTTGCCCGGCGGTGGCGAAATAAGCGCCTTGCAGCAAGCCGGCCTCGCAACCCGCATCCTTCAATGCCGCGCCCACTGCTTCGCGCACGAGATCCTTGACGCTGGTTTCCAGCTGCTTGCCGAAGCGCGTGATGCCGACGCCGACGATATAGGTAGGGTTAGTGCTCATGATTCACTCCTGTAGTAATGATCGATTCAACGATGTCGCGTTGCGCTTCGAGTTCGGCGGCCGTGCCGGACCAGGCCACCGCGCCGTGGTCCAGCACATACTGCCGGTGCGCCAGGCGCATCGGCACCTTCAGGTTCTGCTCGACCAGCACGATGCCGGTGCCTTGCTTATGCACCATGGTGAAAATCTCGATCAGATGATTGACGATCAGCGGCGCCAGGCCCTCGGTCGGCTCATCCAGCAAGAGGATTTTCGGGTTGCCGAGCAAGGCCCGGGCGATCGACAGCATCTGCTGCTCGCCGCCGGACAACTGGTCGCCGCCGAAGCCGATGCGCTCCTGCAGTCTGGGAAAGATTTCGAGCACGCGCTCGATGGTCCAGTAACCAGGCTTGTGCGCCAGCGCGCCCATGCGCAGATTTTCGAGCACCGACAAGTTCGGAAAAATGCGGCGGCTATCCGGCACCAGCGCGATTCCGAGGCGGCTGATGTTTTCGACCGCCTGGCGGCTGATGTCCTGTTGCTGGAACAGGCGCCGGCCTTGCTGCAGCGGCAGCAGGCCCATCATGGTTTTCAGGGTGGTGGATTTTCCCGCGCCGTTGCGGCCGACGATAGCGATGATCTCGTCCTGCGCCGCCTTGATGCTCACATCGCTCAGCACGCGTGCGGGCCCGTATTGAACATAGGCGTTTTCCAGTGCAATCATGCTTATTCATCCTCTCCGAGATAAACCGAGCGCACGGTCTCGTCCGCCCTGACCTGCTCCGGCGTGCCCTGCGCGATGACGCTGCCGTTACTCATGACGACGATCTGTTCGGACAGCGACATGATCACGTCCATGTTGTGTTCGATCAGCAGGACGGTGCGGCCGGCCGACACGCTCTGGATCAGGCGTGTGGCGGCCTCGATTTCGTGGTGGCCGATGCCGGCGAGCGGCTCGTCGAGCAGCAGGATGCGCGGCCCCGGCAACAAGGTCAGGCCAAGTTCCAGCGCGCGCTGCAAGCCGTACGACATGGCGCCGGCGATATCATGCCGATGCGCCGTCAGGCCGGTCATTTCCAGCATCGCATCGATATCCCCGGCCAGCTTGCGGTCGTAACGGGACGAAATCCAGAACGGCATGAAACGCGAATGCTTGATCTGCGCGGCGATGCGCAGGTTTTCCAGCACCGTCATGTCAGGGAAGATCTTGGTGATCTGAAAGCTGCGGCCGATGCCGTGCCGCGCGCGCTGATGCGGCGCCAGCGCCGAAATATCCTCGCCATGGCACAGCACCTTGCCCTGGTGCTGCAACAGGCGGCCGGCCAGCACATTGAGCAGCGTGGTCTTGCCGGCGCCGTTGGGGCCGATCAGGCCGTACACCCGGCCCGCCTCGAACTCATAGTTGACGTTGTCGATCGCCTTGAGCGCGCCGAAGCTGACACTCACGTTAGCGCATTGCAATGCGATACTGCTCATGATTTTCCTCCGCGACGGCGCATCCGGCCTGCGAATGCCTGGAGTTCTCCCAATACCCCTTTCGGGAAATAGAGAGTAGCCACGATGAAGATGATGCCGAGGATGCCGTACCAGTACGGCGTCCAGCCGCTCAGCCATTCCTTCAGGATCTCGAAGATCATGACGCCGGCCACCGGCCCCCACAAGGTGCCGGCGCCGCCCAGCAGCGTCATGATGATGACGTCGCCGGAAGTGCTCCAGTGCAGCATCTGCGGATTCACGTACATCAGCAGCGAGGCCAGCAAGGCGCCGGCTAGGCCGCTGATGGCGCCGGACACGAGAAAGGTGATCTGCTTGATGCGATGCACGTCGTAACCCAGGTGCTGGGTACGGATTTCATTTTGCTGGATGCTCCGGATGACGCGGCCGAACGGCGAGCTGCGCACGATGGCGATGGCCACCATCACCAGCACGAAAATCGCCGCCACGTACCAGTAGAAGTTGAACGAGCTGAAAAAGTCGATGCCGTGGAATTCCGGGCGGGCCACGCCGGGCAAGCCGTCGGCGCCGCCGGTCCATTCGCGCAGCTTGCTGTCGGCGAGGATGTACAGCAATTGCGTCAAAGCGAGCGTTACCAGCGCAAAAAATATGCCGGAAACACGCAGGGCAAAAAAGCTGAATATCCAGGCGCAGACAGCCGCCGTCGCAATTGCCGCCAGCAGGCCGACCTCGAATGGCAATCCGAATCTTTGCGTGATGATCGCCAGCGCATAGCCGCCGATGCCGAGAAAACTGGCGTGACCGAACGACACCATGCCCAGGGAGCCGAATACGAAATCGAAGCCGACCGCGAAAATCGACCAGATCATCACCAGCGTCGCGAGATTCAGATAGAAGTCATCCTGCGTCAGGAATGGCAGCGCGAAAACCACCGGCGCCATCAACAGGCCGATTACTACGTCGAAGCGTGACAGATTCATGCGGACCTCACGGGACGGGAAAACAGGCCTTGTGGGCGCGTCAACAATGTCGCGATCAGCATCGCAAACGTCAGCACATCGACCCAGCTCGGCATGAAGGTGTAGCCGATCGCCCGCACCATGCCGATCAGGATCGCTGCCGCGACCACGCCGCGGATATTGCCCAGCCCTCCCAGGATGACGACGATGAAGCAGTCGATGATGGTGTTGGTGCCCATGCCCAGTTCGATCGGGAACAGCGGAGCCGCAATGGCGCCTGCCAGGCCGGCCAGACCGGCGCCGAAACCGAATACCGCGGTGCGTATGGTGGATGCCGGCAGGCCGAGCGTCTGCACCATTTCGCTGTCGCTGCTGGCCGCGCGCACCAGCATGCCGAAGGTGCTGCGTTCGAGCGCGGCGAACAGCCCGATCGCAGCGGCGGCGCCGAAGCCGATGACAAACAGCCGGTAGATTGGAATCGTGCTGCCGAACAGCTCGACCGAGCCGGACAGCAGTGCCGGCATGGGCGCTTCCTTGTAGCCCAGACCCCAGAAGAACTTGACCGCTTCGGTCAGCACCAGGATGAAGCCGAAGGTCAGGACCAGCTGGTAGAAATGCGGACGGTTGTATAGCGGACGCAATGTGAATCGTTCCATCGCGATGCCGGCCAGCCCAGCCACTACCGTCGAGGCAGCGACGCCAAGCGCAAACGAGCCGGTACGATGCGCGATATCGAAGGATAGATAGGCGCCCAGCATATATAAGGCCCCATGGGCGAAGTTGATGACGCCAAGCATGCCGAAGATAAGCGTCAGCCCGGATGCCAGCAGAAACAGCAGCATGCCAAGGCTAAGCCCGATGACGATCGTGGACATAATTGATCCCTGAGGTTACTGAAGGGCGTGCGACGCCACCCGGCCAGGATGGCTGGCCAGAAAGGCGCGGCTGGCGGCATGGCGCCACCCGCACCCGGCGCACGGATTACTGGGGATTACTGCTTGCAGTCCTCGAAAATTTCCTTCGGCTGATATACCTTGGTAATTTTCATGACGTAGGCGGGGTGCGGCGGCTTGCCGTTGACGACCTCGCCCCACAAGCCGACCTGGCGGGCCTGGTGGTCGCACGCACTCATTTCCTTGCGGCCTTCCAGGGAGTTGTCGCGCACGCTGCTGGCAAATGCCTCGACCCATTTTTCACGATCCCAGGTGCCGGTCTTTTCCACCACGTCCAGCCACCAGGACATGCCGTCGAATGCTTCACCGGCAGCGCTCGATGGGAACTCGTTGTATTTCTGGCGGTAGGCGTCGACAAATTTCTTGTTCGCCGGATTATCAACCGTGAAGTGATAACGCACGCCGGAATTGACCCCGACCGAGGCCGCTCCCACGCCTGCCGCCATGGTTTCATCGGCGATCACCGGACCGAAAATCTTGCGGGTCTTGTCGAGACCGACCTGGCCAGCCTGCTTCACCATCGTGATCGAATCCGAACCGGTCATGAACAAGGCGACGCCATCCGCATTGGAACGGGCAATCTTGTCGGCGATCGACGAGAAGTCACGGTTGCCGAGCGGCGGAAAGTCGGCGCCGACGATTTCGATACCGGCTTTTTCCGCTTCCTTGCGATACCACTCCCAGCTGTCGCGGGTCGCCTGGTAATCCGCCGTCACGCCATACACGCGCTTGATTTTCTGTTCCTTGCTGTAGGCAAGCGCCATGCGCTGCTCCATGCCCAGCGTGTTTGAAGTACGGAAGGTGTAACGCGACCCGCCCGGCAAGGTAATCTTGTCATCCGCCGACATCGTCACCAGGTGCGGGATCTTGCGCTGCTTCGTGATATTCATGATCGCGATGGTCGACGCCGAGCTGACCGCGCCGAAAATCATTTGCGCACCGTCCGCAATCAGGCGGGTGGTTTTCTGCACCGCCGGCTGCGGCTTGGTTTCGTCGTCCTCCCAGGTCACCTGGATCGGCTTGCCCAGCACCTTGCCGCCGCGCTGCTCAATGGCCAACTCCACGCCTTTGCGCATGTCGTCGCCGAACACGCCGTAGGTGCCGGATAGGGACACCACGCCGCCGATCTTGAAGGCGTCCGGATCAGCGCCGAACGCACTGCCGGAAAAAGTCAACGCAGCCGCCAGTCCTGCCCCTGCCGCCAGACGATAACCCGATGCTTGAATACGGAATTTCATGTTGTCTCCTGAATTTTGCAAACCGATTAGGAATCGCAAGTCACTATTTTGTGATGTTTTACTATAATCCTCTGATATATCAGATATATCAATCTGAAATATAAGTGACATTATCGTGAAATGCAAATGACATTTCTCAGCTTGGAAGAATTGCTGCAGTGCGAACCTTCTGAATAACGAAAGAATGCGTGACCCAAACATGGAGCCGGCCGGCTGCGAGATAGACAGAAGAGGAGATAATTCGCGACGGTGCTGAAGCTCAGGCTTTCAGTCACCGCTGAAAAGAGGGCTGAAAAATGGATTTCAGCCAATTGAATTTTTGCGGCGCAGCATCAGGCATTGCGCGCGTGCTGGCATCCGCCTCAAGGCTATTGATGCCGCGCCAACGCCCAGGTCACGTGTTCGCGCACCATTTCCGAAGGATGATCGGCGCGCGCCTTGAGGGCAGCCACCATTCCCGGGCGGGCGCCCTGCCCTGCGGCCGCATTACCCAGTGCCACCGCGATATTGCGCAACCAGCTTTCATGGCCGATGCGGCGGATCGGGCTGCCTTCCAGGCGCCGATTGAATTCCTCTTCGCTCCACGCAAACAGGTCGATCAAGGAAGCGGCATCCAGTCCATTGCGGACTTCGAAATCCGGCACCACCGCGCGCTGCGCAAACTTGTTCCAGGGGCAGACCAGCTGGCAATCGTCGCAGCCATAGATACGATTGCCGATCAGCGGGCGCAAGTCTTCGGGAATGCTGCCTTTTAATTCGATCGTCAGGTAAGAGATGCAGCGCCGCGCATCCAGCCGGTATGGCCCGACGATGGCTTGCGTCGGGCAGGCATCGATGCAGGCATGGCAAGTCCCGCAATGCGGCGCCATCGGCGCATCCACCGGCAAGGGCAAATCGGTATAGATCTCGCCGAGGAAAAACATCGACCCGGCTTGCCGATTCAGCAAGAGCGTATGCTTGCCGCGCCAGCCCAGGCCACTCTTGTCCGCCAATGCCACTTCCAGCACCGGCGCCGAATCGGTAAAGACGCGATAGCCGAATGGCCCCGCTTTCTCGGCAATCCGTTCGGCCAGCTTTTGCAGCCGGTTGCGCAATACCTTGTGATAATCCCGTCCACGCGCATACACTGACACCACGGCCGCGCCCGGGTCGCCATGGCGCCGGCGTTCATTGGCGCGCCAGTCAGGCGATGCATCCTGGGGCAGATAATCGATACGCGCCGAAATCACCCTGACCGTACCCGGCACCAGTTCGGCAGGCCGCGCCCGCTTCATGCCATGGCTTGCCATATAATGCATTTCACCATGCATGCCGGCGTCCAGCCAGGCTTGCAGGCCGGTTTCTTCGGCGGTCAGATCGATGGCGGCAATGCGCACATCGGCCAGGCCGAGTTCGCGCCCCCAGGCGGGAATGGCCTCAGCCAGCGCTTGCATATCTTGAGGCGTAGTCATCTGACGGGATAATTGAAAAAGAAAATGGGCAGCGATGTGGACGCTGCGCTGTCATCGGGACGTTGAGCAATGCATCATTTTAAAACCATTCTGCATGATGAGGCCGGCACTGCCGCACTGGGCGAATCGCTGGCGCTGGCGCTGGCGCCCGGCTTGACGATTTATCTGCATGGCGACCTGGGTGCCGGCAAAACCACGCTGACACGCGCCCTGCTGCATGCCGCCGGTCATGCCGGCCATGTCAAAAGTCCAACTTATACCCTGGCCGAGCCCTACACGGTTCGGCTCAACGGCAAGCCTGTCGAAGTCATCCATTTCGACCTGTACCGCCTGGGCAGCCCTGAAGAATTCCTCGACGCCGGTTTCCGCGAGTATTTCAATACTGCTACGGTTTGCCTGGTGGAGTGGCCGGAAAAGGCCGCAGGCGTGTTGCCTCCCCCCGACATTGAAGTGTTTCTTGGCATCATCGACGACGGACGTGATGTAGAATTGCAAGCATTGTCCGAGCAGGGTAAAGCATGCCTCGAAAGACTCCATTTCGCACCAAATCTGTAGAAAATCACGCTGCGTCGCCCGTTTCGCATAAGCGCCGCACCTTCCTTGGTGCCGGTGCGACTCTCCTGTTATCTGTGCTCACGCCGTTGCCGGTGCAGGCGGCGCGCATCGTTGCCGTACGCGTCTGGCCGGCCGAAGACTACACCCGCGTCACCCTGGAAAACGATAGCAACCTGAAGGTCAGCCATTTTCTCGTCAAGGACCCGGAACGGCTGGTGGTGGATATCGATGGCATCGAACTCAACCCGACGCTGAAGGAACTGGTCGCCAAGATCCAGCCGAACGACCCTTACATCAAGCAGGTGCGCGTCGGCCAGAACCGGCCCAATGTCGTGCGCCTGGTGTTCGATCTGAAGGAAGCGATCAACCCGCAAGTGTTTACGCTGGAGCCGGTGGCTGGCTACCAGCATCGCCTGGTGTTCGATCTCTATCCGGTCAATCCGCCCGATCCGATCGCCGCGCTGATTGCCAAGAGCCAGACGAAAGAGGGAGTACCAGACGGCAAGCCCCTGCCGCTCGAAACCAAGCCCGAAGCCAAACCGGCCGAGACCAAGACCGCCAAAACCGAGCCAGCCGAACCGGCGCCGCAACTGACGCGCATGATCACCATCGCGCTCGACCCTGGCCACGGCGGCGAAGATCCGGGCGCGATCGGCCGTGGCGGCAGCCGCGAAAAGGATGTCGTATTGGCCATTGCCAAGCGCTTGAAAGCCAAGATCGAGGAACAGCCGAACATGCGCGCCATGATGACGCGCGACGCCGACTTTTTCGTGCCGCTGCACGTGCGCGTGCAAAAGGCGCGCAAGGTCCAGTCCGACCTGTTCGTCTCGATTCACGCCGATGCCTGGGTCGAGCCGACCGCGCGCGGCGCCTCGGTCTTCACGCTGTCGGAAAAAGGCGCCTCATCGACGGCGGCGCGCTGGCTGGCCAACAAGGAAAACGCCGCCGACCTGATTGGCGGCGTCAATATCAAGACGCATGACAAGCAGCTCGCCAGCGTGCTGCTGGATTTGTCCACGACGGCGCAGATCAACGATAGCTTAAAGCTGGGCAAGGCCGTGCTGCGCGAAATCGGCGGCATCAACCGCCTGCACAAGGCCAATGTCGAGCAAGCAGGATTCGCCGTGCTCAAGGCGCCGGATATTCCCAGCATCCTGATCGAAACCGCTTTCATTTCGAATCCGGAAGAAGAAGCCAAACTGACTGATGAAAACTACCAAGAACAAATGGCCAATGCCATCCTGACCGGCATCCGTAAATACTTTGCCAAGAATCCGCCGCTGGCGAAAAACCGCATGACATAACGGGCCTTGTCCATGAAACAAGGAACACAAGAGGAGAACCAATGAAGATTGCAAATACACGAGTCGGCACCCGTCTGGGCGTCGGCTTTGCCTTAGTGATGGTGCTGCTGGCGGGAGTAACCGCGCTGGGCATCATGAACATGTCGCAGGTCCAGCAGCGTCTCGACAAGGTATTAACCAGCAATAACGTGCAAAGCCGGCTGGCCGCCACCATGCGCAACGCGGTGATGGACCGCATGATCGGCTTGCGCAATGTCGCCCTGGTGCAGGATGCCACCGAACTGGAACAGGAACTGGACCGCATCCGCAGCCAGAATCAGCAATACCTCAGCGCCGAAGAACAACTCGAGCAGATGCTGACATCAAGCGAGGCCGACGCGGAAACCAAGGCCGTGCTGGAAAAGGTCAAGGCTGCGGCAAACGCCGCCAAGCCGCTGATGGCCAAGGCCATGGAACTCGGTCAGGCGCGTCAGCAGGCTGAAGCCACGCGCGTCTTGATGGAGGAAGTACGCCCGGTACAAGAGCAATGGTTGGCGGGTCTGGACGAACTGGTCAGGACCGTCGACAAGCAGAGCATCCTCTATGGCTTCGACTCCAGCGCGAATTTTGAAAGCGCGCGCAACTTGATGCTGACCCTCGGCGGCATTGCCATGCTGCTGGGTGTGGCGGCCGCTTTCGTGATCACCCGCAGCCTGCTGCGCCAGCTTGGCGGCGAGCCTGCCGTGGCAGTGGAAATCGCCGAACGCATTGCCCATGGCGACCTGAACGTGGAAATCAAGCTCAAGTCCGGCGATGATTCCAGCATGTTGCATGCGCTGCGCGCCATGCGCGACAGCCTGGCGAAACTGGTGTCCCAGGTGCGCGCCGGCACCGATGCCATCGCCAGCGCCTCCAATGAAATCGCTGCGGGCAACATGGACTTGTCCTCGCGCACCGAGGCGCAAGCCAGCTCGCTGGAACAAACCGCCTCTTCCGTGGAAGAGCTCACCTCTACCGTCAAGCAGAATGCCGACAATGCCCGCCAGGCCAATACCCTTGCGCAATCGGCGTCCGAAGTCGCCAGCCAGGGTGGCGTGGTGGTTTCGGAAGTAGTCGAAACGATGGGGTCGATCAACGATTCCTCGAAGAAGATCGTCGATATCATTTCCGTCATCGATGGCATCGCCTTCCAGACCAACATCCTGGCGCTGAATGCCGCCGTCGAAGCGGCACGCGCCGGCGAACAGGGACGCGGGTTCGCCGTCGTCGCCGCCGAAGTGCGTTCGCTGGCACAGCGTTCGGCCGCCGCCGCCAAGGAAATCAAGGAATTGATCGGCAACTCGGTGGAGCGAGTGGAAGCCGGCACCAAGCTGGTGGACCAGGCCGGCGTGACCATGCAGGAAATCGTCACCAGCATCCGCCGCGTCACCGATATCATCGGTGAAATCACCGCCGCCAGCACGGAACAAACCGCCGGCATCGAGCAAATCAACCTGGCGATTTCCCAGATGGACAACGCCACCCAGCAGAATGCCGCGCTAGTGGAAGAAGCCGCCGCCGCAGCGCAGAGCATGCAATCGCAAGCCGGCAAGCTGGCACAACTGGTCGGCGTATTCAAGGTCAACAGCGCTACGGTTGCACGTACCCTGCCCGCGCAAAAAGCCGGTGCATCCAAAGCTGCAGCGCCGAAATCCGCCGCGCCGGCAGTCTCGGCCCCGGCTGTCCCTGCCTTGTCCAAGCCGGCAGCAGCGCCATCGCCTGTTGCCACTGCCCGCGCAAGCACACCGGCGCGCGCACCTGAACCGTTGCGCAAGGCCGCGCCTCCGCGCAACGGCGACGATGACTGGGAAGAGTTTTAACGCTCCGTCCCGTAGCCGCCGCTTTTCGCCAAGCGGCGGCCAGCCTTCCGCCTTTCCTCTTCCAGCTCTCCCCTGCCGCAGCGCCTTTCAAAAGGCGGTATCAGCAGCCAAGCCTGCTTCCTCGCATCCAGCTTGAATCCAACGGCGCAACGTCAACCTTGCGCTGCCGGGAGAATGACTGCTTCAGCCGTCCGTTGCTGCGTCCTATACGCCTCTGCAATTTCGTTGTTGCATTGCAACTTATTTAACATTAGTTTTCCTTGCGTCTTCGAGTTGCACTGAGGAAATTTCAACTTAACCAATATACTTCTCTCTCTGACAGGAGCCGTACCTGGCATAACAAAAATAACTTTTAAAGAGATAACAATGGAGAAGCTTTTCTCGTTAAGCATTGCAAAAAAGCTGTACCTGATTTTCGCCTGGGCGACACTCAGCATCGGGATCCTGACCAGCTACGCTCTTTTATCTGAAAAAGATATGTTGCTGGATGAGCGCAAGACCAGCGTCCAGCGTGCCGTGGAATCCGCGCACGGGGTGCTCCAGTACTATCACGAACAGGCAAGCAAGGGGGCCATGCCGGAAGAGGAAGCCAAACGCCAGGCGATCGCCCAGATCAAGCGCTTGCGTTACAGCGGCACTGAGTATTTCTGGATTAACGACATGCACCCGCGCATGGTCATGCATCCGATCAAGCCCGAACTGGACGGCAAGGACCTCAGCGACAACAAGGACCCCAATGGCAAGCGCCTGTTCGTTGAGTTCGTCGAGACCGTCAAGGCCAAGGGCAGCGGCTTTGTCATGTACGAGTGGCCCAAGCCCGGACAGTCGGCACCGGTGCCGAAAGCTTCCTATGTCAGCGGCTTTGCGCCGTGGGGATGGGTAATCGGCTCGGGCGTCTATATCGATACCGTGACCGCTGCCTTCTGGGAACGCCTGGTCAGGTTTGCACTGGTCGCGCTGGCGCTGTGCGGCGTGCTGATTTTTGTCTGCAGCAGGATCGCGCGCAGCATCACGCGGCCTTTGCACCAGGCGCTGAATGTAGCGAAAACCGTCGCGGCAGGCGACCTTACGAGCAGCATCCGGGTCAAGGGCAGCGATGAAACCGCCCAGTTGCTGCACGCGCTGGCGCATATGAACGATAGCCTGTCGCGCATCGTCGCCGGCGTGCGCACCGGCACCGACGCCATCGCCAGCGCTTCCAACCAGATCGCTTCCGGCAACATGGATCTGTCTTCGCGCACGGAAGCGCAAGCCAGCTCACTCGCAGAGACAACCTCATCGCTTGAGCAACTGACTTCGACCGTCAAGCAGAATGCCGACAATGCGCGTCAGGCCAATGGCCTCGCCACGGCCGCTTCGGAAGTCGCCATGAAAGGCGGCACGGTGGTTGCCGAGGTGGTCGAAACGATGGGGTCGATCAACGGTTCCTCGAAAAAGATCGTCGATATCATTTCCGTCATCGATGGCATCGCCTTCCAGACCAATATCCTGGCGCTGAATGCCGCCGTGGAAGCCGCGCGCGCTGGCGAACAGGGACGCGGCTTTGCCGTCGTCGCGACCGAAGTCAGAACGCTGGCGCAGCGCTCGGCGGCGGCGGCCAGGGAAATCAAGGAGTTGATCGGCGACTCGGTGGAAAAAGTCGAAGCCGGCACCAAGCTGGTGGATCAGGCAGGCGTGACCATGCAGGAAATCGTCACCAGCATCCGGCGCGTCACCGACATCATGGGAGAAATCAGCGCGGCGAGCCAGGAGCAGACTACGGGCATCGAGCAAATCAACCAGGCCATCACAAAAATGGACGAGGCCACTCAACAAAATTCCGCGCTTGTCGAGCAATCCGCGGCAGCCGCCCAAAGCATGCAGCATCAGGCAGCCAACCTGGCTTCGGCGGTCAGCGTATTCAAGCTCTCCACGCAAGCGCCGCGTCACGCCAGTCTTGCTATTGCTCCAGCCTCAAAGCAAGTCATCGCACCCCCTGCGACCGCCGTCAGCAAGCCGGGCGGCCGACCTACAGCCAAGCCGACACAACGCGCGGAGCCTGCGCTCTCGACCAGGCCTGCTGTCGCCGCCAGCTCAGCCGCGCGCGGCGACGATTGGGAAGAGTTTTAAGCCAGGTCGAAAATGCAAAGGCGCATTGATCCGCAAGGACAATGCGCCTTTTTCATGCCCGCCGCGCAGTGAATGCACAGGAGCGAAGCCTTACGGACGCGCGGAACGCTTGGAATTCAGCCAGCCGATGATACCGGGCAGCAGCGACAGCACGATCAACCCCATCAGCACAGCGGTGAGATTTGCCTTCACCCACGGCACGTTGCCAAGCAGGTAGCCGGCCACCGTCAGCGACACGACCCAGAGAATGGCGCCCGTGACGTTATACAGCGCAAAGCGGGCATAGTGCATCTGCCCGATGCCCGCCACAAATGGCGCCAGCGTGCGGACGATCGGAACGAAGCGCGCGATGATGATGGTCTTGCCGCCATGCCGCTCGAAAAACTCATGGGTGATGCGCAAATGCTCGGGATTCGGCCAGCGGTAGCGCTTGCCGGCAAGCGTCTTGCGATGAAACCAGGCTCCCGTGGCGAAATTCACCGTGTCGCCGGCAATCGCCGCGATGATCAGCAAGACGATAATCAGCGGCAGGCTCAGGCCGCCGGCCGCTGCCAGCGCGCCGATGACGAACAACAGCGAGTCGCCCGGCAAAAACGGCATGACCACCAGGCCAGTCTCGACAAAAATAATGAGAAACAGTATGGCGTAGATCCACGGACCATAATTCTGCAACAGCTCCAGCAGGTGCATATCGACGTGCAGAATCAAGCTGACAAGTTGTTCGATCATCCTGAATAATCTTCAAGTTAATCCATCGCAATCGCACTCGTGATGCCGGCGGGATGGAAAGGAATGGGAGGAGGCAATATCAGAGAAGAAACGGATAATACCTTAGCTTTCTCCAAATTGCGCATTTTGGCAGCCATGGTCTGATTCACTTCATATCTGCCAGCTTGCGACCAGGCTTGCGTTGCCAATGCGATGGCATTTCGTCAACCGCCAATCGGCGCACATCAGATACATCCTCGCTGTAAATACGCTGCGGTGAAGGGGCGCTGCAACTGCCCGCCAGTTATAATCGAGGCATGAACGCGCCCCACTTGCCCTCACGTCCAATCCAGGCCCTGCCCGACCAGTTGATATCCCAGATCGCCGCCGGCGAGGTGGTCGAACGTCCGGCTGCGGTGGTCAAGGAATTGCTGGAAAATGCCCTCGATGCCGGCTCCACCCAGATCACGGTGCGCCTGGAGCAAGGCGGCGTCAAGCGTATCGCCATCACCGACAATGGCCGAGGCATCCCTGCCGAACAATTGCCCCTGGCGCTGGCGCGCCATGCCACCTCCAAGATCGCCTCGCTGGCTGATCTCGAAAATGTCGGCACCCTGGGGTTCCGCGGCGAAGCGCTGGCGTCGATCGCCTCGGTGGCGCAGTTGACCCTCACGTCGCGCACCGCCGACGCGCCGCATGCCTGGCAAATCGACGGCGCCACCCTGCAAGTGACGCCAGCGTCCGGCGCCACCGGCACCACGGTCGATGTGCAAGACTTGTATTTCAACACGCCGGCGCGGCGCAAGTTCCTCAAATCCGAGCAAACCGAATTCGGCCATTGCGCCGAGGTCGTGCGCCGCATCGCGCTGTCGCGCCCCGACGTGGCGTTCTCTTTATCGCACAATGGCAAGACGGTAGACCATTGGAATGTCAGCGACCCGGCCCGCCGCAGCGCCCAGGTGTTGGGCGAAGAATTCGCGCAAGCGCGCCTGATGCTGGAAGAGATAGCCGGCACCGTGCGGCTGTCCGGCTTTGTCGGCTTGCCGACCGCGTCCAAGGCGCGCGCCGATTCCCAGTATTTTTATGTCAATGGCCGCTTCGTGCGCGACAAGCTGCTCACGCATGCCGTGCGCGCGGCGTATCAGGACGTGCTGCATGGCGACCGTTACCCGTCTTATGCGCTTTCCCTCGAAGTGGACCCGTCGCAGGTGGACGTCAATGTCCACCCCGCCAAGATCGAGGTGCGCTTTCGCGACAGCCGCGCCATCCACCAGTTCGTCTTCCATGCCGTGACCCGCGCGCTGGCGCAAACCTCCGCCACCGCGCATGGCAGCGCACCGGCGCCGCAGCCTGCATCGTCCGCGCCGTTACCCTGGATTCGCGAACAGCAGCAAACATCCTTCCATGCGCAATTCGCCGCCCAGCCTGCCGGCGGATTTGGCGTCGCGCAGAACACGGCGCAGTATGGCGCGCTGTTTGCGGGAGGCGGTAACGACGTATCCAGCACGACAGCTGAGCGCGCCGGGTTTGGCACTGCCGCCGGATATGCCTCGCCTGCCGCGATGGCGCCCTCACTGCCGGCGTCGGCATACACCGGCAATGCGGCCGACAGCGACATGCCGCTGGGTTATGCACTGGCGCAGTTGCACGGCATTTACATACTCGCCCAAAACGCCAAGGGCCTGGTACTGGTGGATATGCATGCCGCGCATGAGCGCATCCTGTACGAACAATTCAAGATGGCGCTGGACGAGGATGCCTTGCAGGTGCAGCCTCTTCTAATCCCGGTGACGTTCCACGCCGATGCCGTCGAAGTCGGCACTGCCGAAGAAAACCGCGACACGCTGCAGGCGCTCGGTTTCGACATTGCCGCGCTGTCGCCCACCACTCTGGCGGTGCGCTCGGTGCCGGCATTGCTGAAAAGCGCCGATGTGCAAACGCTGGCGCGCGACGTCTTGCGCGACGTGCGGGAATTCGGCGGCTCCCGCGTGCTGGTCGAGCGCCGCAATGAAATGCTCGGCACGCTGGCTTGTCACACCGCCGTGCGCGCCAATCGCGCGCTGACGCTGCCGGAAATGAATGCCTTGCTGCGCCAGATGGAGCAAACCGAGCGCGCCGACCAGTGCAACCATGGCCGGCCAACCTGGGTGCAACTGGCGCTATCCGATCTCGACAAGCTGTTCTTGCGCGGGCAATAAGCCATCGACATTTCGAATCCTCTGTTACCGATGTCTGCCATACCCTCTTCCACCAAGCCGCTCGCGGTGGCGCTGATGGGCCCGACTGCCTCGGGCAAGACTGCCGCCGCGCTCGAACTGGCGCGCCGGGTGCCGGCTGAAATCATCTCGGTCGACTCCGCCCTGGTGTACCGCGAGATGGATATCGGCACAGCCAAGCCCACGCTGCAAGAGCGCGCCGGCGTGCCACATCACCTGATCGATATTCTCGACGCTAGCGAATCGTATTCGGCCATGCAGTTTCGCCAGGATGCCTTGCGACTTGTCGACGACATCCAGTCACGCGGCAAGCTGCCGCTCCTGGTCGGCGGCACGATGCTTTACTTCAAAGCCTTGCAGGATGGCCTGGATGAATTGCCGCAAGCCGATCCGGCATTGCGCGCGCAGCTGGACCGGGAAGCGGCGGAATTGGGCGTGCCAGCCCTGCATGCACGTCTCGCCACGCTCGACCCGGAAACGGCGGCCCGGCTCAAGCCCAACGATGCCCAACGCATCCAGCGCGCGCTCGAAATCATGATGCTGACCGGTCAGCCCATGTCGGCCTTATTGGCCAAAGCGCCGAAGACGGAACTGCCATTCCGCCTTTTGCCGCTCGCGCTGGAGCCATCGGATCGCAGCGTCCTGCACGACCGCATCGCAGCCCGTTTCGACGCCATGCTGAATGCGCCCGAAGGTCTGCTGGCGGAAGTGCAAAAGCTGCGCGCGCGCGGCGATTTGCATCTCGGCCTGCCATCCATGCGCTGCGTCGGCTATCGCCAGGCTTGGGAATATCTGGATGGGGCTTATGACTTTGCCACCATGCGCGAAAAAGGAATTGCCGCCACCCGGCAACTGGCGAAACGCCAACTGACCTGGCTGCGCTCAATGCCCGAGCGCATCGTCGTAGATTGCCTCGATCCGCATGCGACACAACAGGTGTGGCTGCATGTCCAAGCAGCCTTGGCGCAGTGAACTACCCGAGGCCCGGTTTATCTGTTTATTAATTTTCCTGCTTTAGAAAAAACCAGCGGCTGGATTTTGCGTTCTTAGGCTTGACAATTGCGCGCCGGAACCGCATACTAGAAGGCTTCTTGGTGATATAGCTCAGTTGGTTAGAGCACAGCACTCATAATGCTGGGGTCGGTGGTTCAAGTCCACCTATCACCACCAGAACACAAAGCCGTTGATTCAATCGAGTCAACGGCTTTTTCGTTTGGCGCCTGCCCTTTCACATGTCGCCGGCGGCATCAAGCCCTCGCTCTAGCTTCCATTCCTTTTCCCGGCCGGAACCTGCTCGGCTGACTGCACATCGCGCAAGAGCCCCTTCAGCGCTTCAAAACTGACCGGCTTGGTCAAGTGATAATCGAATCCCGCTTCCCTGGTGCGATCCCGGTCTTCCTTCGCGCCCCAGCCGGTGATTGCCGCCAGCCGCGTTGAGCGCAATTGCGGCGCCTGGCGAATTGCCATGGCCAGCTTGTAGCCATCCATGACGGGCATGCCGATATCCAGCAATGCCATGTCAGGCAAGAATGTTTTGGCCAGCTCCAGGGCCGACATGCCATCATTGGCGATCCTGACCATGTGGCCTTGAATTTCCAGCATTTCCTTCAATAGGTCTGCTGCATCCTGGTTGTCATCGGCAATCAGGATGCGCATGGGTCGCTGCTCTACCGGCATGGCATTGTCATCCACCTTCGCCGCAGTCGACGGCTCCGCTTCGGCCGGCGCAATGGGAAGCCGGATAGTGAACGTCGCACCTTGTCCCGGCCCCGCGCTAAAGGCGTGCACCGTGCCGCTGTGCTTTTCGATCAGGCGTTTTACCAGGGATAGTCCAATGCCCAGGCCGCCTTGCGCGTGGCTGCTGTCATGGCCGACTTGCGTGAAGATGTCGAAAATGTGCGGCAGCGAATCCGCAGGTATGCCGATGCCGTTATCGGCGACGACAATCACCACTTCGTCACTCTTGCGCCGGACGGACAAGTCGATCTTGCCATTATCCGGCGTATATTTGCGGGCATTGGTCAGCACGTTGCCGATCACTTGCGCCAGCCGGTTGGCGTCGGCAATCAGCCAGATCGGCTCATCGGGAATATGAACGCTGAAGTCCTGGTTTTTTGCCTGGATGCCGGGCAGCGTCGTTTCCACGGCGCTCAGCACGATATCCTTCAGCAACACACGGGCCTTCTTGGGTTCGATCTTGCCTGTGCTGATGCGCGCCACATCCAGCAAGTCATCGACCAGGTGCACCAGATGATCCAGCTGGCGATCCATCATTTCCCGAATTCTTACCGTCGACGCCGGATTGTCCGCGCTGACCCGCATCAGGTCGAGCCCGGTACGGATAGGCGCCAGCGGGTTGCGCAATTCATGCGCCAGGGTGGCGAGAAATTCGCTTTGGCGTTGATTTGCCTTCGACAAATCAGCGGCAAGCTGGCGCAGTTCTTCCTCGGCCTGCTTGCGCTCCGTGACATCGCTACCCTCGGCAAAAATACCGGTGACGACACCGCGCGCATCGCGAATCGGCTGATAGACGAAATCGAGAAAGCGCTTCTCCAGCGGGCCATTGGGTTCGCGCTGCAGTTCGACCGGCATGGCATGCCCGACATAAGTCTGGCCTGTCGTATAGACATGGTCGAGCAAGGCGATGAAACCTTGCTCGACCACTTCGGGCAGCGCCTCGCGTGCCGGCTTGCCAAGGATGTCGCGATGTCCGACCAGCTGGGAATAAGCCTGATTGGTGAGGTCGAACACATAATTCTTGCCGCGCAGGATAGCCATGAAGCCCGGCGCCTGCTCAAACAGCGTCCGAAAACGCTCATTCTCTTCGTTGCGGTAGGCTTCGGCAAGCACCTGTTCCGTAGTTTCCACGCACGCGCAATACATGCCGGCGATCGTGCCGTTGTCATCACGCACCGGCGAATACGAAAAGGTGAACCAGACCGGCTCGTCATAGCCGTGACGATGCATCGTCAGCGGCAGGTTCTCGTGGTAGACGGCTTCGCCTGCCAGGGCCTTATCAATCAAGGGGAGAAGGTCTTGCCAGATTTCCGACCAGATTTCCTGAAAGCGCCGGCCTAACGCCCAGGGATGCTTGGCGCCGAGAATCTCGACATAAGCATCGTTATATAAAAAGCACAGTTCCTTTCCCCATGCGAGAAACATAGGAAATCTACTGTTCAGCATTAACCCCACAACGGTTCGCAATGATTGCGGCCAGTTTTCCGGAAGCCCCAGAGATGAAGCGGACCAATCATAAGCGCGCATGAGCGCCCCGACTTCACCGCCCCCATCCAGAAATGCAGGCATATCAGCATTCGTCATGCTATTCACTTTCGCTCGATGTCTTTCGGCAAAATAGACGATAAAAATACCCTACTTACTGCACGCAATAGAATTCCGTTAGACACAAATTAAGGATAAACAAACAATTCAGCATTGATTAAAGCCCTTATCGCCGCTGGCAATTGCGCGAATGCGCCCTACCGGATCCCGGCATTCACTATCGGCGTCGGCGCTGAAGCAGCATTCGGGTTATTAAATTCATATCGAACAGCGCTCCCGACGAATCCCGGAAGGTCATTAATGGTACACTTCAATCCATTTCCTGATGCCTTTTACCGTCACAAACGATTGATTTCTTAAGGATTTTGCTTGTGACCAAAAAGCGCCAGGCGGGCACGCCGCCCGGTCGTTCACTGCCATGGAGTTTGACATGAGGATTCAACGATTTCTCGCCGCTGTTGCCCTGATGCTGCTGGCCGTATCTGCGTTCGCATTCGAAAGACCCTTTCCGCAGATTGCCAAGCGTGGCACGTTTACCATGGGCAGCTCCCCGGAAATCACCCTCAATGGCAAGCCGCGCCGCATGTCGGCCGGCGGACGTATTTTCAATGAAAACAACCTGGTCCAGATGCCGGTTTCCGTGACAGGAAACGATCTGGTGGTGAACTACACCGAGGATTACGAAGGCAATGTCGATCGCATCTGGATTCTGACCGCCCGTGAAGCGGCGCAATCGCCTGCGGAACAACGCATCAATCCAGCCAACCCGCCTCAACAAGTGACGATCCAGATCGATCCGGTCCGGTAACACACGCAACACGGTACTACACCGATTAACTGATTCATGCAAAAGAAAGTATTCATCAAAACCTTCGGCTGCCAGATGAACGAGTACGACTCGGACAAGATGGTAGATGTGCTCAATGCCTCTGAAGGTCTGGTCAAGACCGATACGCCGGACGATGCCGACGTCATTCTCTTCAACACTTGCTCGGTGCGCGAAAAGGCGCAGGAAAAAGTCTTTTCCGACCTGGGCCGCGTGCGCGAACTCAAGCTCAAGAATCCGAACCTCGTCATCGGTGTGGGCGGCTGCGTCGCTTCGCAGGAAGGCGAAGCCATCATCAAGCGTGCGCCTTACGTCGACGTGGTGTTCGGCCCGCAAACGCTGCACCGTCTGCCGGACCTGCTGGCGCAGCGCCGCAGCAGCGGCCGCTCGCAAGTGGATATCAGCTTCCCCGAAATCGAGAAGTTCGACCACCTGCCGCCGGCACGCGTGGAAGGCGCGACCGCTTTCGTCTCGATCATGGAAGGCTGCAGCAAGTATTGCAGCTATTGCGTCGTTCCCTACACCCGCGGCGAAGAAGTCTCGCGCCGCTTCGACGACGTGCTGACCGAGGTCGCCGGACTGGCAGCGCAAGGCGTCAAGGAAATCACCCTGCTGGGGCAGAACGTCAATGCCTTCCGTGGCGAGATGAGCGATGGCGACACCGCCGACTTTGCGCTCTTGATTGAATACATCGCCGAAATCGATGGCATCGAGCGCATCCGCTACGTTACCAGCCATCCTAAGGAATTCACCCAGCGCCTGATCGAGACGTACGCGAAAGTGCCGAAGTTGGTGAACCACCTGTACCTGCCGGCGCAGCATGGCTCGGACCGCATCCTCATGGCGATGAAGCGCGGCTATACCTCGCTGGAATACAAGTCGATCATCCGCCGACTGAAGGAAGTGCGCCCGAATATCGCGATATCTTCTGACTTTATCGTAGGCTTCCCCGGCGAAACCGAGGCAGACTTTGAAGCTATGATGAAACTGATTGACGATATCGGTTACGACAATAGCTACAGTTTTATTTTCAGCCCCCGTCCCGGCACGCCGGCGGCCAACCTGCCGGACGATACGCCGCACGAAGTCAAGCTGGAACGCTTGCAACGACTGCAGAAAGTCATTGCCGACAATACCCGGCGCTTCAGCGATGCTCTGGTTAACACGACCCAGCGCATCCTGGTCGAAGGGCCGTCGCGCAAGAATCCGGGCGAGCTGCAGGGACGTACCGAATGCAATCGCGTAGTGAACTTCGATGGTGGACCGCAGGCAGCGCGCCTGGTGGGCCAGATGCTGGATGTAACCATCACCCAGAGCAACCCCTATTCCCTGCGCGGCGCGCTGGTGCTGCAGGGTTGAGGTGACCGTGAAAGCCAAAACTCCCGTAGAACCTCTGCATTTCACTCCCCAACCGCTCGACAACCGGCGCCTGGCCAACCTGTGCGGCCCGATGGACGAGAACCTGCGGCAAATAGCCGCTGCCCTCGACGCGACGGTATTCCGGCGCGGCGAGAAATTCATCGTCAGCGGCAAGGATGCCGCTTCGGCGGTCGAGATTCTCGAACGCTTCTATGAAGTCGCGGACAAGCCGATTTCCGTGGATGACGTGCAGCTGGCGCTGGTGGAACAGCGTGCCGGCAAGACCACCACTTCGCGCAAGTCGTCCAAGCCGGCGCAAGAGCCGGAAGCCAGTGATGCCGGCGAAGGCACAGGCGCGGGCGAGGAACCGACTCCCAGCGAACCGCTGGTGCTGAAAACCCGCCGCCATGATTTGCGCGGCCGCACGCCGCACCAAAACCAGTACCTGAAAGCCATTCTCGAGCATGACGTCACGTTCGGTATCGGCCCGGCCGGTACCGGCAAGACCTATCTCGCCGTGGCCTGTGCCGTTGATGCGCTCGAGCGCGACGCCGTACAGCGCATCGTGCTGACGCGTCCGGCAGTCGAAGCCGGCGAGCGGCTTGGCTTCTTGCCGGGCGACCTGGCGCAGAAGGTCGACCCTTACCTGCGTCCGCTGTATGACGCCCTGTACGACCTGATGGGCTTCGACCGCACGCAAAAGATGTTCGAGAAACAGGCCATCGAAATCGCGCCGCTGGCTTACATGCGCGGCCGCACCCTGAACCATGCCTTCGTGATCCTGGATGAAGCGCAGAATACGACGCCGGAACAGATGAAAATGTTTTTGACGCGTATCGGCTTCGGCAGCAAGGCCGTGATTACCGGCGACGTCACTCAGGTCGACCTGCAGCGCGGCCAGAAGAGCGGCCTGGTGGATGCCATCCAGGTGCTGAAAAAGGTGCGCGGCATCGCCTTCACCCACTTCACCAGCGCCGACGTGGTGCGTCATCCGCTGGTGGCGCGCATCGTCGATGCGTATGAAGCCGCCAATAAGCCGGTAAAAGGCAAGAATGAGTAAGACTGCAGAAAAACCCGAGCTGTCACTATCGGTCCAGTATCCTGACCCGCGCTTGCGTGAAACGATTACGCGCGCAAAATTGCGGCGCTGGGCACAGGCTGCGCTGCTGGCGTCAGCCGAACTGACCGTACGCTTTGTGGATGCCGAAGAAGGCCGTGTGCTCAATCGCGACTACCGCCACAAGGATTACGCTACCAACGTATTGACCTTTCCCTATACCGAATCGGAAGAGGACATCACGCGCGCGGATATCGTCCTCTGCACCGATGTGCTGGAAAAGGAAGCGGCCGAGCAAGGCAAGACGCTGGAAGAACATGCGGCGCATCTGGTAGTGCATGGCGTGCTGCATGCGCAAGGATATGACCACGAGGACGATGAGGAAGCGACAGAAATGGAGCAATTGGAAATCGATATCCTCACAGCATTGGGCTTTCCCAATCCTTATGAGCCAACTTAGGCTGCCTTGCCTGCAGGATGGCAAGCCCGAAACATGTCGGCTTGCCAACTTGCGGCTCCCGGCAGGATTTAGTGTATTCTATTGACCTCTGAAACAACGGCTACCCGCCATATGCAAGAACACCCTAGTAGCGTCAGTTCGTTCGACGCCAGCGCCAAGCCCCACCGGCCGCCGCACCGCACCCTATTTGAACGACTGACCGCCCTGATTTCTCCCGAGCCCGACAACCGGTCGGAATTGCTCGACATTCTCCACGACGCCCACGAGCGCAATCTGATCGACGCCGACGCCCTGTCGATGATCGAAGGCGTTTTCCAGGTATCCGACCTTTCCGCCCGCGACATCATGGTGCCGCGTCCGCAGATGGACGTTATCGATATTTCCACGCCCATCGAGGAATGGATGCCGCTGGTGCTGAAAACCGGCCATTCGCGCTTTCCGGTGGTGGACGGCGATCGCGACAAGGTGATCGGCACCCTGCTGGCGAAAGACTTGCTGCGCTATTACGCCGATGAGTCCTTCGACGTGCGCAACAAGGTGCGTCCGGCAGTGTTCATCCCGGAATCCAAGCGCCTGAACGTGTTGCTGCGCGATTTTCGCGCCAACCGCAATCACATGGCGATCGTGGTCGATGAATACGGCGCGGTCGCCGGCCTCATCACCATCGAAGACGTGCTGGAACAGATCGTCGGCGATATCGAGGATGAATTCGATATCGACAAGGAAGAGGACAATATCCTGCGCGTGCGCGACGGCCTGCACGGTCCGCGCTGGCGCGTCAATGCCATCACCGACATCGACGAGTTCAATGAAACGCTCGGCACCGACCTGACCGAAGATGCGGTCGATACCGTCGGCGGCCTGGTGGTGACCCACCTGGGCCGCGTGCCGCGCAAGGGCGACCGGTTCGATATCGGGCAGTTGCACTTCCAGGTCTTGCGCGCCGATGCCCGCCGCGTGGACATGCTGCTGGTCGAAAAACTGCCGACATCACCGGCTCCTGCCGAAGACTGAGGCTGACATGGCGGCTCTTGAAGGCGCCGGGCGCCGCCCTGCTTTCGCTGTCACGACACTGGTGGCGCTGGCCGCCGGTGTCGGCAACTTGTTCGCCTTCGCGCCCTTCGGCCTGTGGCCGCTGCAAATCCTGCTGCTGGCCATCCTGTTGCGGCTATTGCTTGCATCCGCTTCCGTGCGCCAGGCCGGCTTGCTCGGTCTTGCCTATGGCTGGGGCTGGGCAGTCGCCGGCGTGCACTGGCTGTACATCAGCATGCACGATTATGGCGGCATGCCATCCTGGATGGCGGCGCTGGCGGTCGCGCTGCTGGCAATCTGGCTAGGCCTCTTCGTCGCGCTGGCGGGGGGCGTCGGCATCTGGCTGCGCCGGCGCTGGCAGCTTTCCGACACGCTGACTTTGCTACTGATTCTCCCCTCGCTCTGGGCCCTGGGAGAATGGATGCGCGGCTGGATCTTCACCGGTTTCCCCTGGATCTCATCCGGTTATGCGCATGGCAATGGGCCGCTGGCCGGCTTTGCGCCGCTCGTCGGTGTGTATGGCATCGGCTGGCTGGCGGCACTGATGGCAGGTGGGCTGGCGCTACTGCCGTCACGCAAATTGCCTGCGCTATTGCTGCCGGCATTGCTGGTCGCCGGCTGGGCATTACAGACGATTACCTGGACTGACAAGCATGGCGAGCCGATTACCGTGCGCCTCCTGCAGGGCAACGTGCCACAGGAAATGAAGTTCGATCCTGAGCGTATCGTCAACACCCTGTCGGACTACGAGATCATGATCAGCCAGCGCCCGGCAGATTTGATCGCCACGCCGGAAACTGCGATTCCACTGCTGTCGACCCGCCTGCCGGAAGAGTACCTGGGCAGGCTGGCTACCTTTGCACGGCAGTCGGGCAGCCACATCATCCTTGGCTTGCCGATGTCCGATGGTCCGGGCCGCTACGCCAACAGCGTGCTGGGGCTGGCTCCCGGCGGCACGCCAGGCGCGCAAGGTGTGCAGAACGCAGGCTATCGCTATGACAAGCATCATCTGGTGCCCTTCGGCGAATTCATTCCGCCGGGGTTCCGCTGGTTCGTCGACATGATGAACATACCGCTGGGCGACTTCACGCGCGGCGCACCGTTGCAGGCGCCATTCAAGGTCAAAGACCAGTGGGTGCTGCCGAATATCTGCTACGAAGACTTGTTTGGCGAAGAGATCGCCGATCAGCTTTCAGCCGGTTATTTCGGCGAGATGCCGCAAGCCACCGTGCTGCTGAACGTGTCCAACATCGCCTGGTTCGGTGACTCGATCGCCTTGCCGCAGCATTTGCAGATTTCGCAGATGCGCGTGCTGGAGACGGGCCGCCCGATGCTGCGCGCCACCAATACCGGCGCGACCGCCATCATTGACCATCGCGGTCAGGTGACGGCGCAACTGAAGCCATTCACCACCGGCACGCTGGAAGCCACGGTGCAGGGTTATGCCGGCATGACGCCCTATATCGTGCTCGGAAATGGGCTGGTAGTGACGCTCGCCCTGCTGGCTCTGGCAATCGCACGTTTCTTGAGCTGGAAAAAGGGGCAAAATCAGCCGGAGCCGGGCAAAAAACGCTAAAATTCAGGGTTTTACCGATTCGACTTCACCCCATCACGGGGACGGAAAACCCACCATGCTCACATTTCAACAAGTCATACTGAAGCTGCAGGAATACTGGGATGCGCAAGGCTGCGCGCTCTTGCAGCCCTACGACATGGAAGTCGGCGCCGGCACTTCGCACACCGCGACCTTCCTGCGCGCGATCGGCCCGGAACCCTGGCGCGCCGCCTACGTGCAACCCTCGCGCCGTCCCAAGGATGGCCGCTACGGCGAGAACCCCAACCGCATGCAGCACTATTACCAGTATCAGGTGGTGCTGAAGCCGGCGCCGGAAAACATCCTCGACCTCTACCTCGGCTCGCTGCAGGCGCTGGGGCTCGACCTCAAGCAAAACGATGTGCGCTTCGTTGAAGACGATTGGGAAAACCCGACCCTCGGCGCCTGGGGGCTGGGCTGGGAAGTTTGGCTCAACGGCATGGAAGTCACGCAGTTCACTTACTTCCAGCAAGTAGGCGGCCTCGATTGCAAGCCGACGCTGGGCGAAATCACTTACGGTATCGAACGCCTGGCGATGTACCTGCAAGGCGTGGAAAACGTCTATGACCTGGTGTGGACCGAATGGGAAGAACATGGCGTGACCAAGCGCCTGACCTATGGCGATGTCTTCCATCAGAACGAGGTTGAGCAATCGACCTATAACTTCGAGCACTCCAACACCGAATTCCTGTTTTCGCTGTTCGGCAATTACGAAGCCGAGGCCAAGCGTCTGATGGAAGTTCCGCTGGCGCTGCCGGCCTATGAAATGGTCTTGAAAGCCGCGCATACCTTCAACCTGCTGGATGCGCGCGGCGCCATTTCCGTGACCGAGCGCGCTGCCTATATCGGCCGCATCCGCAACCTGTCGCGTTCGGTGGCACAGGCCTACTACGATTCGCGCGAGAAGCTGGGCTTCCCGATGTGCGGCGACAGCCGCCAGGCCGCGTAGTCCCACGACGCGCCGACAACAAATAACGAGAACGCAATGACTCAAACACTACTCGTCGAACTGTTTACCGAAGAATTGCCGCCGAAGGCATTGGCAAAACTGGGAGAAGCCTTCGCCGCCGGCATCGTGAATGGCTTGAAATCGCGCGACTTCCTCGAAGCTGATGCCGTCGCCACTTCCTATGCCACGCCGCGCCGCCTGGCGGTGTCGATCACCCGCGTGCGCGGGACGTCTCCCGACAAGGCGATCCGCGAAAAAGTGCTGCCGGTAACGGTGGCGCTGGATGCCGAAGGCAAGCCGACTGCGCCTCTGGGCAAGAAGCTGGCCGCGTTGGCAGCCACCGCCAAGGTCGAAGCCATCTCGCTGGAACAACTGGAACGTGCTCAGGATGGCAAGACTGAAAGCTTTTTCTTCAGCTATACCGCTGCCGGTTCGCCACTGCATATCGGCTTGCAAGCCGCGCTGGAAGATACCGTCGCCAAGCTGCCGATCCCGAAGGTCATGAATTACCAGCGCCCGGATGGCTCCGACGTGCAATTCGTGCGCCCGGTGCACCGCCTGATCGCCCTGCACGGCACGGAAGTCGTGCCGCTGGCGATCCTCGGCTTGGCTGCTGGCCGCACCACGCTCGGCCACCGCTTCCTGTCGCAAGGCGAAGTGGCGCTGCCGAATGCGGAAAGCTATGAAACGCTGCTGGAATCCCAGGGCAAGATCGTGCCCAGCATCACCGAGCGCAAGGAAAAGATCCGCGCCGCTTTGCTGGAGCGCGCCGGTCATGACAAGGTCTTGATGCCGGAATCGCTACTGGATGAAGTGACCGCATTGGTCGAATGGCCTGTCGTGTACGAATGCCACTTCGAGGAAGAATTCCTCGCGGTGCCGCAAGAGTGCCTGATCCTGACCATGCAGACCAATCAGAAATATTTCGCGCTGACCGATGCCAATGGCCGCCTGCGTTCGCGCTTCCTGATCGTCTCCAATCTCGAAACAGCAGACCCGCAGCACATCATCGGCGGCAACGAGCGCGTGGTGCGCCCGCGCCTGTCGGATGCAAAATTCTTTTTCGAGCAGGATAAGAAAAAGAAGCTGGCTGACCGCCTGCCCGGCTTGGCCAACGTGGTCTACCACAACAAGCTGGGCACCCAGGCGCAGCGCACCGAGCGTGTCAAATCGCTGGCCGCCGCCATTGCCAAATCCATCGGTACCGATGTGGCGCTCGCCGAACGCGGCGCACTGCTAGCCAAGGCTGACCTGCTGACCGACATGGTGGGCGAATTCCCCGAGCTGCAAGGCATCATGGGCACCTACTATGCCCGCCATGACAGCGAACCGGAAGAAGTGGCGCAAGCGATATCGGAACACTATCAGCCGCGCTTTGCCGGTGATGCTTTGCCTGCGACGAATACAGGCACGGCCGTGGCCCTGGCCGACAAGCTGGAAACCCTGGTCGGCATCTGGGGCATCGGCCTTGCGCCCACCGGCGACAAGGACCCGTTTGCATTGCGCCGCCATGCGTTGGGCATTTTGCGCATGCTGGTGGAAAAGCGCCTGCCGCTGTCGATCAGCCAGTTGCTGACGCAAGCTGCGCAACTGTTTGCCGGCAATGCGCAATTCAAGCAAGCCGACGCCGACATCCGCACATTCCTGTACGACCGCCTGCGTGGCCTGCTGCGCGAGCGCGGCTTCACGCAACACGAAGTGGAAGCCGTGGTCGCGCAGGAACCGGATACCCTGGATAACGTCATCGAGCGCCTGGAAGCGGTGCAAGCCTTCGCCGCCCTGCCGCAAGCGGAAGCTTTGGCTGCCGCCAACAAGCGCATCACCAACATCCTGAAGAAATCCGAAGGCACTGCCGGTAGTGTGCAGACCGGCCTGCTGCAGGAGGAAGCCGAGCGTGCCCTGCATGGCGCCATGGTCGCACTGGCGCCGAAGATCGATGCCGCGTTTGCCCAAGGCGACTTCACCGGCACCTTGAAAGCGCTGGCGCAATTGCGCGAGAACGTGGATGCCTTCTTCGACGATGTGATGGTGATGGCGGAAGATCCGGCATTGCGCAACAATCGCCTGGCATTGCTGGCGCAATTGCACGGCATGATGAACCGCGTGGCCGACATTTCCAAGCTGGCCGCCTAAAGTTCACATGCCTCACGCGCAAACATCGGCCATGAAGCTGATCGTCCTCGACCGCAACGGCGTCATCAACCAGTACGCCGAGGGTTACATCAAATCGCCGGAGGAATGGGTGCCCATCCCCGGCGCGCTGCAGGCGATCGCACGCCTGAACCAGGCTGGCTACCGGGTGGTGGTCACCACCAATCAGTCCGGCATCGCCCGCGGCAAGCTTTCCGTGGTGGCGCTCAATGCCATCCACCAGAAGATGCATGAAGCCGCGAAAATGGCCGGCGCCGATATCGATGCCGTGTTCTTTTGCCCGCACGCAGTCGAAGACAATTGCGACTGCCGCAAACCCAAGCCGGGCATGCTGCGCGCCATCGCCAGGCGCTACGACATCGACTTGAAAGGCGTGCCGGTCGTCGGCGATTCCCTCTGCGACCTGCAAGCCGCGTTCGTGTCCGGTTGCGCGCCCTATCTGGTCTTGACCGGCAATGGCACGCAGACGCTCGACAAGGGAGGCCTGCCGCCGGGAACGAAAACCTTTCCGGATCTGGCAGCCGTAGTGGACAATATCCTTGCAGAAGTTCCGCCGGCTGGCGCGGCTTCCTGATTACATCATTATTCGAAATAGGTTTCCCATGTCGCGTCTTTCGCTGATTCTGCGATCCGTCGTTTTTGCCTTTCTGCTGGGACTGGCTACTTTCATCTGGGCGCCGCTGTGCTTCTTCTTTGCGCCGCTGCCCTATCACAGGCGCTACTACTGGACCTCGCGCTGGAACGTGTTCGTGATCTGGGCAGCCAAGGTCGTCTGCGGCATCGATTACCAAATCAAGGGAATGGAAAACCTGCCCGATGCACCGGCAATCGTCTTGTCGAAACACCAGTCGGCCTGGGAAACCATTTTCTACCTTTGCATCATGCCGCGCCCGCTGGTGTTCGTGTACAAAAAGGCACTGGGCTACATCCCGTTTTTCGGCTGGGGCATCGCGCTCTTGCGCATGATCCCGATCGACCGCAGCAAGGGCCGCGACGCCTTCGAGCAAATCCTCGCGCATGGCAGAAAGCGCCTGGCTGGCGGCCAGTGGGTCATGATGTTCCCGGAAGGTACCCGCATCCCGGTCGGCCAGCGTGGCCGCTACAAGACCGGCGGCACTCGCCTGGCAGTGGAAACCAATACCCTGGTGGTGCCCATCGCGATGAACTCCGGCGAATACTGGCCGAAGAATTCGTTCATCAAAAAACCCGGCGTCATCACCGTCTCGATCGGCAAGCCGATTTCACCGGAAGGCTTGAATCCGGCAGAAATGATGCAGCAAGTCGAAAATTGGATAGAATCGGAAATGCGGGTGATTTCACCCGCGGTGTACGCCCGCCAGCCGGCGAATCACGCGACTGAAACTTGAAACTGCTACGCCAGAGTTCCCCCGATTCACCACAGCTTGACCTGCAGCTGGATCTTTTCGCGGCCGAAGCGCTTCCAGTCAATGCTCCCGCAGCGCCGCTCACGCCGGCGCCGGCAGCACAGCAACCCGACACTACCAGCTCGCTCTCCCCTGGCCCGCTTGCGCCCGGCAAACGGCGCATCCAGGTTGGCAGCCATGTTCTCGACTATGTCCTGCTGCGCTCCAAGCGCCGCACGATCGGTTTTCTGATCGATGATGACGGCTTGCGCATGACCGCGCCTAAATGGGTCAGCATTGCCGAAATCGAAGCCGCCATTCATGAAAAGCAGCGCTGGATTTTCACCAAGCTGAAAGAGAGGCGCGAGCGTTCGGCACGCCGCCTGCAGCCTCACATGCAATGGCGTGATGGCGCCACCCTGCCTTATCTGGGCAGCGATATCACGCTCAGATTAGGCACCGGCCGCAACGAGGGCATCGCCTTCAGCGAAACCGCGCGCGAACTGACCATTTCCCTGCCTGCAGACGCCGGCGAACAGCAACTGAAGGACCGCGTGCAAGGCTGGCTGCAGCAGCAAGCCAAGCGCATCTTTGCCGAGCGGCTGCCGCTGTATGCGGCAAAACTTGAAGTCGCTTATCGCTCCTTCGCGCTGTCCTCGGCCAGCACGCAATGGGGGTCCTGCACGGCGGATGGCAGAATTCGACTGAACTGGCGGCTGGTGCATTTTGCCCTGCCGCTGATCGATTACGTGGTCGCGCATGAATTGTCCCACCTGCGGGAAATGAATCACAGTCCGCGTTTCTGGGCCACAGTGCAATCGGTTTTCCCCGAATTCCAATCCGCTAGAAAAGCGCTGCGTGAACGGGGACCGGAAACGCTGCCGGTATTCTGACGCTGGCCCATGTCACCGTTCCTGTTTGCCTAAAATTTCAGCGCCCTGCAAAACTTACGAATATATGAGAGAATTTTGCGTGCGCCAATTTTGGCTGCGGCAATTTGCCGATCTCGCTACCATCCCGGCCCCATTCGACCGATGACGCGGCGCCAGGCTTGATCAGCCTGCGGACCCCGTCATCGCATTGCCCCCTACTTTTGCAGCCAGGCGCACATTCCTGCTCGGTCTACGGCTGCACCGTTTCACTGTCAAACGAATGGACTACTCCATTGATTCCCTGGCTGCGATAGACCGGCATCTATTCACTCGAGGAACACAATGAGCACGCATGCAGAGAGTGCCGGGAGGATTAACTCTCCCAGCCGGGTTTTATTCGCCAGCCTGATCGGCACCACGATCGAATTTTTCGACTTCTATATCTACGCCACCGCGGCGGTCCTGATCTTCCCCAAACTGTTTTTTCCATCGTCGGAACCGACTGCCGCCACCCTGCAGTCGCTGGCGACCTTTGCCATCGCCTTTTTCGCGCGCCCTATCGGCTCGGCAGTCTTTGGCCATTACGGCGACCGCATCGGCCGCAAGGCCACGCTGGTCGCGGCGCTCCTGACCATGGGCATTTCCACGGTCGTCATCGGCCTGTTGCCGACCTATGCGTCGATCGGCGTGATGGCGCCGATCCTGCTGGCGCTGTGCCGTTTCGGCCAGGGTTTGGGCCTCGGTGGAGAATGGGGCGGCGCCGTGCTGCTGGCAACCGAAAATGCGCCGCCGGGCAAGAGCGCCTGGTATGGCATGTTCCCGCAACTCGGCGCGCCGATCGGCTTCCTCCTCTCCGGCGGCAGCTTCCTTGTGCTGAGCGAAGTGCTAACCGAAGAACAATTCTTTGCATTCGGCTGGCGCATCCCGTTCCTGACCAGCGCGCTGCTGGTGCTGATGGGCTTGTATGTCCGCCTGAAAATCACGGAAACGCCCGTCTTCCAGAAAGTCCTGGACAAGCATGAGCGCGTCAAGGTGCCGGCCCTCACGGTACTGCAATCCCATACTCGTCCGCTGGTGCTGGGCACGGTGGCCGCGATGGCGACCTTCGTGCTGTTTTACCTGATGACGGTCTTTGCGCTCAGCTGGGGCACGTCCGCTTTGGGCTACTCGCGCCATGACTTCCTGTTGGTGCAGCTGTTCTCGGTGCTTTTCTTTGGCTTGACGATTCCGCTGTCGGCAGTCATCGCCGATCGCCGCGGACGCCGCAAGGCGATGATCCTGATCACCGCTGCAATTGCCCTGTTCGGTTTGCTGCTCTCCACGCTCTTCGTCGGCGGCAGTATCGCCAAGGTCACGCTGTTCATGTCGCTCGGTCTGGCGTTGATGGGGCTGACCTATGGTCCGCTGGGCACCTATCTCGCAGAACTGTTTCCGGCATCGGTGCGATACACGGGCTCGTCGCTGACATTCAACCTGGGTGGCATCCTGGGTGCCTCGCTTGCTCCTTATGCCGCTACCTGGTTGGCAAGCAACTTCGGCTTGCAGTATGTCGGATACTATTTGACCGTGGCATCCCTGCTTACCCTGGCGGCCCTGCTTTTCACCGAACGTTCTGCGGCTGATTCGATTCATGCAGTGCGTCCGGCTTGATATCGACTGGATATCCCAAGAGCGTGATTAAGCGTGATTAAAAAAGAAACGTTATAATTTCCAGTGCGCAATGTGGCAACTTCCTGCATTGCGCCGGCTCTTAACAATACAACCAGCCCTGATCCTTATGCATGCCATGACGACCAAATTCGCCGCCATCGTGCTTGCCGCCTCGGCATTGCACATCCCCGCCTTCGCAGTTGATTCCGTATCGGTAGAGTATGGTACCGGCAACCATACCGATGTCTATCGTGTCGGCGCCCAATGGAATTGGGGAAAACAGTGGTGGCAATCCAATGGCACGCATATTGGCGGCTACTGGGACTTAAACCTGGGACAATGGCGCGGCAACCGCTATCAAAACATTCCAGGCAATCACCAGAACATCACCGTGGCTGGCATTACGCCAGTGTTCCGCTTCCAAAAAGATAACTTGCAAGGCTGGTATGGCGAACTCGGCATTGGCGCCAACCTGCTGAGCGGCTACTATGATGTGGGCGGCCGGCGCTTCTCCACGCGCTTCCAGTTCGGCGATCACATCGGCATTGGCTATGTGTTTTCCAACAAGGTGGATGTCGGCTTGCGCTACCAGCATTTTTCCAATGCCAGTATCGATAGCCCCAACCCCGGCGTGAATTACACCGTCCTGCGAGTCAGCTACCCGCTCGGAAAGTAAACAGCATCATGCGCGTTCTCCACACCATGCTGCGGGTCGGCGACCTGCAGCGCTCCATCGATTTCTATACCCGCTTGCTCGGCATGAAGCTGCTGCGCACCACCGACCGGCCGGAGCAGCAATACAGCCTGGCATTTCTCGGCTATGGCAGCAATCCTGAACACGCGGAACTGGAACTGACCTACAACTACGGCGTGGACAAATACGAACTGGGCACGGCCTACGGCCACATCGCCATTGCTGTTGACGATATCTACAGCACCTGCGATGGCATCCGGGCTGCCGGCGGCACGATTACCCGCGAACCGGGTCCGGTCAAGGGTGGCAGCACCGTGATCGCCTTCGTGCAGGATCCCGACGGCTACAAGATCGAGCTCATCGAGCGCGAGATTTGACGTACTGGCGCCGGCCCGAGAAATTGTCGGCGCGCTCTTTTTCCTTCCTATACCAGCCGGTTAGCCAGCGCGACGAACTGCGCCACCGGCACGGTTTCCGGCCTGGACTGCGGATCGACGCCGGCATCGATCAGGTCGTTTTCGGTAAACATCCCGGCCAGGCAATTGCGGATCACCTTGCGCCGCTGTGAAAACGCCTTCGTGACCACCTGCTCCAGCCTGGTCTCGTCACAGGCCAGCGGCTTCTCCAGCGGGATCATGCGCACGATGGCCGAATCGACGCGCGGCGGCGGATCAAAAGCAGTCGGCGGCACCACGAACAGCAATTCCATGTAATAGCGCCATTGCAGCATCACCGACAGACGGCCATATTCTTTGCCGCCCGGCTCGGCCACCATGCGCTCCACCACTTCCTTTTGCAGCATGAAATGCTGGTCCTGCACCTGCCCGGCAATCTGCGCCAGATGAAACAGCAAGGGACTGGAGATGTTGTACGGCAGGTTGCCGACCACGCGCAGCTTCTTCCCTTCCGGCACCGGAATGCTGCCAAAGTCGAACTGCAAAGCATCGGCAGAATGCACGGTGAGGCGGGCCGGGTCGAAATGCTTTTGCAGGCGTGCCACCAGGTCACGGTCGAGCTCCACCACATGCAAGTGATTCAGCGACCCCAGCAAAAGCCGGGTCATCGCTGCCAGGCCGGGGCCGATCTCCACCATGGCATCATCGGGTTGCGGATTGATCGAACGGATGATGTCGTGCAGTACCTGCTGATCGGTCAGGAAGTTCTGGCCGAAGCGCTTGCGGGGAATGTGTTTCATGGATGTCTTGTAGAAGCCGACGCCGCAGCCATGTGCGCCGCCGTATGAATGGCTTCGATCATGCTGCCGCAATCGGCATGACCCAGGCCTTGTGCAGCCAGGTCCAGCGCGGTGCCGTGGTCAACCGAGGTGCGAATGATCGGCAAGCCGAGGGTGATATTGACGCCGCGGCCGAAGCTGGCATGTTTGAGCACGGGCAGACCCTGGTCATGATACATCGCCAGCACGCAATCGGCGTCCTGGAGATACTTAGGCTGAAACAGCGTATCCGCCGGATATGGCCCGCGCGCATCGATGCCGCGCTCCTGCGCGGTCTTGAGCACCGGGCTGATGACCTCGATTTCTTCACGGCCCAGATAGCCGCCCTCGCCTGCATGCGGATTCAAGCCGGTGACGAGGATACGAGGCCGGGCGATCCCGAATTTGTTGCGCAGATCGGCATGCACGATTTCGATGGTACGCAGCAGCGAGTCGCATGTAATCGCTGCCGGCACATCCTTGAGCGGCAAATGCGTGGTGGCCAGCGCCACGCGCAAGGGATGCGGATCGCTGCTGCCGGAGGCCAGCATCATGACGACCTGCGGCGTGGCGGTCTTTTCCGCAAAATATTCAGTGTGGCCAGTAAATGCCACGCCGGCATCGTTGATCGTGCTCTTTTGCAGCGGCGCCGTGACCACGGCATCGAACATGCCCGATTGCGCCCCGTTGATGGCGATGTCCAGCGTCTGCAGGACGGCGCGTCCATTGCGGGCATTCAAGCGGCCCGGGATGACCACCTCGTCCAGCGGACAGTCGATGACCGCCACGCGGTCGGCAGGAAAGCGTGGCAGGCCGGCGAAACATACCGCCTGCCACGAGACAGCCGACAGGCGCATGGCAGGGTCGATGGCATTGGCAGTTTGCGCCAGCAAGGCGGCATCGCCGATAAGCACGCTATTGACTTCGCTGCGCAACTGCCAGGCCGCACGCACGGAAATTTCCGGGCCGATGCCGGCAGGTTCGCCGACCGTGATCGCAATCGTCGGGCGGCGCGTAGGCGAAGCGTGTTCAGACATTATCTCTCTTCGTTGCGATACTCGACATACGCGCGGTCACGCAGCTGGCGCAGCCACTCCTGGGTCGCCTCCTCCAGCTTGCGCTCGCGCAGGGCCTGGCGTGCGACCAGACGCTTACGCTCTTGCGACACATCTTCATTCTTGCGTTCCAAAACCTGGATCAGGTGAAAGCCGAAAGGCGACTCGATCGGCTCACTGATCTGGCCCGGCTCCAGGGCATTCATTGCGCGCTCGAATTCCGGCACCGTGTCGCCCGGATAGATCCAGCCGAGATCGCCGCCCTTGGAAGCAGTCAGGTCGTTCGAGTACGAGCGGGCCAGTTCCTCGAAGGTCGCCGCCTTGTTGTCCAGGCGCTGCTTCAGATCCTGCAGCTTGCGCTGCGCATCCAGCGAAGACACGATCTGATTGACCTTGATGAGAATATGGCGAGCATGCGTCTGGGTGATCGTGGCCGGTGCGGCGGCGTTATTGCCGGCACGGACGACGCTGGGAGTACGCTTGCCGACCAGCTTCAGGATATGAAAGCCATTGGCGCTCTTTACCAGCGGCGCCACTTCTCCCGGCTGCAGATTACCCAAGGCATCCACGAACAATTGCGGCAGGCGGTCCTGCGTGCGCCAGCCAAGCTCGCCGCCCTTCAAGGCTTCGTCAGCATCGCTCGATGCCGCCGCCAGCTTGGCAAAGTCGGCGCCCGACTTCAGCTGTTGCAGCAGTTGCTCAGCGCGCTGGCGACGCTGCTCGATCTGCTCGGGCGAGGCGTTTTCCGGGATGCGCACCAGGATCTGCGCGACATTCCACTCCTGCTGGGAATGGCCGGCACCGGCTTCTTCCGCCAGGTAGTTTTCGATTTCCGATTCGCTGATCTGGATCTTGTTGTCGACTTCGCGCTCGCGCAGGCGTTGCATGATGATTTCGTTGCGGATCTCTTCGCGGAACTTCGCGAACGGCATGCCCTGTGTTTCAAGCTGATTGCGGAATTCCTGCAGCGACATGCGATTCTGCTCGGCGATGCGCGCCACGGCGCGGTCCAGCATCATGTCATCCACCTGAATATTCATTTCCTTGGCCAGTTGCAGCTGGGCCGTTTCGACGATCATGCGCTCCAGAACTTGCCGCTGAATTTCCGCGCGCGGTGGCAGATTGCCGTTCTGGCCTTGCGACGCGATCCGGCTCACGATCGCCTCGGTACGCTCATCCAGTTCCTTTTGAGTGATGACATCTTTATTCACCACCGCCACGATCGAATCCACCGTGCGAATGCGAGCAGGGGCCGCGGGGACAGACGCGAGCGCACCGGTTCCAGGCACGAGCGGGCCAGCGCCAGGAGCGAGCGGCCCTGCCCCCGGTTTGAACTGCGACCAGGCATCCGGCGTTGCGGCGACCGCCAGAACGGACAGGAAACAAGCAAGCGCGCTGCGGCGGAACGGTAGGCGGGTATTTCGCATAATGTGCAGTGAATCCATGAAATTGGTAAAAGGCTAGCGGAATTCGCCGCCGTTAGGCTGATTGATCATCTGGTAACCCGGAATATTCTTGCGCAAGGCTTCCAGCGGATTGGAACCGATGCGCGACAAGCCGTTCAGTTCGAGCTGGAGGAAGAAACCGGTGGTAGCCGTGTTGGATGAGGTCGGCGTGCGTTGCGCCACCAAGCGCAAGATCCAGCAATCGGCCTTGTATTCGAAGCCGAGCAGCGCTTCGGCCACCTTGCCGATGCGGTTGCCGACATTGGCATTGGCGGGCTGGTCATTACGCAACGAGTAATTAATACGACCAACACCGTACCAGCGCTGCGCAATCGGCCATTGCGCCGACAGGTCGAGTTGTTCCAGCGGCGATGCCAAGTTCGAGATATCGCGCCGATATTGCAGGTTCAGCACGCGCATCGGCCCCGGCTGCCAGCGTACACCATAGTTGTCGCGCACCATCTTGCTCAAACTCTGGCTGTACTGCATGTTGCCTTCGACACTGATCGTCCGCGACACTTTGCCAGCGGCGGCCAGCAGCAGGTCGGACTTGGTCTGACTATTCAGCACTCCCGGCAACGCTACGTTTTGATCGGAGAAATAATAACGTTGTCCGACCGCGACACGCGCCAATTCGGTGCCGGATTGGTCGAGGAATCGCGATACCACCGCTGCCGTCAACTGGTTGGCGTCACTGATGCGATCGTGGCCGACAAAGCGGTTTTCCGAGAACAACTGCGCATAACTAAAGTCCGTCAGACCGGTATCGAAAAGAGGGAAGTTGTTCTGATCACGGTACGGGGTGTACACGTAGAACAGACGCGGTTCAAGCGTTTGCGTGACGGCATTGCCGAACAGGCTGGCATCACGTTCGAAAATCAATCCTGTATCGATCGACGCCGTCGGCACGGCACGGCTCAGACTACCCGGCGCGCCAGCGGCACGGTTTTCCAGCGAATAACTGGTCGCATGCAGGGACAGCTTCGGCGTAATGAAGTAGCCGGGATGAATAATAGGGTAAGACAATCGCGGATTGACTACCAGGCGATCGCCGACCCGCGGATAATAGAGGCTTGGCTGCGCATAAGTCGGGTCGCCGACAAGATTGGATGGATGCCAGAAGCGGGTGGCTTCGACATCAGCCGCCAGGTCCCAGCCATTGAAGTCCTGCCGCTCGGCATGCAAGGCCAGTTGCGGCAGGCGGTCATACGGCCGCGAAATTGGCGCGATCGGGTCCTGCAGCACCTGGTAATTTGACGCGCGCAAGGTCGCAGACCAGAACGAGCTGCCATAGGTCAGCGACATATCGCGGGTCAACAGGCGCTGCTTGCTGGCGGTGATCGTGCTGGCGAAATCATCCGGATAGCGGTCATCGGACGCCCCATTCAGGTTCCAGGCCAGTGTCCATGCCGGCGCAAAGGTTTGGGTATGCAGCGACGACCAGGCATAGCGGTCGGTTTTGGTTTCACGATCGCTCGGCAGGTACTCCACACGCGTTTCGCCCGAATACGTCTGTCCCAGATAGCGCATTTCCGCACCGAGCTGCAGGCCACGCTTGGAAATCACTTTCGGGTACAGGGTCAGATCACGGTTGGGCGCGATATTGAAGTAATACGGCACGGTCACTTCCAGGCCGCCGGTGCTGGTGGCGCCAATAGTCGGCGGTAACACCCCGGACTTGCGCGCATCGGACAAGGGGAACGACATCGCAGGCGTTCCCAGGATCGGCACTCCTTTGAAATACACCACGGTTCCGGTAGCGAAACCCGTATCGCGCTCTTTGTCCAGCTGCAGCCGGGAAGACTTCAGATACCAGTCCGGATCAGGCATTTCACAAGTGCTGTACGTCCCATCCTCGACCACGGCCTCGTCTTGCGACTGGAAGTCGATGCGCTCGGCCTTACCCTGACCATTGTTGGTCTGCAGATGATAGGTTGGATTGGTGACGTAACCCTCGCCGGAGTCGATGCGCATCCGAAGTTCATCGCCGGTGTAACGGTCGCCCATGCGCCGCATGCGGATATTGCCGCTCGCATCCACCTCATCGTTAAGGATATTGTATGTGGCGCGATCGCTCTCGATGACCGTGGTGCCCTGAACGATTTCCACGTTCTTGTCGAGATGAACTTCCCGGTCAGGGCGGCCAGAAATGCGCTCGGCGCTGACGTTGATCGGCTCATCCTTGTCGGCAGTTTGTGCCGTAGCGAGTCCCGGCAATGCCGCGGCCGCCACGGTCGTTGTCACCATGCAAAGCAATAGCGGTGAATCGAAAAAAGGGGGAACCCGCATCATGAAAAAAACAAAACCATGCTAGTGAGCCTGTTGACCATTGTTAGCGTTATCGGCATGCGCCCTTCCCTGTCACGCAGCCGGCACACCGGGGGCAATATCTGCCCAGCGTGCAACAGCAGGCGATTTTTTGAATCGAATCCCTTATTATATGGGAATCTGTACCGACAACTGCATTCCTGCACCTTCCATGTCCACATCAAATTCCGTCGACTTGCGTTTAATACAACTAAAATCCTGGCTTGGCACCGTTACAACGCCCGCCGTTTTGCCGGATTCCATCCGTCCAGCCTCGGCCGATGCCAGCTTCCGCCGCTATTTCCGCGCCGATGGCACGGACGGTGTCACTTATATCGTGATGGATGCGCCGCCGCCGCATGAAGACGTGCGCCCGTTCATCCACGTGGCGGAATTGTTCGGCCAGTCGGGAATTTCGGTGCCGCACATCCTGGCAAAGGACGTGGAACAAGGCTTCCTGCTGCTTTCCGACTTGGGCAATACGACCTACCTGAACCAGCTGAGCCCGGATACGGCGCATAAGCTTTATCTGGACGCGATCGATTCGCTGGTGCTGTTGCAGACGCATAGCCAGCCAGGTGTCTTGCCGGAGTATGACCGTGCCTTATTGATGCGCGAACTGCAGCTCTTCCCTGAGTGGTATATCGGCAAGCATCTGGGTGCGACCCTGACCGATGCGCAGCAAGCCGATCTGAATAAAGTTTTCGATGTCCTGCTGGCCAATAACCTGGCGCAGCCGCAAGTCTATGTACACCGCGATTACCACTCGCGCAACCTGATGGTGCTCCTGCAAGGTAATCCGGGCATCCTCGATTTCCAGGATGCGGTGTATGGCCCCATCACCTACGATCTGGTGTCGCTGCTGCGTGACGCCTACATCCAGTGGGACGAAGAAATGGTGCTCGACTGGACGATCCGTTACTGGGAACGCGCCCGCCGCGCCGGTTTGCCGGTCAATCCGGATATCGATGCTTTTTACCGTGATTTCGAATTTATGGGCGTGCAGCGTCACCTGAAAGTACTGGGTATTTTTGCGCGCCTATACCACCGCGACGGCAAGGATGGCTACCTGAAGGATTTGCCACTGGTGATGGAATACACGCGCAAGGCTGCGGCACGTTATCGCGAACTGACGCCACTGATTCGCTTGCTCGATGTGCTGGAAGAGCGCGGTCCGCGCGTCGGCTATACCTTCTAAGGCAAAGACATCATGAAAGCCATGATTTTCGCCGCCGGACGCGGCGAACGGATGCGTCCGCTGACCGATGCCTGTCCCAAACCGCTCTTGAAGGTACGCGGACGGCCGCTGATCGTCTGGCATATCCTGAACCTGGTGCGCGCCGGGATTACCGATATCGTCATCAACCATGCGCACCTGGGCCACATGATCGAAGAAGCGCTGGGCGACGGCTCGCAGTTCGGCGCCAGAATCGCTTATTCGGCCGAAGGCACGGCGCTGGAAACCGCCGGCGGCATTGCCCGCGCGCGCCACCTGCTGGGCGATGAGCCCTTCGTCGCCATTGCTGCCGATATCTATTGCCCGCATTTCGATTTCAGCAAGGTCACTGACGTTTTGGAAGCCAACGATGTCTGGGGTAATCCGCATCCGCAAGACAAGCGTGACGTCGCCTGGCTGTACCTGGTCAAGAATCCGCCGCACAATCAAAAGGGCGATTTTGCCCTGAACAGTTTTTCGATTGCCAACGACGGCGAGCCGCGCCATACCTTTTCCGGCATCGGCGTGTATCGCCCTGAAATGTTCGATGGCGTGAAACCCGGCGACAAGGCTGCGCTGGCGCCAATCCTGCGCGAGTATGCCGCGCGCGGCCTGGTCGGCGGCGAAGTGTATCGCGGCGACTGGACCGATGTCGGCACGCCCGAGCGGCTCGAACAATTGAATGCCCCTCTTTTTCCCGCGAGGTCAACATGAAATCCTTTGCCGCCCGCCGTGCCGCGCTGATCGCTCATATGCAATCCCGAGGGGGCGGCGTGGCTGTCATTCCGACCGCGCCGGAAGTGGCGCGCAATGCCGATAGCGATTATCCGTATCGGCATGACAGCTATTTCTATTACCTGTCCGGTTTTCCAGAGCCGGAAGCGGTAATGGTGCTGGTAGTCGGCAAAACGACCCAGTCGATCCTGTTCTGCCGCGAAAAAAATCTCGAGCGCGAAATCTGGGATGGCTATCGCTATGGCCCGGAAGCGGCGCGCACGACCTTCGGTTTCGACGCGGCTTTTCCAATTGCGGCGCTGGATACCGAAATGCCCAAGCTGCTGGCCAACGCGCCGTCGATCTTCTACGCGCTGGGAGCCGACAGCAAGCTCGACGCCAGGGTGCAAGGCTGGCTGCATGCCGTGCGCCAGCAGGCACGCGCCGGCGTGGTGGCGCCATCGACGGCGCACGACATCCATGGCTTGCTGAATGAAATGCGGCTCATCAAGGATGCGGAAGAAATCGGCATCATGCGCCGCGCCGCCAATATTTCGGCGCAAGCCCATGCGCGCGCCATGCGCATGACAAAGCCAGGCGTGCGCGAATACCAGATCGAAGCGGAACTGCTGCATGAATTCCGCCGCCACGGCTCGCAATTCCCGGCTTACTCATCGATCGTCGCCGCCGGCGCCAATGCCTGCGTGCTGCATTATCGTGCCGGCGACGCGGTTGCCAAGGATGGCGACCTGATACTGATCGATGCAGGCTGCGAGCTCGACAGCTACGCTTCCGACATCACGCGCACCTATCCGGCCAACGGCAAGTTCTCCGGGCCGCAAAAGGAATTGTATGAAATCGTGCTGGCGGCGCAGTATGCCGCCATCGCCGAAACCAAACCGGGCAAGCGCTTCCCCGACGCCCACGATGCTGCTGTGAGAGTGCTGGCGCAAGGCATGCTGGACACCGGCCTGCTCGACGCCAACAAGGTCGGCACGCTGGATGATGTCATCGCCAAGGGCGACTACCGCCAGTTCTACATGCACCGTACCGGCCACTGGCTGGGCATGGATGTGCACGACGTCGGCGACTATCGTGAACCGGGCGAAGCGCCGGTCGAAGGAGAAAAGCCCTGGCGCATCCTGCGTCCCGGCATGGTCACCACCATCGAACCGGGCATCTATGTGCGTCCAGCGCAAGGGGTGCCGGAACAGTACTGGAACATCGGCATCCGCATCGAAGACGATGCGCTGGTGACGGAGAATGGTTGCGAATTGCTGACCGCGGATGCGCCGAAGACCGTGGCGGAAATCGAAGCCGTCATGCGCGAAGGCTGAAACCAGCATGGCGGACCACAACGACCGTAGCGACTTCGACATTGCGATCCTCGGCGCCGGCCCGGTCGGCCTGGCGCTGGCATGCATGCTGGTCAAGCGCGGCGCCACCGCTTCCCGCGTCGCCCTGATCGATGCCAAGACGCTCGACCAGGTGACGCAGGACCCGCGCTCCATCGCCCTGTCGCATGGCAGCCGGCAAATCCTGGAGCATATCGGCGCCTGGCCGCGCGTCACCGATCCGATCCATCAGATCCATGTCTCGCGTCGCGGCCATTTCGGCCGCACGCTGATCGACCGGACGGAGTTCGATGTCCCGGCCCTGGGCTATGTCACCCGTTATGGCCATATAGTCGCGGCGCTTTCGGATGCCGCTTACACGGCTGGAGTACAGGTAATTCGGCCGGTTCATGCCAATGCCATCGATGAAACAGAGGATGGCGTGGAGATTGAACTGGAAAATGGCACGCGGATTTTTTCGCGCATTCTCGTGCAGGCAGAGGGCGGCGTCTACGGCACGCAAACGGCCCGGTCACTGCGCCGCGACTATGGCCAGATCGCCATCATCGCCCACGTCAAAACCAGCGCGCCGATTGCGCATCGCGCCTATGAGCGTTTCACCGATGAAGGACCGCTGGCGCTGCTGCCGCAAGACGACGGCTATGCGCTGGTATGGTGCGCGACCCCGGCCAGCACGGAGCAGCTACTCGGGCTGCCGGATGCCAGCTTTCTGGATGCATTGGGCGAAGTTTTCGGCAGTCGCCTGGGGCACTTCACCCACGTTTCGCAGCGCAATACCTTTCCTCTGGGTTTGAATGCTCATCCGCCCGCGTCTTCCCGCACTGTAGCCATCGGCAATGCTGCACAAACCTTGCATCCGGTCGCCGGCCAGGGACTGAACCTGGGCCTGCGCGACGCCACTGTGCTGGCGCGACTGCTGGCGCAGGAAGCATCATCTGCCATGCTAGCCCGGTTTGCGGAACAACAGCAGGCTGACCGCAACGTCACGATCCGCCTGACGGATGTAATGGCACGCATCTTCGCCAGTGCGCCGCAAGGGAGCCTCTCCCAATCTCTGCTGGGCCTGTCTCTGGGGATTTTCGACAGTGTCAGGCCGGCGAAAAAACTGCTTGCCGAACAAATGATGTTTGGCTGGCGCTGAAATAGAAAGCCGCCGACTAGGCAATTTTTAATTTCATGGTTAGTGTCTCTACAGCTCGGAACAGGGCTGAATTGTCAGCCAAGCTGCCATGGCAATCGCACGCTGCTCACTTCGCAGCGTGTTTTCTCTGATACATCCGTTTATCCGCCAGATGTTTCAATGCCTGGCGCTCCGGGACTTCAGACAAGTGAGCGGATCCGAAACTGGCGCCGACGCAGCCGAAATCCTGCCGGCGCAATGTCTCCAGGGCCTCGTCCAGCATCTTCTCCATCCAAGCGAGGTCGCCGCATTCACAAGTAATGGCAAACTCGTCGCCGCCCATTCGATGGAGCAAAGCTTTTTGCCCAAGACGGCGCTGCAACTCGGCAGCAAAGCCACACAGCAAAGCATCGCCGCGTGCATGGCCGAAGGTATCGTTATAGTGCTTCAAGCCATCCAGGTCGATGATGGTAAGGCTGCCGCCATCGGGCAGTTTTTCCAGGCTGAGATCGAGATGAAAGCGATTCGGCAAGCCGGTCAGGGCATCGGTATGCGCCTGTGCGAAGTGCTTGCGCGCGCTTTCCATGGCTGCTTCTCGTTCACGGTGGAGTTGCGCGAATTGATATGACAGAACCAGCGCCAGCAAGATCACTTCGACTGCCACCGCCACCAGACCGACATGCTCGATGGTGATCGTGTAGCTATCCAGCTTTGCCAGTGAAATGGCCGCTGCGCCAAGAATGAAAAATGTCACGATCGCCACCAGGTAACGGCGTGCCGAGCGGTTGCCTGAGCGGGCACATACGCCCCCAGCGACAAGACCGTACGTGATAAACAGTCCAACGCCATAGCGATCGAGCTCCAGCGACCAGTTGGGCTTGGCGATAGCCGTCACGATGGCGAGCATCATCAATGCCAGTACACCCTGGCCGGCACGATACAGCCGCCCATGGTTATCGATGCGGATCTCCAGCAGCGCCATGACGAACAGGATATAAGCGCAATTGGAAACCAGGATGGCAAAACCGCCCAGGTAAAAGCCGCGCCAGCCCAGCAAATCCGAGAAAACCAGCAGGCACGTGCCATTCCAGAGCAGGTTACCCAGGATGAACAAGGCATACATCCGCTCTGCCATGCGCCGGCGCGCAGCGGCCAGCGCAGCGTAATAAAATCCCAGGCCGACGAAGATGCCGAGGCCGATCAGCACCACGGCATTGCCGGGCTTGATCCCCTGGCGGTAATCGTCCAGCGCATCGAGATAAGGTTCGGCCTGGGCCAAAAACATCGGGGAATCAAGCTGGGTCACGATCCGGTAGCTTCCCGCTGCCAGATCCAGTTCACGCCCATGCCGCAGAAAGAACGGGTTCTGCTCCGCGCTCTGAATGCCGCCGGACAGCGTCTTGATAAGCCGGCCTTGTGCGTCGAAGATCCAATGCTGGAAACGCCCGATCAGGCTGGAATTTTTCATGTCCAGCACGTATCGGCCATCTTGTTTCACAGTGAAATTCGCCTGGTGCCAGAAGTTGCCCCCTGTCGGTGCCAATCGCGAAACGGGAGCGAGCCCGCTCCGGCCAAGGTCATTCTGCAGCTGGTACGTCCATCCTGACGGCGCCTCAAACCATTGTCCCGGCAAATCCTGAGGAGCGGCATGCAACAAGGCTGGCCATACCAGGTAGAGGAACACACCAGCCAGCAAACGACACCAGGGTGGCAAGGAGCAGGAGGTAGGCAGCTTCAAGATCGCGAGAAATTGGGAGGATTAGAAAATCGAGCGAATTTTCACAGTAATGCTTGTTGGAGCCAAATGTTGAATAAGAAGCATGATACTGGCACTTTCAAGCCAAAGTCCATGCAAACGCTTCGCAACCTGAATTGCCGTTGTCATTCATGGTCAATTTTCTCTTCCCATAAAAAAACCGCGCGACAGGCACGCGGTTTTTGTTTGAATCCGGCTTAAGGCATCAAGCCGTCTTCAACGCCACCAACACTTCTTCCAGCATCTTCTTGGCATCGCCAAACAGCATGCGATTGTTATCCTTGTAGAAGAGCGGATTGTCCACCCCCGCATAGCCGGAAGCCATGCTGCGCTTCATGACGATCGATGTCTTGGCCTTCCACACTTCCAGCACCGGCATGCCGGCGATCGGACTGCCCGGATCTTCCATCGCCGATGGATTGACGATATCGTTAGCGCCGATCACCATCGCCACGTCGGTGTCCGGGAAGTCTTCATTGATCTCGTCCATTTCCATCACGATGTCATACGGCACCTTGGCCTCGGCCAGCAGCACGTTCATGTGACCCGGCATACGGCCCGCTACCGGGTGAATGCCGAAGCGCACGTTGACGCCCTTCTCGCGCAGGATCTGGGTGATTTCGTTGACGATATGCTGGGCCTGCGCCACCGCCATGCCGTAACCCGGCACGATGATGACATTCTTGGCTTCGCGCAGCAGCTCGGCGGTTTCAGCCGCAGTCACCGCCACCACTTCGCCGGCTGGTTGCGCCTCGCCCTTGGCAGCGGCGGTCTTGCCTGCGCCGGAACCGAAGCCGCCGGCAATCACGCTGATGAAGTTGCGGTTCATCGCGCGGCACATGATATAGGACAGGATCGCACCGCTGGAGCCGACCAGCGCACCAGTCACGATCAACAAGTCATTCGACAGCATGAAGCCGGTCGCCGCCGCCGCCCAGCCGGAATAGCTGTTGAGCATCGACACCACCACCGGCATGTCGGCGCCACCGATCGCCATCACCATGTGGAGTCCGAACAGGAAGGCGATCACGGTCATGACGATCAGCGGCGTCACGCCTGCATCCATCGACTCGGCGCGCACGAATTGCACACCGAAATAGATGACCACCAAAAGACCGATCAGGTTGAGCAGGTGACGCCCCGGCAGCAGCAGCGGCTTGCCGCCGATCTTGCCGGACAGCTTGCCGAAGGCAACCAGCGACCCGGAGAAAGTCACCACGCCGATCAGGATGCCGACATAGATTTCGATGTCGTGGATGGTCTTTTCCGCGCCGGTGAAATGCGCCGCGGCGGCCGGATCGATATAGCTGGCGTAACCGACCAGCGCGGCGGCGAGGCCGACCAGGCTGTGCATCAGCGCTACCAGTTCCGGCATCTGCGTCATCTTCACGACGCGCGCGGCATACAGGCCGATGCCGCCGCCGACCACCATGGCGCCGACGATCCAGGGGATACCGGCAGCCGCCACGCGCGGACCCAGCACCGTGGCCAGCACGGCGATCGCCATGCCGATGACGCCATAGAAGTTGCCGCGACGCGCGGTTTCCGGATTGGACAAGCCGCCGAGGCTGAGGATGAACAGGATCGCCGCGCCCAGATAGGCAACGATAGTGAGGCTTTCTGACATTTTCTTTGTGCCTTTCTAATAATTATTTGCGGAACATCGCCAGCATGCGGCGGGTCACGGCGAAACCGCCGAACATGTTGATCGCGGTGAGCACGATGCCGATCACGGCCAGCCAGCGGATCCAGTCGTCCGGACGCTCGGCGCCTGCGGCAAGCGGCGGCGCCACCTGCACCAGCGCGCCGATGGCGATGATGCTGGAGATCGCATTGGTCACGCTCATCAGCGGCGTGTGCAAGGCTGGCGTGACGTTCCACACCACCATGTAACCGATGAAGCAGGCCAGCACGAAGACGGTGAAGTGGCCGATGAAAGCCGCTGGCGCATAGGCGCCCACCAGCCAGAACAATGCGGCGGCAATGCCGAAAAGGACAGCAAGGCGTGTTCCCGACATCGGTTCACTTGGCGCACCATGTGCCGGCGCTTTCGGCGGCGGCGCGACGGCCGGCTTGGCGGCTACCGGCGCGGGCGCCGGCATCTTGATCGGCGGTGCCGGCCAGGTGATTTCGCCATTCTTGATGACGGTTAGCCCGCGAATGGCATCGTCGTCCATGTTGACGTTGATATTGCCATCCTTGGTCTTGCACAGTTCTTCGGTCAGGCGCAACAGATTGCTGGCGTACAGCGTGCTCGATTGCTTGGCCAGACGGCTCGGCAGATCGGTATAACCAATGATGGTCACGCCATGCCTGACCACGGCCTCGCCCGGCACGGTCAATTCGCAATTGCCGCCCTGCTCGCCAGCCATGTCGACGATCACGCTGCCCGGCTTCATCGATTGCACCATCTCGGCGGTGATGAGTTTCGGCGCTGGCTTGCCAGGGATCAGGGCGGTGGTGATGATGATGTCCGCTTCCCTGGCCTGCTTGGCATACATCTCGCGCTGCGCTTGCTGGAAGCCTTCCGACATGACTTTGGCGTAACCGCCGCCGCCGGAACCTTCTTCCTCATAATCGACTTTGACGAACTCGCCGCCCAGCGATTTGACCTGATCGGCCACTTCCGGACGGGTGTCGTTGGCGCGCACGATCGCGCCGAGGTTGGCGGCGGTGCCGATGGCAGCCAGGCCGGCCACGCCGGCGCCGGCGATGAAGACCTTGGCCGGCGGGATCTTGCCGGCGGCAGTAATCTGACCATTGAAGAAGCGGCCGAAGGCATTGGCGGCTTCGATGACGGCGCGGTAGCCGCTGATGCCGGCCATGGAAGTCAACGCATCCATCTTCTGCGCGCGCGAAAGCTGGCGCGGCAGCGCATCGATCGCCAGCACGGTCACCTTCTTCGCGGCGAGCTGCTGCATCAGTTCCGGATTCTGGGCCGGCCAGATGAAGGAAATCAGCGTAGTGCCTTCGCGGATCTGCGCCAATTCCTGCGCATTCGGCGCGCGCACCTTGAACATGATATCGGCCGTCGCCCAGACTTGAGCGGCGCTCTCGGCGATCTGCGCGCCGGCAGCACGATAGCTGTCGTCGCTGAAGTTAGCTGCATCGCCCGCGCCGGACTCGACGGTGACGGCAAAGCCCAGCTTGATGAGCTTTTCCACCACTTCGGGCACGGTTGCCACACGCTTTTCCTCGGGATAGGTTTCCCGGGGAATACCAATCACTAAAGCCATACACTTCCTCCTGGTTCATTTTAATTTTTTGCACCATCCGGCATGCTGCCGAATTGGCCCTTAAAGGTAGTGATCCCGCGGCGCCCTTGCGAGCGCAGCGGGATCGAATTTATTTTTTAGTGCATGCGGCTTTAAGGCATTGCCGCGATCTGGCTTATTTTTTCAAGCCAGTGATTTTGTTGTTGTCGTCGACAAAAACGATTTTTTGCTGATAAGTCGCGATTTCCTCATCCGACATCGGTGCATAAGTGCAGATGATCAGCAGGTCGCCCAGATGCGCCAGGCGGGCTGCCGCGCCATTCAGCGAAATCTCACCGGTACCGCGCTTGCCCTTGATAGCGTAAGTGGAGAAACGCTCGCCATTGTTGACGTTGTAAAGCTCGATTTTCTCAAACGGCTTGATATCCGCCGCTTCCAGCAAATCCTCATCGATCCCACAGGAACCTTCATAATTCAGGTCGCACTGGGTAACAGTAGCGCGATGAATCTTCGCGCGTAACATAATACGTTGCATTAACTACTCCTGACTGCCTTACTGCATGTTGCTACCATTGCCCAGCGCCGCTGGCGACAATGGAAAATGAATACGAATACCTGGTGCATCCGCGCTGATCTCGGCAGTTAAGCCGGATTTCAAGATTTTCCCGAAAAAACTCGGAAACAGTGAATCTTACACGCAATCTGCATTGTAGTAGAGCGCAGCAGTAGCCAAGGCCACAAAGCAGCTCCACTACACCGCATTTAATTTCTCACAAGAAACGTTAATTGTAGGAATTATATGTGATAGCCAAAGTGGTTTTTACTTTAACAAGAATGTCATTCTTTCCGTAGAAAGATTGTTTCCCGTCAATTAATTGCAATAGTGGGAATGTTTCTTGGAACCATATATTTATGGTGCTAGTCCACTGCTCTAGTAACAATTGACTTGAATAACGATTTCGCTGACACGGTAAAATGCCTCCCTTTCTTCCTGCCTCGCTTTCGCCTGATGCCAACCTGATCAATCTGGGTCCTAAGGCTACGAATACTATGAGTTCAACTTCACATACCTGGAAACCGTCCGTCACGGTCGCAGCCATTATCGAGCGGGAAGGCCGCTTTTTACTGGTGGAAGAAGAGACCAGCGACGGTATCCGCTTCAATCAGCCTGCCGGCCACCTGGATCCGGGAGAAACGCTGGCGCATGCGGTCACGCGCGAAACGCTGGAAGAATCCGCCCATGATTTCGAACCGACTGCGCTGGTCGGCATCTACATGTCGCGCTATCTCTCTTCGCGCACCGGCAAGGAAGTGACCTACCTGCGTTTCGCCTTCTGCGGTGAAGTCGGCGCCAAACATGACCTGCCGCTGGATGTCGGCATTCTGCGCGCGGTCTGGATGACTTACGACGAAATGCTGGCCTGCCGCGAAAAGCATCGCAGCCCGCTGGTGATGCAATGCGTGGACGATTACCTGCAGGGCAAGCGCGCACCATTGTCGTTGTTGTACACTCACCCGACGGCAATCGGCGCGTTTACTGGTTAAATAACATGGTTAAAAGAGTAGTAATCGGCATGTCGGGCGGCGTGGATTCTTCCGTTTCCGCCTGGCTGCTGAAGCAGCAAGGGTATGAAGTCATCGGCTTGTTCATGAAAAATTGGGAAGACGATGACGATTCAGAATATTGTTCGAGCCGCCAGGATTGGATCGATGCAGCCAGCGTCGCGGACGTGGTGGGTGTCGATATCGAGGCGGTCAATTTCGCCGCCGAATACAAGGAACGCGTGTTCGCCGAATTCCTGCGCGAATACCAGGCTGGCCGCACGCCCAACCCGGATGTGCTGTGCAATGCCGAGATCAAGTTCAAGGCCTTTCTCGACCACGCCATGCATCTCGGCGCCGACCTGATCGCTACCGGTCATTACGCGCGCGTGCGGCAAGTGACGTCCGGGCCTGATGCCGGCCAGTTCCAGTTGCTCAAGGCAGTCGATGCCAGCAAGGACCAGAGTTACTTCCTGCACCGCCTAAACCAGGCGCAGTTGTCGAAGACGCTCTTTCCGCTCGGGGAAATCCACAAGACGGAAGTGCGCCAGATTGCTGAAAAGATCGGATTGCCGAATGCGACCAAGAAGGATTCCACCGGCATCTGCTTCATCGGCGAAAGGCCCTTCCGTGAATTTTTGAATCGCTATCTGTCGTACAAGCCCGGCCCCATGATGACGCCGGAAGGCGATGTCGTCGGCGAACATGTCGGTTTGTCCTTCTATACGCTGGGCCAGCGCAAGGGCATCGGTATCGGCGGCTCGAAAAAACACAAGAATGCCGAAGGCGACAGCGACCCGTGGTATGTGGCGCGCAAGGATGTCGAAAACAATGTCCTGCATGTCGTGCAGGGACATGACCATCCCTGGCTCCTGTCGTCCGCGCTGGAAGCGGGCCAGGCCAGCTGGATTGCCGGCCCCCCGCCGGCATCAGGCATGCTGTCGGCGAAAACCCGTTACCGCCAGGCCGATGTGCCGTGCGATTTCCAAGCCAGCGGAAAGGATGGCTTCTCGCTATCCTTTCCGACGCCGCAATGGGCTGTCACACCCGGACAATCCGCAGTCCTGTACCAGGGCGATGTCTGCCTGGGCGGCGGCATCATCAACCGTTAAGTCTTTTAGCAATGCGCCTTTCCGGCTAGGCGCATTGCAATAAACATGCATTTTATAAGCATGTTTGATACAATCAGGAATCATCAGCGCGGATGCCTTGATTTGCGGGCGCTTTGTCGCTATTGAATCTTGCGTTTGATTGCTCGCGTCCGGGCCGGCTGTGTTCTGACTGCCGCTTGCATCGCGCAACGACACCGCAAGTTCATGCAGCGGCTGACGTCAACGTCTTGCCACGAGTGCGCATGAACTTATGAAGATGAATGAGGTGTTTCCCACCTCATCGTCGAGCTGGTGAATTTCGTTTTTAAAGTTGCATTTAAAATGCATTAATTGGAGAAATTATGGTATCCCCTGCTGCCCGCCCGTATATCGATGCCAGCGTGCCTGTACTGCGCGAACACGGCCTTGCGATCACCCGCACTTTTTATCGCAACATGTTTGCCGCTCATCCTGAATTGACCAATCTGTTCAACATGGGAAATCAGGCCAGCGGCGTCCAACAACAATCCCTGGCAGCGGCCGTGTTTGCCTATGCCGCCAATATCGACAATGCCCAGGCCCTGCAACCGGTCGTGCAGCGCATCGTCCACAAGCATGCCTCGGTCGGCATTCGTGCCGAGCATTACCCGATCGTCGGCCGTCATCTGCTTGGCGCCATCCAGGAAACCCTGGGCGACGCCGCTACTCCTGCTCTGTTGGCGGCTTGGGAAGAAGCCTACGGCGAGCTGGCCAGCGCGCTCATCGCAGCCGAAAAGGAACTGTATCGGCAAGCGGCTACCGAGGCAGGCGAATTGCGCGCCATGCGCGTGGCGGCCGTGACGCGTCAAAGCGAAGATGTCATGTCGTACACGCTGGAAGCTATCGATGGCAAGGCGCTGCCTGCCTTCAAGCCTGGCCAGTACGTCAGCGTCGCGGTCGATTTCGCCGATGGTCGTCGCCAGTTGCGGCAATACAGCCTGTCCGATTCGCCGCTGGCGCCGCATCTGCGGATTTCGGTCAAGCGTGAAGCAGCAAACTCACAAATTCCTGCCGGTGCCGTATCGAACTGGCTGCATGATCACGTCAAGGCAGGCGACTTGCTCCGGGTTACGCACCCCTTCGGCGACTTCACTCCTGATGCCGATTCGGACGAGCCGGTCGTGTTGCTATCCGCCGGCATCGGCATCACGCCCATGGTCGCGGTGCTGAATCACATCGTGCGCGCCAATCCGCGTCGGCATGTGATTTTCGGCCACGCCGCGCGTGATGAAGCGCATCACGCTCACCAGGCTGACATCGCCGCCGCTAAGGCTGCCATGCCGAACCTGCAAGTTATCAGCTTCCATGAATCGCTGGCTGCCGATACTGACGAGATTCTTGCCGGCCGCATGGAGGTGGCGCGCCTGCCATCCTGGCCACGCATGGAAACGAATGTCTATCTGTGCGGTCCTTTGGGCTTCATGCGCGAGCAATGGAGTGCGCTGCTTGCCGCCGGCGTGCCGGTAGTCCGCCTGCATCGTGAAGTGTTTGGCCCCGAGATGCTGGATCACTTGAGCTGATCCCTTTCGCCGCCATCCAAGCCTGGCAGCGGTGGAGTCACGATATGCCGCCGCTGCCTGAATCAATGAGGGTCATCAAGCATGGAAACTGCATTCACTCCCGACAATATCCACCGCATGGTCCACGGCTTCTATGATCGCGTGCGTCGCGACGACGTGCTGGGGCCGGTGTTCGATGAGGCTTTGCCGCATGGCTGGGATGTGCATTTACCGCGCATGGTGGAATTCTGGTCGACCGTGCTGCTTGGCAGCGGCACCTTCCAGGGCAATGTGTTTGGCAAGCATATGGCCTTGCATGGTATCGAAAAAGAACATTTCGTCCGCTGGCTCGCCTTGTTTCATGAAACGGTCACGACCCTCTACGCTGGCGCGCAGGCTGAAGAAGTTTTATTGGTGGCACAACGCATTGCCGGCAGCCTGCAGCTGGGTTACTTCGGTAAAAAGCTCGTTTGAAAAGCCCATCGGGACTCCGGCTGACATTGGCCCGGATCGAATTGCTTGCATATTTCCATGACTTACCCCATAATCTAAATAAGAATTGTTATCATTTACAATCAATTCACAATTTGGCTTAATGGGTGTAGCAATGATTGTCTGTGTCTGCAACAACGTATCCGACCGTAAAATCCGCCAGGCTGCCGAAGAAGGCATGACGACATTGGCAGACTTGCGCAAACACCTCGATGTCGGAACCTGTTGCGGCAAATGCCATTCCTGCGCCAAGCAAGTATTGCGCGAATGCCAGGAAACCGTCTCGATCCTGCCCTTCTCCTTGCAAGCCATGGCGGCCTGAGCGCCGCACAGTCTATTCCAGATCATGGCGCTTCTTGCCTCCTCCGCTACCATTGCCTCCTGGCGGTTGTCTGTTCGCCAACCACCATCGAACACCAGCCCATCCCTCAAATGACCAGCCAAGGCACCAGCCAACAGTCGCATCTCTTTCAGCAATTAGGCCCGCTCGGCCTGGTGATCCTGCTGCACGTCGCCGCTTTCTTTGCCTTGCAAAACGGCTTGAGCAAACCCGTCAGCCGGGCTGAGCCGCGCGAAATCGTCGCTACCCTGATCGCGGCCCAGTCGGCGCCGGCACCCACGGCCGCAGCGCCGGCTCCGCAACCCGAACCTGTCAAGCCGCAAGCAGAGCCCAAGCCTGAGCGGCATAAGCCGCAACCCAAGAAACAGGTGAAGGAAACGCCGAAAGCCGAACCGACACCGGAACCCACGCCAAAATCGATCAGCAAGCCCGCCGAAACAGCCCCGGCGCCAGCCCCCGCTCCGGCATCGCCTCCCGCACAGGCGGCAGCGGCCGCACCGGCTCCTAACGCTGCCGCTGCGGCGGGCGCGCCTGCCGGGCCGCCCGGGCCAGCCCAACCCAAGCTGGTCACCAGCGGCGTCGAATACATTCAACCGCCCAGCCCGGTCTATCCGGCAGTGTCACGACGCCTGGGCGAAGAAGGCACGGTCACGCTGCGCGTCCTGGTGAACGAACGTGGCCGCGCCGAGCAAGCCGACATTCATAAATCATCTGGCGTGCCGCGCCTGGATGAAGCCGCACGTCAAGCCGTCCTGCGCGCAGTCTTCAAGCCTTACACGGAAAATGGCGGGCCAATACCTTATCGGGTAAATGTGCCAATAAGCTTTCAATTAGATAGATAAATAAGGACTCATCATGCAAGCAAGCCCATACGGACTGCAAAACCTGTGGCAGCAAGGCGACTTGATCACCAAGGGAGTCGCTTTCCTGCTGATCGCCATGTCGATCGCTTCCTGGTACGTCATCGTCACCAAGGCGATTCAGCTGTGGCAATACCGCCGCGCCGCCAAAGCTGCCGGCCATGAATTCTGGGATGCCACGACGGTGGAGGAAGGCTTGGCCGCACTGGGCAGCAACAATCCGTTTGCCTCACTGGCGCAAGCCGGCGTCAGCGCCATGAAGCACCACAGCGCGCACCAGGGGCACCTGCACGATGAATTGTCGGTCAGCGACTGGGTCACGCTATCGCTGCGCCAAGCCGTCGATGAAATCACCGCACGCCTGCAAACCGGCATGGCGGTACTGGCATCGGTCGCGTCGAGCGCGCCATTCGTCGGCCTGTTCGGCACCGTCTGGGGTATCTATCACGCACTGGTCGCGATCGGTTCGTCCGGTCAAGCCAGCATCGACCAGGTCGCCGGCCCGGTTGGCGAAGCACTGATCATGACTGCACTAGGCCTGGCGGTGGCAATTCCCGCATCGTTCGGCTACAACGCGCTGGTACGCGGCAACAAGAATGTCACGGCGCGCCTGAACAAGTTCGGCTTCGACCTGCATGCCCTCTTCGTCACCGGTGCGCGTGCCAGTGCCGGTCGCGATAGCGGCAAGCTGGCCGTCGTGGGAGCCGCATAATGGCAATGGGTTCTTTGTCGGATAACGACGACGATTTCAACCCGGAGATCAATACCACGCCGCTGGTCGACGTGATGCTGGTGCTGCTGATCATTTTCATCATCACCATCCCGGTTATCAACCATACGGTGAAGATCGATCTGCCGCATGCGACTAACGAGCCGAACCAGAGCAAGCCGGACAACATCAATCTGTCGATCGATGCGCAGGGCAAGATCTTCTGGAATACCGACGAGATCGACATGGAGCAGCTGAAGCTGCGCATCACCGAAGCGGCAAAGCATACGCCGCAGCCGGAATTGCACTTGCGCGCCGAGCGCACCACGCAATACGAGACAGTGATGCAAGTGATGGCGGCGGCACAATCGGGCGGGCTGACCAAGCTTGGCTTCATTACCGACCCGGAATCGAAATAGTCCTCATTTGCGCCTGGATTCTCAGGGCGGCTTCTAGTCAAGCACTTGCGCGGGAGACTTTGTTCTCCCGCTTTGCTTTTACCATCTTGTCCCGCCATTCTTCCAAACGCCGCAACAAGCCTGGGTCGGTTTGCGTTATCATCCTTGCACTCCAAAATTAATTTTCCATCGAGCCGAGGCGAACATGAAAGGCGATCCCAACATCATCAGGCTGCTCAATGCGCAGCTGACCAATGAATTAACAGCGATCAACCAGTACTTCCTGCATGCGCGCATGTACCGTCACTGGGGCTTTACCAAGCTCGGCAAAAAGGAATACGACGAATCGATTGGCGAGATGAAGCATGCCGACAATCTCATCAATCGCATTTTGATGCTGGATGGCTTGCCCAACCTACAGGCGCTCAACAAGCTGATGATCGGCGAATCGACGCCGGAAATGCTGGAATGCGATTTGAAGCTGGAACAGGCAGCGCAAGCGACGGTAAGAGACGGCATCAAGGCATGCGAAGCCGCGGGCGACTATGTGTCGCGCGAAATCCTGCGCGAAATCCTGGAAGATACGGAAGAACATATCGAGTGGCTGGAAACGCAACTCGATCTGATCAACAAGGTCGGCTTGCAGAATTACCTGCAATCGCAAATGGATGAATAAACCGGTTTGGCGGACATGAAAAAACGGGGCACTCGGCCCCGTTTTTTATTGCCCCGGCATGCATACCGGCCGCATGCTCACCTGATCAAAGCTGCGGCACCGTGTCTTTGAACGATGGACGTTCCGACAGCTTGTCGAGGTGACGGGCGAGATTCGGATACTCCTCGCGCCATTGCAATGCCGGGAAACGGAAGCTCAGCCAGTCCAGCGCACAGCCGACCGCGACATCCGCCAGCGTGTAGTGATTGCCGGCGCAATAAGGCTTGTCGCCAAGTCCTGCCGACATGGCTTTCAGTCCGGCATTCACCTTGCCCCACTGGCGCTCGATCCAAGCCGGGCTTTGCTGCGCTTCGGGACGCTGCGTGCGCTCCAGGCGAACCAGGACGGCGGCATCCAGCACGCCATCGGCCAGCGCTTCCCAGCATTTGATTTCGGCGCGTTCGCGACCTTGGCCGGAAAGCAGTTTGCCGACGGGCGACATGGTATCCAGGTATTCGACGATCACGCGCGAATCGAACATGGCGCCGCCGTCTTCCATCACCAGGCAAGGCACCTTGCCGAGCGGGTTCGATTGCTGGATCGCGGTATCGGCGCTCCAGACGTTTTCAAGAATGAATTCGTAGTCCAGCTTCTTTTCCGCCATGACCACGCGCACTTTGCGCACATAGGGACTGGCGAGGGAACCGATCAATTTCATGGCAATCGCATAGGTTAATTCGGGCGCAGATTATAACACTGGCGCCTTGCGGATTAGGCACCGTAGCCCTGCTGTTTTACCTTGCCCTCCTTTTACGTTCTCCCATAGGTGCCATCAGTGCCGCTACCGGGGAGGGAATGAAATCCGTGACGGCAAGCGATTTGGCACGCGATTTGATGGGCGCAACGGATGGTAAAATGGCGGATTCTTATCTTCATATCAGCAATTCCGCCATGTCACTCTCCGCGCTTTCCGCCCTCTCTCCGCTCGACGGCCGCTACGCCGCCAAAACCGACAAGCTGCGCCCGATCCTGTCCGAAGCCGGCTTCATGCACCATCGCGTCAAAGTCGAAATCGCCTGGCTGCAAGCTCTGTCTAATGCCGGCTTTGCCGAGATCAAGCCCTTCTCGCCGGCCGCCAATGCGCTGCTGGACAAGCTGGCTGCTGAATTCAATGAAGCTGACGCTGCCCGCATCAAGGAAATCGAAGCCGTCACCAACCATGACGTCAAAGCCGTCGAATACTGGTTGAAGGAAAAGGTCAAGGATGTGCCAGAGCTTGTCGCCGCATCCGAATTCATCCACTTCGCCTGCACCTCGGAAGATATCAACAACACCTCGCACGGCATGATGCTCAAGGCCGCGCGTGACAATGTCATGGTGCCGGCGTTGCAGGCGCTTGTCGCCAAGCTGACCGAGATCGCGCATGACAACGCCGAATTGCCGATGCTGTCGCGCACCCATGGCCAACCTGCCAGCCCGACCACGCTCGGCAAGGAAATCGCCAACGTGGTGGCCCGCCTGCAGCGCGCCATCGAGCGCGTCGCCAATGTGCAAATCCTCGGTAAGATGAATGGCGCAGTCGGCAACTACAATGCCCACCTGTCGGCTTATCCGGAATTCGACTGGCCGGCGTTCTCCAAGAATGTCATCGAGCAGCGCCTGGGCCTGACCTTCAACCCGTACACCATCCAGATCGAGCCGCACGATTACATGGCTGAGCTGTTCGACGCCGTGGCGCGCGCCAACACCATCCTGCTCGACCTGAATCGCGACATCTGGGGCTATATCTCGCTGGGCTACTTCAAGCAACGCACCAAGGCTGGCGAAATCGGTTCATCCACCATGCCGCACAAGGTCAATCCGATCGACTTCGAGAATTCCGAAGGCAACCTCGGCATGGCCAACGCCGTCCTCAAGCACCTGGCGGAAAAGCTGCCGGTATCGCGCTGGCAGCGCGACCTGACCGACTCGACCGTGCTGCGCAATATCGGCGTCGGTTTCGGCTATACCCTGCTGGCTTACGACAGCTGCCTGCGCGGCTTGAACAAGCTGGAAGTCAACCCGGCACGCCTGGCCGAAGACCTCGACGCTACCTGGGAAGTGCTGGCCGAGCCGGTCCAGACCGTAATGCGCCGCTACGGCATCGAAAATCCGTACGAGCAATTGAAGGAACTCACCCGCGGCAAGGGCATTTCCAAAGATGCGCTGCGAGAGTTCATCAATGGTCTGGCGATTCCGCAGACTGCCAAGGACCAGTTGCTGGCGATGACACCGGCCAACTACATCGGCATTGCTGCTGAGCTGGCACGCAAGATCTGACGCTTCTTCATCGCAAGTGTGTTTACCGCAATTATTGGGGCGGCAAACACACTTGCCATTTTTTTGCTATATTAGTCCTAGTTCGAACTAATTGAATCAGTACAAATTTCTAAAAACACATGGAAAAATATACCAAGACAGCAGTCGCCCTGCACTGGCTCATCGCCTTGCTGATCGTGGCGGCATTTGCGCTGGGCATGACCATGACGGATATTCCCGGCCTGACGCCGACCAAGCTGAAGTATTTTTCGTGGCATAAATGGCTTGGCGTGACCGTGCTCGGCCTTGCCGCCCTCCGCTTGCTGTGGCGCCTGACGCATCGCGCGCCCGCCTTGCCTGCCGGACTCATGCCAGCCTGGCAAATCAAGGCGGCTGAAGCGCTGCATGGCTTGCTGTATATCCTGATGTTCGCCATTCCGCTATCCGGCTATTTCTATAGCCTCTCTGCCGGTGTGCCGGTGGTGTATCTTGGCGTGTTGCCGCTGCCGGTGCTGATCGATCCCAACCCGGAACTGAAGCCGGTGCTGAAGGCTGTGCACTACTGGCTCAACATGGGCTTGCTGGCAGCAGTCATCCTGCACGTGGCCGCCGCATTGAAGCACCAGTTCATCGACCGCGACGGCGTGCTCAAGCGCATGCTGCCGTAAGCTGTCCATACCCTTATTCGCCCCCACATCAGAAAGGACTCATCATGACACTTCGTAAGCTTTTCCATACCGGCGGCACGGCCGTGCTTTGCCTGGCATTGTCGGGCCTGGCCTGGGCGGCATTGAAAGTCGACACCGCCAAGAGCAGCGTGACTGCCGTTTCCAAGCAGATGGGCGTGCCGGTGGAAGGCAAATTCAAGAAATTCAATGCCCAGATCGACTTCAACGCCGCCAAGCCGGAAGCATCCAAGGCCACCATCGATATCGACGTCGCCAGCTTCGATCTCGGCAGCGCGGAATTCAACAGCGAAGTCATGAAGAAAGAGTGGTTCAACGCCGCCCAGTATCCCAAGGCGACCTTCGTCTCCACCGGCATCAAGCCTGCTGCCGGCGGCAAATATGATGTCGCAGGCAAGCTGACCATCAAGGGCAAGACGGCAGACGTGGCCTTCCCCCTGACCCTGAAGAAGGAAGGCGCCGCGCAGGTGTTCGAAGGCTCCCTGCCGATCAAGCGCCTGGCTTTCAACATCGGCGAAGGCGATTGGAAAGACACCAGCATGGTCGCCGATGAAGTCACCATCAAGTTTCGCGTCGTGACGGCGCAATAGCAGCAAATCTGCAGACAACTCCAAGTACTTTCAGCAACCCGTTAACAAAAGGATTACAGCATGCAACTCAAAACCCTCGCCGCAGCAGCACTGGCCCTCGCATCGGTCTCGGCAATCGCCGCTCCTACCACCTACAACATTGAGCCGAATCACACTTACCCGAGCTTCGAAGCCGACCACATGGGCATTTCCACCTGGCGCGGCAAGTTCAACAAATCCAGCGGCACCGTGACGCTCGACCGCGCCGCCAAGACCGGCACCATCGATATCACCATCGACACCAGCTCGATCGATTTCGGCCACGCCAAGATGAACGATCATGCCAAGAGCAAGGATATCTTCAATGTCGAGAAATTCCCGACTGCGACCTTCAAGAGCAACACGATCAAGTTCAATGGCGACGTGCCTGTTGCAGCGGAAGGCGAATTCACCCTGCTGGGCGTGACCAAGCCGCTGACTCTGACGATCAACAAGTTCAAGTGCATCCAGCACCCGATGTTCAAGCGCGAAGTGTGTGGCGCCGATGCCAGCGCAACCTTCAACCGCACCGACTTCGGCCTGAACTATGGCGTGCCGATGGGCTTCTCGCCGGAAGTCAAGCTGGCCATCCAGGTCGAAGCCCTGAAGGCTGACTAATCCGCAAACCGGCCATATGCGCCGGTTTCATTTCTTTTCAGGGCGCGCGCGATAGCGGCGCCCTTTTATTCTTCTTATGGCAGAACGATTCTTTCGCAGTATCCGTCTTCTGGCGCAGTGTTATCAGACCTTCGAACAATACTCGAACGCGGACGTGCGCCGCACGAAGCTGACGCCTTCGCAATTCGACATCATCGCCACTTTAGGCAATACGGAAGGCATGACTTTCCGCGAACTTGGCGAGCGGACCCTGATCACCAAGGGGACCCTTACCGGCGTGATCGACCGCCTGGAAGAACGCGGCCTGGTCAGGCGCGTGGCGCAAACCGATGACCGCCGCTGCACCCTGGTGCAATTGACCGAGCACGGCCAGCGCGAATTCGAGCAGGTGTTCCCCGGCCACGTGCAGCATTGCAAACAGCCATTCCTCGACTATACGGAAGAAGAGTTTGCCGCCCTGGAGCGCGAGCTGGGCCGCCTGAAAGCCAGCCTGGATGCCGCCATGACTGATAAAAAAGGCTGACCCCACTTCCTTCACCTGCAATATCCGCTCGCAGCAAAGCAGCGGGCAAGAAAAAAGCCGGCGCATGCGCCGGCTTTTATTTTGGCTTTTTTAGCCTGTTAGTCGCTTGGTCTTAGACCACCGCACCGTCGGTTTCATCCTTCGGCTTGACTGGCTTCATCAAGTCTTCACGCTTGACGCCCAGCCACATCGCCATGGCGGCAGCAACGAACACCGAGGAATAGATGCCGAACAGGATACCGATGGTCAGCGCCACCGAGAAGTAATGCAGCGTCGGACCACCGAACAGCATCATCGACAACACCATCGCCTGGGTCGAGCCGTGAGTGATGATGGTACGCGACATGGTGCGGGTAATCGCATGGTTGAGCACCTCCGGCGTCGCCAGCTTGCCGAAGCGGCGGTCACGGAAGGTTTCGCGCACGCGGTCGAACACCACCACCGATTCGTTCACCGAATAACCCAGCACCGCCAGCACCGCCGCCAGCACCGTCAGCGAGAATTCCCACTGGAAGAAGGCGAAGAAGCCGAGGATGATCACCACGTCGTGCAGGTTGGCGATGATCGCCGCCACGGCCAGCTTCCATTCGAAACGGATCGCCAGGTAAATCACGATGCCGACCACCACCATGGCCAGCGCCAGCAAGCCGTCATGCGTGAGCTCATCGCCCACCTGCGGCCCGACGAATTCGACGCGGCGCAGCTGGACCGTGTCGTCCTGCGCTTTCAGGCCGCCCATCACTTTCTCGCTGACCTGCGCCGAGCTCACGTTCTTCTGTGCCGGCAGGCGGATGATCACATCCTGCGCCGTGCCGAAGCTCTGCACCTGGATGTCCGTGTACCCTTGCTGGTTGATATTGGCGCGGATCGCATCCAGGTCAGCCGGCTTGGAATAGGCAACCTCCATCACGGTCCCGCCGGTGAACTCGATCGACAGGTGCAATCCCTTGTGGAACAGGAAAAACACGGCGGCGACAAAGGTCAGGATCGAGATCGCGTTGAAAATCAACGCATGACGCATGAAGGGGATGTCTTTTTTGATGCGGAATAATTCCATGATTAACCTTTCAATTTCCGCTTAACTTAAGCTTCCGGCTTCCATACCTGTCCGATCGACAGGCTGGTCAGTTTCTTCTTGCGTCCATACCAGAAGTTGGTAATGCCGCGCATGACGAACACCGACGAGAAGATCGAGGTCAGGATACCCAGGCAGTGCACCACCGCAAAGCCGCGGATCGCGCCCGAGCCGAAAATCAGCAGCGCCAGACCGGCGATCATGGTGGTCACGTTGGAGTCCAGAATCGTCGCCCAGGCATGGTCGAAGCCGGCGGCAATGGCCGACTGCGGCGAAGCGCCGGCGCGCAGCTCTTCGCGGATACGCTCGTTGATCAGCACGTTGGCGTCGATCGCCATACCGAGCGTGAAGGCGATCGCCGCCATGCCGGGCAAGGTCAGGGTCGCCTGCATCCACGACAACACCGCAATCAGCAGCAACAGGTTGATCGACAGCGCCAGCACGCTGAAAAAGCCGAACAGGTGATAGTAGATCACCATGAACACGGCAATCGCGACAAAGCCCCACACCACCGAATTGAAGCCTTTTTCAATATTGTCGGCGCCCAGTTGCGGACCGATGGTGCGTTCCTCGACGATTTCCATCGGCGCGGCGAGCGAACCGGCGCGCAGCAGCAAGGCCAGGTCGCTGGCCGCCTCGGAATTGCCCATGCCGGTGATCTGGAAGCGCGAACCCAGTTCATCGCGGATGGTCGCCACGGTCAGGACTTCACCCTTGCCCTTTTCAAACAGCACGATCGCCATATCCTTGCCGATCTTGTTTCGGGTGGCTTCGCGCATCTTGCGGCCGCCATCGCCATTCAGGTCGAGTGCCACGGCAGGCTGATGGTTCTGGTCGAAGGTGGCGGACGCGTTGGAAATGTAGTCGCCGGTGATGACCGGATCCTTGTACAGGATGACCGGCGCGCCGCGACCCACCTTGAACAGCTCGGAGCCGAACGGCACGGCGGCGGTTTCCTCGGTGCCGCGCGAAATCGATTCATCCACCATGCGCACTTCCAGGGTGGCGGTGCGGCCGATGATGTCCTTGGCGCGGGTGACGTCTTGCACGCCCGGCAATTCGACCACGATACGGTCGGCGCCCTGGCGCTGGATCACCGGCTCGGCCACGCCCAGCTCGTTGACGCGCTTGGACAGGGTCGAGATATTTTGCTTCAAGCCGTCTTCCATCGTGGTCTTGATGGCTTCCGGACGCAGAGCTACCTGCAATTTGAGTTCGTCGCCGCTGCCGGCATCGGTCAGCAGGACTTCCGGCAGTTGCCCGGCCAGCACGTCGCGCGCCTGATTGCGGGTTTGCGCATCGCGGAAAGTCACATCGATGACGTTGCCGTTGCGGGAAATGCCGGCGTGGCGCACGTTCTTGTCACGCAGGATGCTGCGTACGCTGGACTGGATCCCCTGCACGCGCTTGTTCATGACCGCCTTGGTATCGACCTGCATCAGGAAGTGCACGCCGCCGCGCAAGTCCAGGCCAAGGTACATCGGCATGGCGCGCAGGCTTTGCAGCCATTGCGGGGTATTCGGCAAGAGGTTAAAGGAAATCAGGAAGGCCGGATCGTTGGGGTCCGTGTTCAATTCCTTTTCCAGGAAAGCCTTGGCCTTGAACTGGGTGTCGGTATCGGCGAAGCGCGCCCGCACGGTTCCCTGTGCGCCGCTTTGGTCATACACCACGCCGGTGGTCTTGATATTGGCCTTTTCCAGCGACTGTTGCACCCTTTCGGCAGTTTCGGGAGTCAGCTTCAGGGTCGCCTTGCCGCTGCTGATCTGCACCGCGGGCGATTCGCCAAAGAAGTTAGGCAGGGTATACAGCACGCCGAACAGCAGCGCGATGACGATGATGATGTACTTCCAGATTGGATAGCGATTCATGGTGCTCCAGCGTTCGGTAGCATGACGGCGATGACGGCATCAAAGCCGCGGCCCGCAGGACTAAGCTGCGGGCCTGCCGCGGTAATTACAGATCCTTGACGGTGCCTTTCGGCAGCAAGGTGGCGACCGTGGCCTTTTGCACGACGATTTCCGTGCCATTGGCGACTTCCAGCGTCACATAGGCTTCGCCCACCTTGATGACCTTGCCGACGATGCCGCCGGCGGCGATGACTTCATCGCCCTTGGCCAGGGCTTCGAGCATGGTGCGCTGTTCTTTCTGACGCTTCATTTGCGGGCGGATCATCAGAAAGTACAGCACCGCAAACATGATGATGATCGGCAAAAAGCTCATCAGGCTGGACTCTGGGCCAGCCCCGGCAGCTTGTGCATAAGCGTTGGAAATGAACACGTTAAACTCCAATAATTAATAGTAAACAGGAACGACCCGGCATTTTAGCATCGGAAAAGCGGTTTGCCGGGCTGATTTACCTTCCCATTTTCCCGGGCTAAACCCGGGCTTGATGGCCGCCTTGATTCCCGGCGGCTTTGTGAAAGCCATTACACTCCGCGTACCCGCTCGGCGTTAAAGCGCGCCACGAAGGCAGAAAATTCGCCGGCCTCGATGGCTTCGCGCATTTCCCGCATCAATTGCAGGTAGTAATACAGGTTATGGATGGTGTTCAGGCGCGCCCCCAGGATTTCGCCGGCGCGATGCAAGTGATGCAAGTAAGCGCGCGAGAAATTGCGGCAAGCGTAGCAACCGCAGGTTTCGTCCAGCGGCGCCGGGTCATCCTTGTAGCGGGCATTCTTGATCTTGATGTCGCCGAAGCGGGTAAACAGCCAGCCGTTGCGGGCATTCCGCGTCGGCATGACGCAATCGAACATATCGATGCCATTGGCCACGCCATCCACCAGGTCTTCCGGCGTACCCACGCCCATCAGGTAATGCGGCTTGTCGGCCGGCAGGCGCGGACCGACGTGGGCGAGGATGCGCAGCATGTCTTCCTTCGGCTCGCCCACCGACAAACCGCCGATCGCCAGGCCATGGAAGCCGATTTCCTCCAATCCGGCCAGCGATTCGTCGCGCAAATGCTCGAACATGCCGCCCTGGACGATGCCGAACAAGGCGTTGGGATTTTCGCCACGGTCGAATTCATTGCGCGAGCGCTTGGCCCAGCGCAGCGACATGCGCATCGAATCGGCCGCTTCCTTCTCGGTGGCCGGGCGGCCGTCGATTTCATACGGCGTGCATTCATCGAATTGCATGACGATGTCGGAATTGAGCGAGCGCTGGATCTGCATCGAGACTTCGGGCGACAGGAACAGCTTGTCGCCATTCACGGGCGAAGCGAACTTGACGCCTTCCTCGGTGATCTTGCGCATCTCCCCCAGCGAAAATACCTGGAAGCCGCCGGAATCGGTCAGGATGGGCTTGTCCCAGCCCATGAAGCCGTGCAAGCCGCCGAACTTGTCGAGCACCTCGGTGCCCGGTCGCAGCCACAGGTGGAAGGTATTGCCAAGAATGATTTCGGCGCCGATCTCGTGCAATTCCAGCGGCGACATCGCCTTCACCGAGCCATACGTCCCGACCGGCATGAAGATCGGCGTTTCCACCGTGCCGTGGTTGAGGGTCAGGCGGCCGCGACGAGCCTTGCCATCGGTTTTGAGTAAGGTGTATTTCATCGTTATCGTTTCAATTTCAACAGCATGGCATCGCCATAGCTGAAAAAGCGGTATTTCTGCGCAATCGCATGGGCATAGGCGGCGCGGATTTCCTCGTAGCCGGCAAAGGCCGACACCAGCATCAGCAGCGTCGACTTGGGCAGATGGAAATTCGTCACCAGGCGCGTGACGGTCTTGAAGGTGTAACCAGGAGTGATGAATAGCCGCGTGTCGTTGCTGCCCGCTTCAAGCTTCCCGGATTGCGACGCCGATTCCAGCGCGCGCATGCTGGTGGTGCCCACGGCGACCACGTTGCGACCTGCCGCTTGCGTAGCGCGCACCGCCTCCACGGTTTCCTGCGGAATCGTGTACCACTCGCTATGCATCTGGTGCTCGGCAAGGTTTTCGCTGCGCACCGGCTGGAATGTGCCGGCGCCGACATGCAGCGTGACGAACGCCATGTTGACGCCCTTGGCGCGCAAGCGCGCCAGCAATTCGTCATCAAAATGCAGGCCGGCAGTCGGCGCCGCAACGGCACCCGGCTCCTTGGCGTAGACAGTCTGGTAACGCTCTTCGTCGAATTCATCGGCGGCGTGCTCGATATACGGTGGTAGCGGCAGGCGGCCGTGCGCCTCGATCAACTCGAACACGTCGGAAGGAAAGCTCAGGGTATAAAATTCCCCGGCGCGCTCGCCCACCGTGACATCGAAGGCATCGGCCAGGCGGATGCTGCTGCCCGGCTGCGGCGACTTGGAAGCGCGCACCTGGGCGTGCGCGGTGCGGTTGTCGAGAATGCGCTCGATCAGGACTTCCACCTTGCCGCCGCTTTGCTTGGCGCCGAAAAAACGCGCCTTCAGTACGCGGGTATCGTTAAACACCAGCAAATCGCCCGGCGAGAGCAAATCGACAACCTCGGTGAATTGCCGGTCCACCAAGCGCGGGCCATCGACCTCCAGCAGGCGCGACGCGCTGCGCTTGGCCAGGGGCGTTTGCGCGATCAGTTCGGGCGGCAGGTCGAAATCGAAATCGGAAAGTGAGTACATGCTGCAAATAATGACGAGAAATCGGGCCGCATGGCAAAATGCCATGGCTAGTTCAGCGCAAAATCATGGCGGCAGCCCGGACAAACCCGCTATTTTACGCTGTGCCGCCGACTTTACGGTTTGCCACTCCAAATGCCCGCATTGAAATCCACTCCAGCCGCCAAATCTGCCGCGAAATCGGACGCCGCCACTGCGGCAGCGCCGGCTGCGGTCAAGGCTAAGGGCAAAGCCAAGGCTGCGGCAAAAACCGCTGCGCGCCCCAACAAGGTCGCCGACAAGCTGGCCCGCCTTGGCCTGAAAACCCCGGCCGACCTGGCCCTGCACCTGCCGATGCGCTACGAGGATGAAACGCAGGTCGTGCCGATCGCCGAAGCCGGCTTCATGGGCGGCTCGGTGGCGCAGGTAGAGGGCGTGGTGACGTCGTGCGATGTGCAATTCCGCCCGCGCCGCCAGCTGGTGGTGACGATTGCCGACGACAGCGGTCCGCTGGTGATGCGTTTCCTGAATTTCTACGGCAGCCAGACCAAGCAGCTCGCGGAAGGCACGCGGATCCGCGCGCGCGGCGAGGTGCGCCACGGCTTTTTCGGCGTCGAGATGGTCCACCCGGCTTACAAGGTGATCAACGAAGGGGCGCCGCTGCCGACCGCGCTGACCCCGGTCTATCCTGCGGGCGAAGGCTTGTCGCAAACCATACTGCGCAAGGCCGTCAACGATGCCCTCTTCCAGCTCGACTGGCACGACACCTTGCCGGAATCCCTGCGCGCGTCGCTGGGCCTGATGCCGTTCGAACAAGCCGTGCGCCTGTTGCACAATCCGCCGGCAGATGTCGATGAACGCGCCCTCGAAGAGCGCTCGCATCCGGCCTGGATCCGCATGAAATTCGACGAATTGCTGGCGCAGCAGCTTTCGCTCAAGCGTGCCCAGCTGGCGCGCCGCAACAAGGGCGCGCCGCCGTTGACGGTCAACGGCGACCTGTCATCGCGGCTGCTGCAGGCGTTGCCCTTCCAGCTCACGCCGGCGCAGCGGCGGGTGCTGGATGAAATTCGCGCCGACCTGCGTCAGCCTTATCCGATGCAGCGTCTTTTGCAGGGCGATGTCGGCAGCGGCAAGACCGTGGTGGCGGCGCTGGCTGCCGCGCAAGCCATCGACAGCGGTTACCAGGCCGTGCTGATGGCACCCACCGAAATCCTCGCCGAACAGCATTTCCACAAGATCGCCGCCTGGCTGGAACCGCTCGGCGTGCCGGTGGCCTGGCTGACCGGCAGCCTGAAGAAAAAGGAAAAGCTCGAAGCGCTGGCCGATATCGCCTCCGGCCATGCGCGGCTGGTGATCGGCACGCATGCACTGATCCAGGAAGGCGTGGAATTCGAAGCGCTGGGGCTGGTGGTCGTCGATGAACAGCACCGCTTCGGCGTCGGCCAGCGTCTGGCCTTGCGCAACAAGGGCTTGACCGATGTGCCTGCGGGTGATGGAACGAATGCGGAAAATGGCCAAGGAAATGTCGCGGATACGGCTACCGTGCCGCACCAGCTGATGATGTCGGCCACGCCGATTCCGCGCACCCTGGCCATGACGTATTACGCCGACCTCGAAGTCTCGGTGATCGATCAATTGCCGCCTGGACGCACGCCCATCGTCACCCGCGTCGTCGATCAAAACCGCCGCGAGGAAGTGATCACGCGCGTGCATGCCGCAGCGCTGGAAGGCCGGCAAGCGTACTGGGTTTGCCCCTTGATCGAAGAATCCGAAGCCCTGCAATTGCAGACCGCCACCGATACCCACGCCGCGCTGCAAGCCGCCCTGCCCGACCTGCGCGTGGGTCTCGTGCACGGGCGCCTCAAACCGGCGGAAAAGCAGGCGGTGATGGATGCCTTCATTCGTGGCGAGATGCACGTATTGGTGGCCACTACCGTGATCGAAGTCGGCGTCGATGTGCCAAATGCCTCGCTGATGGTGATCGAGCATGCCGAGCGTTTTGGCCTGTCGCAATTGCACCAGTTGCGCGGCCGCGTTGGCCGAGGCGCTGCCGCCAGCGTCTGCCTGTTGCTGTATCAAGCCCCGCTGGGTCATGTCGCCAAACAGCGCCTGATGACCATGCGCGAAACCACGGATGGCTTCGAGATCGCCCGGCGCGACCTGGAAATCCGTGGACCCGGAGAATTTCTCGGCGCAAGACAATCCGGCCAGGCCCTGCTGCGCTTTGCAGATCTGGAAACCGACCAGTGGCTTGTGGAAAAAGCGCGCGATACTGCCGCAATGTTGCTGCAAAACGATCCTCCGACGGTAACACGGCACTTGGCCCGCTGGCTTGGCGACAAGGAAGAATTCCTGAAGGTATAAGGAGTGGCAAGATGACTAACGTGAATCTGCGTTATGCTTGCATTTGCCATAGGGGATGAGCAAGATGACCTTAACCGAATTGAAATACATCGTTGCCGTGTCGCGCCATAAACATTTTGGCCATGCAGCGGAAGCCTGCTTCGTCGCCCAGCCGACCCTGTCGGTGGCGATCAAGAAGCTGGAAGATGAACTGGGCGTGGTGATTTTCGAGCGCGGCGGCAGCGAAGTATCCGTCACGCCACTGGGCGCGCAAATCGTCGCGCAAGCCGAGCGCGTGCTGGAGCAGACCGCCGCCATCAAGGAGCTGGCGAAACAGAACAAGGATCCGCTGTCCGGACCGTTTCGCCTGGGTGTGATCTACACCATCGCTCCCTACCTGCTGCCGCAACTGGTCAAGGTGATGATCGAGCAAGTGCCGCAGATGCCCTTGATCCTGCAGGAAAACTACACGACACGCCTGATCGAACTGCTGCGCCAGGGTGAGCTGGATGCCGCCATCATGGCCTTGCCGCTGCCGAGCACGGGCTTGCAAATCCAGGACTTGTACGATGAACCCTTTGTCGTCGCGGTCCCCAAAAACCATCCCTGGGCCACCCGCCCCAGCATTGCCTCCGAAGAATTGAAATCGGAAACCATGCTGTTGCTGGGCGCCGGCCACTGCTTCCGCGACCAGGTGCTGGAAGTGTGCCCGGAAATGGCACGCTTTTCCAATAACGGCGATGGCATTGCCCGCACCTTCGAAGGTTCGTCGCTGGAAACCATCCGTCACATGGTTGCCTCTGGCATTGGCTTGACCGTGCTGCCTGCCGCCTCGGTGCCGCCAACGCCGGACAAGGATGGCATGCTGCGCTATGTCTCCTTTGAAGAACCGGTGCCGTCGCGCCGCGTCGTGCTGGCATGGCGCAAGAGTTTCACGCGTCAGGCAGCATTGGAAGCGCTGCGCCAAGGCATCCTCTCCTGCGATTTACCTGGCGTTACCATGCTGCCCGATGCCAAGATTACTGAAAGCTGAACAAGAAGAATGAATACCGCCGCAATGCCCCATGAAAGCCGTCTGCAACTGTATTGGCGCCTGGTGCGCGCAGATAAGCCGATCGGCATTCTGCTGTTATTGTGGCCGACCTTGATCGCGCTGTGGCTGGCTGCCAATGGCCATCCCGACTGGCGACTGGTGGTGATTTTCAGCATCGGGACGGCCCTGATGCGTTCCGCCGGCTGCGCCATCAATGACTGGGCCGACCGCGACTTCGACCGCCACGTCAAGCGTACGGTGGACCGCCCGCTGACTTCAGGAAAAATCAGCGGGCGTGAAGCCCTGGCGGTCGCCGCCACTCTGGCGATCATATCCTTCCTGCTAATCCTGCCTTTCCTGAATCTGCTGACGCTGCAGCTGTCGGTGGTGGCCGTGCTGCTTGCGGCAACCTATCCGTTCTTCAAGCGTTTCTTTCCGGTTCCGCAGGCTTACCTTGGTATTGCCTATGGCTTTGGCATCCCCATGGCGTATGCCGCTACGCTTAATGCCGTGCCGTTCACTGCATGGCTTTTGTTGGCTGGCAGCGTGCTCTGGACCATCGCCTACGATACGGAATATGCCATGGTCGATCGTGACGACGATATCAGGATCGGCCTCAAAAGTTCGGCGCTGACATTCGGCCGTTATGATGTTGCCATCATCATGCTGTGCTATGCCGCATGGTTACTTCTCGTTCTTTTCATCGGCTGGCAAGCCGGATTGCGCTCCTGGTTTATCGCCGGTTGGCTACTGGCTGTTGGTTGCGCCATTTATCATTATCAATTGATTCGCGAACGTGAGCGCATGCGTTGTTTTGCCGCTTTTCTACACAATAGCTGGCTGGGCGCGGCGCTCTTTGCCGGCGTGGCGTTGGACTACGCCTTGAGCTGACAGACAATGCGCCGTTACACGTCAAGCGCCATCATGCTTTGATTAGGCGCAAGCCATTTCCCTTCTCTCTGCTTACACTCAAATTTCTACTTTCAAGAGGGGATTTGGCCATGGACTACAGTTCGACCAATTCAAGTGATTCGATGGGTAAAGACATGAAAAACGCGGCACGGGATGCCACTGATACGCTGAAGGCAACCGGCCAGCAGCTTGGTGAACAAATGAGCGAGCAATATCGCAATGCCCGTTCCAAGTTCCAAGACACCTTCAGCCAGGCAAAAAGCAACTTTTCTGACATCCAGGAAAATGTCAGCGAACGCACTCGCACTGCGATGGATAGCACGGACCAGTATGTCCGCGATAACCCATGGCAAGCCGTCGGCATCGGTGCCGCTATCGGCGTGGTGCTGGGCTTTCTCATGATGCGTCGCTAATCCGTTTAACGCCGCTACAGGGCCTTGGTGCATCCCAAGGCCCTTTTTCTTTTCTCTTTTTCTTTTCTCTTTCTCCTGCGCTGCGGCCCGCTGCAGAGCCAACCCGGGTCCGGCAAGGATCAACATGCTGCGGGCATCGAACCGATTGCATTTCAGGCAATCACACTCATTGTGTACGCCTTGCTCGGACCTGGCGATGGGATGCCGGTGAAGTTGCGCGCTTCTTTCCCGCTTGCGTGTCACCACGCGCCATCGCACACGGCTGAGTCAGCGTCATTCATCAACACAAAAGGAGCCACCATGTCATCAAGCACCCTGGACCCGGACAACATGCCCGAACCCGACCGCCAGCTTGGCAAAGGACACAGCAACAAGGAACTCGGTCCGAGCGACCTTTCCGACACCGGCAGCGATGTGCAGCCCGGCATACGGGCCATCGACGAGCCGGGATTCGGACTGGACCTGGACCGCGGCACCACGGAAGACCCGGATATCCGCAATATTGAAGCCAGTGACGATAATGAAGACTCGACTGCCACCGGCGAGGATGTCACCGCAGGGCGTGAAGGCGATGTGGAGCTGAATGCCGATATCGAAACCGACCGCATCGATTATCTCAGCCCGGACCTGGATCTGGATGCCGGAACGGAAACCGCGCCGGAAGATTTGCCACCGCCGCGCCGGCAGAATATCGAGCGACCGACGTCACGTTGAACCTGCCGATCATGTTCGGCAGAAGTAGTACATCAGATTAAAGCAGAGAGCGGATAAGGTCCTGAGAATCGCGACTACATCCGCTCCCAGTCCTCGATATCGCCCGGCACGACGCGAAAGGATGGATGCGCTTCCGGCGTGGGAATATCCTTCACATTTTCGTATTTCTCGAGCGAGCGCGATTTCAGCTTGGCCAGCAGATGCTGCCACTCGTATTCAAGCTGCCCCAGCGTGACATCGATTTCCGGACAGGCGGCATTCCTGATGATTTTCGTGTGATCGAACTTGTAGCCGCGACTGGTCGCTTCGATCACCACTTGCGACAGATACGCGCCGATCGCCACCACCGGATCGGCAGCGGCACGGAATCTGTTCAGTTGCGGATGATGCTTGTACCCCTTGGTAAGGCCAAGCAGCACGTTCTGCGCAAGCAAGCCTTCCCGCCACAGGGCGAGCAAGCCTTTCGTATCCAAATATCGCGGGTGTAAAGACCATAGGCGCACTGGGCTATCCTCGTTTGATGCCGGTCCATTTGATGCCGGCCGTTTTTAGTTATCGCAGAAAGCCGGATTATTTCAGCGAAGCGCGCAATTGCCCATTCTTTTTCAAATGATCCGTCAATAATTCGGCAATGTCGCGGCGGTCCAGCCGCTTGGTGAAATCGACGGCATTCATGTTCAACTCGTTGATCAGCGAGGCATCCGCTCCGCGATCGAGCAGCAGCTTCACCGTCGAGAAATGGCCTTCATAGGCAGCGACCATGAGGGGCGTGCTCTGGTTGGGCGAGCGCGCATTGATTTCCGCCCCGCGTTCCAGCAATGTCTCGACGATATCGTTACTGCCGCTGGCCGCGGCGTAATGCAAGGCGTTCCAGTCCGGGCGATTGATGGCGACACCCTTTGCCAGCAGCGTATCCACCGCCGTCCGGTTTTTCTTGAAGGCGGCAATCATCAGGGCATTGTCGCCATTTCTTGCGGTCGCTTCCAGGTCCACGCCGGGCCTATTGACCAGCTCGTGAAACGTATTCACCGAGCCTTCCAGCAAGGCCGTGATCAAACCGGTATTGCCCCGGTACTTTTCCGTGACATTCGGGTTCAAGCCTTGCTGCAACAGGGAACGGACTTCATCGACGTTATCCATTTCCGCAGCCTTGAAAAAATCTTCGATGGCATCGGCGCGGGCCGCCGGCATCAGGACAGCGCCAGTCCAGGCCAGCATGCAAAGCTGGCAAAGAAAAAACCGTATGGATTTGCGCATATCGCTCGTGCCTCCCCGAAGCATCGACTGGCTTATATTCACGCCCTGCCCTTCAGTGACTCCTCACTGTCTTGTCCTGGCGCGTCTTGATGAAGAATATATCCCGGAAAATTCCAGCCCTGCCGGCGACTGGAAAAGCGTCATTTCCCAGTGCCGTTCATCCGGCGTGAAGCGCAGGATATAAATGCCGGAATCATCCGCCTCTATCTTAAAGTAACTATGATCGCTGGCTATCCAGCGATCAATGATTTGTCGGACTTTCACAACCTGGCCGCCCAGTTCAAAGGCGGTAGGCTCGGGTTGGCCTCGATATCCGGGCCGGCTTTCCACATGCAAATCCATCTACAGGCTCCATATTCTTGTTCGTGAATGACTGCTTTGGTGCCTTATTCGACGATGCGTTCAAGTCAAAGTTTCTTGCATTTAATAGTAGCAATCTAGGCCGCCCATTCGGCACGCGCCGTTTTCTTGCGTTCGAGCAGGTTGAGCGCGACTGATTTTTTCAGAATCGGCCAGATAATCAAAAGTTGCGATGTTTTCATTTAAGCCTTTCATACAACTTGTAAACATGTACGCGTCTCTCCAAGCCATTCTCCATCCTTGCAGCCAGATCATCGGCGTCTTGCTGGCCACATCGCTGATATCGGCCGGCGCCGCCCATGCTGCAAGCAATGACAAAATCTCTACCGACCGCCCGGACTTTGTCGAATCCAGCGCAGTCGTCGGCAAGGGCCGCTTGCAGATCGAAACCGGGCTGGCATGGGATCGCACCAACACCGGCGGCACCAGAGAGCGCAGCTTCACCACGCCGGTGTTGCTGCGCATGGGGCTGGGTGATACGTGGGAATTGCGCCTGGAAAGTGATGGCAGGACGATCCATCGGAGCAAGGAGTTAGCCACAGGCGTTGCCACCGTCGAGACAGGTTATGCCGATGCCTCGCTGGGAGCGAAGTGGCACGTAAGGGATGGCCAGGGCAGCACGCCTTCGGTGGGCATACTTCTGAATCTCGACATGAATACCGGCACGGCGTCGTTTCGCGGCAACGGACTGAGGCCATCGCTGCGCGCGACAGCGGAATGGGAATTGCCTGCTGATTTTTCGTTGGGCGTGATGCCGGGAATTAGCTACGACAAGACCGACAGTGGCAAGCGGTTTGCCTCGGGCATATTCGGTATCGTGCTCGGCAAGCAGTGGGCAGACCGCTTCGCCACGTTTATCGAACTGGCTGCGCCGCAGATCGCGCATGCAAGCAATGGCGACTCAATGGTGTACGCCGGCACAGGCGCGACCTATTTGCTGTCCGACTCCTGGCAAGTCGATGCGGCCTTGCGGCGCGGGCTCAACAGGAACACACCCGATTGGGCCTGGACTATCGGGCTGTCGGCAAGGTTTTAGCTGCAGGCGACGTGCGCCTGTCAGCGGTCAGCCATGCTTGGTCGCGACGCCATAGTCGTCCTGCGCGGCGAGAGGTGTGATGGGACGCAGCCTTGGTGATTGCGCGCTAATATAGAGGAAGGTCGGCGCAACCGAACAGATCCACAGGAAGGCGACCGTGCCCAGATACGCCATGCCATGCCGCGCCGATGCGTCGGCTTCGGCCAACAGGATATTGACGAAGGCTCCGCCGATTGTCACGCCCATCAGCAGATAAGCCAGCAGGGTAAAGGAGGCTTTGGCGTTGCCCTGCAAATGACCCCAGGCCCATGACAGCAGCCGGACGTAAAAAAACGAGGCGATACCGATTGCCGCGAAACTCATTACAAATCGTGATAGCAGTGCTTCCCAGGGCATGTCAGCTCCTTGCGATATAGCGCCCTCGATAAGGGCGAGATCAGTATGTCGGCGCAGTGTCGACCTGGCTTTCAGGTCTACTGCCAGTTGCTGACGTCATTGCCATTGCCGCCAATTTCGCGACGCCACTAGCAGCGGCGCAGCTTAGAGCAGCAAATAAGCGATGCAGATATTGCAATCACCGGGAAACTGCAAACGGTATGTCATCGTCAGCTTCGAGAAACTGTACAGCAAGCGGATGATTCCAACAATCAATATGCAGCATTTTTTTGACACGCCAAATCATGCAAGAAAATCAATTTGAAGCGTCGATATGAATTCGACATATTCGATTGGCAAGCCTGGCGATGTCAGAACATAAATGATTTCACGAGCGTGAGCTCGCCTATCCTGCGCAAGGGGATCACGAAACTTTCGCGTTTTTCTTTTGCCGTATTTTCGTAATACACGAGGGTGATGCGCGCAGTCACAATGGGCTTTTGCCGCACCGAGTCATCGAAGTTGTAGCCGCCCGGTCCATAACTGCCCCAGTAATTCACATAGACATGGTAGGCGCCATGGCGCGGGGCGATGGTGGTGAACATTTCAGGCCCTGGACCATCGACGCTATCGACATCCAATCCCCCGCCGCCATCGAGCACGGGCTGCGCGAAAAAGGCATGCTGCCCATCCGGCGTGACGATATGCAGATCGATCTCGGCCTCCGGCGCATCCCATGAACACACGATGCGCAGTTGCGGCGATTGCTGGCCCGGGTTGGCTTCATAGAATTGCACCCGCTTGCTTTCCTTACCGCTTGCGGACCTGACTTCGACGCTGTTGGAGCCGCCGCCGAACGCGTAATACCGCTGGAAACGGCCATCCGCGCCGGTATCGAGCGCCATCGGATTGCCGTTGACTACCAGCTTGGCACCGCGCTGGTTACCGGCCTCGCGAATATGCCCCTCGATCATGCGGCGATGCTTCTGGGCGCCGCGATTGATCGGCGGCGTGGGATAGGCCACGCGCGACTCGCCCGACTTGTCGGTCAGGCCGGAATAATTCCATCCGCCGCGCGGGGAAGTCAGTTCGGTAGCGTGCGCCGAAGCAGAGAAAAAAAGGATTGCCGCAAGGAGCGCGATGTTTGGTGCGAGTTTTGGCAGGATGTTCATGGATAACTGAATGACTTGACGAGAGTAAGCTCGCCCGGCTTGCGCAACGGGACTTGCATGATCTGCTGTTTTTCCGAGGGCGTGCCTTCATTCGTGATGACCGCCACCTGTGTGGTCGTCAGATCGCCATGGTCTGATCCGGCACCGAAATAATTGACGTAGACATGGTAGACGCCCTTGGGAGGAGTCGGATTGGCATAGATTTCCGGACCGTATCCAGTTGTGACATCCACATCCAGCGCGCCGCCGTTGGCGCTCACCCGATTGCCGTAGAAAACGTGCTGGCCATCGGGCGAAACCACATGCAAGTCGATATCGGTGCCATCGCTATCCCAGGACAGCACCACCCGCAACTTCGCCTGCGAACGCGCCGCATATGAGTCATAGAATTGCACCCGCTTGCGCGTTTTGCCATCGGCGTCCCTCACCTCGATGCTGTTGGAGCCGCTGCCAAATGCATAGGGGCGAGAAAAATTGCCTGCCTCATCGGTTGCCAAGGGCATGGCCGCGCCATTGACGACCAGTTTGGCTGGCTTGCCCTTGCCTGTCGCGGCGATGCGACCTTTGATCAGCGCCGCGTCAGGGTGGTCCTGGGCGTTGACGGAGGAGGCAGGATAATTGACCCGCTGCCTGAATCCGGCTGCCTGGTCCTGGCTATGGCGCCACCCGCCGCGCGGCGTATCGATTTCCGGCTGCGCGAACGCGCTACCGGCCGCCAGCCCCAAACCACCCAGGATCATCCATATCGGAAGAATGCCTTGCATGTTTACCCCTCGATCAATCGGCGCGCCAGCCGTTCAATGTATTGTTCATCGGCGCCATGGGGATGGAACCGGAAAGCCAGGTGCAGGTATTCATGCGCCAGCGTCATCCGCTCATTCAGGTTCTGCCAGCCGCGCACGTAGATGCGCAAGCGCCGCTGGTCAGCGTACGGGTATCCATCCGCCAGCGCACAGATCCGGGGCAACAGCTCCGGCGTCTCGAACCCCGCTTCGCGTTCTAGCACACGGCGCCATGAAGCAACAGCGCGCGCGAGCCACGCTTCAGCGGCATCAAGCCGGCGACACTCTTCGCGTCCGCTGAGCGAAGCCAGCACCGCTTGCGGATAAGCGTGCATGAGGATGCGTTCGAAATCCCATCCGTTGCGGTCCTGCTCTACCGCCTTCTGCCACGACAGGCGGTTCTTGCCGGCCTGCGTGGCATGGTAGCCGATCGGGGCGCCGCGCAGCAGCATGGCGTCGGAAAACCAGGCGGCGGCAAGCGCGGCATCGCTGGGCGGATTGGCGCTCACGCGCTGGGTGCGGCTCCAGTCGGCGATATGCCAGCAGCCCGCATCGAAGCGGGCGTTTTGCACGAGATAGGTGCGCGCCGCGATGGCAAGCGCACGGCCGGCATGCAATTTCATGGCATCGCCTTCGCGGTCCACCACGCGCGCCACATAGTCATTCATGGAGAAGCGCCCATGAACGCGCAAGGTATCGCCATGACGCGCCAGTAACAGCTCGCCGCGCGACGCGACGCTGAGCCAGTTGCCGTTTTCAAATTCAATGCGAAAACGCCCGCGCAATTCTCCCGGTACAGCCTTGACATGCTTACCCGCCTGCCATACCGCCCGCACCGGATACCGCTCGAAGAAATCGACATCGACACAGCTGTCGTCACCGGATGCTGTCGTGGCCTCAGCCCAGCGGGGAGATGGCAGCGCTGCGGCCAGCTGCTGCGCCCAGGTAGCCAATACCGTGCGGCTCGAACCGCGGCCGCCGATCCAGAACGGCGTGCCGTCGGCCAGCCAGCCCGCCGCGCCGCCGAACGCTTCGTCGCCGGCGCGACGCCAGGAAAAAGTCTTGTAGCGCAAGCCGGTTCCCAGCAACGGCCAGGCTTGCTTGCCATAGCCATGGATGCCGATATCGAGCAGCGCCCGGCGTGCCTGTGCCCGACCTTCTGCCGGCACGCGGCTCAGGGCGGTCAGCAGCTCTTCGATGCTGACTTCGGTCTCCGGGCGCAATTGCCGCATGTCGCGCAACCACGCCGGCGACTGCCGCGCGTTCCAGTAACGGGCCCATTTTTGCGGCGTTGCGCCCACCCGCGCGGGAGAAAAATAGGGAGCGCATGACCGGCTTAAGGCCTGCGAGCGCGCGATGCTCTCGCCCGGCGTGCAGCAATATACATCTTCATCCTTTGACGCCGGGGTTCGGGCGGAGCAGGCATATTCCGGCTCGGTCGCCCGGGTCTCTTCCAGATAGACGTACATGAACAGCTTCCACAGGCTGCCTAGCGGAACCTTGCCTTGCGCCTGCGGGTCGGCATGGAGCGCGTCGCCGGCGCCGAGAGTGCGCGCCTGTACCTGGCCGTCGCGCAACCATGCCACCGTGGGGCCTTCGGCAGCCTGTGCCGTAAGGACAAGGCCTAGCCACAGGGCCAGGGCGCTAGCGCACTTCGAGATAGGCACGCGGGTTTTCCTCGAAAGCCTTCTGGTCCGGCTGGTACATGCCATAGTACCTGGCAGGCGGCATGACGAACCTGCCGGTCTGCGCGGCGCGCACTAGGTGGCGGACCCTGACTTCGCCTTCCAGGGTATCGACCGGCACGGCATAGCCACGCGGCGTCTGCTCGTAGCGCGCCTGCTCCAGCGCTTCGGCCGCCTGGCCGCCCGGATAGCGTACTGCAATGCCCCAGGTGGTACGGTCGGCGGAAGCACCCGGCGGCAGCGGCACTTCGACAATGCCAAAGCGCATGGCCGGGCCGGTATTCCGCTTGAGCACGATTTCGTCGAGATACACTTCATCGGTCTTGAGCGGCGTGCCGGCGGCGACAGGCTCGAGCGTGTAGCCGGACACGTCGGCCGCAGGTCTGGCGCCGCTTGCCCCCTGCGGCGCGGCGGCGACCTTGGCGCCCGGAACGAGACGGTAAAGCGTGCGCTTGAGCTGCACCGGCAGGGTCGACGCCTGCGGCTCCCGGCTTTCGAATTGCACGATCGCCGTCGTGCCCGTCGATGGCGCGCTTGCCACGCTGATGACGGATGGCAGCGGTTGACCGGATGGCCAGCGATATACGCGCTGCCCGGTTATGGTATCGACGGGTTGCCATGGCGCCTGGGGCTGGGTGCGGGCTGCGCCATTTTTGAGCACGTTCTCGCCCGTACCCCGGCCGCCACCCAATGCCCGGTAAGTCCACAACAGCGCCAGCGACCGGTCCAGCGTCGGCATGTCGCTGCGCACGCTTTCCAGCACCTTGACGGCATCCGCAGACGAGCGGTCGCCGGTCATCATGAGCAGCGCATCTGTCAGTGGCATGCCGGCCTGGCGAACCTTTTGCACGGCGCCCTCGAGTTGCGAGCGTGCCCCGGACGCGAGCGTGCCTTGCGTCTGCTGCACGACATAGCTAGACAGCAGCAGGCTCATCGCTGCCTGCAGGTCGCCGCCTTCCTGGCCCAGCACCCTGCTCGACGTCGGCGACATCGCCACCTTTTGCATCGCGACACCCGCAGCCTTTTCCTGCGCCGCAGCGGCTTCCTCGGCAAGCGCTTCCGCGAGCGAGCGCACCGGCAAGCCCATCTCCTGCATCCAGTACAGCATCAACGCCCGGTGCCAATGCGAGCGCGGCATCCCGGTGCGCCGATATACATCCAGCAGACGGTCGAAATGCCCCGGCGGCAATGCCAGCTTGAGGGCGCGACTGGCATGCCAGTCGGCGTAATACGCATACGCCGTGAGCAAGGCATCGCCTTCAGTCTCCGGCGCGCTCCACCAGCCGAATGTCGCAACCGGCCCTGCCATCTGGGCCAGGCGGAACCGATGGCTGTTCAAACGCTGGGCAAGCTGGGCAATAAGCTTCTCTTCGCCCGGCAATGCCGACTGCAGCGCGAGGCTGTAGGGGATGAGCCGGCTGGCAGTCTGCTCGACGCATCCATAAGGATAGTCGATCAGGTCATCCATGATCCGGCGGAAATGCGAGGTCGCATTGTCGGCGAATTGCAGGCGCACGTTCGCCGCGTCCGCCGGCAGCTTGATCGGCGAATCCATCGCCGTGATCGGGATGCTGAGCGAGCGCGAGGCTTGCCAGTGAACGGGCACCACTTTCAACGGGACAGCCAGCGCATCCACCGTGCGCCCATTGGAGGCCAGGGTCAGGCTGAGCTGCGGGTCGTTGGCTTTCGGATTCAGCGGCAGCGATACGAAATTGGCGCCGGGCTTGAGCTTGAGCGGCTCGGTCCGCTTGACGCCCGCGCCGGTCGCAGTCAACTCAACGGTCGCATCGCGCCCGCTCTGATTGAACACGGCCACACTTGCATTGGGCGTATCCTGAGCACGCATCCAATCAGGGCTTGTCCACTTGACGTAAAACTCCTTGTCGGAACGGATATGCGAAGCGCTTTGCCCGACCAATCCGGACATGGTGGCGGCCCGGGCAGTGACACGCCAGCGCGTCAGGGAATCCGGCATGGTAAACGACACCTTCACCTTGCCCTCCGCATCCGTCGTCAATGTCGGCTGCCACAAGGCCGTGTCCTTGTCTTCGCGGCGCGGACGCTCGAGCACCTTGACCGCCCGCTCCCGCGCCTGTCCGCGTGCCGGCAGCGCCAGCTTGGCAGGTGCGCGCGCCAGGTCGTAGGCAATGAAGTTCAGGCTGGCGGAAGTGCGCACGTTGTTGCGGCGCGGATGATAGAAGAAATCAAAGATGTTCGGCGCGATTTCCGGCTGCAATACATAGACCATTTCATCGACCACTCCGACGGTCAGCTGCGTTCCTGACACAGGCTTGCCGTTGAGCGTAGCCTGCAATTCAAGAGTGACCTTGTCGCCTGGCGCATACACCTTCTTGTCGGCGACCACCGCCACATCGATGCGAGGCTGCTCCACGCGCAGGCCCAGGTTCTGGAACACGTACTCGCCATCTTTGACATACACGACGGACAAGGTGATGTTGGGGCCGTAATTGTCCTGGACCGGCAATTCCGCCTGCCACTGTGTCGGCGACACGCGTTTGCTGCGCACCCAGTTCAGCGGCGCGGATAGCAGCGAAGACTGTTCCACGGCGTCGCGCTCCAGCGTCAGCAGCGCTTCGTCGACCGGTTGCGGGAAAGTGATCAAGGCACGCGCCGTTTCACCCGGACGATAGCTCGCCTTGTCGAACACCATGTCAATCGAACCCTGCGGTGCGCGCACCCCTGCTCCGCTGACGTAATGCGAAGTAGCGCCAACGATATTGCCGGACCCGTCGCGCAGGGACAGCGTATACGTGCCCGGTTCGGCGAAGCGCAACGCCAGTCGTTGCGCGTTGGCGAGCGGGCCGGTCGATTTCTTGCGATCTTCCAGGCGCGTCCATTCCCAGCTGACAGGTGAGGCCGCGTTGGCAGCGGCGGCAGCGTTGGTTCCCGAGGCAGGCTGCAGCTTGATGGAAAACGGCACTTCCTCGCCCGCCGCCGAGAAGGCGCGCTCGCCCTTGACGACGTAGGTATCGGCGCTACGCTCGATCAGCAGCTCCCGGGTTGTCCGCACGCGGTATGCCGCGCCATCGGTGGCCAGGACGGTAAGGACATACCGGCTGGGTTCCCTGGCCGCCGGCAGAGTGAAGCTGGCAAACCCCTTGCCGTCCGTCGTCAGCTCTGCCGTTGTTAGCTTGACCGGAAACTGCCCGGCATAGCCGAGATCTCCTTCGATCATCGTCAACTGCTGCGCGCGCACCGACAACTCGGCGCGGGCATTCGGCACTGGCTTGCCATCCGGGTAGACCAGTTGCAGTCGGCCGGTGACGGCCTCGCCGGTTTTGAAATCGCGCTTGGCCGGCAAGACGTTGATCTCGAAATGCGGCTTCTGGTATTCGGCGACGCGGAATGCCGCGCCGTAGGTATCGCCCTTGAATTCAAAGCGCAGATCGTAGCCGCCGGCGGCGGCATTGTCAGGCAATGGGAAACTGGTATCGCCCCCGGTCTCGGAAGTGACCTTGACCGTCTGGCCGGCGACCGGGAAGCCGCTCGGGTCGAACACCTGCAGTTTCAATTCTCCGGCAGGCAAAGGCACCGACTCGCGCGCGGATTTGAATTCACGCCCTATGAACTTGACGAAGACGGTTTCGCCTGGGCGGTACAGGGGCCGATCGGTTACCGCATAGATCTTGGTATTGTAGATTTCGCTATCGTAGTAAAAGTTTTCCGCCACGAACACGCCGCCCTGCCTGTCTTCGCCGAACACATAGGTTTTCTCCGGCGCGGACCGCTGGAAAGTTGTGACGCCACGCGCATCAGACGTCCCGCTGGCCAGCACGCCGACGCCATCGGTCCACAGCACTTGTGCATCCTTGACCGGCTTGCCGCCGCGCCGCTCGGCAGTCCATGTCAGCATCTGGGCAGCCGACACTTTGGTCACCAGGATCGTATCGGAGACGAAAACCATCGTCACGGCACGCTGCGCACCGGCCATCGCTTCCACGACATACAACCCCGGCGCCAGGCGTCCCAGCGGAATCATCACGTTGCCCGCAGGCGCCGCGATGAACTCGCTGCTGCTGCCCGCCAGCTTGACGCCTTCCGGTGGCTGGATCGGTTTGGCAGCTTGGATCGGATAACGGAAGCTGTCGACCAGCTGGTGGGATTTCAGCGGCTTGTACTGGGGATTGAGGCTTTGCGGCGTCGGTTGCGCTGAGAGCGGGTGGGTCTTCACGGCAGCCACATTGTCCGTGACCGCTTTGCGGGCGTGCGCGGAAAAAAGGCGGCGCCAGGCGTAGCGCGATTCATTCCACCAATTGTCCCAGATGCGCGCCAGCGCGTTCGCTAATCCCGGACCGCGATAATTGCCTTCCACATCGATGCGATGCAGGTTCTTTTGCGCCTTCAGGAAGTCCAGCGGCTTGGCGACGCGATAAACATACACGTCCACGCCGCCATACTCGCTGACCGCGCCCATGTCCTGCGCTTCCAGCCGTACCTTGGCGACATCCTGCGTGCCGAAGGAGGCATCGCTGAGCAGGAAGAATGCACCGCTATCCTGAGCATATGCCGGCACAAAGAGGCAAAGCCATCCCAGCAGCATGGCGAGGCGAGCCAGACAACGAGAGATTTTCATTTCCATCTTTTTATTAATTTAGGCAGTGAGAAATGCCAGTCGGTAAACGCCGGCGAAATTCGGGTTGTCCTGCGAAGGATGCCAGCGCGTGTCGCGCCAGCGCAGCAAATCCTGCAGCCGCACGGCACGCAAGCCATTGTCGGTCGCCGTGACTGAGCCCGTGTGATAGGCGATGAACGAACCCATCCACACCATCAGATGCTGCGCGTCGCCCTGGTCATAAAAGAGCAGATCGCCGGTCGCGGCGACATTGCATTGCTTGGCGATGTAGCGCGAATTTTCCTGGACCAGTTCGAGCGCCCCGGCATAGGCAGACAAGGAACCGTCCGCCAGGCGCCACTGGTGGCGCAGCGCCTGTTGCGCGGCATCGAGGTTCAGCTCGGGTGGCACCGGACGTCCGGCCAAGCCATTGGCGCGCTTCCATTTCTCGTCATGACTGCGCAGCGTCTCGCCGACGGCAAAGCGCACCAGTCCCGCGCAGTCGCGCTGCTGCCAGCGCGGCGTAGGGCCGGCTGCCAGCTGTATCGAAATAATGCGCGTCATCCAGGCGCGAAAGATGCGGGATTGCGCGGCATCCAGCCGGGCAGGCAATTCTGCACTGCTCGCATGTGTGCCGGCCCATGGCAACAACAGACCGCCGGCGGCACCGAGCAACAGCTCGCGGCGCTTCACTGGCGCTCCTTCTGCGCTTCCCAGGCAATCGGATGCCAACCGGCCGAGGCCTTGCCCGGGACCAGCTCGAGCCGATATGGAGGATAAGCCGCCAGTGCACGGGTATGCGCAGGGAGTTGCGACTGCGCGATTGCCAGCAGCTCGGGGGAATCGTCTTGCCGCAGCGTCGCCAGGGCTTCCCGCTCGACCATGTCGGCCAGCCGCCGAGGCGTGAACTGCGCAAGCATCAGGTTCGACACCGGCATCTGGTCGGCCACACTCGGATGCGCGTGGCGCAGGGTGTCGAGCACCAGTTTGACTAACGCGCCATCTGGTGAAAACACGATGTAATCATCATGCACGCCCACTGTGGGCATGGCAAAATGCAGCCGCTTGTCTTGCCCCGCCATGGCCGCCGGCGCTGCGTCAGCCCGCCACATCATGGTCCCGGGCTGGTCGCGCGAACCCGCGTCGGCCGCGCCAGCTTTGCCAGTACCGCCCTTTCGGACCGCAGCCTTGGGCGCCTCGGCCTGCAGCTTGCCGGCCAGCGCCCAGGCCGCGACCGATTCGACGACCGCATTGCGGTTCTCGACATTCTTGGCGATGCGCGCAATGAATACCGGCGCATACAGGGAGGATTCGCGATACCAGCATGCCAGCGCAGGACCATCCAGCGCGGCAAGCGTGTCGGCAGAAAGCTCGAGCGAACTATTGGCGCGACTCAGAATATTCCGGGCCTTTTCCCAATTCAGCGGCAGCAGCAGGCAGGCGCCTGGATTGGCCGGAGCGGCGAGCCAAAGCGCACGGTCGCCCAAGCCGCCTGGACGTGCTGCTTTCTCGTCGATCAAAGCTGCCATGCCTGGCGCATCGCCAAAGTCCAGGCGCAGGCCCTTGAACGCCGGCACAAAATCCGCGTAGCCAAGCGCCAAGGCTGGCGCGCCGACGACGATCGTATGCTGCGGCTTGGCCGGCTTGCCGCTTGCCTGCGGCGCCGTGACAAGCGCGAACTGCCTGGCCAATGCATCCGGCTGTTGCAGCCAGCGCGCAATGGCATTTTCTGCCGACGACACGACCCGACTATCCTTGTCGAGCACCAGACCGGGATCGGACAACACCACGACCCTGTTACCGAGCGAGCTGATCAGCAGGGTACGGCGCGGATTGAGTTCGAGCGCGTAAAGGTTGGCAGACCCCATGCCGACATCGATTTTGCCGGCTAGTTTGAGCTGGCCATCCTTGGCCGCGATGGTCCCAAGCTCCTGGAGAACTTTAGCCAGCGTATTGCGTTCCATGACGAAGGCGAAATGTCGCAAGGCGCCCTTGCCGTCTCGCCAAAGCGCGATATCAGCCGGCGCGTCAAGAATGGTCTGTAGCAGCCGGTCGGTCCATTGCAGCTCATGTTCGAATGCAATCCGCTTGATTGCGCCTTCAAGCCCAAGCCGGTCTTCGTTCTGTTCGTAGTAAAAGGCGAGATCTTCGGTCAGCACATCCCGGGCCACCGGAATTTTGAGAAGATCACGAGGAAGTGCGGCAAGACTGGTGGTACGAATCAAGGCATCGGGCTGGCCGAGGTCCGTCATCAGGCGCGTCCCTGAAAATTGGAAGAGCTTCCAATCCGTGCTGTACAAATAGCCACCGGCTACCGTTATAGCGGCAAACAGCAGACTGCCGGCAATGACGACACGTCGCATGCCCACTCCCTGGATAAAGTTCTTGTTGTTATCGCTACTTGAAGAAAAGTTATTGTAGTCGATGCCGTCAGAGCCAAGTGTTGGCTGTGGTATTTTTGCCAATTTCTTGACGGGACGCGGAGGCGCTTTCTTGCCTATGCTTTTATCGGCAAGACTTTGCGCGAATAAGGTAGCCGTTTGGATGCCTCCCTGTCCTTATCGCAACGCGGCGAATCTCTCGGTACCGTTTTAGCCTGATTGCCCGGCTTGACTGGTATGGCCTAGATGCAGCCAAGCAGAACGCAAGCGCAATAGTGTGCCGTGAGCGTGCCCTGGCACGCCGGTCTACAATGGCTCCATCTTCTCGCATTCACATCACTTAAGTTCAACCTGCAATGCCACAGCCTACTGGCCCTTTGATCGTGACGCTCAAACTGGATGCAGCTTCATTCGCCTGGTTAAATGACTTGCGCCAGGCGCACTTTCCACCTGAACGCAACTATCTGCCAGCCCATGTCACGTTGTTTCATGCGCTTCCTCCTCGGAAGAATAGTGGTTACCAAACGTCTGTTTCTGGACAAAGCCGACGATTAAAGTGACGGCTATACCGAATACTCCTAGTACGCCGGCCGTTCTGGAGCGCTCAAAGTCAAAGTAAAGTGCAGCAAGTGCCAAAACAAAGGCCAAACAAGCCACGCCAAACAGTATCCCGGCTAGATCTCTAGCTCGTGCATTCGGATCAAATTCTTCTTCTGCCATTGTGAAAACTAACGCCGAGCTAACCGGGACCCAACGCGTTGCCGCGCAGCGGCAAGCCCTTGTTGCAGGTCCGGGTTCAGCGAATAAAAGGGACTTCCCCCACTCGGTACGGCATCGACGTGCCAAGATTGAGGTTCGAGAACAATCTGAATGAGGGAGGAAGTCATGAACAAGCGTACCGCACAACATAATGGAATGGCAACACTCACCCGTGTCGGAATGGATACATCCAAGAAGTATGTACAGCTCCATGGCGTCAACGCTACCGAGCAGCCAGTCTTGAAGAAGCAGATGAAGCGCGAAGACGTGCTGGCCTTCTTTGCCAATCTGCCGCCTTGCCTGATCGGCTTGGAAGCCTGCTCCTCCAGCCACTACTGGACCCGAGAGTTGAGCAAGCTCGGCCACACCGTCAATATGATGGCGGCGTCCTTCGTCTCGCCCTACCGCAAGAACCGCGCTGGCAAGAATGACGCCAATGATGCCGA
>NZ_SLZQ01000001.1 GCF_004342585.1 Paucimonas lemoignei | reverse complement strand
CGGCGCCATAGCCATTTGGGCCAGGTAAGTCCCGAGGCGTTTGAACGCGCCTCAGCGTGAGGTCGGAATTTGTCTACTGAACCGGGGGTAGTCCATATCAATGGCATACTGAGTCAGGCAATTGTCAACCGGATGGCTTATAACCGAGTATTTATGCATACTCCGCGCGACAATTTCAGAACCTTACTGGAAGGGCGAAAGAAATATCCGCTCCTGATGAAAAAGGTAAAGCGTTATGACGTCAATGGTGTCCCAGTAGGAAGCGTCGATCCCGTTAGCGGTCGTCTCCGTGACCCTTATGTGATGGTGGAGCAACCAACAGCTGAACATGACTTTTCCAAGATGCCTGACTTACAATCGCAATATATGATTAACAAGCAGCACGATATCGCCAAAGCGATCAAAGAGCTTCGCACATCAGTAAAAGGCTTTCTAGTAGAGATGCCGCTTGATTGGGGTAAGGCAGAAAATAAGACGCCTACTCCACCACTGGGGATGTCTCAACTAATTGCAGAAAATCCTGCGGATACAAACGCAAATCGTCCATCCACGATACCTAGTTGATGTGTAAGTAAGCGACTTCGATGAACAATCGACGCAGTATTGATTTCTCCTACTACTTTAGGAAATTGAATTGGAAAATGAACTAGTTTTTCGGTTACTGGGTCTGGCGTTGATGATTGCAACATTGTTAAGTGCAATCGGAACAATTTTCTTGTTGTATCAAAAATTCAAGGGGCATTTTGGTAGAACCACGAAATCTGTTTTTTTCTGGTGGCACATAGAAGTTGTTTCGTTGATTCTTATTCTGATTCTGATTTACAGGTACCTATTTCTACCAGTAACAGACAGGTATTCTCAAGGCATGCTGACTTACATGATGACTATCTGGTTTCTTCCTGCGATAGCATGCGGTGTAATTTGCATTTTCCTGAAGCCCCCGGTAAGTCACTCTCGCTAGTAGCCAGGAAATCGGAAAAACTCAGCGATTATTGGGCGCTTATCGTAAAAGAGAGCGTTGTCATAACCATGCATGCCATAGATATGGTCAAAAAGTCGACCTCCCAAGTGAATCCACAATGAAGCCTCGGTTGCCAGCTACGGATCAGGTCCAAAATACGATAGTCAGCTGTAATTTGCTACTTAATGAAGCAATTACCAAATTGGGCTTGAAAACGATGCAGCTTTGGCGATCAGGCTAGGTGTGACACCGCCGATCATATGCAAATTGAGAAAGGGAGATTTGGCGTTTGGCCCGTCTTTGATTCTTCGGCTGCATGAAGAAACTGGTATGTCCATCCGCGATATTAAGCATTACCTTAGACTGCCATCACTGCCGCTCCTGACAAAAGACAATAACGATACCTCAAGCCTGCCAGCTTTGGATGAGTTCTATGGGATTGGACGCCAGGAAGTTAGCCGTAATGTGAAATATGCACAATGGCGGGTGACCCTGCAAAGGCAAGGAGAGGGATTTCGCAAATCCTTCCGGGACGATGTATACGGCGACAAGGATAAATCGCTTGAAGCAGCCAAAGCGTATCGGGACCAAATCGTCAAAAACCATCTGCCCATGGCAAAGCGAGACTGGGTGCAAATTGTCAAGGCTAGCACCAATGCGTCGGGCATACCAGGCGTAATACGCGTCGATAGAGAAATTAGAAATAACAACAATAAGCCGGTTAGGAGGCTAGCCTGGATGGCCTACTGTCGTACTGAATCAGGCAAAAACAAACAACGATTGTTCTCTATTCGCAAATATGGTGAGCAACGAGCCTTTGAGTTGGCGCTCGAGGCACGCGAGGCATTCGTAAAGGAAGTCAAAGGTTATGTACTGCCGTTAAAGCAGAAAAAGCACGTGGCTAGTGCAGTCAATGTTGACTTCATTTAGGTACAAAAATAGAACCATGACTTAGGTACAAAACGATATTTCAATCTTATAATATGTAGCTTGATTTCAAAGGGTTTTTTGTTTCATCGAGGAATCCCTCCCTCTCCGCCAAAGATGTAGCAAACAAGCGCCTTTAGGGGCGCTTGTTTGTTTTCACGGTATATTTTCTGCCATTCAAAAATTGATTGGGCATTATCCCGCCGGGTTGAAATCGATTTTTACTCGGGTCTGGATTTTCCTTCTCCAGCCTCACTGCATGAACGCGCTACAAAACAAATTGATAGGTGCTGAGGCAGGAGGTGCTTCCTGAAGAATAACTGCAGCCCGGCCTCACGGCATTCTTGTCCATTTCCCCGTAGCCCAGGCTGGCGATCTGGGTAGTGAAGCCGGCGTTATCGGAGATGGCGTCCATCTGGCAGCTGCCCATCCAGGGAATTGCAGTCACTGCGCCCTTGGCTTCGACATCCGATGCGAGATTGCCCCATTACTTCAGCTGGTCAATGCTCTGTTCTCCACCATGCAAGACCACCAGCAGGGCGCGCTTGCCGTGTGCCGGGGAGGTGGATGGCGTATGGATCCAGGTGGGATGCGTGGACAAAGTCGCGGGCTGCGTATTCCGGCTGCCGGCCATGCTGCAGAGGCAGTCATGGCGCTTGCACCTGGCATCAGGGTCAAGCCGATTTAGCGATGCGGGAGTGCAGCGCCGAGGGATTCTCCTTTTGCATGCACAGATCTCCGTCTTCTTGTGATGCCGTAGGGGAGCCATCGCTCCACTTCTTGTGTCAGTTGACACATTCAGTTGTCACGCCTGATGGTTCAGTTAACCGAATGTTGTTGACATGATAATTATCATGGTAATAGTGGCCAATGATTATTGGCTTTGATTCTAAGCAAACGAATTTTTATCTTGGTTGGGAACTTTTACATCGATCATCGAAATGCAAAGTCTGTATGTGCGGGCTCTGTGCTGTTCCATGGGAGATGGCATGCATTTGTGCTTTCGCTTCAAGGCAATTTTCAAAAAAGAAAAATATGACTGAACGCAAAGCGTTCGCATATTTTCCAGTGCATAAATCTATCCCCCTTTATCCTCGTCGCTTGGCGTCGTAACAGCAATACTGTTACGACATTTCTTGCATCCATACATTCAGTCAGCGCGTACTTAATGTCCCGGGAGTCAACATGAAATTTAACCAGCTAAGTCGAAGAGCATTCATCAAAGGGTCGGCATCACTGTTAGCCTTGTCCACGATGCCAGTCAAATTCTCGTTTGCCCAGACGACCATTCGCGTCCGCCCCGAGTGGCAACAATTCCGTAACAGCGCGAACTATGCATCCTTCATCGATGCGATTCGCCTGATGCGCGCCAATACGAATGCAAGCTCTCCGTCCAGCTGGCAATACTGGGTCAACGTCCATGTGAACTATTGCCCGCATGGCGCCCCTTATTTCCTTGCCTGGCATCGCGGCTACCTGTACTACTTCGAGCAGCAACTGCGTATCGTTTCAGGCAATAACAACCTGGTGCTGCCGTATTGGGATTACTACCGGAATCCGCGCATACCTGCGGAATTCACCGACCCGGCGAGAGGTAATCCCTTGTATGTCGCGCGAGTCAATACCAATGTCTATAACGCCCTTACGCTTACGCCATTCGGATCAAACGTATGGAATTTCCAGCGCGGCACGGCCAATGCCTTCGAGACCTTCCTGGAAGATGCTCCCCATAACCCCGTGCATAACATCATCGGCGGCGTCATGCAGACCATGCAGTCGCCGCAGGACCCGATCTTCTATCTGCATCATGCGAATATCGACCGCCTGTGGCATGCCTGGGCTCTGCCTGACGGCAAGGGCATTCCCTGGACATCGTCGCCGTACTGGTCGGGCAATTTCACCTATGCGCCAAACCTGACGCTGCCGCGTTCACAGTGCTACCACCCGAACTGGGTCGGCACCGATTATGCGGATAATTCGCCTCCTACTTCATTGCCGCCTCAGGCAATGCTGAAGGGCGAGGTGATTCGCGTGCAATCACAGCAAGCCCGTGGCGTTGCACGCCCGCCCGTAGGTGCATTTAAATCCACGGCACCGAAAGGCCTCGGCGCCGGACGTCGTTCGATCGGCGGCGCAAGCGATGTCGGCCTGTCGGAAAGCTCGGTCAGCGTGCGTGTGCCGGTCCAAAAACAGGACAGCGACGCGTTGCAAACCATCGTCGCGCACGCTCGCGGAAACCGCGCGGCGCCAGCGGCGGCTCCGGAGACATACAAGTCTGTCGATATCACGCTCGATAATGTGAATCTCCTGCCGCCGGGGCGGCTGGGCGGCTTTTACTACAAGGTTTATTTGAATTTGCCGGCAGGTGGCGCCACGTCCTCTTCCGAAGCCTATTATCTTGGCACCCTGGGTGCTTTTGAAATCGATGCGGCATCGCATCGCGGCGGCGGACACCATGGAGGCGGCACAGTCCAGTTAAGCTTCCCCGCGACTGAACGTCTGGTCAGCATCATGACCAATGACATCAGGGAAGTGACCGTTTCGCTGGTACGCGTCAACGGCGACAATTCGCCGCGCGGCAGGGTGGTCACCATCGGTGAATTGCGCGTGGAACTGTCGACGCAAGAACCTTTTGACTTGACGCCGCCGGCGCCAGCGCCAGCCGACAGCCCTTATCGCTCATCGAATTAAGATAATCCGGGACAGCCTCGCGCCAGCGAGGCTTTTTTGTATTGAGAAACAAGGCAAGATGAAATATACTGTACCCCAGTATACTAAATAGACTAGCCATGCCGCATTCACCTCAGGAAAAAAAGCGCGTGCTTGCACGCGTGCGCCGTATCCGCGGCCAAACCGATGCACTGGAACGCGCCCTGAACGAAGGAGTCGAATGTGCTGCGGTGCTGCAGCAGATCGCCGCCATCCGCGGCGCCGTCAACGGCCTGATGTCGGAAGTGATGGAAGCCCATATCCGCGAAGAGTTCAGTCAGGCTGCGGATTCGCCGAACGTGCGTGAGCGGCAGGTGAATGAAATGGTCTTGCTGGTGCGCTCATATCTCAAGTAATGCTGACTGCCGCTGTTCGCTGCGGCAGTTGTTTTCTCATCCCTACAGTTCATTCCGGAGAATTTCATGAAGTCACGTGCTGCCGTAGCCTTCGAGCCAGGCAAACCATTGCAAGTCGTTGAGATCGATGTCGCCCCCCCGAGAAAAGGCGAAGTGCTGATCAAGATCACGCATACCGGCGTTTGTCACACGGATGCCTTCACCCTGTCCGGCGACGATCCGGAAGGCGTGTTTCCCGCAGTGCTGGGGCACGAAGGCGGCGGCATCGTGGTGGAAGTGGGCGAGGGCGTCACCAGCGTCAAGCCGGGCGACCACGTGATTCCGCTTTACACGGCCGAGTGCGGCCAGTGCAAATTCTGCAAATCCGGCAAAACCAATCTTTGCTCGTCGGTGCGTGCGACACAGGGTAAAGGCCTGATGCCAGATGGAACAACGCGCTTTTCCTATAACGGCCAGCCGATCTACCACTACATGGGCACCAGCACCTTCAGCGAATACACAGTGGTGGCTGAAGTGTCGGTGGCAAAAATCAATCCTGCCGCACCGCTTGAAAAAGTCTGCCTGTTCGGCTGCGGCGTGACGACCGGCATCGGCGCGGTCCACAATACCGCCAAGGTCAAGGAAGGCGATACGGTTGCGGTATTTGGCCTCGGCGGGATCGGCCTGGCCGTTATCCAGGGCGCCGCGCAGGCCAAGGCCGGGCGCATCATCGGCATCGACCTGAATCCGGGCAAGTTCGAGCTGGCGCGCAAGATGGGCGCAACCGATACGGTCAATCCGAAAGACCATGATAAGCCGATCCAGGAAGTCATCGTCGAGATGACCGATGGCGGCGTGGATTTCAGCTTCGAATGCATCGGCAATGTCAACGTCATGCGCGCCGCGCTCGAATGCTGCCACAAGGGCTGGGGCGAAAGCGTGATCATCGGCGTGGCCGGCGCCGGTCAGGAAATCTGCACGAGGCCGTTCCAGCTTGTGACGGGCCGCGTCTGGCGCGGCAGCGCGTTTGGAGGCGTGAAGGGACGCAGCCAGTTGCCTGGCATGGTCGAGCAGTCCATGCGCGGCGAAATCGACCTCGATCCGTATATCACGCATAACCTGCCGCTGGAACGCATCAATGAAGCGTTCGATCTTATGCACGAAGGGAAGTCCATTCGCACGGTGATCCATTATTAAATCCGGGAGCACGCACATGGAAAGAGTGGAACACCGCGCCTGTTTCGGCGGCTGGCAGGACGTCTACAGGCATGAGTCATCGACACTGAACTGCACCATGCAGTTTGCCGTATACCTGCCGCCGCAAGCGGCAAGTGAAAAACTGCCGGTCCTGTACTGGCTCTCGGGACTGACGTGCACCGAACAGAATTTCATCACCAAGGCCGGCGCCCAGCGTTATGCCGCCGAGCACGGTGTCGTGCTGGTCGCCCCGGATACCAGCCCGCGCGGCCCGGATGTGTCCGATGCCGACGCCTATGATCTTGGCTGCGGCGCCGGATTTTATGTCAATGCCACCCGCGCGCCGTGGGAGCGGCATTACCGCATGTACGATTATGTGACACGCGAGTTGCCGGCTCTCGTGGAAGAGCACTTTCCCGTCACTGAGGTGCGCGCCATCAGCGGCCATTCCATGGGAGGCCATGGCGCGCTGGTCGCCGCGCTGAGCAATCCGGGTCGCTATCGCAGCGTGTCGGCATTCTCGCCGATCGTCGCGCCGTCCCAGGTGCCATGGGGAGAAAAGGCTTTTACCGCCTACCTCGGCGAGAACCGCGAGGCCTGGCGTGCATTTGATTCTGTCGAACTGATGAAAACGGCGCAGGAACGCTTGCCGCTGCTGATCGACCAGGGCGATGCCGATGAATTTCTCGACTCGCAGCTCAAGCCGCAACTTCTTCAGGCGACGGCCGAAGCAGTGCAGCATCCGCTGACGCTGCGCATGCAGCCCGGCTATGACCATAGTTACTACTTCATTGCCAGCTTCATCGGCGAGCACGTCGCATACCATGCCCGTGCGCTCAAGGCCTGAAATAAATCAGCATTAGTGAAGTGTCATCACGGCGTGTAACAACAATGATGCACTTCACTTCTTCCTGAAATCTTTGCTTACATTACTCCTGAATTCCTGCGGGAGCAGTCTGACTCAACTCAAAGCGCGAGCACCAGTATCCAACATACTCGGATTCATACGCATGGCCTTATACGGGCATGGCAGACAGGCGGCGAATACATCAACGTGTCCTGTTCGCTTTCGTTACAAGCTGTTTCCAGAGCTGTTTACCGTTTCAGGAGTAATTCATGACCGTTCATCGCTTTAGCCGCCGGGCCTTCCTGCAGGGCTCGGTATCTGCCTTGGCGCTTTCATCGCTTCCCAGCCTGCCGGCATTCGCCCAGAATGCTGTCAGGGTTCGTCCGGAGTGGCAGGAATTCAGGGGCACGTCGGCATATGCCTCATTCATTGACGCCATTCGGACGATGCGTGCGAATACGAATGCCAGCAGCAGGGCGAGTCTGCAGTACTGGGCCGATGCACATGGCGCCTTTGGCCTGCATTCGGCACCGCATTTTCTCGGATGGCATCGCGCCTTCCTGTACGCTTTCGAGCAGCAGTTGCGCATCGTATCCGGCAATAACAGTTTGGTGGTGCCATACTGGGATTACTACCGCAATCCGCAGATACCGGCAGAGTTCACCGATCCGGCAACCGGCAATCCGCTGTATATGCCGCGCATGAACACCAATGTGTTCAACGCCTTGTCGCTGGCGCCATTCGCATCGAACATACGGAACTTCCAGCGCGGCACCAGCAATGCATTCGAACCGCTGCTCGAGGATGCTCCACATAATCCGGTGCACAACATCATCGGCGGCATCATGGGCTCCGTCGCGCAGGCGCCGCAGGATATATTGTTCTTCCTCCATCATGCGAATATCGACCGCCTGTGGCATGCCTGGGCCATGCCGGACGGTAAAGGCATTCCCTGGACATCGTCGCCGTACTGGTCCGGCAGCTATCGCGTTACCTCCGACTGGGCGGTGCCGAGAGCGCAGTGCTATCACCCGAACTGGTTGGGAAGCGATTATTCGAGCACGGCGTTGCCGACTGCATTGCCGGCGCAGGCAATGACGAAGGGCAGAGTCATTCGTGTGCAGGCGCAGGCGGGCAGGCGGCGCGGCCGTCCTCCGATCGGCGACTTTGCCACGACGGGGCCGCGGGCGATCGATGCCGGCCGCCGTTCGCTCGGCGGAGCGCGGGATATCGGCTTATCGGAAAACTCGGTCAGCGTGCAAGTGCCGCTCAGAGGAGCGGAAACCGATACCGTACAAACGATTGCGATCAGAGCGCGGGGGAAAAAAGCAGGCAAGCCGTTTCCAAGCACTGGTTATAAGTCGATCAGTATCGTGCTGGACGATATCAAGGTACTCCCGGCAGGCAAGGCAGGCGGATATTTCTACAAGGTGTATCTGAATCTGCCGGAAAATGGAGATTCCTCCGATACGGAATCCAGGCATCTTCTTGGCACTGTCGGCGCCTTTGAAGTCGGGGCTGCGACTCATCATGCTCACCATGGAGGGCAATCCGGAAGCGGCGCGCCACAACTGGTGTTCCCGGCAACCGAGGCGCTCGCCAATATTTCGGCAGACGAATATAAAAACCTGACGGTCTCGCTGGTGCGGGTAAGCGGCGACAATGCGCCGAAAGGCCGCGCCATTTCAGTCGGCGAAGTACGGGTAGAGGCTTCGACGGATGAGCCATACGACACGACGCCGAATGCACCTGCTCCGGCAGGCAGTCCATACAAGCGTTGAATCAAGATTGATTGGCTCGCTGTAGGCCGGTTTCCAAAGGCTCCGCAAGGAGCCTTTGTGCATTGTGACGTCCCTTTCCAGTCACTCCGGTGCCATATGCATCGACAAGAAATCCAAGTGCTTTTACCTTGCCGGCAAAAATAAAAAACCTCGCGTGGGCGAGGTTTTGATTTTGAACTTGGCAATACCAGAGACGATTCGCGGAACCCAGTTCTATCGGTGAAAAGTGGCGCCGACTCTATTGAATCATCTCGGGTATTACCAAGCGATTTTGGTGTTTGTTGGAACTACTGTAGCATAGCCAATAAATTTCTGTGTGGAAATTCCACGGGTTGTGCCTTGTCCGCAACACAAACCTTCTATCCCCAAGCTGGCGCAAAAGATGCACTGCGAAAAGCTCACCAATCTTACCCACATTTATCGTGGACAAATCTGTGGATAAGTGTGGGCGGTTGACGCTAAGTCACTGTTTTTACGTTTCTATTTATTGCTGATAAAAAATATGTCAACGGCGTGTCAGGCCTGATTTTTCGGTGGCTTGACGAGCCCGAGCTCATGAGCTTTTGCGACGGCATTCACGCGGCTGCGTACATCCAGCTTCGAGAAGATCTGATCGATGTGATACTTCACGTTCAATTCCGTGAGATTCAGAATTTTCGCGATTTCCCAATTGGTTTTTCCTTCGTGCATCCAGTAGAGAATTTCGCTCTGCCGCTCGCTCAGCGGCTTACCGGTCTTGCCGACATAGGCCTGATATTCCTGCACATTGGCGATGGCGCGCGCGAGGGCGAGGTGCAAGTGCGGCGTCAGGATCTTAAGTAAAAATGCCTGTTCCGGACCGACACTGCCAGCGAGGCGAGAAAAAATGAAATAGCTCGATTGCGAACCGGTCAGGTCCACGACGCCATGGCCGAGGATGTTGCGCATCTTGTACTTGTTAAACAGTTGCACCCATTCCGCCGGAAACTGGTCGTCGTCACGGCCGCTCTGAAAATACACCGGTTCCTGCCGCTCGCGCCATTTCTGAATGAGGGGACTATTGACCCTGCCTTCGGCATTGAGCATTTCACTGTAATACTCATAACACTCGAACGGGCAGTTGAACTGTAAAAATTTGCGGACGAAATTTCCTTGGGGGCTGATGCCGCCAATGCCGCACACCAGCATTTCATGCGGAAGGACATCGCGCAGCGTACCGTTGACGAGATGAGTCAATTCGACTTCATTCTGGACGTCGGCGCTTTCCAGAATTACAGCAAGAATGCGCTTGTCGAGGTCGCCGCTGAAAATCGGCGAGTTGCAACTTGACACCTCTTGCTGGCAATCGTCTTCCATGCATTTTTCCGAAGCAGTTCGTGTCGTCGGCATATTTACTCCCCTGATTTAAAGACCGGCCTGCGTACGTGCCTGCATGTAGCGGGCATACTCGTCCTTACTCAAAGAAAAACGTTCCAATACCTGCAAAGCGCTGCCTTTGACTGCTTTGCTTTCATTGGCATTATTCACGATGCCCATCAGCGCCGATTTCAGCGCATCGCTGCGCGCGCCCGACTGGGCGACGGCAAAAACGGCTGCCTGGCGCACTTCCGGCGCCGGGTCGGTCAATGCCTGCGCGAGTCGTCCCTGATTGGCGCCGGTTTTATCCCATTGCCCGAGTTGCAGCACGCTTTGACTGCGTACGGCCGGATCGGCATGCTGCGTCAGATTCCCCAGTTGCGCGAGGATGGCCTCGGCTTCGGCAGGATCGGTGGCACTCGGGCGGAGCGCGGCAATCGCCTGCGCCAGCAGTTCCGGCGATTGTTCGGTGGACAGGGCCTGCTTCAGCAGATTGCGCATTTCCGGCGTGTCCGGTCCCATTTGCTGGAGCATCGCATAGCCTTCCTTGCGCTGGTTCGGGTCGCTGCTATGTGCCATGCGGGCGAAAAATGCCATCGCCTCGGGCTTCTGCACGGTAGCCAGGACCGACTTGATCAGTTCGCGCGCTTCCGGATCGCGCTCGCTCTCGAAACGCTGGATCAGCGTCCGCAAATAGGCTGAGTCGGATTGCGCCCGTTCGCGCATCTTTTGTTCCTCATTGCCGGATGGCGCGGCGACGCGTTGCGCATCTAAAGCCGACGGTTGAGAGGTTCCTGCATGCTGTGTGCTGCGTGCATTCCATAATTCCGCAACCTGGTTGCCATTGGTTGCGGCGGCAGAGACGGTTTGCGTGGCCGGAGTTGCAGCCATGTCGCCGGAAGCCGCCGTGGGCAGCATTTGCCATGCCACGAAAACGCCAAGTGCAAAGCTAATGCCGCTACAAGCAAACAATACTGGCACAGAAATTTTCATGGCAATCATCTTCCTTGAGCAGACAAGTTTTCCCTTCCGGTCTGCACGCTGTGGTCAAGCGGAGTGCCGGTTACGATCGGAATCAAATGAGAAAAAGGCGACCGGGCTAATCGCTGCGGTCAGCAACGTCCAGCATGAATGTCTCCTGATTAATTTTTATATTTGATAATTGTGCGATAGATACTACTGCAATTCACCGGCAATGCAAATAGTCCATTTCCTACAAGAATCTGGGTGGTCATTGGCGATTTATTCTCCATGAATCGCCGCGATGATCGCCTCCACTGCCGGATGCTTGATTTTTCTTTCATTGGAAATGGCGTAAAACTGCTCGTGTACATTCTGCAGCGAGCCGACCGGTGCGGCATCGAATTGCGCCGCCACATCGGTAGCCAAGGCGGATGGCGCTGGGAAAAGCCCCATGCCGCTACGGCCGAATGTATTCAGCAAGGCATTGTCATCGAATTCACCCACGATATCCGGGCGCAGGTTCTGGGTTTCGAACCAGTGGTCGATACGCCCGCGGATCGCATTGTTACGTGTCGGCAAAAGAAGCGGCGCGCCATTCAGGCTATCCGGAAATCCCGGACGGTATTTTTCCGCAAGGTTGGCTACGCCGAACAGCATGATGTCGCTTTCGCCCAGCAGGTGGCTGAATACCCGCAGGGTCGTGCCGGATTGCACCGGGCGGTCAGCCAGCACGACATCGAGCTTGTGCACGGAAAGGTCACCCAGCAGGGTTTCGAAACGGTCTTCGTAGCAAACTAGCTTGATTTTTTCGGGCAACCGTAAAGCTGCCTGCAAAACACGGGAAGCAATCAGCTTAGGCAGGGAGTCGGACAAGCCAACGGTCAGGCGCATGGTGCGGCCGATTTCAGAATCGCTCAGCGCTTCCTGAAGTTGTTCGCCAAGTAAAAAGATCTGGTCCGCATACCGCAATGCCAGGCGTCCGGCTTCGGTGAGGACAAGGCGCCGCCCCTGCGGAGCAAACAAGGATTTGCCGAGGGATTGTTCCAGCAAACCCAGTTGAGTACTGATTGTCTGAATTGCCAATCCGAGGCGTTCTGCTGCCTGTGTAATGCTGCCTTCCTTGGCGACCACCCAGAAGAAATAGAGGTGGCGATAATTCAATCCGGTGGTTTTCATTGATTTATTCGGTTTTTTCGAAGCAAGAATTCTATTATCTTCGCTTTTACATGAAATTCAAGTAGATTACGATTGCGCCTTTCCTAAAAAATATTTACTAACACAATGATCGAATTATTAGCGGACCCACAAGTATGGATCGCATTTGCCACATTAACGGCGCTGGAACTCGTACTCGGCATCGATAACATTATTTTTATTTCCATCCTGGTGGACAAGTTGCCGCTGGAGAAACGCGAATTCGCTCGCAAGCTCGGCTTGTTCATCGCCATGTTTATGCGAATCGGCCTGCTGTTGATTCTGTCATGGATTGTAGGGCTCACCGCGCCGCTCTTAACCATCTTCGGGCAAGAGATTTCCGGCCGCGACCTGGTTCTGATTGCGGGTGGCTTGTTCCTGCTGTGGAAGAGCGTGGGTGAAATCCATCAGTCACTGGAAGGAGAAGAGGGAGTTGCTTCACAGGCGGTGAAAGCGACGATGACTGCCGTGATTTTGCAGATCATGGTGGTGGACCTCGTGTTCTCCCTCGATTCGATCATTACTGCCGTGGGCATGGTCGACCAGGTTGAAGTCATGATTGCTGCGGTGATCGTGTCCGTTGGCCTGATGATGCTGTTTGCCGGGCCGATCGGACGATTCGTCTCGGCGCATCCGACAATCAAGATGCTGGCGCTGTCTTTCCTGGTCGTGGTGGCGGTCGTGCTGATCGCGGAAGGATTCGATCATCATATTCCAAAAGGATATATCTACAGCGCGATGGCCTTTTCAGTGGTGGTCGAGATGCTGAATATTCGCCTGCGCAAACGTTCGGCTAACCCGGTGCATTTGCATCCTTCTTATACAAGTGAAAATGTCCCGGATAAACAAGCTTGATATTGTAAAAAGCGTATGAAAATCATCGGGTTGTTTGCAAAAAAACGGTTGGCAGAACCAGTATTGGTGGACGAAAATATCGTTCGGCAGAAATGACTCGGCGCACGGCCATTCGCGTAGTGCGCCGTCTGCGGTGATGGAAGTCGAATAGGTATTCGCTGTTTGGCAAGATTGCTGGCACTGGCTAGATACAAGCCAGTGCCAATTCTGGATTTATTTATGACAAAACTTACGGTTCTGCTGGTCTTGGTCGGCAGCCTGCTATCTGCATGTGCAACGCGCGAAGCCGCTCCGCTTATTCCTCATGGCGGCGCGGCAAAACCGGGGCAAGAAGGTTATTGCCCACCCACCCAAGCGATCAAGGGACTTTGCTGAGCTATTGATTGCACGGGAAATGAGTCAATTCACTGGCGTTACGGCACGCCGGCTTTGCTTTGCCCTTATTTGCCGAATCCTTGGGGATTCATGCTTTGCCAGCGCCAATTATCGGCGCACATTTCTTCCAAACCTTTCTTCGCCTGCCACCCGAGGACTTCGCGGGCCATGACAGGGTTTGCATAGCACACCGCGATATCGCCCGGGCGCCGGCCGACAATGTCGTACGGCACAGGACGACCGCTGGCGGCTTCGAACGCACGCACAATTTCCAGCACGCTATATCCTTGCCCGGTGCCAAGGTTGACGGTAAATCCCTGGTTTGCGGCAAAAAGGCGATCCAGCGCCGCGACATGACCGCGCGCCAGGTCGACGACATGGATATAGTCCCGTACGCCGGTGCCGTCCGGGGTCGGATAATCCCCGCCGAACACTGACAGGCGCGGGCGCCGTCCCACCGCGACCTGGGCAACGAAAGGCATCAGGTTGTTCGGGATTCCCGCCGGATCCTCACCGATCAAACCGCTCGGGTGCGCGCCTACCGGGTTGAAGTAGCGCAGCACGCCGACGGCCCACGAGGAATCGCTCTGCGACAGGTCCCCCAGGATTTGCTCCACCATGAGCTTGGTGCGGCCATATGGATTGGTGACCGAAAGACGGGCCGTCTCTGCAATGGGCACGCTCTCCGGGTCGCCATAGACGGTGGCGGAAGAGCTGAAGACAAACTTGCGCACGCCGGCCTGCTGCATGGCTTGCAGCAGGGTGAGGCTGCCGTTGACGTTGTTATCGAAGTAGGCAAGCGGTATCTGCACCGATTCACCAACTGCCTTTAATCCGGCGAAATGCACGACCGCATCGATCTGGTACTGCGTAAAAATCGCGTCCAATGCTGCCCGGTCGCGCACATCGGCGCAATGAAAGGGAAAGGATGTGCCGGTAATTTGCTCGATGCGCTCCAGCGATGCCCGCGAGCTGTTGGCAAGATTATCGAGCCCGATGACAGCATGGCCGGCTTCGAGCAATTCTACGCAAGTATGGGAGCCGATGTAGCCGGTGGCACCGGTGACGAGGATGGTTTTCTTTGCAGTCATGTTTAGTAGTGGATAGCTGTGCGCTACGTGTCTATATAAGAATGAACGGCGATTGTCAAAGTTTAGACGAAAAGCAACAGGGGATCTTAGTAAAAATAAAACAAAGCCATTCTCATAGGAGCTTTTTGCCTTCTCATTAACAATTTTCGAAAGGCAAGAGATAGAATCCAAGCATGGCTTCTACTCAGAATCTTTCCCTGCCAGCAGAAACGCTCGCCAATGACGATCGCTATGAGATGCTGGTGCAACTGTCACCGGACGCCTTGTATCTATTGCAAGATGGCAAGCTGGTATACGTCAACAACGCCGGCGTGCGTCTGCTGAAGGCCCAGTCAGTGGAAGAACTGCTTGGCATGCCGATGGCAGACATGCTGCACCCCGATTATCTGGCCAAATCCGAGGCGCGGGTAGCCAAGATGCTGAGCACATGGAAGCAGGCGCCTTCCATCGAACAGAAGTATATGCAGCGGGATGGCACCGCGATCGATGTCGAAGTTCGCTCTGCGCCTTTCATGTATCTTGGCAAGCCTGCGATCCAGGTGCTGGCACGCGATATCACGGCGCGCAAGGCAGCCGAGCAGGCGCTGCATCTGAGCGAAGAACGGCATCGCCAGGCGGCATTGGAAGCGACGCGCGCAAAAGACTCTCTGCACCACGAGAAAATTATCCTGGAAATGATCGCGCTCGATGAGCCGCTCAAGGATATTCTGCGTGAAGTCTGTCTCGGGATTGAATGGATCGTCGGGCAAATCTGCTGTTCGATTTCCCTGCTTGATGCCGGAGGCAATCATATCCAGGTCGTCGCCGCGCCTTCGCTGCCGGAAGCTTACGTCAAGGTGATGAATGGCATGGCGATCGGACCGCAGGCGGCTTGCTCAGGCGCCGCGATTTTCCTGAATCAGCCGATCATCACCTCCGACATAGCAAGCGATCCGCGATGGGAAGAGTTTCGTGGCGATGCGCTGGCGCATGGCTTACGCGCCTGCTGGTCGGTGCCGATCAGGGCGGCGTCCGGCGCGGTGCTGGGAGCGCTGGATGCGTATTTCTATGAGCCGCAGGCCCCCGGACGAGAAGAGCTGAATTTCGTCAGCAATATTACCCACCTCGTCGGTGTCGCGATTCAAAAAGACCGTGTCGAACGCAGCTTGCAGGAAAGCGAAGAGCGCTATCGTTCGGTGGTGAACTGCCTGGCCGAAGGCATCATGGTGCAGTCGCGCGATGGCACCATAGTCGCCTGCAACCCGAGCGCCGAGCGCATCCTGCGGTTGCCGTCAGGGAGCGTGATCGGTAACAAGCTCCTCGGCGTGCGCCGCATGTTCACCGAGGATGGCAACGAGATTTCGCAGGAAGACTTGCCCAGCCGCGTGGCCTTGCGGCGCGGAGAGGCGATTCTGAATTTGACCATGGGCGTGGAAACCGCCGAAGGTGCCACGGTCTGGGTATCGCAGAACGTTTTGCCGATCAGGCAGGCCGGCGAACAGGAAGTCAGTTCGGTGCTGATTTCCTTTACCGACGTTACCGCCGTCAAGGAAGCGCAGCAGCGCCTCAAGTTCCTGGCGACGCACGATACGCTGACGGGTTTGCCCAATCGCGCGTTCCTGGTCGAGCGCCTGGGGCATGCCCTGTCGCTGGCGCAGCGGCAGAACCACCGGATCGCCCTGATGTTCCTGGATCTTGACCGCTTCAAGCATGTCAACGACACGATCGGCCATGAAGCCGGCGACCAGTTGCTGCAAACCGTCACGTCAAGACTGTCGGCATGTATCCGCGAGACGGATACGCTGGCTCGCCTGGGCGGTGATGAATTCGTGGTGCTGGCTGAAGGGTTTGATGATCCCGAATATCTCACCAGCTTGGCCGAACGCATTTTGAGCGCCATATCGGAACCTTTCCGCTTGCGCGGTTATGAATATTATCTGGGGGTGTCGATCGGCATCAGCGTGCATCCGGACGATGGCGACGATGGCATGACCCTGTTGCGATGTGCAGATTCCGCCATGTATGCGGCCAAGGAAAGCGGGCGCAATAATTATCAGTTCTATACGCAGGAAATGAACGCGCGCAGCCAGCGCCGGTATCACCTGGAAAAGAATTTGCGGCATGCATTAAGCACCGGCCAATTCGTAGTGCATTACCAGCCCAAGATCAACTTGCAAGACGGGAAGATTGTTGGCGCCGAAGGCTTGTTGCGCTGGAATCATCCGGACCTTGGTTTGGTATCTCCCGAGGATTTCATTCCGATCGCCGAAGAGACCGGCCTGATTGTGCCGATCGGCCGCTGGGTACTCGAACAGGCATGCCGGCAGGCTGCGACATGGCGACGCGATTTTGCACCTGACTTGCGAATTTCCGTGAATCTTTCTCCGCGCCAATTCCAGGATGACCAACTGGTTGAGGTCATCGGTGATTTAATCCGGGAAACAGGCCTGCCTGCTCATGCGCTGGAACTGGAAATTACCGAAAGCCTGTTGATCGGCGATACGGACAAGCTCAAGCCGATGTTCGATGCTCTCACGGCACTCGGCGTGGTGTTTTCCCTGGATGATTTTGGCACAGGTTACTCCTCGCTTTCTTACCTCCAGCGTTTTCCGATTTCCAATCTGAAGATTGATCGTTCCTTTATCAACGGTATTCCATCCAACCGGGATTCCGTTGCCTTGACCCAAACCATCATTGCCATGGCTAACGCGCTTACACTGACGGTAACAGCTGAAGGTGTCGAGGATGAGCAGCAAATGCGTTTCTTGCAAGAAGCGGGTTGTTGCGAAATGCAAGGTAACTATTATAGCAAGCCGGTTGCGGCCGAAGACTTCGCGCGCTTGCTGGCGGCAGGCCGGTAAAGGTTCAGCCGGCAAGCCTCGCACGCTTCAGCACTGATTGCAGCATCGGGCGGTTTGTTGATCGCCCATTTCATTGCAGAGAGCGTCATCCCCCATGAACATGGATCCCGTTTCTATCCTTGAGCAGGAACAGTTTGCTCAGTTGGCGAAAGTGCGCCGTTTCGCCACCGGCTTGTTGATTCTAATGGCGGTGATTTATATCATTGCCAAGCGATACGAGGTGGCATATCCCTGGATTTCCTTGGTGCGGGCGTTTGCCGAAGCTGCCATGGTCGGCGCGCTGGCGGACTGGTTTGCCGTGACGGCGCTGTTCAAGCATCCGCTCGGCTTGCCAATCCCGCATACCGCCATCATCAGGAAAAACAAGGACCGCATCGGCGCCAGCATCGCCAACTTCCTCGAACATAACTTCATGACGCGCGATGTGATCAGTGACGAATTGCGTGACGTGAATTTCGCTGCCGCGATGACCGTGTGGCTGGAGCATCCCGATAACAGCCGTCACCTGGCGCGTCATCTTGCCGGCGCCATTCCAGCCCTGTTGCGCATGGTCGAGGATGAGGACATCGGCCAGTTCATTCAACAGCGTGCCACGGCCGCACTGAAAGAAGTCCAGTTCGCGCCGCTCCTGGGCGAATTGCTAGCAATCCTGAGGGCAGGGGGGCAGCACCAGCGCGTGTTCGATCATGTCATCGAACTGGCGGCGGATGCGCTCGACCATAATCGTCCGTACATCCGGCAAAAGATCCATGACGCCTCGCCACGCTGGCTGCCGCGTTCGATCGATGAAAAATTCTTCGAGCGCCTTCTGGAAGAGTTGAACAATATTCTTGACGAGATGCGCGACGAGGACAGCGAATGGCGCGGGCGCTTTGAAATTGCCACGCTAGACCTGATCGACAAGTTGAAGACTTCGCCGGAATACGAAGAAAATCTGGCCCGCATGGTCAGGCAGACCCTGGAACAGAAAGAATTCCGCGCCTACCTGATCCAGCTATGGCACGACATCAAGGAAAGATTGATGCGCGATGCAGGCGAAGAGGATTCCAAGGCCGTGCTGCGCCTGGAGCAGGCATTGACTGCATTTGCACGTGCGCTGGAGCAGAATCAGGCCGTCACTGAGAAACTGAACCGCTGGATCAGGACCTTTGCAACCGAAACGATTGTGCAGCGGCGCGGGGAAATTGCCGAGCTGGTGAAGCGGGTGATCAATAAGTGGGATGCCGACACGATTTCACGAAAAGTAGAAGTCCATGTGGGCAAGGATCTGCAATATATCCGCATTAACGGCACGGTGGTGGGGGGCTTGGTCGGCCTGTTTTTGCATCTTGCCGCAATGGTGCTTGGCTAGTAATCGGAGTTTCTTGCAACGTAATTGCTGCCGGCCTGCCATTCTGCCGAAGTGCCTGCAGCGGGAAATATGGCCCTGGATGCCATGCCAGCGCGGAAAAAATGCCGAAGTCGACATATGACAGAAAGATGACAAGTCTTTGCTGGCTTGTCATCTTGCCGTTTCCGGTAATTTTCATGTCATGAAGTCGTCATATTTGCCATTTAGAGTACCTCCTGTCAAAGAACAATCTTCTTTCAGGTGTACTCCATGCGACTCGCTTCCTATACCAAATCCCTGGCAGTAATTGCTTTCGGCAAGGCCGTCGGGTAAATCCATGCCGGCCGAATCGCAGTCAGCAAGCAGGCTGATCATGAACGATCCTTCCTCTTTCAGCATGGCAGCGTCCAAGCCATCCATTCCTGCTCAGCGTTCCGGCATCGGCAGCGCCGCGCTAGCCGGTGTCATGCGACGGCAGCGCTGGCAGGATTTCCTGTTTCATAAAATTACCATGGGCTTTGCCCTGCTGGTGCTGCTGGTGCTGGCCGGGAATATTGTCTCGCTGGTGATCGGCTCCTTGCCTGCGTTTCGCGAATTCGGCTTGAAATTCATTACCACCGTCGAATGGGATCCGGTCAATGACCAGTACGGCGCGTTGATCGCCATCGCCGGTACGCTGGCCACCTCTATCATCGCGCTGTTGATCGCCTTTCCTTTGAGTTTCGGCATCGCGCTCTTCCTGACAGAGATTTGTCCGGCATGGCTGAAGCGCCCGCTCGGGACCGCAGTCGAATTGCTTGCCGGCGTGCCCAGCATCATTTACGGCATGTGGGGCTTGTTCGTATTCGCCCCTCTGTTTGCCGAATATGCCCAGCCTTTTCTGAAACACACGCTCGGACAATTGCCGGTAGTCGGCGTGCTGTTTTCGGGGCCGATGATGGGCATGGGCATCCTGACTGCCGGACTCATCCTTGCGGTCATGATCATTCCCTTCATTTCCTCGGTGATGCGCGACGTGTTTGAAGTCGTACCCACCATGCTGAAGGAATCGGCATATGGACTCGGTTGCACCAAGTGGGAAGTGGTGCGCAAGATCGTCCTGCCTTATACGAAAAACGGCGTGGTCGGCGGCGTCATGCTGGGCCTGGGACGCGCGCTGGGCGAAACCATGGCCGTCACTTTCGTCATCGGCAATGCCCACAAGCTGTCGTGGTCGCTCTTCTCGCCGGGGAACAGCATCGCGTCGACCCTGGCCAATGAGTTCGCGGAAGCATCCTCCGAGCTACATATTTCATCGCTGTTTGCGCTGGCCCTGATCCTGTTTGCGATTACGTTCATCGTGTTATCGGCGGCAAAACTGATGTTGCTGGGCATGGCGCGCAAGGAAGGAGCTTGAGCATGAGCAGCACATTCAATTCGCGCATAGGCAATCCAGTCTATCGCAAGCGCCTGCTGATGCATCGCGTTGGCATCGCGCTGTCGTTCATGGCGATGCTGATTGGACTGGCATTTCTGATATGGATCCTCGGGACCTTGCTGGTCAAGGGGATCGGCGGCATCAGCGTCGACCTGTTCACGCAGACGACGCCTTCGCCGGATAGCGATGGCGGCGGCCTGATGAATGCGATAGTCGGCAGCCTCCTGATGGTGGGTGCATCCACCCTGATCAGCACGCCGGTCGGCATCCTCGCCGGCATCTATTTGGCCGAGTACGGCGAGGAAAGCTGGTTTGCCCAGGTCACGCGCTTCGTTACCGACATCATGCTGTCGGCGCCGTCGATCGTCATCGGCCTGTTCGTGTATGCGGTGTATGTCGCCAACGTCAAGCACTTCTCCGGCTGGGCCGGCACCTTCGCGATTTCGCTGATTGCCATTCCGGTGGTGGTGCGCACGACGGACAACATGCTCAAGCTGGTTCCCAACAGCCTGCGCGAAGCGGCGTTTGCTTTGGGTGCGCCGCGCTGGAAGGTGGCGATGATGGTGCGCCTGCGCGCGGTCAAGGCTGGGGTGGTAACGGGCGTGCTGCTGGCGGTGGCCCGCATTTCCGGCGAAACCGCGCCGCTGCTCTTTACCGCACTGAACAATCAATTCTTCAACGCCGACATGAACAAGCCAATGGCCAATCTGCCGGTGGTGATTTACCAGTTCGCCATGAGCCCGTATGAGAACTGGCGTTCCCTGGCTTGGGGCGGCGCCTTGCTGGTGACCTTCAGCGTGCTGGCCCTGAATATTCTCGCGCGCACGGTGTTCAGCCAAAAAACGCAACGATAAGACGACCAATTTATGATGAGTGATCTCGCAACGATGTCTGACACTGTCAAGACCATCGAAATCGGCAATCTGAATTTTTACTACGGGGGTTTCCAGGGCTTAAAGAACATCAACCTGGACATCCATGAGAAAAAAGTCACCGCATTCATCGGCCCGTCCGGCTGCGGCAAGTCGACCCTGTTGCGGACAATGAACCGCATGTATGACCTGTATTCGGGCCAGCGTGCCGAGGGCAGGATCATGTACCGCGGCCATAACATTCTGGATGCAGGCTTGGACGTTAACATGCTGCGTGCCAAGATCGGCATGGTGTTCCAGAAGCCGACGCCGTTCCCGATGTCGGTGTATGAAAACATCGCCTTCGGCGTGCGCCTGTATGAAAACCTTTCCAAGGGCGAGATGGATGAGCGCGTCGAATGGGCCTTGAAAAAGGCGGCGCTGTGGAGTGAGGTCAAGGACAAGCTCAACAAGAGCGGCCTGTCGCTGTCCGGCGGCCAGCAGCAGCGCCTGTGCATCGCGCGCGGCGTGGCGGTCAAGCCCGAGGTGTTGCTGCTGGACGAGCCGACCTCGGCATTGGACCCGATCTCGACCGTCAAGATCGAGGAACTGATCGGCGAACTCAAGGAGGATTACACCATCATCATCGTCACCCATAATATGCAGCAGGCAGCCCGCTGTTCCGACTATACCGCCTACATGTACCTGGGCGAGCTGGTGGAATTCGGCGAGACGGATCAGATTTTCATGAATCCGGTAAAGAAAGAGACCCAGGATTACATCACCGGCCGTTTCGGTTAAGCCGGCCAACGAGATGCAAGGAGCAGGGATATGACGGGCGAGCACTCTTCCAAACAATACGACATGGATCTGGAAACCATCCGTTCCAGGGTCTTGCAGATGGGCGGGCTGGTGGAAAGCCAGTTCCAGGATGCGATGCGCAGCTTCCGCAACGGCGACAGGGAGCTGGCGCAGCAGGTGATCAATGGGGATGAGCAGGTCAATCGCCTCGAAATCCTGCTTGACGATACCTGCAACCACCTCATCGTCAAGCGCCAGCCGGCTGCTAACGATTTGCGCATGGTGATGTCGACCGTCAAGATAATCACCGATCTCGAACGCATCGGCGACGAAGCCGTGAAGATCGCGCGGGTAGCATCGAACCAGGCTGAGCGCGGCAATGGGCTGAACCAGTACGAATTCGTGCGCGTCATCGCCGAACGCGCGAAGGAGTTGTTGCACGAAGCGCTGGATGCCTTCGCCCGCAAGGATGAAAAGCAGGCGACCAGGCTGATCGCGCAAGATGCCATCATCGATCATGAATACAGTATCATCATGCGCAGCCTGATCACTTACATGATGGAAGATCCTCGCACGATTTCGACGGCCCTGGACGCTATCTGGGTGGCGAAGGCGATCGAGCGTATCGGCGACCATGCCACGAACATTGCGGAATACGTAGTTTATGTCGTCGAAGGCAAGGATATCCGGCACAGCGACTACGTCACTACCAAACTGGAACAATGACCGAAATTTATGTCGGCCGATAAAACCACGATTCTCATTGTCGAAGACGAACCCTCGATCGTCGAGCTGGTCAGTTTTACCCTGAAAGAGGCTGGCTGGCAAACGCTCGCCGTGCATACCGCCGGCGAAGCCTGGGAATGTCTGCAGCGCCGTACGCCGCACCTGGTGTTGCTGGACTGGATGCTGCCCGACCAGGCCGGCATCCGCCTGCTGTCGCGCATCCGTGCCGACCGCCAGCTGCAGTCGCTGCCAGTCATCATGCTGACGGCGAAAAGCATGGAAGAAGACAAGGTCGCCGGGCTCGACCAGGGGGCCGACGATTACATCACCAAGCCATTCTCGCCGCGCGAACTGGCGGCGCGTATCAAGGCGCTGTTGCGCCGCAAGAGCCCTGAGCATGCGCAAGACCTGATTTCCATCGGCCCGGTCACGCTCGATCCGGGCAGCCACACCGTCACGCTGAATGGAGAAAAGATCGAGATCGGCCATGCCGAATACCGCCTGTTGAAGTTCTTCATGGTGCATCCGGAACGCGTCTTCTCACGCAACCAGCTTCTCGACAAGGTCTGGGGCGACCATGCCGTGATTGAAGAACGCACGGTCGATGTGCATGTGCTGCGCCTGCGCAAGGCGCTGAAGGATGCCGAATCCCTGATCAAGACGGTGCGCAGCGTCGGCTACATGCTTTCTGAAAAATGAACCCGCAACTGCTGTTCTGGATTCCCGCCGCACTACGGCTGCTGCTAGTCATTATCGGCGCAGGCATCGTATGGGCATTTTTCGGCCCGATAACGGGCCTGGCTTTTGCTTTTCTGGCTGTGACGGTGCTGGCTTTTCTGCAGTTGTACTATTTGAACCGGCTCGACAACTGGCTGGATAATCCGGAAAGCAAAAAAATGCCGGATGGGTTCGGTGCCTGGACGGACGTCTTTGCGCGCCTGTACAAGATGCGGCGCGACGACGAACGTAACCAGGCCGAACTGGCGGAATGGCTGGCGCGATTTCGGCAGGCCATGAGTCTGCTCCCCGATGGCGTGGTCATCATGGATGACGTCCTGTTTCTGGAATGGTGCAACCCCGTCGCGCAGGCGCATCTCGGGCTTGACCTGGAGCGCGACAAGGGCATGCGCGTCACCAATCTCGTCCGCCATCCGGCATTCATGGATTACATCATCCTGGGGCGTTACGACGAGCCGCTGACGCTTACCCTGCGCGGCCGCAAGCTGGTGGCCCATATCATTCCCTTCGAAAATCGCCGGCAGATCCTGGTGACGCACGATGCCACCGAATCCGAGCGGATCGACAAGATGCGCCGCGACTTCATCGCCAATGCTTCGCATGAATTGCGCACGCCGCTGACCGTGATTAACGGCTTCCTCGAAATCGCCGCCCAGCCGAATCTCGATCCCGCCACGCGCCAGGCGCACATCAAGCTGATGAGCGAGCAGGGCCAGCGCATGCAGAACCTGGTGGAAGACATGCTGACGCTAAGCCGCCTGGAGTCCGCCGATCTGCCGCTGCATGCGGAACGGGTCGACATCAAGGCATTGCTGGAACAAATCCATCGCGAAGCGAACGTGCTGTCGGGAGGTCGTCATGTCATAAGCCTCACCGTGACCGGGCCGGATATCAAGGGCAATGTCGAAGAACTGCGCAGCGCTTTCACCAATCTCGTGACGAATGCCATTCGTTATACGCCGGCTTCCGGAAAGATCGATCTGGTGTGGGCAGAGACGGAGGAGGGGCCGCAGTTTTCCGTGCGCGATTCCGGCATTGGCATCAGTCCCGAACACCTCGCTCGGCTGACCGAGCGCTTCTATCGCGTGGATAAAAGCCGTTCACGGGAAACGCAGGGCACGGGATTGGGACTCGCCATCGTCAAGCATACCTTGCTGCGCCACAATGCCACGCTTGCGATTGAATCGATCGCCGAAGAAGGCAGTGTATTCATCGCCAAGTTCCAGAAAAATAGTATTTATTATGAAAATGGCCGACTCCCGGAACACAAGGGATAATCCGCCGAGCGGAGTCTTGCATTGACAGCAAGATTGCGCGTTTCGTTTCTACGCAGCACAATTCAGGTATTCTTTTCTTGCTTAATCGCATTTCCGCGATAGCCGTGCTGCCATGTTATTTGTTCGCATTCGTGTTTTTTCTATCCTGTTTTCCCTTATTGCCGTACTTGGTGCCTGCAGCACTCCCGCTCCCATCGTGTCGAGCGCTCCGCCGTCGACGGCGCTGCCAGTAGCAATTGCGCAACCCAAGCCTCCCCGCCCTGTAAAGATCGGTTTGGCGCTGGGAGGCGGAGCCGCGCGCGGGTTTGCCCACATCGGCGTCATCAAGATACTGGAATCGCAGGGCATCGTTCCGGATATCGTCGTCGGCACCAGTGCGGGCAGCGTGGTCGGCGCGCTTTATGCCGCAGGTAACAACGGCTTTACCTTGCAAAAGATGGCGCTGGAAATGGAGGAGGGAGCCATTTCGGATTGGTCCGTCCCGCTCTTCTCGCGCTCGAGTGGTGTTTTCAAAGGCGAGGCCCTGCAAAACTATATCAATAAGGCCGTGCACGACCTGCCGCTGGAAAAAATGAAAATTCCTTTCGGTGCGGTGGCTACCGATTTGCGTAGCGGTACGCCGATGGTGTTCCGCAAGGGGAATACCGGCCTCGCGGTGCGCGCTTCCTCGGCGGTGCCCAGCGTGTTCCAGCCGGTGCAGGTCGGAACCCATACTTATGTCGATGGTGGCCTTGTCTCGCCGGTGCCGGTGCGGATCGCCCGTGAAATGGGGGCCGACTTTGTCATCGCCGTGAATATTTCCTCGCAGCCGAACGTCCAGCCTGCTTCCTCTTCTCTGGAAGTCTTGCTGCAGACGTTTGCAATCATGGGGCAGAGCATCAATCAGTACGAGCTGAAAGAGGCTGACGTAGTGATCAAGCCGAACCTGGGTACGATGAAGGGGGCCGATTTCGGCGGACGCAATTTGGCGATTCTGGCCGGCGAACAGGCGGCGCTGGCCCAGCTGGCTGAAATCAGGCAAAAACTGCAGGCAATGCGCCAGCGTTAAAGGAAGCGATGTCGGAAATTAAAGCAGCTTAATTGCTGCTTTCAGGCTCGTTGATGCGGCGGGCGCCATTGAATCGCGCCTTCCAATAGGCCACATCCATATCTTCGATGCGCACCTGGCCGCCGGCGGAAGGCGAGTGAATGAACTTGTTATTTCCCAGATAGATTCCGACATGGGAAAAGCTGCGGCGCAGGGTGTTAAAGAACACCAGGTCGCCGGGGCGCAGCTCATGCCGGTCCACCTGCTCACCGGCCCGGCTGATTTCTTCCGCCGTACGGGGCAATACCGTTCCCCAGGCTTGCTTGAAAACGTGGCGTACCAGTCCGCTGCAATCGAGTCCGGTCTCCGGCGAATTGCCGCCCATCTTGTACCTTATGCCGATCATGCTCATGGCTTGCAAAGCTACTTCCGATGCGCGATTGGTGAATTCCTTGAATCTGCTGACCGGTGCGCTCAACTGCGGCAACATCGGATCATCCATGCTCTCGACAGCCGCAGCCGGTTGGCTGACCAGCATAGCGCCCGCCAGCACCGAATACAGCACGCAATGACGAAATCGATGAGAATGATTGAAAATTATCATTTTGATAATTTATGCAAATTGACACAGCGAATGTAAGCGAAAGCGTTGTTACTGTCAAAAATTGTTGCCAATCAATTTCCTTCCATATAGAGTGCCAGCATAGTTAATGTTTCCGTGTAGCATGCTTAGACATCCTCCAAATGACATTCCGGTCAAGCCTCGCGTCCTGATCGCAGATGATTCCAGGATCGTACGGGCAACGCTAATCAAGCATATCCAGGGCATGTTCGACTTCCGCGAAGCGCTGAACGGCGAAGAAGCCTGGGAAACTTTGCTGATCGACCCGAATATCCGCGTCGTCATTACCGACCTGTCCATGCCTCGGCTGGATGGCTACGGCTTGCTCAAGCGTATCCGCTCTTCGGAAATCAGCCGGATCCGTAACCTCCCTGTCGTGGTTGTATCGGGAAGCGACGAACAATCCGAACGCGATCGTGCCAAGGCCGCGGGCGCCAATGATCTGATCACCAAAGGCATCGATACGGCGCAGTTATTGTCGCGCCTGGATGTACTGGCCAAGCTGGTGAATACGCAGCGCGAATTCGAGCGCAGCCTGGAAGTGCTGGCCAAGAACGTCAATTCCGCCCCCCAATTGCAGCTGGCAACGCCGGAAGGCCTGGATTCGCATGCGCAAAAGGCGTTGACCATCGCTTTAGGCAACCGGAAGAACTTCGTCATCCTGAATGTCATGGTCGGCTTGCGGCACAACCAGCTTGACGGCCAGGTCATGATGCCGCCTCCTTCTGTCGTGCATGCCGTTGGCCAGTTATTGCAGCGTACCATCCGCCAGTCCGACCGAGTTGCACAGACTGGCGAGGCGGAATTCACGCTGGCGACCGGCAGTATTCACTTCGACGCGGCGCGCAATTTCGCCCAGCGCATCTGCCGCGCAATTTCCAATGCCAACATGGTGCGCGACGAGCATATGTCGTTCATCGCCAGCTGTGGAGTGGCGTCCCTGTCGGAGCGTTACGAAGAAGGCGAAGTCAGGCCGAGTCTGGCGGAATTGAAAGAAACTGCTAAACGCCGGGCGCAACTGGGCCTGAATCTGGCTACTACGGGCGTAGTGGGCACCGAAGAAGAACTGGCGTTCGGCCGGGATGGTCGCCTGCCGGCTGTTCTTCCGGTTGAGGCGCCGGTCGCCACAAAAGAAGAGCAGGGCGCGGTTGTTGTGCGCTCCACCCTGTCATTTCATCAGCCGCAGGACGCGCAAGATAATCAGCCGGCGGAGCCGATTGAATTATCGACCCTGGTGCGCTGGATTAAAGAAGGCAAGCAGGACAAGGTATTGCAACATATGCAGGAATTGTCTGATGAGCTGCAGCCTCTCGTCGAGCTGCTGATGCGGCAAGCTCAAGGGCAGAATTAGAACCACCAGCTTTGCTCGAAAAGGGCTTTTGCGCTATAATCGTACGGTTTAACTAATTTCCACCGTCGTAGCGCATAACCCCCTTCCCATCGTCCCCGAGCGGCCTGTATTTTGCCCGCACGTTTTCGTGCGCGGTGACGGGTCGAGCAGGCACGGCGCAGCGACGGTAACATTTCAGGAGTTACCCTTGCTGCCTTTTTCTTCTGGCCAAACAGTACCGGCCATCCTGGCTCTCGCAGACGGGTCGATTTTTCAGGGCTATTCCATCGGCGCTCCCGGGCAGACCATCGGGGAAGTGGTGTTCAACACTTCCATCACTGGCTACCAGGAAATCCTGACCGACCCCAGCTACAACCGTCAGATTGTCACACTGACTTATCCCCACATCGGCAATGTCGGCATCAATCCCGAGGACGTCGAAGCTTCCCGTATCCATGCGGCCGGCCTGATCATCAAGGATCTGCCGCTGCTGGCTTCGAACTTCCGTTCGCGCCAGACCTTGTCGGAATACCTCAAGGCTGAAGGCGTCGTCGGCATCGCCGGTATCGACACCCGCAAGCTGACCCGACTCCTGCGCGACAAAGGCGCGCAGAACGGCGCCATCATCGCCGGGCACGGCATCTCAGCAGAACAGGCTATCGACCTGGCGCAGTCCTTCCCTGGACTGGCAGGCATGGACCTGGCAAAAGTCGTGTCGGTCACCAAGCCGTATGTCTGGAACGAGACGGAGTGGAAGCTGGGCGAAGGCTACGGCAAGCAGATCGCGCCGAAATACCACGTGGTCGCTTTCGACTATGGCGTCAAGTACAACATCCTGCGCATGCTGGCCGAACGCGGCTGCAAGGTGACGGTGCTGCCGGCGCAATCAACCGCCGCCGACGCGCTGGCACTGAACCCGGACGGCATCTTCCTGTCCAACGGCCCCGGCGATCCGGAGCCATGCGATTACGCGATTGCTGCCACCCGTGAGCTGATTGACCGTGGCCTTCCGACTTTCGGCATCTGCTTGGGTCACCAGATCATGGCGCTGGCCTGCGGCGCCAAGACCGTCAAGATGAAAACCGGCCACCACGGCGCCAATCACCCGGTGCTCGACGTCGATACCAAGCAGGTGATGATCACCTCGCAAAATCACGGCTTTGCAGTCGATACCGAGACCTTGCCGGCCAATTGCCGCGTCACCCATGTGTCGCTGTTCGACGGCACGCTGCAAGGTTTCGAGCGCACCGATCGCCCGGCATTCTGCTTCCAGGGCCACCCGGAAGCCTCGCCCGGCCCAACTGATATTGCACCCTTGTTCGATCGCTTTATCGCGCTCATGGCGGACGCAACCAAGCAGGCAAAGACGGAGAAACAGAAACATGCCTAAGCGCACAGACATTAAAAGCATTCTAATCATTGGCGCCGGCCCGATCATCATCGGCCAGGCGTGCGAATTCGACTATTCCGGCGCCCAGGCCTGCAAGGCCCTGCGCGAGGAAGGCTACAAGGTCATCCTGGTCAACAGCAACCCGGCCACCATCATGACCGACCCGGAAATGGCCGATGTGACCTACATCGAGCCGATCACCTGGCAAGTGGTGGAGCGCATCATCGACAAGGAACGTCCGGACGCGATCCTGCCGACCATGGGCGGCCAGACCGCGCTGAACTGCGCGCTGGACCTGTGGCGCAACGGCGTGCTCGACAAGTACAAGTGCGAGCTGATCGGCGCGACCCCGGAAGCCATCGACAAGGCCGAGGACCGCTCCAAGTTCAAGGATGCGATGACCAAGATCGGCCTGGGCTCGGCACGCTCGGGCATTGCCCATACTCTGGAAGAATCCTGGGCCGTGCAGAAGGAAATCGGTTTCCCTGTCATCATTCGTCCGTCCTTCACCATGGGTGGCACTGGCGGCGGCATTGCCTATAATGCCGAAGAATTCGAAACCATCTGCAAGCGCGGCCTGGAAGCTTCGCCCACCTCGGAACTCCTGATCGAGGAATCGCTCCTCGGCTGGAAAGAGTACGAGATGGAAGTGGTGCGCGACAAGAAAGACAACTGCATCATCGTCTGCTCGATCGAAAACCTCGATCCGATGGGCGTGCACACCGGCGACTCCATCACCGTGGCGCCGGCGCAGACCCTGACGGACAAGGAATACCAGATCATGCGCAACGCCTCGCTGGCGGTGCTGCGCGAGATCGGCGTGGATACCGGCGGCTCCAACGTTCAGTTCTCGGTCAATCCGAAAGACGGCCGCATGATCGTCATCGAGATGAACCCGCGCGTCTCGCGTTCCTCGGCGCTGGCATCCAAGGCAACCGGCTTCCCGATCGCCAAGATCGCTGCCAAGCTGGCCGTGGGCTTCACGCTGGATGAATTGCGTAACGAAATCACCGGCGGCGCTACCCCGGCATCCTTCGAGCCGTCGATCGATTACGTCGTCACCAAGATCCCGCGCTTCGCCTTCGAGAAATTCCCGACTGCCGACGATCACCTGACCACCCAGATGAAATCGGTGGGCGAGGTGATGGCGATCGGCCGCACCTTCCAGGAATCCTTCCAGAAAGCCCTGCGCGGCCTGGAAGTCGGCGTCGACGGCATGAACGAGAAAACCACCGACCGCGAAAAAATCGAGGAAGAGCTGGGCGCGCCGGGGCCGGAGCGCATCTGGTACGTCGGCGATGCGTTCGCACATGGCTTCTCGCTGGAAGAAGTGCATCAGCTGACCTCGATCGACCCATGGTTCCTCGTGCAGATCAAGGAAATCGTCGATATCGAACTGTGGCTGGAAACCCAGACACTGGACGCGCTCGACCGTGACACCCTGTTCCGCCTGAAACAAAAGGGCTTTGCTGACCGTCGCCTGGCCAAGTTGCTGAAGACGACCGATACCGCTGTGCGCGAAAAGCGCCGTGCGCTCAATGTTCGCCCGGTATTCAAGCGCGTCGATACCTGTGCCGGCGAGTTCGCCACGAACACCGCTTACATGTACTCGACCTACGATGAAGAGTGCGAGTCGAATCCGACCGACAAGAAGAAGATCATGGTGCTGGGCGGCGGTCCGAACCGCATCGGCCAGGGCATCGAGTTCGACTATTGCTGCGTGCACGCGGCGCTGGCGATGCGCGAAGATGGCTATGAAACCATCATGGTCAACTGTAATCCGGAAACCGTGTCGACCGACTACGATACCTCCGACCGTTTGTACTTCGAGCCGCTGACGCTGGAAGACGTGCTGGAAATCGTCGACAAGGAAAAACCCCACGGCGTGATCGTGCAGTACGGCGGCCAAACCCCGCTGAAGCTGGCACTGGACCTCGAAGCCAACGGCGTGCCCATCGTCGGCACGTCGCCGGATATGATCGATGCTGCCGAAGACCGCGAGCGCTTCCAGAAGCTGCTGAACGACCTTGGCTTGCGTCAGCCGCCCAACCGTACCGCGCGCACCGAAGAGGAGGCCTTGAAGCTGGCGCAGGAAATTGGCTATCCGCTGGTGGTGCGTCCGTCGTATGTTCTGGGCGGCCGCGCCATGGAAATCGTCCATGAGCAGCGCGACCTCGAGCGTTATATGCGTGAAGCGGTCAAGGTGTCGAACGAATCGCCGGTGCTGCTGGATCGCTTCCTGAATGATGCCATCGAATGTGACGTGGATTGCCTCTCCGATGGCAAGCGGACCTTCATCGGCGGCGTCATGGAGCACATCGAACAAGCCGGCGTGCACTCGGGCGACTCGGCTTGCTCGCTGCCGCCGTATTCGCTCAAGCAGGAAACCATTGACGAACTCAAGCGCCAGACAGCGGCCATGGCCAAGGGCTTGAACGTCGTGGGCTTGATGAACGTCCAGTTCGCCATCCAGCAGCAGGAAGTGGATGGCAAGGTCGAAGACATCGTCTACGTGCTGGAAGTGAACCCGCGCGCTTCGCGCACCGTGCCGTTCGTCTCCAAGGCCACCGGCCTGCAGCTGGCGAAAATCGCCGCGCGCTGCATGGTCGGCCAGTCGCTGGAAAGCCAGGGCATCGGCAATGAAGTCGTGCCGCCGTATTTCAGCGTCAAGGAAGCCGTGTTCCCGTTCGTGAAATTTCCGGGCGTCGACACCATCCTCGGCCCGGAAATGAAATCGACCGGCGAAGTCATGGGCGTGGGCAAGACCTTCGGCGAAGCCTTCGTCAAGTCGCAACTGGGCGCCGGCGTCAAGCTGCCGACTTCCGGCAAAGTGTTCCTGTCGGTTAAAGCAGGAGATAAGCCGCGCGCTGTTCAGGTTGCGCGTGACCTAGTGCAGATGGGCTTCCAGATCGTGGCGACCAAGGGCACTGCCGCAGCGATCGAAGCTGCCGGCGTGTCAGTGACGACGATTAACAAGGTAGTCGAAGGCCGTCCGCACATTGTCGATATCATCAAGAACAATGAAATTGCCCTGGTGATCAACACGGTCGAAGAAAAGCGTAATGCCATCGTCGATTCGCGCGCCATCCGTACCTCGGCGCTGGCGGCTCGCGTGACGACTTTTACCACCATTGCCGGCGCGGAAGCTGCGGTGGAAGGCATGCGCCATCTTAATGCCTTGCACGTCTACGATTTACAAGGCTTGCATAAGTCTTTACACTAACTTAACCTGAAATATCTTCACAGAGGTCACAGAAAGTGTCTTAGGACACGGTTTGTGACCTCTGTGTTTTCTTTAAGAGTATAAAAATATGAGCACAGTACCGATCACCAAGCGCGGCGCCGAATTGCTGAAAGAGGAATTGCATCGTCTGAAGACCAAGGAGCGTCCGGCCGTCATCAATGCCATCGCCGAGGCACGCGCGCAGGGCGACCTGTCGGAGAACGCCGAGTACGATGCCGCCAAGGAAAAGCAAAGCTTTATCGAAGGCCGTATCGCAGAGCTGGAAGGCAAGCTTTCCGCAGCGCAGATCATCGATCCGACGACGCTCGATGCGGAAGGCCGCGTCGTGTTTGCTTCCACGGTGGACCTGGAAGACCTCGAAAGCGGCCAGAAAGTCACTTATCAGATCGTTGGTGAAGACGAGGCGGACCTGAAAGAATTGAAGATTTCCGTGACTTCGCCGATCGCACGCGCCCTGATCGGCAAGTATGCCGGCGACGTCGTCGAGGTCAATGCGCCTTCCGGTCCGCGCGAATACGAAATTCTGGAAGTAAAGTACATCTGAGCATGGTGGAGGCTCGCGCACGGGTGGTGCTGGCCACGCTTTGGGTCGGCAGCCTGTGGACTATCGGCTATATCGTCGCGCCGACCTTGTTCGCGACCCTGGAGGACCGCGGACTGGCAGGAACGCTTGCCGGCCGGATGTTCCAGGTCGAAGCGTGGATTACCATTGCTTGCGCAGTGATGCTGGCGATTCTGGTCATGCGCGCAGGCGAGGCGTATGAGTCGCTTCAGCGCAAGCATCTCCTGATTGTCATCGTCTTAATGCTGCTGTGCACTGTCATCAGCCATTTCGGCATCCAGCCATTCATGGCCGAGCTACGGGCAAGCGTGCCGGCAGGCGGGGTCATGAATGCAGAAACCGCCGCCAGGTTCGGCAAGCTGCATGGCGCATCGAGCGGAATCTACCTGGTGCAAAGCATGCTGGGCCTGGTGCTGGTTCTGAAATTGTTTCGCGTGAAGTAGGGCGCGAAACAGTGGGTGACAGTATCTCTGATCCGGTGTCCATGGACCGGGCCCGGTAGAAAGGCAGTCGCTGGAAAGCCTCGTGTCAGCATATATCGGCAGCAAACAATGCGAACAGGCCGGTGCGGCGATATCGCGGTGCGCCGGGCGAAAAGCCCGGTTGGCACAATGGCTGCAACCGCTTTAGCCGCGACTGGAGAGTGCTTTCTTCGTGCTGGTCTGGCGCGGCTTGGCGCGCTTGACCGAGCCGCCCGCGGTGACGCGTTCATTACCCTTCAGAAGAACCTTGGTTACCGAAGGCTTCTTGGTGCCGGTACGGCTGGGCTTGACGATGGTAACTTCACGCATGCCCTTGCCGCGTTTCTCGCTGGCTTCCTTGGCTTTTTCCTTCTTGGGGCGGTAAATCACCAGCAGTTTGCCGATATGCTGCACCGGTGCGGCATCGAGTTCTTTGCAAATGGTGTCGTAAATCGCGATGCGCTCTTCGCGCTCGTCGCCGAATACCCGGACCTTGATAAGGCCATGGGCATTCAGGCTGGCATCGATTTCCTTCATGACCGCCGGGGTCAGGCCGGATTCGCCAATGATGACTACCGGATTGAGAGCGTGGGCCTCGGCGCGCAAGGCGCTGCGTTCGGCTGGGGTTAGGTTCAGCATAAATTTAAATATCCTTTAAAAGCAGTATTCTACGCGAATGGCAAAAAATAAATTCAACAAGAACTGGATCCACGACCACGTTAACGACCCTTTCGTCAAACAGGCGCAGAAAGAGGGTTACCGGGCGCGGGCCGTATACAAGCTCAAGGAAATCGACGAGGCCGAGAAGCTGATCAAGCCGGGCCAGATCATCGTCGACCTGGGCTGCACGCCGGGCAGCTGGTCGCAGTACGTGCGCAACAAGCTGGCCGGGCAGGCCGGAGGCGGCATCAACGGCACGATTATCGGTTTGGACATTCTGCCAATGGAGCCGATCGCCGATGTGCATTTCATCCAGGGCGATTTTCGCGAAGATTCCGTGCTGGCGCAGCTGGAAGAGCTGGTCATCGGGCGCAAGGTGGATCTCGTCTTGTCGGACATGGCGCCCAACCTGTCCGGCGTAGCCGTGGCCGATGCCGCACGGGTCGAGCACATTATCGATCTGGCCCTCGATTTTGCCCTGGCCCACCTGAAACCTTCAGGTGCCTTGCTCGTCAAATGTTTCAACGGTACGGGATATAACGAGATCCTGGAAAAATTTCGGCACGAGTTCAAGACGGTCGTATCGAAGAAGCCGAAAGCCAGCAGGGATAAGTCTTCCGAGATATTCCTGCTGGGAAAAACCCTCAAAAATCCTGCCTGAATGTTGTTAAGTGCGAAGAAATGCCGCAGAGTTGTAATTTGAGTCTTGATTTTGAACATATTCAGCCCCACATGCTGCCTAGCAAGCGCCTGTTATTGCGAGTAGAATCGTAAAAATGCACGCTGTAAAAAGCCGAAATGGGCGCAATGTCGCGCCGAAGGAGTCCTAGTGAACAACATGTTTTCCAAAGCCGCTGTGTGGGTGGTGATCGCGCTGGTGCTGTTTACTGTATTTAAACAGTTCGACGGGCGTTCTCTGGCCAATGGCGCAACGCCGATTCCCTACTCGGAATTCCTCGACGAGGTCAAGGCCAAGCACATCAAGGAAGCGACCATCGAGGAGCGGACTTTGGTGGCAACCACGACCGATGGCAAGAAAATCAAGACTGCCATTACCTATCTTGACCGCGGTCTGATCGGCGATCTGATCAACAATGGCGTCAAATTCGACGTGCGCCAGCCGGAAGAGCCTTCCTTCCTGTCGCAAGTCTTCATTTCCTGGTTCCCGATGCTCTTGCTGATCGGCGTGTGGATTTTCTTCATGCGCCAGATGCAGGGTGGCGGCAAGGGCGGTGCTTTCTCGTTCGGCAAGTCGAAGGCACGCATGCTGGATGAGAACAACAATGCGATCACCTTTGCCGACGTGGCCGGCTGCGACGAAGCCAAGGAAGAAGTGCAGGAATTGGTCGATTTCCTGCGTGATCCGACCAAGTTCCAGAAGCTGGGTGGACGTATCCCGCGCGGCGTGCTGATGGTCGGTCCGCCGGGCACCGGTAAGACCCTGCTGGCGCGTGCCATCGCCGGCGAAGCCAAGGTGCCGTTCTTTACCATTTCCGGTTCCGACTTCGTTGAAATGTTTGTCGGCGTGGGCGCTTCCCGCGTGCGCGACATGTTCGAGAATGCCAAGAAGCATTCGCCTTGTATCGTGTTCATCGATGAGATCGACGCCGTCGGTCGCCATCGCGGCGCCGGCATGGGCGGCGGCAACGACGAACGCGAGCAAACCCTGAACCAGTTGCTGGTCGAGATGGATGGCTTCGAAGCCAACCAGGGCGTTATCGTTATCGCTGCGACCAACCGTGCCGATGTGCTGGATAAAGCATTGCTGCGTCCGGGTCGCTTCGACCGCCAGGTGATGGTCGGCTTGCCGGATATCCGTGGCCGCGAGCAGATCCTGTACGTGCACATGCGCAAGGTGCCCATCGCTCCTGACGTCAAGGCCGATGTTCTGGCACGCGGTACCCCCGGGTTCTCCGGTGCCGATCTGGCCAACCTGGTCAACGAAGCTGCGCTATTTGCCGCTCGCCGTGGCAAGCGCCTGGTGGAAATGCAGGATTTCGAGGATGCCAAGGACAAGATCGTCATGGGTCCCGAGCGAAAGTCCGCTGTCATGCGCGAAGAGGAGCGCGTCAATACTGCATACCACGAGTCCGGTCATGCAGTGGTGGCGAAGCTCTTGCCGAAGGCTGACCCGGTGCATAAGGTTACGATCATGCCGCGCGGCTATGCATTGGGCCTTACTTGGCAACTCCCGGAGCATGACCGCGTGAACATGTACAAGGACAAGATGCTGGAGGAAATCGCCATCCTGTTCGCCGGCCGTATCGCTGAGGAAGTGTTCATGCATCAGATGTCCACCGGCGCATCGAACGACTTCGAGCGCGCGACCAAGTTGGCGCGTGCGATGGTGACGCGCTACGGGATGTCCGAATCCTTGGGCACGATGGTGTACGAAGATAACCAGAACGACGGTTACTTCGGCGGCACGTCCAAGACCATTTCGGAAGCGACGCAGCAAAAGGTTGACGCCGAAATTCGCAATATCCTGGATACGCAATATGCATTGTCCCGCAAGCTGATCGAGGAAAACAGCGACAAGGTGGAGATGATGGCCAAGACCCTGCTGGAATGGGAAACCATCGATGCCGATCAAATCAACGACATCATGGCAGGTCACGAACCGCGTCCGCCGAAGGCTGGCATTCCGGTGAAGCGTACTCCGACCGATGCGTCGGGCGGCGTCTCGCCGAACGCTACGGCACCGGCTTAATCCGTGATGCGTTAAACAACTGTGTTTTCCATTAGGGTGAGGCATTGTCCTCACCCTTTTTATTTTGAAATCAGGTTCGCTGAGCCTGCCAAGGAAAGGTATTCAGATTTCGTTTTTTGAATGGAGAGGTATGCAAGAGATTTTGCAGTGCGGGCGTTACCGGCTTCGGCTAGGCCGGGAAGATCGTCCGCTGGTCATGGGAATTTTGAACGTAACGCCGGATTCGTTTTCCGACAGCGGCCAGTTCATGCCGCTGGAATCGGCGCTGGAGCGGGTCGAGCAAATGATTGCCGAAGGCGTCGACATGATCGATATCGGCGGCGAATCGACACGCCCTGGCGCACCGGTCGTGCCCCTGGAAGAAGAACTGCGGCGTGTCATCCCCGTCATCTATGCCCTGCGCGACTGCGGCAAGCCCTTGTCGATCGATACCTACAAGCCGGAAGTCATGCAGGAAGCGCTATTGGCAGGCGCAGACATGATCAATGATATCAATGGGTTTAATGCCCCCGGAGCATTGAGTGCAGTCAAGGATGCTGATTGCGGACTATGTATTATGCACATGCAACGCAATCCGCAAACCATGCAGGCTGCGCCACACTATGATGACGTGGTGGGGGAGGTTGGCGATTATTTATCGCAACGCGTGGAAGAAATGAGTGCCGCAGGTATCGCGCGTTCCCGTCTGTGTATCGATCCTGGTTTCGGTTTCGGTAAAAGCCTTGCGCATAATCTTGAATTGCTAAAAAATCTCGAGTCGCTCATCCAGAAAGCCGAAGTGCCGCTGCTGGCCGGCATGTCACGAAAGTCCATGATCGGTGCGATAACCGGCAAGCCAGTCGAGGATCGCATGGCGGGAAGCGTTGCCGCTGCGCTGGTGGCGGCAGAGCACGGAGCGCGCATCGTGCGTGTGCATGATGTGGCTGCGACAGTGGATGCGATCAAGGTTTGGCATGCTGCCAGGTAGAGCAGCAACTCATCAAAATAATGTAAACAAGTTCGAACAAACGGGAATACAAAAATGTCACGCAAATATTTTGGCACCGATGGCGTACGCGGCCGTGTAGGCGAATTGCCGATCACTCCTGGTTTCGTCATGCGCCTCGGTTATGCCGCCGGCAAGGTGCTGGCACAGGGGGAGGTCGGCAAGAAAACCGTCCTGATCGGCAAAGACACGCGGATTTCCGGCTACATGCTGGAAGCTGCTCTTGAAGCTGGATTTTCCGCCGCCGGTGTCGATGTCATGCTGGCCGGTCCGGTGCCGACGCCTGCGGTCGCCTATCTGACACGCGCCTTGCGGCTTTCGGCTGGGGTGGTCATTTCGGCGTCGCATAATCCTTATCACGACAACGGCATCAAGTTCTTTTCTTCGCAGGGCAACAAGCTGCCGGATGCAACGGAGGCGGCAATCGAAGAAGCGCTGGAAACGCCGATTGACTGCGTGCCATCCGAAAAGCTTGGCAAAGCCAAGCGCCTGGACGATGCGCAGGGCCGTTATATCGAATTTTGCAAGAGCACGTTCCCGAACGAACTGGATTTGCGCGGCATGAAAATCGTGGTCGATTGCGCGCATGGCGCCGCATATCACATCGCACCGCATGTTTTCCATGAGCTGGGTGCCGAAGTGATCGCCATCGGTAATCAGCCGAATGGCTTGAACATCAACGACGGCGTCGGTGCGACCGCGCCGCAAGCCCTTTCTGAAGCAGTCAAGGAGCATCAGGCCGATCTCGGCATCGCGCTCGATGGCGACGCGGACCGTCTGATCATGGTCGACGGCGAGGGCCGTATCTATAACGGCGATGAGTTGCTCTACGTGATGGTCAAGGATCGCATGGCCAATGGCGGCTTGCAGGGCGCGGTCGGCACCCTGATGACCAACATGGCACTGGAAGTGGCATGCAAGGAAATGGGAATCGGTTTTGCCCGCGCCAAGGTTGGCGACCGTTACGTGCTGGAAGTCTTGCAGGAGCGCGGATGGCTGGTTGGCGGTGAAGGTTCGGGTCACTTGCTGTTCCTTGACAAGCACACCACGGGCGACGGCATCATCTCGGCATTGCAAGTCCTGTCAGCCTTGTGCCGCAGCGGTAAAACGCTGAAGGAGGCAACAGCAGGGATTTCGATGTTCCCGCAAACGCTCATCAACGTCAAAGTGACGCCCGGCTTCGACTGGCAAAAAAATGCGGCCGTGATGGAAGAGAAGAGCATTGCCGAGCGCGAGTTGGGCGAGTCGGGCCGCGTGCTGATTCGGGCATCGGGAACGGAGCCCCTGTTGCGGGTGATGGTTGAAGCGAGAAATGCCAAGGTGGCGGAGACGCTGGCACGCCGGCTGGCGGACAAGGTCCAGGCTGCCTGAATCGATTAAGTGAATAATGAGTTTGACCCGCTGGTAATGCCCTTGTATAATTGCCAGTCCTCGGAGTGTAGCGCAGCCCGGTAGCGCACCTGCTTTGGGAGCAGGGGGTCCAAGGTTCGAATCCTTGTACTCCGACCAGTAATACCCGAACGCGGGCTGTCCCAGGACAGCCCGTTTTCATTTCAAGCCACTGCCCATAGCTCAGCTGGATAGAGCAACGGCCTTCTAAGCCGTAGGTCGCAGGTTCGACTCCTGCTGGGCAGGCCATCCAGTCCTTCTTCCTGTCTTCGACTCTTCTTTTTTGCGTCATATTGACTGCAGTATGTGGCTGCCAGAGTCAATTCTCTTGTTTGTCCAATATCAATTAATGCGCTTGGCCTGTTGCGAATTTGTCGATGCTTGCCAGTAGTATGTAGTTACAAATGTCGGCTCTTGTGCCTGTGCATTGCACTGTAATGGTTAATGTTCAGGCCTGGCCATCAGGAAAAACACAATAATCTGGAGGCAGGCAATGGAAGAAGATCTCGTTCGAAGAATCGTATCCAATCCCCGTTATCAAAAGCTCGTCGCCGTTCGTTCAGGCTTCGGCTGGACACTGGCCGTGCTCATGCTGATCGTCTATTACGGATACATTCTGCTGATCGCTTTTGACAAGGAACTGCTTGCCCGAAAGATTGGAGAGGGTGTCATGACATGGGGAATTCCCATTGGTCTGTTCGTCATCATATTTACCATTGTTGTTACCGGGATTTACGTTTGGCGCGCCAATAGCGAATTCGACGAGCTGGCTGCAACCATCCGCAAGGAGGTGATGTGATGATGCGCCTTCCTTTCGTGTTCGGCTCTTTGCTCCTGCTGGCAACCGCAGGCAGTGCCCTTGCCGCGGGCGGTGATTTAGGCCAGGCAACCAAGCAGGCAACCAACTGGACGGCAATCATCATGTTTGCCGTGTTCGTGGTACTGACCCTGTTCATCACCAAGTGGGCAGCAGCCAGGACCAAATCTGCCGCCGACTTTTATACTGCCGGCGGCGGCATCACCGGTTTCCAGAATGGCCTGGCGATTGCCGGCGATTACATGTCGGCTGCATCCTTCCTCGGCATTTCCGCTGCCGTGTATGCCAATGGTTATGACGGTTTGATCTATTCGATCGGCTTCCTGGTCGGCTGGCCGGTACTGACATTCCTGCTTGCGGAACGCTTGCGTAACCTCGGCCGCTTTACCTTTGCCGACGTCGCGGCTTACCGCTTTCAGCAAACGCCGATCCGCGTATTTGCCGCATCCGGTACGCTGGTGGTGGTGTTGTTTTACCTGATCGCGCAGATGGTCGGCGCGGGCCAGCTCATCAAGCTCTTGTTCGGACTGGAGTACTGGGTTGCCGTGGTCATCGTCGGTGCGCTGATGATGATTTACGTGCTCTTTGGCGGCATGACTGCCACCACCTGGGTGCAGATCATCAAGGCGATCTTGCTGCTGGCAGGGGCGACGTTCATGGTCATCATGGTGCTGTGGCAGTTTAACTTCAGTCCGGAACGCCTGTTTGCCAAAGCCGTGGAAGTGCACGCCAAGAAGGATGCCATCATGGGACCGGGCGGCTTCATCAAGGATCCGATCTCGGCGATTTCCTTTGGCATGGCGCTGATGTTCGGCACCGCTGGCTTGCCGCATATCCTGATGCGCTTTTTTACCGTGCCGAGCGCCAAGGAAGCGCGCAAGTCGGTGTTCTGGGCCACCACCTGGATCGGTTACTTCTATATTCTGACCTTCATCATCGGCTTCGGCGCGATCGTGCTGGTCAGCACCAACCCGGTATTCAAGGATGCGGCGGGCAAGCTCCTTGGCGGCGACAATATGTCGGCGGTGCACCTTGCCAATGCCGTGGGCGGCAATATTTTCCTCGGCTTTATCTCGGCCGTGGCCTTTGCCACCATCCTGGCCGTGGTCGCTGGTCTGACCTTGTCAGGAGCGTCGGCCGTGTCGCACGACCTGTATTCCACCGTGTTCAAGCATGGCAAGGCCAGCAGCGCGGACGAATTGCGGGTGTCGAAGATGACCACCGTGGCGCTGGGCATCGTTGCCGTAATCCTGGGGATTGTGTTTGAAAAGCAGAACATCGCCTTCATGGTGTCGCTGGCATTCGCGGTTGCGGCTTCGGCCAACTTCCCGGTGTTGTTCCTGTCCGTGCTGTGGAAGAATTGCACCACGCGCGGCGCGACCATCGGCGGCTTCATCGGTCTGATCACCGCCGTGGTGCTGACGATTCTATCGAAGTCGGTATGGGTGGACGTGCTGCACAATGAAAAAGCGATCTTCCCCTATACGTCGCCGGCATTGTTTTCGATGATTGCAGGCTTCGTCGGCATCTGGCTGTTCTCGATCCTGGACAATAGCGAACGTGCTCGTCTTGATCGGGCTGGTTACGAGGCGCAGCGTGTGCGTTCCGAAACCGGCATCGGCGCTGCCGCTGCTTCGGGTCACTGACAAGCGACGGATGCGAGACGACAGGGCAAGCGATACGGTTGGCATTACATCCTAGTGAAAAGCGGGGTACTATGCCTGCGAGGAAGTTCACCGGATATCGTTTCGCCCTGTTGCTGAGCTTGTTGTGCGCGCTGCAGCTAGCGGTAATAGCGGCGGTATGGCTGATTGCCGGAAGCAGGACGCAACCGCCGCAACGCTGGGGCATGCTGGCAGCCTTGGCAGTTGCGACCATCACCATATTGAGCGTCGGCCTGAAGTACTTGCTTGCTGCTTATTGGACCTCGCTATCCCGCCTAACTGAAGAACTGGCACTGCTGCCGGCGAACCCCGCTCATCGCATTGCGCCACTGGGCGCGCAATCACTTCAAGATCTCATTGATAAAATCAACGGATTTGCTTGTGCTTACCAAGCTTTGGAAGCCGACAGTCAGGCCAGAATAGCGTGTGCCAATCATGCGCTGACAGAAGAAAGAAATCGCCTTGCCGCATTGATTGCCGATCTGGCCTCCGGCGTCCTTGTCTGTAACCTGGATGGCCGCATCCTGCTGTACAACCGTCGTGCCAGGCAACTGCTGGAGCGCCATGTTGCGGAGCCTTCGCTGCCTGCCGCGCCAGTTGGGCTGGGCCGCTCACTGTACGGCATGATTGAACGGGCATCGGTAATGCAGGCGCTCGAACAGGTCCGGCACCAGCTGGAAGCAGTGAACCAGCCACACACAGACGAAGACCCGCCGCAAGCTTCTGCAAGCTTTGTCATTATTCTTGCCGGGGGAAGGGCATTGCGGGTGCGCTTGTCGCCAGTGCTTGATGAGTCCAGGGCGCTGGACGGGTTTGTATTGGTATTGGATGAAATCGGTGAAGAGGAGACAGGGCGCTTCGAAGCCAGAACGACCATCGACCGTTCATCAGTCATGCGCGCGAAAACGACTGAACGCCCGATTTTCTATGATTTCGATCTGTTCAAGCAGACAGGACTGGAGCAAAGCCTTGCTACGCAATCGCTTGCGCAACTCAGCTATACCGCATTCGATAGCGAGACCACGGGCTTGAATCCGGCAGAGGGCGACGAGATCGTTGCCATCGGCGCGGTACGCATTGTCAATGGCCGCTTGCTCCTGCAGGAATATTTCGACTGCCTGATACGGCCCCGCTGTGCCATCAGCGAGGCGTCGGTCGCGATCCACGGCATTACCGAGACGATGCTGAAGGATCAACCGCGCAGCGAAGTGGTGTTGCCGCAGTTTGCCCGTTTTGCGGAGGATACGGTGCTGGTGGCGCACAATGCGGCATTCGATCTGCGCTTTTTGCAAATGCAGGAAGAGCAAACCGGAATCAGGTTGCGGCAACCGGTGCTCGATACGCTGCTCTTGTCGCAGGTGCTCCATCCGAACCAGACGGAGCATAGCCTGGAAGCGATTGCCGGCCGGATGGGCGTGGAAATCGTCGGGCGCCATACGGCACTGGGCGATGCCATCGTTACCGGGGAAGTGTTTTTGCGCATGCTGCCGTTATTGGCTGAAAAGGGGATTCGCACCCTCGGGCAGGCGCATGAGGCCGAGCGGCAGACCAGGTATGCACGACTTCGGTATTGATTTGCAGTGAGGCGGAGATAGCGGCGATGGAGGAATTGGACTTTGAAGCTGCTTTCGGCGAATACCAGGCGGCTGCTCGTTTCTTTTCCGGCGAGATTACGCAAATACGTCAGGCTCTCGCTGTCGCGCAAGATGAAGCGGCGATGCCGGCGATTGGCGTCAATATCAGAAAGCTGGTGCACCAGGCGCTTGACCTGGCGCCGGCTGAAGTTTTGACGAGGCTGATCTCGACGCTGAACGACGCGCTCACTTGCCGCGTAATTGAATTGGCCTGCGCGCGGTTTCAAATCGACTCCTCCGACTGGTGCTGGATTGCGCTCGGCAGCGAGGGAAGGAAGGAACAAACTTTTTCAAGCGATCAGGATAACGGAATCATTTTTGCCGAAGGCTGTAATGCCGATGCGCAGCGCGCCAGGTTCCTGCCGTTGGCGCTCCACATCAATCATGTGCTGGCCGACTGCGGGTTCACTCTCTGCCGCGGCAACATCATGGCAAGCAATCCTGAGTGCTGCCTGGGCTTGCACGAGTGGCGCGGCCGTTTCGCCGACTGGATATTTGAAAGCGATGCGCAGGCGCTGCTTAACGCCAGCATCTTCTTCGATTTCCGGCCGCTGTATGGCAAGCATGAACCGGCGTCATTGCTGGCGGAATGGCTGGCGGCTAACTCGCGCGATAATCCGGGTTTTTTGTTAAGGATGGCGGCCAATGCCTTGCGCCGCGGCGTGCCTCTTGGCTTCCTGCACAACATCGTGGTGGACAGGCATGGCGATTTCGCCGGAACGATCGACCTCAAGCTGCAGGCCGCGACACTTTTTGTGGATGCGGCGCGCGTGCTTGGTCTCGCCTGCGGCAGCTTTGCGCGTAACACGGCCGACCGCCTACGACACGCTGCGGCTGCGCGGCTCATCGAACAGGATGAAGCCGAATCATGGATAGGAGCTTTCTATTTCATTGAAAGGCTGCGTCTCAAATGCCAGCATGCCAGCGAATTACGCGGCGAGAGCATGCATAACCACATCGATCCCGTAGCATTGGATGAGAGCGAACGGCACGCCTTGCTGGATGCGTTAGGGCAGGCGAAAGCGCTGCAGAAGCGGCTGGCGCAAAGCTATCCCGGCAGCGCTTAGTCGGCAATTGGCATTGGGAGTTGAGGCAGAGATGAGAACTGGATGGACAATATAGAGTATAAGTTCATGCCTTGCGTCGCTTTGCCGATGCCGGAGTCGCATCTTCCTTCAGTGCCGGAGGCTGCTTCGCCGTAGTCGGCAGCTGCGCATCCGCCTCGATGAAACTTTCCAATACCCTGAAAAGCTCATCAAACGCTTTCTTACCGAACGCCTCTTCCAGCTCGCGGTAGCGCGCGTCGATCAAGGGGGCGATTTCCGTAATCAGCTTGTCGCCTTTCGCCGCCAGGCGGACCATGACACGCCGCTGGTCTTCCTGTACGCGATTGCGCTTGATCAGGCCGACTTCTTCCATGCGTGCCAGCACGCCAGCCATGCTCGGACTGAGGATCTGGCACATCTCGCAGATTTCGCGGGGCTCCAATTGCCCGTATTCGTCGAGAACACGCAAGATGCGCCATTGTTGTTCCGTCACGCCGAAGCTGTTCAGAGTGGGCCGGAAGTTCGACATGAGGCGGTCGCGCGCCTTGAGTAAAAGTAGCGGCAGGTTGCGAGAGGTGATGCGGGGCTGCATGGGAACTCCTTGGTATTTTTGTCAGATTGTAGACCATCCAGCCTATATTTCTTGACTCGTTAAGATATTAGTGATTAATATTACTAATATAGTAGTGAGTGATCTCTACTCAGAAGCGAAAAGAGCGCAGGGCCGCAGGCGCCGGTATCGAAATGCCAATGAATCGAAAAGAGGACACAAGCATGTCAGATCAGCTGAAACAAAGAATTCGTATTCCGCGCTTGCGCGACAAGATCACCGACGCTGCCACTGCGGCCAAGTGGATTAAAAATGGCACGACTATCGGCATGAGCGGCTTTACCCGTGCCGGCGATGCCAAGGTAGTGCCGCTGGCCTTGGCCGACCGTGCGCGCCATGAGCCCTTGAAAGTCACCTTGCTTACCGGCGCTTCGCTCGGCGGCGACGCGGAACGGCAATTGACCGAGGCGGGTGCGCTGGTGCGCCGCATGCCTTTCCAGGGCGATCCGACCCTGCGCGCGGCAATCAACCGCGGCGAAGTGATGTACGTCGATCAGCACCTGTCCGAAACCGTGGAATTCCTCCGCAGCGGCCAGATTGCGCCGATCGATGTCGCCATCGTCGAGGCCGTGGCAATCACTGAAACAGGCGGCATCGTGCCGACGACTTCGGTAGGCAACAGCGCCAGTTTTGCCATTCTGGCCGACAAGGTCATCGTGGAAATCAACCTGGCACATTCCCTGGACCTGGAAGGCGTGCATGACATCTTTATTCCGAAGCGGCGTCCATTGCGCGAACCTGCGCCGGTATTGAAGGCATCAGACCGTGTCGGCATGACGGCCATTGACATTCCGCCGGAAAAAATCGTCGCCATCGTCATCACTGACCGGTCGGACAGCACGTCGCCGAATTTGCCGCCAGATGAAGAAACCGCTGCCATTGCCGCTCACCTGGTGAAGTTCTTCATGAACGAGGTCAAAGCCGGACGCCTGTCGGAAAGTCTCATGCCGCTGCAGGCTGGCATCGGCACGATCGCCAATGCCGTGATGTCGGGCTTGATCGATAGCCCGTTCAAGCACCTGACCATGTATTCGGAAGTGCTGCAGGATTCGACATTTGAATTGATGGATGCCGGCAAGATGGATTTCGCTTCCGGCTCGTCGATCACGCTATCGCCGCGCAAGGCTGCGGATGTGTTCAGTAATTTCACTAAATACAAGGATCGCCTGGTGTTGCGTCCCCAGGAAATCAGCAATTATCCGGAAATCATTCGCCGCCTGGGCATCATCGCGGTTAATACCGCGCTGGAAGCCGACATTTACGGCAACGTCAACTCCACGCATGTCATGGGCTCGAACATGATGAACGGTATCGGCGGCTCGGGCGATTTTGCGCGCAATGCCTATCTGTCGGTATTCGCCACCAAATCGGTAGCAAAGGGCGGCAAGATTTCCAGCATCGTTCCCATGGTGGCCCATTGCGACCATGCTTCGCAGGATGTCGACATTCTCGTCACGGAGATCGGCCTCGCCGACCTGCGCGGCCTGGCGCCACGGGAAAGGGCGCAAGCCATCATCAACAATTGCGTGGCTGAACCGTATCGTCAGATGCTGAAGGATTACGTAGCCGAAGCCAATGCGCGCGGCGGCCAGACACCGCACGTGCTGGAGAAGGCATTGTCGTGGCATGTGCGCTTCCAGCAGACTGGCAGCATGCTGCCGGAGGCGGAAGTAACGACGATCAAGGTTGCCTAAGCAGCACGGATTCATACCAGACAAGAAGGCGTGGAAATCCGCGCCTTTTTTCATGTTCTGATACTGAATCTATGTACCCTCCGGATAAGTCTCCGGCGCTTCGCCGGCATGCCAGCCGCCGGTCGGTTCCAGCGGGACGACGGCGCGCGTCTCATCGAAATGCAGGATGGCGTCGAATTGCCGGGGCAAACGCGTATAGAAGTAATGGCTGTGCCGCTCCGTCTGCGGCCGGTAGATCACGCCGATGGCGCGTTGCAGATGCGGTTCAGATAACGCCAGCACGGCGCGATTGGTGCTCTTTAGCGGCAACAGGAAGCGCTCGATGCCACTGTGGTGGAATGCCGATTCGATGCTCCCTGAAAGTGCAGGGCGCACGCGCTTGCGCTCAGCAGGGGCGTCCCAGTCGGATGCGGCGGTGACAGTGCCGTGATGAGTCGAGAAGCCGATCAGCACGGCATCGTCGCCATAGGCTTCACGGGCCAGCTGCCCAAGTGTCCATTCTCCCTGCTGGCCCACTTCGGTGGCGCGGGCGTCGCCGATGTGCGAATTGTGTTCCCACACGACGATATGGGCAGGCTTGCCTGTGGTGTGCGACAAATGTTGAGAAAGGGCGTCGAGCGTGTCGGCCATATGGCGGTCGCGCAAATTCCAGGATGAGACCCGGCCACGGAACATGGTGCGATAGTATTCCTCGGCATTCACCACCAGGCGGGCGTTCTGTTGCGCATAAAAATAGGCTTCGGCGGCATCGCTTTCCTCACGCCGGACATAGTCGAAAGCGCGATCCTGCAGTTGATGAAGCTGCGCAATGACCTGATCTTCGCAGGACGCCGCCGCCTCGACGCTGGCGCTGTATCCATAGCGCTGGCTGTCGCGGTCATAATGGTCGAAACAGGCATAGCGCTTGCGGGCTTGCAGCGCCGCCTCGGGGTCCACGCGCTGCATATAGCGCAGCACTTCCGAGATCGAAGTGAAGAGGCTGTACAGGTCCAGGCCGTAGAAGCCTACCCGCGTTGCGCCGGAAGGCTGCTTGCGGTTCCAGTCATGCAGCCAGTCGACGAATTCCACCACATCTTGGTTGCGCCACATCCAGGTTGGGAAGCGCTTGAAGCCGCTCAGCGCGGCATCGCTGTCGCGATCTTCGCCGTTGCCGCGCACGTAGCGGTTGACGCGATAGGCATCCGGCCAGTCGGCTTCGACCGCCACTGCCGTGAAGCCATGCTCGGCAATCAGGCGCTGGGTGATGCGGGCGCGTTCGCGGTAGAACTCGTGCGTGCCATGGCTGGCTTCTCCCAGCAGCACGAAGCGGGCATTGCCGATCAATTGCAGCAGCGGATCGTATTCCGCCGCCGCGCCGCGCAGTGGTATTGCCGAAGCCGCAACCGCATCGGTAATGCGGGTATCAATATGAGGGGACATGATGCATCGTCCTGTATAAATTGCGGTCTGCCGGCAAGAAGCGGCGGGGCGTCAATGCAATAGCTGCCCGCCCTCAGGCCGTGTCGACCCGGTTGCATGGTGCGGCACGACGCCGCTTTCGATAAAACTTTTCATCCGTATCAAGTCTTTTTCCAGCTCGCGCTCGAATCCCTTGAACAGCGCAATGTCAGCCGCGCTCGGCGCGGCGCCTGCTTTCGGTGGCATGCTCAGGCTTAGCCTTACCTGCGTGCCGCGCCTGGTGGGCTCGAGCGTCACGCTTCCGGCAAGCCGGAATGTCGTGTCGTCTTCGCTTTGCCATGCCAGCATGACCGGGCGTTCGCGCTTGCTCCAGGCGACATTCGCTTCCAGCTTGGCATTCGCCGATTCCTGTAGCACCCAGCGAGAGCGCCGGTTATCCACGGAAGTGGCGGTCAGCAGCTTGGCAAAGAAATGGGGGAAATTATCGAAGTCGCTCCAGGCATCGAACACGACCTCGGGCGAAGCCAGCACCTCGATCGAGCGTTCCAGGTGGCTGCGCATGGATTCATGACGGACCGGCAGATGCTGCGGCGAATGCTGGTCATCGTGGCGTAACGCAATCAAGGCCCGCCCCAGCACCGCCAGTCCGGCTCCCGCCAGAAGCAGGCCGCCTGGACTGCGGCGCGTCAGCCCGAATGCGCCAAGGATTCCACCGGCGCCGGCCATCGCCTTCAATGCCGGGTTCCAGCTTGGCTGGCTGGGCGTCTGATGGTGGCCCTGGAGCGACGGTACGCCGATAGGACTGGCGTATGCGCTCAGGCGGTCTTCAATCATTGTCACGCCGGGCACCTTGTAGGCTTCGGCCAGCAATATTTCCCGTTCGTCGGCGAGGATCGCGCCGCTGAATACCACGTGGCCGCCGTTGGCCGTCACCGTAATGGCATGCGGATGCGATACCAGTCGGCCCATCAGCGTGCGCAGACGGGCGCACAGCACCTGTTCGCTGGGAGGAGGTCCGCTGCCTTCCAGCGCATTCCGGAACTTCGCCCGCATTCCCTCGATCCGGTTGCCGATATCGCGCATTTTCGCGTCGCGGGTATCGAGCGCATCGAGGCCCAGGCTATACAGCTTGTCGCGCAACAGCGCACGCCTGCGCCTGCCTTGTCTCGGATCGGAGAAATACATGGCCGCAGCACCGACGGCTGCGCCAGCCAACCACATTGCCAATCCACTCGCGGCTTTTTCTTTTTCCATGCTGTGCTCCTTGTTGTTGATATGGCAGAACCTTTCGTGTGCTTATTGATCCGATGTGCCTGCACTGCGCCCGGCACGCGAACGTTCGACTTGGGCAAGCAAATCGATGACTTCCTCATCGCTGGTCTGGTCGAAATGCTCGTACCACAGGCCGACGGCGCGAAACGCTTCCGGGCTCAGGAGGCAGACGATCTCATCTGCCTGGGTACGCAGGCTTTGCAGCGTCTCGGGAGGGGAAACCGGTACCGCGACGATGACGTGCGCCGGGTTTTCGGCTTTCACTGCCTGGAGCGCGACCTGCATGCTGGCGCCGGTGGCGAGGCCGTCGTCGACCAGGATGACAGTGCGCCCCTGCAGCCTGGGCGCCGGACGGCTTCCGCGATAAAGCTGCTCGCGCCTGATGAGTTCGGCCGATTCGTTGCGGGTTACGTCATCAATGGCTGCCTTTGATATGCCCAGGGTATCGACGACGTCCTGATGCAAGACCTTCCAGCCGCCGCTGGCGATGGCGCCCATGGCATATTCTTCATGTCCCGGCACTCCCAGCTTGCGGACCAGAAGGATATCGAGCGGCACATCAAGCGCCTGAGCAATGGCAAAGGCAACCGGTACGCCGCCTCTCGGCAAGGCCAGCACGATGACATCGTTTCGTTGCGAATAAGAAGTAAGGCGTTGCGCCAGCAAGGCTCCCGCCTCGCTTCGATTTTTAAATCGATGCAAGAGAACCATAGGCTTTCAATTTCCCCATCGGCATCATCATTACTGTCTTTGCCGGCCGCAGGAAACTCGCAATCCACTTGCAGTCCTGCACGTCCACCGTTTTTGTATCTGTTGGACTATGCTTCTGCAAGATAGGTCGCTAATATGCAAAATTTTTATGAACGCTGGTTTTATGAACGCTGGTAAAGCCCGATCAGATGAGCTTGTTCGATGACATGACCCTCCATGGCTTTTTCAAGATGTTGCTTGTCAGGCGTAGGCAATTCGGGCAGTTCGATATCGAGCGCGTACAGCTTGAAAAAATAGCGGTGACGTCCGATAGGCGGACAGGGACCGCCATAGCCGTTGCGATGCCAGTCATTCGTGCCAAGCTTTGTGCCTTTGGGTAAATTGTGCGATGTGACGGCCTCTGCCAGTTCGCCGGATTGCGGCGGCAGGTTGTATAGGACCCAATGCACCCATGTACGCTGCGGTGCGGCCGGGTCGGGAGCGTCGGGGTCGTCGACAATCAATCCCAGGCTTTTGGCGTTGGGTGGCACGCCGCTCCATGACAATGCAGGGGAGATGTCCTGGCCATCACAGGTATGGCGCGATGGCATATCCGTACCGTCGCGGAAAGCGCTGGATACAAGGGAGAGTGACATGGCTTGGGTGGCAGCAGGTCAATCGGATACTGCTGCAGATTATTACAATCCCATTGGACCTTCATGCGTGGAGCCGGTTGCCGCATTCGTGCCAGCCCTTGCCGGATTCTGAGCTGGCTCAAATCCGCGGTTTTCTTCGGCATGGCATATTAACCGCATTCCAGTTGATAGGCTTCCGCTGCGCGTCGAGCGGTCAATCGTGCGCGCTCGGCGTTTTTGCCGACAGCTTTCGCGGCATCTTCCTCGCGCCATTTTTGTTTCTGCGCCAGCCGAGCGCATGTCTTTTTCTTCGCGGCGTTTGCACGGGCGAATTTCATCGCCTCCTTGTCCTGTTGCGCCTCGCGACGATGGCGCTCCTGCTCAAGGCGTCGCGCTTCTTCTTTTTGATGGGCAAGGCGAGAGTCGCCTGTTTCATGCACCACGCTGAGCGTATTCTCTGAGGAATCGATGACCACCGACTTGCCGCCCTGGCATGGCGTATCGCTGTAGGTCACGGATTTGGTTCCGCTGCCTGCTTTTCCCTGCTCACACTTGTACACGGCCATCGCGGAGAGAGGAAAAACGAGCATCGCAACACAGATCAGCAGGCGCATGGCACAGGCTCCTTGGTCGAGGATTAAATGAGTTTGCCGGGATTCATGAGATTTAGCGGGTCGAGCGCATTCTTGATGGCGTGTTGCAGCCGCAGTTCGACCGGCGACTTGTAGCGCAGGATTTCTTCCCGCTTCAGCGCGCCCAGTCCATGTTCCGCCGAGATCGAGCCGTCATAACGGTGCACGCTGTCATGCACGACGCGATTGACCGCGGCCTGGCGGGCCAGAAAGAGATCGTCCGGCATGCCTTCCGGCGCGGACACGTTGTAATGCAAATTGCCGTCGCCAAGGTGCCCGAACGTGACCAGCCGGCAGCCGGGGAATGCCTCGGCAAGCAAGCGATCGGTGGTGTCGATGAAGTCGCCGATGCGCGAAATCGGCACGGCGATGTCGTGCTTGATATTCTTTCCTTCGGCTGCCTGCGCCGCCGAGATATGTTCGCGCAATTTCCATAACTGCGCCGATTGCGCCATAGAAGTCGCCACCACGGCATCCTCGATCAAGCCTGCTTCCAGGGCGTTGCCGATAACGGTTTCCAGCAATTGGGAAGCATGCTGTTCCGATTCCTGGTCGGATAATTCCAGCAGCACATAGTGGGGATGGCGTTGCGAAAAGGGTGAGTGCAGTTCGGGAAAATGTTTCTGCACGAGCTGCAGGCAGATTTCCGACATCAACTCGAATCCTGTCAGCGTGTCGCCGCAGTGCTCGCGGGCCGATGCCAGCAAGGCGAGGGCGGCAGCCGGATTGCGCACGGCGGCAAGCGCCGTCAATTGCGCACGCGGGCGCGGATAGATTTTCAATACGGCTGCAGAGATGATGCCGAGCGTGCCTTCCGCGCCGATGAACAGGTCACGCAAGTCGTACCCGGTATTATCCTTGCGCAGTCCGCGCAAGCCATCCCATATTTCACCCTCGGCGGTGACCACTTCCAGCCCCAGGCATAACTCGCGGGCATTGCCATAGCGGAGCACGGCTGTGCCGCCGGCATTGCTGGACAAGTTGCCGCCGATGGTGCAGCTGCCTTCGGAAGCCAGCGAAAGCGGAAACAGCCGGCCAGCGTCGGCGGCGGCATCCTGCACATTTTTGAGAATGCAGCCAGCCTCGGCGATCAGCGTATCGTTGACCGTGTCGATGCCGCGGATACGGTTAAGGCGAGTCAGCGAGAGAACGAGTGCATTGCCGCTGGTATCCGGCACGCTGCCCAGTACCAGGCCGGTATTGCCACCCTGCGGCACAATCGGCACCCGGTGTTGTTGACACAGGCGCACGATAGCAGCCACTTCCTCGGTATTGCCGGGCCTTACCACGGCAAGGGCGGCGCCGATATGGCGCCGGCGATGATCGGTTACGTAAGCGATGAGATCGCCTGGAGAGGTCAATACATGCGCAGGTCCGACGACGGCGCGACAGCCATCCAAAAAGGCATTCATCGATGCGCCTTGTCGGCAGCCTTTTCAATCACCTGGCGCGCAAGCTGTTTGGCAGCCTGTTTATAAGGACGAAGATAAGCCAGCGCACTGACGAAATAAATGCAGCTGAGCGCCACTTCGATCCAGCCCAGGGTGGCGGATAAACCGTTGAGATCCGAGGTGGCGCGCACGATGCCTTCGGCGAAATACAGCAGGATCAGCATCGAGGACCATTGCAGGGTATAGACATCCCGCCTGAGCACGCCGACCAGCGGCAGCAGCAGCGGCACGACCTTCAGGATCAGCCATGATCCTCCGGGACGCAAGGGCGCAAGAAACAGTTCCCAGGCAAAGCAGAGGACAATCAGGCCAACCAGGCTGATGCAGGCAGCCAGGTGGCAGGTTTTCGACAGGCGTGGCGTCATCGCGCACCTCGCAGTTTACAGGCGGTATCAGCCAGGCGCTTGCCCTGCGCAATGGCCAGTGTCCGCGATTCCTCGGACAAGGCATTGTCGCCATGCAGTCCTGACCAGTGGCTGGCGCCATACGGCGTGCCGCCGCTTTGAGTCGTCATCAATTCCGGATGGGTGTAGGGCAATCCCATCACCATCATGCCGTGGTGAAGCAGCGGCACCATCATCGTCAACAGCGTGGTTTCCTGACCGCCATGCAGGCTGCCGGTCGAGGTGAACACGCATGCCGGCTTGCCGGCGAGCGTGCCCCCCAGCCATTGGGTCGACGTGCCGTCCCAAAAGTATTTCATGGCCGCCGCCATATTGCCGAAGCGAGTCGGTGACCCGAGCGCCAGTCCCGCGCATTCTTCCAGGTCGCTCAGTTCGACGTAGGGAGGGCCGTCGCGCGGAATATCGGGCTCGATCGCCTCGGTGACTGTCGATACCGCCGGCACGGTACGCAGGCGCGCATCGCAGCCGGGAACGCTTTCCACGCCTTGGGCAATCAACTCCGCCAGTTTGCGGGTGGTGCCATGACGCGAGTAATACAGAATAAGGATAGTGACATTCGATGTGCTCATACTTGCTATTATATGGCGCTTTTTCTGCCACACTTCTTGTTGCCGTATAAGTCGACAACTATAAAAAATCCCATGACGCCGTCGCCATCCCTGTCGCAGTTCCGCAGTTTTTCCTGGCCTCAGGTCCGTGACCTGTTCCGCTTCGCATTGCGCCGCCTGAAGGAAGAACACTTGCCGCAAGTGGCGGGCAGCCTTACCTTCACCACGGTGCTGGCGCTGGTGCCGATCGTGACGATTGCCTTCGCGATTTTTACGATCTTCCCGGTTTTTAATACCTTCCGCGCTTCGCTGGAGGCGTATTTCATCCAGAGCCTGATGCCCAAGGCGATCGCCAACAATATCATTGGCTATCTCAATCAGTTCGCCGCCAAATCCAAGGGGCTTTCGGCAATCGGCGGTATTTTCCTGTTCGTGACTGCTGCCGCGACGCTGGCGATGATCGACCGCGTATTCAACCAGATCTGGCGCGTCAAGGATGCACGGCCGCTGCCGCAACGCATCCTGGTGTACTGGGCCATCGTCACGCTCGGTCCCTTGTTGATCGGCATGTCGATCAGCGTCACCTCCTTTTTGTTTACCGCCACCAGCGGCGCAATGATGAAGCGCTCCGGACTGGGGCCGGTCTTGTACACGCTGGTGTCGGTGGTGCTGACGACCGGCGCATTCACGCTGCTCTACATCGCCATCCCGAATCGCATCGTCGACTGGCGGGATGCCATCTGGGGCGGCTTCCTGGCAGGCGTGGCATTCGAAATCGCCAAGCGCCTGTTTGCCGTCTATATCACCAAGTTTCCGACCTATACCGTTATCTATGGTGCGGTCGCGGCCATTCCGATCTTCCTGATCTGGATATACCTGTTCTGGATGATCACACTGTCCGGTGCATTGTTGGCGGCGGCGCTGCCCGAGGTGAGGTATGAGCGCTGGTGGCATTTGCCGACGCCGGGAAGCGATTTCGTCGATGCCATGGCGATTCTTCGTGTGCTCCACGATGCCCGACTCTCCCACGCTTCCGCGGCGGTCGATGCCCGTACTATCCGTGCGTTGACACGGCTCGGCTTCGACGAATCCGAAGGCTTGCTGAGCAAAATGCTGGAAGCCGGCTGGGTCGGCCGCATCAAGTCGGAAATGCCGGTTCACCGCCGCTGGGGCAGGCGCAAGCCGGAAGGCTACGATCGCTGGGCCTTGCTGGCTAACCCGCAGCAACTGAAGGTTGCCGATGTGTACCGGATGTTTGTCTTTAATTCCGCGCATAACGCCGAACTGGCGCGTCTCGTCGAAGCCGCAGTGGAAAACGGGCTGAATCAGTCGCTGGCCAGTTATTTCACGGATTCTGCTGTCGTTTCAGCTTGAAGATGTGGTGTCACTATTTCCGCTTGCTGGCAAGAAATTGTCTCGCAAGCAGATAAAGATCAGCACTTTCACCCCACTATCGGACGACAATGCCTTGCAGTATGAGTGATTTATCCTGTTCGAGGTGAGGGGCGTCTGGATTTTTGCCTGAGCTTAAGTTACATTGATAAGAGTTACAACATTCCGGGATGACACATGAAAGTTTCCGAAATCCTTAAAGTCAAGGGCGATATTCTCTATACCGTAACGCCCAATACACCCATGCTTGAAGCCATTCATACCATGGTGGAGAAGGACATCGGCTCGCTGGTCGTGATGGAATTCGGCACGCTGGTCGGAATGTTGAGCTTCCGCGAAATCATGAAAACCATCGATCGCGAAAAGGGCGTGATTGCCAACGACACTGTGCGCAAGCACATGGACGATCATCCCATCACCATTACGCCGGATACCGAAGTGAACGAAGTGCGCCGCATCATGCTGGAAAAGCATGCGCGCTACGTGCCGATCATGGATGCCGGCACTGTGCATGGCGTGATTTCGTTTTACGACGTGGCCCGTGCGGTGCTGGAAGCGCAAAGCTTTGAAAACAAGATGCTCAAGGCTTATATCCGCGACTGGCCTGCCGAAGGCGACGAATAAGCGTTCTTCCGCACTCAAACGGCCTTCCAAGCCGAACGCCGCTTGCCTTCTGCATCGTGCATGACAAGCGGCTTTTTTCTGTTCTTCGAGTTATACAGTTCAATTGCTGCCAGCCGGCTGTGCGGCACCTCGGCCGAGTGAAGTAAATCTGCCGGTTGCATGGACCGGTCCCGAGGCGTCCGCGACGGCCCTTGCACTGGTAGAATGATGCCTTTCGCATACTCAGAGTCCTCATCATGTCTGGCAATACCTTCGGCACCCTGTTTACCGTGACTACCTTCGGCGAATCGCATGGCAAGGCCATCGGTTGCGTGGTGGATGGCTGCCCGCCGGGTCTGGAGCTTTCCGAAGCCGATATCCAGCCCGAGCTGGACCGCCGCAAGCCAGGCACGTCGCGCCACGTCACCCAGCGCCGCGAACCCGATACCGTCGAAATCCTGTCCGGCACGTATGAAGGCAAGACCACCGGCACGCCGATCGCCCTGTTGATCCGCAACGAAGACCAGCGCAGCAAGGATTACGGCAATATTCTCGACACCTTCCGCCCCGGGCATGCCGACTACGTGTACTGGCACAAATACGGTATCCGCGATCCGCGCGGCGGCGGCCGTTCCTCGGCGCGCCTGACTGCACCGGTGGTGGCGGCAGCGGCAATCGCGCGCAAATGGCTGAACCAGCAGTTCGGTACGACTTTCGCGGGATGCATGAGCCAGCTGGGTGAAATCGCCATTCCCTTCCAGTCTTGGGACCACGTGCCGACCAATCCGTTTTTTGCCGCCAACGCCGACATCATTCCCGAGCTGGAAAAGTACATGGATGACCTGCGTGCCGCAGGCGACTCCTGCGGCGCGCGTATCGACGTAGTGGCGCAGAACGTGCCGGTTGGCCTGGGTGAACCGATCTACGACAAGCTCGACGCCGACATCGCCTACGCGATGATGGGCATTAACGCCGTCAAGGGCGTGGAAATCGGCGCAGGCTTCCGCTCAATCGCTCAGAAAGGCACCGAGCATGGCGATGCCCTGACACCGGAAGGTTTTATCGGCAACAATGCAGGCGGCATCCTCGGCGGTATCTCGACTGGTCAGGACATTACCGTGTCGATCGCCATCAAGCCGACGTCATCGATTCGCAGCCCGCGTCCCTCGATCGACCGTGCCGGCAACCCGGTTACGGTGGAAACTTTCGGTCGTCACGATCCCTGCGTGGGAATCCGGGCCACGCCGATTGCCGAAGCCATGCTCGCACTGGTATTGATGGACCATGCCTTGCGTCACCGCGCCCAATGCGGCGACGTAAAAGTCGATACGCCGAAAATCGCCGCACAGGCGCCGGGTAAATAATCGCTGCTTAAGCGCTGGTTTGCCGCCTGGCCTGATGACTGTAGGGCAGGCGGCCGTTGGCACAATCGGCGCAATCCGGGCATGGCCTAACCAGGCTCTATTAGCCGCATTCCAGGACGACGCTTTCAATAAGACGTTACCCCATCCACCTTCCAGCATGGCCCAGACATGAATCCGCGGCCGCAGCAATCGCTGCAATTTTCGCTGTTCTTCTTTGCGTACTATGGCTACATCGGCGTATTTTCGCCATATGCCACCCTGTACTTTGCCGATCGGGGATTGACGGCGCCGCAAATCGCGCTATTGATGTCGCTGATGCAGGTCCTGCGGATTTTCGGGCCAGCTGCATGGGGATGGATCGCGGACCACACGCAAAAACGCGCGAGGGTGCTGCAGGTGGCGTCACTGGTCAGCGCGCTGCTTTTCTGCAGCCTGTTTTTCGGCAGCGGCTTCACTTATCTATTGCTGGTGATGCTCGCGGTCAGTACATTCACGAGCGCGCTCGCGCCCGTATCGGAAGCCTTGATCGTCGGAGAAATGAAAGGCGATCTGACGCATTACGGCCGGATGCGCCTATGGGGATCGGTCGGCTTTATCGTTGCCGTGAGCTGTGCCGGCTATCTGCTCGACTGGTCCGGGATCGGCATGTTCCCCTGGGTAGGGCTGGTATTGCTGGCGGCGGTTTTCGGCGTCAGCCTGCGATTGCGCGAATCCGCGCCGGTCGTTTCTCATGCAGGCGTAGCCTCGATCAAGCAAATACTGAGGCGGCGCGAAGTGCAGGCATTCTTTGCCTCGGCTTTTCTCATGCTTGCCGCGCATGCCGCCTTGTACGTGTTCTATTCGCTGTATCTTGAGCGCTTGGGCTACGGCACGGGCGTGATCGGCATGATGTGGGCGCTCGGAGTCGTGGCGGAAATCGTGTTTTTCTATTTTCAGGCTCCGGCTTTCGCACGGTTCGGCGTGCAAAACCTGATGCTCGCCAGCCTGTTGCTGGCGGCGCTGCGCTTCGGTTTGATCGCTGGATTGGCCGAGTCATTGATCGTCTTGGTTGTGGCACAAATTCTGCATGCGGCTACGTTCGGTATCCATCATGCCGCTGCGGTAGCCACGCTCCAGTGCTGGTTTGCCGGCCCGTTGCAAGCCCGTGGGCAAGCCTTGTATACCAGCGTCTCGTATGGCCTGGGCGGTAGCCTGGGCGGCTTGCTGCTGGGATTTTGCTGGGAAAGATTCGGCGCCGCCTCGGTGTATTGGATAGCTGCAATGTTTGCAATCGGCGGTGCAGTTTGTGCAAAATTCTCCTATTCTTGGATGGCAAACGACGAGGTGTCACGATGCAGATCCGTCTCCGGCAATCCCTTGTAAAGAGCCTGTTTATCATTCTGACCGGGCTGTCTCTTACTTCTTGCGAGACCGTGCAGACTACCCAGAGCGGCGTAGTCAGCGTTGATCGCAAGCAAATGATGGCGGTCTCCTCCCAGGATATCGATGCCGCTTCCAGCCAGACGTATGCCAAGCTGATTGCCGAGGAGCGCAGCAAGGGAACGCTGAACCGTGATTCGTCGCAGGTGAGCCGCGTACGCGCCATCGCGAACCGCCTGATTGCCCAGACTCCGGCATTTCGCCCGGAAGCGCGTAATTGGGATTGGGAAGTCAATGTCATTACCTCGCCTGAAGTCAATGCGTGGTGCATGCCGGGCGGGAAAATTGCCGTGTACACCGGCTTGATCCAGTCGCTTCAGGCCAGCGATGACGAGCTGGCGGCGGTAATCGGTCATGAAATGGCGCATGCCCTGCGTGAGCACGCGCGCGAACGGGCATCCGAGCAAGCCGTTGCCGGTGCCGGCATCTCGATTCTGGCCGCAGTCACCGGGGTCGGCGACGTCGCGCAAAAGGGCATGGAATACGCCTACATGGGCTTGCTCGGCTTGCCCAACTCGCGCCGCCACGAGACGGAAGCCGATCGCATCGGCGTCGAACTTGCCGCTAGAGCCGGCTACGATCCACGCGCTACAATCACGCTCTGGCAGAAAATGGGGCAGGTGGCTGGCGGCGAACCGATCAAGTTCCTCTCGACCCATCCTTCGCGCGAAGACCGCATGTCGGATCTGACGGTGTACTCGCAGCGTGTCATGCCGCTGTACGAACAAAACCGCAGAAAATAATCATTAACAAAATTGCACCGCGAGGTGTGAGACAAGCTCAAAAAGCCCGCCTGAAGTTCCGCGGGCTTTTTTCATAGGGTATTCAAGGCGCGGTTTTGCGTTAGCAGCGCGCAAATATGGCATAATCGAACGCTGTTTTCCTGATTCTGCGCATAACGCACCCACCCGAAACATGGCTCAAACGCTCTACGACAAACTCTGGGATTCGCACGTCATTCATACCGGCGAAGATGGCACCACGCTGCTTTACATCGATCGTCACCTGCTGCATGAAGTTACCAGCCCGCAGGCTTTCGAAGGCCTGAAGCTGGCCGGACGCAAGCCGTGGCGCGTTTCCGCCAACCTGGTGGTGGCTGACCATAACGTGCCGACCACCGACCGCGCCAACGGCATCGCCGATCCGGTCTCGCGCCTGCAAGTCGAAACGCTTGACGCCAACGCGGGTGAATACGGCCTGACCTATTTCAGCATGCGCGACAAGCGCCAGGGCATCGTGCACGTGATCGGGCCTGAGCAAGGCGCGACCCTGCCGGGCATGACCGTGGTTTGCGGCGACTCGCACACTTCCACGCACGGCGCGTTCGGCGCACTGGCGCACGGTATCGGCACCTCCGAAGTCGAGCATGTGCTGGCTACGCAAACGCTGCTGGCCAAGAAATCCAAATCTATGCTGGTCCAGGTCGACGGCCAATTGCCGGCAGGCGTGACCGCCAAGGATATCGTGCTGGCCGTGATCGGCAAGATCGGCACCGCCGGCGGTACTGGTTACGCCATCGAATTCGCCGGCTCGGCCATCCGCTCGCTGTCGATGGAAGGTCGCATGACGGTCTGTAACATGGCCATCGAGGCAGGCGCGCGCGCCGGCATGGTGGCCGTGGACGACACTACCATCAATTACGTCAAGGGCCGCCCGTTCTCGCCGGTCGGGCCGCACTGGGAAAGCGCTGTTGCGTACTGGCGCACGCTGCATTCCGACCCGGGCGCAAAATTCGACATGGTCGTCACTCTGAATGCCGCCGAGATCAAGCCGCAGGTTACCTGGGGCACCTCGCCGGAAATGGTGGTGCCGGTCGATGACCGCGTGCCCGATCCTGACAAGGAAAAGGATCCGGTCAAGCGCGACGCCATGGAAAAGGCGCTGGTTTATATGGATCTCAAACCCAATACGCCGATCGAGAATATTCGCATCGACAAGGTCTTCATCGGTTCCTGTACCAATTCACGCATCGAAGACTTGCGCGCCGCTGCTGCCGTCGTGCGCGGCAAGTTCCGCGCCTCCAACGTCAAGCTGGCGATGGTGGTGCCGGGCTCGGGCCTGGTCAAGGAGCAGGCCGAGCGCGAAGGCTTGGACAAGATCTTCAAAGACGCCGGCTTCGAATGGCGCGAACCGGGCTGCTCGATGTGCCTGGCGATGAATGCCGACCGCCTGGAGCCGGGCGAGCGCTGCGCCTCCACCTCGAACCGCAATTTCGAAGGGCGCCAGGGGCAGGGCGGCCGCACCCATCTGGTGTCGCCGGCCATGGCCGCGGCTGCCGGCATCGAAGGCCATTTCGTCGACGTGCGCAAGCTGGCCTGAGTTTGACTCATACAGTGAGAAAAATACAGGGAGAAAAAATGAAAAACGTTTTTCTGCTGATCTTGTCCGTGATGTTGCTGAATGCCTGTCATACCGTGGAAGGCTTCGGCAAGGATGTGCAAAAGGTTGGTTCCAAGATGGAAGAAGCGGCCAGGCGTTAATCCTGGCGACGGGGGCAGGGCTTCCCGATAGAGATTCATGGGCGCATAGGCAAACTGCGTAATGCGCACCGCAAAGCATACAGAGATAGAAAATGGATAAATTCACCGTTCACGAAGGTCTGGTGGCGCCGCTTGATCGCCCCAATGTCGATACCGATGCGATCATCCCGAAGCAATTCCTGAAGTCGATCAAGCGCAGCGGTTTCGGCCCGAACCTGTTCGATGAATGGCGTTACCTGGATCATGGCGAACCGGGCATGGACAACAGCAAGCGTCCGCTGAACCCGGATTTCGTGCTGAACCAGCCGCGTTACCAGGGCGCGTCGATTCTGCTGACCCGCAAGAATTTCGGCTGCGGCTCGTCGCGCGAACATGCGCCCTGGGCCTTGCAGCAGTATGGCTTCCGCGCCGTGATCGCACCAAGCTTCGCCGATATCTTCTTCAACAACTGCTTCAAGAACGGCTTGCTGCCGATCGTATTGTCGGAGCAGCAGGTGGACCAGCTGTTCAACGAAGTGAAGGCTTTCCCGGGCTACCGCCTGGTGATCGACCTGGAGCAGCAAGTCGTGCGCACGACCAATGGCAGTGCCAGCTATGCGTTCGACGTGGATGCCTTCCGCAAGTACTGCCTGCTGAACGGCCTCGATGACATCGGTCTGACCTTGCAGAAGGCGGACATGATCCGTGCCTACGAAGACCGTCATGTGGCTTCGCAGCCCTGGCTGGCCAATACGATCTGATTTCAGTTAAGTAATGTCGGGGACAGCGTACCGTTACGCGCTTAGCAGTCCTGTCCAGTTATAGTCAGTTGAGAACAGAATGCCGCCGCGCCATCGCGGCCCGGCTTGACGCTGTCCTCAAGGAGTAAAGAACATAATGAAAATCGCAGTCTTGCCGGGTGACGGCATCGGTCCCGAAATCATCGGCCAGGCCGTCAAGGTCTTGAATGCCCTGGGCGAATCCTTTGAAATGGAAACTGCGCCGGTCGGCGGTGCAGGTTACGAGGCGAGCGGCCATCCGCTGCCGGAAGCGACGCTGAAGCTGGCGCTGGAAGCTGACGCCGTGCTGTTCGGCGCGGTCGGCGACTGGAAGTACGACAAGCTGGACCGCCCGCTGCGCCCCGAACAAGCCATTCTTGGTCTGCGCAAGAATTTGAACCTGTTCGCCAACCTGCGTCCGGCCATCCTGTACCCGGAGTTGGCCGGCGCGTCGACGCTGAAGCCGGAAGTGGTGTCCGGCCTGGATATCCTGATCGTGCGCGAACTGACCGGCGACATTTACTTCGGCCAGCCGCGCGGCATGCGCGAATGCCCGGATGGTCCCTTCAAGGGTAGCCGTGAAGGTTTCGACACCATGCGTTATTCAGAGCCGGAAATCCGCCGCATTGCCCACGTGGCTTTCCAGGCGGCGCAAAAGCGTGGCAAGCGCCTGACTTCCGTGGACAAGGCCAACGTGCTGGAAACCTTCCAGTTCTGGAAAGACATCGTCACCGACGTGCACAAGGAATATCCGGACGTCGAACTCGACCACATGTACGTTGACAACGCTGCCATGCAGCTGGTGCGCGCGCCGAAGAAATTCGACGTCATCGTCACTGGCAACATGTTCGGCGATATCCTTTCGGATGCCGCGGCCATGCTGACCGGCTCGATCGGCATGCTGCCGTCGGCTTCGCTGGATGCCAACAACAAGGGCTTGTATGAGCCCTCGCACGGTTCGGCTCCGGACATCGCCGGCAAGGGCATCGCCAATCCGCTGGCAACTATCCTGTCGGCGGCGATGATGCTGCGCTATTCGTTGAACAAGGCCGAGCAGGCCGACCGCGTCGAAAACGCCGTCAAGAAAGTGCTGGCGCAGGGCTTGCGCACCGGCGATATTTACGAAGAAGGCACCACCAAGGTCGGCACCGAACAGATGGGCGACGCCGTGGTGAAGGCGCTGGCCTGAGTCTGGCCGAAGGTGGCGTGAAATTGCCTGAAATGGCAGGGCTTGGTCGGACAAGGATTGTAAAATTGAAGGCGGGGCAATCCGCTTAGCATTGAAGGAAACATGATGAAACTGGTTGGCTTGGTAGGTTGGCGCGGCATGGTGGGTTCGGTCCTGATGCAGCGCATGCAGGAAGAAAAGGATTTCGATCACATCGAGCCGGTGTTCTTCTCGACATCGAACGCGGGCGGCAAGGCCCCGGCCATGGCGAAGAAGGAAACCGCGCTCAAGGATGCCAACAACATCGACGAGCTGAAGAAATGCGACGTCATCATCACCTGCCAGGGCGGCGATTACACCACCGAGATTTTCCCCAAGCTGCGCGCTGCCGGCTGGGATGGCTACTGGATCGACGCCGCCTCGACGCTGCGCATGGCCGATGACGCCATCATCGTGCTCGACCCGGTCAACCAGCATGTCATCAAGGATGGCCTGAAGCGCGGCATCAAGAACTACATCGGCGGCAACTGCACCAATTCGATCCTGCTGATGGGCGTCAACGGCCTGTTCCGTGAAGGTCTGGTCGAGTGGGTCAGCTCCATGACCTACCAGGCTGCTTCCGGCGGCGGCGCCAACCACATGCGCGAACTGTTGAAGGGCATGGGCGTGATCCATGCAGCCGTGGCCGACGAACTGGCCACGCCGTCCTCGGCGATCCTGGAAATCGACCGCAAGGTGGCGCACGCCATCCGCAACGACGTGCCAACCGAATTCTTTCCGGCACCGCTGGCCGGCGGCCTGATCCCCTGGATTGACAAGCAGCTCGACAATGGCCAGTCGAAGGAAGAGTGGAAGGGCCAGGCTGAAGTCAACAAGATCCTCGGCAATACCCAGACCATTCCCGTGGATGGCCTGTGCGTGCGCATCGGCGCCATGCGCTGCCATAGCCTGGCGCTGACCCTGAAGCTGAAGAAGGACCTGCCGCTGGCCGAGATCGAAAACATCATCAAGTCCGGCAATCCTTGGGTGAAGTGGGTACCGAACGACCGTTCCATCACCGAACAGGAACTGACCCCGGCTTCGATCACCGGCGGCCTGCAGATCGGTGTCGGTCGCGTGCGCAAATTGAACATGGGCCCGGAATACTTGTCCGCATTTGTCATCGGCGACCAGTTGCTCTGGGGTGCTGCGGAACCCCTGCGCCGCATGCTGCGCATCTTGCTGGAAGACTAAGGCACTACTGGACAGTTATACCAGTTTGTTGTCGCGTCACAACATGGACCCGCCAGGAACCCTGTTACTCAGGGGGCTTGGCGGGTTTTGCATATGTTCAGAATATGGTTACGCTTGCGCACGTAAGTCCATGATGATATGTTAAAAGTTAGAAACAATTAGAAACGATCCGCTGTGCTTGCGAAACTTGCAACACGCTTCGATGGAATGCCACTCTATGCCAATTAATATGCATTCAAGCAATCATTCCCAGCTCGCCTCTTTCAGTCGCAAGACGCTGAGCGCCGCTGTGCTATCAGCCGTGCTGTGTTCTGGCGCCTATGCCGCTGGTCTGGGCAAGCTGACCGTGTTGTCGTCGCTGGGGCAGCCCCTGCGTGCCGAAATCGAATTGACTTCGGTTGCCAAGGACGAGGCGGGCACGATCGTGGCAAGACTGGCGTCTGCCGAAGCCTATCGCCAGGCTAATGTCGAAATGTCGCCGGCATTGTTTGCCTTGCGCTTCGCAGTGGAGAATCGCGGCGACCGGCATTTCATTCGCGTTACTTCGAATCAGCCGATCAATGAGCCTTTCATGGCGTTGCTGATCGAGTTGGGCGGCACCAGCAATCGACTGGTGCGTGAATACACATTCCTGCTTGACCCTGCTGATCTGCGCATGGGGCAGTCAACCCAGATCGCTGCCGCGCCGGGCGCGACCGGCCGCAATACCGCGCAGTCGCAAGCTGCAAATGCGCAAGCCGCGCCGGTGCCGCAGCCGGAAGCACAGCAAAAATCCATGCCTCAGCAAAGGCAAGCAGCACAGGCCGCTCGTCCGCAAAAAGCGGCGCGCAGCGAGGCTGCACAGGAGTCGCCAGCGAGCGGAGAAACTTACCAGGTCAAGAATGGCGATACGCTGGCCCAGATCGCCGGGCAGGTCAAGCCGGAAGGCGTGTCGCTGGACCAGATGCTGGTCGCGATGTACCGCGCCAATTCCAATGCCTTTGCCGGCAATAACATGAATCGCCTGCGCGCTGGCCAGATCCTATCGGTGCCTGACGCTGACGCTGCTAGGTCCATCAGTAAGTCCGAAGCGCGCGGCGTGATCGTTGCTCAAGCGGCCGATTTCAATGCTTACCGCAACAAGCTCGCAGGGCAGGTCGCGGCTTCGGCACAGCCGAAGGCTAGCGAAGCCAGCCAAAGCGCGGGCGGGAAGATCACCACGCAGGTTGAGGAAAAGCCGACCGCGGCAAGCGAATCCAAGGATAAGTTGAAGCTTTCCAAGGCTGGCGCTGCCGCCAAGGGCGCAGGTGGAAGTGGCATCGCCGCCGGCACAGAGGAGCAGATCGCCAAGGAAAAAGCACTGGCCGAAGCCAATGCACGCGTCAAGGAACTGGAAAAGAACGTCGGCGATTTGCAGAAACTCCTGGAAATCAAGAACAAGGATCTGGCTGCACAGCAAAAGCAGCTCGACGCCAAGGCAGCGGCCGCAGCAGCACCGGCTGCCGCGCCAGCAGCTAAGGAACAGCCAGCTAAGGAAACGGTAGCAAAAGAGCCGGCGACTGCCGCGCCCGCTGCATCAGCCACTTCGGGCACGGTTGCGCCTGCGGCTGGCAATGCCGACGGCAATGCTGCCGCTGGAGACGCCGCCAAGAATACCGAAACCGCAGCAGCGGAAAAGCCTGCCGAGTCTGCGGCGGAAAAACCTGCCGAAGCACCGGTAGTTGTCGCGCCCGAGCCAGTCAAGCCGAAGGCCAAGCCCGTCGCGCCGCCGCCTCCACCACCGGAGCCAAGCTTCCTCGAAGATTTGCTCGGCAATTCCGTGGTGCTGGGTGGGCTGGGAGCCGGTCTGCTCGCCGGTCTGGGAGCGCTCGCCTTCTATCGCATGCGTCGCAGGAAGCAGGACAAGGATCAATACGATGACAGCATCCTGGCTGATTCGAGCCTGAAGGCCAACTCGCTGTTCGGCTCGACCGGTGGCCAGAGTGTCGACACCAGCAATAGCGTCTTCAACTCGAGCTTTCAGCCTGCCGCCAGCCAGCTAGACGCCAATGAAGTCGATCCCGTTGCTGAAGCTGATGTCTATATCGCCTATGGTCGCGATGCGCAGGCCGAGGAAATCCTCAAGGAAGCCCTCCGTACCCAGCCGGATCGCCATGCCGTGCGCCTGAAGCTGCTGGAAATTTATTCGAATCGCAAAGACTTGCGTGCTTTCGAGACTCTGGCGACGGAGCTCTACAGCATGACCAAGGGCGAGGGTGAAGAGTGGCCGCAGGCTGCCACGATGGGCGCAGCGATCGATCCGGGTAATCCGTTGTATGCCGGCGCCAAGCCTGCCGAAGGACTGGCTGGCACCGCTCCGCAATCTTTGGCTGCCGATTCGGCCGATGCGGAACTGGATGACTTGCTGAGCACGACCGATCCGCAGCATCAATCGACGTTTGGCGCGCTCGACACGCTCGGCGCCAATTCGGCTTATTTCGCCACGACGATGGCACAAGACCAGACGCTCGGCGCCGCGCCGGAGGCACCGACAGAGGAAGAGCAGACCGAGCCTGCCGCAGAAGCGAATTCGGCGAACGTGCTGGACTTCGACCTTGCAGGCTTCAATCTGCAGCCGCCGGCCGCACCAGTTGAAGAAGAATCGTCCGAGGCATCGTCGGCTGACCTGGACATCGGCAGCCTCGATTTCAGCCTTGAGCAAGCGCCCCAAGTCGCTGACGTAGACGCCGATTCGCCGCGCACGGCGATGAGCGTTGAAGCGGGCAGCGACGACCTAGCTTTCCTGTCGGCTGAAGTTCCAAGTCTGCCGGAAGAGCCGGCCGCACCGGTAAGCGATTCTGCTGATTCCGCTGCTTCGCTGAATTTCGATCTTTCGGACATCAGCCTGGACCTCAACACTGGGGAGAGCAATACTGAAGCCAAGGCCGTTGCAGCTGACCTGGATGATATGGCAGCGCCTACGCTGGACTTCTCGACTGCCGATACCAAGCTGGATCTGACTCAGAGCGCACCGGACTTCGAACAGTCTGATGCCGGCCTCGATCTGTCGCAGGATAGTTTCGAGTCGAACCTGATTACCGATACTGAGGACGACAGCTCGCCGGATTCGGAAATGGCTACCAAGCTTGATCTGGCAATCGCCTACCAGGAAATCGGCGACCGCGAAGGCGCCCGCGAACTGCTCGACGAGGTGATCAAGGGTGGCAATGCCGACCAGTCGGAAAAGGCAAGATCGCTGCTCGAAGCCATGGCATAAGCCTCACGTGGCACAATGGAGGGCGCAACGCTGTTGCGCCTTTTTTTATTGCCGCATGCCGCAACCGAAGGCGCCTGCCTCGTTGTGATTGTTGGCCTGTTCCGTAACTCCATATCGACTGCTCCCGGAAAGAACTGAATTGAAACGCATCGCACTCGGCATCCAATACGATGGCGCATCCTGGCATGGCTGGCAAACCCAGCCGGATGGTCACACCGTGCAAGACCAGCTGGAATCGGCGCTATGGAAGTTCGCCCGGGCGGCCATCGATACCACCTGTGCGGGACGTACCGATGCAGGAGTGCACGCAATCGAGCAGGTGGTGCACTTCGATACGGAAGTGGACCGCGAGCCGTTTTCCTGGGTGCGTGGCGTCAATGCGTTCTTGCCGCCGTCGATTGCGGTGCGCTGGGCTTGCGAGCTTATGCCTGATGCAAATGGAGAGGAATTCCATGCTCGCTTTTCAGCCTCGAACCGGACCTATCATTACCTCTTGCATAACCATGCCACGCCTTCGCCGCTATTGGCAGGCAAGGCTGGATGGGTCTTTCGCCCGCTGGATGTAGAAGCAATGCAGGAGGCTGCCAGGTATTTGCACGGCACGCATGATTTCTCCGCCTTCCGTGCCGCCGAATGTCAGGCCAAGTCGCCGGTGCGGATCATGCAGTCCATCGAGGTCATCAGGCGTGGCGAGCTGATCACCTTTAGCCTGACTGCCAACGCTTTTTTGCATCATATGGTGCGCAATATCGTCGGTTCGCTGATTGCTGTCGGTACCGGGAAGCAGGGGCCATCCTGGATCAAGGAAGTGCTGGAAGGGCGGGACCGCAGTCGGATTGCACCGACCTTCATGCCGGATGGCTTGTACCTTGCCAAAATCGACTACGATCCCAAGTGGGGATTACCGCAGGAGCCAATTCAGCCCTTCTGGCTGTAAGGTAGGGCAGGGAACGGGTATACTCGCTGGATCAGTATCCATCGCGGGCATTCCCCGCCTCCAAGATGAGCCATCGTACCCGAATCAAGATTTGTGGCCTGACCCGTGTTGAAGACGTTCAAGCTGCTGCCAATGCCGGTGCCGATGCCATCGGATTTGTCTTCTATGACAAGAGTCCGCGGCATGTCGGTGCCGCCCAGGCGCGTGATCTGATTGTACATCTTTCACCGTTCATCACGCCGGTTGGCTTGTTCGTCAATGCCAGTGCCGACGAGGTCTCGCAAATTCTGGAGATCGCGCCGATTTCATTGTTGCAATTCCATGGCGATGAAAGCGTGGCGGAATGTCACGAAATCGCCGAGCGGGTGGGGCGGCCATTCCTGCGTGCGCTACGGGTGAAAGCCGATATGCAGCCCGCCGATTTGATAGAATACGACCGGCAATATCGTTCATCCAGTAAATGGTTCGCCGGCTTGCTGCTCGATGCCTTCGTGGAAGGTTACGGCGGCGGCGGAAAGGTATTTGATTGGTCCCTCATCCCAAAAGACATCGCGCCTCGGCTCGTTTTGAGTGGTGGCTTGAGCGTACAGAACGCGACTGAAGCGGTGCGCCGCGTGCGTCCCTGGGCCGTCGACGTCAGCAGTGGCGTGGAAGCGGCCAAGGGCATCAAGGACCAGGCCAAGATCGAGTCCTTCATTGGCGCAGTACGCGCCGCCGACACGGCAGACTGCCGTTAAAGATCGCCGTTACAAGACTGGAAATTACATATGACTCAATCGACTCAACCCGGTGCAGCGGGCCAGAATGCTGCTTACAATCTGCCTGACAGCAAAGGGCATTTCGGCCCCTATGGCGGCAGCTTCGTCTCAGAGACGCTGACCAAGGCCTTGCACGAATTGCAGGAAGCCTATGCCCGCTACAGCAAGGATCCGGAATTCATGAACGAATTCCACTACGAGCTCAAGCATTTCGTCGGCCGTCCGAGCCCGATTTACCACGCCAAGCGCTGGTCCGAAATCGCCGGCGGCGCGCAAATCTATTTCAAGCGCGAAGACCTGAATCACACTGGCGCGCACAAGATCAACAACGTCATCGGCCAGGCTCTGCTGGCCCGCCGCATGGGCAAGACGCGCATCATAGCCGAAACCGGCGCCGGCCAGCATGGCGTGGCGACTGCCACCATCTGCGCGCGCTTCGGCCTCGAGTGCGTGGTCTACATGGGCAGCGAAGACGTCAAGCGGCAGATGCAGAACGTCTATCGCATGGAAATCCTTGGCGCGAAGGTGGTGCCGGTCGAGTCCGGCTCGAAGACCCTGAAGGATGCGCTGAACGAAGCCATGCGCGACTGGGTCACGAATGTCGAGAATACTTTCTACATCATCGGCACTGTCGCCGGCCCGCATCCTTATCCGATGATGGTGCGCGACTTCCAGTCGGTGATCGGCGAAGAATGTCTCGAGCAGATGCCGGAGATGACCGGTCGCCAACCGGATTACGTCGTGGCAGCCGTGGGCGGCGGATCGAATGCCATGGGCATTTTCTATCCGTATATTCCTTACCCTGAAGTCAAGCTGGTCGGCGTCGAAGCAGCCGGTTCGGGTATCGAGACCGGCCAGCATGCCGCTTCGCTGACTGCCGGTTCGCCGGGTGTCCTGCATGGCAACCGCACCTATCTGCTGCAGGATGAGGATGGCCAGATCATCGAAACTCATTCCGTCTCCGCAGGCCTGGATTATCCCGGTGTCGGTCCCGAACATGCCTGGCTGAAGGATAGCCGTCGCGCGGAATATGTTCCCATCACCGACGAGGAAGCGCTCAAGGCTTTCCACGATTGCTGCCGTATCGAGGGCATCATCCCGGCTCTGGAATCGAGCCATGCGCTGGCATATGCCGCCAAGCTGGCGGCGACGCTGCCGAAAGATAAAATCGTCCTGGCCAACTTGTCCGGTCGTGGCGACAAGGATATGCACACCGTCCAGGAATGGGGTAAGCCGTAATCGGCCTCGGATCAATCAACCAGTACAAATAATGTCCCGAATTTCTTCTACTTTCGCCCAGCTTGCTGCCCAAGGCAAAAAAGGCCTGATTCCCTTCATTACTGCAGGCGATCCTGCTCCGGAACTGACGGTGCCGCTCATGCATGCCTTGGTGGCAGGCGGCGCCAACATACTGGAGCTGGGCGTGCCGTTTTCCGATCCGATGGCCGAAGGGCCGGTGATCCAGCGCGCCTGTGAGCGCGCCCTGAAGTTCAAGGTCGGCATGAAAGACGTGCTCGGTTTCGTGCGTGAATTCCGCAAGACCAATGCAACTACGCCGGTGGTGCTGATGGGTTATGCCAATCCGATCGAGCGCATGGGCATGGATGCCTTCATCGATGCCGCAGCCGAAGCGGGCGTGGATGGCAGCATCGTGGTGGATTATCCGCCGGAAGAGTGCGAGGAATTTGCCGACAAGATGAGGGCGAAAGGCATGGATCCGATCTTCCTGCTGGCCCCGACTTCGACCGAGGAACGCATGGCACAGGTGGGGCGTTACGGCAGCGGTTTCAGTTACTACGTATCGCTGAAAGGGGTGACCGGCGCCGGGCATATCGACACGCGTGAAGTGGCGGAAAAGATTGCTGCCGTGCGTCGCCATGTCAAGCTGCCTATCGGCGTGGGCTTCGGTATCCGCGATGCAGCCACTGCCAAAGCGGTTGCTTCGGTGGCGGACGCGGTCGTGATCGGCAGCCGCATCATCCAGGAACTGGAAAATACGCCGCGTGAAAATGCCGTGAAAGCAGTGCAAGATTTCATTTCTGGTATTCGCCGGGCATTGGACGAATAGGTTGCAGTCTGGAAGCTACTCCTTTAGGATGGCGGGCAACAATGGGCTGGCAGTGAAATATGTTAATCTTTAAGTAACATTGCCTGCCCTAACAACGTAATTTTTGCATTTGAGCAAAACAATAATCGAAAGAGGCGCCATGAGCTGGCTTGACAAATTACTTCCGCCGCGTATCCAGCGTAGCGAAACCGCTTCCCGCAAATCGGTCCCGGAAGGCCTGTGGGTGAAATGCCCTTCTTGCGAAGCAGTGCTGTACCGTACCGATCTGGAATCAAACCTGCACGTTTGCCCGAAGTGCGACCATCATATGCGCATCCGTGCCCGTGACCGCCTGGACGCATTGCTGGATCCGGAAGGCCGTTATGAAATCGGCCAGGAAGCGTTGCCTGTCGACACCCTGAAATTCAAGGATAGCAAGAAGTATCCGGACCGCCTGAAGTCGGCCATGGAAGCGACCGGCGAAACCGATGCATTGATCGTCATGGGCGGCGCCATCATGACCGTGCCGGTCGTTGTGTCCTGTTTTGAGTTCGAATTCATGGCCGGCACCATGGGCTCGGTGGTCGGTGAGCGTTTTGTCCGCGGTGCCCAGGCGGCGCTGGATCAGAAAGTGCCGTTTATCTGTATTACCGCTTCCGGCGGTGCGCGCATGCAGGAAGGCTTGCTGTCGCTGATGCAGATGGCCAAGACCACTTCCATGCTGACCAAACTGTCGGAAAAGAAATTACCGTTTATCTCCGTGCTGACCGATCCGACGACCGGTGGCGTGTCGGCATCGTTTGCCTTCATGGGTGATGTCGTGATTGCCGAACCCAAGGCCCTGATCGGTTTTGCAGGCCAGCGCGTGATCGAAAACACTGTCCGCGAAAAACTGCCGGAAGGCTTCCAGCGCGCCGAATTCCTGTTGCAAAAGGGTGCGATCGACATGATCGTAGACCGTCGCAACATGCGCGAGGAAATCGCCCGCCTGCTGGCATTGTTGCAAAGCCAGCCGGCCGAAGTCGTTTCCTGAATTTGCCTGTAGCTGCACAAGCCCGAACCGTTGTCAGGTTCGGGCTTTTTAATTTCACCGTAGTTTCCAATTAGCTGTCATGCCTACTTCTTCCGCCTCCCTGCCAGAATGGCTTGCCCATCTGGAAAGTCTCCATCCGAAAGCAATCAATCTTGGCCTGGAACGGGTCAGCGCGGTCAAGGATCGCCTCGGTATCGCCTTCGATTGCCCAGTCGTCGTCGTCGGCGGCACCAATGGCAAGGGTTCGACCTGCGCCATGCTGGAATCGATGCTGCGCCAGGCGGGATACCGGGTGGGCTTGTACACGTCGCCACATCTCTTGCACTTCAACGAGCGGGCACGCATCGATGGCGACATGGCAAGCGATGCAGCGCTGGTCGAGCAGTTCGCCGCTGTCGAAGCGGCACGCGGCGACATTTCGCTGACGTATTTCGAATTCACCACGCTGGCTATTCTCCGTTTGTTCGCGCAGGCTGGACTGGATGCGGTCATTCTCGAAGTCGGTTTGGGCGGGCGCCTGGATGCGGTAAATGTCATCGATGCCGATGTGGCAATCGTTACCAGCGTCGATCTCGACCACCAGGAGTATCTCGGCGACACGCGCGAAAAGATCGGCTTCGAAAAGGCTGGAATTTTCCGCGCCGGGCGCCCGGCCATCTGCAGCGATCCGGTGCCGCCCAAGTCGCTGATCGAGCATGCGGAAGCGATTGGTGCCGATTTGTGGCTGGTGGGGCGCGACTTCAATTATTCAGGCGACAAGCAGCAGTGGAATTACGGCGGACGCGGCCAGCGCCGCAATGCGCTGGGTTATCCGGCACTACGCGGCGCCAACCAGTTGCTCAATGCCTGTGCCGCGCTGGCTGCCCTGGAAGTCTTGCGATTGCGCCTGCCGGTCGGCGCGCAGGAAGTGCGCAATGGTCTCGTGATGGTCGATTGGCCGGGACGTTTCCAGGTCCTGCCAGGCCGCCCGACCGTGGTGCTGGATGTCGCCCACAACCCCCATGCCGCGGCGACCCTGGCGCAGAATCTCGACAATATGGGCTTTCATCGCTTTACCTATGCCGTCTTCGGCGCCATGCAGGACAAGGACATTGATGGCGTGATCGCGCATCTCAAGGGTCGCATCGATCACTGGTGCCTGACCGACTTGCCGCTGCCGCGCGCCGCCTTCGCGGAGGAGATCAAGCAGAAGCTTCTTGCCGCTGGCGTGGTTACGGGAGAGGGAGCGGATGCCGAATCCACTATTGCCTGTTTTACCACACCTGTCGAAGCGTACGAGAATGCGCTGAACAGAGCGGATGAGAATGATAGAATTGTGGTTTTCGGCTCCTTCCTGACCGTCGCCGGCGTAATGGAAGCACAAAGCAAGAAAAACTGAGGCCAGAAGTTAGTCCAAGTCGTACGCAACCTTGCACGCCATCTTCTTCGCAACCACAAAACTGATCGCATGAGCTTGTCCTCGTTGTTCCGCAAAAATAATAAGCAGGAAACCCCGGATGATGACAATTCATTTTCGCGGGCCGCAGACGAGCCGAAACCGAAACGTGCGCGTGCCAGGCGCAAGTCGGCATCGGAAGATGAAGCCAATGATCCGGTTTTGCCGGAAAAGAAACGTGCGCGCCGCCGCCTGATCGGCGCCGTCACGCTCGTGCTGGCCGCCGTGATTGGCTTGCCCATGGTGCTGGATGCGGAACCCAAGCCGATCGCGCATGACATCGATATCAGGATTCCATCTAAGGATCAGTCGCCCGTTCCACGCCGCGTGCCGCAGGCTGACGCGCTTGATCCTTCCGAACAGATCATCGAGCCGGCTGATGCTGCCGCCGATACGCATGCTCCGGTGATGCCATCGGCGCCTACCGCAACCACCGGTGCGCAAAAAATTTCTGGCTCTTCGCAACAAGGCAATGCAGCCACAGCAGCACCTGCCGAACGCTCCACTCCGGTCGTAACAAAGACGCAAGCTGTCGATAAGCCTGGACCGGCTGCCAAGCCGGCGTCATCCAGCGACAAGCTCGCCGCAGCGGAAACGCATGGCGCAGCAAAGAGCGAATCCAAATCGTCTTCAAAACCTGAAGCACATGACAAGGATGTCAAGAGCAGCGCAAAGCCATCGGCCTCAAGCGATCGCGAGACTGAACGCGCGATGGCTATCCTGGAAGGCAAAGGCAGCGCCAAGCAGGATGCTGCCAAATCGGCAAGCGACAACAAATCGGGCAAATATTCTATCCAGGTGGCAGCACTTTCCAGCCAGGACAAGGTCAATGAATTGCGTGCCAAGCTTAAAGCGGCCGGAATTGCCAGCCAGACCCAGAAAGTGCCAACTGCCAGCGGAGAACGCATCCGGGTCCGTGTCGGCCCGTTCGCCAGCAAGGAAGAGGCGGAGAAAATGCGCGCCCGCCTGGTCAAGCTGGGACTAAACGGCAGCCTGGTTCCGCTGGGTGAGTAAAAGGCAAAAGGCGGGTAGCTGCGCGTGACGATATTCGATTATCTGGTGCTGTTCGTGCTGGTTTGCTCGGTTGTCATCAGCACATTGCGCGGTTTGATCAAGGAAGTATTGTCTCTTCTAAGCTGGATCGTGGCGCTGGTGGTTGCAAACGCCTATGGCCAGGAACTGGCGTCCATGCTGGGAGACGTGATCCCCGGCACGGCAATGCGGCTGATCGTTGCCTTCATCGTTTTGTTTATTGGCGTAAGATTGTTGATGGCGCTGTTTGCGCTTGCTGTCGATGCCATCATCCGGCGCAGCGGGTTGAGCGTTGCGGATCGTGGATTGGGCGGCTTGTTCGGGTTGGCGCGCGGTCTGGTGCTGGTGCTGGCTGCCGTGATGGTATGCGGACTGACAGCCATCCCGCAGCAGCCATTCTGGAAGGATGCCTTGCTGAGCCCGATGGCGGAAACCGCGGCCCGAACCGTGAAGCCGTTTTTGCCTGGTGCGCTTGCCAGAAACGTGAATTATTAGTTTTGGCATCGAATGAGCAGAGGCGGCGCGTTAAACGGCAAGCTGATCTGTCATTGATGTCTGGATTGCGGGATGGAGCTGAGTACTGGTTCCATCCTGATATGTAGCGAATTTTGTCTTAGTTGAGGAGTCCACCATGTGTGGCATTGTTGGCGTAGTTTCTCACTCCCCGGTCAACCAGCTGATTTATGACGCGCTGCTGCTGTTGCAGCATCGCGGTCAGGATGCAGCCGGCATCGCAACCAGCCATGGCAACAAGTTTTCCATGCATAAGGCCAATGGCATGGTGAAGGATGTCTTCCGCACCCGTAACATGCGCTCGCTGCCGGGTAATGCCGGCGTCGGCCAGGTCCGCTATCCGACCGCCGGTTCGGCCAGCAGCGAGGAAGAGGCGCAGCCTTTCTACGTCAATGCGCCATTCGGCATCATCATGGCGCACAACGGCAACCTGACCAACTGGGAACAGCTCAAGATCGAGATGTTCAAGAATGATCGCCGCCACATCAATACGGATTCCGATTCCGAAGTCCTGCTGAACGTGCTGGCTCATGAAATCCAGGAATCCACCACCGGCTATTCGCTCGATCCGGCTGCGCTGTTCAGGGCTGTGGCGATGGTGCACAAGCGCGTGCGCGGCTCCTATGCAGTGGTGGCGCACATTGCCGGTTACGGCATGCTGGCCTTCCGCGATCCTTTCGGTATTCGTCCGCTGTGTATCGGCGTTAATGAAAGCGAGAAGGGCGTTGAATACATGGTGGCGAGCGAGTCGGTAGCGCTGGAAGGGCTCGGCTTCCGCTTCCTGCGTGATGTTACGCCGGGCGAAGCAATCTTCATCGACGAAGACCGCAAGCTCTACCAGCAGCAATGCGCGGATAGCCCATTGCTCAATCCCTGCGCTTTCGAATTCGTTTATTTTGCCCGTCCCGATTCGGTCATCGATGGCGCTTCCGTTTATGCCACCCGCCTGAAGATGGGCGAATACCTTGCCGAGAAAGTACGCAAGCAATTCGCCGGCGGCGATATCGATGTCGTCATGCCGATTCCGGATTCCTCGCGTCCTGCCGCCATGGAACTGGCACACAAGCTCAACCTGAGTTATCGCGAAGGCTTGATCAAGAACCGCTACATCGGTCGCACCTTCATCATGCCGGGACAGGGCACGCGTAAGAAATCGGTGCGCCAGAAGCTCAATGCCATCGGTGCCGAATTCAAGGGCAAGAGCGTGCTGCTGGTCGATGACTCGATCGTGCGTGGCACCACCAGCCGCGAAATCGTGCAGATGGCCCGCGAAGCCGGTGCGCGTCGCGTGATCTTTGCTTCCGCAGCGCCGCCGGTGAAATTCCCGAATGTGTATGGCATCGATATGCCGACGCGGAATGAATTGATCGCTTCCGGACGCAGTGAAGAAGAGGTCTGTCGCGAGATTACCGCCGACGCCCTGGTGTACCAGGACGTGGAAGCCTTGTTGCGCTCGATTCGCGATGTCAACCCGGCATTGCAGCGTTTCGAAGCATCCTGCTTCACAGGCGATTACATCACCGGCGATATTTCGCGCGATTACCTTGACCGCATCGAATTCGCCCGGAATAACCCGAAACCAGTCAATGAAGACCTGGTGCGTTCGCAACTGAACCTGAACCTTGCGCAGGTCGACTAAGCCGAACCGCATCAAACCGATTTACCATGAACGATAGTAAGAAATACGGCTTTACCACCACCATCCTGCACAGCGACCGGCAAAAGGCGATCGAGCACGGTTCGCTGCACAAGCCGATCCACACCTCGGTAGCCTTCGGTTACAAGGACGCGCGCGAGCTGGCGGAAGTATTCCAGGGCAAGAAGCCTGGCTACCGCTATGGTCGCCAGGGCAATCCGACCGTCTCCGCGCTGGAAGACAAGATCACGCGCATGGAAGAGGGCTTGTCGACGCTGTGCTTCTCAACCGGCATGGCGGCGATCGGCGCGCTGGCGCAAGCCTTACTGCGCGCGGGGGATCACGTGGTTTCGTCGTCTTTCCTGTTCGGGAATACAAACAGCCTTTGGCAGACGGTTAACGCGCAGGGTGCCAACGTTACTTTCGTCGATGCCACCGATGTTGCCAATGTCGAGGCGGCACTGACGCCGGCCACGCGCATCGTCTTTGTCGAAACCATCGCCAATCCGCGCACGCAGATCGCCGACCTGGCGCGTATCGGCGAACTCTGCCGCCAGCGCGGCATCCTTTACGTCGTCGACAATACGATGACCTCGCCTTACCTGTTCAAGCCGAAGCAGGTCGGCGCCGGGCTGGTGGTGAATTCGCTGACCAAGTCGATCGGCGGGCATGGCATTGCGCTGGGTGGCGCACTGACTGATACTGGCCTCTATGACTGGAGCGCCTTCCCGAACATCTACGACAATTACAAGCGTAATCCGGTGCAGCAGTGGGGCATGGCGCAATTGCGTGCCAAGGCCTTGCGCGATTTCGGCAGTGCGCTTGGGCCGGAAGCGGCGCATCACATCGCAGTCGGCGCTGAAACCATGGCGCTGCGCCAGGAGCGCGAATGCGCCAATGCTTTGGCGCTTGCACAGATGCTGCAAGCCGATGAACGCGTCAGTGCCGTGCACTATCCCGGCCTGCCTTCGCATCCTCAGCATGCCCTGGCCAAGGAATTGTTCAAGGCCTATGGCAGCTTGTTCAGTTTCGAACTGAAGGATGGGGTCGATTGCTTCGATTACCTGAATCGCCTCAAACTGGCTGTGCCCGCAAGTAATCTGGGCGATACCCGCACCTTGGTAATTCCGGTTGCGCATACCATCTTCTACGAGATGGGCCCTGAACGCCGTGCCAGCATGGGCATCGCCGAATCGCTGATTCGCGTTTCCGTGGGCATCGAGGATACTGCCGATCTGGTCGAGGATTTCAGGCAGGCGCTCGACGCTTAAATTTGCATCAGGTTACGGCAGCACCGATTTGGCGGTGCCCGTATCGAGCTTGTGCTGGTGGGTTCCGGGTTCGAATTGCCGGAATCGCTCCAGCAGCTTATCGGGATGTTCTTCATGCATCAGCAGGTCTGCCTGCGCAGCTTTGACGAAGCCCTGCGTGACCATCTGCTGCACAAAGCCGAGCAAACCATCGTAAAATCCGGCCACGTTCAATAAGCCGATCGGCTTGTCATGAAACCCCAGTTGAGCCCAGGTCAGGGTTTCGAACAATTCTTCCATGGTGCCCAGTCCCCCGGGCATGGCGATAAAGCCGTCGGATAGCTGCGCCATCATGGCTTTGCGTTCGTGCATGTCCTTGACCACATGCAGCTCAGTCAGGCCATGGTGACCGACTTCCCATTGCATCAGTGCCGAAGGAATGATTCCGGTTGCCTGGCCTCCAAGATGCATGACTTCGTTGGCGATCACGCCCATCAAGCCGACTTTGCCGCCACCGTAGACAAGGGCAATGTCGCGCGCGACCAGTTCGCGGGCTAATTCACGCGCAGCGTCGGCGTAGGCAGGAAGAATGCCCGGCGATGAGCCGCAATACACGCAGACCGATTTCAATTTCATGGTGTCAGTTCCTTTTTCTGGCAGCGGGATAGTTTGGTTAATCTTGCTGATTGGTGGCGAGAATTTCATCGATAACGATTTGCAGCACGCGCGAATTCAAGCCCAACGCCACGTGACCGATTCCATGCAGCTCGATATTGTATGCACCCGGCAAATGCGAGGATGTCTGCGGCGCGATGATGTTGTCCTGATGCGAATAGATCGAAGTGAACAACTTGTAGTGTGCCGGGTCTTCACGCTTCGCCAGTTGCTTGAGCCAGTGTCCGGGCATGCCGTTGCAGCCTGCCGGACAGCTTTCCGCAATGTCTACCATGGCGAGTGCGCCTTCTCGCAATTTGCTGTGTTGGTCCTGTGTATGGCTTATCCAGCGCATTTGTTCGCTGTTGAGCCCGGCGCCGAATTCCGCCAGCGCAGTGCCATGGTGAGGCGTGCCGAGCGTGATGACCTTCGCGATGTTGGATGTGCCGTGGGCGCATAAATACGCACGCGCCACCAGGCCTCCCATGCTGTGGCATAGCAGGATGATGCGCTGGTGGCCGCTTTTCCGACATAGCGTTTCAATGGCTTCACGCACTTCCGGGACGAAGTCGTCAATATCTCCGAATACCGGCTCCAGGTTCACTGCATGATGCGTGATCCCCGCCTCCCGCAGAGCACGGCTCATGCTGCGCCAGTATCCGCTATTGCAGCCGTAGCCATGAATCAGCAATACCGGGATTCCTTTCGGCTGGGTGGCGATGTATATGCGCAGTGCCCGAAACGGCATGGTCCATGATGATGTGATCATGGTCGAGCAGAACTCTTCCAGATAGAGCCGGCATGCCTGCAAAAGCGAAATGCGAAATTGCTGCGGCGTTTCGCTGCGAAAGCGGCAAGCCAGGCGAAAGTTATTGGCAGTGATGAGCATCCGTACCGCGATCAGTATGGCGATGCTGATCGTTGCAGCCGGAAGGATGCGAAATTGGGCGAAATGAATCAGCACCAAGGTAATGCCGGCAGTAATGAGCAACTGCGCAAGCAAGATCAGTCTGGAAATCAGCGCGACCATAGCGGGGTAAAAGTCAGCCGAAATGAAAGTGTATCGCAGGACGCGCTGGGCTACCTGTGTCGGGACGGCATGCTTGTTTTTGCGTCCCGAGTTTGTAAGAGGGAATAAGTTTACTGCGGCGCGACGCTTGCGGGCTTCTTCGGCTTGACCAGAGGTGGCGACACCACCAGTCGCGTACCGGCGAACCTGTCATGTAGGAACTGGCGCTGTGGGTCCAGGTATGTGGCAAGTGCCCACGCGATCATGTTCGCAACGGGAATCAATACCAGCGTCCAGGTATGGGCATGTAATGCCCAGGCAACGGCAAGCCCGGGCAGGAACCAGAGCCAGGCCAGCAGGTAGCGCAGGATCGCGCGCCATACCGTTACCGGTTTGCCGTCCACCCCAACGAGCCGGATATGCCAGGTCTTCATTGCCAGGGTCTGGCCGCCGTGCGTCCAGAACCATACGAAATAGGCACCAAGCACAAACAACAGCCAGACTTGCTGCGCATGTCGCAGATAAAGTGCATGGCGTTGCTGCAGGAGCGTGGAAAACAGCCATCCGGCGATGAAAAGTACGCCGAACAGCAGCAGCGATTCGTACAACATGCTCGCCAGTCGGCGCTTGAGTGGAGGGGCGATATTTTTCAAATGATTAAACGCTTGTTATCTCGCTGGAGCAGACATGGGGTCCCCGGAAACACCCCCCATTTCCCCGTTGTTGACAGGTGGCGCATTCACTGTCGTCGATGGCGTAGTCAATATGGAGGTACCAGTGCTGGTTGTCGGGGCGGATGGTAGCACAGATGTTGAAGGCGATGGCTGCAACGGCGGCGTGTTAACTCTGGCTTTTGGCAAGTTCACTACGTTTTTCTTTTTATCTGCTTTTGCCGCAAGTTTTTCTTTTTCTTCAGTGGGAAGGTTTTTGTAATGCTCCCACTTTGCCGATTTTTGATCAGGTCCGAGCTTCTTAACTCGAGAATAATTTTCGCGTGCCAGGCGTCGCTGTTCCGGGGTCAACTGCGCCCATTCACGCATGCGCGTCTGGATGCGCTGCTGCTCTCCGGGCGACATTTGTGCGTATTTGCCTGCGATTTCCAGCCATTTCTTCTTGCGAACGGCATCCATCTTGCTCCATTCGCCAGCCAGCGGAGCTAGTATCTGCCGTTGGGCCGGAGTCAGTTGAGTCCAGCTCGGACCTCCAGGCTCAGTAGTGCTAAATCCTGGCAAAGGTATGGAGGTGCTGCCATTTGCCGCAGACTCGGTTGCCGGCGTGGCGGAGGATGCAGACGTGGCAGATTGCGCGGACGGCGGAGTGTCGTTGCGCGTGCAAGCGGCAAGCGTAGTGAAAGCTATCATGGCAATGGCGCCGCACACAACCCTGCAGCGTGCAATCAAATCCGCCAGATTCCGCAATCCTGTCATTGCTGGTCGTCTCGGGAAGCCAGATATGCATTGAACCCCTTGTCCACGTATGCGGCCACGGGAAGATCGTCAGCCAGGACGGCTGCATCGATTTCAGCCAGTTCCGCAATACGCTGCTCGTTTTCGAATTGATACAGCCCGACGAAAACAAGTGCGCCAAGCAGCAGTGGAGTCATGACGCCGACACGACCGATCCAGGAAAGTCGGGTCTGCACATAATCGCCAATGTGGCCAGGGCCGGTTAGAGCCAGCCTTCCGACCCGAAGATGCAAGGGTTCAGGCTTTTTGCGGGTCATGGCAATTTTGCGTGCAGAAGCCAGTCGTTCGGCAGTGGAAGCAGGAAGATTCTCAAGATTCTGGTCAAGTGCATGCTTGACACGATAGGCAAAATTCAAATCTTTGACGTTCATAGATAAATCCCCTTGGCTTTCAATGCCGCTGCCAATGCATGAGTTGCTCTTGAGCAATGAGTTTTTACGCTGCCTTCCGTGCATCCCATGGCGGCTGCCGTTTCTGCTACATCTAAATCTTCCCAATAACGCATGAGAAACGCTTGCCGTTGACGAGCTGGCAGCTTTTGCACTTCACTTTCAATGATGTTTAGGATCTGCGCGCGCTCCAATTGATCCGCGCCCGATTCGCTAGCCTGATTGCCTTGCTCGGCAACGTAGTTTTCCAGTAAGTCATATTCTTCGTCGTCGCCTTTATCGCCGATAAGGCTGGAAAACAGGCTTATCCAGGTATTGCGAACCTTTTCGCGCCTGAAATAGTCATGGATGGCGTTTTGCAGAATGCGCTGGAAAAGAGGTGGGAGCTCTGCGGCAGGCCTGTCGCCATACTTTTCCGCCAGCTTGATCATTGCATCTTGAACAATATCCAAGGCTGCCTCGTCCTTCTGGACTGCGTAGACTGCCTGCTTGAAGGCGCGGCGCTCGACGTTTTCGAGGAATTCGGACAGTTCTTTGTCGGTTGCCATGCGAAGTGGGGCGTAACAAGGAAGACGCCGCCTTAGGGGTGCTTCGGTAAGTCCCTTCGGGATGCTTGAATGTAAACTGTGCGCATGCTAGCAAAAAAGCTTTTAATTGTGCAGATGTTTTTAATCAAAATACTTGATTTCAAAGAGAATTAATCGAATATTACTTGACCAAAACGAACTCACGCATTAACTTATCATTCCCTTCGATATCCCGAAGGAACTTTTAGTCTATCGGTGAGCGGCCCATGATGTCGATCGCCAGGTAGGCATGCTTCACTTGCAAGCTGTTTGCTCTAACCCACGCCACAAGCGTGAGGGATTCGTAAGCCTATGCAGATAGGCTTTTTTCGTTGCTTTGGAAAATCTGGCTGAACGAGTGGCCTTCAGCGCCGGTTTGAACCGCATCTACGGATGCCCGCAGAATCGACGTGACCGCCCGAACAAGGGATGCCTGCAGATCCATCGCCGCGAGCGATCCCGCCAGGAGAGAGCATCCGATCAATTTCCAATGGACCTTGAAAGGACGTAGTATGAGTTCAGAAATCACCGGCGCCGACATCGTCGTGCGCTGTCTTGCCGAAGAAGGCGTGGAACACGTTTTCGGCTATCCCGGTGGCGCAGTGCTGTATATCTATGACGCCATCTTCAATCAGGATAAATTCCAGCATATTCTGGTTCGCCACGAGCAGGCTGCGATCCATGCAGCGGACGCGTATTCGCGCAGCTCGAACAAGGTAGGCGTCGCCATCGTGACTTCCGGTCCGGGCGTCACCAATGCCGTGACTGGCCTGGCAACCGCTTACATGGATTCGGTTCCGATGGTGGTCATTTCCGGCCAGGTGCCGTCGACCGCGATCGGCCAGGATGCATTCCAGGAATGCGACACGGTCGGTATTACCCGCCCGTGCGTCAAGCACAACTTCCTGGTGAAGGATGTCAAGGATTTGGCATCTACCATGAAAAAAGCTTTCTATATCGCCACTACCGGCCGTCCGGGTCCGGTGCTGGTCGATATTCCCAAAGACATCACCATGCACAAGTGCGCTTTCGACTATCCGAAGGAAGTCGAGATGCGCTCGTATCGTCCGGTGGATAAGGGCCATGCCGGCCAGATCCGCAAGGCCGTGCAAATGCTGCTGCAAGCCGAACGGCCGATGATCTATGCCGGCGGCGGCGTGATTCTTGCCGATGCTGCGCCCGAGTTGAACAAGCTGGTCGACAAGCTCGGTTATCCCTGCACCAATACCCTGATGGGCCTGGGCGGTTACAAGGCCACCAGCGAGCTGTCCGTCGGCATGCCCGGCATGCACGGCACCTATGAAGCCAACATGGCCATGCAGCACTGCGACGTGCTGATCGCCATCGGCGCGCGTTTCGATGACCGCGTGATCGGCAACCCGAAGCATTTCGCTTCGCATCAGCGCAAGATCATCCATATCGATATCGACCCGTCCTCGATTTCCAAGCGGGTCAAGGTGGATATTCCCATCGTCGGCAACGTCAAGGAAGTGCTGCAGGAACTGCTGGCGCAGCTCGATGCCGCGGAAACCAAGCCGAATGCCACTGCATTGGCCGACTGGTGGAAGCAGATCAAGCAATGGCGTGGCCGCGAATGCCTGAAGTACACCACGTCCAACGAAGTCATCAAGCCGCAATCGGTGGTGGAAAAACTGTGGGAAGTGACCAAGGGCGATGCCTTCATCACTTCCGACGTCGGCCAGCACCAGATGTGGGCGGCGCAGTACTACAAGTTCGACAAGCCGCGCCGCTGGATCAATTCCGGAGGCTTGGGCACGATGGGCGTGGGCCTGCCGTACGCCATGGGCGTGCAGATGGCCAATCCTGATGCCACCGTCGCCTGTATCACCGGCGAAGCGTCGATCCAGATGTGCATCCAGGAACTCGGCACCTGCACGCAGTATCACCTGACACCGAAGATCATCCTGCTGAACAACCGCTTCCTCGGCATGGTGCGCCAGTGGCAGCAGATCGATTACGGCTCCCGTTATTCCGAGTCTTACATGGATTCCCTGCCGGACTTCACCAAGCTGGTGGAATCCTATGGCCATGTGGGCATGAAGATCGAGAATCCCCGCGACGTCGAAGGCGCATTGAAGGATGCCTTTGCCATGAAAGACAGGCTGGTATTCATGAACTTCATTACCGACCAGACCGAAAACGTCTGGCCGATGGTGAAAGCCGGCAAAGGCTTGACTGAGATGCTGCTGGGCTCGGAGGATCTGTAAACATGCGACACATTATTTCTCTCTTGCTGGAAAACGAAGCAGGCGCGCTGTCGCGTGTGGTCGGACTTTTTTCCGCGCGCGGCTATAACATCGAAACGCTGACCGTGGCGCCGACAGAAGACCCGACGCTGTCGCGCATGACCATCGCCACCAACGGTTCCGATGACGTCATCGAACAGATCACCAAGCATCTGAACCGACTGATCGAAGTCGTGAAGGTTGTCGACCTGACCGAAGGCGCGCACATCGAGCGCGAGCTCATGCTGATCAAGGTGCGTGCCGTTGGTAAGGAGCGCGAGGAAATGAAGCGCACCGCCGATATTTTCCGTGGTCGCATCATCGACGTCACTGAAAAAACCTACACGATCGAACTCACTGGTAACAAGAGCAAGCTGGACGCCTTCATCGACTCGATCGATCGCACTGCGATTCTCGAAACCGTGCGTACCGGCGGTTCCGGCATCGGCCGCGGCGAACGGATCCTCAAGATCTAATCTGCTTCAACCTCTTCAGCAATATTCATATTTACTCGAAAATTAGGAAAACAAATGAAAGTTTTTTACGATAAGGATTGTGACCTGTCCCTCATCAAAGGCAAGAACGTTGCAATCATCGGTTACGGTTCGCAAGGCCACGCGCACGCGCAAAACCTGAACGATTCCGGCGTCAACGTCACCGTCGGCCTGCGCAAGGGCGGTTCGTCCTGGGCCAAGGTCGAGAAGGCCGGCCTGAAGGTTGCTGAAGTCAACGAGGCAGTCAAGGCTGCCGACGTCATCATGATCCTGCTGCCGGACGAGAACATCGCCCAGGTCTACAAGGAAAACGTCGAGCCGAACGCCAAGCAAGGCGCCGTGCTGGCTTTCGCCCATGGCTTCAACGTGCACTACGGCCAGGTCGTGCCGCGCGCTGATCTCGATGTCATCATGGTTGCGCCGAAGGCCCCGGGCCATACCGTGCGTGGCACCTACGCTCAGGGTGGCGGCGTGCCGCACCTGGTCGCCGTGTATCAGGACAAGTCCGGCAATGCCCGTGACATCGCTCTGTCGTACGCCATGGCTAACGGCGGCGGCCGTGCCGGCATCATCGAAACCAACTTCCGTGAAGAGACCGAAACCGACCTGTTCGGCGAACAAGCCGTGCTGTGCGGCGGTACCGTCGAACTGATCAAGGCTGGTTTCGAAACCCTGGTGGAAGCCGGCTATGCTCCGGAAATGGCTTACTTCGAGTGCTTGCATGAGCTGAAGCTGATCGTCGACCTGATCTACGAAGGCGGCATCGCCAACATGAACTACTCGATCTCGAACAATGCCGAATACGGCGAGTACGTGACCGGCCCGCGCGTTGTCACTGAAGACACCAAGAACGCCATGCGTCAGTGCCTGAAGGACATTCAGACTGGCGAATACGCCAAGAGCTTCATCCTGGAAAACAAGGCCGGTGCGCCGACCCTGATTTCCCGTCGTCGCCTGACGTCCGAGCACCAGATCGAAGAAGTCGGCGCCAAGCTGCGCGCGATGATGCCTTGGATCGCCAAGAACAAGCTGGTTGACCAGTCGAAGAACTAAGCAAGTGATATCCTAGGCTGATTGTTTTTCGATCAGCCGTGTTGAACGGGGCGTACAAGGTGTACGCCCTTTTTTTTCCGGAGGCCTATCATGATGCGATTTACCCATTTCCTGGTATTCCTGGCTTGCGCAGCAGCGTTGTTGCCGGCGCATGCCCAGTCCGGCGTGAAGACTGCCGGTACGCTGGTTATCGTGCCAGCCTATGGCGAAGTTACGCTGCCGAATGACGAAGCCCGTGCCACGTTCACCATCGAGGAGCAGGACAAGGACAAGGCCGCGGCAGCTTCGCGCGTGAATATGAAAATGAAGCAGGGCGTTGATGTCATCCGCGCCGGCGATCCGCAGGCAAAGCTCAAAACCCACGGCTATTACACTTATCCAGTCTATGCAGACGAACCGGCCCCGCCCCGACCCACGGGCACTACTCGTCCGCGTCAGCCGGTTGGTTGGCGTGTCGGTCAATACCTGGAAATGAAGACACTCAATCTCGCCGATTTGCCGAAAACCGTGGCGGCGGCACAGAAAATTCTGGCGCTGAATGGCTTACAATTCGGATTGAGCGAAGCTGCCACGGCCAAGCTCGACAGCCAGCGCATTGAGGCTAGCTATAGAAATTTGAACGAACGTGTCGCGGCGATTGCAAAAGCCATGGGACGCAGCCCTGCAGATGCTGTGCTTGAGACCGTTGACTTCGAGGCGTCGGGAGCCTATGCCCCTCAGGCCGACATGATGCAAGCCAAGAGTATGCGGACAACGGCATTCAAGGAATCGCAGGCAGTTGAAGAGCCGAGTTTCGAGCCGGGAGAAACCAGTTTGCAGATGCGGGTTGTCGGCAGGGTTAAATTCAAATAACACACTGAGAGCATGACGAGAAAACTTGCGTACATAACGCTCGGCGCTATCGCTGTATTGATCGCTGGATGCAAACCGGCAGACCCCCCGTCGAATTTCGCCAAGACACAGCACGATGCGCTGGACAAGGCGAAAGACGTCGAACGACAAATGCAGCAACAGGCTCAGGAAAGGAAACAGGCAGCCGATGATGCTTCTCAATAAAACGCCAGGATGCGCCATGAAGCCGAATGCTCAGCCTGGAAATTCATTGCGCGTTGCACGTCTCTTGAACTGGAATTGATATGGCAAATTTCCCTCGTCGTAAAAGTCAAAAACGGATTCCCTTGCTGCCTCGTGCCCGCCGCCTGGCAAAGAACAAGGGGCTGAATGAATTTGACGCAGGCATGGATGGCACAGATGAAGTGCTGCGGCCGACCCTGCGTCGTCGCAGCATTTATCTGTTGCCGAATGCCTTCACGACTGCCGCCCTGTTCTGCGGTTTTTACGCGATCGTCATGGCGATGAACCAGAAATTCGACTATGCCTCGGTCGCAATTTTTGCCGCCATGGTGCTGGATGCCGTGGATGGCCGCGTGGCCCGGCTCACCCATACGCAAAGCGAATTCGGCGCGCAATACGACAGTCTCTCGGACATGGTTTCCTTTGGCGCTGCGCCGGCGCTGGTCGTGTACGTGTGGGCTTTGCGCGGCTTGGGAGAGGTCGGCTGGGGTAAACTGGGCTGGCTGGTAGCGTTCATTTATTGCGCCTGTGCGGCATTGCGCCTGGCGCGCTTCAACACGAATATCGGCGTGGTCGACAAGCGCTATTTCCAGGGCTTACCGAGTCCGGCAGCGGCGGCACTGGTGGCGGGCTTCGTCTGGCTCATGGACGACTTGGGTGTGCCACGCAACGACTTGAGCTGGATTGCATGCGGCATCACGCTCTATGCTGGCCTGACCATGGTAACGAACGTGCCGTTCTATAGCTTCAAGGATGTCAATTTCCGCAAGTCGGTGCCGTTCATCGCGGTCTTCATTGTCGTGCTGGCATTCGTGGCTGTGTCGAGCGACCCCCCGAAAGTACTCTTCGGCATGTTTTGCGTATACGGACTTTCCGGATATGGCGTGTATTTCTGGCGTCTGGCTAAGGGTAAGCCTGTCAGTATCGTCCAAACCAAGCCGGAAACCCACATAGTGCCACCGGACGAGAAATAAGTCTTCCAGGTTCGCATCGGGCGCCAGTATCAAAAAATGCTGGCGCCCGATTCCATTGTGAACTCGACTTTATTGCCTATCCGGTAGAATTTAGTCTTTATCCGCGCTAGCTAACTAACGCACCAACGCATTTTCCTAGGAGCAGAACATGGCTGCCACTTCTTCCGACAAGCTGATTATTTTCGATACCACCCTGCGCGATGGCGAGCAATCGCCCGGGGCATCGATGACCAAGGAAGAGAAAATCCGCATTGCCCGCCAGCTGGAACGGCTGCGCGTCGATGTGATCGAAGCGGGCTTCGCGGCTTCCTCGCCTGGCGACTTTGAGGCAATCAAGGCCATTGCCGGCATCATCAAGGATTCCACCGTATGTTCGCTGTCGCGTGCCAACGATCGCGATATCGCGCGCGCGGCCGAAGCGCTGGCGCCGGCGGCACGTAAGCGTATCCACACCTTTATCGCTACGTCGCCGCTGCATATGGAAAAGAAATTGCGGATGACGCCCGAACAGGTGCTGGAGCAGGCAAAGCAGGCTGTTCGCTTCGCCCGCCAATTCACCGACGATATCGAATTCAGTCCGGAAGACGGTAGCCGTTCTGATATGGATTTCCTGTGCCGTGTCCTGGAAACCGTGATCGCCGAAGGTGCCACCACCATCAATTTCGCCGACACGGTCGGTTATGGCGTGCCCGAGTTATACGGCAATATGCTGAAAACGCTGCGCGAGCGCATTCCGAATTCGGATAAGGCTGTCTGGTCGGTGCATTGCCATAATGACCTTGGCCTGGCGGTAGCTAATTCTCTGGCGGGTGTAATGATCGGCGGCGCGCGCCAGGTGGAGTGCACTATCAACGGCCTGGGTGAACGTGCCGGCAATACCGCGCTCGAAGAAGTCGTCATGGCGGTGCGCACGCGCCGCGATCATTTCAATCTCGATGTCGGCATCGATACTACCCAGATTGTCCCGACCTCCAAGCTGGTGTCGCAGATTACCGGCTTTGCCGTGCAGCCGAACAAGTCGGTGGTCGGCGCCAATGCCTTTGCCCACGCTTCCGGCATCCACCAGGATGGCGTGCTGAAGGCGCGCGATACTTACGAAATCATGCGTGCGGAAGATGTCGGCTGGAGCGCTAACAAGATCGTGCTGGGCAAGCTCTCCGGACGCAATGCCTTCAAGCAGCGCTTGCAGGAACTTGGTATCCACGTTGACTCGGAAGCGGAGATCAACGCCGCTTTTGCGCGCTTCAAGGATCTGGCCGACCGCAAGTCGGAAATCTTTGACGAAGACATCATGGCGCTGGTGGCCGATCAGCAGCAGTCACATGAGCAGGAACACTTCCGTTTCGTCTCGCTGGCTCAGCACTCGGAAACCGGCGAACGGCCCGTTTCAAAAGTGGTGTTTTCCATCGACGGCAAGGAAGCCGTCTCGGAAGGGCAGGGCAATGGTCCTGTTGACGCCACGGTCAATGCCATCGAGGCGAAAGTGGCGAGCGGCGCGGAATTGCTGCTGTTTTCAGTGAATGCCATCACCACCGGCACGCAGTCGCAGGGCGAGGTGACGATGCGCCTGTCCAAGGCCGGCCGTATCGTCAATGGCGTCGGGGCGGATCCGGATATCGTCGTGGCTTCCGCCAAGGCTTATCTGTCGGCGCTTAACAAGCTCCATTCGAAAGTCGAAAAGCTTAATCCTCAACTTTAAAAGCCTGGCATCAAGGAGGTATGTGCGGCTTAGCGCATGCCTCCGCCGCCAGGTCCGCCGCCGAGCACGTTGCCCCGGTCAAGGAACCGCACATCCGGTGTCTTCTCTAGCCTGCGCACGATGCCACTTTCATCGAAGTGCACATGCATGATCGAATTCCACACGCCATTCTCCCTGTAAGGGTAAGACCAGACTTCCTGGCGGGGTAGCGGTAACCAGGTTTTTTCATCCGGCGCGCCAATCAAGTGCAGGACATCCTCCTTGGTGTCTTGGTTAATTCTAATGGCGGCGAACTTTTCATCGGTAAGAACTTGTTCGAATGAAATAACACGCCCATCCGGCCCCAGGCGGGCCAGATAGGTTTCCTGGCCATAGGGCAGCCGGTTGTATTCCAGTATCTGCTCGTTACCGACGCGGTAACGGCTGGTCGGGTTGCCTCGCGCGGCAATTACTTGCGCTTCCGTGTCCCCCACATTGACAGGCTTGGAAATGGCGCAGGCACCCAGGCACAACGCCAAGCCAATAATGCCGATCGCCTTTGCCGGAATCTTCATCATGCCCTCTAAATTATTCTTGTTCTGATCAATAAACCCAAGAATTTGAATGACTTGTTAAATTCCTGTATACTTCCGCCTCTGGTCGATATGACCAGTTTTTTTCATCATTTGTTCACGGTGTGAAAAGGGGGTGAGTCCAAAGCAGGACGTCAACTCCATGCACCGCATGTGAAAGGTAATCATGTCTGTAGAAAACATCAACAAGGCCGCTATTATTGCGGATAACGCCCGTGGTCAGAACGATACCGGTTCGCCGGAAGTGCAAGTCGCTCTGCTGACTGCCCGTATCAATGAGCTCAACGGTCACTTCAAGGTGCACGCCAAGGACCACCACTCCCGCCGCGGCCTGATCAAGATGGTTAACCGTCGCAAGAGCCTGCTGTCCTACCTGAAGGGTAAGGATGCCACTCGCTATCGCGCCCTGATCGAAAAGCTCGGCCTGCGCAAGTAATTCTTTGCGATATCCTGTCCCGCGATAGTCGGTCAATGCCCGCGTCAGTTCGCTGATGTGGGCATTTGTTTTTTTAAGCGGAATGTCCTCTGGGCAATCGCACGTGGTGAGGTGAACGACGGCGCCTGAAAATCCGTCGGCAAAAATAGAAAGGAAACACCGTGTTTAATAAAGTTACGAAAACCTTCCAGTATGGCCAGCATCAGGTGACCCTGGAAACCGGCGAAATCGCCCGCCAGGCTTCCGGCGCCGTGATGGTGTCGATCGAGGATACCGTCGTGCTCGCCACGGTCGTGGCCAAGAAAGATGCCAAGCCAGGCCAGGACTTCTTCCCGCTGACCGTTGATTATGTCGAAAAAGCCTATGCCGCCGGCCGCATTCCCGGCGGTTTCTTCAAGCGCGAAGGCCGCCCTTCGGAAAAGGAAACCCTGACTTCACGCCTGATCGATCGCCCGATCCGCCCGTTGTTCCCTGAAGGCTACATGAACGAAGTGCAGGTGATCGTGCATGTGCTGTCGGTCAACCCGGAAATCGACCCGGATATCGCTTCCATGATTGGTACGTCGGCCGCTTTGTGCGTGGCCGGCATTCCCTTCAACGGCCCGATCGGCGCTGCTCGCGTCGGTTACGTCGATGGTCAGTACGTGTTGAATCCCACCGTATCGCAACTGGCTAAGTCGAGCCTTGACCTGGTAGTGGCCGGTACCGAGCAAGCCGTGCTGATGGTCGAATCGGAAGCTAAGCAATTGTCGGAAGACGTGATGCTGGGCGCCGTGGTGTTTGGTCATGAGCAGATGAAGGCCGTGATCGACGCCATCCATGAACTGGTGCGCGATGGCGGCAAGCCGGAAGTCGAGTGGACGCCGCCGGCCAAGAACGAAGCGCTGATCTCCCGCGTGACGCATTTCGCCGAAGCCAAGTTGCGTGAAGCGTATCAGACCAAGGACAAGCAGGCCCGTACGGCCAAGCTGAAGGATGCCGCCGCTGAAGTGTATGCAGCGCTGGCAGCGGAGGCTGCCTCGATCGGTGCCGAAGCGCCGAATGAAGTCGAAGTCGGCAACATCCTGTTCGACCTGGAATCCAAGATCGTCCGTTCGCAAATCCTCGAAGGCGAGCCGCGCATCGACGGTCGCGATACCCGCACCGTGCGTCCGATTTCGATCCGTACAGGCGTGCTGCCGCGTACCCATGGTTCGGCGCTCTTTACCCGCGGCGAAACCCAGGCGCTGGTTGTTGCCACCCTGGGTACCGCACGCGACGAGCAGAAGATCGATGCGCTGATGGGCGAGTACAGCGACCGCTTCATGATGCACTACAATATGCCGCCGTTCGCCACCGGTGAAACCGGCCGTGTCGGCACGCCGAAACGCCGCGAGATCGGTCACGGCCGTCTGGCCAAGCGCGCCCTGGTAGCTGCTCTGCCGGCACCGGAAGATTTCAGCTATTCGGTGCGCCTGGTTTCGGAAATCACCGAGTCGAACGGCTCGTCGTCGATGGCCTCCGTTTGCGGCGGCTGCCTGGCGTTGATGGATGCCGGCGTGCCGATGACTGCGCATGTGGCCGGTATCGCCATGGGCCTGATCAAGGAAGGCAACAAGTTCGCCGTGCTGACCGATATCCTGGGCGATGAAGATCACCTGGGCGACATGGACTTCAAGGTGGCCGGCACGACCGCTGGCGTGACCGCTCTGCAGATGGACATCAAGATCCAGGGCATCACCAAGGAAATCATGCAGGTTGCACTGGCACAGGCCAAGGAAGCCCGTATGCATATCCTGGGCAAGATGCAGGAAGCCGTGCCGCAAGGTAAGGGCGAGCTGTCCGATTTCGCGCCGCGTCTCATCACCATCAAGATCAATCCGGAAAAGATCCGCGACGTGATTGGCAAGGGTGGTGCCGTGATCCGCGCACTGACCGAAGAAACTGGCACCCAAATCGACATCACTGACGAAGGTATCGTTACCATCGCCTCCGTGGATGCCGCAGCCGGTCAGGAAGCCAAGCGCCGCATCGAAGAGCTGACCGCTTCGGTCGAAGTGGGCAAGGTCTATGATGGCGAAGTGCTGAAATTGCTGGATTTCGGCGCCATCGTCCAGGTTTTGCCGGGCAAGGACGGTCTGCTGCACATCAGCCAGATCGCCAACGAGCGCGTCAATGCCGTGGCAGATTACCTCAAGGAAGGCCAGAAGGTGCGCGTCAAGGTGCTGGAAACCGATGATCGCGGCCGCCTGAAACTGTCGATGAAAGCGGTGCTTGTCGAGGGAGGCTCGGAGCAAGCCGAGCAATCCCAGCCGCAGCAATAAGTAGTAATGCTTCAATGAAACGCCCGGGAAAATGCCCGGGCGTTTTTCTTTGGTGAGCATGCAAGCGTAATCACATATCATCCCGGATGAATTACAGATTCACGCTGATTTCATGGAGTTGAAAAAATGAAAGCGATCGAGATCATCCGCCCAGGCGGACCGGAGGTGTTGCAGTTGTGCGAGCGGCCCATGCCTGAGCCGAAAGAAGGTGAAGTCCTGATCAAGGTCCATGCCGCCGGAATCAATCGTCCGGATGTCTTGCAGCGCATGGGACGTTATCCGGTGCCGCCGGGTGCTTCGGATCTGCCGGGGCTCGAAGTGGCGGGAGAGATCGTTGCGGGTGAGCTGGCCGGCAGCGGTTTCAGTCATGGCGACATGGTGTGCGCGCTGGTGCAGGGCGGCGGTTATGCCGAATACTGCACGGCGCCGCTTGGGCAGTGCCTGCCGCTGCCGCGTGGATTGAATGCGGTGCAGGCGGCATCGTTGCCGGAGACTTTTTTTACGGTGTGGAGCAATGTGTTCGACCGCTCCCGGCTCTCTGAAGGCGAGTCGCTGCTGGTGCAGGGCGGCACCTCCGGTATCGGCGTAACGGCGATTCAGCTGGCGTCAGCACTCGGACACAGGGTTTTTGCCACCGCCGGCAGCGATGAGAAATGCCGTGCCTGCGAAGCCTTGGGCGCCGAACGCGGCATCAACTATCGCAGCGAAGATTTCGTAGAGGTGGTCAAACAGGCTACGGCGGGCAAGGGAGTGGATGTCATTCTGGATATGGTGGGCGGCGACTATGTGCCGCGGGAAATCGACGCACTTGCCGACGATGGCCGCTTGTGCCTGATCGCCCTCCTTGGCGGGGCAAAGAGCACGATAAATCTCGGCCAGATTCTGTTGCGGCGCCTGACACTGACAGGTTCCACTCTGCGTCCCCGTTCCGTCGAATTTAAGGCTGCCATTGCCGCAAACCTGCGGCAAAAAGTCTGGCCTTTGATCGAAGGCGGAAAGATCAGGCCGGTCATCCATAGCACTTTTCCGCTCGACCAGGCATCGAGTGCGCATGTACTGATGGAGTCCAGTGCCCATATCGGAAAAATCGTCCTGACCGTGGCAAGCAGTTGAGGCAAATCCAACTTGTTATTGATGGCAAATTGGCTTTGATCCCGATCCATGCCTGTTAGTTTGACCGCTTTTGCTGCGGCGGGCTAAAATAGCGGGTTAATAAAAAATTTATCTGATATGCGTCGAAAATTAGTAGCGGGCAACTGGAAAATGAATGGCAGCCTGGCTGCCAATGCGTCCTTGTTGGCGGGTATTAAAGCTGGCTTGCAAAAGCCTGCATGCGATATCGCCGTATGCGCGCCTGCGCCGTATCTGGCGCAGTGCCAGTCCGAGCTGGCAGGCACTGGCGTTGCCTGGGGTGCTCAGGACGTATCGGTGCATGAATCCGGCGCGTACACCGGCGAGGTTGCGGCATCGATGTTGCTGGATTTCGGCTGCACTTATGCCATCGTCGGCCATTCCGAGCGGCGCGCCTATCATGCTGAGACAAATGAAGTGGTCGCGCAGAAGGCGGCTCGCGCGTTGGCGTCCGGTTTGACGCCGATTGTATGTATTGGTGAAACGCTGGCAGAGCGCGAAGCCGGCAAGACCGCAGAGGTCGTCGGCAAACAGCTTGATGCTGTGCTGAATACTCTCGATGCTGCGCAATTGGCGAAAATCGTACTGGCTTACGAGCCGGTATGGGCAATCGGCACGGGAAAGACAGCCACGCCGGATATGGCGCAGGAAGTGCATGCCATGCTGCGCAAGCGTCTGGCTGGCGTAAGCGTGGAAGCTGCAGATAAAGTGCGCATCCTCTATGGCGGCAGCATGAAGCCGGAAAACGCTGCGGAATTGCTGGCAATGGAAGACATTGATGGCGGCCTGATCGGCGGCGCATCCCTGAAGGCGGTGGATTTTCTCGCTATTGCTGCGGCTGCCTGAGTTCAATAAATTTTAAAATTAGTGCAATAACCTGCCATTGAAAGTAGATCGATGAATATTTTGTTTACCGCAGTAATCGTGATTCAAGTGCTGTCGGCACTTACCATTATCGGCCTGGTGCTGCTGCAGCACGGTAAGGGTGCTGACATGGGCGCGGCATTCGGCTCCGGCGCCTCGGGCAGTCTGTTCGGCGCCAGCGGTTCGTCGAACTTCCTGTCCAAGTCGACCGCGATTGCGGCAACGATTTTTTTCTGCGCTACGCTGGCGCTGGCCTATATCGGCAATAAGCCGGGCGCGGTTCACGGCGGTGGTGTGATGGAGAACTTGCCGGCCGCTCCGGCTGCGGGCACGGGTGCGCCTTCCCAGGCGCCGAACAATGCCGCGCCGACAACGCAATCGACTGCGCCATCCACCGCCGCGCCCGCTCCCGCGCCGGCAAATCAGATCCCGAAGTGACATTAATTCACTTTAAGACAAAAGTTGTTCATTGTTTTACAGCAATGTGCATTGAACAAAGGTAGTAAAGCGGTTAAAATAGTGGGCTAATGCCGACGTGGTGAAATTGGTAGACACGCTATCTTGAGGGGGTAGTGGCGCAAGCTGTGCGAGTTCGAGTCTCGCCGTCGGCACCAGTAAAAAATAACGAGATCAAAAAGCCAGCAAGGAGACAAACCTGTGCTGGCTTTTTATCGGGGGAAATCGGCGCCAGGCCTGCGGCATGCGGGTCTTCTGCCTTCTAGATTAAACACTCTGCACGAGATACACCGTGAACCTCGAAAATTACTTTCCCATCCTTTTGTTTATCCTGGTTGGCATCGGCGTCGGCGTAGTGCCGCAAGTGCTGGGTCGCGTTCTCGGCCCGCACAAGCCCGATGCTGAAAAGCTCTCGCCGTATGAATGCGGTTTTGAGGCATTCGAAGATGCGCGCATGAAGTTCGACGTGCGCTATTACCTGATCGCGATTCTCTTCATCCTGTTCGACCTTGAAACCGCTTTCTTCTTCCCATGGGGTGTCTCCTTACGGGAGCTTGGTTGGGGCGGTCTTGTAACGATGCTGGTGTTTATCGCCGAATTCGTGGTCGGTTTTTGGTATATCTGGAAGAAAGGCGCCCTGAACTGGGAGTAAGTCATGGCTATTGAAGGCGTATTGAACGAAGGCTTTGTCACCACCACGGCTGACAAGCTGATCAACTGGACCCGTACCGGTTCGCTGTGGCCGATGACTTTCGGCTTGGCGTGCTGCGCGGTGGAGATGATGCATGCGGGCGCTGCCCGTTACGACATGGACCGCTTCGGCGTGATCTTCCGCCCGTCGCCGCGCCAGTCGGACGTGATGATCGTGGCCGGCACGTTGTGCAACAAGATGGCGCCGGCGCTGCGCAAGGTGTACGACCAGATGTCGGAGCCGCGCTGGGTCATCTCGATGGGTTCCTGCGCCAATGGTGGTGGGTATTACCACTATTCGTACTCGGTGGTGCGCGGTTGCGACCGCATCGTTCCGGTGGACGTGTATGTGCCGGGCTGTCCGCCGACTGCTGAGGCGCTGATTTACGGCGTCATGCAACTGCAGAACAAGATCAAGCGCACAAATACGATCGCCCGCTAAGCGCAAAAGCAAACTATGTCGACGAAACTTGAAACCCTTGAAGCCGCCTTGCGCAATGCGCTCGGCGACCATTTGCAAAATCTGAATGTCGCCCTCGGGGAAGTCACAATCGTGGTCAAGGCGGCCGATTACCTGGCGGCCATGCGCGTCTTGCGTGACCATGCCGATTTGCGCTTCGAAGAGCTGATCGACCTGTGCGGCGTCGATTATTCAGCTTACGGCGACGGCATCTGGGATGGTCCGCGCTTCGCGGTGGTGTCGCACCTGCTGTCGATCACGCATAACTGGCGCGTGCGCGTGCGCGTATTTGCGCCGGACGACGATCTGCCGGTGGTGCCTTCCGTGACCGAGATCTGGAATGCCGCCAACTGGTACGAGCGCGAAGCATTCGACCTGCTGGGCATCCTGTTCGAGGGGCATGACGATCTGCGCCGCATCCTGACCGATTATGGCTTCATCGGCCATCCGTTCCGCAAGGATTTCCCGGTCTCCGGCTATGTCGAGATGCGCTACGATCCGGAGCAGAAGCGCGTGATCTACCAGCCGGTGACGATCGAGCCGCGTGAAATCACGCCGCGCGTGATCCGCGAAGAAAAGTACGGGGTCAAATAATGGCTGACATTAAGAATTACACACTCAACTTCGGTCCGCAGCATCCGGCCGCGCACGGCGTGCTGCGCCTAGTGCTGGAGCTGGACGGCGAGGTGATCCAGCGCGCCGATCCGCATATCGGCCTGCTGCATCGCGCCACCGAAAAGCTGGCCGAGCAAAAGACTTACCTGCAGTCCGTGCCTTACATGGATCGTCTCGACTACGTGTCGATGATGTGCAACGAGCACGCCTATGTAATGGCGATCGAGAAGCTGCTGGGCATCGAAGTGCCGCTGCGCGCGCAGTACATCCGCGTCATGTTCGACGAGATCACGCGGCTGCTGAACCATCTGCTGTGGCTGGGTGCGCATGCGCTCGACGTCGGCGCGATGGCGGTGTTCCTGTATGCCTTCCGCGAGCGCGAAGACCTGATGGATTGCTACGAGGCGGTGTCGGGCGCGCGCATGCATGCGGCTTACTACCGTCCGGGCGGCGTATATCGCGATCTGCCGGACACCATGCCGCAGTACAAGGCATCGGTGGTGCGTAACGAAAAAGCGATCCGCGAGCTGAATGAAAACCGCCAGGGTTCGCTGCTGGACTTCATCGAGGATTTCACCAACCGTTTCCCGAAATACGTCGACGAGTACGAAACCTTGCTGACCGACAACCGGATCTGGAAACAGCGCCTGGTCGGCATCGGCGTGGTTTCGCCGGAGCGTGCCAAGGCCATGGGCTTCACCGGCGCGATGCTGCGCGGCTCGGGCGTTGAATGGGATCTGCGCAAGAAGCAGCCGTATGAAGTGTATGATCTGCTGGATTTCGACATTCCCGTGGGTGTCAACGGCGATTGCTACGACCGCTACCTGGTGCGCATCGAAGAGATGCGCCAGTCCAATCGCATCATCAAGCAATGCATCGAGTGGCTGCGCAATAACCCGGGTCCGGTCATGACCGACAACCACAAGGTGGCGCCGCCGTCGCGCGTGGACATGAAGAGCAACATGGAAGAGCTGATCCACCACTTCAAGCTCTTCACTGAAGGTTTCCATGTCCCGTCAGGCGAGGCGTATAGCGCCGTCGAACATCCGAAGGGTGAGTTCGGTATCTACATCGTGTCGGACGGTGCCAACAAGCCGTACCGTCTGAAGATTCGCGCGCCAGGCTTCCCGCATTTGCAGGGCCTGAACGAGATGGCGAAGGGCCACATGATCGCCGACGCGGTGACGATCATCGGTACGCAAGACATCGTGTTTGGTGAGATCGACCGCTGACGCGCGGCCGCTATTTGAGGCAGAAACAATGCTGTTATCAGAGCAAGCTTACAAAAAGATCGATCGCGAGATCGCGAAATTCCCGGCTGACCAGCGGCAATCCGCCGTGATGGCCGCGCTGGCCATTGCCCAGAGCGAACTGGGCTGGCTGCCGCCGGAAGTCATGCAGGAACTCGCCGACTATATCGGCATGCCGGCAATCGCCGTGCAGGAAGTCGCGACTTTCTACAACATGTACAACACCAAGCCGGTCGGCAAGCACAAGGTCACCGTTTGCACCAACCTGCCATGCGCCTTGTCGGGCGGCGTGGCCGCTGCCGAATATCTGAAGAAGAAACTCGGCATCGATTACAAGGAAACTACCGCCGACGGCCAGTTCACCTTGCAGGAAGGCGAGTGCATGGGTGCCTGCGGCGACGCGCCGGTACTGATGGTTAATAACAAGCGTATGTGCAGCCACATGTCGAACGACAAGCTTGACGCGCTGGTGGAGGAGTTGAAGAAATGACCTGCCTGCACGATCGTCATATCAATCCCCTGATCCTGGCGGGTCTGGATGGAAAAAACTGGCACCTGGCCGACTACGTCAAGCGTGGCGGTTACGAGTCGCTTCGTCGCATTCTGACTGAAAAGATCCCGCCGGAGCAGGTCATCGCCGAACTGAAGGCATCGAACCTGCGCGGCCGCGGCGGCGCGGGCTTCCCGACCGGCCTGAAGTGGAGCTTCATGCCGCGCCAGTTCCCGGGGCAGAAGTACCTCGTCTGCAATACCGACGAAGGCGAGCCGGGCACATTCAAGGATCGCGACATCATCCGCTACAACCCACATGCCCTGATCGAAGGCATGGCCATCGGCGCGTACGCGATGGGCATCACCGCCGGCTACAACTATATCCACGGCGAGATCTGGGCTGAATACGAGCGTTTCGAGGAAGCCCTCGAAGAAGCGCGTGCCGAAGGATTTTTGGGCAATAACATCATGGGCAGCGACTTCAGCTTCCAGCTGCATGCTTTCCATGGTTATGGCGCCTACATCTGTGGCGAGGAAACCGCCTTGCTGGAATCGCTGGAAGGCAAGAAGGGCCAGCCGCGCTTCAAGCCGCCTTTCCCGGCGAGCTTCGGCCTGTATGGCAAGCCGACCACGATCAACAATACCGAAACCTTTGCGGCCGTTCCCTTCATCCTGAAGATGGGTGGTGCGGCGTACGCGGCAATCGGTAAGCCGAATGCCGGCGGCACCAAGATCTTCTCGATCTCCGGTGACGTCGAACGTCCGGGCAACTACGAAATCCCGCTGGGTACGCCGTTCTCGAAGCTCCTGGAACTGGCTGGCGGGATGCGCGGCGGTAAGAAGATCAAGGCAGTCATCCCCGGCGGCTCGTCCGCTCCGGTCATCACCGGCGAAGTGATGATGAATCTGGACATGGATTACGACTCGATCGCCAAGGCCGGTTCGATGCTGGGTTCGGGCGCCGTGATCGTCATGGACGAGACCCGCTGCATGGTCAAGTCGCTGCTGCGCCTGTCCTACTTCTATTACGAAGAGTCCTGCGGCCAGTGCACGCCGTGCCGCGAAGGCACCGGCTGGCTGTATCGCATGGTGCACCGTATCGAACACGGGCAGGGCCGTCCGGAAGATCTGGACATGCTCAACTCGATCGCCGACAACATCCAGGGCCGCACGATTTGCGCACTGGGCGATGCGGCAGCGATGCCGGTGCGCGGCATGATCAAGAATTTCCGGGAAGAGTTCGCGTATCACATCGAACACAAGCATTGCCTGGTCCCCGCTTACATTTAAATCTGAGGTGGTGCGCATTGCGTACCCAAGGGCGAAGATAAAAAGCCATGGTTGAAATCGAAATTGACGGCAAGAAGGTAGAAGTGCAGGAAGGCAGCATGGTGATGGACGCTGCCAACAAGCTCGGCACTTACATCCCCCATTTCTGCTATCACAAGAAGCTCTCCATCGCGGCCAACTGCCGCATGTGCCTGGTTGAAGTCGAGAAGGCTCCCAAGCCGCTGCCGGCTTGCGCGACGCCGGTCACGCCGGGCATGATCGTGCGCTCCAACAGCGGCAAGGCCGTCGCTGCGCAAAAGAGCGTGATGGAATTCCTGTTGATTAACCACCCGCTGGACTGCCCGATCTGCGATCAGGGCGGCGAATGCCAGTTGCAGGATCTGGCGGTTGGTTATGGCGGTTCTTCTTCGCGCTATGCCGAAGAAAAGCGTGTAGTGGCACCGAAAGATATCGGTCCGCTGATCTCCACCAAGGAGATGAGTCGCTGCATTCACTGCACCCGTTGCGTGCGCTTTGGCCAGGAAATCGCCGGCGTGATGGAACTGGGCATGCTCAATCGCGGCGAACATTCCGAGATCACTTCCTTCGTCAACAAGACGGTGGAATCGGAATTGTCGGGCAACATGATCGACCTGTGCCCTGTCGGCGCGTTGACTTCGCGTCCGTTCCGCTACGCCGCCCGTACCTGGGAATTGTCGCGCCGTAAATCGGTCAGCCCGCACGACAGCCTCGGCACCAACCTGGTTGTGCAGGTCAAGGGCGGCAAGGTCATGCGCGTGCTGCCACTGGAAAACGAAGCGATCAATGAGTGCTGGATTTCGGATCGTGACCGCTTCTCCTATGAAGGCTTGAACAGCGAGGATCGTCTGACCTCCCCGATGATCAAGCAGGATGGCAAGTGGATCACCACCGACTGGCAAACCGCGCTGGAATACGTTGCGCACGGCCTGCGCAATATCCGTCACGAGCATGGCGCCGATTCCATCGCTGCGCTGGCGACCTCGTATTCGACGCTGGAAGAATTGTCGCTGCTGCAGAAAGTGGTACGCGGCATCGGCTCCGAAAATGTCGATTTCCGCCTGCGCCAGTCCGATTTCGTAATGGATGGCCGTGTCACACCGTGGCTGGGCATGTCGGTGGCCGAGTTCGGCGAATTGCGTCGCGCGTTCGTGATCGGCTCGTTCCTGCGCAAGGATCATCCGCTGCTGGCTGCGCGTCTGCGCCATGCCGCCAAGCGTGGTGCCCAGGTCAGCGTCCTGCATGCCAGCGACGACGATCTGCTGATGCCGGTTACAAACAAGTTTATCGCTGCGCCGTCGCATTGGCTGGCCGCGCTGTCGCAGATCGTCGTGGCTGTTGCCCAGGCGAAGAGCATTGCCGTGCCAGGCGGATTCGAGAATATCGAAGCCTCCCAGGAAGCCCGTGCCATCGCCGAGGGTCTCCTCGCCGACGAGCCGACCGCCATCCTGCTGGGTAACGCCGTTGCGCAGCATCCGCAAGCCGCGCTGCTGCATGCCGCTGCCGAATGGATCGCCAAGAATACCAATGCCAAGTTCGGTTACCTCACCGAAGGCGCCAATACCGTCGGTGGCTATGTCGCCAACGCGATTCCGGGCGAGAAGGGCGCCAATGCGCTGCAGGCTTTCGAGCAGCCGCGCAAGGCATACGTGCTGTTCAATGCCGAGCCGGAACTCGACAGCTACAATCCGCAACAGGCCCGCGCCGCGCTGGAACAGGCTGAGATGGTCGTGGTGATGTCGCCGTTCGCGCATGGCAAGGATTACGCCGATGTGCTGCTGCCGATTGCTCCGTTCTCGGAAACATCGGGTACCTTCATCAGCGGCGAAGGCCGCGCGCAAAGCTTCAATGGCACCGTCAAGCCGCTGGGCGAAACCCGCCCGGGCTGGAAAGTGCTGCGCGTCCTGGGCAATTTGCTGGAGCTCGCCGGTTTCGATTACGACTCTTCGGAAGCTATCCGCAACGAAATCCTTGGTACGTCGACGCCGGCGGATGCTGATGTACACAGCCGCCTGAACAACTTTGCCAATGTCGATCCGCTAGCCGACCGAGTCGTGGCTGCAAGCGATCTCGAGCGCCTGGCTTACGTGCCGATCTACTCTAGCGACGCCATCGTGCGCCGTGCCGAATCGCTGCAGAAAACTGCCGACGCAACAGCACCGGCAGCATGGATCTCCGAAGCTTTGGCACAGAAGCTGGGCATGCAAGCCGGCGGCAAGATCAATGTGAAACAAGGGCAGGGCAGCGCCGTGCTGGAAGTCGGTATTTTCCGCGGCTTGCCTGACCATGTCGTGCGCGTTGCGGCTTCGCATCCGGCCACCGCATCCTTGGGCACCATGTTCGGACCGATCAGCGTGGAGAAAGCATAATGGATCAATTTCTCGCAACACTGCACGCGCAGGGACAGACCTACCTCGGCGCATTCTGGCCGCTGGTCTGGAACCTGCTGAAGATCGTTTGCATCGTGCTGCCCATCATGGGCTGCGTCGCCTATCTCACGCTGTGGGAACGCAAGCTGATCGGCTGGATGCATATCCGCCTTGGCCCGAACCGTGTCGGTCCGGCCGGCTTGCTGCAGCCGATTGCCGATGCCCTGAAGCTTCTGATGAAGGAAATCGTCGTTCCGGCAAAGGCAAACAAGGCCTTGTTCGTGATCGCGCCGATCATGACCATCATGCCGGCGCTGGCAGCATGGGCTGTGGTGCCGTTCGGCCCTGAACTGGCACTGGCTAACATCAATGCCGGCCTGCTGTTCGTCATGGCGATCACTTCCATGGAAGTCTACGGCGTGATCATCGCCGGGTGGGCATCGAACTCGAAGTACGCCTTCCTCGGTGCGATGCGCGCATCGGCACAGATGGTCTCGTATGAAATCGCCATGGGCTTCGCTTTGGTGATCGTGCTCATGGTATCCGGTAGCTTGAACTTCTCAGAAATCGTCGGCATGCAGACCCGTGGCCAGTTTGCTTCCATGGGCCTGAACTTCCTGTCCTGGAACTGGTTGCCGTTGCTGCCGATTTTCGTGATCTACGTGATTTCGGGTATCGCCGAGACCAACCGTCACCCGTTCGACGTGGTGGAAGGCGAGTCCGAAATCGTGGCTGGCCACATGGTTGAATATTCGGGCATGTCGTTCGCGATGTTCTTCCTGGCGGAATACGCCAACATGATCCTGATCTCCTGCCTGGCATCGTTGCTGTTCCTGGGTGGCTGGGATGCGCCGTTCGCCTTCCTGTCCTTTATCCCTGGCTGGATCTGGCTGGGTATCAAGACCTTCTTCGTGGTGTCGCTGTTTATCTGGGCACGCGCATCATTCCCGCGCTACCGCTATGACCAGATCATGCGCTTGGGCTGGAAAGTGTTCATTCCGCTGACCCTGGCTTACTTGGTGATTGTCGCGGTATGGATCATGTCGCCCTGGAATATTTGGAAATAAAGGCTGAGTAAAAATGCAAGCCATCAAGGATTTTTTTGGCAGCCTGATGCTGCGCGAACTGGTCAAGGGTCTGGCCCTGACCGGACGCTATATGTTTGCACGGAAGATTACCGTGCAATTCCCGGAAGAGAAGACCCCGCTGTCGCCCCGTTTCCGCGGCCTGCATGCACTGCGTCGTTATCCCAACGGCGAAGAGCGCTGCATCGCCTGCAAGCTGTGCGAAGCGGTGTGCCCGGCAATGGCCATCACGATCGAGTCGGAACAGCGTGACGACGGTTCGCGCCGTACCACTCGTTACGATATCGACCTGACCAAGTGCATCTTCTGCGGTTTCTGCGAAGAGTCGTGCCCGGTTGATTCGATCGTCGAGACGAATAACCTGGAATACCATGGCGAAAAGCGTGGCGATCTGTACTACACCAAGGAAATGCTGCTGGCCGTGGGCGATCGCTACGAGAAGGAAATCGCCGCAAATCGCGCTGTCGACGCTCCTTATCGCTGATCGGCGAACGGTTCAGCGAATGGTTTACGGCTTCGAAGAATAACTTATCTGGCCCATTATGGAATTTACCACTGCATTGTTTTACGCGTTCTCGGCAGTCATGATCATTGCCGCGCTGCGCGTCATCACCGCAAGGAACCCGGTCCACGCGGCCTTGTTCCTGGTGCTGTCTTTCTTTTCCGCTTCGGCGCTCTGGCTGCTGCTGAAGGCTGAATTCCTTGCCATCGTGCTTGTGCTGGTGTACGTCGGTGCGGTCATGGTGCTGTTCCTGTTCGTCGTGATGATGCTCGACATTAATCTCGAAAAGCTGCGGGAAGGGTTCTGGGGTTATCTGCCGCTGGCGGCAGGTATCGGTGTCGTCGTTGTACTGCAGATGGCTGCGGTGATCTGGCGCGGCTTTCTCACACCTGACCACGTCGTGCCTGCAGCGTCGGCAACGATTGGCACTACCAAGGAATTGGGCAAGCTGATCTATACCCAGTACATCTATGCATTTGAAATCGCCGCCGTGATCCTGCTGCTGGCGATCGTCGCAGCCGTGGCGCTGACCCTGCGCCGCCGCAAGGATGTCAAGCACTTCGATCCGTCCGCAGCGCTGAAGGCCAAGGCTTCCGAGCGCGTGCGCATTGTGAAGATGAAGGCCGAGTCGAACCGCGATAACGGTCAGTCTGTCGGTGAGCAACCTGCTGCGCCGGCAGCAGATCAGAAATAAGAAGGGAAGTACCGTGAGCTTGTCACTTGCGCATTTTCTGGTGCTTGGCGCCATCCTGTTTGCGATTTCGGTCGTCGGCATTTTCCTGAACCGGAAGAACATCATCGTCCTGCTGATGGCGATCGAACTGATGCTTCTGGCCGTGAACATGAACTTCATCGCGTTTTCCCATTACCTGGGCGACGCGGCCGGGCAGATCTTCGTTTTCTTCATCCTGACCGTCGCTGCGGCTGAATCGGCAATCGGTCTGGCTATCCTCGTGGTGCTGTTCCGTAATCAGGACACCATCAATGTTGAAGATCTCGATACCCTCAAGGGTTAACCATAATTAACGATAAGGTCGAACATGGCGGGGCAACTCAACCCTAACCTTCTTCTTGCCGTACCTCTGGCGCCGCTGGCCGGTTCCGCAATTGCGGGCCTGCTGGGTACCAAGTTCTTTGGCAATGTAATCGGTCGCAAGACTACTCATACCGTCACCATCCTGGGCGTGCTGATCGCTTTCCTGATTTCGGTCCAGACGCTGATGGCTGTCATGGACGGTGCCACTTATAATGGCACTGTCTATGAGTGGATGACGGTCGCCGGACTGAAGCTGGAAGTCGGCTTCCTGGTCGACAGCCTGACCGCGATGATGATGTGCGTGGTGACCTTCGTGTCGCTGATGGTGCATATCTACACCATCGGCTACATGGCCGAAGATGAAGGCTACAACCGCTTCTTCGCCTACATCTCGCTGTTCACCTTCTCGATGCTGATGCTCGTCATGAGCAACAACTTCCTGCAGCTGTTCTTCGGCTGGGAAGCGGTGGGTCTGGTGTCCTACCTGCTGATCGGTTTCTGGTACACCCGTCCGACGGCAATCTACGCCAACATGAAGGCGTTCCTGGTGAATCGCGTAGGTGACTTCGGCTTTATCCTCGGTATCGGCCTGTTGCTGGCTTATGCAGGTTCGATGAACTACGGCGAAGTTTTCGCCAAGCGCAGCGAACTCGCTACCATCACCTTGCCGGGCACGGACTGGATGCTGCTGACAGTGGCCTGCATTTGCCTGTTCATCGGCGCGATGGGTAAGTCGGCGCAGTTCCCGTTGCACGTTTGGCTGCCGGATTCGATGGAAGGCCCGACTCCGATCTCCGCGCTGATTCATGCCGCGACCATGGTGACGGCAGGTATCTTCATGGTGACGCGCATGTCGCCGCTGTTCGAGTTGTCCGATACCGCCTTGTCGTTCATCCTGGTGATTGGCGCCATCACCGCGCTGTTCATGGGCTTCCTCGGTATCATCCAGAACGATATCAAGCGCGTGGTAGCATATTCGACGCTGTCACAGTTGGGTTACATGACCGTCGCACTGGGCGCATCCGCCTATTCGGTCGCGGTGTTCCATCTGATGACCCACGCCTTCTTCAAGGCGCTGCTGTTCCTTGGCGCAGGTTCGGTCATCATCGGCATGCACCATGACCAGGACATGCGCAACATGGGCGGCCTGCGCAAGTACATGCCGATTACCTGGATCACTTCGCTGCTGGGCTCGCTGGCCCTGATCGGCACGCCGTTCTTCTCCGGTTTCTATTCGAAAGACAGCATCATCGAAGCCGTGCGCGAATCTCATCTGCCAGGCTCCGGTTTCGCCTACTTTGCCGTCATGGCAGGTGTGTTCGTGACCGCGTTCTATTCGTTCCGCATGTATTTCCTCGTCTTCCATGGTGAGGAACGCTTCGGCAAGGCTCATCACGATCATCACGGCGACCATGCCGATGAAGAGGTCGCTGCCGACCACCATCATGGGCTGGCTCCGGGACAGAAACCGCATGAGTCGCCGCTGGTCGTGACCTTGCCGCTGATCCTGCTGGCGATCCCGTCGGTCATTATCGGTTTCTTCGCCATCAAACCGATGCTGTACGGCGACTTCTTCAAGGGCGTGATCTTCTTCAGCGAAGCGCATCCGACCATGGCGGAAATGGCGCATGAGTTCCATGACGCAGTCGCGATGGCATTGCACGGCTTCACCACGCCGGTGTTTGCCCTGGCATTGGCCGGCGTCGTGGTGGCCTGGTACTGCTACATGGTGAACCCCAAGGTGCCGGCCTGGTTCTATGACAAGTTCCGCGCCGTTCACACACTGCTGGAAAACAAGTACTACATGGACAAGATCAACGAAGTCGTGTTCGCGGGCGGTGCGCGTGTTCTCGGCGGCGGTCTGTGGAAAGTGGGCGACCGCGGCTTGATCGATGGCCTGATCGTCAATGGCAGCGCCAAGGTTGTGGCATGGTTCGCCGTGGTTACCCGTCATTTCCAGTCGGGTTACCTCTACCATTACGCCTTCGTGATGCTTATCGGCGTGCTGGCATTCCTGCTCTGGTTCTTGCCGTTCCCGTTTGCCAAATAACTGGCCCAGCGAAATATAAAAGCAATTATGATGCAGTCAACTATACCTCTCTTGAGCCTGGCGATCTGGAGCCCGATCGCGTTTGGTGCGTTAATTCTGGCATTCGGCCGCGAAAACAACCCGGGCCTCGCCCGTGGCATCGCGCTGCTCGGTTCCATCGTCAGCTTCCTGGTGACGCTGCCTCTCGTGGCGCAATTCGACAATGCGGCGCATGGCATGCAGTTCGTCGAAAAATTCTCCTGGATCGAGCGTTTCCATATTTTCTATTCGCTCGGCATCGATGGCATCTCGCTGTGGTTCGTGCCGCTGACCGCTTTCATCACCGTGCTGGTGGTGCTGGCAGCTTGGGAAGTCATTGAGAACCGCGTTTCGCAATACATGGGCGCGTTCCTTATCCTGTCGGGCCTGATGATCGGCGTGTTCTGCTCCCTCGACGGCATCCTGTTCTACGCCTTCTTCGAAGCGACGTTGATCCCGATGTTCATCATCATCGGTGTCTGGGGCGGCCCGAACCGCGTGTATGCTGCGATCAAGTTTTTCCTGTACACCTTCTTCGGTTCGCTGCTGATGCTGGTGGCGTTGCTGTACCTGTACTTCAAGTCGGGCAGCTTTGCGATCCTGGACTGGCACAAGTTGCCGCTGCCGATCGAAGCGCAGATTCCGATCTTCCTGGCTTTCCTGCTCGGTTTCGCGGTCAAGGTGCCGATGTGGCCGGTGCATACCTGGTTGCCGGATGCCCACGTCGAAGCGCCGACAGGCGGCTCGGTGGTGCTGGCTGCGATCATGCTGAAGCTGGGCGGTTATGGCTTCCTGCGTTTCTCGTTGCCGATTGCGCCGGACGCCAGCCATCAATTGTCCTGGCTGGTCATCACCTTGTCGCTGATCGCCGTGATCTACATCGGCCTGGTTGCGCTGGTGCAGTCCGACATGAAGAAGCTGGTGGCGTATTCGTCGATCGCGCACATGGGCTTCGTGACCCTCGGCTTCTTCATCTTCAACGATATCGGCGTGCAGGGCGGCCTGGTGCAGATGATTTCGCACGGCTTCGTGTCGGGCGCCATGTTCCTGTGCATCGGTGTGCTGTATGACCGCATGCATTCGCGCCAGATCGCAGACTACGGTGGCGTGGTCAATACCATGCCGCGCTTTGCAGCGTTCTTCGTGCTGTTCTCGATGGCGAACTGCGGCTTGCCGGCCACCTCCGGTTTCGTCGGTGAATTCATGGTGATCCTGGGAGCGGTCAAGTACAACTTCTGGATCGGCGTATTGACCGCAACTGCACTGATTCTCGGCGCGGCATACTCGCTGTGGCTGGCCAAGCGGGTCATTTTCGGCGATGTCGGCAACAAGCATGTCGCCGAACTGGTCGACCTGAACAAGCGCGAGTTCCTCATCCTCGGCGTCCTGGCAATTGCGACTCTGGTGATGGGCCTGTATCCGGCGCCGTTCACCGATGCCATGCAGACTTCGGTGACCGACCTGCTCAAGCATGTCGCCACTTCGAAATTGAATTAAATAGCGGTGCTGTCGCCCTTTAAGTGAATAACATGAATTTGATCCCGGCTTATCCAGAAATCTTCCTGTTGATCGCCACGTCCGCGATCCTGCTGATCGACATGTTCGTGTCAGACGCCAAGCGCAACATCACTTATGTGCTGTCGCTGGTGGCGCTGGCAGGGGCTGCGGCGTTGAGCTTCTACTCCTTCGAGGCAGGCGCCGTCACCTACACGTTCAATAACATGTTCGTGTCGGACCCGATGTCGCATCTGCTGAAATTGTTCACCTATCTGGGTACAGCCATTACCCTGGTCTATTCGCGCCAGTACATCGTCTCGCGCGGCATGGCCAACGGCGGCGCCCTGGGCGGTGAATTCTATTCGCTGTCGCTGTTCTCGGTGCTGGGCCAGATGGTCATGATCTCCGGCACCAGCTTCCTGTCGATCTACCTTGGCCTGGAGCTGATGTCGCTGGCCTTGTATGCGCTGGTGGCTCTGCGCCGCAACGATGCGGTGTCGACCGAAGCGGCGATGAAGTATTTCATCTTGGGTGCGCTGTCTTCCGGCTTCCTGCTGTATGGCATGTCCATGCTGTATGGTGCTACCGGATCGCTGGACGTCAACGCTGTCGCCAAGGCCGCCGTATCGGGCACGATCAAGCCCACCGTGCTGGTGTTCGGCATCGTGTTCGTGGTCGCCGGCCTCGCGTTCAAACTTGGCGTCGTGCCTTTCCATATGTGGGTGCCCGACGTCTATCATGGCGCTCCGACTCCGGTGACGCTGCTGCTGGGCGCGGCGCCGAAGCTGGCAACCTTCGCGATCTGCGTGCGCCTGCTGGTGGAAGGCTTGCTGCCGTTGGCAATCGACTGGCAGCAGATGCTGACAGTGCTCGCCGTGCTGTCCTTGATCATCGGTAATGTCACGGCCATTGCGCAAAGCAACCTCAAGCGCATGCTGGCTTACTCGACCATTTCGCACATGGGCTTCGTGCTGCTGGGCTTGTTGTCGGGTGTGGTGGGGCAGAGCAGCAACGGTGCCGTCGGCGCCTATGGTTCGGCTTTGTTCTATTCCATCACCTACGTGCTGACCACGCTGGGTAGCTTCGGTGTCATCATTCTGCTGTCGCGCAGCGGCTTCGAGGCTGACAAGCTGGAAGACCTGAAAGGTCTGAATCAGCGCAGCCCGTGGTATGCATTTGTCATGCTGATGCTGATGTTCTCGCTGGCTGGCGTGCCGCCGATGGTCGGCTTCTATGCCAAGCTTACCGTGCTGCAGGCGGTCTTGAATGCTGGCCAGGTCTGGCTCGCGATCCTGGCTGTCATGGCTTCGCTGGTCGGTGGCTTCTACTACCTGCGTGTCGTCAAGCTGATGTACTTCGATGCGCCTGTTGATAATTCGCCGATCGTGGCAAGCGGCGACCTGCGCTTCACCCTCACCCTGAACGGTATCGCCATGCTGGCTCTGGGCATCGTGCCGGGTGGCCTGATGGCAGCTTGCGAAACAGCGATTGGCCAGTCGATCGGCCATGCGCTGAAAAATCTCGCCAGCATCGCGGCCTGATAAACGAAAACGCGGCATACGTGAGCGCGGCGTTTTCCAGCTGGTTCCTGATCGGGTTGGCGGTTCTTGCCGCCAACCTGCCATTCTTCAATGAGCGGGTGTTGGCAGTCATGCAGCTCGCATCTCTTCCCAAAAAGCCTTTCTGGCTTCGCCTGATCGAATTAATCGTCCTGTATTTTCTGGTAGGCGCGATTGCTTATATGCTGGAAGCCCGTATCGGCAGCGTATTCAAGCAAGGCTGGGAATTTTATGCCGTGACCGGCTGCTTCTTCCTGGTGCTGGCATTTCCTGGTTTTGTCTATCGCTACCTGCATAGGCGCCACGGCTAGAAATTAATTTCTGTCGGATGGCCGGTGGGCTTCCAGTTCGAGAGCGTAGGCCGATATTACTGAAAACTCTTGGAGCGCGCATGGATGAACATTTGAAAGAAACCTTGGTCGATAGCGAGCTCGTCTACGAAGGCGGTTTCCTGAAAGTTCGTCGTGACACCGTGCGTCTGCCGGATGGCAAGACATCGACTCGCGAATATTTTCGTCATCCCGGTGCGGTAGTCATCCTGCCGGTATTCGAGGACGGCACCGTCTTGCTGGAGCGGCAATTCCGCTATCCTCTGGATCAGGTTTTTCTTGAGTTCCCCGCCGGGAAAATCGAGCCAGGTGAAGACCGGCTGAACTGCGCCCAGCGGGAATTGCTGGAAGAGACAGGCTACACGGCGAAACACTGGGAATTTGTCTGCACCATTCATAACGCCATCGCGTATTCCGACGAGTTCCTCGAAATTTACCTGGCTCGGGACCTCACGGCAGGCGAACGCCAGCTTGATGATGGCGAATTCCTTGACGTTTTTCGCGCGCCGCTCGCCGATATCCTGGAATGGGTCAAGGAAGGCAAGATCACGGACGTGAAAACCATCATCGGTACATTTTGGCTGGAAAAGATCCTTAACGGGACCTGGAAAAAATAGTTGTGCAGCAGTAACTGAAGAATACCGCGCGGCACAAGGTTTTTGAAGATATCCAGGCTCTCGTTGCCGGTACACTCTTGCTTTCTCTTGGCGTCGTATTGACTGGCAGGGCAAGTCTGATTAGATACATGGCGATCTGAAGCAGCCCTGGCGTACAGACGCTCTTCCAAATTCGCAGATGCTGTCAGGCCTTGGGAAAGTGGGGCTGCCAACGCTCTCCTGCACGAGCACCAGCATTTCCCGCCGCAACTCCCGCCGGATCGCGCTGGGAATGTCCTGTCAGGCGCTCATACTCGACCGGGTCGTGCGCGCAGAAGAATTCGATTTCCTGTTTATAACCACGGATCAAGCCGCGCAAGCGTTCCTGATTGATCAGGCGAGCATCGCGTTCCTTTTGCATCATGATCTGATAGAGCCGCAGTCCCGGCGTGCAATACGGTTTATCGATGTCCATCTCAGATGGCGCTGGTGCGGCCATCCATCAGTTTTCCGCCCAGCGGGCAGGATGAAATGCAATTGAGATGATGGATGCGCATGGCGATACTCCTGCTGGACATACTGTTTCTACGCAGTTGACTTCCCGGTGCATCGTTGGTTTCGGCTGTGCCGGATGGCCAAAACCAGCTCTTCAGTTTTGCCCTGCAAAGTGTGTTCTGAACATAAATACTGGTCTGTGGTCACATTTGCAACGGCGGGGTTCTTCCAAGGCAGCGGCAGGCATACCAGTGGCAAGCTTATTTAAGCTGCCGTCAAGCTAAGTACCTGACAAGTTTTTTCAAAATGCTGCTGATGTTGTTGCTTCGCCGTAGCAGACATGGAACAGAATGGGTGGCATCAATCACGCCGGAATAAATTCAACCATTGCACAATTTTTCTTGCCGTTGAACTGCCGAATAGGAATAATTCGGGAACAAAAAATAAGGTAGCAATATTCACCATCAGCACCTGAACGGATTTTACCCATGACCCTGATCGACAAACTTTTCGCCCCGGCTTCGCAAGGCAGCGACATCAAGACTGAAGTGCTGGCCGGCGTCACGACATTTCTGACGATGGCCTACATCATCTTCGTCAACCCGGCGATTCTTGGCGACGCCGGCATGCCGAAGGATGCGGTATTCGTTGCGACTTGTCTGGCCGCGGCGATCGGCTCGCTCATCATGGGCCTGTATGCCAATTACCCAATTGCGCTGGCGCCCGGCATGGGATTGAACGCCTATTTCGCCTATGGCGTAGTGAACGGCATGGGGCTGCCGTGGCAGGTGGCGCTCGGCGCGGTCTTCATTTCAGGATGCCTTTTCATGGCGATCAGTCTGTTGAGGGTACGCGAAGCGATCATCAACGGCATTCCGCGTTCGATCCGCCTGGGCATCACCGCCGGCATCGGGCTTTTTCTGGCGATTATCTCGCTCAAGAGCGCGGGAATCATCGCCGCCAATCCGGCGACGTTTGTCACGCTCGGCAACCTCCACAACATACCGACTTTGCTGGCCATTGCGGGTTTCTTGCTGACGGTCGCGCTGGACCAGTGGCGCGTCAAGGGGGCGATTTTGATCGGCATCGTTGCCATTACGCTGGCGAGCTTCGTATTCGCCGGCAATCAGTTCCATGGCGTGGTGTCGATGCCGCCTTCGCTGACGCCGACGCTGTTTCAGCTCGATATCAGTGGAGCATTGTCTGTGGGCATACTGAATATCGTCCTGGTGTTTTTCATGGTTGAACTGTTCGATGCCACAGGCACCCTGATGGGAGTGGCGGGTCGCGCCGGCTTGCTCAAGGAAGGCAAGCTCGATCGCCTGAACCGCGCGCTCCTGGCCGACAGCGGCGCGATTGTGGCCGGCTCGATGCTGGGCACGTCGAGCACCACGGCTTACGTCGAAAGCGCGGCTGGCGTCCAGGCTGGCGGGCGCACAGGATTGACCGCAGTTACCGTGGCGATCCTGTTTCTGGCTTGCTTGTTCATTGCGCCGCTCGCCGGCGCGGTACCCGCGTATGCCACCGCGCCGGCGCTCTTCTACGTTTCCTGCCTGATGGTGCGCGAGCTTGCCGATATCTCCTGGGAAGAAGCGACGGAAAGCGTGCCGGCAGTGATTACCGCGCTGGTTATGCCGTTCACGTATTCGATCGCCAATGGGATTGCGTTCGGCTTCATCAGCTACGCCGCATTGAAGTTGCTGACAGGGCGGGTGCGCAGCGTTACTCCTATCGTGTGGATCATCGCGGCGATTTTTATCGCACGATACGTTTATCTCGGCAGCGAATGACAATCGAAACCGGCCACATAGTTTAGCTAAAAGTGGTCGCTATCGACGCGGCCTGATGATGACCGCCTGGCTGCCAAGATTGGCATTGTTCATCCATATGAATACCGAATCGGCAGTCACGGTTTCAATCACATCGGCAAAGCGTTTCGAAGGAGGGTGATCGTCGAAAGCGACATTGGCTTTCGAGATGCGGGCGCCAAGCCGGGTAAGCGGACCCAGTCGGATGGCCGTCGGCCGATATCCCTGCGATTGCAACCATTCCTGGGCTTCCTCGCGCGAGTTGACCTCGGATGAGATCGCCATGGCGAGCGTCTCAAGCGCCCACTGGTTGGATTGCTGGTATTTCTGTCCCCAGGCATAGCTGACCAGACTGTACTGACGCTGGTTCAGGCAGGTGGCATGTCCAATGTCGGCGAAGAGCGCAAGCAGGCGCTTCTGGATTTCCGGCTTGGGCACCACATAGGCGGCTTCATAGCGCCAGAGATCATCCAGATAAAATTCGGCCAGGCCCTGGCGATAGATCGCCGCGACACCGGTGCCACAATGGTTTAGCTTGTGCAGCACGCGCCAACTGTAGCCGCCATTTCCATCAGGCTGGCGATAGGCAAAACCCAAATGCGAATATTGAACGCCGTGCTTGGACAAATCCTGCCCCTTGCGGGCGAGCAGGACCACATCCTGGCCGCTTGCATCCAGCTCCTTGGTTGTCTGGACTGCCAGAGTTAGCCCACGCTCGATCGTCTCCGTCGTCGGCTTGTTTTCTTCGCACGATCGCCCGGCATGGGCCGCTAACGGCGCCAACATGCCAATGGAAAGAATCGTGACGGCAAATCGGGTTTTCCAGGTATGCATGATCTTAATAAGTGACTTGTTCATTGTGCAGAAGGGTATGTCCCAGCTTATTTGGCACGAATGCGATGGCTTCCTGTGCAACCGACAGGATGCATCCAGCGGCGATCAAGCTGACGGTGACGGTGGTGCCTACCGCTACCGATGCGGCAGCTATGCTTCTGCCGGCGATTTCGAGACTGACGCGGGCGCCGTCCGAAAGACGCTCCAGTACCAGCTCCGTGCCGCGCGCCGTGCTTTCCACCGCTTTGACAACCAGTACCGCGCCCGAGGTAGATAACGCCAATGGAACAGTAGCGACCGATCCGGCAACAGCGCTGCCGCCGACAAGCAACGAAGCGACAGGCAGCATGGAAGCGGTGCTGGCCGCGGTAGAGGCATCCTGACTTGCATAGGCATTGGTACTTGCGCTTAATGCGGCGGTGGCAAAGCATAGCGCTGCCAGCGATGTGTTCAGCAAACGCCGCATGCGCGAGCTTCCCGAAGACGAGGGGGAGTTCTTATTGGCCGGTACATGGAACGGCCCAGTTGTCTGCAAATGAGAATTCATGAAGTGCTCCTTGTGTAGTCGTTCTGCGGTGCGATTCTGTTGAATGACGCGTGGCGGATGTTGAAATGGTGATGCCAGTGCTGCTGCTTTCGCCTTTGGGTATTATTTGGTGATACCATTTCGGCAATCTTTTAAAGAGGCATCTCGAAAGCTATTCGACCTTCGACCAAAAAATCACCTTATGACGACCACTGCCAAACTGATCAGCGTGCTCAAGGATGAACTGAAAGCTGCCCACGTCACCTACGCGGAATTGGGGCGCCGGCTCGATATGGCGGAGTCCAGCGTCAAGCGTATGTTCGCCAAGGCGGATATGCCGCTATCGCGGATCGATGCGATTTGCGCAGCCTTGAAACTGGATTTTTCCGAACTGGCACGCCGCGTGGCGGATGCGCAGCCGCTGCTGTCCGAGCTGACGCTGGCGCAGGAAAAGGCGGTCGTCGGCGACAGAAAGCTGCTGCTCGTGGCGATTTGCGTGCTGAGTCATTGGACGCTGGAGCAGATCACGCAGAACTACCTGATGTCTGAAGCCGAGACGATCAAGTATCTCGTGCAGCTCGACAGGCTAGGTTTTATCGAGCTGCGTCCGATGAACCGTTACCGCTTGAAGGTGGCGAAGACTTTCCGCTGGCGTCCGCATGGTCCGGTCATGAATTTCTTCCGTGACCATGCCTTGAACGATTACTTCGCCGGTGGATTCGACCGCGAAGATGAATCGCTGGTGCTGGTGCATGGCTCCATCAGCAAAAGTCTGGCGCCGCTCTTCGTGGAGCGGCTGCAGCGCGTTGCCCAGGATTTTGCGCAACAGCATCTGGCGGACCAGAAGCTGGGCGAGCAGCATAGGGAAGGGTACACGCTGCTGCTGGCCATGCGTTCTTGGGAATTCGCGCCGTTCCAGCAGATACGGCGCTAAGTCATATTGCTACTTGGCTTGCGGATGCGGAATCGACGAGCCGGCATGGCGAACCCGGCTTGCCAGTTGGCGCGCGACGATGAGCGCCGCGAGGCTGGCAAGGACATGCTTCAAGGTATGTCCGCTTATGAGCGCAAGTGCATCCAGCATTTGCCAGTCCGCCAGCTCACATAGCTTGGCCAGGACATAGAGGCCGATGGCGCTGGCAAACATGAGGCGTTCCTGCCGTGGTCGATCCGCCAGATGCTGCAGCAGCGGCACCAGAATCAGCGGCAATAACTGCAGCAACAAGTAAGGCCTCAAGTCTCCTGCACCCTCCAGGTCGGTAAGGCGCCACCAAGCGACGCTGACGATTGCCGCTGCGCCCAGCAACCACACCAGCCAGCGCGGACTGCCGAGCGTTTCGCGCCACACTGCGGCCAGCAGGCCGGCACAGGCCAGCGCAATCGGCAGGCGGTCGAATACCAGGCTCGCGTTGTCTGGCGCCAAGTGGTACCAGCTCGAACCCAGTGCCGTCAGCGCCAAGGCGCCGAAGAACAATCGATATCCGGCAATACCAGCGGCAAAGGCAGGATGCGCTTCCTGTCGCCGCAAGATCAACAATCCATACGCTGCCACGGCGGCAAATCCCAGATTCGACAAGACATCGGCGGCATGCTCGATGCCCAGCCATGTCCGCTGGTCGGCGAAGTTGTGATAGTCGGATAGCTGATTGATCGGGCCATGCCAGAGCATGGCGAGAGCCGTGATCAGGACGATGGCGATAGGCAGGATATGGCGCTGCGATGGCATAGCGCCTTCCTGTGCGGGATAGGGTGTTGTGTGGTGAGACATCTGGCCTCCTTGAATAGTTGAAGTGCGCAGTCTTGCAGAGAGGGCCAGCGCTGGGACTGTTTAAGCTGTGATGTCGAGTATGGTAGGTCTTTTGGTATTAAAAAAATATACTTGATTTAATATTTGTTCAATATGGGTACGTATCTCGCTACTCTGTGCACGTATCAGGGAGCGCCGCGATCCCCGCATGAAGCGGACAAGTGCGTTGAAATCCGGCTGAAATATTTTGAATATGGGATAGGAAAACAGCATGTTATTTGCTATAAATGCAAGTTCTGAAATAACAATAACGACGCCCGTCAATTGGTTTGCCAATGCGGGCGAAGCACGGCGCGCATGCGATCCGCTTGCTGAAAACAGGGGGTAAGGGAGATGAAGACATTCTTGCGATTCGTGTTTCGCGTGCTGTTCCGTGTCCGGCCGCCGCAGGACGATGGCCAGTTCAAGGCGGACCGCCTGCTCGTGGTGGCCAATCATGAGTCATTCATCGATGGCTTGCTGCTTGGCCTGTTCCTGCCGATTAATCCCGTCTTTGTCGTCCACACCACCATCGCACAGAATCGCTGGTTCCGGCTGATGCTGCGCCTGGTGGATTATCTGGCGGTGGATCCGACCAGTCCGATGGCGATGAAGCGCGTCATCAAGCTGGTGGAGAGCGGACGGCCCGTGGTGATTTTCCCGGAAGGGCGCATCACGGTTACCGGTTCGCTGATGAAAATCTATGACGGCCCAGCCTTCGTGGCGGCCAAAACCGGCGCAACCATCGTTCCGGTACGTATCGATGGCGCCACGCGCAGTTATTTCAGCCGTATGAGCGGCCGCTATCCGAAACGGCTGTTTCCCAATCTGTCGATCAGGATTCTGCCGCCAACTTCGCTGACCATGACGGCCGGCGGCACCGCGCGTGCGCGTCGCCGCAAGGCAGGCGAAGGCATGCGCAAGATCATGCAGGAAATGCTATTCCAGTCGCAACCGCGGCAGACGCTTTTCCTTTCCATGCTCGATGCAATGGAAATCCATGGCCGCAAGCACCGCTTCCTGGAAGACCTGAAACAGGTGGAATATTCCTACGGCGATCTGCTCAAAATGTCGCTGGCGCTGGGCCGCATCTGCACCAAGCTCAGCAACCCGGGCGAATACATCGGCGTGCTGTTGCCCAACCTGGCGCCGACGCTAAGCATGGTCATCGGCATGACCGCGTTCAAACGCGTTCCGGCCATGATGAATTACACGGCCGGTGCGGATGGCATGCAGAACGCCTGCATTGCAGCCGGCATCCGCACTATCATCACTTCCCGCCAGTTCCTCGAAACCGCCAAGATCGGCCTGCAGGTCGAAAGCCTGGCGAACGTGCGCATCCTGTATCTGGAGGATTTGAAGTCACTGTTGAGTATCGCGGACAAGTTGTGGCTGATTGCTTATGCGATGCGCTTCCCGCGCCTGGCGAACCAGTCGACCGATCCGAATTCGGCAGCGGTGGTCCTGTTCACTTCCGGCTCCGAAGGCAAGCCCAAGGGCGTGGTGCATTCGCACCGCTCGCTGTTGTCGAACATTGCCCAGATTCGCGCCGTCATCGACTTCTCGGCAGAAGACAAGTTCATGAATGCGTTGCCGATCTTCCACAGTTTCGGTCTGACAGCCGGCGCACTGCTGCCGGTGATGACCGGTACCAGGTTGTTCCTCTATCCGTCGCCGCTGCATTACCGGATTATTCCCGAAGTGATTTATGACCGCGGATGCACGGTACTGTTCGGCACATCGACCTTCCTTGGCAATTACGCCCGCTTTGCGCATCCTTACGATTTCTATCGCTTGCGCTACGTCGTGGCGGGGGCAGAGAAACTCTCGGATTCCGTGCGCAATACATGGTTCGAGAAATTCGGTATTCGTATCCTGGAAGGTTACGGTGCCACCGAAACCGCGCCGGTGATCGCCGTGAACACGCCGATGGCTTACCGTACCGGCACGGTCGGCACGGCACTTCCTGGTCTCGAGACGAAGCTGGTGCCGGTACCAGGCATTGAAGGTGCCGGCCAGTTGCACGTCAAGGGTCCGAACGTGATGCTTGGCTATTTGCGGTACGAGCATCCTGGCGTGATCGAACCGCCATCATCCGACATCGGTGATGGCTGGTATAACACCGGCGATATCGTCGCCATCGACGAGGATGGTTTCATCTCGATCAGAGGACGTGTCAAGCGCTTCGCCAAGATCGCCGGCGAAATGGTTTCGCTGGAAGTGGTGGAAAAGATCGCAGTCCAGGCATCGCCGCAAACCTTGCATGCCGCTACGTCCATTCCCGACGCACAAAAGGGCGAGGCAATCGTGCTCTTTACGACCGATGCCGAACTGTCGCGCGAACGCTTGCAGACTGCGGCGAAGGAATTGGGACAGACAGAGCTTGCCGTGCCGCGCCGTATCGTCACGGTGACGGAGCTGCCGCTGCTGGGCACCGGCAAGATCGATTACGTCAGCCTGAAGAAAATGGCGGAAAACCTGCGACCGGCGCAGGGGCAATCAACGCCGCAAAAGGCGGCTTCGTCTGAAGCAGAAACAAGTTCCGCTGAAGGAGTTACGCAATGAGCAGTCAGTTTTCCCTGTTGAAGCAGCGCCGTTTCGGGCCATTTTTCGTCACACAGTTTCTCGGCGCCTTCAACGACAATCTGTACAAGAACGCGATGATGATCCTGCTGGCGTTCCAGGGGGCTTCGATCACTTCCATGAGCCCGGATATCGTCATTCAGCTGTCGGGCGGCTTGTTCATCCTGCCTTTCTTCCTGTTTTCCGCCACTTCGGGACAGATAGCCGACAAGATGGACAAGGCCAGGCTGGCGCGATTCGTCAAGCTGCTGGAAATCGCCATCATGGCCATAGGCGGCTTAGGTTTCTATTACAAGAATCTTTATCTGCTCATGGGTGCGCTGTTTCTGATGGGCTTGCATTCCACGATCTTTGGACCGGTCAAATATGCAATCCTGCCGCAGCACCTGAAATCCGAAGAGCTGGTGGGCGGCAACGGCATGGTCGAGATGGGCACCAATGTCGCGATCCTGCTGGGCACGATGATTGGCGGCGTGCTGATCGCCAAGCAGAACGGCGCCATGCTTGTCGGCGTCTCGGCATTGGTGATTGCCATCATCGGTTATTTGTCCAGTCGCGGGATTCCTTCTGCGCCGCCTACAGAAGAAGCGGCGACCATGAAGATCAACTGGAATCCGTTTACGGAAACCTGGCGCAACCTGAAATTCACCAGGCAGAATCGCACCGTGTTTCTGTCCATTCTCGGGATTAGCTGGTTCTGGGCATTCGGCCTGGTATTTCTGTCGCAGTTTCCGAATCTGACCAAGGATGTATTGCATGGCGATGAAAGCGTGGTCAGCCTGTTGCTGACATTGTTCTCCGTTGGCGTGGGTATCGGCTCGCTGCTATGCGAACGTCTTTCGGGGCACAAGGTCGAGATCGGCCTGGTGCCATTCGGTGCGATCGGTCTGACGGTATTCGGCGTGGATGCCTATTTCGCCATGGCCAATCTGCCTGCGCCTCCCGTGCAGGATGTCTGGGCATTCCTGGCGGATCGTTCTCATTTGCGTTTGATTATCGACCTGTGCCTGATCGGCATGTTCGGCGGTTTCTATATCGTGCCGCTGTACGCGCTGATCCAGATCCGCAGCGAGCCGGCGCATCGCTCGCGCATCATCGCTGGCAATAACATTCTCAATGCGCTCTTCATGGTGCTGTCCGTCGGCATGGTCATCGGCATGTTCAGCGCCGGCCTGACCATTCCGCAGGTGCTGCTCGCCACCTCCTTGATCAATGCACTGGTGGCGATCTATATCTTCACCCTGGTGCCGGAATTCCTCATGCGCTTTCTGGTGTGGATCCTTGTCCATACGCTTTATCGTCTGAAAAAGGATAACGTCGAGGCGATTCCGGAAGAGGGCCCGGCACTGCTGGTTTGCAATCACGTGTCGTATGTCGATGCACTGGTGATTTCAGCTGCTTGCCGCCGTCCAATCCGCTTTGTCATGGACCATCGGATCTTTCGGATTCCGCTGCTAAATTTTATTTTCCGCACCAGTAAGGCCATCCCCATTGCTCCCGGCAAGGAAAACCCCGAAGTGCTGGAGCGCGCCTACGATACGATCGACGCCGCTCTCAAGGATGGCGACCTGGTTTGCATTTTTCCGGAAGGCTGCCTGACCTCTGACGGTGAAATCGCGGAATTTAAGTCCGGCGTGCAGCGCATCATCGAACGCACGCCTGTGCCCGTGATCCCTCTTGCGTTGCAGGGCCTGTGGGGCAGTGTGTTTACCCGGGATAGCAAGCCTGCATTGCGTCGCTTGAAGCATGGCTTGTTCGCCAAAATTGCCGTGAAAGCCGGCAATCTGGTACAGCCAACCGAAGTGACACCTGATCGCTTGAGGGAGCAGGTACTTTCGTTACGTGGGCCGCACAAATAAATACCAACTCGACGTCACAATAAGAATGAGTAAAACAGTTTTGTGACATGTTGCTGGTGATGGCGGTCATGTATTACATCTGACGTATGGCGCTCGATGCGCGCTTGTTCGGTGGACTGGCACGGCATGCTGGACAGGAATCCGAATTCGATATTGCAGTCACTTGCGGCAAAAACATCCGCAATTTGATATGGAGAACCCTGATGAGTAAATCCCTGCGGCTTTCGGAAAAATGGTTCAGGCGCGGATTATGGCTGGTGGCATTCGTCTTTGCGACATTCCTCATTGGCCTGGGCGGAACGCTTATTTCCAATCTGCCGAAGGTCGAGCATAGGTATACGCTTGAGGATTTTGAGGCGCAACCTGCCGCCCGGGAGGCGCGAGAGAAGATACGCCTTGCGCAGGAAAATGCGCGCGTCGCCAACGAGGCGCTCGAACAGGCCGAGCTTAAACTGAATGTCGCCCAGTCCAATTCCCGTACTGCGCATGACACCTTTTCGAACTGGCTTTCCACGCGCCATGCGACTATGCGTCCTGACCAGGACCAGGAACTCATCGCGAGAACAAAAGCGCTGGACGAGCTTAAAGCGGCGGAAAGAGCGGCGCGCGCTAAAGTCGAAGATCAGCAGCAGGCAGCACTCAATGCGCGCCAGGCACAGGATGCATCACAGCGTGAGCTGGACGCCATCCAGCAAGACGCAAGCGAAAAACTATCTGCAGCGCAGCGAAAGCAGGAGTTGCGCGTATTCCTGTATCGCCTCGCGCTGACGCTACCATTGCTGGCGATTGCCGGATGGCTGTTTGCCAAAAAGCGTAAAAGTGCTTACTGGCCATTCGTCTGGGGCTTCATCTTTTTTGCACTGTTCGCATTTTTTGTCGAACTGGTGCCGTACTTGCCCAGCTATGGCGGCTACGTCCGATACATCGCCGGCATCATTGTCACGGTGTTGATCGGCCGGCAAACGATCAAGGCATTGAACCGGTATCTGGAAAGGCAAAAGCTGGCGGAACAGCAGCCGGACAGCGCCCGTCGCGAAGAGATGAGCTATGACACGGCAATCGCCAGGCTGGCCAAAGGTGTTTGTCCCGGGTGCGAACGGGCTGTCAAGCTCGACAACCAGGCTAACGGATATTGTTCACATTGCGGCATTAAGCTGCATGACAATTGCGCTCACTGCCAGGCGCGAAAGAGTGCATTTGCCCGATTTTGCTTTTCTTGTGGTGCTCCGGCGGCTGCGAGCATGAAATAGCGGCAGGTGGATTGGCGCGCAGGTGCGTCAACGGCATTTCCAATTGCTTTCCGGCTTTTGCTGGTACCTTGGCATCCGACAGTTTGCGCGGGCAGGCTGGCGGTGGGCCATTGTCGATCCAGCCTATTTCTTTCCTCAGCAATTTTTTATAAAGATATAGCAGCGCGCAAAGTGCGTGAATATAAGTCGTGTACGAAATCCTGTGCTCATTAACCAGATAGGTAAGGAATTGCCTTACCTCCATGGCTCCCATATTGATGGGATGCCGAAAGCCATGGAAATGGATATAACTGCTCACCCAATGGCTATAGGTTTCCACGGAGTTGCTGCTGTATCGGCTGTCCCGCAGGCTTTGGCAAAGCTGTTCGATAAGCTTGGGAGAGCAGGAGTATCGAGTTGGCTGCAGCATGGTTCACCATGGATTTGTGCTGTATGAATATACAGCACTTTGCCGAACTCTAGGTTTTAATGCTTGAAGTGGATCAAACAATAGATTGGGATGTCTCTATCGGATAACGCTGCATCGGATATGAGGGCATCTTAGGAACAGGACAGGCAGGTGTTCCAGACGCTAGGCACTCCAAAATACGCAAAAGTTTCAGCCAAGACATCAATGCAGAATATGCACCGCTCAAATGATTCAGAGCGGAAATGCCCCTTTGATCGCAATAAAAATTCCGTTTAAGTACGTGCAAACAGGGAAACTATATGTGATTTAAATATCATAAGAAGAGGATCAAGCAAGCTTATCAACAATACACGCTGAAAAGAGGAGTATCCATGGCAAGCGAAGGCTTTCACGAACCAATCGAAAAACTGTCTGCAGAGACATTGGACATGCACCGGGCCATTGTTTCTCTAATGGAGGAACTGGAAGCGGTCGACTGGTATAACCAACGGATGGATGCCTGTTCGGATCCGGAATTGCGCCGCATTCTTGAACATAATCGCGACGAAGAAAAGGAACATGCAGCCATGATGCTGGAATGGATACGGCGTCGTGATGCGAAATTGGACCATGAACTACGCGAGGTGCTGTTCAGCGAAGGACAGATCAGCGATAAGCATCACGAGGACTGATCAATTACAGCGGCATGACCTGATGCATGAAGCAGGTCATGCCGCATTCGATTCCGTTGCAGTTCCCGCATTGCGCGGACTCTGTGCCAGAGGTAATTCAATCCGAATCGCCAAGCCGCCCGTGCTGCGGTTGTCCAATTGCAGCTTGCCATGATGGCGCTTGATCAGGCGGTCCACGATCGCCAGGCCCAGACCCGCACCATTGGCTTGGCTACGCGCGACGTCCAGGCGGGTGAATGGCCGCAGCAAGCGCTCCAGTGCTTCTTGCGGTACTCCCGGACCATCATCCGCGAACTCGATTACCGCGACGTTGCTATCACGGTGACATTGCAGGTCAATCGCAATCGGCGATCCATCCTCGTGCCTGGCGTAACGCCGCGCATTCTCGACCAGGTTGGTGAACACGCGTTTGATATCGGTAGCCTGACCCATCACGGCAAGTCCTTCGTCGATATGGGCGCTGATTTTTACATCGGACAGTCGTGCCGTATCCTGAACTATTTCCTGTAGCAGGATGGATAGATCGGTCAGGCGCATGGAGGACGGATCATCAGGACGGGCATAATCGAGGAATTGCCCGATGATCGCATCCATCTGTGCCAGGTCTGCCTGCATGCCGGCGCGCGCTTCGGGATCGAGCCCGGCCATTTCCACTTCCAGGAGCATGCGGGAAATCGGCGTGCGCAAATCGTGGGAAATACCGGCAAGGATGAGCGCACGGTCGGATTCGATTCGTTCCAGGTCGCTCACCATCTGGTTGAAACTGCGGTTGGCTTCGCGGATTTCGCGCGGGCCTTTTTCCGGCAGTTTTTCCGGTTGCCGGCCTTTGGCGACGGCACGGGTGGCAGCAGTCAGGCGTGCCAGCGGCAGATTGACGAAGCCTGAAATGAACAGCGCGCCGATCAGTGCCAGCAGCAGCGTGACGGTGCCCCAGCCCAGCCACTGCACGCCCGAGTTGCGGTCGATACGTCCACGGTCCAGCATGAGCCAATAAGCGTCGTCATCGATATTGAAGCTGACCCAGAATCCTTCGACATCGTTGACCTTGCGCGCGAACCGGGTATCTTCGCCCAGCTTGGCGCGCACCTGTTCCTGCACGAGCGGCGCGAGATTGCCGCCCGTGTAGCGCTCGACGACGTCGGTGTCTTCCAACGGATAGACGCGGATGCCTTCATTGCTGGCCAGGTCGAACAACAGCTCGCGGCGCAAATCGGGCGCAGAGTGGGTGAGGGCGGCACGCGTGATCGTGACCATCGATACGACCTGGGCGGCAATCTGGCGCGCACGCGGTGCACGCTCAACCGAGCGCACGCCATACACCCACGCCGCCATGCTGGTGGTGATCAGCAATGCCAGCAGGATGAAGGTGCGCCAGAACAGGCCGCTTTTCAGCCAGGGCAGGCGCTTGACGAGGTTCGACATGGGCGGGGATTAGCTGGTATTGGTGCTTAGCGCGGCTGTCCTTCAGGAATGAATACGTAACCGAGTCCCCATACCGTCTGGATGTAAAGCGGATTGGAAGGATCGGGCTCGATCAGCTTGCGCAGGCGCGAGATCTGCACATCGAGGCTGCGGTCGAACACTTCATATTCGCGACCCCGTGCCAGTTCCATCAGCTTTTCCCGCGATAACGGCTGACGCGCATGGCGGGCGAAGACCTTCAACACCGAAAATTCGCCAGTCGTCAGCGATACCGGTTGCCCATTTTTCTTCAGGGTGCGCGTACCGAGATCCAGGACGAAATCGCCGAATTCGAACACTTGCGGTTTCTCTGAGGGTGCGCCCGGCGCTTCATCCGTTCCCTTGCGTCGAAGGACCGCGTTGATGCGCGCCACCAGTTCACGCGGATTGAAAGGCTTGGGAAGATAGTCATCCGCCCCCATTTCCAGGCCGATGATACGGTCGACATCCTCGTCCTTGGCCGTCAGCATGATGATCGGGGTCTGGTCGCCGGCGCCGCGCAGACGGCGGCAGATCGACAAGCCATCTTCGCCCGGCAGCATCAGGTCCAGGATGAGCATGTCGTAACGCTCACGCAGCCACAGCTTGTTCATGGCCTGGGCATTTTCCGCGGTAACGACTTGGAAACCCTGTTCGGTCAGGTATCTGCGCAGCAAATCGCGCAAGCGCAGATCGTCATCGACTACCAGCACCCGTGTTTGCGGAGCGGTAGCATTGGCAGTGGAATTGGTCGTATTCATGCTGATATAGTAACGCTAGTATTCTGTTTGGCAATAGCAGGGCCGGCCCCCATTACAAACTGTTACACACTTTACCGAGCTGCTCCTTATGGCGGCTTTGCATACGGCATACACTTAGCATATCAAGACAGGCAAGCGCCAGTTGCACAAGTGTACAGCTTGTTTCTTGCCAAGGTTTTTGGAAAGCTGATTAATGAAAATGACATTCGGAAAATTGGGTTTCGCACTCTTGCTGTCCGTGAGCATGGCAGGTGCCATGGCCGGACCTGCGCAGGATTGGCAAAGCGAGGATAGTGCCCGGGTCGAGCGTCAGATGGAGTGGGCAAGGGCTTCTCAGGCGCGGCGCGGCGATGGCGGTGGATACCCGGATTATGATCGCCGCGGCGGTAATGATGGACGCGGAGGCTACGATGGCCGCAACGGTCGCGACGACCAGTTCCGCAACGGGCAGCAACAGGGCGGATACTGGCAGGCGCCGCCGGATGACGGTCGACGGGGCGGACGCATGTCGCCCGAAGAACGGCGCGAATTGCGGCGCCAGATCGATGAGGCCGGGCGCAATATTTATGCGCCGGGGCGCCGCTGAGCTGCAGTCGAGTTCGGTGGCTGCCTGCTGAAGCCATGCAAAATTGAAGGGCGACCGAGTCGCCCTTTTTTCATGTCAGGCTACCCAAGCGCCTTGGCCAGCAGGCTGCCAGCAACGACAATAAGCAGAGTGGCAAATCCAAGTTGTACGTGGCGCCCCGTAGCGCGCCTCGACAGCAGGCGCCCGACGATCATGCCTGCAGCGATCGCTCCGGCAAAGGCAGCCGTGACCGGCATTGGCAGCGTCGCGCCATGCAGTACGGCGCTGAAAACGCCGCTGGTGCTGATGAGCGCCGTGACCATCAGCGCGGTAGCGACGACCCCGTGCATCGACACATTCGTGAAGCGCTGCAGCAAGGGCACCATCACAAAGGCGCCGCCGACGCCCAACAGGCCCGCGAGGAAGCCCGTCAGCGCGCCGATCGATGACAGCAGCAGGGCGGTCGGCCAGGTCCAGTGGAAGCGCCCGGTTTCGGGATTGACCCAGCCAGGCTTGTATGGCGCGACCATTTCATCGCCATGGGCATTCTTGTGATGCAGCTGGCGCGCTGCCGATAGCAGCATGACCGCTGCAAATATCACCATCAGCCGGTCTTGCGGCAAAGTATTTGCCACGCGGATTCCCAGCGGCGTGAGTAGCGCCCCAACCGCCGCCATTAAAAACGCCGCCTTGTAACGGACCAGCCCACGACGCAAACCTTCTGCAGCACCGATGCCGGCTCCGATAGCGACAGCAACCAGGGCGACCGGTGCCGCCTGTTGCATGCTCCAGTTCAAGCTGAATACCAGGGCGGGGACGGAGAGGATGGCGCCGCCAGCGCCGGTCAAGCCAAGTATTGCGCCAATCAGAATGCCAAGGGTAACGGTAACAAGCATGCGTACGTATTGCCCTTTACTGCATGCTGCCGCTTGAAACCGTCCGTGCGGTTCTGGCGCGGTGGCGTTCGAGGAATTCGAAGAATGCCATGCCAATCAGCATGGCGGCAACAAATACGAAGCCCGCTTTCACGCCGGCGCCCAGCAATATCACTGACGGCCCCGGACAGATGCCGGCAAGTCCCCAGCCGATTCCGAACATCAGGCTGCCGCCGACCAGGCGCTTGTCGATATGGCGCGCAGTCGGCAATTGCATGGGAAAGCCGAGCAGGGTTCGGGCTCGTTGCCTGGCGATGGCGAATGCCACTGCGCCGATGGCGATTCCGCCGGTCATCACCAGGATGAGGGAAGGATCCCACAGGCCAGCAAGGTCGAGGAATCCCAATACTTTGGCCGGATTGGCCAGGCCGGATACGATCAGTCCCAGGCCGAATACCAGGCCAAACACGAAGGCAAACAGGATATTCATTGCATCATGCTCCGAGAATGTGGCGGACGGTGAAAACCGTAATGAAGGCGGCAGCCATGAAGCACAGCGTGGCTACCAGCGATCGTGAAGACAGGCGTGACAACCCGCAGATGCCATGGCCGCTGGTGCAGCCGCCGCCGTAACGGACGCCGATGCCAACCAGCAGCCCGGCCGCGGCCAGCATGGGCAAGCTCGTTTCTACCTGTATTGCCGGGAGGGCAGCAAACAGTTGATATGCCAGCGGCGCGGCAATCAGGCCGGCGATAAATGCCAGGCGCCATGTGACGTCGCCACGCTTGGGAGTGAGCAGACCGGCGAGAATGCCGCTGATGCCGGCGATGCGGCCATTGAATAGCACGAAACCGGCGGCGGCAAGGCCAATCAAAATTCCACCCGCAACGGAAGCCCAAGGCGTAAAGTGGTTCCAGTCTATTGTCATCTTGATTCCAGCCTTATCTGGACAACGCAAATCGTATGGTGTGCGGCAAATCGCGCTCACTTGAATGCAATATATGAAAACATAAAATGTAAATCAATAAAATGTTTTCTCAACGGAGAAATGACATGCAAGCCAATATCGCCCCGTTCTTTGAGAATGTCACCGGCACCATTTCTTACGTCGTGCACGACCGCGAGGATAGCCATGCCGCCGTGATTGATCCCGTGCTGGATTACGATCCCAAAGCTGGCCGCACCAAGACGGAATCTGCGCAGCGCATAGTGGATTATGTGAAAGCCCAAGGCTTGCAGCTGCAATGGATTATCGAGACCCATGCGCACGCCGATCATCTGTCCGCTTCGCAATTCATCAAAAGCAATCTCGGCGGCAAGATCGCTATTGGCGAGCATATTCGAAATGTCCAGGCGGTATTCAAGAAGCTGTTCAATCTGGATGAGGACTTTCCGATAGACGGCCGACAGTTCGACTACCTGTTCAAGGATGGTGAACGCTTCAAGATTGGCAGCCTTGACGTGGAAGTCATGTTTGTGCCGGGACACACGCCGGCGGACATGGCATACCGCATCGGCGACGCTGTGTTTGTCGGCGACACACTCTTCATGCCGGATGTGGGAACGGCGCGTTGTGATTTTCCCGGCGGCGATGCCCACAACCTGTATCGATCGATCCGCAAGCTGTTGTCATTACCGGAGGAAACGCGCCTGTTCATGTGTCATGACTATCCGCCGAAAGGCCGGGAGCCCGCGTGGGAAACCACCGTGGCTGAACAGAAGCGCAGCAACATCCATGTGCATGACGGCGTTACGGAAGAGCAGTTCGTTAACATGCGGCAGGCGCGCGACGCCACGCTGGAAATGCCCGTGCTGATCCTGCCATCCATACAAGTCAACATTCGGGCGGGACAAATGCCGCCGCCCGAAAGCAATGGCGTGAGCTATTTCAAGATACCGCTCAATCAGTTGTAGCGGCTACGGGCTTATCGCTCTTCAGCATGGCCTTGATACCACGTATCGCCTGCCGGATGCGCGCTTCATTTTCAATCAGCGCCATGCGCACATACTCGTCGCCATATTCACCAAAACCGATGCCGGGCGAGACGCAAACCTTGGCCTTTTCCAGCAACAGGCGGGAAAATTCCAGCGAGCCCAGGTGGCGGTATTGCTCAGGGATGCGTGCCCAGATATACATGGACGCTTTGGGCTTGTCGACCATCCATCCTGCATCATGCAAGCCCTTGACGAGAACATCGCGACGGCGCTGGTATTGCTGGCGAATCGCTTCGACACAGCTTTGGTCGCCTTCCAGCGCAGCGATCGCCGCCACCTGCACCGGCGTGAAGCTGCCGTAATCATGGTAGCTCTTGATGCGCGCCAGTGCCGCTACGAGATCGCGATTGCCGACCATGAAGCCGATGCGCCAGCCTGCCATGTTGTAGCTCTTGGACATGGTGAAGAACTCCACGGCGACCTCGCGTGCGCCCGGCACCTGCATGATCGACGGCGCCTTCCAGCCGTCATAGACGATATCGGCATAAGCAAGGTCGTGCACCACCAGGATGTCGTGTTCCTTCGCCAGCTTGATGACGCGCTCGAAGAAATCGAGCTCTACGCATTGCGACGTCGGGTTGGATGGGAATCCCAGCACCATCATCTTCGGCTTGGGATAGCTTTCGCGAATGGCGCGCTCCAGCTCGGCAAAGAAATCGACGCCAGGGCTCATGCGCACTGAGCGGATATCCGCGCCGGCGATGACAGCGCCCCAGATGTGGATCGGATAGCTCGGGTTAGGCACGAGTACGGTGTCGCCGCGCTCCAAGGTCGCCAGCATCAGGTGCGCCAGGCCTTCCTTGGAACCGATGGTGACGATGGCTTCCGAATCGGGATCGATATCGACATCGTAGCGCTTCTTGTACCAGTGTGAAATCGCCCGGCGCAGACGCGGTATGCCTTTCGATGCAGAATAACCGTGCGTGTCGGGACGCTTGGCGGTATCGACGAGCTTGTCGACGATGTGTTGCGGCGTCGGGCCGTCAGGGTTCCCCATCGACAGGTCGATGATATCTTCGCCGCGCCGTCGCGCAGCCATCTTCAGCTCTGCCGTGATATTGAAAACGTAGGGGGGGAGGCGATTGATGCGCGCAAAGCTACGCGGCTTTGAGGGTTGAGTCATTAAATTGTCTCCGTAAGCGCCCGGAACCGTCCGAGCGACGTTGGAACAAGCGTGCCCTTGCGGGCTGTTCCGCGGACGATTCTATCGGAGGATAGTGAAGCCGACAATCAGTTTTATGACGAGGCGCATTCATTGCGCAACGGCGGCATACGTCAAAACTGTGCCGAGACCTTGCCGCGCAAGGCCTTGACTCTGCCGCGCGTCACCTTGTTTTCCACGCGTTTCATTTGCGAGCTGCGCGTCGGCTTGGTGGGTTTGCGCACCGCCGGCAAGACAGAGACGCTTTCGACCAGTTCGTGCAGGCGTCGTAGCGCTTCAGCCTTGTTCTTTTCCAGGCTGCGCGATTGCTGCGCCTTGATCACGACCATGCCATCGCGCGTGATGCGATGATCATGCAGTTTTAATAGCCGCTCCTTGAAATGCTCCGGCAGCGATGAGGCACGGACGTCGAAACGCAGGTGAACGGCATTGGATACCTTGTTGACGTTTTGTCCGCCCGGTCCCTGCGCGCGAATCTGCGTAAATTCGATTTCGCTTTCGGGAATGATGATGGGATGGGCAATGGACATGCGGCACTCACTTTTCCGGCGGTTTGCGTCGGGCTGCAAGTTCGACCGTCAGTTGCATCAATTGTTCGTACAGCCTTCCATGCGTGGCATCGGCGGCTGCGACCGCCTGCCATTGTTTGTTGGCTGTCGCCATGTCGCCGCGTGCTACCGGTCCGGTCAATGCCGTTTCCGGCCCTAGCCTGAATACGTTTTGCACGGTTTCGCGCACCAGCGGCGCCATCATGTCGAGCGCGGTATCCGATGCAATGCCGGCGCGGGCATAGGATTGCACGGCGATGTCCAACAGGGTAACCAGGTAGTTGCTCGCGAAAACCGCGCCGGCATGATAATGAATCTTTGCGTCAGTTCTGATGTTGGCAGTCTTCGCGCCGATTGCCTCAAACGCCGGAGAGAGGATGTCGAGGGCGCGCTGGTCGCCTTCCATGCCGCACCAGGTGCCGGTGAAATCTTTGGCTACCTGTTCAGGATTGGCAAAGCTTCGGATGGGATGAATCGATGCTACGGCAGCGCCTTGCTGTGTCGCGGTGTGTAATATGGAAGAAGCCAGCGCACCGCTGCAATGAAAAACGATGGTGCTTGCGGAAATCAACCCTCTGCGCGTTAATTCTTCGCAACTTGATTCGATGCGGTCGTCGGATGTGGCGATCAGATAAATGTCAGCAGGAAGAAGCGCTGCATAATCGCTCACCGCACGACCGCTCCCGACAAACCCTGTCGCAGAATCGGCGTTTTTTTGCGACTGGCACAGCATGTCTTGCAGGCGAAAAACCCCGTTGTCAGCCCAAAGTTTAGCCAAGGTCCGGCCGACTTTGCCAGCGCCGATAATCGATAACGATGCGTTCAAAACAGAACCCGCCATAAAATTGAAGATGCCAAGTTTACTGGGTATGAAAGTTGTCTTGCTAATTTCATGCAATCGAACCCTAAGTTTCCTTACATCGAACAAAAGTTTTCATTAATAAGTTTCTGGGCTCAAGTTCATGCTCAGATCATCAGACATCTGTACGCCGTTTCTCATTGCCACTAAGGCCGGAACCGGAGAACGTTCTGCAAGTAACTATGTCTAATTTGTAAAGTTGGCTGCAAGCAGCATGTGGCCGCTTAACAGAGACATTGTGGCAGGGAGTAAATCTTCGACTAGAGAGGCTTAAATGAATATCTTGCGCAATCTTGTTCTACGTTCCGCAGCGCTTGTCATGGTGGTTAGCCTATCGGCCTGTTCCGGCATGTCCACTCAGGACAGGAATACCGTCATCGGCGCCGGTGCTGGCGCAGTAGGCGGTTCTGTCTTGACCGGCGGAAGCACGGGCGGGACACTTGGTGGTGCAGCGGTTGGCGGCGTGATCGGCCACGAAGTCAGCAAGCCGAACAAGTAATCAACGATGACTTTCCGATGTCCAGCCGACGCGAGCGACCACAAAGGTCCCGCGCCGATCCGGCACAATCGACTTCAGGAAGCGATTTGCTCAAGCGCTTCCTGCTGTTCCAGCCATTCCGCTTCCAACTGTTCCAGCTCTTTGACGCAATAGGCCTGGTCGGTAAGAAGGGCTTTTAACTCTTCCTTGCGGCTGCTTTCATAGATGTCGCTTCCGGCCAGCTTGCCTTCAATATCGGCTTTTTTCGCATTCAGCTTGGCCATCTGTTCTTCCAGCCGCTTGATGCGTGCCTCGATCGGTTTTTTTAGCGCGGACAGGCGCTGGCGATCCTGGGCTTCAAGACGTTTTTGCTCGCGCCTGTCGACCGGCGCGGCGCTTGGCTCAGCAGTCAGCTTTTGTGTATTGGTAACCGGAACAGACGTTGCGGAAGACTCGTTGCCGCCCTTGTTCGCCAGCTTGGTCTTGAACAGCCAGTCACGGTAATCGTCAAGGTCACCGTCGAATGGCTGCAGCTTGCCATCAGCAACGATGATGAACTGGTCCGTGGTCGCGCGAAGCAAATGGCGATCATGCGATACCAGCACCAGGGTGCCTTCGAACTGTGCCAGCGCTTCGGTCAGGGCTTCGCGCGTCGCCAGATCCAGGTGGTTGGTCGGTTCATCGAGCAGCAACAGGTTAGGGCGCTGCCACACGATCAGGGCCAGCGCGAGACGTGCCTTTTCGCCGCCGGAGAAGGGGGCGATTTTCGCCGTAGCCATCTCGCCGGGAAAATTGAAACTACCGAGGAAATTGCGCAATTCCTGCTCGCGCACGTCCGGCGCCAGTTTCTGCAGGTGCCACAGGGGCGATTCATCATGCCGCAGCATCTCGACCTGGTGCTGCGCGAAATACCCGATGATGAGTCCCTTGCCTGTGCGTGCATCGCCTGACAGAGGGGGCAGTTCTCCCGCGATGGTCTTGATCAGCGTGGATTTGCCGGCGCCGTTGACGCCCAGCAGGCCGATGCGCTGGCCGCTTTGCAGCGAGAAATTGATGTGCGAAACGACGACCTTGTCGGTGCTGGCTTGCGTCTTTTCATCCTCGACGTGATACCCGGCGTTGACATCTTCCATGACCAGCAGCGGATTGGGAGCGTTCAGGGGCTCGCGGAACTCGAAGGAAAATTCCGCTGCCGCTCGCAGCGGCGCGATCTCTTCCATCTTCGCCAGCGCCTTCATGCGGCTTTGGGCCTGCTTGGCCTTGGTCGCCTTGGCCTTGAAGCGGTCGATGAAGGATTGCAGGTGCGCACGCTGGCGCGATTGCTTCTCGATCATGCCTTGCGCCAGCACCAACTGGGCGGCGCGCTGGCGCTCGAAGGCGGAATAGTTGCCCGAGTAGCGCTTTAGCTTACGGTCGTCGATATGCAGGATCACGTTCACCACGCCATCGAGGAAGTCGCGATCATGCGAGATGATGAGCAGCGTGCCCTGATAGCGCTTCAGCCAGTCTTCCAGCCAGATGATCGCATCCAGGTCGAGGTGGTTGGTCGGCTCGTCCAGCAGCAACAGGTCAGATGGGCACATCAGTGCCTGTGCCAGGTTCAGGCGCATGCGCCAGCCGCCGGAAAAACTGGAAACCGGCTGGTGCATCTGCTCCTGCGAGAATCCCAGGCCGGTCAGCAGTTGCTCGGCGCGGGAACGCACCGTGTAGGCATCGGCGTCTGCCAGGGCGGCGTGGATCTCGCCGAGCTTTTCTCCATGCTCGGCATGGTCCGAGCGGCTTTCCAGCTCGGCCAGCTCGCTTTCGAGCCGGCGCAGGTTGGCATCGCCATCGATGGCATATTCAATGGCCGGACGCGCCAAGGCAGGGGTTTCTTGCGCGACATGGGCAACGCGCCACTTGGCGGGGAAATCCACTTCGCCCTGATCGGCATGCAATTCACCACGCAATACCGCAAACAGGCTGGACTTGCCGGCGCCGTTATCGCCGATCAGGCCGATCTTGTCGCCGGGGTTGAGCGTTGCCTCGGCGTTTTCCAGTAGCGGCTTGACGCCTCGGATCAGGCTGACATTCAGAAAACGAATCATTTGCGGCGTTTCGCTCTCAATTGCTCTGCCGATAGCAGGAATACCATGTCATCGCCGGCCGAGGTGGTCAGCCAGGTCAATTCCAGATCGGGGAACGCTGCCTCGGCATGTTCGCGCTCATTGCCGATTTCCACCACCAGAATGCCTGCCGGCTTCAGACGGTCGGCCGCGCCCGCGACGATCTTGCGCACCAGGTCCATGCCATCGGGGCCGCCAGCCAGGGCAAGCTGCGGCTCGCGCAGGTACTCCTGCGGCAGCTTCGTCATCGAATCCGAGTTGACGTAGGGTGGATTGCTCACAATGATGTCGTATTTCTTTGGCGGCACGTCGGAATACAGATCGGATTCGATCAGGGTAATCCGGTCTTCCATTTCATAGTCGCTGACGTTACGTTCGGCGACGGCAAGTGCATCGGTCGAGATATCGACTGCATCGATAACGGCATTCGGGAAGGCGTCGGCCAGCATCACAGGCAAGCATGCCGAGCCGGTGCAGACGTCCAGGATCTGGGTGACTTCGTCGGGCACGGGCACCCAGGGCGAGAACTGGGACGGGATCAGTTCGGCAATGAAGGAACGCGGCACGATCACGCGCTCATCCACATAAAAACGGTAATCCCCCAGCCATGCTTCGCGGGTGATATAAGCGGCCGGCACGCGCTCGATGGTGCGCTTGTCGATTACCCGAAGCAAGGCTTCGATCTCTTCGGGCAGCAGCCGCGCATCGAGAAACGGCTCGAGGCGATCCAGCGGCAGTTTCAACGTATGCAGCAGCAGATAGGCAGCCTCATCGAAGGCATTGCTGCTGCCATGGCCAAAAAATACATCGGCGCCGTTAAGGCGGCTGACCGCATAGCGCAGCAAATCGCGCAGGGTGGAAAAATCGTTGGGCGTCATGAGGCGTCAGAGTGTTGCTGGATTAAAGAAATTAACCCGATCCATTCGGGATCGGGAAAGAGAGTAGCGCTGATAATTTGGACGAAACTTACAGCAAAAGGTTTTCCAGCGTCTTGCGGTAGATATTCTTCAGCGGATCGATGTAGCGTAGCTCGATATGTTCATCGATCTTGTGGATGCTGCCGTTCGGCGGGCCGAACTCCACGACCTGTGGGCAGATCTGTGCGATAAAGCGGCCGTCTGACGTGCCGCCAGTCGTCGACAGCTCGGTTTCCACTCCCGTTTCATCGCGAATGGCCTGGCTGATTGCATCGCTCAGGGTGCCGCGCGGTGTCAGGAAGGGCAGGCCGCCGACCGTCCATTGCAAGTCGTACTCCAAGCCATGCTTGTCGAGAATGGCGTGGACGCGCTGCTGCAGGCCTTCCACCGTGCTGGCGGTGGAAAAGCGGAAATTGAAGTCGACCACCACTTCGCCGGGGATGACATTGGTCGCGCCGGTGCCGGCATGGATATTCGATACTTGCCAGGAAGTCGGCGTGTAATACTCGTTGCCTTCGTCCCATTTTTCCGCGGCCAGTTCGGCCAGCGCTGGCGCAGCCTGGTGGATCGGATTGCGCGCCAGATGCGGATAGGCGATGTGGCCCTGGATACCCTTGATGACCAGCTTGCCCGACATGCTGCCGCGCCGGCCATTCTTGATCATGTCGCCGAGCTTGTCGGCGGAAGTCGGCTCGCCGACGATACAGAAGTCCAGCTGTTCGCCGCGTGCCTTCAGCTTGTCGCAGACGATGACGGTGCCGTCGGTGGCCGGGCCTTCCTCGTCGCTGGTAATCAGGAAAGCGATCGAGCCCTTGTGGTCGGGATGGGCTTGCACGAACTCTTCGACCGCCACGACCATCGCGGCAATCGAGGTTTTCATGTCGGCTGCGCCGCGGCCGTACAGCTTGCCATCGCGCTGCGTCGGCGTGAACGGATTCGAGCTCCATTTTTCCAGCGGGCCGGTAGGCACGACGTCGGTATGGCCAGCGAATACCAGCAGCGGCTGCGCGGTACCACGACGTGCCCACAGATTGGTGACGCCGCCGGAGGCAATGGTGTCACAGGCGAAGCCGAGCGGGCTCAGCAATTCGATCAGGCGGTCCTGGCAGCCTTTATCTTCCGGAGTGACGGAGGACAGGGTAATCAGTTCTTCGGTAAGGGCGAGCGTCTTGCTCATAGATCAGCGTTTCTCGAAAATTTGTTGGTAGCCGGCTTCGGTAAAGCCGACGTGCGTGCGTCCGTCCTTCACCAGCACCGGCCGTTTGACGATGGATGGCGATTCCGTGATCAGGGCTGCGGCACTCGCGGCATCGACGACCGCTTCCTTGCGTTCGCTATCCAGGTTGCGCCAGGTTGTGCCCTTGCGGTTGACCAGCACACCCCATTCGACATCCTTCAGCCAGTTTGCGATCAGCTCGGGGCTGATGCCGGCCTTCTTGAAATCATGGAAAGTGTAAGAAATGCCGTGCGCTTCCAGCCAGGTGCGGGCTTTCTTGACAGTGTCGCAGTTGGGAATGCCGAACAGGGTAATGCTCATTGGATCAGACGTTCAAGGTGAATTCGGTGAAGCTGGCGCCATCGTCCTTTTGCTCATCCTGCTTCATGGACTTGTCGGCAGCTTCGTTGTTCAGCAGCCAGTACAGGTTGGTGGCGGAATCGGCGTAGGCCAGCGCATCGTCCTGCGAGACCAGGCCATCCTTGATGAGTTGCAGCAGCGCCTGCTCGAAGGTTTGCGAGCCGGGCGACATGCTTTTTTCCATCGCTTCCTTGATCTGGCTGATTTCGCCTTCTTCGATCAGTTCGGCGATATGGCGCGTATTCATCAGCACTTCGACCGCGGGGAGACGCTTGCCGTCGGTGGATGGCACCAGGCGCTGCGAGACGATCGCCAGCACGGTAGAGGCCAGATCCTGCAGCATGGCCTGCCGCGTTTCCAGTGGATAGAAACCGATGATACGGTTGAGCGCGCGGTAGCTGTTATTGGCGTGCAGGGTTGCCACGACCAGGTGGCCGGACTGGGCATAAGCCAGCGCCGCAGACATCGTTTCCTTGTCGCGGATCTCGCCAACCAGGATGACATCCGGCGCCTGGCGCAATGCATTTTTCAGAGCGGTATGCAGATCGGTTGAGTCGACGCCAATTTCGCGCTGGTTGACGATCGATTTCTTATTCTTGAACAGGAATTCGATAGGGTCTTCCAGCGTCAGGATATGGCCGGTCTGATTGGCGTTGCGGTAGTCCAGCATCGAGGCAATCGTCGTCGACTTGCCGGAACCGGTGGCGCCAACCACCAGGATCAATCCGCGCTTTTGCTTGATGATGTCAGCCAGGACAGGCGGCAGACGCAAGCTTTCCAGCTCGGGAATCGAGCCGGGAATGTAACGGAACACCGTGGAGATCGTGCCGCGTTGGCGGAAAGCCGACAAGCGGAAGCTGCCGATGCCGGGCACGGGAATGCCAAGGTTTAGTTCATTGTGGCGATCCAGCTCATCGAGTTGCGCAGGCGAGAGCACTTCGGCCAGCAGCGACATGATGGCGCCATTGTCGATCTTTTGCTGGTTAATCGGAATCAGGTTGCCGTTGATCTTCAGTTGAATCGGCGAGTTGACCGCCATGAACATATCGGAGGCGTTCTTTTCCTGCATCAACTGAAACAAGCGTTCCATTGCCATGATGATCTCCCTGGATAATTTTGGCTTTTAATTATTCAACGGCGATAAATCTGATGCGATGCGGCCAGGCTTCGGCGCCAAGGTCGGGCGGTGCCGCGGTTCGCACGGCACCGCGCCAGTCCATTACGCGTCGCGCAGCAGTTCGTTGATGCCGGTCTTGGCACGGGTCTTGGCGTCCACTCGCTTGACGATCACGGCGCAATACAGGCTGTACTTGCCGTCGGCCGAAGGCAGGCTGCCCGATACGACGACGGAGCCGGCCGGGATGCGGCCATAGCTGACTTCGCCGGTGGCGCGGTCATAGATCTTGGTCGACTGGCCGATGTACACGCCCATCGAAATCACCGAGTTTTCCTCGACGATCACGCCTTCGACGATTTCCGAACGTGCGCCGATGAAGCAGTTGTCTTCGATGATGGTCGGGTTGGCTTGCATCGGTTCGAGCACGCCGCCAATGCCGACGCCGCCGGACAAGTGCACGTTCTTGCCGATCTGTGCGCAGGAGCCGACGGTGGCCCAGGTATCGACCATCGAGCCTTCATCGACGTAGGCGCCGATATTGACGTAGGACGGCATCAGCACGACATTCTTGCCGATGAAGCTGCCGCGGCGGGCAACGGCCGGCGGCACCACGCGGAATCCGCCCTTGGCGAAGTCTTCAGCAGTGTAATTGGCGAACTTGGTCGGCACCTTATCGTAAAACTGCATGCTGCCGCCAGCCGGCATCGGCACATTGTCTTCCAGGCGGAAGGACAGCAGCACGGCTTTCTTGATCCATTGGTTGACGTTCCATGTGCCGTCGACCTTCTGCGCCACGCGCAGCGTGCCCTGGTCCAGTTCGGCCAACACATGGGCGACGGCGTCGCGCACTTCGGCGGGTGCGGATTTGGGCGAGAAATTGGCGCGGTCTTCCCAGGCTTGTTCGATGATTTGCTGCAGTTGCTGAGTCATGTCGGTATCTATCTATTGAATGGTGGAGAAATCAGTTTGCGGCCAGCTTGCGGGTGAATTCAACGATGCGCTTGGCAGCTTCGAGACATTCCGCCGTCTCGGCGACCAGCGCCATGCGGACGCGGTTTTCACCCGGGTTGATGCCGTGCGCTTCGCGAGCCAGGTAGCTGCCGGGCAGAACGGTCACATTATATTCGGCATACAGGCGTTTGGCGAAGTCGACATCCGAGATCGACGCGAGCTTGTCTACCTTTGCCCACAGGTAGAAACCGGCATCCGGCAGGGCGACATCCAGCACTTCCGCCAGCAGCGGCGTGACCTCATTGAATTTCTGGATGTATTTCGCGCGGTTTTCCTGCACGTGGATTTCATCATTCCAGGCCGCGATCGACGCCGACTGGATCGACGGGCTCATGGCGCTGCCGTGATAGGTGCGGTACAGGAGGAATTTTTTCAGAATCGTCGCATCGCCGGCGACAAATCCCGAACGCATGCCCGGCACGTTGGAACGCTTGGACAGGCTGGAAAAAGAAATCAGGCGCGGATAGCCTTCGCGCCCCAGCTTATGTGCAGCTTCCATGCCGCCCAGCGGGGCTTCATCCTTGAAGTAAATCTCCGAATAGCACTCGTCCGAGGCGATCACGAAGCCGTAGCGGTCGGACAGGGCAAACAATTCCTTCCAGTCTTCCAGTGTCAACACGGCGCCGGTCGGATTGCCGGGCGAGCAGAGATACAGCAGCTGCACGCGTTCCCATACGTCAGCCGGAACGCTTCTGTAGTCCGGTGCGAAGTTGCGCGCCGGGTCGGAATTAAGAAAGTAAGGTTGCGCGCCAGCGAGGTAGGCCGCGCCTTCGTAAATCTGATAGAAAGGATTCGGGCAAGCCACCAGGGCATCGCCGCGGCGCGGATCGATCACGGTTTGAGCCAAGGCGAACAGCGCTTCTCGCGAACCGCACACCGGCAGGATCTGCGACGCGATATCCAGCTTCGGCAAACCGTAACGGCGCTCCAGCCAGCCGGCGATCGCCGTGCGCAAGGCATCGCTGCCAGCCGTGGCCGGATAGGCCGCCAGGCCATCGAGGCTGTCGGCAAGCGATTGTCGGATGAAAGCCGGCGTAGGATGCTTTGGTTCGCCAATGCCCAGGCTGATGGGGGAATAAGCCGCATTTGGCTTAACGTCCGCAAACAGCTTGCGCAATTTTTCGAAAGGATAGGGTTGCAGCTTCTCTAAAAGTGGATTCACGGCGAAATAAGGCTAAGCGATATTAAAAAGCCAACAAATTCAATGGCGTACGAAAGTGCAACATTATACCTTCCATGCTGCTGCCTGCCGCCTGAGGCTTGCTGAAATGGCGGAATGGCACAGCTTCAATGTTATGATTAGCCCCTTGCGCGCCGCCCGGATCGCTCCAGCCCGACCGCGGGCCCGGCTACCGGATGCGGCTATTTTGTCGAATTTTCTCGGATTAAGTCGATAACGTGCGTTTAACATCCATTAAATTGTCGGGTTTTAAATCCTTCGTCGATCCCACGCATTTTCAGGTGCCGGGCCAGCTCGTTGGCGTCGTCGGCCCGAACGGCTGTGGTAAATCCAACATCATCGATGCCGTGCGCTGGGTGCTGGGCGAATCGAAAGCCTCCGAGTTGCGCGGCGAGTCGATGCAGGACGTGATCTTCAATGGTTCGACGCACCGTAAGCCAGCCGGACGTGCATCGGTCGAGCTGGTATTCGACAATGCTGACGGCAAGGCGGCAGGGCAGTGGAGCCAGTTTGCCGAAATCGCCGTCAAGCGCACGCTAACCCGCGACGGTACCTCGACTTATTACATCAATAACCAGTCCGTGCGCCGGCGCGATATCCAGGATATCTTCCTCGGCACGGGCCTCGGCCCACGCGCTTACGCCATTATCGGCCAGGGCATGATTTCCCGGATCATCGAGGCGCGCCCGGAAGAGTTGCGCGTCTTCCTCGAAGAAGCCGCCGGCGTATCGAAATACAAGGAGCGCCGCCGCGAAACTGAAAACCGGCTGCACGACACCCGCGAAAACCTCACGCGTGTCGAGGATATCCTGCGTGAGCTGAACGCCAACTTGGAAAAGCTCGAAAGCCAGGCGGAAGTGGCGCGCAAGTTCCACGAGTTGCAGGCAGACCAGGAAGAAAAACAAAAGCTGCTGTGGCTGGTGCGGAAAAATGAAGCCAAGGCCGAGCAGGAAAAGGTTTTTCGTGAAATCGAAAAGGCGCAGACCGACCTGGAAGAGCAGATGGCCAAGTTGCGCCATGTCGAAACCGAGCTCGAGCACATGCGCCAGGCACATTATGCTGCCGGCGACCGTTTGCACCAGGCTCAGGGCCACCTGTACCAGACCAACTCCGAGATCGGCAGTCTGGAGGCGCAGATCAAATTCGTCATCGAATCGCGCGGCCGCCTGCAGTCGCAGTTGAACTCGCTGACTGCGCAGCGCGACCAGTGGCAGCGCCAAGGCAGCCAATATCAGGAAGAGTTGGCTGAAGCCGATCTGATGCTGGAAGAACAGGCCGCGCGCGTCGAGCAAGCCCAGCAAATCGCTCAGCAGCAAGGTGAAGCGCTACCGGCCCTGGAGCAAGCCTGGCGCGAAGCGCAGCTGCGATCCAACGAATCTCGCAGCAAGATCATGCAAATCCAGCAGCAGATCGAGCTGGAATCCGCCCATCAGCGCAATGCGTCCAATATTCTGGCGAATCTGGCGGTGCGTCGCGACCGTCTGTCGCAGGAAAAGAATGGCATGAGCATGCCGGACGGCACGCACCTGGCCAATCTGAAAGCGCAGCTCGAAGAGAAACAGATGGCGCTGGAAGAAGCGCAGGCGCAGCTTGAAGAAGCCCAGGAGCAGCAGCCCAGGCTGGAAGAAGAACGCCGCGCCGCGCAGGAACAAGTCAATAACGAAACCGCCGCGAATGCCAAGCTGGAAGCCCGTTTGAATGCGCTGAAGCAGTTGCAGGACAGCGTGCAGTCGCAAGGCAAGGTGCAACCCTGGCTGCAAAAGCATGAATTGGGAGAGTTGCCGCGCCTGTGGCAAAAGCTGCAGATTGATGCCGGTTGGGAGACAGCGCTGGAGTCGGTGCTGCGCGAGCGCACCTCGGCGCTGGAGATGTCCAATCTAGACTGGGCCAAGGCTTTCTTCAGTGACGCGCCGCCGGCCAAGCTGGCGCTCTACAGCGCCAATACCTCACCTGCCGGCACGGTCGACGCGCCGGCAGGATTGAAGCCCATGCTAGGCCTGCTGCAGTTGAACGATCCCGGCCTGCGCGCGCTGATGCAGGACTGGCTGCACAATATCTTCATCGCCGAGGATGCGGCTGCGGCCTTTGCCGACCGCGACAAGCTGCCGGTAGGCGGCTATTTCGTCACCAGGCAGGGACATGTCATCAGCAAGTCCAGCGTTCGCTTCTACGCATCCGACTCCGAGCAGGATGGCATGCTGGCGCGCCAGCTGGAAATCGACAATATCACCAAGCAGTTGCGCGCGCAGCAGATGCTGGCTGACGAAGCCAGGACGCGCGTGGTGCGTGCCGATGCCGCGCTGACGCAGGCGACCCAGCGCTTGCAGGAATACCGCCTGCGCGTGCAAAGCCTTACCCAGGCCGCGCATGGCTTGCAGATCGAAGTCATGAAGCTGTCGGAAGTGCAGGAACGCTTCAATCAGCGCAGCAGCCAGATCGCTGAAGAGCTGGCCGAGATTGAGGAACAGGAAGCCGAACAGCAGCAGATCAAGGCGGAATCGGAAGCGAAGTTCGAGCAGCTCGACATGGAGCTGGCGGAGCTGCAGGAAACGCACGAGCAAGGACAGACGGCTTACCTTGCCAAGGAACAGCAATTGAACGATGCGCGGGTGCGCTTGCGCGACCTGGAAAGAGCTGCGCAAGAAGCCGAGTTTGCGGAAAAGTCCCAGCGCAACAAGATCGAGGAATTAAAGCGCAGCATCGCCACCGCGCAGGAACAGGCACAACAACTCTTCGCCAGCATGCAACAAGGCCAGCTCGAACTGGAAAGCCTGGACGACCAGGCTGCCCAGGCCGGATTGCAATCCTTACTGGAGAAACGCAGCGAGCAGGAGCGTGCCCTGGCTGATGCACGCCATGAGCTGGACCAGCTTTCGCAAAAGCTGCGTCATCATGAAGAGGCGCGCATGCAATCCGAGCGCAGCCTGCAGCCGCAGCGCGATCGCATCACGGAATTGCAGCTGAAAGAGCAGGCTGCACGCCTGAACCAGGAACAGTATGCGCAACAACTGGTGGAAGCGCAGGCAGATGAGGCCGCGCTGTCGGAGAAAATCAATCCGGATCTGAAGCCGTCCTATCTGCAAGGCGAAGTGACGCGACTGACCAATGCCATCGCGGCGCTGGGAGCAGTCAATCTTGCCGCGCTGGATGAATTGGCACAGGCCTCCGAGCGCAAGAATTTCCTCGATTCGCAGAATGCGGACCTGATGGAAGCCATCACTACGCTGGAAGATGCCATCAGCAAGATCGACAAGGAAACGCGCGAATTGCTGCAGGATACCTTCGACAAGGTGAATCGCCATTTCTCGGAACTGTTCCCGATTCTGTTCGGCGGCGGCAACGCCAAACTGATCATGACCGGCGATGAAATTCTCGACTCCGGCGTACAGGTGATGGCGCAGCCTCCGGGCAAGAAGAACGCCACCATTCACTTGCTGTCGGGCGGCGAAAAGGCGCTGACGGCAACGGCACTGGTGTTTTCAATGTTCCAGTTGAATCCTGCACCGTTCTGCCTGCTAGACGAGGTTGATGCGCCGTTGGACGATGCCAATACCGAGCGGTTCGCCAACATGGTCAAGCGCATGTCATCGCAAACGCAATTCCTGTTTATTTCTCATAACAAGATTGCGATGGAGATGGCTCAGCAGTTGATTGGTGTGACAATGCAGGAGCAGGGTGTGTCGCGCATCGTGGCGGTGGATATGGAGTCGGCGGCGAGTTTCGCCACCGAAGCACAGGCAGCGTGATGCGGAATTAAATACGTGCGGAGCGCGCCATCGCAGCACGTTTCTGATAATAGGCGACGTTCTGTTGCGCTTCGCGTGCGCGTTTTTCTTCGACGTCCGCGCAAATCAGGTAGTGGCGCTCGGCCTTCTGGAGCCACCAGTGATGAATATTGCGCAGAATCGGGCTGACGGAAAGCATGGCCAGTTCTTGAAAACGAAGTTCTTTCTGTTTGAGCATGATGCACCTTCTCGCAAATGGGTATCGATAAAATTTTGCACCTGCAATGACAAGCCGATGAAGAAGTGAAAATGGATAAAAATGACTTGTCTGAAATTGCTTCGTGATTGGAAAATTCGTTCAGGATGAAACAAAGCATTCATTCCAAATCACAACAATTGGCAGTTTATTATTTGAAAAATTTTGCTTTTTGATTGCTGTCAATTTTCTAACGTTGCACTTTGAAAAGCCTTTAAACTACGTCAATTGATGCACATAAGCAGCCAAAAACAGCGTGAAGAGCTAGTCAATTTCGCTCTGCTATGTATGAATGTTTGGCCTTACGTATAATGTGTCTGATTGACATCAAACCAACATCGAAAACGTTTCCAGGACATAAGCGGTATGACCGATTTACAGATGGGCCTGATTGCAATCGGCAGCGCAATTGTTGTCGGTGTTATTTCCTACAATAAATGGCAGGAATACAAGGCAAAGAAAAGCGTGGAGCGCGCGTTCTCTACGACTCCCGAAGATGTGCTCATGGAGCCCGGTACGGTGGCTGGCATGGATGCGGAAGCGCGTCATGAGCCAAGCCTTGATGGCGAGTCGGATTCGTCCGAATTCCATCAGCAGGGCGAACACGGCGATACACCGCAAAATGAAGCGATTCCCGCTGCTCCGGTTGTTCAGCTGGCGGCGTCACGCGACCTGCCGGTGGATGTGCTGGTCGATTGCATCATCCCGCTGGCGCTGGAAGCGCCAGTTTACGGCGACAAATTGATTTTGCCGTTGCAGGGCTTGCGCCACGTCGGCAATAAGCCGGTTCATTTCATCGGACAGCGCGAAGACGGTCAGTGGGAAGCGGTCGCGCGCGGCGGCTTGTATGTCGCCTTGCAGGCAGGCGTTCAGCTGGCCAATCGCAGCAGTGCGCTGAACGAGCTGGAATATTCCGAATTCATCATGCGCTTGCGTCAGATTGCCGATGAAATCAATGCGGAGCCGGATGTGCCGGACATGACCGAGGTGATGACTGCGGCACGTTCCCTGCATCAGTTCGTTGCCGAATATGACGCCAAGCTGAGCGTCAATGTGCAATCGAATGGTGCGCCATGGGCGATCAATACCTTGCTGGCCGCATTGGAGCGTCAAGGATTCGACTTGCGTCCGGATGGTCGGCTGGTCATGCCGGATGGCGATGGAGGCGTGCTGTTTTCGCTGTCGACCAACGTCACGCTTGCTGCTGACACTACATCGCGCTTGACCTTGTTGCTGGATGTGCCTTGCGTTGCGCCCGAGCGCGACGGTTTCGGCGCGATGACGGCTTGCGCCAAGGCCTTGGCTTCGCGCCTGAGCGGCACAGTGGTCGACGATGGCAATCAGCCGCTCAGCGAAGAGTCGCTGAAGGAGATCGCGCGGCAGGTCGATGCATTTTATGAAGACATGCTCGTCGCGGAAATCCCGGCGGGGTCGGTGCGCGCCTTGCGCCTGTTTAGCTGATCATGCATCCAGATTTTTTTTCAACGTCCGACGCTTCGCAGCAGAAAAAGGATGATCTTGCCGAGCGTGCGGAATGGCTGCGCGGCGAATTGAACCGCCATGCGCACGCTTACTATGTGCTCGACAACCCGACGATTCCCGATGCGGAATACGACAAACTTTTTCTTGAATTAAGCACGCTGGAACAGCAGCATCCGGAACTGTGCACGCCGGACTCGCCTACCCAGCGGGTAGGCGGCGCGCCGCTTCCTCAATTCGAGCCGGTTCGTCATTCGATACCGATGCTTTCTTTGGGCAATGGCTTTGACGACGAGGATATCGTCTCTTTCGATCGTCGTGTTCGTGAAGGTCTGCAAGCTCCAGGAGAAGTTGAATACGCCACGGAATTGAAGTTCGATGGCTTGGCAATCAACCTGCGTTACGAGAATGGCGTGCTGGTGCAGGCTGCCACGCGCGGTGATGGCACGACGGGAGAAAACGTCACAGCCAATATCCGCACCGTCCGCGCCATTCCATTGCGCTTGCACATGGATAATCCGCCGGCCGTGCTGGACGTGCGCGGCGAGGTGCTGATGTTTAAGGCAGATTTCGCCCGATTGAATGCGCGTCAGCGCGCGGCCGGACAGAAGGAGTTCGCCAATCCCCGTAATGCTGCCGCCGGCAGCCTGCGGCAGCTGGACTCCAGAATTACGGCGCAGCGATCGCTGCGCTTCTATGCATACGGCATCGGCCTGCTGGAAGGCGCGGACATGCCCGATACCCATTCAGGTCTGCTCGACTGGTTTGCCGCCATCGGCTTGCCGGTGTGTCAGGAGCGCGCGGTGGTGAGCGGCGCGTCAGGATTGCTGGCTTTCTTCCGTGAGGTCGGCATCAAGCGGGATGCATTGCCATACGAAATCGATGGCGTGGTGTACAAGGTGAACCGGCGGGCCGAACAGCAGCGGCTCGGTTTCGTGTCCCGTGCGCCGCGCTTCGCACTGGCGCACAAGTTTCCGGCCCAGGAAGCGATGACGCTGGTTCAGGATATCGGTGTCCAGGTTGGACGCACCGGCGCGATCACTCCAGTTGCCCGATTGGCGCCGGTCTCTGTCGGCGGCGTCACCGTGACCAACGCCACGCTGCACAACGAGGATGAAGTGCGCCGCAAGGATGTGCGCATTGGTGACACCGTCATCGTGCGGCGTGCCGGCGACGTCATCCCGGAAGTGGTATCGGTCGTGCCGGAGGCGCGTCCGGAAAATGCCCGTGAATTCTCGATGCCGACGAATTGCCCGGTGTGCGGCTCTCCGATCGTCAGGCCGCAAGATGAGGCGGTGGCACGCTGTGCCGGTGGCTGGATCAAATGCGCCGCGCAGAGAAAAGGCGGCTTGCTGCATTTCGTGTCGCGTCGGGCCATGGATATCGAAGGTCTGGGTGAGCAGCTGATCGATCAACTGGTCGATAAACAGATCATCACGACGGCAGCTGACCTCTACAGGCTTGGCTTGACCTCGCTGGTCGAGCTGGACCGCATGGCTGAAAAGTCGGCGAAAAATGTCTTGAATGCGCTGGAAAAATCGAAGTCGACGACGCTGGCGAGATTTATTTATGCACTCGGCATCCGCCATGTCGGCGAATCGACCGCCAAGGAACTGGCGCGCCATTTCGGCAAAATCGATGCCTTCCTGGCTGCTACTGAAGAGCAACTGCTGGAAGTGGCAGATATCGGCCCCGTGGTGGCAAAGTCGATTTTGCAGTTTTTCAGCGATCCTTTGAACGTGGAATTGGTCGAACAATTGCGCGCCGCAGGAGTGCACTGGCCCGAACACGAGCCGGTCGCAAGACAGGATGCGAAACAGGCCGAAGCGGCTGCAGGGCAGCCCGGCTCGATAACGGGCAAGACCTTCGTGCTGACCGGCACATTGCCCAATCTGACGCGTGACGAGGCCAGCGCCATGATCGAGCAAGCCGGCGGCAAGGTCACGGGTTCCGTGTCCAAGAAGACTTCTTATGTCGTTGCTGGCGAAGAAGCCGGCAGCAAGCTGGCCAAGGCGGAAGAATTGGGAATTCCGGTGTTGGATGAAGATGGATTATTACATTTGCTAAAAGGGATGGCATGAGAAAAATTACAAAAGCGGTGTTTCCCGTGGCCGGCCTGGGAAGCCGGTTTCTTCCGGCGACCAAGGCGCAGCCGAAGGAAATGCTACCTATCGTCGACAAGCCTTTGATTCAGTACGCCGTGGAAGAAGCCGTGGCTGCCGGCATCACAGAAATGATCTTCATCACCGGCCGTAACAAGCGCGCCATCGAAGACCATTTCGACAAGGTATATGAGCTGGAAGCGGAGCTGGAAGCCGCCGGCAAGCAAGCCTTGCTCGATACCATCCGCAACGTTATCCCGAAACATATTAACTGCATCTATATCCGCCAGTCGCAGCCGCTAGGGTTAGGACATGCCGTGCTGTGCGCAAAGCCGGTAGTCAACGACGAGCCGTTCGCGGTCCTGCTCGCGGATGATTTCATGGATGTCGATGCCGGCCAGCAGCCGGTGCTCGCGCAGATGACGGAAAAGTATGCGCGCGAAGGCGCCAGCATTCTCGCGGTGCAGGATGTGCCGCGCAGCGATACCCGCCAATACGGCATCGTCAGCGCCACGCCTTATCTGGATAATCTCGAGCGCGTGCATGGCATCGTTGAAAAGCCGCAGCCGGAAGTCGCGCCGTCGACCCTGGCGGTCGTAGGCCGCTACGTACTCAATCCGTCGATTTTCCCGCGACTGGAAAAACTGGGTAAGGGTGCGGGTGGTGAAATCCAGCTCACCGACGGCATTGCCGCGCTCATGCAGGACGAGGCTGTGCTGGCTTACCGTTATGCAGGGCAGCGCTACGACTGCGGCTCCAAGCTCGGTTATCTCAAGGCCACACTTGCGGTTGGCATGAAGCACCCTGAAACCGGTGCGGCCTTTACGGAATACGTCCATAGCCTGAAATGAGCATCCGGCCGATATTGAAGATGGGAGATGCCCGCCTGTTGCGACAGGCGGAGCCGGTTGCGCGTTTCGGCACGGCCGAGCTCGATGCGCTGATTGCCGATATGTTCGATACTATGCATGCGGCAAACGGCGCGGGCCTTGCTGCACCCCAGATCGGTGTCAATCTCCAGGTCGTCATCTTCGGTTTCGGCAGTAATCCACGCTACCCTGAAGCGCCGCCGGTTCCAGAGACGGTGCTGATCAACCCGCTATTGACGCCATTGTCCGACGAGATGGAGGAAGGTTGGGAAGGCTGTCTGTCAGTCCCCGGATTGCGCGGGATGGTCCCGCGTAACAAGCAGCTGCGTTATGAAGGCTGCGATCGCAATGGATATCCAATCCGGCGCGAAGTCGAGGGTTTCCATGCACGCGTGGTGCAGCATGAATGCGATCATTTGGCAGGCATCCTGTACCCGATGCGGATCAGGGATTTCAGCAAATTCGGTTATACGGAAATTCTCTTTCCCGGCCTGGATGCCAGCCGCGACGACTAGCTGGCCGGCTCGTCGCTGGTGGTACGACATTCAATCCAGAAATAATTCGCGCTCAATCTGGAAATTCTTGTTTTGCCGATATTCAAGAATCAGGTCTCTGCGATTCGCAACGCTCACTGGAATTGCTCATCCGGCCGCAGATAGCGCCACTGACCGGGCGGCAGGTCGCCGAGCTTGACGCGCCCAATCCGTACCCGCTTCAAGCCGATCACTTTCAAGCCTACCGCTTCACACATGCGGCGGATCTGGCGTTTTTTCCCCTCGCGCAGAATAAAGCGCAATTGGTCGTCATTTTGCCAGCTGACTTTGGCCGGCAATAGCTTTTTGCCGTCGAGAGACAGCCCGTGATTCAAGAGCCGCAAGTCGGAATCCGGCAGGCGCCCAGGCTTGGAGTACTTCACTCTTACCAGGTATTCTTTTTCGATGGACGTATCTTCGCCGATCAGCTGTTTGGCGATACGGCCATCCTGCGTAAGGACGAGCAAGCCGACCGAATCGATATCCAGCCGGCCGGCCGGCACCAGGCTTCTCAGCTGACTGGGGTGGAATTGCTGAGGCGTCTTGTCTTCGCTCCAGCGGGTATCGGGGCCGATCAGCGTAACCGCAGGTTTGTAACCATCTTCGGCCTGGCCGCTGACGTACCCCATCGGCTTGTTGATCAGGATGGTGACACGTCGTGCCTGCTCGGCGCTGGCCTGGCGTTCGATGGTGATGCGCTGGTGCGGCAAGACCTTGCTGCCGAGTTCGGAGACGACCTTGCCATCCACCCGCACCCAGCCGCGCGCAATCCATTCATCCGCTTCTCGGCGCGAGCAAAGGCCGAGTTCAGACATGCGTTTCGATAGGCGTAGAGGTTCAGTCATGGGAAATGCCGGGATTCAGGGCGTGAATAGGTAAATAAAAATCAGACCCGCAGCGCTTCCAGCAGGTCGGTTTCAAGCTGGATCTGGCTGCGGGCATTGTTGAGCACGGGACCGTCCACCAGGAACACGTCTTCCACGCGCTCGCCCAGTGTCATGATCTTGGCAGTGTGCAGATTCAGCTTATGCCGGGCCAGCACATTCGCAATCGAATACAGCAAGCCGTTGCGGTCATTGGCCGAAACCGACAGCAGATAGTATTGCCCGCGCTCGTCCGGACGCAGGTCCACCGTCGGCGTGACGGGGAAGGTGCGCGACTGGCGCGACAGGCGCGCTTTGCAAGGCGCCTGCAACGGGTCTTGCGATGCCAGCTCGCGGCTGAGTTCGTGCTCGATCAGGTTGATGATGTCGCGATAGTTGCTCGCGAAAGCCGGTTCGGTGACCAGGAACGTATCCAGCGCATAGCCATGCCGCGTCGTATGAATCTTCGCGTCGATGATGCTGAAATTCTTGCGGTCGAAATAGCTGCAGATACGTGCGAACAGATCGAGCTGGTCCTTCAGGTAGACCGTGACTTGCAAGCCTTCACCGATCGGCGCCAGGCGGCATTTCACCACGGGGACCAGGCTATTCGTCTTGTCGTACAGTGCGCGAGTCTGCCAGGCGACGTCGGATGCGTCGTGCCGCAGGAAATAAGCGACATCGAGCTGGCCCCACAATTTCTCGTGGGCGTTTTCCGGCAAGCCATATAAGCGCAAGGACTTGAGCGCCTCATCCTGGCGCTTTCGAAGTTCACGGTCGGTAGAATGCGTTTCGCCACCCAGCACGCGCAGGGTAATCCGGTACAAGTCTTCCAGCAGCTTGCCTTTCCAGGCATTCCAGACTTTCGGGCTGGTGCCGCGGATGTCCGCCACGGTCAGCAGGTAGAGCGCGGTAAGATGGCGCGCATCGCGAACGGTATCGGCAAATGCCTGGATCACGTCCGGGTCCGATAAGTCCTGTTTCTGTGCGACCTGCGACATTGTCAGATGATGTTCTACCAGGAAAACCACCAGCTCGGTGTCTTCCTTCGACAAGCCGTGATCCTTGCAGAAGCGGCGCGCATCGGCCATGCCCAGCTTGGAATGGTCGCCGCCACGGCCCTTGGCGATATCGTGGAAAAGGGCGGCGATGTACAGTAGCCAGGGCTGCGCGAAATCGGCCATGAGCTGGCTGCAGAATGGGTATTCATGCGCATGCTCGCTCATGGTGAAGCGCCGCACATTGCGCACCACCATCAGGATATGCTGGTCCACGGTGTAGGCATGGAACAGGTCGTGCTGCATCTGGCCGATGATGCGGCGGAAGTTCGGCAGGTATCGTCCCAGCACGCTGGTCTGGTTCATGGCGCGCAAGGCATGCGTGATCCCCTGCGGCGCTTGCAGGATTTGCAGGAAGAGCGCCCGATTAACCGGATCGCTACGGAAGCGGCTATCGATCCTGAAGCGGGCATGCCAGAGGGCGCGCATGGTGCGAGCGGTCATTCCCTTGATTTCCGGATGTTGCGCCCGCAGCAGGAAAACTTCCAGCATGGATGACGGTGTCGATTCGAACGTATCGTCATGCGCGATATCGATCAGGCCATTGACTTCATTGAAGCGTTCATTGATCGGATGCGGCTCGCCGGATTGCGGGAAAAGCTGCGCGCCGATGTTCTGCAAAAGAATGGTATTCAACTGGGTCGCGGCCTTGGCTGCCCAGTAGTAATGCTGCATCAAATGCTCGCTGGCGCGGCGGGCCTCGGTGGTCTGGAAGCCGAAAGTTTCGGCAATCGGCGTCTGCACATCAAAAACCAGCCGGTCTTCATGGCGGCGCGTATGAAGGTGCAGGCGGATGCGAATATCCTTGAATGCCCGCTCCGTGCGGGTCAATTGGCGTGCTTCGGTCGGAGTGATCAGACCGCGCTCGGCCAGCTTGCGCCAGGAGTCCCCCAGCCCGGCAGCCTTGGCAACCCAGAGAATCACCTGCAGGTCGCGCAACCCGCCCGGGCTTTCCTTCACGTTCGGCTCAAGACTGTAGGGCGTGTCCTCGTATTTGACGTGACGCTGGCGCATCTCCAGGGTTTTCGCCTCGAAGAATGCTTGCGGATTCATCGCTGCATTCAGGCGTTCGCACAGAAAGCGGAACTGCTTGCGGTTGCCGGTCACGAAACGCGCTTCCAGCAGGCTGGTCTGCACGGTGATGTCGCCTGCCGCCTCGGTCAGGCACTCATCGATGGTTCGGATGCTATGGCCGATTTCCAGGCCGATGTCCCAGAATAGCTGGACCAGTTCTTCCAGCTTGGCTTGAAGAGAGGAATCCGGCGCCCCCCCCAGCAGCACCAGCACGTCCACGTCCGAGTGGGGAAACAGTTCGCCGCGGCCATAACCGCCGACGGCGATCAGTGCGGTATCGGCCGGAAAGCCGAAGGAGTCCCAGGCTTCCGTCAATACCGCATCCACGCTGCGGGAAAGCCCCGTCAGGAATCGGTCAGGCTTGTGCGAGGTCTCGAAGGCATGGATGAGATTCTGGCGGTCGGCCTTGAGTTTTTCCTTCAGTGTAATCGCAAGCGTCGACATGGGCGGCCAGCCTCAGGCGGTAAGCGGCGTGGTGGTGATCGGTTGGGTGATGAAGGCCGGAGGCGCCGGCATGCCCGCGGATACGGTCAGGACCTCGAAACCGGTTTCGGTTACCAGCACGGTATGCTCCCACTGAGCAGACAGGCTGCGGTCCTTGGTCTTGATGGTCCAGCCGTCGCCCATTTCACGGATTTCACGGCGGCCGGCGTTAAGCATCGGCTCGATCGTGAAGATCATGCCCGGCTTGAGTTCTTCCAGCGTGCCGGGACGGCCGTAATGCAATACCTGGGGATCCTCGTGGAAATTCTTGCCGATGCCATGGCCGCAGAATTCGCGCACGATGCTGTAACCGGCTTTCTCTGCATGTACCTGGATGGCGTGGCCGATATCACCGAGATGGGCGCCGGGTTTGACTTGCGCGATGCCCAGCCACATACAGTCGTAGGTGGTCTCCACCAGGCGTTTCGCCAGGATCGAGGGTTCGCCGACGAAGAACATGCGGCTGGTATCGCCGAAATAGCCATCCTTGATGACGGTAATGTCGAGATTGACGATATCGCCGTTTTTCAGGACCTTATCCCCCGGTATGCCATGGCACACCACGTCGTTGACCGATGTGCATGTGGCCTTTGGGTAGGGAGTGTAGCCTGGAGGGCAATAGTTAAGCGGCGCAGGAATCGTGCCTTGGACGTTGACCATATATTCATGGCAAATGCGATCGACTTCACCAGTGGTGACGCCTGGCTTGATAAAAGGGGTGATGTAATCCAGGACTTCGGCAGCCAGCTTGCACGCTACGCGCATGCCCTTGATATCTTCAGAGGTTTTAATGGAAATCATGATGATCCTACGATCGGCGCGAGGAGAGCGACGTAATTCGCCGCAGAGTAAATAGTCAATAGCGGATTATAGACGAGTCAGGCAATTATCGTCTGAGCAAGCTTGACGGACTTGAAGCGCGAGGGGGATTTAAGGTAGAATCTCGGGTTAGCTTGGAAGCGAGTCCAAGTTAATTTTTGTAAATCGCGAATCCGCCCGCCAAAGGGTGCCCGCTCTGCTGACAGTTTGTGCGGGTGACTGGGTGGATTCCAGTCCTAACCCTGGAGAATAAACATGTCAGTCACCATGCGTGAAATGCTGGAAGCCGGTATTCATTTCGGCCATCAAACCCGCTTCTGGAACCCCAAGATGGCTCAGTACATCTTCGGTCAGCGTAACAAGATTCATATCGTCAACCTGGAAAAAACCCTGGCTAAATACCAGGAAGCGATGAAGTACATCCGCCAGCTGGCTGCCAATCGCGGCACCATCCTGATGGTCGGCACCAAGCGTCAGGCTCGCGACATCATCGCCGCTGAAGCGCAACGCGCCGGCGTGCCTTATGTTGATCAGCGTTGGCTGGGCGGCATGCTGACCAACTTCAAGACCATCAAGACCTCGATCAAGCGTCTGAAAGACATGGAAGCGGCTATCGCTGACGGTTCCGTCGAAAAAATGAGCAAGAAGGAAGCGCTGATGTTCCAGCGTGAAATGGAAAAGCTGGAAAAATCGATTGGCGGCATCAAGGATATGGGTGGCATTCCTGACGCGATCTTTGTGATCGACGTCGGTTTCCACAAAGGCGCTATCACCGAAGCCGCCAAGCTGGGTATCCCGGTTATCGGCGTGGTCGATACCAACCACTCCCCGGACGGCGTGGCTTACGTCATCCCGGGCAATGACGACTCCTCCAAGGCGATCCAGTTGTATGCGCGCGGCGTGGCCGATGCCATCCTGGAAGGCCGTGCCAATGCCGTCAACGAAGTCGTTGAGGCAATCAAGGGCGGCGCTGACGAATTCGTAGAAGTTAACGAGCAGGCTTAAGCTTCATAGAGGCCGATAGGCTTTGTCCAAGGGGCAACCGCGGTTCGCCCCTTTATTTTATGAATTGCGGGATAGCGATGCTTAGCGGCACGCTGTTCTGAACGATCTGAAGGAGAATGAAATGGCGGCAATTACCGCAGCGATGGTAGGTGAACTGCGCGCGAAGACCGACGCGCCGATGATGGAATGCAAGAAAGCCTTGACCGAAGCCGATGGCGACATGGCCAAGGCTGAAGAGATTCTGCGCGTTAAACTGGGCAGCAAGGCTTCCAAGGCTGCCTCGCGTGTCACTGCTGAAGGCGTCGTCGTGGCATATGTCAGCGGCAACGTGGGTGCTCTTGTTGAAGTCAACTGCGAAACCGACTTCGTCACCAAGAACGATGACTTCGTCGCTCTGGCTAACAATGTGGCCAAGCTGGTTGCAGAAAATAATCCGGCCGATGTGGCGGCCCTGTCGGCGCTGCCGCTGGATGGCAAAACCGTCGAGGAAATCCGCGCTGCGCTGGTCGGCAAGATCGGTGAAAACATGTCGATCCGTCGCTTCAAGCGTTTTGAAACCAATGCCAAGCTGACTTCCTATCTGCACGGCAGCCGTATTGGCGTGGTCGTCGAATACGACGGCGCCGACGAGCAGGTTGGCAAGGATGTGGCAATGCATATCGCCGCCATGAAGCCGGTTGCTCTGTCGTCCGAGCAAGTGCCGGCCGAGCTGATCGAAAAAGAGCGCAATGTCGCCAGCCTGAAAGCAGCTGAATCCGGCAAGCCGGCAGACATCGTCGCCAAGATGGTGGAAGGTTCGGTGCAGAAATTCCTGAAGGAAGTCTCCTTGCTGAATCAACCGTTCGTCAAGAACGACAAGCAGACCGTTGAACAAATGCTCAAGGCTGCCAACAGCAGCGTGAAATCCTTTGCCTTGTTCGTGGTCGGTGAAGGCATCGAGAAGAAGGTGGACGACTTCGCTGCCGAAGTGGCGGCGCAGGTTGCTGCTGCCAAACAGGCTTAATCGCAAACAAAGCGGGCCGAAAGGCCCGTTTTTTTAAGCCTGCGGCATGCCTGGATGACAATGCAGTCATGCCGCGAATGCGATAGAGTAACGCACACCTTTTAGCACCCTAAAGCATCAAATCAGCATCAATTAATCCGGAATTACCAAGGAGCCCAGTTCATGACCCAACCAGCCTACAAGCGTGTCCTCCTCAAGCTTTCCGGTGAAGCACTCATGGGTGATGATGCCTACGGCATCAATCGCGCCACCATCGAGAGCATGGTCGCGGACGTGGCGGAAGTGGCCAAGCTTGGCGTAGAACTGGCGATCGTCATCGGCGGCGGCAATATCTTCCGCGGCGTGGCACCCGGCGCCCAGGGCATGGACCGCGCGACCGCGGATTACATGGGCATGCTGGCCACCGTAATGAATTCACTGGCGCTGGCCGATGCCATGCGCCAGGTTGGCCTGACCGCCCGTGTCATGTCGGCCATCGGTATCGAGCAAGTGGTCGAGCCTTACGTCCGGCCGAAGGCCTTGCAATACCTGGAAGAGGGCAAGATTGTCGTGTTTGCCGCCGGCACCGGCAACCCGTTCTTCACTACCGATACTGCCGCAGCGCTGCGCGGTTCGGAAATCGGTGCGGAAATCGTGCTGAAGGCGACCAAGGTCGATGGCGTCTATAGCGCCGACCCGAAAAAGGATCCAGGCGCGACCCGTTACAGCACGATCACCTTCGACGAAGCGATTTCCAAGCACTTGCAAGTCATGGACGCCACCGCATTTGCGTTGTGCCGCGACCAGAAACTGCCGATCAAGGTATTCTCTATCGTCAAGCCAGGCGCATTAAAGCGTGTCGTGCTGGGTGACGACGAGGGGACGCTGGTTCATTTGTAATTAATTTGTTGTAAGCAAGGAGAGCAGCATGAGTACTGCCGATGTCAAGAAAAACGCCGAACAAAAAATGAACAAGTCCATCGAGACGCTGAAGGCGAACCTGTCCAAGGTCCGCACCGGCCGTGCCCATGTAGGCATTCTCGACCACGTCATGGTGGATTACTATGGCAGCCCGACGGCAATCAACCAGGTCGCGAACGTTACCCTGATCGATGCGCGCACGATCGGAGTGCAACCATGGGAAAAAAAGATGGTGGCCGTAGTCGAAAAGGCTATCCGTGAATCCGACCTGGGATTCAATCCTTCTACGCAGGGCGACCTGATCCGTGTACCGACCCCGCCGCTGACCGAAGAACGTCGCAAGGAGATCGTCAAGCTGGTCAAGGGCGAGGCGGAGGATGCCAAGGTGGCTGTGCGCAATATCCGCCGCGATGCCAATGAAGCGCTGAAAAAGCTCGTCAAGGACAAGGCTTGCTCGGAAGATGATGAGCGCCGCGCTCAGGATGACGTGCAAAAGCTGACCGACAAGTTTGTTGCTGAAATTGATAAATTGATAAGCGAAAAAGAAAAAGAGATCATGACCGTTTGATTTGCGGTTATAGTTCTTTCTTCTAAAACATTTTTAGCATGGCATTCATGTCGCATTCGAGTTCCACGCAAGGCATCCCCGAAGCAGCTGCGGTTCCGCGCCATATTGCCATGATTATGGATGGCAATGGGCGCTGGGCGACCAAGCGCTTCCTGCCGCGCGTCGCCGGCCACGTCAAGGGTGTCGAGGCGGTGCGCAATGTGGTCGAGGCTTGTGTTGCGCGCGGCGTCGAATACCTGACGTTATTTGCCTTCAGTTCCGAAAACTGGCGGCGGCCGGCCGATGAAGTTTCCTTCCTGATGAAGCTCTTCATCAGCGCGCTGGAGCGCGAGGTGGCGAAGATGCATGTCAACGGCATTCGTCTGCGCGTGGTCGGCGACCTCTCGCGATTCGACGAGAAACTCCAGAAAATGATAGCTGCTGCCGAGCGCAAGACGGCTGACAACACGCGCCTGACCCTCACCATCTGCGCCAACTATGGCGGTCGCTGGGATATTCTGCAAGCTACGGGAAAAATGGTTGCTGCCAATCCCGGTGTGACGGAATTTAGTGAAGAAATGCTGGCACCATATCTCTCGATGGCGTACGCGCCGGAACCTGATCTGTTCATCCGTACCGGCGGTGAACAGCGTGCCTCGAACTTCCTCCTGTGGCAAATGGCGTACTCGGAGCTGTATTTCACCGACACCTTCTGGCCTGAATTCGATGCTGCCGCGCTTGATCAGGCCATCGAATCTTATCAGCAGCGCGAGCGCCGCTTCGGCCGCACCAGTGCCCAGGTGGTCGCGCACAAGAAAGCGTCCTGATGCTGAAGACTCGCGTCATCACGGCACTGGTGCTGCTCGCGCTGATTTTTCTGGTCGTTTATTCCGGCTCCTTCCTGGCTGCAGCCATTGTCGGCGGCATGTTTCTCGGCGCTGCGATGTGGGAAGCCCTGCGCCTGTTCGGCAGCCGGCAGCCGCTGATCGGCGCAGTCATTGGCACCCTGGCGTATGCTCTGATCCTTCGTTACCGGGGTGATTTTCCTGCGCCGGCGCTGTTTGCCATCTGCACCCTGATTTGGGCATTGCGCCTGACGCCGTCCCTGGCACTCGGATTGCCGCCAGTGGATAGTGTGCGGAACCGCATGCTGGGGGTCGTGTATGGCGTGACGATCCTGGGATGCTTCGTGGCCATTATCCTGTTTTATCAATATTCGCCGCTTTACCTGGTTTCCGTGATGGCGATCGTCTGGGTGGCGGACATCGGCGCCTATTTCGCCGGACGTGCATTTGGCAGGCGAAAACTGGCGCCCAGCATCTCGCCCGGCAAATCCTGGGAAGGCGCCATTGGCGGCTGGCTCGCCGTGCTGGCAATTAGCGCGATTTGCGTTTTCATTCCGGCTCTGAAAGGAACGTTTGCAACGCAGCTACAGGCCGCCTGGGGATGGGGCGCGTGGCTACTGGTGTTGAGCGTGCTGGCGGCGGCAAGCGTGGTTGGCGACCTGGTCGAATCCCAGTTGAAGCGCCGCGTCGATATGAAAGATAGCAGCCGGCTGTTGCCCGGCCACGGCGGCGTGTTGGACCGCATCGATGCCCTGATCCCCGTGCTGCCACTCGCGTTGCTCGTCCATTCCCGGTTTTAAGTTTCATTCAGCATGCAAGCCATTACAATACTCGGATCGACCGGCTCCATTGGTGTCTCAACCCTGGATGTCATCGCGCGCCATCCGGATCGCTATCGCGTTTTTGCCCTGACCGCGCATTCGAGAGTGAAGGAACTGGCTCAGCAATGCTCTCAATTCAAGCCCGAAGTTGCGGTTGTCGGCACGGCCGAAGCGGCGCAAGAGCTGACGCAGTTGTTGCGTGCGCAGGATTCGGCTACTCAGGTGGAGTATGGGCCGCAAGCGCTCTGCGCAGTAGCTGGCGCCGCCGGGTGCGATACCGTCATGGCGGCGATCGTCGGTGCTGCGGGTCTTGAGCCCAGCCTGGCCGCTGCGCGTGCCGGCAAGAAGCTCCTGCTGGCGAACAAGGAGGCGCTGGTGATGTCCGGCCAGCTGTTCATGGATGCGGTGAAGGAAAATGGCGCGACCCTGCTGCCAATCGATAGCGAGCATAATGCGATTTTCCAGTGCCTGCCGCGAGCTTACGGACGTGAACCGGATGCCCATGGCGTGGCCAAGATCGTCCTGACCGCGTCCGGCGGCCCATTCCTGCGGCGCGATGTCGCCACGCTCGAAGCTGTCACGCCGGAAGAGGCGGTGGCGCACCCAAATTGGGTTATGGGACGCAAGATCTCGGTGGATTCCGCCACCATGATGAACAAGGGCCTGGAAGTAATCGAGGCGCACTGGCTGTTCGGCGCATCTGCCGATCGCATCGAGGTGCTGATCCATCCCCAGAGCGTCATTCATTCGATGGTGTCGTATGTTGACGGCTCGCTGCTGGCGCAGTTGGGCAATCCCGACATGCGCACGCCGATCGCCCACGCCTTGGCTTATCCCGAACGGATCGTGTCAGGCGTCGGTCCGGTAGATCTGGCTAAAATAGGTCAGCTGCAATTTCTGGCGCCGGACTTCGAGCGCTTTCCCTGTTTGAAACTGGCGTATGAAGCGCTGGAGGCAGGTGGATCGGCCGCAGCCATATTGAACGCCGCCAATGAAGTTGCAGTCCAAGCATTTCTGGACCGTGAAATCGGTTTCCGGATGATCGATCAACTCATACATAGGGTGATGGACAGGCTGCCAGGACGCACAGTAACCGATCTTGAGGATTTGCTGGACCAAGACCGGGACGCGCGCAGATTGGCGCACGCCTGCATCACGACGTGACATGACGCTGCTGCATACCCTTCTCGCTTTTATTGTCGTGCTGGGCACCCTGATCGTGGTGCATGAACTGGGACATTACTGGGCGGCGCGCTGGTGCGGCGTGAAGGTGCTGCGCTTCTCGGTCGGCATGGGCAAAGTGGTCTGGTCGCGTCGCATCGGCCCGGATCGAACCGAATGGGCGCTGTCGGCGCTGCCGTTCGGCGGCTACGTCAAGATGCTTGATGCGCGCGAAGGGGACTTGTCCGGCTTGCCACCAGAAGATCTGGCGCGTGAATTTACCCGTCAGAGCGTGTGGAACCGCATCGTCATCGTGGCGGCAGGCCCGTTGGCCAATTTTCTGCTGGCGATTACGATTTTCGCCGGGCTCTACGCTCACGGCATTCCAGAACCCGCTCCCTTACTTCGTGCCGTGCCGGTTAATACTGCCGCTTACGAGGCAGGCCTGCGCGGAGGTGAGCGTGTTACGGCCGTCAATGGCGAGCCAGTACAGATCTGGTCGGACCTGCGCTGGCAGCTGATTCAGCTGGCGGTCGAGCGTCAATCGGCTGAATTGCAGGTAAAGCCGCGCGACGAAAGCGCTTCCCGTACGGTGCGTTTGCCGCTCGCCAGTATTTCCCCCCAGGACCTGGAAGGCGATTTCCTGGGTAAGCTCGGGCTGGATCTGGCTAGGCCAATGGCCAAGCTCGGCAAGATTGCGGACGGCGGTCCTGCAATGCAAGCCGGCCTGCGCGAAGGAGATGTGATCGTCGCCATCGACGGCAAGCCGATTGTCGATGGCGTGGCGCTGATCGAGCTGGTGCGCTCTTCACCCGGCCAGGTTTTGCGAATGAGCGTGCAGCGGGGAGGGCAGCAGCTTGAACTGTCAGTGAAGCCTGAAGCGAAAAAACAAAACGGCAAAACCATCGGCCAGATCATGGTGGAGGTGCCGGTGGCGCCGGAAATGGTCATAGCCAGTTCTTCACCTATCGATGCATTCGGCAAGGCAGTGCGGCGCACGTGGGATTCCAGTGTGTTAACGCTGAAAATGCTTGGTAAAATGCTGGTCGGTGAACTGTCCTGGAAAAACATTTCGGGCCCGATCACCATCGCGGATTATGCAGGCCAGACTGCTCGCATCGGTCTCATCAGCTATCTCAGCTTCATCGCCCTTATCAGTATTAGCCTGGGTGTCATGAATTTGCTGCCGATTCCGGTGCTGGATGGGGGGCATTTACTGTATTATTCGCTGGAAGTTTTGACCGGACGTCCATTGTCCGAGCGAGCGGGAGAGATCGCTCAGCGCGCGGGCATGGGGATACTGATGGCCTTGATGGTGGTTGCTGTGTTCAACGACCTCGTGCGCCTTATGTCCTGAGCCAGCTCCAGGGGGACTGCGCGTGGCGTCAAAAGAATATTGAAAACGAACGATAGCTAATGAAATTACATTCTGCGCGTATTACCCTGCCGTCTTTTTCCCGTCATGTGATCGCCGCCGCAGCCTTTGCCCTCTGTACCGGGCAGGCATCGGCTGTTGAGCCGTTTGTCGTCAAGGATATCCGTGTCGAAGGTATTCAGCGCACCGAGGCTGGCACCGTATTCAGCTATCTGCCTGTGCGGGTCGGCGAAACCTTCACCGATGACAAAGGGGCTTCGGCGATCAAGGCGTTGTATGCCACCGGTTTTTTCAAGGATGTGCGTATCGAGGCCGAGGGCGATGTCCTCGTCGTCATGGTCGAAGAGCGCCCCGCGATTGCCAGCGTCGATTTTTCCGGCATCAAGGAATTCGACAAGGACCAGCTGACGAAAGCGTTGAAAGAAATCGGCCTGGCAGAATCGCGCATCTTCGACCGTTCGTTGGTTGATCGCGCTGAACAGGAACTGAAGCGTCAATATCTGTCGCGCGGTCTCTATGGCGCGAAGGTGACCACCACTGTTACGCCGATCGAGCGCAACCGGGTCAATATCAACTTTTCGGTCGACGAAGGCGATGCGGCTCGCATCAAGCAAATTACCTTCGTCGGCAACAAGGTCTACAGCGACAAGCAGCTGCGTAATCTTCTTAGCCTGACCACGCCTGGCTGGTTCACCTGGTACACCAAGGCCGACCAGTACACCAAGCAAAAGCTTGCTGGCGACATTGAGACCATCAAGTCGCATTACCTGAATAGCGGTTATCTGGAGGCTCAGGTGGAGTCGACCCAAGTGTCGATTTCCCCGGATAAGAAAAACATCTATATCACCATCAACATCAATGAAGGTGAAAAATACAGAGTTGCCGATGTCAAGCTCGAGGGTGAGCTGCTAGGACGCGAGCAGGAATTGAAATCGCTGGTGGATTTGAAGAAGGGCGATATCTATTCCGGCGAAAAACTGGCGGAAAGCGTGAAGAAGATCTCCGAGCGCATGGGCACCTTTGGATATGCTTTTGCGAACGTCAACGCCAATCCGGATATCAACCGCGAGAAGCGCGAAGTCACCTTTACCGTGTTTATCGATCCGGGCAAGCGCGTTTACGTGCGCCGTGTGAACGTAAGCGGTAATACGGTCACGCGTGATGAAGTGGTGCGCCGGGAATTCCGCCAATTTGAGAGTTCCTGGTATGACGGCGACAAGATCAAGAATTCCCGTAACCGCGTGGATCGCCTAGGTTACTTCAACGAGGTGAATATCGATACCCCGGAAGTGCCAGGAACGACGGATCAGGTGGATGTGAATGTGGCGGTGGTGGAAAAGCCGACCGGCACGCTGTCGCTGGGTGCGGGCTTTTCAAGCAGCGAAAAAGTGTCACTTTCGGGCTCGATTCACCAAGCCAATGCCTTCGGAAGTGGTAAGGACATAGGAGTAGATGTCAATACCAGCAAATATAACCGTACCATCGCCTTTTCACATACAGATCCATATGTGACCGACGATGGCATTAGCCGTAGTCTGAGCTTGTACTACCGTACCAGCCGGCCACCATTGGTGAATACCGGTGAATACAAGATTGTTACAGCGGGCGGTAGCATTACCCACGGTATTCCGTTTACGGATCTGGATACTGTGTTTTTCGGTGTCGGTATCGAGAAAACCAAAGTGGAAGTCTACCGCAACTTCGGCACTGCTGTCGGTGGTAACGGAGCATATTCCGATAGTCCGCAAGTCTATCTGGACTACGTACGCGATTTCGGTGGTCTTGCTACTTGTGCCGTAAATTGTATTGATACGGCAAGCACCACTGGTTTTCCATTGACAGTGGCTTGGCAGCGGGATAGCCGAGACAGCGTGCTTACGCCGAGCACAGGCCAATATCAACGTGCCAACCTTGAACTTGGTGCTTTTGGCGACCAGCGTTACTATCGCGCCGTATATCAGTACCAGCATTTCCGACCGGTGTTTCGTGATTTGACGCTGGCATTCAATGGCGAGCTCGATTATGGTGCCGGCTTGGGAAATAAGCCTTACCCCGTGTTTAAGAATTTTTACGCCGGTGGCATCGGTTCAGTGCGCGGATTTGAAGGCTCATCGCTGGGGCCGACCTCTTCCAGCACGAATGGGGTTGATTTCATCGGTGGCCCGAAACGCATCATTGCTAACCTGGAATTGCAACTGCCATTCCCGGGATCCGGCAAAGATCGAAGCCTGAGATGGTTTACTTTTGCCGACGCCGGTAACGTTTTCGCGGAAAATGAAAAAATCAAGCTGGGTGAATTGCGCTACTCAGTAGGTCTTGGCATCAGCTGGATTTCCCCGATCGGACCGCTGAAAATCAGCTATGGCAAGCCAATGAATGCGAAGCCGGAAGACCGTAAACAGCAGTTCCAATTCCAGTTGGGTACCGGATTCTAAGTTCGTGGTGGCATAATAGCCGTTTAGACGTATTTCGTATTGCGGAGAAACACTTTAATGTCGATTGCCAAATCAACCACCTGGATCAAATGCGCAGCCATTGCGGCTGTATGCATGTTGCCGCTGACTGGCGTGCAGGCACAGGATTCGAAAATTGGATTTGTTAGCACCGAGCGGATTTTCCGCGAAGCAGTGCCGGCTAAAACGGCTCAAGCGAAGATCGAGCAAGAGTTTTCCAAGCGAGACCGGGAATTGCAGGATATGGCGGCGCGCTTGAAGGCCTTGTCTGAACGCCTGGACAAGGATGCCAGCGTTCTTTCCGACTCGGATCGTATTCGCCGTCAGCGCGAGCTGACCGATCTGGATAAAGAATTCCAGCGCAAGCAGCGTGAATTCCGCGAAGATTTGAACCAGCGTCGCAACGAAGAGCTGGCGATTGTGCTTGAGCGTACCAACAAGGTCATCAAGCAGATCGCCGATGCCGAACGCTACGATATCGTTTTCCAGGAGGCAGTTTATGCCAGCCCGCGCATCGATATCACGGACAAGGTGCTAAAAGCGCTGAACAAGTAAGCTTCGATTTTTCCATACCGGGAAAGAGCGGCGTCGGCCGCTTCTTTCCCATCATTTTTTTGAGGGGGCGCGATGAGCACCCGATTAAAAGCCCTGGTTGATCGCTTGGGTGGTCAGCTGATCGGCGATGATGCAATCGAAGTCGCCGGCATTGCACCGCTGGACGCCGCGGACGCGTCGCATATCACATTTCTGTCGAACCCGAAGCTGCGCAAGCAGGCCGCGCAAACCGGTGCGGCTGCCTTGATCCTTTCGCCTGCGGATAACGAGGCGATCGGTGCTGAATACCAAGGCGCACGCATTGTTACAGCGAATCCGTACGCTTATTTTGCACGCGCAGCCCAGTATTTCGCCTTGCTTCATGCAATTCCTGCGCCTGTCGGTATCCATCCAAGCGCCGTGGTCGATCCGACTGCGCGGGTGGCGCCGGATGCCAGTATCGGTCCACAGGTGGTCATCGAGGCAGGAGTCGAAATCGGCGCCGGTGCGGTAATCGGTGCGCTGAGCTTCATTGGCCGCGATGCAAAGGTCGGTCCTGAAACGCAGTTCCATGCCCGCGTTACCTTTCATGCCGGCTGTATTATTGGCGCGCGTGGCATCGTTCATTCCGGCGCGGTGATCGGCGCCGATGGCTTCGGGTTTGCCAATGAGGGCGGGGCTTGGATCAAGATTCCGCAGACCGGCAGGGTAGTGATCGGCGACGACGTCGATATCGGCGTCAATACCGCCATCGACCGCGGTGCGCTGGCTGATACGGTAATCGGCAATGGCGTCAAAATTGATAACCTGATCCAGATCGCTCACAACTGCGAGATCGGCGATCACACCGCCATGGCGGGCTGCGTCGGTATCGCCGGCAGCGTGAAAATCGGCAAGTACTGCACCATCGGCGGCGCCGCAATGATCAACGGGCATATCACCATCGCCGATCGTGTGCACATTTCCGGGGGCACGCTGGTGTCGCGTTCGATTGCAGAGCCGGGACATTACACGGCGGTTTTTCCGATGGCGAAAAACGCAGACTGGGAAAAATCTGCCGCGCTTGTGCGCAATCTGCCTTCGATGCGTGAGAAAATCCGGGAACTTGAAAAATCCATCAAATCCTTACGAGAACAAACAGAATGAACGCCCCTGAAATGAAAAGCCTCGATATCAACGAGATCAAGCAATATCTGCCGCACCGCTATCCCTTGCTGCTGGTGGACCGCGTGCTTGACTGGGAAGCGGGGAAGTCGATCACGGCCATCAAGAACGTGACGATCAATGAAGAATTCTTCAATGGCCATTTTCCGCACAAGCCGGTCATGCCGGGCGTGCTGATGATCGAGGCATTGGCGCAGACTGCTGCGTTGCTGTCGTTTATGAGCGCCGGCATCAAGCCGGACGACAGTTCGGTCGTCTATTTCCTTGGCATCGACGGTGCCCGCTTCAAGCGTCCGGTCGGTCCCGGCGACCAGTTGAAGATGCAGGCGGAAGTCGTGCGCCATGCGCGAGGCATCTGGAAGTACAAGGCAGTGGCGTCGGTCGACGGGCAAGTGGCCGTGGAGGCGGAATTGATGTGCACCATGCGCAGCGTCGCCGATGCAGGACAAACAGTAGGCTGAAGATCATGAGCAAGATTCATTCGACCGCGATTGTCGATCCAAAGGCGCAGCTGGATGATACGGTCGAGGTTGGCGCCTATGCGGTAATCGGTCCTGACGTCAGGATCGGTGCGCGAACCAAAGTCGGGCCGCACGTGGTGATCGAGGGGCATACCTCGATCGGCTGCGATAATCAGATTTTTCAATTCGCCTCGCTGGGCGCCGCGCCGCAAGACAAGAAGTACGCAGGCGAGCCGACACGGCTGGAAATCGGCGACCGCAATACGATTCGCGAATTCTGTACCTTCAATCTTGGCACCGTGCAGGACGCCGGTGTAACGCGGATCGGCAACGACAACTGGATCATGGCGTATGTGCACCTTGCGCATGACTGCCAGTTGGCCAACAACATTATTCTCGCCAACAATGTCACCTTGGCTGGACACGTGCACCTGGGCGACTGGGTATTCCTCGGTGGTTTCACCACCGTGCATCAGTTCTGCCAGATCGGAGCGCATGCGATGACGGCGTTTACCGCCGCGGTGAGTCAGGATGTACCGCCATTCGTGACGGCGGCAGGCAATCGCGCGGTCCCTGCCGGTATCAATTCGGAAGGTTTGCGTCGCCGCGGCTTTACGTCCGATCAGATTGCCGCGATCAAGCGCGCCTACAAGCTGGTGTACCGTGCAGGCCTGTCGCTGGACGATGCCAAGGCCGCTTTGGCGCAGGAAGAGCAAAAAACTCCCGATGCCGCAGCGCATATCCGCCTGCTGCGCGAATTCCTGGAATCCAATACCCGTGGCATCATCCGCTAAGCTTTCGCTGGCCATGGTCGCTGGCGAAACGTCGGGCGACTTGCTGGCAGGCCGGATGTTGTCCGGTTTGCGGCCGGCCTTGCCTGATGCTTATATCCACGGCATCGGCGGCAAGCACATGGCGCAGCACGGCTTTGTTTCCGACTGGCCGATGGAAAAGCTGGCGGTGCGCGGCTTGTTCGAGGTGCTGGCGCATTACCGAGAAATCAAGGGAATACAGCTTGCCTTGCGCGACCGCCTGCTGAAAGAGCGGCCGGCAGTCTTCATCGGTGTCGATGCGCCCGATTTCAATCTTGGCCTGGAAGCGCAGCTGAAAGCGGCCGGTATCCCGACCATGCATTTCATCGGGCCGTCGATCTGGGCCTGGCGCGGCGGCCGCATCAAGAAGATCGAGAAAGCCGTATCGCATATTCTGGTCGTGTTTCCTTTTGAAGAGGAAATCTACCGCAAGGCAGGTATCCCGGCGACTTATGTGGGCCATCCGATGGCGGAAGTGATTCCGCTTGAGCCAGATGTTTCTGCGGCGCGCGCCGCACTAGGGTTGAGCGGAAATGCGCCGGTGGTATCGATCCTCCCGGGCAGTCGCATGTCAGAGCTTAAATACAATACCGCCGCCTTTATCGGCGCGGCAAAGATATTGCTGCAGCGCGAGCCGAACATGCGCATCGTCGTGCCGATGGCAGGGGAAAAGCAGCGCCAGTATTTCCAGCAATTGTTGGCGGATGCCGGCTTGCAGGATGTGCGCGTGATGGTGACGGAAGGACAATCGCATACCGCGATTGCGGCAGCAGACGCGGTGCTGGTGGCTTCCGGCACCGCGACCCTGGAGGTGGCCCTGTTCAAGAAGCCGATGGTGATCGGCTACAAGATGATGGGCGCTTCCTGGCACGTCCTGAAGCACATGGCCTATCAACCCTGGGTCGGACTCCCGAATATCCTGGCACGCGATTTCCTCGTGCCTGAATTGCTTCAGGATGCCGCGACGCCGCAGGCGCTTGCCGACGCCCTGGAAAACCAGCTGAATAACGTCGCCTTGCGTAACACGCTCGAGCAGCGCTTCATCGATATGCACCATAGCCTGTTGCGCAATACCGCGAAGGAAAGCGCGCAAGCGGTGCTGGATTTAATCGGTAAGTCGGCGCCAGGCAATGTCACAAGGGTTTCAGCGTGAAAACGATACACAAGGACGGCGAGACCGCCAGCCTTTTCCTGTTCGACCATGCCGATGAACTGGTATGCGGTGTGGATGAGGCGGGGCGAGGCCCTCTCGCCGGACCCGTTTTCGCGGCGGCAGTCATTCTCGATCCCGCCAATCCCATCGCCGGTTTGCGCGATTCCAAAAAGCTGAGCGAAGCCAGGCGCGATGCCCTGGCAATCGATATCAAGACCAGGGCGCTGGCCTGGTCGATCGCGCAATGCTCCGAGGCGGAGATCGATGAATTGAATATCCTGCAAGCGACCATGCTGGCCATGCGCCGGGCCGTCGAAGGATTGAGACAACAGCCTACTCTGGCGCTCATCGACGGCAACCGTTGCCCGGTGATGGGCGTGCGCTCCGAAGCGATAGTCAAGGGCGACGACAAAGTCCCGGCGATATCCGCCGCCTCGATTCTTGCAAAGACCGCGCGCGATGCCGCGCTGGCGGACTTGCATTCGCTGTATCCGCAATATGCCTTCGATCAACACAAAGGGTATCCGACGGCCTTGCATCTGGAGCGCCTGCGCCTGCATGGCGTATCGCCGGTCCACCGCAAATCTTACGGACCCGTCAAGGCATTGCTGTACCGGGAAGAGGCATGAAAGAAATCAGCTCCCGCGAGAATCCGCTGTACAAGGAACTGAAGCAGCTGGCCACCAGTTCGCAGGCGCGGCGCAAGGCCCAGCGCAGCCTTCTCGATGGCGTGCACCTGTGCGAAGCGTATCTGCAGCTGGTCGGCGATCCGCTCATGTGCGTGCTGAGCCAGTCCGCACGAGGCAATCACGAGGCTGCCGACATACTTGCAGAATGCGAAGCGCGGCGCGTCTCATGCATTGTCTTGCCGGATGCGCTGTACAACGCGCTGAGCCAGGTCGAGCAAGGTGTCGGCATCTTTTTTCTTGTCGCCACCCCGCAAACGACTGCGCCGTCTATCCTGTCGCAGCCGGCAGTCTTGCTGGACCGATTGCAGGATCCTGGGAATCTGGGCTCGATCCTGCGCAGCGCAGCGGCAGCCGGCATCAGGCAAGTATTTTGCAGCCCCGGCACCGTGTTCGCCTGGTCGCCGAAGGTGTTGAGAGCCGGGATGGGGGCTCACTTCCTGCTGGAGATCGTTGAAAATGCCGATCTTGCAGCCTTGCTGAAGACTGCGGCTCTGCCGGTGCTGGCTACCAGTTCGCATGCCCGGCAGACGATCTATGAGATCGATTTGGCCAAGCCAGTCGCCTGGCTGTTCGGCCATGAGGGTCAGGGCGTGGCGGAAGACTTGCTGAGCAAAGCCAGCAACCAGGTGGCGATTCCGCATCTGGGGCGGGTGGAGTCGCTGAATGTGGCCGCAAGTGCGGCGGTCTGCTTCTTCGAGCAAGTGCGCCAGACTCTTCAGCACCGATAATCGGGCTAAAATAGAAATGGATGCCACCATCGGCATCCATTATCAGCATCGTCATGACAGGCTACATGCCATTGGCCGCGCTGTCCCGTACCGACAAACAGCCCGTTACGAATAAGTTTGCTTGTCCGGCCGGATTTCCTGAAGAATCAGGGTGGCGATCTCCTCGATCGATTTTGCGGTGGAAGACATCCAGCGAATGCCTTCCTTGTGCATCATTTTTTCCGCTTCATTGACTTCATAACGGCAATTTTCCAGCGAGGCGTACTTGCTGCCGGGGCGGCGCTCGTTACGAACTTCGGATAAGCGGTCCGGTGCGATCGACAGTCCGAAGATCTTGGTCTTGTGCGTTTGCAGCTCTGGTGGAAATTTGCCGCGCTCGAAATCGTCGGGAATCAAGGGGTAATTCGCCGCCTTGACGCCATACTGCATGGCTAGATAGAGGCTGGTAGGCGTTTTGCCTGAACGCGATACACCGACGAGAATGACATCGGCTGCTTCCAAGTTTAGATTGGACTGGCCATCGTCGTGCGCCAGCGAGAAATTGATGGCATCGATACGGCGGTTATACTCAACCGAATCGGCTATGGTATGGCTACGGCCGACGGTATGCGTGGCCTTGATGCCGAGCTCCTGTTCCAGCGGCGCGACAAAAGTCTGGATCAGATCCATTTGCAGGCCCTGCGATTGGCGGACGACTGCCGCCAGTTCCGGCTTGACCAGGGTCGAGAACACGATGGGCCGTTTGCCGTCAGTGGCATAGGCATGATTGACCTTTTGGACCGCTTCGTGGGCCTTGTCGAGGGTATCGACAAATGGCAGGCGGATTTGCCGGAAACGCAGGTTGAATTGCGTTAGGATCGAATGGCCGAACGCTTCAGCGGTGATGCCGGTGCCATCGGAAATGAAGAATGCCGTGCGGTCGGCCTGCGTGGCTGGAGTGGGCAAAGAGTCGGGCATAGGTAAGGAAACCGTAAAAATCCTGTGACGGCAAAAATGCCGTAAAAAACATCATTGTATAAAGCAAAATCACATTGCGCACTGTAAAATGCGTTTTAATGATTGTTTGGCAGTTGCGCGTCACTTAGAAGAATAACAAAAATGGCTCCAGTGTGAGATTGCCCCGTGAAGATTTCTTATCATCAAACTAGAGGTTGTTATGTCCAATGTAGCATCTACCGGAGCCGCACACGCTCCGGCCCAGGGAGGCACGTACGTCGCGTCCTTTGAAGACTTGCGCATGACCGATGTCGAGTCGGTCGGCGGTAAAAATGCCTCACTAGGCGAAATGATCAGCCAGCTGGCGCATGCCGGCGTGCGCGTGCCGGGCGGCTTCGCCACCACGGCACTGGCGTTTCGTGACTTCTTGAACCACGCTCCCGATGGCGGCCAGACGCTGGGCGACCGCATCGCGGCACGCCTGGAATCGCTCGACGTCGACGACGTGCGGGCGCTGGCCCAGGCTGGTGCAGAAATCCGCCAGTGGATCGTCGACACGCCATTCCAGCCACGCCTGCAACAGGAAATCACCGAGTTCTATCACAAGCTGGTCGACGATTCCGCTAGCGAAGTATCGTTTGCCGTGCGTTCCTCCGCCACCGCGGAAGACTTGCCGGATGCATCCTTTGCGGGCCAGCAGGAGACTTTCCTGAACGTGGTCGGCATCGACAACGTGCTCGAAGCGATCAAGCACGTGTTCGCCTCGTTGTATAACGACCGTGCGATTTCCTACCGCGTTCACAAGGGCTTTACCCACAGTGAAGTTGCCTTGTCGGCCGGCGTGCAGCGCATGGTGCGCTCCGATCTCGGTTCCTCCGGCGTGATGTTCACCATCGATACCGAATCGGGCTTCCAGGACGTCGTTTTCATCACCTCGAGCTACGGCCTGGGTGAGACGGTGGTGCAGGGCGCCGTCAATCCGGACGAGTTCTACGTTCACAAGCCGATGCTGGCCGAAGGCAAGCTGCCTATCATCCGCCGCAACATCGGCTCCAAACTGATCAAGATGGAATTTACCGGTGAAGCCAAGGCCGGCCGTTCGGTCAAGACCGTGGATGTGCCGATCGAGCAGCGCAATCGCTATTCGCTGAAAGATGAAGAAATCATCGAACTGGCGAAATATGCCGTGATCATCGAGAAGCACTATGGACGCCCTATGGACATCGAATGGGGCAAGGATGGCCGTGACGGCAAGCTATACATCCTGCAGGCTCGCCCGGAAACCGTGAAGTCGCAAGTCAAGGCGACCGACGTGCAGCAGCGCTTCAAGCTGAAGGGCAGCGGCACCGTATTGGCATCCGGCCGCGCCATCGGCCAGAAGATCGGCGCCGGTCCGGTGCGCGTGATCCGCGATCCGTCCGAGATGGAACGCGTGCAGCCGGGCGACGTGCTGGTTGCCGACATGACCGATCCCAATTGGGAGCCGGTGATGAAACGCGCTTCCGCCATCGTCACCAATCGCGGCGGCCGTACTTGCCACGCGGCGATCATCGCCCGCGAGCTGGGCGTGCCGGCTGTGGTCGGCTGCGGTCATGCCACCGACACCTTGAAGGATGGCACCCTGGTGACCGTGTCCTGCGCCGAAGGCGACGAGGGGAAGATCTATGACGGCTTGCTGGAAACCGAAGTGAGCGAAATTCAGCGCGGCGAACTGCCGGAAATCCCCGTCAAGATCATGATGAACGTGGGGAACCCGCAACTGGCATTCGATTTCCAGTCTACGCCGAACAGTGGTGTCGGCCTCGCCCGCCTGGAATTCATTATCAATAACAACATCGGCGTGCACCCGAAGGTGATCCTGGAATACCCGAACATCGATCCGGACCTGAAGAAGGCGGTGGAATCGGTGGCGCGCGGCCATGCCTCGCCCAAGGCTTTCTATGTCGACAAGCTGGCTGAAGGCGTGGCGACGATTGCCGCCGCGTTCTGGCCGCGGCCTGTAATCGTGCGCCTGTCCGACTTCAAGTCGAACGAGTACAAGAAGCTGATCGGTGGCTCGCGCTACGAGCCGGACGAAGAAAATCCGATGCTGGGCTTCCGCGGCGCGGCGCGTTATGTCGCCGAGGATTTCGCCGAATCCTTCCAGATGGAATGCGAGGCGATGAAGCGCGTGCGCAACGACATGGGTCTTACGAACGTCGAGATCATGGTGCCTTTCGTGCGTACTCTCGGTCAGGCCAAGAAGGTCGTCGATCTGCTGGCCAAGAATGGCTTGAAGCGCGGCGAGAACGGCTTGCGCCTGATTATGATGTGTGAAGTGCCGACCAACGCCATCCTGGCCGAGCAATTTCTCGAGTATTTCGACGGCTTCTCTATCGGTTCCAACGACCTGACCCAACTCACCCTGGGCCTGGACCGCGATTCCGGCATGGAGTTGCTGGCGGCTGACTTCGACGAACGCGATCCTGCAGTGATTGCGCTGATTTCGAAGGCAATTGCCGCCTGCCGCGCGCAGGGCAAGTACATCGGCATTTGCGGCCAGGGTCCTTCGGACCATCCTGACTTTGCCGAATGGCTGATGAAGGAGGGGATTTCGTCGATTTCCCTGAATCCGGACACCGTGCTGGATACCTGGCAAAAGCTGGCGCAAGCCAAGTAAGGCAGCCTGGCCAGGATTTGCTGCCTGTTGGGCTGCGATGCTCTGGCAGGCACCAAGGAACCAGGCTGAATCGGCATGTTGCTTGAATTGGACGCGGGTTCTAACGGACCCGCGTTTTTCGTTGTGCCAAAGGAACAGAATCGAATGAAATTCTTTGAGCGCTAAAGAATTTCCATTAGACTTTCCTTCATGCTTGCATAGCATAAAAAGTTGAAACAAGTAGTATTGGCTGTTGCTTGAGCCCCCGTTGCCATTGGCCCGGGGGTTTTGTTTTTGGTGCATACTGACAATATGTCATTTGTGGAGGTGGTAATGGCAGATTGGGTAATGTGGCTGATCATGGCCGCGACGCTGGTCATCGTTGAGCTGTTTACAGGGACGTTTTATCTATTGATGGTGGCAATCGGCATGGCTGCCGGCGCCCTGGTAGCCGTATCGGGCGGCGCATTATGGGCTCAGCTACTGGCCGCCGCCATTGTTGGCGCCAGTGCTACGCTCACTTTGCGGCAAAGACGAAGCGGCAAGTCTAGCCGCTTTGAAGCTGCGAACGATCCGAACATCAATCTGGACATCGGCCAAACTGTGGCGGTGCCGGCATGGAATGAGCAGCCGGGCGCCCATCCCAGTGCACGCGTCATGTACCGCGGAGCGCAATGGGATGTGGAACTGGCACCGGGCCATGCCGCGGTGCCCGGCGTATTCAAGATCGTGGAGGTCCGTGGCAGCCGCCTGATTCTGGCCGGCGGGCCGGCATGATCGTTTTCTTGGTTTTCGTCCGATAACAATAAGGGGAGGTAAGATGGAATTGAGCTTCGGTAGCGTATCGCTGCTTATCTTTATCCTGGCGGTGGTTTTTGTCATTAAAACCATCCAGGTCGTTCCGCAGCAGCATGCCTGGGTGGTCGAGCGCCTGGGCAAATATCACGCGACTTTGGGGCCCGGACTGAATATCGTGGTGCCTTTCATCGATCGCGTCAGTTACAAGCACGTGCTGAAGGAAATCCCGCTTGATGTGCCGCCGCAGGTTTGCATCACCAAGGATAATACGCAGTTGCAGGTCGATGGCATCCTGTACTTCCAGGTTACCGATCCCAAGCTGGCATCCTACGGCTCCTCCAATTACATCATGGCCATCACGCAGTTGGCGCAAACCACGCTGCGTTCGGTGATCGGGCGCATGGAACTGGACAAGACGTTCGAAGAACGCGATCACATCAATACGGCAGTGGTTTCGGCCATCGACGATTCGGCAGCCAACTGGGGCGTGAAAGTCTTGCGCTATGAGATCAAGGACCTGACGCCGCCGCAGGAAATTCTCCATGCCATGCAGGCGCAGATTACGGCGGAACGCGAAAAGCGCGCGCTCATCGCGGCGTCGGAAGGGCGCAAGCAGGAACAGATCAATATCGCCACCGGTGAGCGCGAGGCGGCAATCGCCAAGTCCGAAGGAGAAAAGCAGGCAGCCATCAACCGAGCGCAGGGCGAGGCATCCGCCATTCTGTCGATCGCCGATGCCACGGCAGAGGCGATCCGCAAAACTGCCGCGGCTATCCAGTCTCCGGGCGGGGCGGACGCGGTCAACCTCAAGGTGGCGGAACAGTACGTGAACGCTTTCGGCGAGCTGGCGCGCACCAACAATACCCTGATCCTGCCTGCTAACCTCGGCGACATGAGCAGCCTGATTGCCACGGCAATGCAGGTCGTGAAGACGCAGCAGAAAGCATAGGGAAACCTGTGATCGCGCGATGGCGGTGCGCAGGCTTTCAGCCTGCGCCGTCACGTCATCTTGCAGCGCTGCTTGCCGAAGTCCCTGGCTTCACCGCTGATTCTGTTTCATGATCGATTGCTTTTCGCGCTGCCAGTCTCGCTGCTTTTCCGTCTCGCGCTTGTCATGCTGCTTCTTACCCTTGGCCAGGCCGATTTCGCACTTGATGCGGCCTTTCAGATAATGGAGGTTGAGCGGCACCATGGTATAGCCGCTACGCTCCACCTTGCCGATCAGCTTGTTGATCTCGGTACCATGCAATAACAGCTTGCGGGTCCGTACCGGGTCGGGAGAAATATGGGTCGAGGCAGTGGGCAGGGGACTGATATGGGCGCCGAACAGGAAAACTTCACCGTTGCGTACAATGACATAGGCTTCTTTCAGCTGTACGCGGCCGGCACGGATCGACTTGACTTCCCATCCTTGTAATACAATGCCCGCCTCGAAGCGCTCCTCGATGAAATAATCGAAAAATGCTTTTTTATTGTCAACAATCGTCATGGGCTGGGCAGCGAGCGCTATTATAAAAATATGAAAGTGGCGATTTTATCAAACGGTGGATAGTCAATGGCAGTTGTACATAAATCCGTCTTGCTTCCTTTTAGCGCAGAGCAAATGTTTGCACTGGTTAATGGCATCGAAGACTACCCTAAATTCTTGCCCTGGTGTGATGGCACCAGGGTATTAGAGCGCACGGAACACCGTGTCGTGGCCAGTATTAACATTAACTACCATGGCGTAAAGCATGCCTTTACGACTGAAAACGTCAATCAGGCGCCAAGCCTGATCAAGATTACGCTGGTGGAAGGGCCGTTCCGGCATTTGGACGGGACTTGGGCGTTCAAGGCCTTGCGGGCTGATGCCTGTAAGGTGGAGCTGGACTTGCATTACGAATTCTCCAGCAAGATCCTGGAAAAGGTCATCGGCCCGGTGTTCAGCGTCATCGCGAACAACATGGTCGAGGCGTTTTGCAAGCGGGCGGAGGAAGTCTATGTCTGAAGATCAGCGGCCCATCCGCGTACAGCTTTGCTACGCCAAGCCGGATAATATTCTCCTGGAAGAATTGAAAGTCCAGTCCGGCACTACGCTGGAGCAGGCTGTGCGGATGAGCGGAATTTTCGCGCAAGTGCCGGAAATAGACCTGTACAGTTGCAAGGTCGGTATTTACGGCAAACTCAAGCCCTTGGATACGGTATTGCGTGCAAGTGATCGGATCGAAATCTATCGTTCATTGCTGGCAGATCCGAAGGATGCTCGCAGGCGGCGGGCCGTAAAAAAGGAAAAAGCCAGCTGATTGCCGGCTTTGTTCAAGACTGGCAGCCAGATTCGGTTGCCAAACCAGTGGGCGCGACAGCCGAGTTACTTGCAGCCCGCCAGAACGCGATTGGTTTCCTGTATTTCGCGGTTGCGTTGTTCATCGCTGATATAGGCCCGCTCACCATTCTTGTCGGTACTTGCCAAACGCTGCCCTGACTGGAGCGAACGCTGATAATTACGGGCATTTTCGCAATTTTTTGCCTTGTCGCGCGCGAGTTGCGCCTCTTCAGCTGCTTTCTTTTCTTTTTCTGCCTGTTCGGCGCGGCGCTTGTTATATTCCGCATTTCTTTCCGCCAGGCTGGGCGGAGCTTTGGCGTTATCGTTGCCGGCTTCCGCAGCTGGCGCCGATTCTGTCGGAGAGTACGAATTGCCCGGCTGTTTCAGAATCCGGCTTTTGGGAACGGATGCCGGTGGCGGCATGTCGGAAAACTGCTTGGTGCCTTTATCATCGATCCAGACATATTGCGCCCAGGCCGATGAGGCTATAGCAAGCAAGGCAAGGCTGGCGGCAAGACGTTTTAGGCTTGTGAAGTGCATGGGAAATCCTTCCAATTCGGGTCTTGTGATTTCGCCATGCTTTATTCCCTATGTCAATGCATGATCTCGCTTCGGTTAGGGACTATGCTGCAATAAAACGACGTATTTCATGACTTTCTGTATAATTGCGCTTTGCGCCTATAGGAAATGCTATGCGTCTACTCCAAAAAGCACTCACTTTCGATGACGTGCTGCTCGTTCCGGCATATTCGTCCATTCTGCCGAAAGATACTTCCCTTACCACCAAGCTGACCCGCAATATCACGCTGAATATTCCGCTGGTGTCGGCAGCGATGGATACCGTCACCGAGGCCCGTCTGGCGATCGCCATGGCCCAGGAAGGCGGCATCGGCATCATTCACAAGAACATGACCGCGCGCGAACAGGCGCGCGAAGTCTCGAAGGTCAAGCGCTTCGAGTCCGGCGTGTTGCGCGATCCGATCACTGTGCCGCCTAACATGAAGATCCGCGATGTCATGGCGCTGTCGGAACAGCACGGCATCAGCGGTTTCCCGGTAGTCGAAGGCAAGAGCGTCGTGGGTATCATCACCAACCGCGACCTGCGTTTCGAAGAAGAGCTGGATGCCGAAGTCCATGCCAAGATGACGCCCCGGGAAAAGCTCGTGTACGTCAAGGAAGGCTCGGACCTGGCGGAAGCCAAGCGCCTGATGAATAAGCACCGCTTGGAGCGGGTGTTGGTCATCAATGACGCTTTCGAATTGCTCGGCCTGATCACGGTGAAGGATATCCAGAAGGCGACTTCGCATCCGTTCGCCTGCCGCGACGAACAAGGCAAGCTGCGCGTCGGCGCCGCAGTGGGCGTCGGTCCCGACAATGAGGAACGCATCGACCTGCTGGTCAAGGCCGGCGTGGACGTGATCGTTGTCGATACCGCCCATGGCCATTCCAAGGGTGTGCTGGACCGGGTGAAATGGGTCAAGACGAATTATCCGCAGGTTGACGTCATCGGCGGCAATATCGCGACTGCTGAAGCGGCCCGTGCGCTGCTCGAGCATGGCGCCGACGGCGTCAAGGTCGGCATCGGCCCCGGTTCGATTTGCACCACACGTATCGTCGCCGGTGTCGGGGTGCCGCAGATTACCGCGATTTCCAATGTCGCCGGCGCGCTGAAGGGCACGGGCGTGCCTTGCATCGGCGATGGCGGCGTGCGCTTCTCCGGTGATATCTCCAAGGCACTGGCTGCCGGGGCATCGACCGTCATGATGGGCAGCATGTTCGCCGGCACCGAGGAAGCGCCGGGCGAAGTGATCCTGTTCCAGGGACGCAGTTACAAGTCCTACCGCGGCATGGGTAGCCTGGGCGCGATGTCGGAAGGTTCTGCCGACCGCTATTTCCAGGATTCGTCGAAGAACACCGACAAGTACGTCCCGGAAGGTATCGAAGGCCGCGTGCCTTACAAGGGCAGCGTGCTGGCCATCCTGTATCAGCTGGTTGGCGGCGTGCGTTCTTCGATGGGCTATTGCGGTTGCGCCACAATCGATGAGCTGCGTGAAAAAGCCGAGTTCGTCGAGATCACTGCCGCAGGCATGCGTGAATCGCACGTGCATGACGTGCAGATCACCAAGGAAGCGCCGAACTACCGCGCCGAATAAGCCGGCTTGCATTCCTAAAGCCGCCAGCCTCGTTCATGACTGCTTCCGCCGAGCGTCGATCCCAACCTGCCACCGTGGCCGACAAGCTGCCAGGGGAGGAGGGGTGCGCTTCACGCGCGCAGTTGGAATTGCACTTGGCCCGGTTGCGTCGCGTTGGCCGGCAATTGTTCGAAGGGGCGGACTGCGTGGTGATGTTTCGCGACGACTGCTGCGAATATCCGTTTGCGGATGCCCGCAAGAGCACGGCTGAAGCTTTTTGCGGCAGCCTGCCGCATCCAGAAGGAGGGCTGGCAGTGCCAGATCTCCGGCAGGATGCGATTTTGCGGGACCATCCGGCGGTATCGGGCGAGCCGCATATCCGGTTTTATGCCGCGCATCCCTTGCGTAACCATGAAGGCATGCTGATCGGCAGTGTCAGCCTGGTGGATTACACGCCGCGCACTTTCGGTGAGGACCGTCGCCTGCTCCTGGCCGACATGGCCGGCCTGGTGGAGCGCGAGCTTCAGCTGCAATCGATGAATGCAGTGCACGCGGCTCTGCAAAAAAAGAACAAGAGTTTGCGCCGGCGTTCGCTGATCGATCCGCTGCTGAAAATCTGGAATCGCGGCGCCATCATGCGGATTCTCGGCATCGAGGCAGATCGCTGTGACAAGCAGGGCGTGCCCTTGTCGCTGATCGTGATCGATCTGGATTATTTTAAAAAGATTAACGATACGTATGGCCATCCGGCTGGTGACACCGTGCTGGTCAATGTGGCGGGGCGCTTGCGATCCTGCATGCGGCCCCAGGATGCGCTCGGGCGTTACGGCGGTGAGGAATTCCTTGCCGTGCTGCCCGGGTCCTGTCACGAGACGGCGCTTGCTGTGGCTGAGCGGATGCGGCAGGTAGTGGCGGCGCAGCCCGAAGAGATCAATGGCGTGGCGCTACAGCTCAGTATCAGCGCCGGCGTTGCATCGACGGTGCAGTTTCCGGCCGCCAGCACGGATGAATTGATCAGCCATGCCGATAGTGCCCTGTACGCCGCCAAGGACGCCGGCCGTAACTGCGTGGTCCGGGCCATGCCCGAGCTCGCTTGAATCCATTTTCAATTTTTGACTTCCAGAAGAAGTGCTTTTTATGCATTCGAAAATTCTCATCCTTGATTTCGGTTCCCAGGTGACCCAGCTGATCGCCCGCCGCGTGCGCGATGCCGGCGTGTTTTCCGAGGTTTATCCTTACGATATCGGCGACGATTTCATCCGCAGCTATGGCGCCGCCGGCATCATTCTTTCGGGCGGGCCGAACTCGGTGATCGAAGGCGACACGCCGCGCGCGCCGCAGGCGGTGTTCGAGGCCGGCGTGCCGGTACTGGGAATTTGCTACGGCATGCAAACCATGGCGGCGCAACTGGGCGGCAAGGTCGAGAACGGCAAGATCCGCGAATTCGGCTATGCGGAAGTCCGTGCACGCGGCCATACGGCGCTGCTGAACGGCATCAACGACTTCGTCACGCAAGAAGGCCACGGCATGCTGAAGGTATGGATGAGCCATGGCGACAAGGTGATCGACATGCCGCCCGGCTTCAAGCTGATGGCTTCCACCGACAATTGCCCGGTCGCCGGCATGGCGGATGAAGAGCGCAAATTCTACGCCGTGCAGTTTCACCCGGAAGTCACGCATACCGTGCAGGGCGAGGCCATCCTGGGCCGCTTCGTGCACGAGATCTGCGGCTGCAAGTCGGACTGGAACATGCCCGACTATATTTCCGAGGCGGTCGAGAAAATCCGTGCCCAGGTCGGCAGCGACGAAGTCATTCTCGGCCTGTCCGGCGGCGTCGACAGCAGCGTGGCGGCGGCACTGATTCATCGCGCCATCGGCGACCAGCTGACTTGCGTGTTCGTCGATCATGGCCTATTGCGCCTGGACGAAGGCAAGATGGTGATGGACATGTTCGGTAAGAACCTGGGCGTGAAGGTGCTGCATATCGATGCGACCGACCAGTTCATGGGGCATCTGGCGGGCGTCACCGATCCGGAACAGAAGCGCAAGATCATCGGTCGCGAATTCGTCGAGGTATTCCAGCGCGAAGCCGGCAAGCTGAGCAAAGCCAAGTGGCTGGCGCAAGGAACCATCTATCCGGACGTCATCGAGTCCGCCGGCAAGGGCAAGAAGGGCCATACCATCAAGAGCCACCACAACGTTGGCGGCTTGCCGGAAACGCTGAATCTGAAGCTTCTGGAGCCGCTGCGCGAGCTGTTCAAGGATGAAGTGCGCAAGCTCGGCGTGGCGCTGGGCCTGCCGCACGAAATGGTGTATCGCCATCCCTTCCCGGGGCCGGGTTTGGGCGTGCGCATCCTGGGCGAAGTGAAAAAGGAATATGCCGACCTGCTGCGCCGCGCCGACGCGATCTTCATTGAAGAGCTGCGCAAGACCGTGGATGAGGAGGGCAAGTCCTGGTACGACAAGACCAGCCAGGCGTTTGCGGTATTCCTGCCGGTGAAGTCGGTCGGCGTCATGGGCGATGGCCGAACTTACGAGTACGTGGTGGCACTGCGCGCGGTGCAGACGCTGGATTTCATGACGGCGCACTGGGCTCATTTGCCGCACGATTTGCTGGGACGGGTATCCAACCGCATCATCAATGAAGTGCGAGGCTTGAACCGTGTGGTGTACGATATTTCGGGCAAGCCGCCTGCCACGATCGAGTGGGAATAAGACATCCGGTGAAGCGAGCTGCTGAATGTGGTTCGCTTCTAAGTTGTTGATTTGAAATAGTTTATTTTTGCTGTGAGTGTGCCTGGCTCGCGTTGTAGGTCTAGAATTACGTGCTCATTCTGTTAATGAAGGAGATCGTAATGAAGACTGGAAAAATCGCGGTGCTTCTCTTGTTTTCAGGGCTGGCCGGGCCGGTGTTGGCCGCGCAGTGTAATGTGGAAATCGAAGGAAACGATGCGATGCAATTCAATAAGAAAAGCATCGATGTTCCACAAAGCTGCAAAAAGTTCACCGTCACTCTCAAGCATACCGGCAAGCTTCCCAAAGCTTCGATGGGGCATAACTGGGTAGCGACGAAGACGGCGGATATGCAGGGCGTGGTCAATGACGGTACTACTGCTGGCCTGGATAAGGACTATGTCAAGCCGGGGGACAATCGCGTGATTGCCCATACCAAGGTGGTCGGCGGAGGCGAATCGGATTCCGTGAGCTTTGACGCAAGCAAGCTCAAGCCGGATGGCGATTACACTTTCTTTTGCTCATTCCCCGGTCATTCGACGGTCATGAAAGGCAAATTGACAGTCGTGAAGTCATAATTTTTCAAACTTCGTTTTAATTTTTGTAATCTGATATCCGGTTTCAGGGGCGCGATCGCAGCCGGTAACCGGATATTATTTTTTTCGATATCAATAATCCCGTCTGCTTCGTAAATTTCCCATTGAAAGGAATGAGGGGACGAGGACAGGTATAATCCATCCCCCAGGCAGGAAGCGGGCGCTCAAGTCCGAATTGAAACTTGCCGCTATTGAAAAGACAGTTTTCCCGTGACTTACAGCGTCAAAGAAATTTTCTATACCTTGCAGGGCGAAGGTGCGCATGCCGGGCGTCCCGCCGTATTTTGCCGTTTTTCGGGCTGCAACCTGTGGTCGGGCCGGGAAAGCGACCGCGCCAGCGCTGTGTGCAAATTTTGCGATACCGATTTCGTCGGAACGGATGGCGAGCGAGGCGGAAAATTTCCGGATGCGGCTCGGCTTGCCAACACGATTGCCGGTTTGTGGCCGTCGACTTATACAGCCAGCAAGTACGTCGTTTTCACCGGCGGCGAGCCGCTCTTGCAACTGGACGCTGCGCTGATCGATGCCATGCATGCCGCAGGTTTCGAGATCGCCATTGAAACCAATGGCACCTTGCCGGTGCCGCCAGGTGTCGATTGGGTGTGCGTGAGCCCCAAGATGGGTTCGGAGCTGGTTGTTAAGCGCGGCAACGAATTGAAAGTGGTTATCCCACAAGCGGCACAGTCGCTGAAAGAATACGAGCGGCTGGAGTTCGATCATTACTATGTGCAGCCGATGGACGGCCCTGACAAGGAAGCCAATACCAGGCTGGCAATCGAAACCTGCAAGGCAAATCCCCGCTGGAAACTCAGCCTGCAAACGCATAAACTGCTGCAAATCCCTTAAGTTAAGATTTTTAATGCTGACGATTACCCGCAAGCTGGAATTCGATGCCGGTCACCGGATTCCCGATCATAAGAGCCAATGCCGCAATCTGCATGGGCACCGCTATACCCTGGAAATCACTCTGGTCGGTGAAGTCATCAAGGAAGAGGGCAGCTCCGACCAGGGCATGATCATGGATTTTTCCGACGTCAAGGCGCTGGCCAAGCAGCACCTGGTCGACGTTTGGGATCATGCTTTCCTGGTGTATGCCAAGGATGAAAAAGTGCGGGACTTCCTGGAAGCCCTGGAGGGACACAAGACAGTCATCATCGATAGCATTCCGACTGTCGAGAATCTGGCCCAAACCGCCTTCAATATTCTCAAGCCAGCTTACCAGGACCGCTACGGCACCGGCCTGCGCCTGCACAAGCTGGTCTTGCATGAGACGCCCAACTGCTGGGCCGAGATTACCGAATAAGCATGCGCGACCAGATCTACATGCGCCAGGCGCTCGACCAGGCGCACAATGCATGGACCCTGGGCGAAGTGCCGGTCGGCGCGGTGGTGGTGTATGAAGACAAGGTGATCGCCACCGCCTTCAACCAGCCGATCGGCACGCACGATCCGACCGCGCACGCGGAAATCATGGCTTTGCGCGCAGCCGCATCGATCCTCGGCAATTACCGCCTGCCGGGCTGTGAACTCTTCGTGACGCTGGAACCCTGCGCGATGTGCGCCGGCGCCATGATGCACGCGCGATTGAGCCGCGTGGTGTTTGGCGCGACAGACCCCAAGACGGGCACGTGCGGTTCCGTGGTCAACTTGTTTGAGCAGGAAAAGCTGAATCACCATACCGAATTGGTCGGTGGTGTGCTGGCGCTGGAATGCGGCCAGCTGCTGAAGGATTTTTTTGCCGAGCGGCGCGCGGCGCAGCAAAAAACGGCATTGACGGATGGAGTGTGAATGAGCCAAGCCGATTTTGTCATTCCCCCAGGCACAGGTATCGCCATCGTGGCGCCGGGCGGTTATCCGCCGGACGAGGCGGCGCTCGCGCGCGGCATCAAGCGGCTGGAACAGCAGAACTGCCTGGTACACAATTATTACGACCCGGCGGACAAGTACCAGCGCTTCGGTGGCATCGACATGGCGCGCGTGGCGCAATTGCATGCTGCCGCCGACGATCCGGACGTGCAGATCGTCATGGCTCTGCGCGGTGGTTACGGTTTGTCGCGCATCCTGCCTATGCTGGACTTCGATTTCCTTGCCAATAGCGGCAAGCTGTTCGTCGGTTACAGCGATTTCACCGTCTTCCACATGGCCTTGCTGGCGGCAACCGGTAAGGTGAGTTTCGCCGGGCCGATGGTGTGCGGAGATTTCGGCTGTGAGCGGCCGAGCGACTACACGCTGTCGCATTTCTGGCAAATCCTGACCCGGCCGGGCCTGACACTGATGGCACACACGCCGAACAATCCCTGCATTGAAGCGGAGGGCGTGCTGTGGGGCGGTAACCTGGCAATGCTCACGCATTTGCTGGGCTCGCCGTATTTTCCGCGGATCGAGGGCGGCATCCTGTTCATCGAGGACGTCAACGAGCATCCCTACCGCATCGAGCGCATGCTCGTGCAATTGCTGCATGCCGGCGTGCTGGCCAGGCAGCAGGCGATCCTGCTGGGCGACTTTTCCGCCTATCGCCTGAGCGAATACGACAATGGCTATGATTTCAATGCCATGCTGGCCTACATCCGCTCGCGCGTGGCGACGCCTATCCTGACCGGCTTGCCGTTCGGGCATTGCGCCGACAAGCTGACCTTGCCGGTCGGCTCTCGTGCTCAGCTGGTGTCGGAGAAGAATACGTTCCGGCTGCAGCTCGCCGAGTATCCGGTGCTGGCGGGCTAGTTTCTCAGGCAGTTTCCGGCGCAAGCTTCAGTCGACGGCCCGCGCCGGCATTCCCTTTCGGACGCTCAATAGTCGGCATGCTGCCGGCGACTCCTCGCGATGGTAAAATGGCGGGTTAATCCATTTGTGCTTCATTTTTGCTTATTAAAGGTTTTCACCAGTGCTTTCTACCGCAAACATCACGATGCAGTTCGGCCCCAAGCCGCTGTTCGAGAACATTTCCGTTAAATTCGGCGAAGGCAATCGTTACGGCCTGATCGGTGCGAACGGTTGCGGCAAGTCCACCTTCATGAAAATTCTGGGTGGGGACCTGGAGCCGAGTTCCGGCACCGTCATGCTCGACGCGAATGAGCGCCTCGGCAAGCTGCGTCAGGACCAGTTCGCCTATGAAGAGATGCGCGTGCTGGATGTGGTCATGATGGGCCACACCGAAATGTGGGCGGCGATGACTGAGCGCGATGCGATCTATGCCAATCCGGACGCCACTGACGACGATTACATGAAGGCAGCCGACCTGGAAGCCAAATTCGCCGAGTATGACGGTTATACCGCCGAGGCGCGCGCCGGCGAACTATTGCTGGGTGTCGGCGTGCCAATCGAGCAGCACAATGGTCCGATGAGCAATGTCGCGCCGGGCTGGAAACTGCGCGTGCTGCTGGCGCAGGCGCTGTTCTCGAATCCGGATATCCTGCTGCTGGACGAACCGACCAATAACCTCGATATCCATACCATCCGCTGGCTGGAAGACGTGCTCAATGAGCGCAATTCCACCATGATCATCATCTCCCATGACCGTCACTTCCTGAACCAGGTGTGCACGCACATGGCGGACATGGATTACGGTACGCTGAAGATCTATCCGGGCAATTACGACGACTACATGCTGGCGTCGGCGCAGGCGCTGGAGCAGCGCGCGGCCGCCAATGCGAAGGCCAAGGAACGTGTGGCCGAATTGCAGGAATTTGTGCGGCGCTTCTCGGCCAACAAGTCCAAGGCACGCCAGGCAACTTCACGCGCCAAGCAGATCGACAAGATCAAGATCGAGGAATTCAAACCATCGTCGCGGCAGAATCCTTTCATCCGCTTTGAAGGGGAAAAGAAGCTGCACCGGCAGGCTGTCGAGGTGGAAGGCCTGTCCAAGGCTTACGATCGGCAGATTTTCAAGGATTTCAACATCCTGGTTGAAGCAGGCGAGAAGATTGCCATCATCGGCGCCAACGGTGCCGGTAAGACCACGCTGCTGCGATCGATCGGCGGACCGGATATCTGCGGCCTGCAGGCCGACAGCGGCATCGCCAAGTGGGCGGAGAACGCCAATGTCGGCTATATGCCGCAAGACCCGACCGAGGAATTTGCTGCCGACAAGAACCTGACCGACTGGATGGGGCAATGGACGCAGGAAGGCGATGACGATCAGGCCGTGCGCGGTATGCTCGGCCGTCTGCTGTTTTCCGGCGACGATGTGAAAAAGTCGGTCAAGGTGCTTTCCGGTGGTGAAAAGGGCCGCATGATGTACGGTAAGCTGATGCTGGGCCGACATAATGTCTTGCTGTTGGATGAGCCGACCAACCACATGGATATGGAATCCATCGAGTCGCTGAATATCGCGCTGGACAAGTATGCCGGGACGCTGATCTTCGTTTCGCATGACCGTGAATTCGTGTCGTCGCTGGCGACGCGCATCCTCGAGGTCAAGGATGGAGAGGTCATCGATTTCCGCGGGACGTACGAGGAGTATCTGGCAAGCCAGGGTATCGAATAAGGATAGGCAAGGTGAATGGAAACGCAGTCCAGGCAAATTGCCGGGCTGCGTTTTTTTATAAGCGTAGTCGTGGGGACACGTGAGTAAAAAGCTGGCAACAGGATGCGCTAATCACTTGGCAACTTGTCATCGTTTTTTGAGTGCATGGCCTCATCTGCATCTGGATTTATAATCTCATTCTTGTGCAGCGTGCTGCAGGGCTTTTTTCAGGAAGAGCATGGAAACTCTGATCAAAACCGTTGAATTCGAACGGCCGCAAATGGAAAGCGGCACCAGTTGTGTCGCCAATGCGTGGGCCAAGGTGCCCGATTCGCCGTCGCTGGAAGAAAAGGCAACGCTGAAGGATAAGATCCGCAAGCTGCTGAAGGAAAAACAGGCCGTGCTGGTGGCGCATTACTATGTCGATGCCGACCTGCAAGATCTGGCCGAGGAAACCGGCGGCTGCGTTTCCGACTCGCTGGAAATGGCACGTTTCGGGCGCGACCATCCGGCCAAGACACTGGTTGTCGCGGGCGTGAAGTTCATGGGCGAGACTGCCAAGATCCTGAGTCCGGAAAAGACCATCCTGATGCCGGACCTGGATGCGACCTGTTCGCTTGATCTTGGCTGCCCGGCGGATGAATTCGCCGCCTTCTGCGATGCCCATCCCGATCGCACGGTCGTAGTGTATGCCAATACCAGCGCGGCGGTGAAAGCGCGCGCCGACTGGATGGTGACATCTTCGATCGGCCTGGATATCGTCGAGCATCTGCACAAGCAGGGCAAGAAAATCCTGTGGGCTCCGGACAAGCATCTGGGCAGTTATATCCAGAAGAAGACCGGCGCCGACATGCTGCTGTGGCAAGGCTCCTGTCTCGTGCACGATGAGTTCAAGGGCGTCGAGCTGGAATTGCTGAAAAAAGAGCATCCCAACGCCAAGATCCTGGTGCACCCCGAGTCGCCGGAAGCCGTGGTGGCGCAGGCTGATGTGGTCGGTTCGACTTCGCAGCTGATCGCCGCCGCCCAGTCGCTGGATGCCAAAGAATTCATCGTTGCCACCGATAACGGCATTCTGCACAAGATGAAGGCCGCGGCTCCCGGCAAGGTCTTCTACGACGCGCCGACGGCTGGCAATAGCGCCACCTGCAAGAGCTGCGCGCATTGCCCGTGGATGGCCATGAATGGCTTGCGTAATCTCGCCGAAGTCCTGGAAACCGGACGTAACGAAATCCATGTCGATCCGGAAACTGGGCGCAAGGCGTATGTCTGTATCGACCGCATGCTGGATTTCGCGGCAAAGAAGAAAGCCAACGTGCGCCCCTCCGGCGACCTCGCTAAAGAACAACAACTGTTTTCTGGAATCGGACCTGCATGAGCACCTTGAAAAATCCTTTCGCTCCATTCGACCCGTTGCTGGCAGCGGATTTCGAAGCCAATATCGCGGCTGCCATTAGCGAGGACGTCGGCACCGGCGACGTCACTGGCAAGCTGGTCCCGGAAAATGACTGGGTCAAGGCGCATGTCGTCGTGCGTGAAGCGGCAGTGCTGTGCGGCGCGCCCTGGTTCGAAGGTGTGATGAAAGAACTGGATGCGCGTATCGTCATCGACTGGAAATATGCTGAAGGCGATCTGATGGCGGCGGACAGCGTTGTCTGCGTGATTGAAGCGCCTGCCCGCGCCTTGCTGACCGCCGAGCGGCCGGCGCTGAATTTCCTGCAATTGCTCTCCGGTGTGGCCAGTGCCACGCGCCGTTACGTCGATGTCATCGCCGGAACGAGGGCGGCGATCCTGGACACTCGCAAGACCTTGCCGGGACTGCGGCTGGCGCAGAAATACGCGGTGCGCGTGGGTGGCGGCAAGAACCAGCGCATGGCGCTCTATGACGGCATCCTGATCAAGGAAAACCATATCGCCGCGGCAGGTGGCGTGACTGCAGCGATGCAGGCGGCACATGCCCTGAACACTGGGGTGTCGATCCAGATCGAGGTGGAAAATCTCGACGAATTGAAGGCCGCTCTTGAAGCCGGCGCAACTTCTGTTTTGCTGGATAATTTTGATCTCGACATGATGCGCACCGCTGTCACGCTGACTGCGGGCAGGGCGATCCTGGAAGCATCAGGTGGCGTGAACATGGATAGCGTACGCGCCATTGCGGAAACCGGCGTGGACCGAATTTCGATTGGCAGCCTGACCAAGGATGTCAAGGCGACGGATTATTCGCTGCGGATTATCTAAGAAATTTTCATACTTAGTATTAAGCCGGGTTTGGCATTGCCTCTCCCGGCTTAATTTTTTTCTGTGACTTGAAGCCGGGATCAACGCCGGCGTTTTGGCGTCAGCACGGTCGGCAAGGCTTTCGGCAAGGTATCCGGATAATCGCGGCTGAAGTGCAAGCCTCGGCTTTCGCGGCGGGCGAGTGCGCTCTTGACGATCAGCGATGCGACATCCACGAGATTACGCAGTTCCAGCAGGTCCGGCTTGATGCGGAAGTTCGTGTAATACTCATCGATTTCTTCCTTCAGCATGCGGATGCGGTGCTGGGCACGCTCCATGCGCTTGGTGGTGCGGACGATACCGACATAGTTCCACATCGAGCGGCGCAGCTCATCCCAGTTTTGCGTAATGACGACTTCCTCATCCGCATTGGTCACGCGGCTTTCATCCCAATCGGGCAAGGCGACAGGTGTTGTCGACGGTTGCTGTTCAATATGGGTTGCCGCTGCCCGGCCTAACACTACACATTCGAGAAGCGAATTGCTGGCCAGGCGGTTAGCGCCATGCAATCCCGTGTAGGCGGTTTCGCCGACGGCGTAGAGGCCTTTCACATCGGTGCGGCCTGCCAGATCGGTCACCACGCCGCCACAAGTGAAATGCACAGCCGGCACTACCGGAATCGGCTGGGTCGTGATGTCGATTCCCAACTCCAGGCAACGCGCATAGATCGTCGGGAAATGGTGCATCAGGAATTCCGAGCTCTGATGCGTGATGTCGAGGTCGACATGATCCAGACCGCGCTTTTTCATTTCAAAGTCGATTGCCCGCGCCACGATATCGCGCGGCGCCAGTTCGGCACGCGGGTCGTGATCGGGCATGAAGCGGTAACCAGCCTGCGCGCCGGCTTCCTTCGGCAGCCGCAGGATGCCACCTTCGCCCCGGACCGCTTCGCTGATCAGGAAGGACTTGGCGAATGGATGGTATAGGCAGGTCGGATGGAACTGGATGAATTCCATGTTGGCCACGCGGCAGCCGGCGCGCCAGGCCATGGCGATGCCGTCGCCGGTGGCGGTGTCGGGGTTGGTGGTGTAGAGGTAAACTTTGCCGGCACCGCCTGTTGCCAGCACGGTCTGGTCGGCGGCAATGGTGTGCACCTTGCCAGTCTTCGTATCCTGCACGTAGACGCCAAGACAGGAGCGCGTGCCGCCGGAGTCGAGCTTGATCTTGTCAGAAGTGATCAGATCAATGGCGAAATGATTTTCCAGCAACGTGATGTTCGGATGATTGCGTACCTTTTGTTCCAGCGTCACTTGCACGGCATGGCCAGTGGCGTCGGCGGCATGGATGATGCGGCGCTGGCTGTGGCCGCCTTCACGCGTCAGGTGAAAGCCCAGCTCGGCCTCTTCGTCTCGCGTAAACGGCACGCCCTGTTCGATGAGCCATTCGATGGCGGCACGGCCGTGCTCGACGATGAAGCGGGTGGCCGGTTCGTCGCACAGGCCGGCGCCGGCCACGAGCGTATCGGCTATATGCTGTTCATGGCTATCACCGGAATCGAGCACGGCGGCAATCCCGCCTTGTGCCCAGTTGCTGGCGCCGTCGAGCAGGGACAGCTTGGAAATGACGGCAACCTTGCGGGTTTTTGCCAGATGGAGCGCGACCGACAAGCCTGCCAGTCCGCTGCCGAGAATGGCGACATCGAATTTCATGGAGTATCTTCTGCGGATTAGGTTGCCGTAACTATAGACCTTTTGCCACGAGTATGCAGCGTCATGTCAGCAAATTAGGCTTATGCTAGGCTGTTACATGGATGAAATGCTAATAAATATTCGAGATCATCAGCATGCGCAAAATTTTAATCTGGGTCGCTGTCAGTTTGCTTGTCATCATAGCGGTAGTAGGAGCAGGGGTGCTTTGGTACAGAAGCGCAAGCCAGCCTCAGATCGACGGGCAACTACAGCTATCCGGATTGGCATCGCCGGTGGATATCGTGCGGGACAAGAATGGCATTCCCCACATCTATGCGGCCTCACCGGGCGATGCCTACTTCGCGCTCGGATTCGTGCACGCGCAGGACCGGTTGTGGCAACTTGAAATGCATCGCAGGATTCCTGCCGGGCGCATTGCGGAAATACTTGGTGAAAAAGCCATGCCGACCGACCGCTTCCTGCGTACGCTCGGCGTGCGACGCAATGCGGAACAAATCTATGCCAGGCTGGCGCCGGAAGCGCGCGCCATGCTGCAATCCTATGCTGCCGGCATCAACGCCTATCGCGCCACCAGAAAGGGGCCGTTGCCACCCGAATTCGTCCTGACCGGCACGGCCGACCCGGAAGAGTGGCAGCCGGCGGATTCGATCGCCTGGCAAACCATGATGGCCTGGGATCTCGGCGCCAACTGGACGCAGGAATTATTGCGCATGCGGCTGGCGCAGCGCTTGTCGCTTACGCAAATCAATGAGTTTCTGGCGCCATATCCGGGCGAGAGGCCGTTGGTGACCGCGGATTACACGAATTTTTATCGCAAGCTCGCAGGCGTAACGAATGAACTGGACGCAGTGGCGCAGATCGCGCCGCCATCGTATGTGGACGGCATGGGCTCGAATAACTGGGCACTGGCAGGCAGCCGTACGAGCTCCGGCAAGCCGCTGCTCGCCAATGACCCGCACCTTGGCCTGACGGCGCCTTCGCTATGGTACCTGGCGCATCTGTCCGCCCCCGGCCTGAACGTGATCGGCGCCACCATTCCCGGACTTCCGGTGGTTGTGCTGGGCCGGAACGACCGGATCGCCTGGGGATTTACCAATACCGCGCCGGACGTGCAGGACTTATATATCGAACGCGTTCGCCGGGATAACCCGCGGCAGTACCAGACGCCGCAAGGCTGGAGCGATTTCAAGACGCGTACGGAAACCATCAAGGTCAAAGGGCAAGCCGATGTGCGCCTGGAAGCGCGCGAAACGCGCCATGGCCCGGTCATCAGCGGCGCCTTGCCGGTGCTGGACAAGGCACCACTGGAATCAAAGGAATACGTCATTGCCTTTGCATGGACCGCGCTGCGGCCGGATGACCTGACCCTGCAGGCGGGGCTTTATCTGAACAAGGCGCGCAACTGGCAGGAATTCGTCAATGCGGCGAAAGATTTTGGCGCGCCCCAGCAAAGCATTGCGTATGCCGATGTCGACGGCAATATCGGCTTGCTGGCGCCTGGTCGCGTACCGATTCGCAAGAAGGAAAACGATCTCAAGGGACTGGTGCCGGCGCCCGGTTGGGATAGCCGCTACGATTGGGACGGCTTCATTCCCTTCAGCGGCTTGCCGCGCCAGTACAACCCGGCATCAGGCCAGGTAATGACCGCGAATCAGAAAATCGTCGATGATGGCTATCCGTATTTCATCACGAGCGAATGGTCGCTGCCTTATCGCGCACATCGCATCAACGATCTGCTCGTGGTAAAGCCGAAGCATGACCTGGATAGTTTTGCGGCGATACAGCGCGATGACCTGTCGCCGGCCGTCAACGATCTGCTGCCGATCCTGCTGCAGGTAAAAGTGGACGACAATCGAAGCAGGCAGGCCATGGAGTTGCTGGGGAAATGGGATGGCCACATGGCTGCCGACCGCCCGGAGCCGCTGATCGCCACCGCCTGGCTGCGCGAATTGTCGCGGCAGATCTTCGCCGATGAGGTAGGCGAGGATTTGTTCAAGGAATACTGGGAATACCGGAACATCCAGCAGGCGATGTTGAATGTCTTGCGTAACAAGGATGGACAGAGCCGGTGGTGTCTCAAAATTGCGTCCCCTTCCGCCGCAAGGACGGCGCAACAGGCAAGCGCTGCCGATAGTCAGGCGTGCCAGGCTTTGCTGCCAGTAGCCCTGCGCACGGCATTGGACGAACTGGAGACACGCTACGGCGAGGATATGCGAGAATGGCGCTGGGGCAGGGCGCATGTTGCGGTATCCTCGCATCGCCCCTTCGGCAAGGTCAGTGGCTTGTCAAGGCTGTTCAATATTGAAGTGCCCACGTCCGGCGACACGTTCAGCGTCAATGCGGGACGCAACAGTCCGCGTGACGAAGCTGCACCTTTCGCCAATCACCATGGCGCCGGACTGCGGGCGCTCTATGACCTGGGTGACTTCGAGAATTCACGGTTCATGATTTCGACCGGCCAATCAGGCAACGTATTTTCGCCCCTGTACGCCAACCTGGCGGAGCGTTGGGCCAAAGCTGAATACCTGCCGATGCCGACCGCGCGGGAAAAAGTGGAAGAAGGCCGCCTTGGCAGCTTGCGGCTGGAGCCTTAACAGGCTTCGAAGGTCGCGACAGCTTCGGTCCGCAGCAACTGTTCCGCTTCATCCGCCGATAGCGAGCGCGAAAATGCATAGCCTTGCGCAAGGTGGCATCCCATGCGCAGCAGTTGTGTCGCCTGCTCTTCGGTCTCGACGCCTTCGGCGACCGTTTCGAGTTTCAGCGTATGGGCCAAAGCCAGGATAAGGCGCACGATTTCGGCGTCGCCGGAATTGCTGCACAGTCCATTGATGAAGGCCTTGTCGATTTTGAGAACGTCAAGCGGCAGCTTTTGCAAATAAGCTAAAGATGAGTACCCGGTGCCGAAATCATCGAGAGCCAGGCGGAATCCCATCTGCTTGAGCAGCAACAGCGTCTCCACCGTCTGCAAGGGATTGGCCATGGCCGATGTCTCGGTGAGCTCCAGTTCGATCGATGACGGAGCAGCTCCCGTGCGCTCCAGGATGGCGGCGACATCCTGCAAAAATGATGATTGCAGCAATTGGCGCATGGAGACATTGACGGCGATGGTTGGGGCGACAGTATCCTGAAGCGCCGACCAACTGCGCACCTGGAGGCAAGCCATTTCCAGCACCCATAGTCCGATCGGAACGATCACGCCGGAAGCTTCGGCGATGGGGATGAATTCCTGCGGCGCGATTTCGCCATGCTCCGGGTGATGCCAGCGCAGCAGAAGTTCAAATCCCTTGATCGAGCCATCCTCGAGCGACACCTTCGGTTGATAATGCAGCGACAGTTCGTTTCGTTCCATTGAAAATCGCAAGGCGACGTCGAGCTGCGCGCGCCGTGTATGGAGATGCTGCAGCGCGGCGTCGAAGATTTCGACACGATTGCGGCCACGCTCTTTTGCCTGATACATCGCGGCATCGGCATCACGCAGCAGGGCAGAAGGGGTCTTATGCGTACTGTTGACGAAAGCGATCCCCACGCTGGCCTGAATCTTGACGATGACGTCGTCTACAACAAATTGTTGCGACACGGCCGCCAGCAAGGTTTCGGCTTTAATTTTTGCCTCGGCCAGATCAGCATCCGTCAATACGACAAACTCGTTGCCGCCGAAACGGGCGATGAAATCAGAAGAGGGTAGTTCCGCCACGATTCGGCGCGTCAGTTCAAGCAGGCAGCGGTCACCGAAATCGTGCCCGTGGATATCGTTGAGGCTCTTGAAAAAATCCAGGTTGCAAACCAGAACAGCCAGCCTGGCACCGTTTTCCTGGTGGGCGTCGATTGCGATGCCCAGCCTCTTAAGCACATGGCGGCGGTTCGGCAAGCCGGTCAGTGGGTCGTGCATGGCCTGATGCTCAAGCTTGACTTCATATGCCATGCGTTCGCTGATATCTTCGACACTGAATACCAAGCCTTTGATCGCCGGGTCCTGTAGCAGGTTATAGCCGCGTGCCTCTACCCATACCCAGTTTCCATTCTTGTGGCGAGTGCGATGGCGCGAAAAGATACTGCTGCCGGGATTGTCCCGCAGGTAGCGAAGCTTTTCACGTCGGCCCGTTACATCGTCCGGATGGTTGACATCCTTGATGGTCAGGTTGCGCATTTCGTCTTCCGTGTAGCCGGTAATTTCCTGGATGGCCGGGTTGACGTACATGATCTGGAATCTGGCATCGACGATCATGATGACATGGCGGGTGGCGCGGGCAATGGCATCGAAGCGCCGCTGGTCGAGCTTTGCCTGCTCCAGCGCCTGGGCATTCTGCTTGAGCGTGCGGTCGAGCAGGCGCGCAAGCAGTCCGACGAACAATGTGGCGTAAACATGCGGCAGCCACTCGCTCAGACTCATGTTGAGCTTGCTGCCCAATATCATGCTAAGTAGAACGATCGTGCAGGCGGCAGCAAGGGCTGTGCCCGATTCAAGCGGCAGCATGAAGACGCCAGCTACCGCGATCAGCCAAGGCAGGCCAATGAGCGGAAGGCTGCGGTCGAGCACCAGCAGCGACACGGCAAGCATGACCACGCCCATTTCAAAAAGGTTGAGCCACTGACGAGATGCGATGGCACCCGGACGCAGAAAACGGAAGAGCGACAACAGGGATAGCGGCAGCAACAAGCCCAGCGCAAGTCTGCTGGCGCTGGATAACGCCAGGCTGAGCGAGCCGGTCATCGTCAGATGCGCCAGTAGGATGATGTAAAAGAACAGCGAGGCGACGCGGAATACCTCGCATGTCGTGACGGCGCTAGTTGAACGAAGCAGCGGCAATCTCATGCTAAGCGGATACCGGCTTGACGGTTTGGGCCGCCTGGCGCGCAATCGTGCGCGCGCTTTCGATATCGTCCGCGGTGGCCAGCGCGACACCCATGCGACGGCGGGCGAATGACTGTGGCTTGCCGAACAGACGGATATCGACGCCAGGCAGAGCCAGCGCCGCAGCCACGCCCTCGAAGGCAATTGCCGGTTCTTCCAGTTGGCCATAGATCACCGCGGATGCGGCCGGCGAGGACAGGGTCGTATCGACAGGCAAGCCCAGGATCGCCTTGGCATGCAATTCGAATTCGCTCTGGCGCTGGCTTGCCATGGTCACCATGCCGGTGTCGTGCGGACGGGGACTGACTTCGGAAAACCACACCATGTCGCCCTTGACGAACAGTTCGACGCCGAACACTCCGAGCCCGCCCAGGTTATCGGTGACGGCACGAGCAATGTCGCGCGCGCGTTGCAGCGCCAGCGGCGGCATCGGATGCGGTTGCCAGGACTCGACATAGTCGCCGTGCACCTGCAGATGGCCGATCGGTTCGCAGAATTGCGTGACAAGCGCGCCCTCGCCATCGAGCGCGCGCACGGTCAGTTGGGTGATCTCATAATCGAAATCGACGAACCCCTCGACGATCACGCGCCCCGCGTCGACACGGCTTCCCGAGGCGGCATACTGCCATGCCGTCTCGACATCGGCGGCGCTGTCGAGTTTGGATTGACCCTTGCCGGACGAGGACATGACCGGCTTGACCACGCAGGGAAAACCGATCTCGGCACAGGCAGCCTGCAATTCCTCCAGGCTGCTGGCGAAATGGTAAGGGGATGTCGGAAGTCCCAGTTCTTCCGCGGCGAGCCGACGGATGCCTTCGCGGTTCATGGTCAGCCAGGCGGCACGCGCGGTCGGGATGACGGTGACCTTGCCGGCTTTCTCAAGTTCCATCAGCGCCGGGGTGGCAATCGCCTCGATTTCCGGCACCACCAGGTCCGGCTGTTCGCTTTCGATCAAGGCAGTTAGCGCCGCGCCATCGGTCATGTCGATGATATGCGCACGGTGCGCCACCTGGTGTCCCGGCGCGTTCTCATAACGGTCGACGGCGATGACTTCAACTCCAAGGCGCTGCAGAGAGATGACAACTTCCTTGCCAAGTTCGCCAGCACCGAGCAGCATGACTTTGATTGCGGAATGGGATAAGGGAGTGCCGAGCCGGCGTTGCTTGATCATGAAATGACAGTTTCGAAAAAATTTGCAATATGAACAACTTAACCTTACCAAAACCATATCGGTTTGGACAGGGTAAATTGTATATATTCGTTACCTGAAAGAGTATGTGTCTATTGCAAGCGACGAATGGTTTATAAGTGTCGACGATTGTAACTGCAAGTAAAGTTCTAGAGATGCGTGTAATTTTTCATGGCATTTCCAAGGAAAGAATGCTCGGGACCCAACGAAAAAATTTTGATGAGGCGGTTACAATTCCGGCTTTCTGAGGAGGTTTCCTGCGATGCGGCAGTAAGGTGTGAAAGGTAGGGCAATTCAGGCGTAGCCGTGGATGCGGCAGCATAGTTCAGTAGTTCATGCCTTAGGCAACGCAAGCTGTCGGCACAGGCAAAAATGAGAGGCATAAAGGTTAAAAAATGAAGCAAACTTGGAGTCATACCACGGTCAATGGAACCGCAGCACACCGGGAGTGGAAATGACGGATCCCACTACCAAGGCGACGCCATTTCCGAACACCATTCCGTTTCTTGAAGACCTTGGCGTCGAATTTCTCGGCATGGGCGACGGCGAAGCGCAACTGGCTTTGACGCTCGACCGTCGCCACATGAACGGCTGGCACGTGGCCCATGGCGGGCTCACCATGACCTTGCTGGACGTGGCGATGGCCATGGCAGGCCGCTCGCTGAATCCGGAAATCCAGGCGAGCGTCACGGTGGAGATGAAGACGAGTTTTATGCAAGCCGCCGGCATTCCGGGGGAGCGGCTTATCGCCAAGGGCAAAACGCTGCATCGCTCCACGACGATGTGTTTTTGCGAAGGCGAAGTCTGGAATGGCGACAAGCTCGTCGCCAAGGCAATGGGAACCTTCAAGTTCCTCAAGCGGGCTGACGCCGCCAAAAAGCTGCCGCGCGCCTGAAAGGGATTCGATAGATGAAGGAATTTGCAGGCAGGGTGGCGGTCATCACGGGGGCGGCCGGCGGGTTCGGGCAGGAATTCGCCCGCAAGGCAGCCAGCCTGGGCATGAAAGTGGCAATTGCCGATATCGAAACTTCGGAACTGGACTCTTTGCAGAAAGAGTTGCGCAGCCAAGGTGCAGACGTGCTGGCGCAAACCTGCAATGTCAGCGAAGCTGCGGATGTGCAGGCATTGGCGGATGCCGTCATGGCGCGTTACGGCACGGTGCATTTGCTCTTCAATAATGCAGGCGTCGGCTGCGGCGGTCTGATCTGGGAACATAGCGAAGCTGACTGGGATTGGCTGCTCGGCGTGAATCTGAAGGGCGTGATTCATGGCGTGCGCATTTTCACGCCGCTCATGCTGCAAGCGGCTGCACAAGATGCCGGCTACGAAGGCCATATCGTCAATACCGCGTCGGTTGCCGGCTTGCTGAATGCCTCGAACATGGGTGCTTACAACGTTACCAAGCATGCCGTGGTCTCGCTGTCAGAAACGCTTTATCACGACTTGCGGCTGGTGGACGCACCGATCGGCGCTTCCGTGCTTTGCCCGCACTACGTCCCGACCAAGATCAACAAGTCGGAGCGAAGCCGCCCGCAAGCCTTGCGCAATAGCGCGCAACCGACCGCAAGCCAGGTTGCGGCGCGCCTGCTGACCGACAAGGCGGTTCGCTCGGGAAGATTGTCGGCAGCCGAGGTTGCGCAGATTACCTTCGATGCCGTTCGCGACAGCCGATTCTATATCCATACACATCCGGAAATGCTCGATGCCGTGCAAACCCGTATGGAAGATATTCTGCAGCAGCGCAATCCCCATGACGCGCTGGAAGTCGAACCGCGCGCAAAGGAGTTACTGCAGGCTCGTCTGAAGGCGAATAAGTAGAAGCGAATCTAAAGGAGAGGCTTGTCCATGAACGACAAGGAGCCGTTGAACGCCTGGCGGATCGAACTGGGTGACTGGGATGCGTTGGGCACCAAGGCAAGGATCATTCGCACCGAAGTCTTCCTGAACGAACAGCAGGTGCCTGTCGAGCTGGAGTGGGATGACATGGATGCCGTCTCGCTGCACGCTGTAGCGCTGGACAGTGCCGGCAATGTGCTGGCTACGGGACGCCTGCTGCCGGATGGGCACATTGGCCGCATGGCGGTGCGGCGCGCCGTGCGGGACGTGGGAGTCGGCAGCGCGATACTTTCAGCACTGTTGGATGCGGCGAGAAAACGCGGCCTGCCTGAGGCAAGACTCAATGCACAAACCCATGCCGAAGGATTTTATGCCCGGTTCGGCTTCGAGCGGGAAGGGGACGAATTTCCGGATGCAGGCATACCGCATATCCACATGCGTGCCAGGCTTGCCTGACGCACGCATGTGATGTAATCGGAAGTACGGAAGCGATGGCCGATTTACTTGAGCATACGTTCGCAGAGCATCGGCTCGTCATTGGCCGCCAGCTTGACCACGGTTGACGAACGCGTGCCGTAATTGTCGGATTCGATATACACCGACGAAAGCAGGCGTTCAAGTTCGAGGCTGACGCCGGTTTTCGGGAGGCGGCAATCCGAAGCGCGCGTCGTGTCGGTGAGCATTTCGAAAAACGTTCTTCCGGCGCCGCTTGACACAACAGGCTGGCAAACTGCGCCTTGGTACGCACAACCTTGGGCCAGCAGCAATCGAGGCCGGCATTGGACAGGCCATACACGCCAGGTGCAAGCGGCTTGCCATTCCGTTCGTCGTCAGACCGGTTGGAATACCAGATCAGTTGTTCGCGGTCGCCGATCAGCAGGTTGAAGCCGTTGTATTTGTCGGCATCGGCAGCGATGTTCTCGATGTATTGCGCCGGGGTGAATTCGCCGGCCAGGTAATCTGCCACCAGACGGCCGCGCGTCGGGGCGTCGGTTTTCATCTCGGCTGGAGCGCGCACGTTGGTGATTGCGGCGAATCGGCTGTCGCGCGTAATGCCGATCCATGTGCCGCCACCTTTGAGGTCGCGACCGGCATACACATGCGGATAATCCGGCCACCAGTCGGCCGGCTGGGCAGGACGATCATAAAATTCGTCCCGGTTGCCGGCGGCAATCAAAGGGGTACCGGGAATGACTTGCCAAGCGAATACGATCAGGCACATGTAGTTATATCCATAAAATACTCAGTGTGGCGCTCGCCGTCGATCAGCTCTGCCACTCGTGATTGCGAAACCGTTTGCGTCAGTATCGCATCAAATCCGTCAGGGATGTTGAGGTAGGTTTCCATCCAGGTGTGCCGGCCGTCTTTCGCTTCCGGCCGGCGCTTGAGTGCGGCACTGACTCCGCAGCGGCGCGACAGTTCCGCCTGCAGGCCCATGACTCGCTGGCAAAGCAGCTCGGCATGGGCGCAATCGACGCGGTAATAGACGTACAAATCCATGGCATATCCTGAATGCGGCGATTTTGTGACGTCCTGAACAGGTTCAGGCCGCATCGGGAATAGCGTAAGGCAAAGGCTGAATATTCAGCACCGCTCCCGTGGCTGACGCCAGATGGATCGTGCCTGCCTCCAGCACCGAAGTCTTCAGTTCCACCAGCATCGCAAACTCGGTTGGTGAACTTCTCTCGGCATTGACGACCATGCCGCATGGCTGTTCGGGATCGGTCGGCGTGAAGACTTCCATGCCTGCCTCGACCGTACCGGTCAATGAGGCGGCATCAACGGTTGCCAGGTTCATTCGGCGCTTGAGTTTGCCCAGGTATTGGCTGCGCGCGACGATTTCCTGCCCGGGATAGCAGCCCTTCTTGAAATTGACGCCGCCGATGACTTCAAAATTAATCATTTGCGGCACGAAGCTTTCCTGGGTCGCGGCGACAATCCGTGGCACGCCGGCGAGAATATCCGCAAGGCGCCACAACGACGTGCCAGCAGGACGTAAAGTCCGGGCCAGCTCAGGCCATGCCTGCTGCGCCTGTTCGACCGAGGTGATCCATTGGTAGCGGGGTGCGCCGAATGCGTCGGCGACGCGGACCAGCGTGCCGGCCTCGCTGTCCAGCTTGGCATAAGGCGTAGCCGGGAGTTCGCCAAACCGGCTTGCAAGCGCCGCACCGGCCTTGGCGCCGCCGAGCCCGAGCACTACCAGTTCGTCCGAGCGATCGGCCACCTTGACCTTGGAACGCAGGATGAACATCTGCAGCCGCTTTTGTACGGGTAGCTGAATCGCACGCGGCAATTCAAGCATCACCGCATCATCGGTGCGCCAGGCCAGGAAGCTCGCCAGCATGCGTCCCTTGGGAGAGCAGTATGCGGCCAGTCTCGCTTCTCCGGGGCCCAGATGTTCGATATCGTTTGTCAGCTGGTTATGCAAAAAATGGGCGGCCTCATCGCCGGTAAAAGCGATGAGCCCAAGATCGGTGAGCGGCGCAACGAAGCCGTCGGCGGCCGATTCCGACCAGACGAGCGGATCAGGGCCGATCGCTTCATGAGCGGCCTCCGCTGCAAACCTAAAACCTTGTTCCGTCAGAAATTGCTGCCAGGGATGCATAGATTCATGAACCAGTCAGGATAAAATTGCGCCCGCTTACTGCTTGCATGCGCGCCAATACGATTATCATTAATACCTTTCCGCATTCGCTCGGCGATAATTGGAAAAGGCTGCGGTTAATTATAGATGCGTAGCAGAATTTTCGTTGGAGACGCCAGAACGGGCAAAGCCATCGGCTGAAATACTCCAGGCAAAAAGGGGAATAAGTGGCACGTAAAAAGCAGCGAACGAGCATGGGTTTCTTTAAAAAGCTCCTGATACTGGGCGTCGTTCTCATTCTGCTGGCAAGCGCCGGAATGGCATATTGGGCCCGCACGGCGATCCTTCTGGCGAATCAGCCTATCAAGGAATTTGCCATCGAGCCGGGAAGCGGGGTGAATAGTTCGGCTAAGCAAATTGCCGATGCCGGTGTGTCGATCAATCCCGATTTGTTCATTATCCTGGCGCGCCTATCGGGCAAGGGTGGAAAAATCAAGGCCGGCCATTACGAGCTGAAACCGGGCACCACGCCGCTCAGGTTGCTTGAGCAACTGGTGCGCGGCGAGTTTGCACAGGAATCCGTGGCCATCATCGAAGGCTGGACATTCCGTCAAATGCGCCAGGCAATCGCCGAACACGCGGGATTGAAACATGACACCGTAGCGATGAGCGAACAGGAATTGCTTGCCAAAGTCGCGCCGGGATACAAGTATGCCGAAGGCCTGTTCTTCCCAGATACCTACCGCTTTGCCAAGGGCGCCAGCGAGCTTCAGGTGTATAAACAGGCTCATGCCCAGCTCCTGCGGCGGTTAAACAGGGCCTGGGCCGCGCGCGACCCTTCGCTTCCTTATAAATCGCCCTATGAAGCCCTGATCATGGCGTCGATCATCGAAAAGGAAACCGGCACGGAAGCCGATCGCGGCATGATTGCTGCCGTATTCGTCAATCGCCTCAAGCGCGGCATGCTGTTGCAGACCGATCCCACGGTAATCTACGGTATCGGCGAAAAATTCGACGGCAATATCCGCAAGCGAGATCTTCTAACCGACACGCCGTACAATACTTATGTGCATGCCGGTCTGCCGCCGACGCCGATCGCCTTGCCCGGCGCAGCAGCCCTGGCAGCCGCCTTCAACCCGGCCCGCACGGACGCGCTTTACTTCGTTTCCCGGGGCGACGGCAGCAGTCATTTTTCCACTAACCTCGACGATCACAATCGCGCAGTCAGAAAATATCAGCGATAACGGAAATAAAATTGAACAAGGGTAAATTCATTACATTCGAAGGCATCGATGGTGCTGGCAAATCTACCCATATAGCTTTCGTTAGCGAACTGCTTCGCGCACGCGATATCGATGTGGTCATGACCCGCGAACCGGGCGGCACAACCCTTGGCGAAAAGCTGCGTGAAATCCTGCTGCATGAACGCATGCATCTCGAAACCGAAGCCTTGCTCATGTTCGCAGCCCGACGAGAACATATCGCCCAAATTATCGAGCCGGCCCTGGCGGCGGGAAAATGGGTCATTTCGGACAGGTTTACCGACGCATCGTTTGCCTACCAGGGCGGCGGGCGCAAGCTGCCGATCGAAAAGCTCGAAGCGCTGGAAGCCTGGGTGCATCCGCATTTGCAGCCTGACCTGACCTTGCTGTTCGATGTCCCGCTGGAGGTTGCGCGGGCTCGCCTGGATGCTGCCCGAGAACCGGATAAATTTGAACAGGAAAAAGCGGAGTTTTTTGCGGCGACCAGGGCAGCCTACCTGGGCAGGGCACGGCAATTTCCTGAACGTTTTCGCATCATTGACTCGACCAAGAGCATCCCGGATATTCAGAATCAACTTAAAGAATTGCTTGTAAGTATCTGAATTTAAATGAATCAAAGAAACGATTTAAATTAAAGTAAATTCTTTGATTTTTAATTTAAGCATTTGAATATTAATGAGTATTGATATATTCCCCTGGCAAGAGGCTGCATGGCAGCGTCTGCAGCAGTTACGCGAACGCATGCCGCATGCCATTCTTATTCATGGCCCTGCCGGGATCGGTAAAACCTTGTTTGCCGAGCGTTTTGCCCAAGCTTTGTTGTGCGAATCTCCCGATGTGGCGGGGCACGCATGCGGCGAATGCGCATCGTGCGGCTGGTTTGCCCAATATAACCATCCCGACTATCGCCGGGTCAGGCCCGAGGCGCTGGATGAAGCAGAAGGCTCGGCGACGGAAGGCGAGGACGACGATGGGGAAACCAAAAAGGGCAGCAAATCGACCCGGGCTCCTTCCAAGGATATCCGCATCGACCAGATTCGCGCGTTGGCCGATTTCATGAATGTCTCGACGCACAGGCAGGGTAAGCGCGTGGTGCTGCTTTATCCCGCTGAAGCCTTGAACGGCGCCGCCGCGAACGCCTTGCTGAAAACCCTGGAAGAGCCTCCGCCCGATACGGTGTTCATCCTGATTTCCAATAGCCTGGACCGTCTGCTGCCTACTATCCTGTCTCGCTGCCGTAAATTTGGGCTGGCGCTGCCGCCAATCGAGGAGGCGCTAAGTTGGCTGAAAGCCCAAGGTGTCGCTGATGCCGATATCTGGCTGGCCGAACAGGGCGGAGCACCACTTGCCGCTTTGGAAATGTCCCAGTCCGAAAGCCGAGAAATCATGGATGAATTTCTGCGCCATCTGGCCAAGCCAGGAGTGGACGACGCATTGAAAACAGCTGACCGCCTGCAAAAGACCGCACCTTCGCAACAGGTGGAATGGTTGCAACGCTGGCTTTACGACTTGTTTTCTGTCAAGCTTGCGGGGAAAATCCGGTATTATCCGCGCTATCGGAAAGAGCTTGTCGCGCTGAGCGGGCGGGTAGAGGTGCCGTCTTTGCTGCAAGCGCTAAGGGTAATCAAGGAGCGTCGTGCCATTGCCGAGCATCCCTTGTCGCCCAAGCTGTTCATCGAAGACATGTTGCTCGATTACGCGAAACTGTATTCCTGATACAACAAGAAAAGGATCATCATGGCTGAGACACCTGCCGCCAGCTCCGCTGCCTCGCTTGCCAGGCCGTCGGTATTGTCGCTGGGTATCAAAGAAAAATCGGCGCTTTATGCCGCTTACATGCCATTCCTAGTAAATGGCGGCATTTTTGTGCCGACCAATAAAAACTACAAGCTGGGCGATGAAATCTATTTGATCCTGACCTTGATGGATGATCCTAATAAATACCCGGTGGCCGGCAAGGTCGCCTGGGTGACGCCTTCCGGTGCCAACAATAATCGGGCACAGGGCATCGGCGTGCATTTCCCTGCTGATGAAACCGGCACGAGGGTGCGCCAGCGGATCGAGGAACTGCTTGGTGCCGCGCTTGGTTCATCACGGGCAACTCACACCTTGTAATCCTGTCAGTCTGTCATGGGCGTACAATAACGCCCATGTACATCGATTCCCATTGCCACATCAATTTTCCCGAGCTGGCCGAGCGCTTGCCGGAAATCTTCGCCACCATGGCGAAAAACGAGGTCAAGGCCGCGCTGTGCGTATCGGTTGACCTGCCGGATTTTCCCCAAGTACTCCAGCTGGCCGAGCAATATCCGCATGTCTATGCCTCGGTAGGCGTGCATCCGGATTACGCCGATACGCCGGAGCCCAGTGTCGACGAACTCATCCGGCTTGCTGATCACCCCAAAATCGTCGCCATCGGCGAAACAGGGCTGGACTATTACCGCCAGGAGGGGCCGCTCGATGAACTCGAATGGCAGCGCGAACGCTTTCGCACCCACATTCGCGCTTCCCGCGCGACCGGCAAGCCATTGATCATTCACACCCGTTCCGCATCGGAAGACACCATTCGCATCATGCGGGAAGAGGGTGCCGGTCCTGAGGCAGGCGGCGTCGGCGGCGTCATGCACTGTTTTACCGAATCGCTTGAAGTCGCCAAGGCGGCGATGGAGATGGGGTTTTACATTTCATTTTCCGGCATCGTCACCTTCAAGAGCGCCAAGGAACTGCAGGCGGTGGCGCAAGCGGTGCCCTTGGAGAGAATGCTGATCGAGACGGATTCGCCTTACCTTGCGCCGGTGCCGTATCGCGGAAAAATGAATCAGCCGGGATGGGTGAAGCATGTCGCCGAATTCCTGGCGCAACTCAAGGGCGTGCCGCTTGAAGAGGTGGCGCGCCAGACTACCGACAATTTCTACAGGCTCTTCAATATTCATGAAAAACATTAATTCATCCTTGATGCGTGGCTTGCGTGTGTTGGTGGTGGCGGCTTGCTGCCTGCCTGCGATTTCTGTCGCGGGAGCGTTCGATGATTTTTTTACGGCGGTAAAAACGGACGATGCCTCGGAACTGAATGCATTGTTGAAACGCGGACTTGACCCCAACCTCGTCGATGAAGCGCGCGGGGAGAATGGCTTGATCATCGCCGTGCGTGAGGGGGCGATGAAAGCTTTCAACGTGCTGGTCAATGCTCCCGATATCAAGCTGAATGCCACGGCAAGAAACGGCGATACTGCCCTGATGGTTGCCGCGTTCAAGGGTAACCGCAGCGCCGTCGAAACCCTGCTGGACAGAGGCGCGGCAGTCAACCGGTCTGGATGGACCGCGTTGCATTATGCCGCTGCGAGCGGCAGCAACGATATCGCGCAACTGTTGATAAAAAAGGGGGCGGACGTCAATGCCCGTTCTCCGAACAAGACCACACCCCTCATGATGGCTGCCGGCGAAGGTCACATCATGACAGTCAAGCTGCTGCTGGATAACGGCGCGGATCTGTCAAGCAGGAATGAGAGCGGCATGGACGCGCTCGATTTCGCCCTGCATAAAGGGCATAAGGATATCGCCGAGGGACTGACCTATCGGCTGAAGCGGGCAGGCAAACTGCAATAACTAGCCGTATTATCCGATGCGGTCGCCCCAGACATCGTAGTGATGAACCATGACATTGGTTGCGAAATACGCTTGTAGCGCAGCCAGTTCCAGAGCGACCTCTGCAGGAAATCCCTGCCGGTCGCCGCGCTCATCGATCATGAGCTGATTCAGGTATTTTTCGCAAGCGATCGGATGTGGCCATAAGGATGCCAGCTTATTGGCGATGCGGGCGTATTGGATGACGAGCTGACGCGGACGTACTTCCGGCGGTAGTTGCTGAACCCATGGCGTCAGCAGTTTGATATCCGGCTTTTCCTGTTTCAGAGGGAAACGATGGGTTCCCCAGTTTTTTTCCAGCGATTTGGACGGAGAAGGTTCCTGCCAAGTGCTGTTCTGTACTTCTTCAACTGAAGTTTTCTCGAATGGGATGCCGTCTTTCATGGGTGCTCCGCTGCTTCTAATTGGCAACATTTATACCATTTTGTTGCAAGCGGTGCGATAGTAAATAAATTGCAATGATGTTAATTTGAGTTAATTTTGGTTGCTGTCCCATTGCCATATTGTGGTGCCATACTCCGAATCAGTATTCGGCATGATGTCACCCTCCTTGAAATAGCGGCGGGAATTCATTTGTGCTGGCGTGAACCAGTAGCCGGTTTGTGGACAAGGCTTGCCAGCATCGACGCGCAGACGTTGTGGCGCAACAAGCGAAGGTGCGGCGGACATGTCGCTTTCGTCAGCTACGCGTTCGATTAGTGTCCATGTGGCGGGTACATAACCTTTGGTTCCATCTGCACGCTTAACCATCGCTTCATTTGCTTCGCCTAGCAAATCATCATCCGACTTAATCATCAATGTCGGAAAACCGTGATCGACATCGGGAAGATAAAAACCGGTTTGCGGTGTACGGTCGCCGCTCTTTACCTTCACCTGTGGATTGAGGCGATATGTCGGCCAGGATGAAGGTGGGTTGAGTGGTTCATTTAAAACTTCGTCGTAATTAGTAGTGAGTGCACCTGGTCCCCAAGTACCGCTAGAAGTAATATCAATAGGTTTGGCGTAACGTTTTGCTTCAAATAGCAATTCATAGTATTTTTCTTCTGCTCCCGGCTCGACCTCGTGCATCCAGCCTGACCAGAATTCGCTCTGTCCGCGGATGCCGTTGTTTACCCCACATGAACGACCAAGCGCTTCATAATCACCATGCGACAGTTTGATGTAGGCATCATCAAGTATTTGCATCGTTTCCCTGAAATTTGGCAGAACTCTCTCTCCCCAGACAATATCAGGCTGTTCAGGCAAAGGGCGGTTACGGTAATCCGGAGGCAAATTTTGTACAAAGCGGGCTAATAAATCCTCTGTATAGTTCAGCATGTCACGCCATGCATCGCACATCTTGCCGAAGCGTTCCAGTGAGATGTAACGTTCAAGTAGATAAATTTCTTGCGGTATTAGTGGGGTTGCCATAGTTATTTTTTCTCGCGCCAATTATTAACTAAGGTTGGCACACCAACCAAATCTGTTTTTTCGCCAAACTCGTCGTCAGTGTAGCCCCAGTTCGTAGATTGACGCCTTCCCATGTGCTCTTTTTTTAATAGTGTGGGATCAAGCACGATTTGGACAGCGCCGCCTTCCAATTTGTAGAGTTTGTTAAGTTCATGTTCTTGCGTTCCAACTACACCTTCCCATACCTGCAAGCCTTTGCCTGGTGGCACGGTGTAGGTAACATACTCGCCGTTGGCATTCCAATTAGTCCAGACCGCAAATTTTCTGCGCCAGTCATCCTTGCTCTTGAGTTTGTCGAACTCGGCCTTCCGCATCCAGCATATGCTGTTGTCCGATGAGCCAGGGTCAAGGATGCGATATAAGGTCTCTCCAGGCGGAATCGTGACAGGTTCGATCTTTCCTTCTTCAAACGTGTTGTATTTGCCTTTGGTCGGAGACGTGGCAGTATCCCTTAAATCCGGCCACCCGGCTTTAATGGGTACATTTTCAGCAGCTGGATGCGCCACTTTAGGTGTCTTATCCACCCACTTCGGTTTGGCTTTTTCAAATTGTACAATTTCTGATTCCAGGGATGGCTTGGCGAATGTATGAGCAGTCGTTGTCCTAGTCGTCGCCCTATAATTATTCTTGGCTTCCACGTCCAGTCGCTTGGCAAGATTATCCAGCCAATCTTGGACCGGCTTGACCACTTCTCCCAATTTGGCGTTGGCCTGATTGCGCACATTCATTACCAACTCAAGCAAGTTGCCTGCCTTGGTGGCCATGGCAGCGCTACCCCATTTTTTAACCAGATCTAGCAGCTTTTTGAGGGCGGCAATGCCTTCATCCATGGCTTTGATCAGCGTAGCCGTATTGATCGTCGCGGACAATTCGCGCATCATGCGAGCCAGTTCCCGGTAAGGATTGTCCCACTTCAAGGCAGTCAAGGCTTTGCGCACTTCAGGCCGGGCCAGAAACTGGTTGAGTTTGCGGATGCTGGATTCCACCCAGGGCTTGCTGATCTGCCAAAAGTTATCGATAGTAGATGCGCCTGCCTTGAATGCCGCCTTGCGGCCATAGGCAAATAGAATTTTGAAGCATCCCTTGGCGAGCGAACCAAGCGTCGGAAACAGGCCGATCAGGGTTAGAACCAGTGCTATCCACGCCCACTTATTGCTCGTGTCTTCGTTTATTTTTCTACAGTTGGCAACGATATCCCGTATATCGCAAATCTGATCGACGAAGGGGATCATTGAAATGACTGTGCTTGTAATGGTTTGTGCTGTCGTCGCCTCATCGTTGAAGTCGCCTTGCAGAACGCCCCAAATCCATTCAGCGACTGCGCTTAAATCGCGTTTGGCACTATCTATCCACCGTGCAGGCGCGGCCTTGAACCACGCCAGTGCGTTCTCAAATTGATCTTGCATGGGAAGTTATTATTCTTGGAGAATTTTTCATTCAGCTAAACTTGCTTTGGGCTTTTTCGACCATTTTCTGGAGGGAGTCCCATGGCGCATCCGGCTTGCCAGTCCGTTTTTCATATTCCACTGTGGCCGAAGATTCGGGGACATTGTCATGATGGGCATGACCACTTTCGTCCAGCTTGCCGCTGATGACTTCGCCGCTATCAAACTTGATCTTGTAACCAATGCCCGCCATTGGTTCGCCTTCTGCATCTCGATAATTAATGGCGATCCAATTTTTAAGCTTGATGGCGGAATCGGGAAGAAACGGCATGGAAACACTTCCACTGGCCGGCCCTTTGAAGTCATGCGACGCCCCCTTGACCGACACGCTCGACGGGCAATGAATCTCAATATCCCCGCCCTTGAGCCGAATATACCCGCCGCCGGAATTCAGCAGAATCTCGTCCTTGGCTTGTACCTTGATGCTGCCGTTGCTTGATGTGACTGTCATGGCTTGATCGGCCAGCACGTCCATCGGTCCCGTATGCGCCTGGAATGACACCGGGCTGTTGCCCGCAATGACTTTGGCGCCGCCAGCGTGGGTAAAAAAGGAAGTGGCCTTAGCCGTCACCATCGACACGCTTTGTCCCGCAGTAATCCGCATAGCTGTATGCATGGTCTGGCACATGTCCTGACCAGCGAATACAAGGCTCGATGCTGGCGTGGCTATATTGATGCCGGCTGCACTATCAAAGAGACCAATCGGTGTCGTAAATGCGGTTGACTCTGTGCTATCGATGTTGTCCTTGCTCTGCAAGGTTTCGGTTAATTTATTCAAGCCTTCTGGTGTGGTAAGTGGCGAGGCTTGGTGCTGTACTGACGCATCCGACAAGGCTTGTGCCAATTCTTCCGCAGCCTTTAGCTTGCCTTGGGCTTCTTCACTGTCGAGCTGCGTGGATACGGCCTGATTCCGCTGCGTAGTGGTCACGAACAAGCCACGTTTAGCACGAAGAACGCTCCAGGCGTCCGTTGTCAGCTCAAATCCATTGCCGCGATAACTACCGCGCACATTGCCGTTCTGGCGAATCAGGTAACCAATGTTTAACTGACTGGCGTGATAGGAAGAGTGCAGCCCTTGCCTCAACTGAGAAGGCGTGTCGTCCATCACCCACTGGTTGTAACCGCCACCGGCATATTCTTTCGATTTAAACCCGGCTAGTGCACCCGGATGGTTGTCTGCGCCATGAAAGGGCGGCATGTCGCTACCGTTATAAACCTGTCCTGTGACTACAGGACGGTCGATGTCGCCGGCGATAAAATCGACCTGTATTTCCTGGCCGATGCGTGGAATGAAGTTGCCGCCCCAATTGGCACCAGCGGCTGCCTCGGCGACACGCACCCAGGTTCCCGCGGTTTCGTTGCCGGGAGCATTGGAAGTGGCAGGATGCAAATCCTGGCCTGGGACTGTCTGTTCTCCGCGCTGCCAGGGAAACTGGATTTTGACGCGATGGTCGCGTTCAGTGGTAATTTCCTCGCCAGCCACGCCGACCACCAGTGCGACTTGCGCACCAGGAGCCTTTGGCTTTGGTTTCCAGTAACTCGGGCGAATGGGCAGCGTCCGTGGGACGCAGCTAAACCGGTTACGGTAGGTTCCAGGTTCTGCACCATTAACTTCGCCGATGCCTGGAACGCCTGGGAATACATTATTCGCGCCACTGTGTTCAATGGTTAGTACGGCAAATTCTGCTACCTCGCCTATGGTTTCATGGTCGGGACCAGTCAAGGTGAACCAGGAGCCCACAGCGAGGCCTCGCACCGAACCTTCGCCATAGCAGGCTTGCTGGGCAGAGCGAAGCGATTCGGCGCGGGCACGGGCGATGCGGTTGCTTTCGGCTTCATCCGTATAGCGATAGGCTCCTGCGCTTTCATAAACTTCTAGTGATGGCAGACTTTCCGGGCCATCGGAATTGGGTTCTTCTGCGCTCGTGGTCGACAGTTTCTTGTAGTCCCAGCTTGCCAGGGCGACGGCATTGGCCTGAACTTGATGACGCAGGCCGAAAGCGGTAACGGTATCGGCAGTTTCAGTGGCAGCAGTACGGTTGAATCGCACGGCAGCTTGTGTGCAGGCCGGCAGGTAGGTATTGTCATCAAAGACGACGAACTTGTGGCGGGCTTGACCTGCCTTGCTTTGCTCTTCGGCCTCGCTCTGAGCGCCTGTTGTCTCTCCAGCATGCGCGAAATAGAAGTTCATTCCTTCTTCAGCCAGCAGCCGAGCGATGAAGTCATAGTCGCTTTCACGATACTGCATCGTTATTGAACGCTGAGGAAGCGAGGCGTTAACATCGAAGCGATAGCTGGCGTATGAATAATCGCCTAGCACTTCTTCAATGATTTCCAGTACAGTCTTGTTCTGAAAAATATAGTTATCGCGCCGCTGTGTGAGGCGTTGCATCCAAGGGACGAGCGTCAACCTGTATCGTGTCAGAGCGCCATCGCTACCCAATTGCAGGGATGATGAAACGAAGCCATGGAAAACGCGCGTGCTGCCATCGGCACAGGCCAGGCGCAAGGTGACTTCCTGATCGGTTAATGCCTTCAATTCGAAGTCCGCTGACGTAGAAACACAATCCACCTCGAAGCAGAATAACTCCGACATGCCTTCCCGTCCGGTGAAACGCTCGACCACCAGCGCGCCAGGTCGCAACGGCGTTTCGATAGTGAGAAGACGGGCATGTTGCGACAAGCTGTTTAGAAAAGCTTGTCGCCCTGCGCCAGCCAGGCCGATTGAGCCCGATGGTAAAGAACTTGGAAATCCGGAATCGTCTGGCATGGTTTACGGCTCCGTCTAAGTGGGTAGGTAATATTTGCGGCAGATGAATTCAAGTCGGTTCAAGGCAGACTGATCGTGATATTGGCGACCTTGGGCGCCAGCTTGACGATGTCGTAATATGTTCCAAGAGTGCTATTGGTGTGATCGGCCAGATACCAGCTAAGGCCGGCATAGATCGCCACCCCAAATAATGCGAAAGCCGCGCCGATAATCCAGGCAGGGATTTCATGCCGAATCATGTTCTTGATGCTATCCGGCGATTTCCAGTGCGGGGCAAATTGCGCGCGCTTGCCCTTGAGGTGAGCGATTTCCTTGTCCAGCGTCGCAATCAGGTAATTGAGCTTTTCCTTGCTCTCCAACATGTACTTTCCCTGAAAGCCGGTCAGCAGGCACATGTAAAACACTTCCAGGGTCTCGACGCTGGCGGCACCGCGATGGCGGACTGTCTCGAGTTCGCTGTAAAAATGCTCCCCCGCCAATTGATCGCCGAATAAAATTAGCTGGAGAGGCGAACGTTCCCATTCGTCCCGGATTGGCGACTCCGACGAGAGTATGGTTTCATCGACTGCTGCGCAAAAAGCATATTTGGCGGCATAGATATCGTCCACCGATACATTCTTTTGCCGGGCATTGCGCTCAAAGCCGTCCAGCAGCCGGCGCACCTGCGCGGCAAACTGGGCGGCGTCATTTGGCACGTACCGGTTTTTCAGCAACAGCAGCAGATAGAAACCATCATGCAGCATGTCGACTAGAGTGCGGTTCGCAGAATTGGCATCCTGGCGCAGTTGCGTGCTTTCGGCATACAGCGAGGGAGCAATGGTGTTGACTTTCATTGTGTGATCGCGATCAGTTCGAGATTAAGGTTCTTGAAAACGGCTGGTACATAAATCATGATCGCGTTAGCGGCAATCATGCGTTCATAAAGTTGCCCGTGCGGCTCGACGGCAAAGTAATAGCAGCCAGGACGTACCGGAATTGCGGCCGGCACTTGGGGCGCTGCCGCCAGGCGAACACCCGGCATGGCCGACGATACGATTTTCTCCACATCATCCGGCGCCCCGATCTTGATCCTTTGAGGTACGGCATCCACCAGCTCCGCCGGCGGCATGTCTGCCGATACCGAGATATAGAAAGAAGCGCTGCTGGTGACCTTTTCCGAATCGATGCGGCCGAGGTGGAATGCCGGCTTGACTTCAGCCAGGGCGATATTGAAATAGCGCGCCGAGATCACGGTTTCAATGAGTTCGCGGATGATCTGGTCCAGCTTGCTGAACTCGGGTCCGGGGTTAGCGTGGTTATAGACTGGCAGATCCGAAAGCGAGTAGGCCTTGGAAAAAGTTAGTAATTGTCCGGCCAGCGATAGCAATTCATGAAATAGTCGTTCCGGATGCAACGCAGGATGATGGAAAAGGTGCTGGAGCGAGGCGCTGGCACTGTTGACGGTATGCAGAAGCCAGAACGAGGCAATATCTCCGGAACGGAATTCAACGATATTCTGCGACGGTTCGCGGTGATAGCCGTACAGTGCCTGCGCTTTGGCCTGCAGTATTTCCAGCAGGCGGCGAGCCATCAGAAAAACCTGAGGGGCTGCCTTGATCGATAATGAAGGCGCCACGAATGCCTGATCGAGCTCGTATCCGCCCGAGCTGTTGGTGCGGACTTTTGCGATCGGGATGGATACGGTTTGCTCCCGGTTGTCTCTTTCTGAAAGCAAGCGCAGCGATTTCTTCAGTACCGACAAATCCGACTCGACCGCGTTGGTGTAAAGATCAGGAGCGGCTTCGTCATGCTGGTAGTAGCGCAGAACCTGGCCCGTCGTTTCGCGCTGCGCTGAAAAATTCGGACCGTAATCGCGCAAATACGGAAGCGCGAGATAGAAGGTCAGGCCATTTCCAATATTGTCGATTTCCGCCAGGTTGACCGGATTTGGCAATTCGTCGCTGATCGGCGCATCAACCAGTTCGCCGTCAGGAAGGATCGCGTTGACTTCATTCAGTCGCAGGATTCCCGATGTCAGCGCATCGCTATCGATTTTGAGTTTGCGAACACCCCATAAATAAGGATGGGCCGCACGGGCGAATTCGGCCAGACGCGCTTCGTGGTAGAGGTCCTGGCGCTGGAAGTGCTGCGGGCGGAGAAACAGGCCTTCGCCCCAAAGGATTTTTGAAAGTGGATTCATCTTCTTGCAGTATGTTGGTCAGATTTTCAAGGCAGGATGCAGTTATCGCTTGCACCGTGCCGGCGACAATAAGGCACTCTCGTTCAGTGTCATGCCGACTGGCGGCGTGGTCGTGGCAGTCATGGCGCAGGCATGCAGGCCAAGGGTAATGCCTGTTTTTTCAGAATCTGCGGACGCAAAGACGAAGCGCCAGCGCTGGGCGCTCGGCTGGCGAAAGAGTGCAACCGCACCCAGATAAGTGGATTCGGTGGGCACTTTTTCCTTGAGGTCAAGGATCTCCCCTGGTGAAAGAATCAGCTCACGCACTTCCACGAGATCCTGGCCGAATGCCGATTTTTCTCTTTCGGCGTTGCCAAACGCAGAGTAGGGCGTGGTCAGGAAGGCATTCTGATCCTTCAGTTTGTATACCCGGAATACTGTCGACAGTCCTTGTCCGTCTTCGCCTGCATTTAAATCCTGGGCGGTTTCAAGACGAAGTTGTACGGTTTTCGGGGCTTTAGCGGTCTGGCTGTCGACTTTGATCCCCATGGCGCCCAACGCTTTTTCGGCGATGACATCAGCCGCGACTTTTACCGCAGTGCTGCATCCGGCGAGCGTCTCGCAGACCAGCAGGATAGCCAGCACACGTACAAGACCTGGTAAGAAAAATCCGAAATAACCCCTTACCTCCATTTGCACCAAGTTGTCTCCTAATGGCTTGATTGCATATTTCACGTTTTCACTCCGCCAGTTTTGGACCCGGTCAAGGTCCGAGGGACGTTGAAAAAATTACAAAATATAAAAATATTAATTGTAATTTCAATAATGTTTCGGTTAGTATATCTGAAACATTGCACAAATGATAATTAAAAGATTATATTGTTTGCAATTAAAGATAGTGGATTTGCAATAAAACGCAATGCAAGAGCTGGCGAACGGTGTTAAAGCCACAAAGTTTTTAAGGGAGCAATACATGAAGAAAAACAAGTCCATGTCTGCCTTGGCAGGAGCACAGCATGCAAAACATTTGGCAATAGCAGCGTTGAGTGTCGTGCTGTTGGCTGGCTGTGCGTCAACGGCAACCGTTGGCAGCGACGGCCAATCGAGTATCGAGCCGCTGATAACACAGGCTGAAAGTGAAATGAGCAAAGGCCGCCGTGATCAGGCAATCGCTTTGCTGAACCAGGCTGCGAAAGAAAGTCCGACCAACGTGACGCCATGGCTGAAGATTGCCAACATCTGGTTCGATGAAGGCAATTACCCATCTTCGATCCTGGCAGCGAACGAAGCCCTGGCTCGAGATAACAATAACCAGGAAGCGAAAAGCCTGTTGGTCGTATCCGGACTTCGGGTGGCCGCCAAAGCCGTGCAAGGTCTGGTGCCGCACAATCCCGTAAATCCGAATGCTCGCCAGGAGGCGGAAAACCTTACCAAGTCCCTGCGTCAGGCACTGGGGGAAAAGGTACTGGTCCCTGCTGATCCCGAAAAGAGCGTAAGCCAGGCTCCGCGGCAACGCAAGAAAGTTGCTGTCCGTGCCGCCGAAAAAGCCGTTAAAGCGGCCGAGGAAACGGTGGCTAAGGAGTCTCATTCAGTTGCTGCGCCACAGGCCGGAAACGTGCAAAAAATCAGCGTCACCGTAGAACCGAAAGTGGGAATATCCGCCGATCCGTTCAAATCCCTGAAATAGCCTGTCGTTCAATCCATAACCAATCAATACCGAGAAAGTGATTCATCATGGCTAAAAAAGAAAGCGTGCAAAAGCGGCTCCAAAGGATCAGGCCGCCCCGGGTTCAGCTGACCTACGACGTAGAAATCGGTGACGCCATCGAACAGAAAGAAATTCCCTTTGTGGTAGGCGTTATGGGCGACTTCGCGGGGCAGTCCGCCAATGCGCAGCCCAAGCTAAAAGATCGTAAGTTCGTCAATGTCGATCTGGATAACTTCGACGACGTGATGGAAGGCCTTGCGCCGCGAGCCGTCTTTCGCACCAGGAATACCTTGAGCGAACAGGGCGGTGAATTCGCCGTAGACCTGACATTCAAGTCGATCGAAGACTTCCGCCCTGAAGCCGTGGTCCAGCAAGTCGAACCGCTGAAGAAGCTGCTGGAGGCACGCACCAAGCTATCCGACCTGCGCAATAAGCTGGCTGGCAATGACAGGCTGGAGGACATCCTGAACGATGTCCTGAACAGCACGGAAAGCCTGCAGCGGTTGAGCGACGAATCCAAGCGCAAGGAGGACTGAAATGGCACAAGCACAAGCATTGAGCACTGCGGAATTCGAGGATGCCGGCGTCAGCTTGCTCGACAGGGTCGTCGATGAAAGCCGCGTTGCACGTTCCGACACCGAGCGCGCCCGCGCGCGTGATTTGATCACTGAATTGGTCACACAGGTGCTGGACGGTACCGTCGTCATGTCAAACAACCTGTCGGCGACCCTGGATGCACGCGTCGCGGAGCTGGATAACCTGATCTCGAAGCAGCTCAGCGAGATCATGCACAATCCGGAATTCCAGAAGATGGAAAGCACCTGGCGCGGCCTGCATTATCTCTGCAAGCAGACATCGACCGGCGAAATGCTGAAAATTAAGGTGCTGAACGCGACCAAAAAAGATCTGGTCCGCGACTTCAACAATGCCATCGACTTCGACCAAAGTGCCTTGTTCAAGAAAGTGTACGAAGAAGAATTCGGCACGTTCGGGGGGGCGCCGTTCGGTGCGCTGATCGGTGATTACGAAATCAGCCGTCAGCCCGAAGATATGTATTTCATCGAACAGATGTCGCATGTTGCCGCCGCTGCGCATGCGCCCTTCATCAGCGCTGCTTCGGCCGAGATGCTGGGATTGGAAACCTTTGCAGACCTGGGCAAGCCGCGCGACCTGGCAAAAGTGTTTGACACGCTCGAGTACGCCAAGTGGAAGTCCTTCCGTGAATCAGAAGATTCACGTTATGTTGGTCTTACTGTCCCGCGTTTCCTCGGTCGCTTGCCGTACAACCCGAAGGAAGGCACTGCTACCGAAGGCTTCAATTTTGTTGAGGAAGTCAACGGCACGGATCACAGCAAGTATCTGTGGGTGAATACCGCCTATGCCTTCGCGGCACGGCTGACGAACGCGTTCGAACATTACGGCTGGTGCGCCGCGATCCGCGGTGTCGAAGGCGGAGGTTTGGTAGAGGACTTGCCGACCCACACCTTCAAGACCGACGACGGCGAAGTGGCGCTCAAATGCCCGACGGAGATCGCCATTACCGATCGCCGTGAAAAAGAACTGAGCGACCTTGGTTTCATTCCACTTGTGCATTGCAAGAATACCGACTATGCCGCCTTCTTCGGTGCCCAGTCGACGCAGCGGGCGAAGAAATATAACACTGACGCTGCCAATGCCAACGCCGTGCTGTCGGCACAGTTGCAATACATCTTTGCCTCATGTCGCATCGCACATTATCTGAAGTCGATGATGCGTGACAAGATCGGCAGCTTTGCTGCAGCGACAGGCGTGGAGCAATTCCTGAACAACTGGCTGGCGCAGTACGTCGTGATGGACGATTCCGCCTCTCAGGAAGTGAAGGCACAGTACCCGTTACGTGAAGCTTCGGTATCGGTATCCGAGGTGCCGGGACGCCCTGGCGTGTACCGCGCCGTGACATTCCTGCGACCGCACTTCCAGCTGGATGAACTGAGCGTGTCGTTGCGCTTGGTAGCCGAGCTCCCTCAATCGGCAAAAGCGTAGTTGATGTAGCAGAAGTACCCCTCGTACGCACCCTCGGGTGCAATATTCATACAATAGGAGCCAATAAGAATGAAAGATATTTACCTGAAGTTCGAAGGCGGTGACACCAAGATCGAAGGCGAGTCGCGTGATGAAGGCCATCCGAAATGGCTTGAGGCACTGTCGTGGAGCCATTTGATCCGTCAGCCGAAGTCCGCTACTGCCAGTACTTCCGGTGGCCATACCGCCGAGCGCGCTGAACACGGCGACATGGTCTTCACCAAGGATATCGACTCGACCAGCCCGTCGCTGTGGCTGGCATGCAGCCAGGGCGATACCTATAACAAGGTGACCATCGATTTCATGCGCGCCAACGGCAAGGAAAAGGTCAAGTATCTGGAAATCGTCCTGAACCACGTGATCGTCGCTTCTGTGACGCCGACCGTGCAGGGCGAAGGCTTGCCGCAGGAAGTCCTGGCTCTGAAGTACGCCTCGGTCAAGTGGACCTATACCGTTCAGGGCATCGACGGCAAGAAGGGCGGCAGCAATCCGCAAATGTGGAGCCTGGCGAAGAACAAGGCAACCGAAGCAATCTAACCCAGTTCCCTTGTTGGTGATGCGGTTGCGGCGCAAAGACTGCGCCGCAATTTCTCTGCCATACCCTAATTTCCGGATCACGCATGTTCATCACTTCCAATTCCAAGGCTAGATACTCGCAGACATTGTTTGACCGGCTGGCCGACAATGCGCCGAGAGAGCAGACGGGAAGCCATTCGTTGAGAATGATTTCGGCTGAGGAGTTGAAAGAATCGGTAGCGCGAGATCTGGAGGCATTGTTGAATGCCCGATGCGCTTTTGACAATGACGCATTCGACGGTTATCCGCACGCGCTGCGATCCATGTGCAGCTATGGGATGAACGATTTTGTTGGACTGAGTCTTGCCAACCCTGCAGACCGGAATTTCATTTGCCGGTCGCTGGAACGTACCATCGGGATCCATGAGAAGCGGCTCAGGCAAGTCGCGGTATCGCTTGAAGTCGACGGGCAGGCGGTGAACAGACTGAAGTTCACCATCAATGCCTTGCTGGTAGTGCATCCATCGACCGAGCCGGTGCACTTCGACGCCTTGCTGCAACCCTCTACTTTGCAGTATTCGGTCAACAAATCAAAGCGCTTAGCCGCAGGCTGAAATGGAATCGCTGCTGCCATACTATGAACGCGAGCTGACGTATCTGCGCCGGCTTTCCAGCGATTTTGCAAAGAAATATCCAAAAGTCGCCGGGCGTCTGCTGCTGTCCGGCGAGACCTGCGACGACCCGCACATCGAAAGGCTCATCGAGTCGTTTGCTTTTTTGACGGGGCGGATTCACAAGAAGCTCGACGACGATTTTCCTGAAATTACGAATTCTTTGCTGGAAGTGATTTACCCGCATTACCTGCGACCATTTCCATCTGCATCTATTGCTTGTTTTAATTGCGGTAACGCCGCCGCCCAACTCAGTCAGTCCACGCGTATCCCTCGGCATACCGAGCTCAAGACGCGTCCGGTCAAAGGCGTGGCTTGCCGCTTTCAGACCGCATACGATATCGATATCTGGCCGATACGTCTGGAACACGCGGTGTTTGAAAATGCCATCGATACTTCAGGTTTGCGGGTCCATTTGGCGCGACAGGCGGCTGCGGCGATCCGGCTTGACCTGTCGGCCTTATCCGAGCAGGCAGGACTGGATTCGCTTCCGCTTGGGAAAATCCGATTTTTTCTGAATGGCGACACTTCTGTCGTCGCGATGATCCGCGAGGCGGTGTTTTCCAAGGCCATCGGTGTCTGGGTCAGCTTTTCCAGCAGTTCTGAAAAGATTGATTTGCCGGTAAATATTATTCAACCGGTCGGGTTTGCCGAAGACGAAATGCTGGTGGCGCAAGATGCCCGGACACATCGGGCCTACCAGTTACTCATGGAGTATTTTGCCTTTCCGGAAAAATTCAATTTCATGGATATCGATCTGGCCGGAATTGCAGGGCGACTGCCGCCAGGTACGAAGTCTATAGAATTGCGAATCGGACTTGCGCGCAGCCGTGGCAATGCCGACGGCTTTGACCTGCTTGACCGGATCAGCACGGATAATTTTGTGCTCGGATGCGCACCGGTGGTCAACCTGTTTCAAAAGAAGGCTGAGCCGATTCGCATTACCGGAACTTCGACCTCATATCCGATCATTGTCGACAATCGCCATTCGCGCGCATATGACGTATATGAGATTACGCGAGTGGCACGCGTGCAGCAAGACAGCAACTCAGAGGAAATCTGTGACTTCAAGCCGTTCTACTCGCTGCGTCATGGCGAAGAGCTTGATGGCCCGGCACGCTATTGGCATGCTAGTTACATCGACGATGTCGCCGAGTCCACCTATTCCATGGAAATTTCTCTGGTAGATTCCACGCTCGATCCGCAACGGCCCGAAACCAATACGCTCAGCCTCGACTTGTTGTGCACAAACCGTGATCTTCCTTCGCAGCTTCCGTTTGGTTTGCCCGACGGAGACTTGTTTATCGAGGGGGGATCCATTGCCAAGACAATCCAATTGCTCCGAAAGCCGACACGGAGTTATCGTTTTCCTCGCGGCCGCGGTGCGCAATGGCGGCTAATTTCTCATTTATCGCTGAATCATCTATCGCTTTCAGGTTCAGGCGTCGATGCAATCCGCGAAATTCTTGGCTTGTACGACATCACGCGCGCCTCGCAAAATGCTCGCCAGATATCGGGGATTGCGGCAATAGACCACAGTCCAACCATGGCACGTATGGCTGGCAATCCCTTTCCAACGTTCGTACGCGGCATGCAAATCCGCCTGACAGTAGATGAATCGCATTACGCAGGTATCGGCTTGTTCATGTATGCGCAGATACTGGATCACTTTTTCGGCCTGTACGTGCATACCAACAGCTTTACCCAATTGAGCATAGTTTCCAGGCAAACTGGACAGGAGTTGATCAAATGCCCGGCACGAAACGGCGAATCGATCCTGGCCTGATCGATCAGCTCAGGGACGAGCCTCATCGCTTCGAGTTCTTTCAGGCTGTGCGTCTGCTGCTTACGCAATATCGTAAGCAGGATGGGGTGCCGCAGGATCTCGACATACTCGGACAAGTCATCCGCTTCCGTAATTCGATTTCATTGGGTTTTCCGCCCAATGAAATCGAAGCCTTGGAGTTCGAGATACAGCAAGAAGCACTTGCAGCTTTCGATAATGCGGAATCGCAGGAACTGGATACTGCAAGTGAAAATAGCAAGCCGAGCCGCTCGGATAAAATCGGTAAAGTCACACTGACACCATCGTTTCTTGGCCTGACCGGGCCGATGGGCGTGATGCCCAGGCACTACACGCACTATGTCGCGGAACGGGAGGTGCATCATCGTGATACCGCCACGCGTGCTTTTCTGGATATCTTCACAAGCCGGGCTGTCGCGCTTTTTTATCAGACCTGGCTGAAATACCGGCTGCATCTTCAGTACGAAGCCGACCGCAAGAACCACTTTCTTCCGCTGATACTCAGCCTGGCAGGGGTAGGCCTGCCAGGTCTTCGACAGCGCTTGCATGAAGGTGAAGCCGGCGTCGCCGATGAATCCCTAGCATACTACTCTGGCGCATTGCGCGAACGCCCGCAGTCGGCAAATACCTTGGCCGGAGTCGTTGCAGATTATTTTCAGGTGAAGTGCCGTGCCGAACAGTTCGTTGGACAATGGTTTCAGCTGCCGCCGCAAGAAACGTCAACGCTAGGCGGCGCTAATTGCGAACTCGGCGTTTCCACGTTGTGCGGAACTCGTGTCTGGGATCGGACATCGCGAGTCAGATTACTGATTGGTCCGCTGCGTAAAAACCAGTTCGAAGATTTTTTGCCGGGGCGGACAGCAGCCGGCAGCCTGATTCGTCTGTTCGGGTTGATCCTTGGTCCGGCGCATGATTGCGAGGTTCGGCTGATACTCGATAAGCGCGATCTGGTACAGGCTACGCTCGATTCTCGTGGCGGGAGTACACGGCTGGGCTGGAACGGCTGGCTGGGCAAGCGCAATGCGAGCGGCGATTCTCATGAAGTGGCGTATTTGATCAACCCAATTAAAGAACAACAGACCTTCACCGGGGACCAGTAATGAGCACAAATCTTAAAGTACTTATCGGAAAACTCGATAGCACCTGCCGCAAGGCGGCGGAGCGTGCAATCAGCCTGTGCGTGTCTCATGGCCATTACGAAGTGGATGTGGAACATCTGTTCCTGGCGTTGCTGGAAAATAGGCAGAGCGATTTTGCGCTGCTCTGCCGTCGCTTCGACATCAGTGCAACCGAACTTGAGAAAGACTTGCAAAATGAGATTTCCGGCTTCAAAACCGGAAATGGCCGTACGCCGGTATTCTCGGCATATTTGCCGAAACTGTTCGAACACTCCTGGCTGCTCGCATCCTTGGACAATCACGTGTCGCGCATCCGAAGTGGCCACCTTCTGCTGGCGCTTTTGACCGAGCCGGACTTGTCCCAGCTGGCATATCGCAGTTCGAAACTGTTTGCCCGATTTGCGTTGGATGAGCTGAAGCATAAGTTGGCTGAATGGACGGTAGACTTTCCGGAAACCTTGGAATCCGTCAGCCTGAGGCAGTCAGATGCAGGTGCGGATCTGGATATGCCGAATTCAGAGGATGAAGAATCGGATTCTAAAAATTCATCAGTCCGCACGCCTGCTCTTGACCAGTTTACGACCAACCTGACTGAACGCGCACGTAGCGGCAAGATTGATCCCGTGATCGGTCGCGACGGCGAAATCCGGCAAATGATCGATATTCTGATGAGGCGCCGGCAGAACAATCCTATCCTGACAGGGGAAGCGGGAGTAGGAAAAACCGCTGTAGTGGAAGGGCTCGCTCAGCGTATCGCGCAAAATGACGTTCCCACGCCTTTGCAAGGCGTCGCACTGCACGTGCTCGACCTTGGTTTACTCCAGGCTGGCGCCAGCGTTAAAGGCGAATTTGAAAATCGCCTGCGTAACGTGATTGAAGAGGTCAAGCGCAGTGCTCATCCGATTATTCTTTTCATCGACGAAGCGCATACGATGATCGGCGCCGGCGGACAGGCAGGGCAGAACGATGCAGCCAATCTGCTGAAGCCGGCGTTGGCTCGTGGCGAATTGCGTACCATTGCGGCCACTACCTGGGGCGAGTACAAGAAGTATTTTGAAAAGGATGCGGCGCTCGCCCGTCGCTTTCAAGTCGTTAAAGTCGATGAGCCCTCTGAAGAAGTGGCATGCGCCATGTTGCGCGGCATGGCCAGTCGCATGGAAGCGCATTTCCAGGTTCGCGTGCTGGAGGAGGCGATTGCCGAGGCAGTACGCCTGTCTGCGCGTTACATCAGCGGCCGTCAGTTGCCGGACAAGGCCATCGGCATCCTGGATACGGCATGTGCGCGTGTCGCCTTGGGACAAGCAGCGACGCCCGCCGCAATCGAAGATGCCCGCAAAGCCGCAGAAGCATTGTCGCTGCAGATTGCAGCGCTGGAGAAGGAAGTGGCTGCAGGAGCCGTTCATCAGGAAAAGCTCGCCGAGTTGACTCAGTCACGTGCCGAGTTGCTTGAAAAGCTGGCTGCGGATGAAGCCCGCTGGGAGCAGGAAAAGACGTTGGTTACGCAAATACGCGAACTGCGCGCGGATTTGGAGGCGCCGGAGAATGTCGTGCAGCTTACACTTTCCACCGGCACGGACGGTCCGGCAATGCAGCGCGGGCAAAACAACCGGCAATCGAAGCAGCTCGAACTCGCCAGACAGCAAAAGGAACTTGCGGCATTACAGGGCGAGTTGCCACTGGTGCCGGTGTGCGTGGATGGTCAGACGGTCGGCGAGATTGTCTCAGCCTGGACCGGTATTCCACTTGGGAAAATGGTGAAAGATGAAATCAAAACCATATTGAACCTGCAAGCATTGTTGGAGCAGCGTGTGATCGGCCAGTCGCACGCGCTGGATCAGATCGCTCAACGGGTCCGTACGGCGCGCGCCAGTATCGAAGACCCGAACAAGCCTAAAGGCGTCTTCCTGTTTGTGGGCCCATCCGGCGTCGGCAAGACGGAAACTGCCCTGGCATTGGCGGATATTCTGTACGGCGGTGAACGCAATCTGATCACGATTAACATGTCGGAGTACCAGGAGGCGCATTCGGTTTCCGGCTTGAAGGGATCGCCGCCAGGCTATGTCGGCTATGGAGAGGGCGGCGTGTTGACCGAAGCAGTGCGCAGGAAGCCGCATAGCGTGGTGCTGCTGGACGAGGTGGAAAAGGCGCACCCGGACGTGCTGGAATTGTTCTTCCAGGTGTTCGACAAGGGAGTGATGGAAGATGCAGAAGGACGTGAGATCGACTTCAAGAATACGATCATCATTTTGACCTCGAATATCGCAACGCAAGCCATTATGCAGGCTTGCCTGAACAAGACACCGGAAGAGTTGCCGGATCCGGATGCATTGGCAGAGGCAATCCGTCCACACCTGTTCAAGGCATTCAAGCCTGCCTTTCTCGGCCGAATGAAGGTCATTCCTTATTACCCATTGCCAGACGATATTCTGGCCGACATTATTCGCTTGAAAATCGATCGGATCAAGAAACGCGTCGAGGAAAGCCACAAGGCTGCCTTCAGCTATACGGAGGACGTGGTGGAGGCGGTGCTAGCCCGCTGCACGGAAGTGGATTCCGGCGCGCGCAATGTCGATCATATCCTTTCCGGCAGCATGCTCCCGGAAATTGCCGAAGCGGTGCTTGTACGCATGGCTGAGGGAAAGGCCATTCGAAAGCTGAAAGTCGGCGTGAATAAAAATAATGATTTCAGCTACCGTATTAGCTGACTATCAAAATTGGTAACGGCAAGTAAAAGGAAGCAATGAACATGCAATTCGAAGGCATACTTGAACCTATATCCGAATCCTCTCTATGTGGCGAAGATCTCGCGTATTCTCCGGAATTCGACCGCATCAAGGAAGCGCGCCGTGAAGACGATCCGAGCATCGAGTATGGTGAATGGCAAGCCGAGCTCAAACAGGCTGACTGGCCAGCAGTCGTAAAAGACTGCACACAATTGCTCGCCACGCGAAGCAAGGATTTGCGGCTGGCAGCCTGGCTGACGGAAGGGCTGGTCAAGACTGACGGCCTGGCTGGATTGGGGCAGGGCATGGAACTGGCGGCACGCCTGATCGAACGCTTTGGCGGCCAGATCCATCCGCAGCCGGAACGTGGCGACCAGGAGCAGCGAATCGGCAATATCTCCTGGCTGGTAAAGCGCATGGCTGAGCTGGTGCGGCAAATCCCGGTTACCCAGTCCAAGCTGGGAGCATTCAATCTCAATGACTTCGAGTCGGCCCGCATGGTGGAGTCCCAGCTCCAGCGAGATCCCGAATCAATCGCGGAAGACAAGATAACTCTTGAAAAATTTTCCGCGGCGGCGGCCAAGACCGACCAGGCTTTGTTTAAACAATGGCTCAGCGATGCGGTACGCTGCCAGGCTGCACTGGGCGAACTCAAGCGGGTGGCAGACGCCTTGTTTGGTGATGACGGTCCGACATTCGCGCCGCTTTCTGAATCGCTTGATGCCATACAGGATCGCTTGCAGAGAACTGCCCGCGAACTCGGCTTACTGGAGGAGGGTGAAAAAAATACCTCCGTGGATGAGGATGAGACTACGACAGTGGACGCGCTCGCTCAGTGTGGCGGACCGAAGGGCCCGATCAGGACCCGCGCCCAGGCGCTGGAACAGTTACGACTGGTCGCCGATTTCTTCCGTCGTACCGAGCCTCATAGTCCGGTAGCCTATCTTGCTGACAAGGCGGCGCGCTGGGGTAACATGCCGCTGCATGTATGGCTCCGTAGCGTGATGAAAGATCAGGGCAGCCTCTCTCATCTTGAAGAATTGCTGGGGATGGATAGAGAAGCGTCGGAAAGCTGATTCTGCCTGGATCGATGGGGCGGCCTTCACAAGCTGCCCTTTTTTGTATGCATGGATTGTGTCTCCAGCCACAGGTGGCCGGTGGCGTTTGATGGCTATCCTGCACGTTATCCGATCGATCAGACTTTTACTGACTTACACGAAACTCGATGCGGCGATTGCGGCGGCGGCCGTCATCGGTGGTATTGGATACGAGCGGCTGGTCAGGGCCCATGCCAGTGGTGGTAATGGCTTGCGGCGCGAGTCCTTTGGCGACCAGATACACTTTAACGGAGTCTGCCCGCGCCATCGAGAGTGAGACATTGTGCGCGCGCGTTCCAGTGTCGTCGGTATGGCCGATAATGTCGATTTTTTTGGATTCCATTTTCGAAAGCGCGTGGGCCATTTCATCGAGAATTCGCTTGCCGGATTCCGTCAGCATGGCGCTGCCATTTTCAAATTCAATTACCCGGTTTGCCAGGGTCTGATCGACAACGGACTGGCTGCTGGCTACTACCCGCAAAGCGTTCTTGACTGTATATGTCGGATTCAGCGAATTGGCGATACTACCGGTTACGGTCTGTTTTGTCGTCTCGCTATCTACCTCGCCGCGTACGGCTACGTTATTGCCGTCGACAGTAAGTTGCCCCTTGTGAATTGTTTTTAGGTTTGGCGCGATAAGCTTTTGTACATGTCCAGTCCAGTTGGCCGGTGCGATGACGCCGCCGACGCTTAGCTGGTCGACCACCTGACCGGTTCCATATACTTCCTGCAGGCGTGAAAGCAGCGCAGCCTTTGTTGCTTCATCAGGCACGGTGCCGGAAATGACGACACGACCGACCGGCACGGTACCGGCAGTCGCTGCCTGTGTCGAGGATTGTTCCGCCCAAACGGATCCGGAAACCATTGTCATGGCCAGAAAGGTCATGCCGGCGATTGCGGTATAGGTTGAGTTAATAATGCCGCTCAGGGCGTTCGAAATGGGTGAATTGGACAATTTCATGTTCGACTCCTAAAGGCCGGCAAAGCACTGGCGAAAAGTTTCTACTACCTGTTTCAGGGCCAGGTCGCCATGGCTCAGATAGCTGGAGAGCTTGATGGTGCCGAGGTCTTGCATGACGCATTCCTCGACCCATGCTGACTGGCTGACGTCGATCAGGCATTCTTCCGCTGATTGTTCATTGAACAGTGCTCGGTAAATGTTGGGCGGCACGCCATTGAAGGTCACGATAAGCTTGGGCAGGCCGAAGTGCGTGCATGAAAAAATGCTGAGTTCCATTTCCGCGCGCAGCAGGAATGTGCCGATCAAATCAAGCCAGAAACATCTGGCCAGCTTTGATTGGGCTGGGTCACGGGGAAGTGGAAGCGCCAGTCCTTTTTGCGGTGGAATACTGTAGTTGGATAGCATGGGCTGCAATAAATAGCCCAGCGCCAGAATCATGTGACGCAGGCTGGAATTCTCGCTCGGCAGCGCCAGGGATTGTTTGAAGCTATCCAGGTTTGCCGATGATAGATGGCGGTTATAAGCGCCTGCAATGGTCTGGTCGTCAATTTCAGCTTCCAGATGGATTTCGTTCAAGCTGCCCAGCACCTCGTTTGCATCATGCGTCGTAACTGCATACTGCACCAGTGCGCGAAGGCGATTGACGTGGGGTTCCAGCATCAGCGTGCCAAGGCGCAGAAAATCGAGCGGCTCGTCGATTTCGAAAAGGCTTGCGGCGATAAACGGAAAGCGCCGCGAGGACGCGTCTCTGCTTGGCATTAGTTGACCGGCGATCGCATGTTTTTTGTGGGTGCCGATAAAGAGAAAGTCGACGATCCCGGCATTGTCGTAATAGATTTTCCAACCAGGTTCCGCAAGGAGTAATTCCATTCCTTGGGCGACCCAGTTGTCTATCAGCGAAATGACCTTGATTCCGGTCGCGCTCTTTACGAAATCGCCACGCGCCGGAATTTTGCCAAAATAGAGAGTAGAAGGATTCTTTAATTGCATGATATTACCTCGCCCTCATGAACGTGCTGGCCCAGCCGCCGGCGCTGCTGCCTCCGCTTGTTCACCGGCCACCGAAGCGGGGAGGGCAAGTCCTCTCAATCCCGTGTCGGCTGCGCCGTTTGATCCAGCGCCAGGACGGGCATCGCTAATCAGGCGAAATCTCAGGGACACCTGGTGACCCGAGCTATCCCAACTCATATGGAAAATGCCATTGTCGAGTTTTTTCCGCTGGGCTGAATTAATGAATTTTTCGAGGCCGAACTGGCCGGGGAAATTGACGATTTCAACAGTTCGGCCGTCATTGGTGACTGCAGTGATTTTCGCGCCGGGCTGGCCAAGCACATTCGGCCAGGCGAAGCTGTGCCACTCTTGCTGGCCATTCCGGTAACGCATGAGTTGACCATCAATTTCAACGGAGTACTCGAGCAGGCCAGGCGTAGGGATAGGCAATAGCTGGAAATTGGTCTGAGCCTGGCCGGCGTTACCGCTGGGTGAACTGGCAGTGCCAGCATGTCCTTGTGCGGCAACATAGCGCGCGAGATTGGCGGAGAACTGTGGATTCAATCTGACACCCATGTCCGCCCAGGTCCTTGTTGCCAGTGTGTCTCCCCGTCGGATGACCAGAGGTCCCATGGCTGACTGCACATACTTGGAAATGGCGCCGTCAGGGCCGAACACCTGGGAAATTTCGCCCGGCGTCGCTTCCACTCTCGAATCCGCGGCAAACGGATATTTCGATGCGAGAGATCGATTGAATGGTTCATAAACCTGCGCCATCCAGGTGCGATTCAACTCCCGCTCGGCAGGTGCAATGATGACGGCGAATGCCTGCATGAGCGGACGTACCAGCAACGGACGGATGGTCGCCTTTTCCTGAGCGGGCATCCCGGTCAGCATATTTTCATCAATGTATTTCAACGCATCCGCCAGTTCCGATCCATTGCCATCCATCGTCGCCTGCATGAGTTGCCTGCTCGCCGGCCCGAAATCGCCCGCGTTATTGATCTGATTGAAACGAGTGCGAACCTTGGATAAATGGTCGAGATAGCCTTTCATCAAGGAGAGGTCCTTATTGTCGCCACGCGCTACGACCAGATTGGCGATCGCGGCGAATTCCTTGCCCACGATGCCAGTCTGCAGACCGGCTGTACCGTTCGAATTTGTCCCCATGTCGATACGAACCTGGTTCGGCGTCTGCCGCAGCACGGTCTCACGGAACCAGTCGAGCAATCCGCGTTTTGCGCCTTGCAGACCCTGGCTGACCAAGGAAGGATTATCCCAGGACGTCTCGTGGTAGAGCGTTTGCAGCAATGCGCTGATCGGAGAGGATTGCGGGTCTCCGAGCACATTCATATGCTGCACCGCATTGTCGAAACCAGCGAAATCCTTGATCAGGATGCCTTGCATGAATTTCTTCCATTCGTTGACGTAATCGGCCTTGTAAAGGCGAACCAGTTCCTTCTGGATTTGTTCGGGACTGCCTTCCAGCGACAGGTCATCTTTTACCGAAGTCTTCAGCACCCAGTCAGTGCTTTGCAATTCCTTTGTGCTGGCTTCCTTGATGGCGCCTTCGACGTACTGTTCCCAGGCAGCCCTCGTAAATGCGCCGGATACGGTATGGCTGCCTGCGACGATTTCCTGGTGTTGTTCGCCGACGATGCTGGCGACAGTAACGATGGGGAAACGTGTCGCCGCCCGCATGCGAATTTCGCTATAAACCCTTTCCCGCGCAGGCGTGCCCTTGACGACCGGTTTCAACGTGTCGCGAACCTGGTCTACCAGCGCCAGCTTGTTGTCGATGAGCGGGAAGTCCGGCTGGTCGGCCTGGGCCAGATAAAAGGAGATGAGTTTCTCCGCGTGGCGGACAACTTGCTCGCGCGATGCGGTGCCGCGATTGTTCTCGAGCCAGTTCCGCCAGAACCGCGTCAATTGGTCGTTGAGATGACCCGGATCGATCCTGTCGCGATTGCCAAGCATCAGGTAAGTCTTCAGCGCCTTGTAGGCGTCTTCGGCATTGCCGGGGAGGGCGTCCTTGTACAGGGTCGGTCCATTGTTGGCGGGGGCGGCAGCCAGCACCATTCCGCCCTGCGCGCTGCGCACAGGCGCTTCAAGCTTGCCGGCGTTGGCGATTACCTCGGCAAGGAAGGATTCGAGATTTGCGGCAACCGGCTGCAGCATCACTTGCTGCAATCCCTTGAAGTATTCAGCCCGCAACTTGTGCTCGATCCGGTCGCCCTGATACAGGCCGAACGTCAGCGCAAGCGGGCGGCTGTCATGATATTGCTTCAGTTGTTGCAGACGGTCTTGCAGGATGCCCAGCGCCTCAAGTCGTGACGCCAGATCCACGCGATTTTCCTGTACCTTCCTGGCATGGTCGAGATCGGCCTGGATATTGGCCATGTATTGCTGGTTGTTGACGAATGACCAGCTCCAGCCGCCAAGGACAAGACCGAGCGCCAGCACGGCGCCGTAGAATGTGGCATAACGCAAGCGGATCTTGCTGCGGCTGGCGTATTGGCGAACCAGGTTGCGATCTGCAAAGATCACCGACGAAAATAGGTTTTTCAGGAAGAACCCGGTATTGGAACTGATACTGGCAGTCAGTCGGCGGCCGGCGGACAGGCTGAACTGCTGCACGATGCGTTCGCCGGTGGCATGCGTAGCGACGCCTTCCTGGATCGCACTGGTAAAGTAGAAACCTCGGAAAATCGGTTTGAACTGATAGGGATTATCTTCAAATAGCGTGGCGATGAAGGTACGCAAATGGTGCTTGACCCCGACGAATTCGAGCGGGAAAGTCAGCACGCCGGGACTCATGCCTTCGCTGCGATTGAGCGACATGCGCGTCGTGCCCAACTCCTTGATGCCTTCAGCGAGCTTGTCGAAATGCTGATCGAAATGGCTGATGGCGTTGGCTTTGCCATCGCCATCGTAGGGCAGGGTGGCGCCCCATACGCGGCTGCGCTCTTCCGCATCCGAATCCTCGAAGAAATCGACGAAGCCCGCGATCAGGTCGACCTTGGTAAAGACGACATAGACCGGTGCGAACAGTTCGAGGCGTTCGGTCAATTCCTGCACGCGCTGGCGCAATTCGCGCGCGAGCGTGATGCCGACATCAGGACGGTTGCTGCATAGCTCGGCAATGCTGGCGACAATGACGATGCCGTTGATCGGCGCCTTGGGGCGATACTTTTTCAAAAGCTTGAGAAAGCCGAACCACTCCTCGCGGTCTTCCTCCTGCACGGCGTAGCGTCCGGCAGTATCGAGCAGGATGCCTTCGGTCGTAAAAAACCAGTCGCAGTTACGCGTGCCGCCGATGCCCTGTACGGATTGCCCGCCTTTGTCGGAAAAAGGAAAGTTGAGGCCTGAGTTGAGTACGGCTGTGCTTTTACCCGCAGCCGGATTGCCGATTACAATGTACCAGGGCATTTCATAGAGTGCCGCAGATCCGGTGCGCTGCCCGAGCTTGGAATTTTTGATGGTGTGAACAGCTTCTAGCAATCGCTTCTTCAGGATGTCGATTTCCTGCTTTTTATCCGTTGGCGCAAGTTTTACAGCATCCTCGACTTGTGTCGCGAACATGCTTTCCATCGCTTTTCCCGCGCGCCGGGCAACAAACCATCTAATCAACAGATACGCGATCCAGGCCGTAATTGCCATGGTCCAGCCGATATACAGCCATTCGCTTCGCATGTCGAAAGTCGTGCCAATCACGTAAATTGCGACGAGGATGAAGAGCAGGCCGACGGCAGATGCGAAGCGCGCGTCACGGAATAGGGAAAAGAGTCGATTCATTTGATGCAATCCATTCAGCAAGTACACATGATCGGAATGAGCGGGAAATCAAGCATGTCGGGACGCCTGTGCTAAATCGGCCGACGGGAGAAGCACGGCAGCCGCACGCTCATAGGCATGACTGACGTTGAAAAGGAGAACGGGGCGCCCCGTTTCTGCTACATGGACGATGCCGGCAATGCAGCTACCTGCATTTGACGCTGCGCCGGTATGGCCGCACATCTCATTGATGGCAAGCCTGTCTTCGATGGCATCAAGATGCGGCGTGTTGGCCAGCATGGTGCCGATGCATTCGAGGACGCGGCTGCTGCGGTGATCGGCATCACATGCAATTGCTACGCATTCTTCGGTGGATACGCCTGCGGCAGCGAGGGCGCCTTTGACCACGGTATCAAGCATGGCATGTCCGGCTTTGCGGGCGCCATCGGCAGGTTCGTCGCGACGTCCTAGTATCACCGGCTGCAAGGTGCAGGACGGCGAGGTAAGCGCCAGAGAACGTGCCTTGTCGTTCACGCATAAGATCGCGAATGCCGCTTCGCCAGGCATCAATCCTTGAGGGGTATCGCTGGCAAACAGCCGGCTTTCGACCTGCCATCGCTCGGTTATGACCTGGCAAAGCGTGGAATCACATGCCAGCAACAGCAAGGCCTGGGATTCCGCAGCATGGAGATACTCGGTGCGGAAGCGCTCCGCGAGAAGCAGGGCCGCTGGCTCATCAGTGGCTGCCACCATCTGGACATGCATGCTTCCGCTATCGACCGGTAGAGAAGAAGTTTGCTGAAGCAGATACGCTAATGCCAATTGCTGCTCAGCCGGCGTAAAGTCGGCAGGTACGATGAACTTGATTTGCAGGCGCAAGCGCTTGTGAGCTTGCCGGTCGACCGGCTCCGTGCCGCGCAAAGTGGCCAGCCCGTGGCGGCTGTCGTTCGTTTCTGCGGATTCCACCATCAACGGCCAGTCCATGTTCAACTGGTCGGTCAAGTGATGTAAAAGAGCGAGGGCGCGCAGAAAGCCATCTCGGCCGCTGTCGTTGTAAGCTGGCGACAAGCCGGGATTGTTGGCAATGATGCGCTCCAGTCCCGATTCCACCACAGAGGTATCGATATCCCGCACGCGGCCGGCATGTATGGGATAGCCATAGTCGTTAAGCAGGCCGTTGTCAGGCTGAGGCCGAAGTTTTTTCTCCAACAGGGCAGAGTGAAAGTCGTGGATGCCTGGTCCGGCACAGGTAATTCCCCAGCCTGCAATCACGGGCAAGCCGCTGGGTACAGTACTTTCAGTTATGTTCGCTGCATTTGGGGCGGTATTCGCAGGTTTGGCTGTAGTCGGAGCGGACTGGTCCTTTTTGATTTGCCGCGCGCGTCGCCATTGGATGGCAGCGAAGATTCCGATGGCAGCCAATGGCATGGCAACCAGATAAATCAGGACGTCTTCCAGGCTGATCTGGCGTTTGCTGGATTGCCACCAAAGGATCACGCCAAGCCAGATACTAATTACCAGGCCGAGTGGGATCAGTATCCACTTAACCAGACGTAACAGGACAGGACGCGAGGACGTAGACGCGGACATCATTAAGACTGCACAGTGCTGAAAACGGAGTGTTTGGGGAAAGTCATATCTGCAACTGATCTCGGCTTATAGAGGGGTAATCCGGTTCACTCGGTATTGGTCGGTACTTGTGTCGCCACCAGAGTTGCGCCGCAGGCTGTGAGGTCGCCATGACGTGCTGCGGGGCTGCCATCGATGAGCACGTTCGGGTCGCCCGTCACGATGACTGTCATGCCTCCATGCCCCTTGCGAGGGCAAGTCACCTGATCACCCACGCGTGCAATACGTTTGCCTTCAGTATCGGTAGTCGGCGCTCCACCGACTACGGTGCCGCCATGACTCGTTGCGTCACCTATTACGATGAATGGTCTGGTCATGCTGGATATGGAATTATGAAATTGATAATTGTTAGAATGATAATTTCACTATGTCAAATTAGCAATATAAATTTCTATTTGCGCTGGATTGTTCCCTGCCTGCGCAATTCGACGTGGCCGAAGTCCATCATCTTCCAACGTCCGCCCCAGACGAGACCGACCGATTCTGCCAATTCACCATAGAGCCGATAGCCTTGCATCGCCCAGGGGTCCTTTTCCGAGATGACGAGCTTGTCATTTCGGACAAAGGCACTATCAGCCGCCAGGCCGAATTGGTGGTAACTCTGGAATGCTCCGGCATTCGTAACCTGCGGACCAAGGCTTGCGAGATATGTTTGTCGCTCCGGGCTGCGGTAACCTTCCAGCAAAGCCATCGGATACCCTTTTTTCTCCATGAGCTGGAAGACGATCAGTAAACGTTGGCGAAAATCGGCATCAAGCGCCAACCACTCGCGGCTGGCTCCGCCCAAGTCCTGCCGGATTGCGGCGACTTCAGGAGTAATGAATGCCTCGGGCGGCATCGGTGGTGGAGGCGCTAATTGTTCACCGCGTAGTAGCGCAAGGACGACCGGATCAGTGGTTTGCGGCATCTCCTGGTATCCAGGCAGGGAGCGTGAAGATAGAAAAAATAGGACGAGGATGATCGGCAATGCGAGCAAACCCATGCTCGCCGCTGCATGCAGCCGATGGTGGAGGATGAATACCAACGGCCGCCTGAATGACTCCAAAAGCATGCGCCCCGTACTACCCGATGTGCGTTGTACGCCGTCTCCAATTCCGCAGAACATTGTCAACATCCAGTTGCCTGCACGCTGAATCCGGTTTTGCAAGGCCTGCCGCCGTTCGGAATCAAGAACGAAGATTCCGCCTGCTATGATCGCCAGGCCGTACGCCATGACCAACAGAATAAATAGGGTGCTGCTTGTTAACATGGGTAATCAGCAGGCTGATGAATGCAAAGAAATGCAAAAGTTGCAATTAATATTATATTAATGTTATAACTGTTGCAATTGATACTTTGATATTCATATAGTCGCTATTCCTCATGACTGCACAATCGGCGGGACCTGCCTCCCCAAGCAAAGCAGGCAGACCATCGCTCTATACCGAAACCATGCTGCATGCAGCGGAGGTCCAGGACGGCAGTATTCTCGGCGGGCTGGAACAATCTCGTCCGCATCGAAAGCGCCTGATCGTCCTGTTAGGCGCGGCCTCGATGTGCGCCGTGGCGATTGGATATTGGCAGGCTACTGGAGCAGTCCCGTTCAGGGAGGCTGGTCCGGCAAAATTGTTGGAAGCGACGCAACAAACGTCGTCGCCTCATGCTGATCCAGCGTTACCGTCAATGCCGAAAATTGCCACGTCCGCAGCAGATGCGGCAGGGAGCGCGACCGAGGTGCCGGGCGAACAGATGGCAGCCATTGTGGTGTCCGGCGTTGAGGATGGCAAGGTGGCGTTGACGATAAGTGCGCAGGAATCTCCAGCTCCCAAATTGCCAAGCCCGCTTCAAGTCAACGAAGAGAAGGGAAATGCTGTCATGCAGCCGGCAGTGGCGGCGCAATCTGAAGCGGAAAACAAGGGGAAGGCTGGTGAGGCTCTTGGTACAGCGTCGTCAGCGATGCGAAGCAGTGGTAGCAGTCCTGTTCTTCCGGTCAATGAGCCGGCTCCTGCCCAGCAAAGCCCCGTCGCATCGAAGGATGCGCAGGTGGTCGACAAAAATTTGTCTGCTGTTAAAAAGGATAAATCCGGCAGCAGCATTGCCAACGCTCCGCGCCAAAGCATGGCAAAAGGCAAGTCTGCCGAAAAAGACGGCGACGTGGAATTGATCGCAGCCTTGTTAAATAGGGTGTCCGCAAAATCGGACCCTGTTGCGGAAGACGCTGCCCGGAAGCAGGCAAGCGCAAAAAGCGCATCGCGTTCAGGCGCTGCCGATCAAAAGAAAGCCAAAAAGAATGGACTGGTCCGCGAAAGCGCCACACCGTCTCAGGCGTCTGTCGAAGCCCAGTTAAAGCGATGCGGTACGATGGGTTTTCTGGACAGCGAGCTTTGCCGCATCCGAGTATGCGATGGGCGCTGGGGGCGCGAACCTGGCTGCCCGGAGAATTCTCAGGCCAGCGCGGCCTTGCCGTAAGCTGGTTCGCTGCCGTTTAAGCCGAGACCTTTGGCGAGTCGCCCGTCATACTCAGTGCGACCGCTTCGGCAACCCGGATGCCATCGATTGCTGCCGACATGATGCCGCCGGCATACCCGGCACCTTCGCCGGCGGGGTAGAGCCCGACGGTATTGATGCTCTGCAGGGTGTCATCCCGGCGGCGGATGCGCACTGGCGACGATGTCCGGGTTTCTACACCAGTCAGCACGGCATCGGCCATCGAAAAGCCCTTGATCTGCTTATCGAAGAACGGGATCGCTTCACGAATCGCGGCAATTGCATAGTCCGGCAGAGCGGTATCCAGATTCCCCAAGTGCACGCCTGGTTTGTACGATGGCTGCACGGATCCGAATTCAGTGGAAGCGCGGTTGGCCAGGAAGTCTCCTACCAGTTGGCCCGGCGCGTCGTATGTTCCGCCGCCCAGTTCGAATGCGCGCGATTCCCAGTGGCGCTGGAATTCAATGCCTGCGAGCGGGTGACCCGGGTAATCAGCGGGCGTGATGCCTACCACGATGCCGCTGTTGGCATTGCGCTCATTGCGCGAGTACTGGCTCATGCCATTGGTGACGACGCGATTGGGTTCGGAGGTCGCCGCCACCACGGTGCCGCCCGGGCACATGCAAAAACTGTAAACCGAGCGGCCATTGGAACAGTGGTGCACAAGCTTGTAATCTGCCGCGCCCAGCAAGGGGTGGCCAGCATAGGGCCCGAATCTGGCGCGGTCGATGATCGACTGGGGATGCTCGATGCGGAAGCCGATGGAAAAGGGTTTGGCTTCCATGTATACGCCACTGTCGTACAGCATCTGGAAGGTATCGCGGGCACTATGTCCGATAGCCAGCACGACCTGGTCCGAAGCCAGATATTCGCCGTTAGCCAAGCTGACGCCGCGAACCTTGCCATCCTTTAGATCCAGGCTTTCCACTTTGCTCTCGAAGCGGAATTCTCCACCGAGTTCTTCGATGGTCGCACGCATTTGCTCCACCATCTTCACAAGCCTGAAGGTGCCGATGTGCGGTTTGTTGATATACAAAATCTCAGGCGGCGCATCAGCCTTGACGAACTCAGTCAAGACCTTGCGGCCATAGTGCTTTGGATCTTTTACCTGGCTATACAGCTTGCCGTCCGAGAATGTCCCGGCACCACCTTCGCCGAATTGCACGTTCGACTCGGGCTTCAGGTCGCGCTTGCGCCAGAGGCCCCAGGTATCCTTGGTTCGCTCACGGACAACCTTGCCGCGTTCCAGGATGATTGGGCGAAAACCCATCTGCGCCAGGATCAATGCCGCGAAAATCCCGCAGGGACCGAAACCGATAACCAGCGGACGCGTGGATAGTTTGGCAGGCGCTTGAGCGACGAATTGATAGGATGTGTCTGGTGTCTTGCCGACATGGCGATCATTCTTCAATCGGCGCATTACGTCTGCTTCATCGGCAACATCAATATCCAGCGTGTAGATAAAGCTGATCGCGGTTTTCTTGCGTGCGTCGCTGCTGCGCTTGAAAATCGTATAGTGAAGCAATGCCGCCGCGGGAATGCCGAGACGCTGCAAAATGGCTTCCCGCAGCTCGTCATCGGAATGTTCAAGAGGAAGTTGAAGATCTGTAATTCGCAGCATGAAACTCGTTGGTGCGAACTGCAAGGGGGCCAGGCTCCCCGCAGAATCGCAATCCGGCTAAAGAAAAGAGCCGCTATTTTACTTGATCAAGTTTGCTCATGGGCTCCGAGCTTCGAGACTGTAAATAGTGCTGGAGTATTTGTAGTTTCTGCCAATTTGCCAAAAGCTGTTTGTTCATGATGCCTGCGATGCCAGGAAGAGAGGGATAAATCCGGGTAGGCATGGCCTTTGCCTGAAACCTGCACGCGGTGATGCAACCAGCGATCCGCCGACCCGACAATGGCTAAAGGAGAAACTGTCAATGAACGCGCTAACTTCCGGTATCAAGGTGACAGCAGTTATAGGTCTGGCATTATCCATGACTGTCTCGTCCGCTGAGGCGCAATCATCCGCCGCATCGTCATCGTCGCCCGCCGCTTCTTCCGCGACCGGTTCCGGCGGCATGGGCAGCGCGGCAAAATCCTCGATTTCAGCTTCCGGGAAAACAGTAAGCGCGTCAGACAAGCGGATGATGATGGAGCTGGCGCAAGCGAACATCGCAGAAATCGAAACCGCCAAGCTGGCCGAGAAGCAAACCAAGAATCCCGATGTCCTGGCATTCGCCAAGAAAATGATCGAGGATCATACTCAGGCGTCAAATGAATTGACTCAGTTGGCCCAGACAAAAGGCGTGGATTTGCCACAGAAGCCCGATTCCAAGCATGAAGCCCTAGCTAGAAAAATGGCCAAGCTATCAGATCAGCAATTCGACAAGCAATACATGGCCAATGCCGGCGTGTCGGATCATCGGGCGACGATAAGCTTGTTGAAGCGTATTCAGACCAAAGCCTCCGACCAGGATCTGAAGGCCCTGGCCGGGAAGCTTTTGCCTACCGTCGAAGAACATCTGACGATGGCTCAGCCGAAAAAGTAGTATTACAGCGGCATCATCCGCTCTCGTTTTCTTTGCTGGAGGAATGACATGGCCATCAGCGAATGTTGCAATATCGGCGTCGTGTGCTGCGAGGAGGGAACGTCAATTCCTGAAATTGCACATTTGATGCGAAAACACCATGTCGGTGACGTGGTGGTGGTTCGCCATGAGGAAGACAAGCGTATCCCTATCGGCATCATAACTGACCGGGATATTGTCGTGGAAACCATTGCAGAGCAGGTCGACATGAACCTGGTGACTGCCGGGGATATCATGAGCACGCCGTTGATCACGGTGCATGAAAACGAAAGCTTCGCAGAATCCTTGCGTCTGATGCGGCATCATAAAATCCGGCGGCTGCCTATCGTCGATGAAAGAGGCATCCTGTACGGCATAGTGTCAGCCGGTGACATTGCGCATTTGCTGGCAGCCGAGCTATCCATGTTAACGACAACGATAACTGAACAGCCTTTGGCGGAAAGGCAGGTGCGGCGTTGAATGTCGATCAAACCTGCTTAGTTTGAGCTTCCTCAGGCGAAGCGGGATAACGCATCCTAAAATGAATTCACTACGTTCCTGGCGCCGTATGCGAACTGATGATTACGGTCGCCCGTACTATTTCTTACTAGATGGAGGCCAGCATGGCTGGAAACTTGTCACGTTTCGATCCATTCAGGGCTATGGCTCGTTTCGACCCGATGCAGGAAATGGAAGAGTTATTAAAGGATAACCGCTGGATGCCGAACATGCGCAGGTTCGGCGGTGAGTCGATGATGAAAATGGATGTAAGCGAAACCGATCAGGCGTACACCGTCAAAGCCGAGATTCCTGGGGTGGCAAAGGAAGATATCAAGGTGGCTATCGAGGGGAACAATGTTTCGATCACCGCGGAAGTCAAAAATGAGCATGAGGAAAAAGAGGGGGAAAACCTGATCCATAGCGAGCGGTATTATGGCCAGCAATCCCGCCACTTTTCGCTGGCGCAGGAAGTCGACGATAGTAAGGCTGAGGCTAAATATCACGACGGGGTTCTGGAATTGGTTTTACCGAAGAAAACCAGCTCGGGACGCAAACAAATCTCGATTCAGTGAAGGCAGACAGTAAGGCTATCCTGCATAAGCCATAACTGTTGTTGTCCCGACATTTCTGCAATTAGTTAATTTGGTCCGCCCGGCATTGCCCGGGCTATTTTTATGCGTCGTTGTTTTATAAAAAAACGGCACTTCACAATTGTCATTAATACAATAACTGAGCGCATAATTTGTCGTATCCACGCTGTGTAAAACATCTAACAGGAAGAGCAAAGATATATTGCTGTTTCTTATACATTGCCTCTGCGCTATTATTTCAACATCTAAATGCAGTTTCGACAGGATATTGATAATCAAGAATGCAGCTCGTAAAACGCGTAATTCAGCTCGCAAAGGATCGTGCACTCATTAAGTTCTCGGCGCTTGCCAAAACCATGGTGCGGGAAGCCGAAAATGCGATGGTGCAGGAACTGGCCGATCCGCTCATGCAAGTCGAACGGCGAACAGCAGTTGCCGCTTTACATGCGCTGCGCCAGGAACAATCCGCAATCTTGTACGGCTTTGACACGCGCTATCGGGATGGCGTAGAGCGGGGACTTCGCACCATGTACACCGACCTGCGACAAGGCCTGGATAAGCTTTCGGCGAATACGTTGTCGTTGATCGATGATGAAACGGTCAACCGGCAACTGGAAGTCGGTCATCTCGTGCAGCGCTTGCGCGACGCTTGCGATGAAAATCTGGGCAGGTTGAATATCATGATCGCTCAGATGCATGGCGACGCCGATGTGCATGAACGGGAAAACCCGTTCCGGCCTTATCTGATTGCGCGTGCCTTGTACGAGAGTCTGAATGAGCGTGTGGCGGATGAAGATTGCGCCAGGATTCTGTTTTCCCGCTTATCCGATTCGCTGGCTGCGCATCTGTCGAACTATTACGCGTCGATCTGCGAAGTGTTCGATGCCAATGGCATTCAGGCGCGTTTGCTGGCGCGTCCGACCAAGCTGAAACGCCATCAGCGCGACATGCTTGCCCAGCAGCTCGCAGCGATGAATAGCACCAATCAGCCTTCCATGTTCGCGATGGGCGGCATGGGCAGAGGCGGGGCAGGCTCAGGCTCCTCGCGGCTTGAGGATATTAATTCGCGGGTTCTGCCGGTATTGCAGCGCATGCTTGAAACACTGCCTGTCGCCGGAGAACAAGATACTGATGCAAGCGCTGGCGATGGCCTTTCATCGAAAGCCCTGGCAGGGCGATTACAAGCCCCCTTACTTCCAGAACTTGTCTGGAAATTGTTTAACCAGCCGGAAAGCGTACCGACTGATGCGGGCTTAGGCCAGACATTCGCAGGAAGCGCCGCAGGCGTCGCTGCTGCGGTTCCAGGCCCATTGGCCGATCCGGAGGTGCTGAAACAGATCGATGGCTATCAGCGCCAGGCTGCGGATGTTCAGGAAGAGAGCGATGCCGCCTCGGGTAGCCGGAATGAGCTGTTCGAAATCGGTAATCGGCTGGAAGTATCGGAGCCTGGGCAGCGATTCGCGATCGATGTCGTATCCGTATTGTTTGAATTTATCCTGGAGGACGAACAGATTCCTGCAGGCGTACGCGCTCGTATCGCACGGCTGCAGATTCCGTTCCTTAAAGCGGCGATGCTGGAACCTCATCTGCTGCAGCAGGCCAGCCATCCCGCCCGACAACTGTTGAACCGGATTGGCTCGGCAACCATCGGCCTCGATGCGGATTCTCTCATGGCGCAAAGGCTTGATGGCGAGATCGCCCGACTGGTCAAGCGCATACTGAAAGAATTTGAACACGACACAGCGCTGTTTGGCGACTGCCTGCAGGAATTCGAAAGCTTTCTGGCGGAAGAATTGGCCAATGCCAATGCGGAGGCTGCCCGTAGTATTCAGGCTGCCGAAGAAGCCGAGAAATTCAGCGCCGTGCTGCGCAGTACTGCAGAGTCCCTGCATGAGATCGTCAGCCCGATGGATATCGATCAGCGTGTCAAGGATTTCATCGAGCAGGTATGGGCGCGCGTTCTCGTCCGTGCCGCAAGACAGGATGCGGAAAGCGGTGCGGCGACGACCGGGCCTCAGTATCGCGACGTGTTACCGGAACTGGTATGGAGTGCCCAGGTAAAGACGACCGCCGAAGAGCGCAGTGCCCTGATGCGTATGCTGCCTGGCCTTGTCAAGCGGCTGCGCGTCGGCATGCTGATGGTGCACATGCCGGAAGATGAATGCAAGACGGCGCTGGACAGCCTGGTGCCGGTGCATATGCAGGTATTGCGCCAGCAAGCGCCCGGTGAAAACGCGAAGGCTTTGCCTGGTCTGGAAGAGTTGCGCAAGGAATTTTCCCGCCTGGTGGCGAGCGACTACGGTGATGCGTGGGTATTGACCGAACCTCTGCAGGTGGAACCGGAGATTCTCCAGTCCGCGCTGGCTGACAAGGGCGTGGAAGCCGATGTAGATATGGCACCGCCGTCGCCTTATGCGACGACTCCTTCCAAGGATTTGCTGTTGCAGCTGCAAGTCGGCAGTTGCGTCGAATTCCGGGCTGGCGATACGGCAGCGCCTGCTCGCCTGATCTGGGTCAGCCGGCACCATTCATTGTTCATTTTTCGGCTGGATGGTCAAACCAAACCCATGGTGTATGCGGCGGCATCGCTACTCCAGGCCCTGCAAAGCGGGAAAGTCGGCTTGATGGAATATGCGCCCGCCTTCGACCGGGCCGTGGATGCGCTGATGATGGGTGCCGAAGCGGTGCAGTCGAGCCGCCCCGGCCATCCTTGAAACTAGAACCGACCTGCGCGGAAATCCTCGACGGCCTGGAAGATTTCCTCATTCGTATTCATCACGAATGGACCATACTGTGCTATCGGTTCGCCTAGCGGTCGTCCCGCAATTAACAAGGCCCGTGCCGGCCCATCCGTCTTTAGCAGCACGCCATCGGACGAAGGGTCGTTGCGAAGAATTGCCATGCGTTGAGCCGGCACCTCGGTGTCGCCTAGCTTGATGCTGCCGCGATAGACATACACGAAGGCGTTATGGCTTGCGGGAAGCGGCTGGGCGAAGCTGCCGGCATCCGTGAAATGCAGATCCAGATAAAGCGGCTCGGTATGCTCGCGTTGCATCGCTCCGTCCACTCCGTGACTGCTACCGGCAATGATCCGCGCGGTGACACCTTCGGCCGTGGTGACTTCCGGGATATCGGTGCCCTGAAAGTCGCGATACCATGGCCTAGTCATCTTGTCCCGGGCAGGGAGGTTCAGCCATAGCTGGAAGCCTTCCATGACGCCGTCTTCCTGCTCCGGCAGTTCGGAATGGATCACCCCGTGGCCAGCCGTCATCCACTGCACGCCGCCATTGGTCAGCAAGCCTTCGTTGCCGGCGCTGTCGCGGTGGCGCATGCGTCCGGCAATCATATAGGTGACGGTCTCGAAGCCGCGATGCGGATGGTTCGGAAATCCGCCGATATAGTCTTCCGGTTTGTCGGTGCCGAACGCATCCAACATGAGGAATGGATCCAGCCGGCGTTGTAGATCCTGCGTGAGCACGCGGGTAAGCTTGACGCCGGCGCCATCCGAGGTCGCCATGCCGGTAACCAGGCGTTCGACGGCGCGCGGAAGCGATACGGTTTGGCTTTGTACAGGTTGCTTGGTCGCCACTGTCATCATCATCTCCTAAATATTCAGTCGTCCCGGGCGGGCATTCGGTCCGGGAATCTGCCGCCGTCAATTTCCCCGTTCAGGCACTGACCAGCTGTTCGATCTCGGCGCGTGCCGCAGCCATGGCTTGCTGTTCGGCTTCCGGTCCCATCGCCAGACCTTCCGCGTAGACGAACTCGACGTCGGTCATGCCCAAAAATCCCAGCACCGTTTTCAAATATGGCACTTGCGTGTCGGCCGGTGTATTGCGGTACTGGCCGCCACGGGTAAGAACAGCGTAGACCTTCTTGCCTTTCAGGAGGCCTTCCGGGCCGTTTTCAGTATATCTAAACGTCACCCGCGCACGCGCAATGGCATCGATCCAGTTCTTCAACTGTGCCGTGATGCCGAAGTTATACATCGGCACGCCAAGCACGACGATATCGGCAGCCTGGATTTCCGCGATCAACTCATCATCGAGAGCCACGCGCGCTGCCTGTTCCGTAGTGCGTTGTTCCGCGGGCGTGAACAAGGCTTGCAGAGCGGTTTCATCCAGTGCGGGATGCGGCGTGACGCCAAGATCGCGTAGCGTCAGGGTGGAACCCTGGTGCGTGGACCGCAGTTTGGCCACAAGTTCGCTTGCCAGGCGAGTCGAGTTGGAATTGCCGGTACGTGCGCTTGAATTAACTTGCAGGATGTTCATTCTTGTTCCCCTCATTGCTGATCTGATGAAGAGAAGTGTAGATGTTCCAAAAACTTTGCAGAAGGCTGTAATTCGGATAACATCGTTCCAAATTTGGAACAATAGGTGAGCCGATGCGCTTGGAACCCAACGATCTTTTGCTCTTCGCCAAAGTTGTCGAGGAAGGCAGTTTCAGCAAGGCGGCGGAACGGCTGGCTTTGCCGAAATCGACGCTGTCCCGCAGGATTACTGCGCTGGAAACCGAACTAGGCGAACGCCTGTTGCTGCGCACGACGCGCAAGCTCAGCCTGACGGATTTCGGCCACGGTGTGCTGGAGCATGCCCGGCAACTGGCTGCGGAAGTGGAGGCGGCTGCGGCGCTTGCGCAGCAGCGGCAGGCGGAACCCAGCGGTCGTTTGCGCATCTCGATGCCTGGCGACCTGGCAAACGTGGCGCTAGTTCAGTTTCTCGCATCCTTTGCCGCCAAATATCCGGCAATCGAACTGGAAATCGACCTGTCGCCGCGGAGAGTCGATCTGATCGGCGAAAATTTCGACGTGGCGATTCGCATGGGTAAGCTGACTGACGATGCGTCGATTGCGGCACGCCGCCTGGCTGTGTTTTCGGCCGGCCTGTATGCTTCGCCGCGTTATCTGGAGCGCAAAGGAGTCCCTTCCGAGCCCGAAGCGCTGATGGAGCACCACACCTTGCGGCTGCTGGCGCGTAATGGCGAACCGGGTCCGTGGATACTGAGCCGGGGCGAGCAGCGCTGGCAAGGCATTCCGCCCGGCCGTGCCACCGCCAATTCGCCGGAACTGCTCATACGCCTCGCGCGCGCCGGCGCCGGGATTGCGGTGGTGCCGGATCACTATGCCCAGGCATACGTGGAAAGAGGGGAGCTGGTGCGCGTGCTGGTAGACTGGCAAACCCCAAGTACCACGGCCTGGGCTGTGTTTCCGGGGCGGCGCCTGATGCCTGCCAGGACGCGCGTGTTCATCGATATGCTGGCAGAGGAATTCTCAAGCCCGGATTGCCAGGCACGGGCGGCCTTGGGAATGCGCGATGATTTATCGGGCGAGATCTGACATGTTCCTTCTCAAGTTGCGGGTCAACATGCATGTTGTCAATAGATTAGCCACTATATAATAACGACCATGTTGAATTGCGCCATGTCGCCTGCTAAGCTCCTCCGCAAAAAATCCGCCCGATACACCATCTGAAAGTCAACTATGCTGGATGCCGATGCAAGGAAGGTACTTGACCTGATGTCGAGTAAAAACTTGCCGTCACTCGAATTAATGCCTCCCATGCTGGCACGGGCGAGTTTTAAAGCCGGAATGTTTACATCCCAGCCGGCTGCGCCTCAGATTGGCTCGGTCGAGAATATCGTTGTTCCTGGTCCGGCCGGCTCGATACCTGTGCGCCATTATCGGCCGGCGGGGATGCCGAAACAGGAAGCGATTGCGGCGCTGGTGTTTTTTCACGGTGGCGGCTTCACGCTTGGCGACCTGGATACGCACGATACGCTGTGTCGCCAATTATGCGAAGAGGCCGGCGTTGCGGTGCTGTCGGTGGATTATCGTCTCGGGCCTGAGCACAAATTCCCCGCCGCGCACGTCGATGGCTTCGCCGCCCTGCAATGGATTGCCGCTCATGCGACTGAACTGGGCATTTCGCCCCACTGCATTGCCGTGGGGGGCGATAGCGCGGGCGGCAATATCGCCGCCAGTTGCGCCATCATGGCGCGTGACAGCGGCGGACCGAAGCTGGCATTTCAACTGCTAATTTACCCGGCCACGGATTTTCGCTGCATAGCGCCTTCCCATCAGCGTAACGGCAAAGGATATCTGCTGACCGCGAGCATGATCGAATACTTCTGCGCATGTTACCTTGCCAGCGATGCGGATCGTCTCGACTGGCGCCTGTCGCCCCTGCTGGCTGCGGAGCATGCCAGGCTGCCGCCGGCACTGATCATGACGGCCGGCTTCGATCCTCTGGTGGACGAAGGACGGGCCTATGCCGAACAACTGCGGGCGGCCGGCAACCTGGTCGAATATATCTGCTATGAAGGCCAGTTCCATGGCTTTATCACCATGGGCCGCGTGGTTGCGCAGGCCAATGATGCGGTCAACCTATGTGCGGAGCGGCTGAAGAACTCGTGCGCATTAATTGGCAAGCAAAATGCCATGCCATCCGCAGCATCGTCATGACTGCAATAGCCTGCCTCAATAATAATGCAATAGGTGCATAGTAATGTCTGACCAAGCCAAATCGAGTTTGCGCGCATTGACGATTGCCGCCATCGGCATCGTCTATGGCGATATCGGAACCAGCCCACTGTATACGATGAAAGAGGTGTTTTCATCCGAGCACGGCATCCCGCTTACGCAGGAAAATCTGCTTGGTGTCGTTTCACTGATTGTCTGGGGATTGATCGTCATCGTATCGCTCAAGTACGTGACTCTGGTGCTGCGCGCAAATAACCGTGGTGAGGGCGGCATCATGGCCTTGCTGGCGCTGGCCTTATCGTCTGTCACGTATAACTCGCGCTGGTATTTCCCAGTCATGCTGGTCGGCCTGATCGGCGCGTCGTTGTTCTATGGAGATAGCGTCATTACCCCCGCTATCTCGGTGCTGTCGGCAATTGAAGGCCTAGAAGTGGCGACGCCGGCATTCCAGCCTTATGTGGTGCCGATCACGGTGGGGATTCTGGTCGCGCTCTACATGTTTCAGCGTACCGGCACAGCGGGGATCGGCAAATGGTTCGGACCCGTGATGATCGCCTGGTTCCTGGCTCTGGGTTGTATGGGGCTAGTGAACATAATGAAGACACCGGCCATTCTGGAAGCGCTCAATCCGCTGCATGCAATAGAATTTTTGGCCGGTAAGAGCTGGGTCGCGTTCATTGCCCTAGGTGCGATCGTGCTGGCGTTTACAGGTGCGGAGGCGCTGTATGCAGATATGGGGCACTTTGGCAAAAAACCGGTACGGCTGGCCTGGTTTTCGGTTGTATTTCCTGGCTTGGCTCTGAATTACCTAGGACAGGGCGCCTTGCTGATGGTAAATCCGTCGGCGGTCGAAAACCCGTTTTTCCAACAGCTCGGTCCATGGAGCGTATTGCCGCTGGTCTGCCTGGCTACTCTGGCAACGGTCATCGCTTCGCAGGCAACCATTTCCGGCACGTTTTCCATGACCCACCAGGCGATTGCGCTCGGCTTCCTGCCGCGCATGCGCGTCATGTATACATCCGAACGTGAAATGGGACAGATCTATATTCCGCTGGTGAACTGGCTGCAGCTTGTCGCCGTCGTACTGGCGGTTATCGGCTTCAATTCGTCTTCCAAGCTGGCGGCGGCTTACGGAATCGCGGTGACCGGCACCATGCTGATGACGACGTTCCTGACCTTTTTCGTCATCCGTTACAAGTGGCGCTACAACCTGCTGCTATGCTGGCTGGCTACCGGCTTTTTCTTCACCATCGATATTTCACTGCTGTCAGCAAATGTGCTGAAGATCGTGCATGGCGGCTGGTTCCCGATCCTTCTGGGCGTAACGATGGTGACGATCATGCTGACCTGGAAGGATGGACGCAATGCCGTCTATCAGAATCTGCAGAAGCATTTGATTCCGTTGGAAGATTTTCTGCAGTCGCTGTTCGTCAGTCCGCCCGTACGGGTCGAAGGCACGGCGGTGTTCTTTCGTGCGGAAGGGGATGGCGTGCCCCATGCCATGCTGCATAACCTGTTGCATAACAAGGTCTTGCATGAGCGAACCATATTCCTGACTGTCTTCAATGAGGACATTCCCTATGTCCCGGAAAGGGACCGGATAAAGGTGCTAGGTCTGGAGCATGAATGCTATCAGGTAGATGTGCACTACGGTTTCAAGGACGACCGGGATATTCCACGGGCCCTGGAGTTGTGCGCCAGCCAGGGACTGGACATCGAGATGATGAGTACCTCTTTCTTCATTGCGAGGCAAAACGTAATTCCACGCGTTGGCGGCGAAGGCAGCAGCAACATGGCGAACTGGCGCGAAGCCTTGTACGCAACCATGTCACGCAATGCACGTGATGCGGCAGATTATTATCGCGTCCCTAGCAACCGCGTGATCGAGTTGGGAACGCAGGTAGAGATATGAGTAGGTATTCGATAGGCAGACTTATAGATAGCACGACTCGAAAGCGTTATGCATTTTGCAATTTCTACCATGTTGTTTTTTTATCGATCGGTTCGTGATTTTTGGCGTTCGATAATTGCCAATTAACATCTGTTCAAATGCTGGGAGTATAATTTTCCGCATGGACAGACTTGACGCATTCAGAAACATTGCCGAGCAAGCGAGCCGGGGAGACATGGTCTTCCCGACCAACGTCAATGCTTCGCTCAAAATTCAGCAAGCCTTGAATGATCCCGACTGCCATATGGAGTTGGCGGCCAAGCTGGTCATGACCGAACCGTTACTCGCGGCACGCTCAGTGGCAATCGCGAATTCGGTGGCTTACAACCGCTCGGGCAGCGATATCACCAATGTGCGCACCGCCGTAATGCGTCTGGGTTTCCGTACATTGCAATCGCTGGTGGCGGCGGTGGTCGTGCGCCAGATCGGCAGCACGCTGTCCGATCCGTCCTTGCGCGCCAAGGTCGCTCAATTGTGGGAGCATACAGCCCACGTGGCGGCATTGGCCCATGTCATTGCCCGCAAAGTGACCCGCCTTGATCCGGATACTGCGATGTTTGCCGGTATCGTGCATGAAGTCGGCGGTTTTTATCTGCTGTCCAGAGCGGAAGAGTTTCCGGGATTGCTGGATGGCGATCCGGAATCCTGGGCGGAATATGGCGAAAAAATCATCGGGCGTGGCGTACTGAAAAAACTGGCGGTGCCGCAACCGGTTGCCGAGGCTGTCGAATCGCTGTGGTATGGCTACCGTGCCATGCCGCCCGAGACTCTGGGCGATACCTTGATCCTGGCTAACGACCTTGCTTCCGTTCCTTCGCCCCTGTTCGATACGGCTGGAGCAACCACGGAAACGTCTGCTTCCACCATCGATTTCGTCGTCGGCGAAGGCACCTTGTCCGAAATCCTTGAAGAGTCCGACGAGGAAGTCAAGACGCTGACAGCCGCCCTGATGTTCTGATTTCTTTCCTGAGACAATCAAGTTCTTCAGGCTTGCCTGCCAGTTCTTGCGCGGGCAAGTCGGTCAAGCCGTGCGTACGCGGTACAATACCGATATGATAAATTCCCGAGCACGCATTGGGTGCTCACAGAAATGGAAATAGCCTTACTGTTTGGTTTGATCATCCTGAATGGCCTGTTCGCCATGTCGGAAATCGCGCTCGTGACCGCACGAAAAATCCGCTTGCAGAAGCTGGCCGACAGCGGCGACGGTTCCGCGAAAATCGCGCTGCAATTGGGAGATGATCCAAACAAATTCCTATCCACTGTCCAGATTGGCATTACCTCGATCGGTGTGCTTAACGGTATCGTCGGTGAAGCAACGCTGGCTCGGCCCTTCGGCATCTGGCTCGAGTCCTTCGGTATTCCGGTTCCCGTATCCGAGTATTTGGCCACGGCGCTGGTCGTTGTGACCATTACCTATTTTTCCATTGTCATGGGCGAGTTGGTCCCCAAACGCCTTGGGCAGATCGCGCCGGAAGTCATCGCCAGGCTGGTGGCCAGGCCGATGGCTTGGCTGGCGGCCATTGCGAAACCGTTCGTGATGCTGTTGTCCGGGTCGACGCAACTCGTGCTGCGCAGCTTTGGCGTGAAGGATTCCGGGCCGCATGCGATGACCGAAGAAGAACTGCACCTGATGCTGGAAGAGGGGTCGGATGCCGGCATCATCGAACAGCATGAGCACCAGATGGTGCGTAACGTGTTCCGGCTGGACGATCGTCAAATTGCCTCCTTGATGGTGCCGCGCAGCGAGGTGGTGTATTTCGACGTGGAGGATAGCCTGGAGGAAAACCTGCAGCGCTTCGAGGCGTCGCAACATTCCCGTTTTCCCGTCGTTCGCGGTGGCTGGAACAATATTCTTGGCGTAACCAATGCGCGGCAAATGCTCCAGGCAACCCTGCGAGGAGAAAAACCCGATCTGCTGAAAGACCTGAAGCCGGCGGTATTCGTGCCGGAGTCGCTGACCGGGATGGGCTTGCTTGAAGAATTCAAGAATTCCGGCGTGCAGCTCGCCTTTATCGTCGATGAATACGGCGAAGTGCAGGGCATCGTCACGCTGCAGGATGTGATGGAAGCCATCACGGGCGAATTCAAGACGCATCATGCCGAGGATGCGTGGGCGGTACAGCGCGAAGATGGTTCCCTATTGCTGGACGGCCTGATCCCGATTCCCGAATTGAAGGACCGCCTGGAGCTGTCAAGCGTGCCGGAAGAGGACCGTGGCCGTTATAACACGCTGAGCGGCATGCTGACGCTCTTGCTTGGCAAACTGCCGCAGACTGCCGATACCTGCGAATGGGAAAACTGGAAATTCGAAATCGTCGATATCGATGGCATGCGGATCGACAAGGTGCTGGCCACGAAAAATCCTGAGGCTTCGACAGAAGACATCTGCGGGGGAAATTAGCTTTTGCACCCGGGTCGCTGACGGTGGCACGCTTTGGCAATTGCACGAGGTGGCGACCGCAGTGATGCGTTCAGGCTAAGCTTGTCGTTAGCTGCCTGGTCCGAAATGGCGCCAGGCTTCCATCCGCCAGGTTGAATTCAAAGTAGTGAATTGATCCGATTGCCGTGCCGGCGTTGCATGCCGTTGCGATCGCATGGCCGGGGGACGGCTGCCAGGCATCAAACAGCCAGTTCATCTTTTGATGGGCCGAAAGGCCTGGATCTTCCAGCAGCATTTCCGCCGGAATGATGCTTATTTGCCGAAGCGGCGCGGACATGCCGAGCCCGGTAGCCTTGATATATGCTTCCTTCAATGTCCAGAGCCTGAAAAAAGCGTTGAGGCGTGAGGACGCATCGATACTTTGTCTTTTCAGGTAATCCAGCTCCCGCTCCGAAAACACGGTTTCCGCCACGCCGTCGAGGTGCGTCATTTCACGTACCCGTTCGACGTCTATGCCACAGTCATGCTCCTGCGTCATGACGCAGGCAACCATGCCGCGGGTGTGGCTGAGGTTGAAGCGCAAGGGTGGCTGCCCGGAGCCTGCAGCGAGATAGGGCTTGCCGTTGGCGTGGCGGGCGAATGCCAGTTCCTGCGGCGCGCATTGCAGGTAATGTGCGATGGCAAGGCGTGACAGTGCGTGTGCCGCGACAAAATGCTGGCGGTCATGCTCGAAATGAAAGCGGTGGCAGCGTTCACGCTCTTCATCGTTCAACAGGCTGTCATATCGTTCCAGCAGCAACGCCAACGGTAAAGGCTCGGGATGCGAGACCCAGACATGAAGCTCCGTGCGGAGCGCTTCGCGCAGCATGTCAATAATCTTCCAGCGCCCTTGCCACGATATTGAGCATCGCCGGGTAGTGCTGTTGGATGAAGAAATGCCCCCCGGGGAACATGTGGCGCTTGAAACGGGCCGACGTGCAACTCGCCCAGGCATCCAGATTCTCCATCGGCACGGCTTCATCCGCCAGGCCGCCGAACACCGAAACCGGAATATCGAATGGCGCGCCAGGTTCGTAATGCCAGGTTTCGAGGGCTTCGAAATCCACGCGCATGATCGGCACCATCATTTCCATCAGTTCTTCATGTGCCAAGACTTCCGCCGGCGTGCCGCTGAATTTGCGGAGGGTGTCGATGAATTCAACGTGCGGCAGCGCATGGATCGGCGCGCGTCGTGACGGCAATTGAGGCGCGCTGCGGCCCGAGAGGAACAGGTGTCGCGGCGCGGGCAATCCTGCAGCCTGGAGTCGGCGGGTCAGTTCAAAGGCTACGGTGGCGCCCATGCTGTGGCCGAAAAATGCATATGGCCGGTCCAGCAGGGATGGCAAGGCACTTTCGATATCGGCGAGCAAGGAGTCCAGGCGATGGCAGGGCGCTTCGCGCATGCGGGTAGCTCGTCCCGGATACTGGATTGAAACCAGTTCGATATCAGCAGGAAGCACTGTGGGCCATTGATGAAAGGCCGACGCCGAGCCGCCGGCATAGGGGAAACAAATCAGCCGCATGCGGGGCGCGGACAGGGTGCGCGGCCGGATGAAACATGGTGACGCATGGTTTTGCGCGGGTGTAGTAGGGAGCATCGTGCGATTGTGAGTCTTTGTCTTGCCTTAATTAAGGACGATCCTAAACCGTGCTGCCGGCATGTCGGAGTTCAGCGCATTGCCGACCCGAAATTTGTATCGGGAAACGTCGTGACCTTACAACAGTTCTAACACATTCTACTTTCGGTAGCTATTACCATAAGGAAACATGGTAGTTTTACTCGGTTCTATTGTCATTTGGTAATTTCTAAGAATTGCTTGATAAAATTCAATCAATTGTGCAGTGCCACAATATACTTTTTGGCAACTTAATGTTGTGTGCGGCGCAGCAAAAATAATAATTTGCACTATTTGACTAAGAACAAGAAAGGAACAACATGCATCCGGTGGCGCCTGAAGAGATCAAGACATTCGTAGATCTGCTGTCTTACCGGGCAAGAGAGAAGGGCGATGCATTAGCCTTCCGTTTCCTTTCCTATTCAGCCACTGGCATCGAAGAAAAAACTATCACCTTTGCCGAGCTTGATGCCCGCGCGCGTCGTATTGCCGAGCATCTCCTGCAAATCTGCCGTCCGGGCGACCGGGCCTTGATGCTGTATCCGTCGGGACTCGAATTCATCGAAGCCTATTTTGGTTGTCTTTACGCCGGCGTCATCGCCGTGCCGGGCTATCCGCCCAAGCGCAATCAAAAGCTGGGGCGGTTGAAATCACTGGTGCAGAACTGCCAGGCCAGGGTAGCACTGACCGATTCGCAGACCCAGGCCATCGCCGAGCCGCAATTTGCGGAAGTGGCTGAGCTGTCCTCGCTCGACTGGCTGATCACCGATAAGATCGACGCTGTCGCGCCGCTCGCAGATAAAACGTCCCTGCCTCAAATCGGTACGGATGACATCGCATTCCTGCAATACACGTCCGGCTCGACTGGTGACCCGAAGGGCGTCATGGTCAGCCATGGCAACCTGATGGCCAACTCGCGCAGCATCTATACCGCCATGGGCCATGGGCCGGAAACCGTGGTGGTCGGCTGGCTGCCGCTGTTCCATGACATGGGCTTGATCGGCAATGTCCTGCAGCCGGTCTACGCCGGCATTCCGGCAACACTGATGGCTCCCGCCTCGTTCCTGCAGCATCCGTTGCGCTGGCTCGAGGCGATTTCGACTTACCGTGCCACCACCAGCGGCGGACCGAACTTTGCTTATGACCTGTGCGTCGGCAGCGTCAAGGATGACGAACTGGCCCAGCTGGATCTGCGCTCCTGGAACGTGGCATTCAACGGCGCCGAGCCTATCCGTCCTGAGTCGCAGCGTGCCTTCAGCAAGCGATTCGGTGCCTGTGGCTTTGATCCATCCGCGCATTACGCCTGTTACGGCATGGCGGAAACGACGCTGCTGATCACCGGCATCGAGCCGGGGCAGGGCGCACGCACCTCGTCTTTCGACCGCGAGGAACTACAGAAAAATCGCGTTGTGCCATTGGCCGGCACGCCTGAAGAAAGCCATGAACTGGCCAGCTGCGGCTATTCGCGCTGCGAGCAGGGTGTGCTGATCGTGAATCCGGAGACGCTGACCCGTTGCGCGGATCGGGAAGTCGGCGAGATCTGGGCGTACGGTGACAGTAATGCCAAGGGATATTGGCAAAAGCCGGATGCCACGGCTGCCACTTTCGCGGCACGGCTTGCCGATACCGGTGAAGGCCCGTATCTGCGCACAGGCGACCTCGGTTTTGTGCACGATGGGGAGCTGTTCATCGCCGGCCGCTTGAAGGATGTGGTGATCATCCGCGGCATGAATCATTATCCGCAGGACATCGAACTGACGGCATTCGAATCGCATGAAGCCTTCATGCCGAATGGCGCGGCGGTTTTCACGATCGTCGAAGACGGCGAGGAGCAGCTGGTCGTGGTGCTCGAAGTCAGAAGGACGCACTTGCGCAGCATGGATCCCGACCTGCTGGCGCGTGCCATCCAGCAGGCGGTGGTCATGCAGCACGAGCTGCAGGTCCACAACATCCTGTTCATCAAGCCGGGGCAATTGCCGAAGACTTCGAGCGGCAAAGTGCAGCGCCAGGCTTGCAAGAAGCTATTCCTCGCAGGTGAGATCGACGCCATTGCCCGCATCGACAAGTCGGATGAACCGGCCGAAGGCGAGCTGCCGAGTTTTGACCGGTCGTCCTGGGACTCGCTGGAACCGCAAGAACGTCTCGTCCGGGTTGAAAATTATCTGGCGGCGGTGTTCGAAGCATTTGCGCAGCTGCCTGCCGGATCGATCAGGCGTGACGTTCCCGTGCTTGGCTATGGCCTGGACTCCTTGGCATTGACACGCCTGGCTGCGCATGTGGCGGAGGATACGGACGTCGCCCTGCAGGTGCAGCACTTGTTCGAGCACGAGACCGTTTCTGCGCTGGCAGGATTTCTCAATGACGCGCTGAGTAACGTTTCCGCTTCCGGACAGCGGCAGCGCATCGTTCCGATGGCTCGCGAAGGTGTCACGAGCCAGAACCTGCCATTATCGTATGCGCAGCAGCGCATGTGGTTCCTGATGCAGTATGAGGCGAGTTCGCTCTATAACATTGCCGGCGTGCTCGGCATACGCGGGGAGCTGAATGTCGCTGCGCTGGATATGGCATTCCGGGAGATTTTCCGCCGCCATGTTGCCTTGCGCACCCGTTTCGTGATGCATGGTGACCAGGCCGTACAGGTCGTGGATGAGGCTAGCGACTGGAAGCTGTCGGTCATGGATCTCAGCGACCGCAACCAGGCAGAAATCGACGATGCCATTGCGCGCGACCTGCACTACGTTTTCGACCTGTCGCAGGATATTCTCTTCCGCGCCAATCTCTACAAGCAGCCGGACGGCAGCCATGCGCTCGTGGTGTGCATGCACCATATTATTTCCGACGGTTGGTCCGTTGCTGTGCTGATGCGGGAACTGTCCGCGTTGTACGCAGCCTTCGACAGCGGCAAGGCATCGCCGCTTGCCGCGCTGCCTGTGCAATATGCGGACTATGCGGCATGGCAGCAGCAGTACTTGCAAGGAGATGTGCTCTCGCGCCAGGAAGCGTACTGGAAAGGTCAGCTGCAAGGAGTGATGCCCTTGAATTTGCCGACGGACCGGGTGCGTCCGGCGCGGCCTGGGCATGCCGGCAATACGATCGCGCTGCAAATCGATAGCGAATTGACCGGCGCATTAAAGTCCGTCGCACGCGAACAGGGCGCCACGCTTTACATGACCCTGTTGGCTGCTTTCGGCACGTTGTTGCATAAATATAGCGGCCAGGATGACTTCTGTATCGGCAGTCCAATCGCCAACCGCAACCATCCCGAAATCCGCGAACTCATCGGCTTCTTCGTCAATACATTGGCCTTGCGCGCGAACTATGGCGGCGATCCGGAATTCGGCGCGCTGCTGAAGTCGGTGCGCAAGACTACGGTTGATGCCTATGCGCATCAGGATCTGCCGTTTGAGAAAGTCGTCGATCTGGTTACGCCCGAGCGCGATCTTTCCACTTCGCCGCTGTTCCAGGTGATGTTCGTGCTGCAGGATGCTGCGCAAGGGAATCTCTCGTTGAATGGCCTGGAGGTCTCCAGGCATGCAACAGTTTCCGGCACGTCGAAATTCGACCTGACCCTGGAGCTGCAGGAAACTTCGGAGGGCTTGAGCGGGCATATCGAGTACAAGACCGAATTGTTCGATGAAGCCACCATCCTGCGGCTGGCTGCGCACTTCCGCCGGCTGCTTGTCGCCATCGTCCGTGCGCCAGCTGCACGGCTGAGCCAGCTGCCGCTGCTGGATGTCGACGAGCGGCATACCCTGCTCGAACTCTGGAACGATACCGAAAAAACTTTCCGCCAGCCCGAGCGGCTGCATCATCTGTTTTCACGCCAGCTGGCCAAGACACCGGATGCGCCGGCAGTCGTCGCAGGCAATGAGCGGCTCACTTTCGCCGATCTGGAAGTGCAAGCCAACCGCCTGGCGCATTGCCTGATTGCGCGCGGCGTGTCGGCGAATTCCATCGTCGGCCTGTGCGTCGAGCGTTCGCTCGATATGGTGGTCGGCATGCTGGCTATCCTGAAAGCCGGTGGCGCCTATCTGCCGCTCGATCCGAATTATCCGGCCGAGCGCCTGCGTTACATGCTGGAGCAATCCAGGGCTGCGGTGCTGGTAACACGGCCCGTGCTGGAAAATATTTTCGCCGGCATGGAAGTCCCGGCGATTCTGCTCGACCCGGCACAGCCACTGGCATCGTATATCTGGCCGGGCACGGATCCGAAAGTCGAAACGGACTGCGACGACCTGGCCTATGTTATTTACACCTCAGGTTCGACGGGCCGCCCCAAAGGTGTGCCGATCAGCCATGCGGCAATCTGCAACCAGATGGGCTGGGTACTCAACCAGTTCCCGATGCAGGCGGATGACCGCATGCTGCAAAAAACGCCGTTCAGCTTCGATGCTTCGGTATGGGAAATCTGGGCGCCGCTGATCAGCGGTGCGCAACTGGTGCTGGCCGCCCCGGATGGTCATCAGGACGTCGACTATCTGGTCGAAACCATCGTCAACGAGAAAATCACCCAGCTGCAGGCGGTGCCGGCGCTATTGCGCGCCATGCTGGCGGCTCCCGCCATCGGCAAGGTGACGTCGCTGCGCAGGATTTTCCTCGGTGGCGAAGCGTTGCCGGTCGACCTGGCGCGGCAGGCACAGCGGCTTGCCGGGAAGGTGATCAACCTTTACGGTCCGACGGAATGCAGCATCAATGCCAGCTGGTTCGACATGGGCAACCTGCCGGCGCGCGCGCAAGGCTACGTGCCGATCGGGCGGCCGGTCAGCAATCTGCAGTTCTATGTGCTGGATGCCCAGTTGCAGCCGGTGCCGATGGGCGTGGCCGGCGAGTTGCACATTGCCGGCGCCGGCCTGAGCCCGGGCTACCTGCACCAACCCGAACTGACAGCGCAGCGGTTCGTCGATAATCCGTTCAACACCCACGACAGCCCGAAGCTGTACAAGACAGGCGACCTGGTGCGCTATCTGCCAGGCGGCCAGCTGGAATTCATTGCGCGTATCGATGAGCAGATCAAGATCCGCGGCCAGCGCATTGAACTGGGCGAGATCGAAAAAGTGCTCGCCGAGCAGACTGGCGTGGTCGAAAGCGCGGTGGCGGTGAAGGGCGGCGATGGCATGCAACGCCTGGTGGCGTACGTGGTCGCTGCCGACGCCAACTTGTCGCATGACGATTTGCGTGCGCGCCTGGCTCAGGCGTTGCCCGAATATATGGTGCCTTCGATATTCGTCAGCTTGCCGGCGCTGCCGCGAAATAACAGCGGCAAGGTCGACCGCAAGGCGCTGCCGGAACCTGTGAAGCCGAACTTCACCGAATACCAGGCACTCGCTACACCGACGGAGAAGTCACTTGCCGCCATCTGGAGCAAACTGCTCGACGGCGCGGAAGTGCATGGCAAGTCGAATTTCTTCCATATCGGCGGCCACTCGCTGCTGGCAGCGAGGATGGTGGCGCGGATCCGCGAACAGTGGCGAATCGCCTTTGCCATTCGTAATGTGTTCGAGGCGCAGGAACTCCATGCGCTGGCTGCGCTGATCGACCTCGCCGCCGGGATCGAACGGTCCGAAGTGGCATGCATCCCGCATGTACAGCGCGGCGGCCCGCTGGCCTTGTCGCATGCCCAGCAGCGCATGTGGGTGGTCAACCAGTTGGATGAGCATTCGGCACAGTACAACATGCCGGCTGCGATCGACCTGGAAGGCAAAATCGATGAGGCCGCGCTCGAACGCGCCTTCGATGCCTTTATCGCTCGCCATGAGATTCTGCGCACGGTGTATAGGGCGCAGGATGGCGTGCCTTATCAGGAGATACGCGAGCAGGTCGATTTCCAGTTGGCCAAGGTCGATTTGTCCAGCCTGGCCGGGGCTGCGCAGGATGAGGCGCGTGAAGATGCCGTGAGAAATGAGGCGTTGCGCCAGTTCGATCTTTCATCCGACCTGATGCTGCGCGCGACGCTGGTCCGCTTGTCCGTTTCGCGCCATACGCTTCTCGTGACGATGCATCATATCGCCAGCGATGGATGGTCCAGCGCCATCCTGGTAAAAGAACTGTCGGAGCTGTACGGCGCCTTCACGGAAGGACGCACTGCAGAACTGCCAGCCTTGCCGATCCAATATGCGGATTACGCGGCCTGGCAAACCCAAACATTGTCGGGCACTCGCCTGGAGGCGTTGCGTTCGTACTGGCGCACTCAGCTGGCTCAATTGCCCAGCGTGCACAATCTCCCGCTGGACCGTGCACGGCCGGCATTGCCCAGTTATCGTGGCGCTGCCGTGGAGCAGATGCTGCCGCATGAGCTGACAGCGCGCCTGAAACGTCTCGCCAATGAGCAGGGGACCACCTTGTTCACGGTTTTGCATGCCGCGTTTGCCAGCCTGCTTCACCGATTCAGCGGCGAATCCGATATTGTCGTCGGCACGCCGGTTGCAAACCGTGAACTGAGCGAATTGGAGCCGCTGGTCGGCCTGTTCGTCAACACGCTGGTTTTGCGCAGCGATTTATCGGAAAACCCGGATTTCATCGGGCTCCTGCAGCAAAGCATGGCAACGTTTACGGATGCCTATGAACACCAGGATTTGCCGTTCGAAATGCTCGTCAACGAGTTGCAGGTCGAGCGCAGTCAAAGCTTCAACCAGCTGTTCCAGGTCATGCTGGTATTCCAGAGCGGCGGCGAAAACCGCCTGGAATTGCCGAACCTGACTTCGTCGGGTATCCGCGAGACGGCCGGTTTGACCAAGTTCGATCTGACCTTGAATGTGGTGGAGTCGGATCGCGGCCTGAAATTGTCGTGGGAATACGCCACCGACCTGTTCGAAGAATCGTCCATCCAGCGCATGGCCGAGAGCTTCGGCGTGCTGCTGAATGCGGTTGCGGCCCAACCCCAACAATCGGTCAAGCAACTGCCGCTGGTGTCCGAGCATGAGCGCGCTTCCTTGATGGGGCATGCCAACGCATTGGCGAACGATGCATTCCCTCCTGCCTGCAGCCACCTGTTGTTCGAAGCCCAGGCTGAGCGCATGCCGCAGGCTGCGGCGCTGCGTTTTGGTGATGAAGAGGTCAGTTATGCAGAGTTGAACCGCCGCGCCAACAAGCTGGCGCATTATCTCGTCGGCCTCGGTGTTCGGCCCGATACGCTGGTCGGTTTGTGCGTGGACCGCTCGCCGGACATGGTGGTGGGGCTGCTCGCGATTCTCAAGGCGGGCGGCGCTTACGTGCCCTTTGATCCGTCGTATCCTGCCGACCGGCTGCGCTACATGCTGGAAGATTGTGGCGCCAAGACCGTGCTGATCCAGTCTGCGCTGGCGGATTTGCTGCCGGTATCGGGACAGCGCCTGGTCATCATGGACGATGACCAGATTACGAACGGCCTCCCTGAGAATAATATCGATCCGGACAAGATCGGCCTGATGCCGCAATCCCTGGCCTATGTGATTTACACCTCTGGTTCGACCGGCAATCCCAAGGCATCCCTGCTGATGCACCAGGGCTTGTCGAACCTGGCGCAGGCCCAGGCGGAATTCTTCCACGTTGAACCGGAAAGTCGCCTGCTGCAGTTTGCCTCTTTCGCTTTCGACGCCGCCACTTCGGAAATCTTCATGGCGCTGTGCGCGGGGGCGACGCTGCATATCGTGCCGCGCGAGCTGGTGCAGTCGGGCCCTGAACTGTCGGATTACGTTGCAGGCAACGGCATCACGCACGCGACCTTGCCGCCGGCATTGCTGCCGGTGCTGGAACGCGACAAGTGGCAATCCATCCGTCATCTTACGGTGGCGGGCGAACATTGCCCGATTGGTCTCGTGCGCGAATGGGCGCAAGGACGCGCGTTCTACAATGCTTACGGTCCGTCGGAAACATCGGTTTGCTCCAGCATGGCATTGCTAACGCCGGATACCGACGTCGTGCACATGGGGCGGCCGATGCGCGGCGTGCAGTTGCATGTGCTCGACGATGCGATGCAGCCAGTGCCGCACGGCGTGGCCGGGCAATTGTTCGTCGGCGGACGCGGCGTGGGCCGCGGCTACCTGGGCAGGGATGAGCTCAACAGCGAGAAGTTTGTCGACAATCCTTTCGGCGACGGCAAGTTGTACGCCACGGGAGACCTGGTGCGCCTGCGCGCCGATGGCAATCTCGAATTCATCGGCCGCATGGACAGCCAGGTCAAGATTCGCGGTTTCCGTATCGAGCTGGGTGAAATCGAAGCCAGTCTGGCACGCCAGCCCGGCGTGGCGGACGTGGCCGTGGTGGTGCACAAGGACAAGGACCAACAGCCGCGCCTGGTGGCGTACATCGTGGCCGCAGATGCGGCGGCGACGCCGGAATCGCTGCGCGCCAGCCTGGCGGCATCGATGCCCAACTATATGGTTCCATCCGCTTTCGTGCTGATGGAATGCTTCCCCATGACGCCGAACGGCAAGGTCGATCGCAAGCGTCTGCCTGAGCCGGACGTCGCCAGCCTGGTGCAGACCGAATTCGTGGCGCCGCGCAATGCCAGCGAAGAAGCATTGGCTGCCATCTGGAGCGGTTTGCTGGGTCTCGACAGCATCGGCGTACACCATAATTTCTTCGACCTCGGCGGCAATTCACTGTTGGCGATTCAGGCGATTTCGCGTATCAAGGAACAGTTCGGCGTACAGATGAAAGTCGCCGACCTGTTCGTCTATACCAGTATCGCCTCGCTGGCACGACGCCTGGAGGAATTGGCTGCGGATGACTGCAGCAAGACAAGCATGCCGCTGGTTACGCCGCGTGCGGGTGGAGATATCTTGCCGCTGTCGCTGGAACAGCAATCCTACTGGTTCCTGTACGAACTCGAAGGCGGCAGCGCCACCTACAACATTCCGGCGGCGATTCGCCTGAATGGCCGCCTCGATATCGGCGCGCTGGAACGCAGCTTCGCCGAGCTGATCGCGCGTCATGAAAGCTTGCGCACCGTATTGGTGGTCGAGAATGGCCAGCCGTCTCAACAGGTGATGGCTTCTCCGGAATTCGTTCTGCATGTCGATGAGCGCAAGGAAAACCGCTACAAGGAAGTGCTTGACCGGCAAATCGAGCTGGATGCGCGTTATGTCCTGGACCTGAGGAAGGAAATTCCGATCCGCGCGGTACTGCACAAGATTTTCGAAGACGATCATGTGCTGACCATCCTGCTGCATCACACCATGGCCGACGGCTGGTCGCTGGATATCCTGATCCGGGATCTGTCCGAAATCTACAATGCCATCGTTGCGGGCCAGAGCAATCCGCTGTCGCCCTTGCCGGTGCAGTACGGTGATTATGCGCTGTGGCAGAAAAATGTCCTGGAAGGCGAACATTTTGAAAAACAGGTGGTGTACTGGCGCGACACGCTCAAGGGCGTGCCGCCGATGCTCGACTTGCCGACCGATTTCCCGCGCCCGCCGGTGCAGAGTTACCGCGGGCAGGAAGTGGCGTTTGCCTTGCCGTTCGAGCTGACGCGCGCATTGAACGAGTTTGCGCGAAAGAATAAGACCACGCTGTTCAACACACTAATGGCGGGCCTGAACGTGCTGCTGTCCCGCTATAGCCGCAATGACGATATCGCTATCGGCACGGCGATTGCCAACCGCTCGCAAACCGATCTGGAGCCGCTGATCGGCTGCTTCGCCAATACCCTGGTGATCCGCAACCGGGTCGAGCAGGAGCTGAGCTTCGTCGAGCTGGTCAAGCGCGTGAATGGCGCGGTGTTTGCCGCCTACGAACATGCAGGCGTGCCGTTCGACGTGGTCGTGGACGCCGTCCAGCCGGAACGCAGCCTGGGCGTGCCGCCGATTTTCCAGGTGATGTTCCGCCTGCATAACCAGCGCAGCGGCGAGGGCATCGGCTTCGCCGGCATGAAGGTCGAACGCATTGCGATTGCCAGCGACAGCGCCAAGCTGGATCTGAATTTCTCGCTGGTGGAAACCGAGTCGGGCCTGGAAGGGGTGATCGAATACGCCACCGATCTCTTTACGGAAAAGACGATCCGCCGCATCGCGCGCCATTTCCAGCTGCTGCTGGAGTCGGCCATGGTGGATAGCCAGGCGCCGATCGAAAGCCTGAATCTGTTGTCCAGGGAAGAGTTCGATCTCGTCGAGCAGTGGAACGATACGGATGCGCCGTATCCGCAGGACGAGTGCATGTACCAGCTGTTCGAGACTAGCGCTGCCCATGCGCCGGACAACCTTGCCTATGTCTGCGGCGATGTCCGCCTGACGTATGCCGAATTAAATGAGCGCGCCAACCGCCTGGCGCATTATCTGCGAACCCTGGGTGTAGGCCCGGAGGTCAAGGTCGGCGTGAGTGTCGGACGCACAGCCTGGGCTGCGATCTGCATGCTGGCCGTCTTCAAGTCGGGGGGCACCTATGTTCCGCTCGATCCGAAATACCCGAAGGAACGCATCGACGTCATGCTCGACGTCGTCAAGCCGCAATTCATCCTGAGCGTGCCGGAGATCGCCGGCCTGTTCGCGGGCGTGGCTGCCAAGCTTGTATTGGTCGATCAGATCGAGAGGGAACTGGCGGCGCAGCCGACGCACAATCCTGCGGCGATCGGCGCCGACCATGCCGCCTATATCCTGTTCACTTCCGGCACTACCGGTCGTCCGAAAGCGATCCTGGTAGGCCATCGTGCTTTCCGCAACATGGCGGAATCGCACCGCTGGGCGAAGCTGCACGGCGCCGGCAACCGCGTCCTGCAGTTTGCCTCGCTGAGCTTCTCGATTTCGATGTGGGATAGCTTCATGGCCTGGGTGCCGGGCGCGACGCTGATCGCCGCCAACGACGAACAGGCCATGCCGGGCGAAGCGCTGTACGAATTGCTGCAGCGCGAGCAGGTGACGCATGCCACCTGGCCAGTTTCGCTCCTGTCCACTCTGCCGGTCGAACGCATCCCTGCCAGCCTGCAAACCATTATTTCTTCCGCCGAGCCTTGCAATGACGCCGTGGTGGCGCGCTGGACAGCGCGTGGCGTGCGTTTCCTGAACATGTACGGCAACTCCGAAGTGTCGCTGGGTTCGACGCTGTACGAGTACCACAAGGTTGGACAGAAACTGACCATCGGCGTGGCATTCCCGAATACGCGGATGTACCTGCTCGACAAGCATTTGCGCCAGGTGCCGGTCGGCGTCATCGCGGAAATCCATACGGCGGGCGCCGGCCTGGCGACGTGCTACTTCGACAATCCCGAGGCGACGGCCAAGAGCTTCATCTGCAATCCATTCTCCCGCGACGAGAACGGACGCCTGTACAAGACCGGCGATCTCGGCCGGTATTTGCCGAATGGCGAGATCGAATACATCGGGCGGGAAGACTTCCAGGTCAGCATCCGCGGCTTCCGTGTCGAGTTGGCGGAGATCGAAAGCGTCTTGCGCGAAGCGGCGGGAATTGCCGAAGTGGTCGTGGTCAGCCAGCAGGATGCCAGCCAGGTCGCCAGACTTGTCTGCTTCTACGTGGAACGGGCGGACGCAAGCTCCGCCTCGGCAGCGCAATTGCGCGAGCTGGTCGCGGCCAAGCTGCCCAGCTACATGGTGCCGTCACTGTTCGTGCGCCTGGATGCCATGCCGCTGACGCCGAATCGCAAGGTAGACCGCCTGGCGCTCGCGAAGATGTCGATCGATGACAGCCAGGATCTAAGCTTTGTCGCACCCCGGAGTGATCTGGAAAGAGCACTGGCGGCGATCTGGTCGGAAGTGCTGGGACTGCAGGAAATCGGTATCACCCGCAATTTCTTCGAGATCGGCGGGCATTCATTGCTGGCGGTGCAGGTCGTGGCTCGCATCAAGGATGGCCTTGGCTTGCCGATGTCGATCAAGGACCTGTTCACGCACAACACGATCGAGTCGCTTGCGAATTACCTGTCCGGCCTCGACTCGCAAGGAGAAGCCGGCCTTCCGCCGATTACGCCGCGCGAAGGAAGCGGCCTCATCCCGCTGTCGCTGGACCAGAAGCCTTACTGGTTCCTGCATCAGCTCGAAGGCGGCAGCCATACCTACAACATCCCGTTCGCCATGCGTCTCTTCGGCACGCTGGATGTCAAGGCGCTGGAACAGAGCCTGCGCAGCCTGATCGAACGGCATGAATCGCTGCGCACGCTATTTCCGGTCAAGGATGGAGAACCGGCGCAACAGGTCGTGGCGAGTCCCGATGTCAGGCTCGCGGTGCTGGCCTTGTCGGCGGCGGAAGTGGAACAAGCCGTGCGGGCCGATTTCCTGCACGTGTTCGACCTGGCGCGCGAGCTGCCGATCCGCGCCCGCCTGTTGCAGGTCGATGACGGCAGCCACGTCGTGACGCTGGTGGTCCATCATGTCGTTGCCGATGGCTGGTCGCTGAATGTGCTGGTGCGCGAACTGACCGAGCTGTACACCGCCTTCAGCAGCGGCGCCGGCAATCCGTTGCCTGAACTGGCGCTGCAGTATGGCGATTACTCGGAGTGGCAGCATCGCAAAGTAATCGGCGCGGTATATGACCGCCAGACGGCATTCTGGAAGGATAAGCTGGCTGGGCTGGCGCCTTTGCTGAATCTGCCGCTGGACTATCCGCGCCCGCCGTTGCAGAGTTATCGCGGCAGAGAGCTGGCGATCGCATTGCCATTTGCCTTGTCGGCGCGTCTGAACCAGTACGCCCGCCAGCACAACACGACGCTTTACAACCTGCTGTTGGCCGGCCTGGCGATCCTGTTGTCGCGTTACGGTCGCACCGACGATGTCCCGGTCGGCACGGCGGTCGCCAACCGTCCGCAACGCGAGCTGGAAGACATGATCGGCTGTTTCGCGAACACCCTGGTGATCCGCTGCCGCGTCAATCCCAAGCAGAGCTTCCAGCAGCTCGTTGCCAACGTTGGTGAAGAAGCACTCGAAGCCTTCAGCAACGGCAGCGTGCCGTTTGACGGCGTCGTGGAAGCGGTGCAGCCGGAGCGCAGCCTGGGCGTGCCGCCGATATTCCAGGTGATGTTCCGCCTGCATAACCAGCAGATGGCACAGACCAGTTCGTTTGCCGGGCTGCGCAGCGAATTGCTGAACATTCCCACGCAGAGCGCCAAACTGGACCTGAATTTCTCCCTGGCGGAAAGCGCCGACGGCATCGGTGGCGTCATCGAGTACGCTACCGATATCTTCAGCGAACAGACGGTGGCCCGTATCGCCCGCCATTATCAGACCGTACTGGCAGCAGCGCTGTCTGACGCCACGACCCCGATCGAGCATCTTTCGGTCGTGACGGCGGAAGAAATGGAACAGGTCAGGCAGTGGAACGCGACGACGATCGCCTATCCGCAGGACGAGTGCATGCACCACCTGTTCGAGCGCGCTGTCGAGCGTGCGCCGAACAAGCTGGCCTACGTTTGCGGCGATGACCGCTTCAGCTACGCGGAATTGAATGCGCGCGCCAATCGCCTGGCGCATTTCCTGCAAAGCCGCGGCGTCGGACCGGAAGTCCGCATCGGCGTTAGCGTCGAGCGCTCCACCTGGGCGGGTATCGGCTGCCTGGCTGCATTCAAGTCGGGCGGCACTTACGTCCCGCTGGACGTGAACTATCCGAAAGACCGCATCGCCCGCATGCTGGAGGTCGCCAGGCCGAAGATCATCCTGACGCTGTCGTCGATCGCGCCATTGTTCGCAGGCTGTGATGCGGAAGTGATTTGCCTGGATACCGACAGGGAAAGCATTCAGTCGCAGCCGATCTTCAATCCTCCGCGTATCGGCGCGGATCACTCGGCCTACATCCTCTTTACTTCCGGCACGACCGGCAAGCCCAAGGGCATCCTGGTCGGTCATCGCGCCTTCCGCAACATGGCCGTGTCGCACGAGTGGGCGGGCTTGCTCACTCCGGACTGCCGCGTGCTGCAGTTCGCTTCGCTGAGCTTTTCGATTGCGCTGTGGGGTGCGTTCATGGCATGGGTGCCGGGCGGCACGCTATACAGCGTCACGCCGAAGCAGGCATTGCCGGACGAGCCATTGTACGACCTCCTTGAGGAAAACCAGATCACGCATGCGACCTGGCCAGTGTCGCTGCTTTCCACCATGCCGGTGGAGCGCATGCCATCCAGCCTGAAGACCGTGATCTCGTCGGCTGAGCCCTGCAACGATGCCGTGGTGGAGAAGTGGACACGCGCCGGCGTGCGCTTCCTGAATATGTATGGCAATTCGGAAGTGTCGATCGGCTCGACCCTATATGAATACAAGCAGATTGGCGAAAAACTCACCATCGGCAAGCCATTCCCGAATACGCAGATGTACCTGCTGGATGAAAGCCTCAAGCAGGTGCCGATCGGCGTCATCGCGGAGATCCATACCGCTGGCGTGGGACTGGCGACTGGCTACGTCGACGATCCGGTGGCGACCGCCAGGAGCTTCATCCCGAATCCGTTCTCGGACATGCCGGGTTCGCGCATGTACAAGACGGGTGATCTCGGACGATATCTGCCGAACGGGGAAATCGAATTCATCGGGCGCGAGGATTTTCAGGTCAGCATCCGCGGCTTCCGTGTCGAATTGACAGAAATCGAGGATGTCTTGCGCGCGATTCCCGGCGTGCTGGAAGCGGTGGTTACCAGCCGCGACGACCAGCAAGGACTGGCAAGGCTGGTTTGCTTCTATACGCTCAACGAGGCGGCGGAAATCGGTGCAGCCGAGCTGCGCAAAGTGGTGGGCGACCGGCTGCCGAATTACATGGTGCCGTCCCTGTTCGTGCGGCTGGATGCGATGCCGTTGACGCCGAACCGAAAGATTGACCGGCTGGCATTGTGCTCCTATCCGATCGAGGAAAACGAGGATGGGCGTCATGTCGCTCCGCGCAATGCCGTCGAACGGCGCCTGGCCGCCATCTGGGAAGATATTCTCGGCATGCGCGAGCTCGGCGTGCGGCACAATTTTTTCGAGCTGGGCGGGCATTCGCTGCTGGCGACCAAGACCGTATCGCGGATCCGCGCGGAGTTCGGGGTCGAGTTGTCGCTCCAGCAGTTCTTTGAGCATGCCACCATCGAAGGCCTCGCCGAACTGGTGACCAGGGCCAACGCCGCCTGTGCCGACCGTCCGATCCGGGTGCTGGAAAAGCGTGACCTGGTGCCCTTGTCCTATGCGCAGCAGCGCCTGTGGTTTCTCGACCGATACGAGGAAAACAGCAATTTCTATCATATGCCGAGCCTGTTGAAGGTGAGCGGCAGACTGGATGCGGCCGCGCTGGAAAAGGCCTTTCTGGCCCTGATCGAGCGTCACGAAGTGCTGCGGACGAACTTCATTGCCCAGGATGGCCGCGGCATGCAGCAAATTCATGCGGCAATCGACTGGTCAATGGATGTCGTCGAACTGGATGGCGCAACCACAGAGGAAAAGGAAAGCCAGCTGGCCGGACATATCGGGCGCCAGCTGCAAACCGGCTTCAAGCTTGACAGTGACGTGCTGCTGCGCGCCGTGTTGTTCCGCCTCGCCGATGACGAACATCGTCTCTTCATCAACATGCATCACATTATCTCGGACGGCTGGTCGATCACCGTGCTGATCCGGGAGGTGAGTGCCCTGTATGCCGCCATCGTTCAGGGCGAAAAACCGGCGCTTTCGCCTTTGCCTGTGCAGTACGCCGATTTCTCCGTTTGGCAGATCGAACACCTGCAAGGCGCGCTGCTGGCAAATCAGGGCGGCTACTGGACCGAGAAGCTGAAAGACCAGGCGACGCTGTCGCTGCCGCTGGATTTCGACCGCCCGAAAAACCAGACCTACAATGGTGACCGCCTGAAGTTCGCCATCGACGCCGATCTGCGCGCGAGCCTCGAAGACTTGAGCAAGCGTCATGGTGCGACCCTGTTCATGACGTTGCTGACGGCCTTCAATGTCATGCTGTCGCGTTATTCAGGCGATACCGATATCAGCATCGGCACGCCGGTCGCCAACCGGGTGCGCGCCGAGATCGAGCCGCTGATTGGCTTCTTCGCCAATACGCTGGTATTGCGGTCAGACCTGGAAGGCAATCCTGAATTCACCGCGCTGCTCGAACAGGTACGCCAGACCACGCTGGAAGCGTATTCACACCAGGACATTCCGTTCGAGAAGGTAGTGGATCTCGTGCTGCCGGAGCGTGATCCGTCACGTTCGCCACTGTTCCAGGTTTCGTTCTCGCTGCAGAATATGGCCGAAGGCAAATTCAACCTGCCTGGCATCGAAATCAGCAATGTGGCATTGGAGAACAAGACATCCAAGTTCGACCTGCTGCTGGAAATCCTCGACAACGAAAACGGCATGGACGCGAGCTTCGAGTTCAATACCGATCTGTTCAGGCCTGAATCGATCCTTGGCTATGTCGCGGCTTACCTGCATCTGTTGCGCGCCATTGCGGAAAATCCGCAACAGCGCCTGGCGAGCCTGCCACTGGCTGTCGAGTCAGCACCGCGCTCATCGCTGGCCTGGGCAGACTATCCCTTGCTGAAGGCCCTGCATGTGGCACAGGCTGTCGGAAATGAAACCGTTGCCTATTCGCTTACCGATAGCGAAGGCAGGGCAGTGCCCATGGGGGCCATCGGCCAGCTGCATCTGCATGTCGTTGACGGCGAATCGCCGGCCGCGACCGGCTTTACCGCCCGCGAAACGTCGCGAGGCCTCGTATTGTTGAGCACGCCGGACGACGTGGCATTGATCGATGGCCAGCTGGTTTATCCGCGTGCTGTTGAACAATGCTTGCTTCAGATGCCTGGCATGCAGGATTGCCACATAATGGTTCGCACGCATCCAGGCAAGGGGCATCAACTTGTCGCGTACATGGTATGTGACGGCGAAATGCCTGATGAGGAAGCTAGCAACGCTTACCTGACGGAAGGCGGCATGCATGGCGTCAGCCTGCTGGCATGTGTCAAGGTACCGGCGATTCCGCTGACCCGCCATGGCGCGATCAATGCACGTCAGCTGCAGAAACTGGCCGTGCATAACCAGGCAACGCTGAAAAACTGGGCGCAAGAAGTCGCGAGCAATACCAAAGTCCGGCAAGCGATCCTCCTGGAACAGGCTGCAGAAGACGCGCAGTCGGTATCGCACCTGTTCGACTTGCTGCCTCCAGAAGCGCGCGGCATGACTGCGGCGACAACACCGCAGGTCAGGAAGGCGAAAAAGGGCGACAACCGCCCGGTATCCGACGTTCCGGCCGTAATCATCAGCGATGCGATCATCGGTACGCCTCATCAGCCGGCGGTGCTTGCCGACATGCTGATCCACACCGCCATGTCGCACCCGGATCGCGGCATCAGCTTCTATTACGCTGACAACTCCACAGCAGAGCTGTCGTATCCCGAGCTGCTGCACCGCGCGCAATGCGTACTGAGCGGCTTGCGCGGTACCGGCATCGCCGCCGGTGACAAGGTGATTTTCCAGTTTGCCCGCAGCGAAGACTTTATCGCCGCGTTCTGGGCTTGCGCGCTGGGCGGCTTTATTCCGGTGCCGATTGCGGCAGCGAAGAACTACCGCAGCAGCAATGCGCAAACCTTGAAGATCGCCCATGCCTGGAGGATGATGGACAAAGCCATCGTCCTGGCGGGCGACACCATTGTCGAAGGCGTGCGCAATATCGGCACGCTGGAAGGCATCGCGGATTTCACGGTGCACGCAATCGGCGCGATGTATGACGAGGAACCGGCGCGCGAATTCCATCGCGGCTCCAGCGACGATGTCGCCCTGATCATGCTGACTTCCGGCAGTACCGGCATGCCCAAGGGCGTGCAGCTGTCGCACGCCAACCTGATCGGCCGCAGCATGGGCTCGGTGCAGATGAACGGTTTCCATGCCGGCATGCCGTCGTTGAACTGGATGGCGCTCGACCACGTCGGCGGCATCATCTATTTCCATATCCGCGATATCCATACCGGCGCAACGCAGGTGCAGGCCGATACCGATTACATCCTGGCCGACCCACTTCGCTGGCTGCAGCTGATCGATCGCCACCGCATCAATATCACCTGGGCGCCGAACTTTGCCTTCTCGCTCATCGTCGATCGCCAGGATCAGCTCAAACAAGGCCGGTTTGACCTGAGCTGCCTGAAGTTCATGCTCAACGGCGCGGAAGCGGTGGTGCCGAAGACCACGCAGACCTTCATCGAGCTGCTGCAGGCATATGGCCTCGGAGATGACTGCGTCAAGCCGGTATACGGCATGTCCGAAATTTCTTCCGGCGTGACCTATTCCAGCCGTTTGAAGCTTACTTACGGCAGCGACGATACCGTCTTCGTCTCGGTCGGCAAGCCGATCCCGGGCGTCAACATGCGTATTGTCGACGGCAATGACCAGCCGATGATGGAAGGGCAATCCGGCCGCCTGCAAGTCTCGGGCGTGACCGTCACGCACGGCTATCTCGGCGGCGAAGCGATCAACCGCGATGCCTTTACCGCCGATGGCTGGTTCAAGACGGGCGACCTTGCTTTCATCGAAGGCGGCGAACTGACCATCACGGGACGTGAAAAAGACATCATCATCATCAATGGTGTCAATTTCTATAGCCACGAGATTGCCGAGGTAGTGGAAGCCGTGCCGGGAGTGACGGTGTCTTACACCGCAGCATGCGCGGTGCGCCGCGACGGCAGCAATAGCGACCAGCTGGCGATCTTCTTCCACAGCGTTAAAAAAGGCGGAGAGCTCTCCGAACTCATCCGCCAAATTCGCCAGGCGGTAATGGAGAAGATTGGCGTCAATCCTTCCTATATCGTGCCGCTGGAAAAAGACCAGGTGCCGAAGACGGAAATCGGCAAGATCCAGCTTTCTCAACTGGCCGGCGCATTCAATCGCGGGGAATTCGACCATGCCTTGCGCGCGCTGGATATCGCGGAGCGTAATGACAATACGCTGCCCGACTGGTTCTTTAGCAAGGCCTGGGTAAAGAAACAGCTCGGCAACGTGCTTGCGCTGCCCGGCAATGGTGTCACGCTGGTATTTGCCGACCGCAGCGGCATTGCGGAAAGGCTGCACCTGTCCGGCCAGGTCGTAACGGTATCGGCAGGACAGGGCTTCCAGGAAAATGGCGACAGCTTCCGTATCAATCCGGCGCTGTCGGAACACTATGTGCAGATGCTGAAGTCGCTCGCGGGCCGCTCGCTGACGATCGAGCGCGTGATCAGCCTGTGGGATTGCGACAGTTCCTCGTCGGGCAAGGATGCCTTGATGAGCCGCGCGCCGCTGGCCGATTCGATCGGCTTGTATTCAGCCTGGTACCTGGCACAGGCATTGGCGTCGCAGCAGAACGCGATGCCAATGCGCTGGATCTGGGTCGGGCGCGGCGCTCAGCGTGTAGCCGTGGATGAAACCTTGAATCCGGATAAGGCGTCCGCGCTCGCATTGCTGAAGACCTTGAGCAAGGAGTTCCCATGGCTGCATTGCCGCCATGTCGATCTGGCGGCGGCGACAGATGAAACTGACCTCGCCATGCAAGCTGCGCAAGTGGCTAAGGAAGCGGGCGCTATTCATGCCGATGAAGAAGTGGCATACCGCGCCGGTCGCCGTTACGTCTCGCGCCTGCGCCGGCAAGACCTGGCCAAGGATTCCGGCAATGACAAGGGCGGCATGCAGCTGCAGACCGGTGGCGCCTATCTGATTTCCGGTGGCCTAGGCGGCATTGCCTTCGCGCTGGCGCGCACGATGCTTCGCCAGTTCGGCGCGCGCCTGCTGCTGGTTGGCAGGACGCCGCAAACCGAGCTGAGCGCGGAAAAACTCGACATGCTGGAAGATCTGCAGCGCTTGGGCAGCGTCAGCTACGTCGGCGCGGATACTTGCGATTACCGCGCCATCGAGAAAGCCGTGGATGAAGCCGAGGCGGGCTGGCAGCAAAAACTTGCCGGCGTTTTCCATCTCGCGGGTCTGGCCCGCGAGGAAGCGATGGCAACGCAAACCATTCACAGCCTGCACGACACCTTGCGTCCCAAGACACTGGGCACGCGTGTGTTGTATCGCATCTGCGAACAACGCGGCAATGCCCTGTTCGTCAACTTCTCGTCGGTCAATGCGCATTTCGGCGGCAGTGGCATGGCGGCGTACAACATCGCCAACCGCTATCAGGAAGCGTTCGTCGAAGCTGTGTCGAACAATGCTGCCGTCAGGAGCGTGAGTATTTCCTGGAGCCTGTGGCATGACACCGGCATGGGCCGCCAGTACCGCGAAGCGGAAGGCCTGTCGCGCTCGCTCGGTTTCACGCCCATCAAGGTCGCGCAAGGCATGAATTCGCTGCTGGCCGCGCTGTGGCACGGTTGCGGCAATGTGCTGATCGGCCTGGACGATACCCGTCCGAACGTTCAGCGGCATGTCGATTGCGTACGCCTACGGCAGCGTCCGATTCTTTGCTATTTCACCGGCAACGAACCGGATCTCGCACGCGAAGTGGCGGCGGGAAGCGTGCCGCGTGACGAGTTCGGCAATCCGGTTGAAGTCAGCTATCACCAGATGGAGGCGTTGCCTTTGAAGGAAGACGGCAATGTCGATACCGCCGCATTGCGACGCAACATGGTGGCGGCAGGGCCTGCGCGTGCGGAAAAGGTGGCGCCACGCGACGAGATCGAAACGACGCTGACACGCATTGCCAGCGAAGTGTTCGGCATTACCGAGCCGATCGGCGTTCGCGACAACTTCTTCGACGTCGGCGCCAATTCGCTCCTGATCGTCAAACTGCACCACGAGATCCAGGAGCAGCTCAATGTGCAATTCCCGATGGTTGAACTGTTCAATTCGACTACCGTCGAGAAGCTTGCTGCCTTTATCGGCCAGCAGAGCGGACAGGGCGGCGATGGGCCGGCAGGGAACAGCGCAGCAGACGCGGCAAGGGCGGCCGGGCAGGAAAGGCGCGCTGCAATGCAGCGTCGAAACCGTTCGCGCGAACGCAAGGTCGCACGCTAATATCAGTTTTACCGGATGAGTAATTTAAAAACAATGAACCACAACGACGATTACGACGATAACAACGACGACGGCTACGATGGCGTCAACAACGACATCGCCATCATCGGCATGGCCGGGCGTTTTCCGAAGGCCGAGAATGTCGAACAATTCTGGGCCAACCTGGTCAGCTCGACGGATTGCATCACCCGTTTTTCAAGAGAAGAACTGGAACGCATGGGCGTATCCCAGGCCGCGCTGGATGACCCCAACTTCGTGCCCGCCGCCGGCTTCATCCCAGACCAGGACAAGTTCGACGCGCATTTCTTTGAAATGAATCCGCGCGAGGCGGCCAATCTCGACCCGCAGCATCGTTTCGCCCTCGAAGTCGCGTGGCAAACGCTGGAGCATGCGGGTTATACGCCGGAATCGGTCAATGGCAGCATCGGCGTGTTCGCCGGCGTGAACATGAGCACCTATTTCATCTTCAACCTGTTGAAAGGCGACGAGGCAACCTCGGCCGGGGATGCACTGGATACGCAGATCAGCGTCGACAAGGATATGTTCGCTTCGCGGATCTCCTACAAGCTGAACCTGAATGGCCCGAGCATCGCGCTGGGCACGGCCTGCTCGACTTCGCTCGTATGCATTCACCTGGCATGCCAGAGCCTCTTGAATGGCGAATCCAAGATGGCCCTGGCCGGTGGTTCGCATATCGCCACGCCCAACTGTACCGGCCATATCTATCACCAGGGCGGCTACAGCTCGCCGGATGGCTATTGCCGCGCCTTCGATGAAAAGGGCAAGGGTACTGTCGGCGGCGCCGGCACCTGCTTCGTGCTCTTGAAGAGAATGGAAGATGCGCTAGCCGACAATGACACGATCTATGCGGTCATCAAGGGTTCGGCAGTCAACAATGACGGTTCGGAAAAGATCGGCTATACCGCGCCCAGCATCGTCGGCCAGACCAATATCATCGCCGAGGCGCAGGCAGTGGCCGGAGTCGAGCCCGACACCATCCGCTTCATCGAGGCGCACGGCACGGCCACCGAACTTGGCGACCCGATCGAATTCACCGCGCTTACGCGCGCCTTCCGCCTGCAGACGGATAAAAAGAATTTCTGCGGCATCGGCTCGGTCAAGACCAATATCGGCCATCTTGGCATGGCGGCCGGAGCGGCCAGCGTCATCAAGGCTTCGCTGGCCTTGAAAAACAAGGTGATTCCCGAAAGCCTGAATTTCGAAAAACCGAATCCCAAGCTGGATATCGAAAACAGCCCGTTTTACGTCATCGACAAGCTCGAGCGCATCGAGGAGGGCGAGCATCCTGCTCGCGCCGGCGTCAGCTCGCTGGGTATCGGCGGCACGAATGCGCATATCGTGCTGGAAGAGCCGCCCGAAACGGAATCGTCGGAAAGCCGTCCCTGGCAATTGCTGGTGTTGTCCGCCAAGACGCCGGCTGCGCTGGACCGCATGACGGACAATCTGGCCGACTGGATGAAGCATGCCGACAGTGAAAAACTGGCTGATGCCGCCTATACGCTGCAGGTTGGCCGCAAGCCGTTTGCCTTCCGCCGCGCATTCGTCTTGCAGGACGACATGCCACCTCGCTTGGCTGGGCAGGTTGCGCCGGCCAAAGGCATCACCGGACGCGCGTCGGACAAGCCGCGCAAGGTCGTGTTCATGTTTCCTGGAGGGGGAACCCAGCATGTCGACATGGCGCGCGACCTGTATGAGCAGGAGCCGGCCTTCCGCGCCAGCATGGATGAGTGTGCGGCACTGTTCCGCCGCAAGATCGGCCTGGACCTGGTTGGGCTGATTTATCCGGATGCCGCGCAAGCCGAAGCGAACGCCGCGACGCTGCAAAAGCCCAAGAACTTCTTCGGCGCGCTGTTTGCCGTCGAATACAGCCTGGCTAGACTTTGGATGTCATGGGGAGTCAAGCCCGATGCCCTGATCGGTCACAGCCTGGGCGAATACATTGCCGCCTGCATTGCCGGCGTCTTCAGCCTGGAAGATGCAGTCAGCCTGATCTGCTGCCGGGGCGCGCTGTTCGAGAAAATTGAAAAGGGCAGCATGCTGAGCGTGACGCTGCCGGCAGAGGAAGTGCAGCAGCTTCTGATCGACGGCGTGTCGATCGCCACCATCAACGATCCGGGCCGCTGCGTCGTCGCCGGGCGCATCGGCCCGATGCAGGAATTCGAGGAAATTCTCTCGAAGCGCGAAATCGAATACAAAAAGCTGTTGATCGATACGGCTGGGCACTCGCCGATGGTCGATCCGATCCTGCAGGAATTCGGCCAGTTCCTACCCACCATCAAGTTCGGCAAGCCTGCTATTCCCTTCATTTCCAACATGTCGGGTGGCTGGGCCGACCCTGCAGAGATCGCTACCGCCGCCTACTGGAAAAACCACCTGCGTCAACCTGTGCGTTTTTCCGATGGCGTAGCCACGCTGCTCAAGGATGACAACAGCGTGTTCCTGGAGGTCGGCCCCGGCAATGCCTTGTGCAGCTTCGTGCGCAGCCAGTTGCAGCCGAATTCGCAGAGCGTGTTGCTGAATAGCCTGCGTCACGTGAAGGAAGAGAAAGATGACCAGTTCCACTTGCTCGAAACCATGGGCAAGCTCTGGCTGGCTGGCGTGACACCGGACTGGAAAGCCTTCCATGGCGAGGAACAACGCAAGCGTATCGCGCTGCCGACTTATCCATTCGAACGCAAGCGCTACTGGGTGGAAAACCGCAAGCACGCACCGCAAGCGGGTGCCAAGCTCCCGGTTGGCGAGTGGTTCTGGCAACCTTCCTGGCGCCTGCAGGATTTGCCATTCGATACAACTGAAAATGTCGGCGCATCGACGGTGCTGGCCTTTGTCGATTCGAAGGGAACCGGTGCGGCTGCATTGGAATTGCTGCGGCAACAAGGGGCTCGGGTAGTAAGCGTTACGCAAGGCGATGGCTTTGGTGAGATCAGCGGGCAACCTGGCAGTCAAGCGTATCGCATCGACCCCGCCAACGCAGAAGACTACCGTCGCCTACTGGAACAACTTCAGGCACGTCAGCAGCTTCCACAGGTGGTGCTGCATTGCTGGAGCCTGGAACAACGCTCTGATGCCTCCGATGATACTGCGCGCATGACGGATTCGCACCTGAGCTTCGTCTACCTGGCGCAAGCCATCGACACCTGCCAGATCAATGTCACTTTGCCGATTCTTGCCCTTACCGTGAACCGCGAAGCGGTGCTGGCGAACGACGAAGTGGATTGCAGCCAGGCGCTGATAACCGGCCCGGCTCGCGTGATTCCATACGAGTTTCCCAATATTCGCTTTACGACGTTCGATCTGCAGTCAGGCGGCAATTCGTTGATGGATACCAGTGCCGCCGCGCAGGCTATTGCCGCCGAACTGCAGCGACTGATCGCGCAGCTTGAGCAGGCAGGCAATGGTGCAAGTGAATCCGTCGCACTGCGCAACGGCTTGCGCTTCATTCTCGATTACATCCCCTTGGCCACGGCCAAGCCGGCAGCGGAAGATTTACCCATCCGCGAACAGGGCGTCTATATCGTCACCGGCGGCCTGGGTGGCGTCGGCATGGTCCATTCCCAGGCTCTGGCCGCGCGGCAGGCTCGGCTGGTGTTGCTGCAGCGCGCTGCCTTCCCGGCCGAATCGCTGTGGGATGCGCTTCTTGCCGATGAAGCAGCGGATGCGCTGATAAAGGAACAGGTTCGCGGCATTCGCTCCCTGCAGGCTGCGGGCGCACAAGTCTTGCTGCTGCAAGCGGATGTGAATGATGCCGTGCAGGTACAGGCAGCCTTGGCACAGGCCCGCGCGCGATTCGGCCGCATCGATGGCCTTGTGCATTGCGCCGGCTATGGCGAATTCGTGCCGATCCGGGAAACCTCGCGCGACATCATCGAAGCGGTGCTCGCGCCGAAGGTCCGAGGCACCAAGAACCTGCTGGCAGCGCTGGAAGAAGATCAGCTTGAACTGGTGGTGCTGTGCTCTTCGATGTCGGTGGCGACCACCGGTTACGGGCTGGTTGGCTATGTCAGCGCCTGTGCCTGGCTGGATGCGCTGGCACAATCGCAACGCCGCAATAAGGGCAAGGATGGCAAAGCAGCCACGCGCTTCGTCTCGATTGATTGGGATATCTGGAGCACGCCGCAGCAGCTTGCACGCGCGCAGGGCGATGCCGCCCTGTTGCAGCGCCTGCAGGAAAACAAGAACGCCATCCTGCCCCGCGAAGGCATCGAAGTGATTCACCGCGTACTTGCGGCCGGCCAGTCGCAGGCCATCATCTCGACGGTCGATTTTCACCAGCTGCGCCGCAAGAACAGTACGCTGGGCGAGGCGCTGATCAAAGACAGCGATGTAAGTGACGATGTAGAAACCGCAGCTTCATCCGGCAGCCTGGAATTGTACGAACGCCCGAGCCTGTCGACTGAATACGTCGCGCCATCCACGCCGGAAGAAAAGCTGCTGGCTTCCATTTGGCAGGAAACCCTCGGCATCGGCAAGATCGGCGTCAACGACAACTTCTTCGAGCTTGGCGGCGAATCGCTGCTGGGTGTGAAGATCGTCGTCAAGGCGAAAAAGATGGGCTTGCTCATCGATCCCAAGCAGATGTTCACCACGCCCACGATCGCGCAAGTGGCGCAATTCCTGAAGAAGGCGGAAGCAGCGAAAGCAGCAGGGGCAGGAAATGACGCTGCCAACGAGTCCGATGCCGCAACCGAGCAAATGCAGCAGGCTCGACCGGCCGCAGCGCTCGATGCCGCATTGCTGGCAAAGCACGGCATCGATCCCCAACAAGTGGACGCAAGCTATGGCCTGACCGCATTGCAGACGGAAATCTATCGCCGCTTCCGGGCCGGCAAACACGGCAACATCGTCCAGGCGCTATCGGTGATGGAAGGGCCGCTCGACCGCGGCTTGCTGGAAAAAGCCTGGCAGGCCTTGGTGGCACGTCATCAGCCCTTGCGCAGCCGCTTCCTGGAAGACGCCAACGGAGCGCCGGTACAGGTGGTATGCCGTCATGCCGATTTTGCCGTGACGGCGCTGGATTATTCGCAGCTTGACCCGGCCGCGCAGCAAAAGGCGCTGCAGGAATTGATGGCGCGCGACCGCACGACTTACTACGATCTCGCGCAGGCTCCGGCTCTGCGACTTTACCATGTCATCCTGTCGCCGCATGCCATGCGTTTTGCCGTGCTGTTGTCGCAGCATCAGATCATTCTCGACGGCTGGACGTCCAGCATGCTGAGCGCCGACCTGATGGCTTGCCTGTTTGCCATCGGCAGCGGCGCGGAATTGCCGCCTCCGCCGCATGGCACGAATTTCGGACGCTATCTCGACTGGCTCGCCGCCCAGCCGACTGCTCTCGACGAAGCGCACTGGCGCAAGGTTTTCAACGCTTACCGCCATGCCGACCCGCTGCAACAGCTGATGTCGCCGCAGCCGCTGCTGGCTGAGGGAGAAGATGCCTACGGCGAGCAACAGTTCACGCTCGACCCGACCACGCTGCAGCATGTCCAGGAATGCGCCCGTGCCACGCGCACCACCGCCAATGCCATTTATCAGGCGGCGTGGGCATTGTCGCTGGCACAACTGGGGCATAGCCGCGACATCGTGTATGGCGTCACGGTGCACGGCCGCACCGCCGACTATGAAGGCATATCCGAGGTCATCGGCCAATGCACCAACTCGCTGCCGGTGCGCATGCAGGTTACTCCGGCAGCGAGCGTTGCCGAACTGCTGCTGGCGGTGCATGAAGCCAACGCCAACGCGCAGGCTCATAGCGGTTTGCCGCTGGCTCGACTTGCCGCGCTGGCAAGCGAAGCCGGCGCAGGTCAAGACATCGCGCCGGAAGAACTGTACTCGAGCAATTTCATTTTCGAGAACATCCCGCGCGCGCAATCCGGCGAAGCGGCACTGCCGATCCGCGCAGTCGCTTCCACCTGGGCCGATGGCTGGCACTTCCCGCTGCGCGTATTCGTGGTGCCGGAAGAGCAAACCTGGGTGCGGCTGGCATTCGACCGCAAGCGTTTCAGCGAAGAGGATGTCGCCAGGATCGCCGGCCGCTATCACCGCAACCTGATCGCAATCGTCACCGGCTATGAAAAGCAGCTGGCCAAATTTCTGGGTGAATAAATCATGTCAGCCATTCTGAAAAATATCGATGCCGGCGCCAAGCGCCCCGAAATCTACGCTCTGCAGGAATATGGCGAAATCGGCGTGGTGCCGGATTCCATGCATGCCTGGGTCATCGAGAAGAACCGCTTCGGCGAGCCCTTGCAAGCCCTGGTGCAGCGAGTCGTTCCCGTTCCGGAAGTCGGCGACAACGATGTGCTGGTGCGGGTGATGGCGGTCGGCGTCAATTACAACACGGTGTGGGCCGGCCTCGGCCAGCCGATCAGCGTGTTCAACCTGCACAAGCTGGACTACCATATACCGGGTTCGGATGCCTCGGGAATCGTCTGGAAGGTTGGCAAGAACGTCAAGAATTGCCAGCCGGGCGACGAAGTGATCGTCACTTGTTTCAAGCAATGCCTGGAGCATGGCAATGGCAGCCTGAACAATCCGAATTTCACATCGTTCGACCCGATGAGCAGCCAGAACCACGCCATCATGGGTTATGAAACGCCGGATGGCACCTACGCCCAATTCGTTGCGGCGCAGGCCCAGCAGATCCTGCCCAAGCCCAGGCACCTGACCTGGGAAGACGCCGCGTCCTACATCCTGACTTACTTCACTGCCTACCGCATGCTGATCACCCAGGCTCAGATCAAGCCGGGCGAACTGGTGCTGATTTGGGGCGGCGCCGGCGGTCTCGGCACCTATGCCATCCAGTTGTGCCGCGAGATGGGAGCGGACGCGATTGCCGTCGTCTCCAGCGAGGAAAAAGGCAAGTTCTGCATGAAGCTCGGCGCGATCGGCTATATCAATCGCACCGAGTTCAAGGGATACGAAGTCACGGACAGCGAATTCAATCACTACGAAGCGACTGCCAACAATTCCCGCCGCGCACAGATGATGAAGGCGATGGGCAAGCGCATCTGGGAAATCTGCGGGCAAAAGCGCTCGCCGGACGTGGTGTTCGAGCACTCCGGGCGCGAGACCTTCGCGACGTCGGTGTTCCTGGCCGCGCGCTTCGGCCGTATTGTCATCTGCGGCGCCACGACTGGCTACGAGCTGAGCTTCGACGTGCGCCACCTGTGGATGCATCAAAAGCGCATCCTGGGTTCGCACTACGCCAATTTCCTCGACTGCCGGCAAGCCAATACGCTCATCACCAAGCGCCAGATCAGCGTGATCAACAGCCGCACTTATGCTTACGACCATCTGCCGCAGGCCCATCACGACCTCTACAACAACAAGATCATTGGCAATGCCAGCGTACTGATCATGCCCGGTGACGTATCGGGAATGAAAACGCGGGAAGAAATCGAGCAGCGCTTCAAGGCGCCGGCATAAAACCGGCGCGATTTCAAGTTCTAGTCCAGTCGATTTGTCATCGTATCGGCAGCCGACACGCCTCCTTGGGTGTCGTAGCCGCCGAGCGGAATAGGGCGGTTTTCCAGCGGGGGCGCCGGAGGCAATCCGCTGGCTTCCAGGATTTCATGCTCGTCCAGCGTCTCACGCGCCAGTAGTGCCGCAACCAGGCCGTCGAGGTTGGCGCGATGTTTCTGCAGCAGTGTGCGGGCCTGCTCATGGCATTCCGAGATGATGCGATGGACTTCCGCATCGATAAGTTGGGCGGTTTCCTCGCTGAACGGTCGCGATTGCGCGAGTTCCGTGCCCAGATAAGGATTCTGGTGCGCCGCCAGCTGGACCATCCCCAGTTTCTCGCTCATGCCCCAGCGGGTGACCATGTTCCGCGCCAGGCCGGTGGCTTGCTCGATATCGCTTTCCGCGCCGGTCGTCTTGGTGCCATAGACGATTTCCTCGGCGGCGCGGCCTCCCAGCATACCGATGATGCGGGCGCGCAGATACGCTTCCGGGTAATTATAGCGATCGGTCTGCGGCCGCTGGTAAGTCACGCCGAGAGCCTGTCCGCGGGGCACGATCGTCACGCGGTTGACCGGGTCGGCCCCCGGCACCAGCAAGCCGAGGATGGCATGGCCGCTCTCGTGGTAAGCGATGCGCTCGCGGTCTGCGTCACTGAGCAACAGCGGCCGCTCCGGTCCGAGCACGATTTTCTCCAGCGCATCCATGAAATCCTTCATGCGGACATCGTTCTGTTCGCGCCTTGCCGCCATGAGCGCCGCTTCATTCACCAGGTTTTTCAGATCGGCGCCGGACAGGCCTGGCGTGTTGCCTGCCAGTTCAAGCAGGTCGATGTCCTTGGCAAGCGGCACCTTGCGAGTATGAACGCGCAGGATGGCTTCCCGGCCCGTCTTGTCGGGAAGATTCAATACCACGCGGCGGTCGAAGCGCCCCGGGCGCAGCAATGCCTTGTCGAGCACATCCGGCTGATTGGTGGCGGCGAGGACGATGATGCCTTCCCGGCTGGAGAAACCATCCATCTCGGTCAGGATCTGGTTGAGCGTCTGTTCCTGTTCGCTCGAACCGCCGAGCGACACCTGGCCGCGGGCTCGGCCGATGCTGTCGATTTCATCGATAAAGATGATGGCCGGCGCATTTTCCCGCGCCTGCTTGAACAGGTCGCGCACCCGCGCCGCGCCGACGCCGACGATCATTTCCACGAACTCGGCCGCGCTCATCGAAAAGAAGGGCACGCCCGCCTCGCCGGCAACGGCGCGGGCGAGCAGCGTCTTGCCGGTGCCGGGCGCGCCGATCAGCAAGACTCCTTTCGGCGCGGTGCCGCCCAGGCGCGTGTATTTGGACGGGTTGCGCAGGAAGTCGACGATCTCGATCAACTCGTTTTCCGCCTCATCGATCCCGGCGACATCGTCGAACGTTACCTTGGCGTCGCTTTCCTGGTCGTAGCGCCGCGCCTTGCTCTTGCCGATCCCGAACAGGCCGCCGCCGAGGCCGCCACCCTGCTGGGAGGCGCGCCGATACAGCCAGACATAAAAAGCGATGAGCAGGATGGCCGGGCCGAAACCGAACAGAAGCGTTGCCCAAGGACTACCGTTTTGTATCGGCACCGCGCTGATCTCGACCTTGTGATCGATGAGAAAGCGCTCCAGCTCGGGTCCGACGAATTGCGGCAGCGTCGTCGTGAAGGTCGAGGCGGTGCGGGGCTTGACCGGTTCCGTGGGCACGCGCTTTGCGGGATTCGTCAGCGCGCCCTTGCCATCTTCCGGCGGCCAGGTGACGGGATTGGCAAAGCGTCCCTCGATGCTCGCTCCCTGGCTGAATATGGCCGTCACATTTTGGCGGGCGACTTCCGCCTTGAAGGCCGTATAGGGAATGGTAACCGGCTCGTCATGTGCCGGAAACAGAAAGCGCATCAACAGGTAATTGGCAAGCAGGATGCCAAGGAAGACCAGCCATGCGCGGCGCGGCAAGCTATCCTGGGCCGGCGTTTTTCCTGGCACGCGCTTGTCTTTGTCGGCTTCGCGATTGGTATCGTTTCTCTTGGGCCACTCCATGCCAACTCCTGTGTCAGAGTGCGTTCACGTTATTACATGCTTTTACTGAATGTATTAGATTGAAATCGTTCCTTCTGCGAATCAATTCCATTCACATTTATATTGACTACTCATGTCGATTTTTGCGTTTGACTGGGCTCAATCGCTGTTTGTCATTAGTGGGCTATGGTGGAGTACTCACACGACATTTAATCAACGTGCATCTGATCGATATCACGATGTTCTATGCCGCCGAGGGTGGTGGCGTCAGTTCATACCTGAACGCGAAAGCGCGTTGGCTTGCCCGTCGCGGCAATATTCAACATACCATCCTGAGCCCGAGCATTGGCCGTGGGAAATCGAATCCGGTTGCAATGAAAATTCCCAGCTTGCCGATACCCGGCATATGCGGATACCGGATGCCGCGCTCGATCGGTTCCGCCACCCGGATCCTCCGCAGCCTGCAGCCGGACCTGATCGAAGTGGGGGATGCATATCACTGCGCATGGGCCGCGCTGCGCATGCGCCACAAATACAGGGTGCCGGTCGTGGCGTTCTACCACTCTGACATGCCACAAGTGATCGGGCGACGCCTTGGTAATGTAGCCCAGCAGGCGAGTGAAAAGTATCTGAAATATCTCTACCGGCAATTCGACATGGTGCTTGCGCCGAGCAGGATCATGACGCAGCAGCTTCATGCCATCGGCGTGACCGAGGCCATACACCAGCCGCTTGGCGTGGACACCTGGATGTTTCGGCCGCAGCGGCGCGACCCGACCTTGCGCGCGCAGTTGAGGCTTCCGCCGGATACCAGGCTGTTGGTGTATGCCGGCCGCTTTGCTCCCGAAAAGAATTTGCATCTACTCCTCGAAGCCGTCACCAAGTTGGGAAAACGGTATCACCTCGTCATGATCGGGAGCGGCGATGACATGCCGCGTTGTCGGCATGCCACCTTCATCCCCTTCGTGCGCGACCTGCGGCTGCTCGCGCAATTGCTTGCCAGCTGCGATTTGCTGGTGCACCCCGGCGACAGCGAGACTTTCGGGTTGATCGTGCTGGAAGCCATGGCTTGCGGCTTGCCAGTGCTTGGCGTGGACGCGGGCGGGGTTGCCGAACTGGTCGACGAGAACACGGGCATGCTGGTCAAGCCGAGGTCCGCCGCCGCGCTGACTGAAGGAATCGAAGCCATGTTCCAGAAGGACATGGCAAGAATGGGTGCGAATGCGCGGCAGTACGTGACCAGGGAATTCGACTGGGACCGGATTGTGCCCCAGTTGTTGCAGCGTTACGCTGGATTGCTGGCAGGCTATCCGCGTGAAGAACTGGAAGCTGACATCACTTATGCAACCGAGCGCCGCTAAGACTCTCTGCGTATCGATCCATGACGTTGCGCCAGCAACCTGGCCGGAATGCCGGTGCCTGATCGAAGCGATTCGCGAGGTTGCCGATATCCCGCTGACATTCCTGGTGGTTCCGTGTTTTCACGGGATGGCGGCGAGCCCGCCGGATTACGAAAGAGCGCTCGAAAGATTGGTCTCGCAGGGACATGAACTCGCCTTGCATGGCTACTTCCATCTGGACAGCGCCCCGAAGCATGGTTTGCGCAGCCGCTTCGTGCGAACCGTCTACACGCAGCAGGAAGGCGAATTTGCCGCCCTTGACGCGGCAGAGGCGCGCCGCCGAATCGATCTTGGCCTGGCATGGTTTCGTGAGCGAAATCTGCCGGTCAACGGCTTCGTCGCGCCCGCATGGCTCTTAGGTGAGGGTAGCTGGAATGCATTGAGCGGTTTTCCATTCGACTACACCACGACATTCAGCCGATTCTTTTTATTGCCGGAGAATGCATCCCTTTTTACGCCGAGCCTGGTCTACACGGCGCGCAACGCGGCGGGCCGGTTCATCTCGCCGATCTGGGCAGAGGTGCTTGGCAATCTGCTCGCTGCCTCGCCGCTTATAAGATTCAGCCTGCATCCGCGCGATGCCCGCTATCCTGGCTTGGTCAGGCATTCGCAACGAATGCTTGAGAAATTACTCGAATCAAGGGCACCGTTGACCAAGCTGGCGTTTGCGCGGCAATGGGCGGAGGAAATCAGGGAAACGAAAAGGGGCTGTTCCGTGTCGTCGGAAATCTAGATTCGGGGGAGGCTGCGGAAAAAAGCCGGCGCCGCCGGCTGGCAACAAGAAAAAATTTGCCGGCGCCTAATATATATAGCGCCGCCAAATTCCTGATCGTTTCAGATTCAGTCGCGGATTTCCAAAGCCCGGTTCAGGCTCAATGCCGCCAGCGAGCCGAGCGCACCCGACAGCAGGTAGAGACTGACATAGGCCAGGCCAAAATGCGCGGCCAAGCCGAGCGCGACCAGCGGCGCAAATGCAGCGCCGGCCAGCCAGGCAACGTCCGACGTGAGCGCTGCACCGGTATAGCGGTATTTCGCCGTGAAGTTGGCGGTGACCGCGCCGGCCGCCTGGCCATAAGACAAGCCCAGCAGTACGAAGCCGAGCAGGATGAAAACATTCTGCCCCCAGTCGCCACCGTCCATGAGGCTCGGCACCAGCCAGCTGAACAGCGCGATCAGCGTGGCCAACGTTCCCAGGGTGGTACGACGGCCGAGGCGGTCGGCGATCACGCCGGAAACGACCACGCCGCCTGCGGCCAGCACGGCGCCGATCATCTGGATCACCAGGAAGCCGCTCATGTCTCTTGGCGAGTACAGGCTGATCCAGGACAGCGGGAACACGGTCACGACATGGAAGAGCGCATAGCTAGCCAGCGCAGCCAAGGCGCCGATGATGATATTGCGGCCTTGCGTGTGCGACATCTCGCTGATAGGAACAGGCTGCAGTTCCCGTTCTTCGAGCAGGCGCTCATATTCATTGGTGGATACCAGGCGCAAGCGCGCGAACAGCGCGACGACGTTGATGGCGAACGCTACATAGAATGGATAACGCCAACCCCAGTCGAGGAATTCATCGTGCGACAGCGACATCAGTAGATAAGAGAACAATCCGGCGGCGACGATGAAGCCGAGCGGCGCGCCGAGCTGTCCCAGCATGGCATACCACCCACGCTTGTTCGGCGGCGCGTTCAGCGCCAGCAGTGAGGGCAGGCCATCCCACGAACCGCCGAGCGCAATGCCCTGTCCGATGCGAAACAGAGACAGCAAGACAATTGCAGCAAACCCAAGTTCGCCATACGTTGGCAGAAAGGCAATGCCTGCAGTCGAAACGCCGAGCAGGAACAAGGCCGCGGTGAGTTTGGCTTCCCGTCCCAGCCGACGCTGGATTGCCATGAAGGCAACGGTGCCGAACGGGCGGGCAATAAAGGCAAATGCAAATATCAGGAAGGCATACAACGTGCCGTCCAGTTTGGATTCGAATGGAAAGAATACCGCCGGGAATACCAGCACCGACGCAATGGCGAATACGAAAAAATCGAAATATTCCGACGCCCGCCCGATAATGACGCCGACCGCGATATCGCCCGGTGCCACTTTGCCATCATCGGCATGTACGCCGCGGAGACCGTGTTCCCCTGTGGCCAGCGACGCCTTGTTATCAGGTGTACCGTCGCCATAAATTGCTGCTCCTGCCATGATGTTGTCTCCTCATCATCTATAAGTTACTTTTTGCAGCGCTTGCCTGATGTGTCCGGTTGATGCCGGACAGAACAGGGTGGGACAAAACGTCCAATCGGCAAGCATCCCCGTTCACGGTACAGTAAGGAGTTCCGCAATTTTTTACTGTACCGCATGAAACTCTCCACACTTCGTCGCGGCATACTCCTATTGCTGGTTGGTCTTCTGGCCGGTTGCGATATGGTAGTGCTGAATCCATCCGGCGACATCGCCGCACAGCAGGGCAAGCTTGTCATTGTTGCCACAGCTTTGATGTTGTTAATTATTGTCCCTGTTATTGCGCTGACTGTCATCTTTGCATGGCGCTACAGGAAAAACAATACCTCCGCAAAATATGATCCTGACTGGGATCATTCGACGAAGCTGGAATTCGTGATCTGGGGCGGTCCGCTCCTGATCATCATCGTTCTCGGCCTCATTACCTGGATCAGCACGCACAAGTTGGACCCGTACCGTCCGCTCGACCGCATCGATGCCAGCCGGGCTATTCCCGCCGACGTCAAGCCGCTGGAAGTCCAGGTGGTGTCGCTCGACTGGAAATGGCTGTTCATTTATCCAGAGCAAGGTGTGGCGACGGTGAACGAACTGGTGACCCCTATCGACGTGCCCGTACGTTTCAAGCTGACTTCGTCGACCGTGATGAATGCCTTCTATATCCCGGAACTGGCCGGCATGATCTACACCATGCCTGGCATGGAAACGCAGTTGAATGCAGTCATGAACAAGCATGGCGTGTACGACGGTTTTTCATCCAACTACAGCGGTTCCGGTTTTTCGCAGATGCGCTTCAAGTATCACGGCGTAAGCCATGCCGACTTCGATGCCTGGGTTGAAAAGACCAGGGCCGGCGGCGGCACGCTGGATCGCGCGGTCTATACCGAGCTGGAAAAACCGACAACAGCCGAGCCGGTGCGCCGTTACGGCGCGGTCTCGCCCGGCCTGTATGACGCCATTCTCAATCGCTGCGTAGCGCCCGACGCCGTCTGCCTCGACAAGTTGATGGCCGACGATGCCAATCGCGTGCGTGCAGCCCTAGCGAAAAAGGCAGGGCAGCTCGGCGAAGAGCCGCAGCAAGAGAAAGAGAACGCCTCGACCTCCCATTCCCATCACGAGTAAGCCATGCAAGACCCTACTGTTATGACGACATCGCCCATACTCGGGCGCTTGAGCTGGGGATCGATTCCCGTGCACGAGCCCATCCTGATCGCCACCTTTGCCATGGTGGTACTGGGTGGCCTTGTGGTCCTCGCCGGATTGACGAAATTCCGCCTGTGGGCGCCGTTGTGGAAGAACTGGATCACCAGTATCGACCACAAGAAGATCGGCATCATGTACATGATCCTGGGCCTGGTGATGCTGCTGCGCGGCTTTGCCGACGCGCTGATGATGCGCACCCAGCAGGCGCTGGCCATCGGCGACGCCGCCGGCTACCTGCCGCCGCATCACTACGACCAGATCTTTACCGCGCACGGCGTGATCATGATCTTCTTCGTCGCCATGCCGCTGGTGACCGGCCTGATGAACTACATCATGCCGCTGCAGATCGGCGCGCGCGACGTTGCCTTCCCGTTCCTGAACAACTTCAGCTTCTGGATGACCACCATGGGCGCCGTGCTGGTGATGGTGTCGCTGTTCATCGGCGAATTCGCCACCACCGGCTGGCTGGCTTTCCCGCCGCTGTCAGGCATCGAGGCCAGTCCGGGAGTAGGGGTGGACTATTACATCTGGGCCTTGCAGGTGGCCGGCGTAGGGACGACGCTGTCAGGGATTAACCTGATCGTCACCATCGTCAAGATGCGTGCTCCCGGCATGAGCTGGATGAAGATGCCGGTGTTTACTTGGACCACGCTGTGCACCAACGTGCTGATCGTGGCATCGTTCCCGGTGCTGACCGCTGTGCTCGGCCTGCTGTCGCTCGACCGTCTGTTCGATACCAACTTCTTCACGAACGATCTTGGCGGCAACGTCATGATGTACGTGAACCTGATCTGGATCTGGGGCCACCCCGAGGTGTACATCCTGGTCCTGCCGGTGTTCGGTATCTTCTCCGAAGTGGTAGCCACTTTCTGCGGCAAGCGCCTGTTCGGCTACGCTTCGATGGTGTACGCGACCACGGCGATCATGATCCTGTCGTACCTGGTGTGGCTGCATCACTTCTTCACCATGGGTTCCGGCGCGAGCGTCAACTCGTTCTTCGGCATTACGACAATGATCATCTCGATCCCGACCGGGGCGAAGATCTTCAACTGGCTGTTCACCATGTACCACGGCCGTATCCGCTACGAGTTGCCGATGATGTGGACCGTTGCCTTCATGATCACCTTCGTGATCGGTGGCATGACGGGCGTGCTGCTGGCAGTGCCGCCGGCCGACTTCGTGCTGCACAACAGCCTGTTCCTGATCGCGCACTTCCATAACGTGATCATCGGAGGCGTGCTGTTCGGCCTGTTTGCCGGCATTAACTACTGGTTCCCGAAAGCCTTCGGCTTCAAGCTCGACGTCTTCTGGGGCAAGATCTCGTTCTGGTGCTGGGTCATCGGTTTCTACCTGACCTTCATGCCGCTGTACGTGCTCGGCCTGATGGGCGTGACCCGTCGCCTGAACCACATCGCCGATCCGTCGATGTCGGGCTGGCTCTACGTCTCCGCGTTCGGCGCTTGCGTGATAGCGGCTGGTATCGGCGCCATGCTGGTGCAGTTTTATGTCAGCATCCGTGACCGCGAAAAGCTTCGTGACCTCACCGGCGATCCGTGGAACGGCCGCACCCTGGAATGGGCTACCTCGTCGCCGCCGCCTGACTACAACTTCGCCTTCACGCCGCGCGTGTTCGAGCGCGATGCATGGGCTGACATGAAGAAGAACGGCTATCGCCGTCCGCTAGGTGGTTTCGAACCGATCCACATGCCGAAGAATACGGCTGCGGGCTTCATCATCGCCGCTCTCTCCGCCGTGTTCGGCTTCGCCATGATCTGGCATATCTGGTGGCTGGCCGTTGCAAGCTTCGGCGTCATGGTCGCTGCGATCATCGTCCACACCTTCAATTACAAACGCGACTATTACATTCCGGCCGAGACCGTGGTCGACACCGAGAATGCACGCACCCGCTTGATGGAAAGCCATGTCTGAGATAACTGCAACGATCAACGAAACTTCGGCCGGCGCCGCAGGCGCTGATACCGGGTCGCGCTACCACGTGCGCGACCACCATCCGGAAAACGGCACCCACCTGGGTTTCTGGATGTACCTGATGAGCGACTGCCTGATCTTCGCCTGCCTGTTTGCGACCTATGCCGTAGTTGGCCGCAACTACGCCGGCGGGCCGTCGGGCGCCGAGCTGTTCGACCTGCCGCTGGTGGCAATCAACACGGCGTTCCTGCTGCTGTCGTCGATTACCTATGGCTTCGCCATGCTGGAATCGCAGCGCAAGCGTGTGCGCAGCACGCTGCTGTGGTTGGGCATCACGGGCCTGTTCGGTCTGGCCTTCCTGGGCCTGGAATTGTATGAGTTTCATCACCTGATTCACCAGGGCGCGGGACCGCAGCGCAGCGCCTTCCTCAGCGCCTTCTTCGCGCTGGTCGGCACGCACGGCCTGCACGTCGGCTTCGGCATCATCTGGCTGGTGACGCTGATGTTCCAGCTGAATAAGCATGGACTGATTCCGGAAAACCGCCGCCGCCTGAATTGCCTGTCGATGTTCTGGCACTTCCTGGATGTGATCTGGATCGGCGTCTTTACCTTCGTATATCTTATGGGAGTCTTGCCATGAGCGAACTTCACCACAATCATTCGCACGGCCATGGCCACCATGAGCATAACGATCATGGCGCACACGGCAGTATAAAAGAGTATGTGATAGGCTTTGTGCTGTCGGTGATCCTGACCGCTATCCCGTTCTGGCTGGTAATGGGTAACGTCTTCGAGAATCCGAAAACTACCGGATTTGTCATCATGGCATTTGCCGCGGTGCAGATCGTAGTCCACATGATCTATTTCCTGCACATGAACACCAGGTCGGAAGGTGGCTGGAACATGCTGGCATTGATCTTCACGATCATTATCGTGGTCATCGCCCTGGCCGGTTCCCTATGGGTCATGTATCACATGAACCACAACATGATGCCGGGAATGGGGGCCGATTCAGGCCACCAGATGCAAGATATGTAATGAACGGACGAACAGGGCAGGGCAACGGACAAGATTTCCGGGAAGCCGGCCCGCGTTCCCGCTCGCTCGCCGCGCTGGTGGTTTTGGCCATCAGCGCGGCGTTGCTGTTTGCAGGCTTCGTCGCGCTCGGCACCTGGCAAGTGCACCGGTTGCAATGGAAGCGCGCGCTGATCGAGCGCGTCGAGCAGCGCGTCCATGCCGCGCCGGTTGCCGCGCCCGGGCCGGACCGCTGGCCGCACATCACGGCCGAATCCGACGAGTACCGCCATGTCCGGGTCGAAGGCAACTTCCTCCCTCAATTGTCCACCCTGGTTCAAGCGACGACTGTCCGCGGCAGCGGTTACTGGCTGATGACGCCGCTGCGCGACGGGAGCGGCAGACTGGTTTTGATCAACCGCGGATTCGTGTCGCAGCAGGCTGCAGGTCATATCCGCGAACGGCAGCAAAGTACGGGCGCCAATAGCACCGAACCAGGCAAAGCGCCGGCTGAGAGCGCTCCGATCGTGGTGACCGGCTTGTTGCGCATCAGTGAGCCGGGCGGGGGCTTCCTGCGCGAAAACGACCCCGCGCAGGATAAATGGTATTCCCGGGACGTCCAGGCGATTGCCGCCGCCCGCGGCCTGACCGGCGTCGCGCCGTATTTCATCGATGCCGACGCCGCTTCGCCGGAGCAGGTACAATCCGCTGCAAGCTCCTCGGATGAGCCAGTCGGCGGCCTGACTGTCATTTCATTTCATAACAATCACTTGATCTATGCGCTGACCTGGTATGGCCTGGCGCTGATGGTCGCCGCCGCCGGCGCGTGGATTATCCGGGAACACTTCAGAAACAGGCACAGCCTTCATTCTCCCGGAGGGAATGAAGACCGGAACACTGCAGATGGCCGAGACGATTGATTCCTTGACAAGCCGGATTGACCTGAACAAGCCATGGGTAGCGGCGGCAAGCGTCGGCAATGTCGCCGGCCGCAAGAACATGCTGCACCTGATCCAGTTGCGCTGGATCGCCGTGGTCGGCCAGATCACCACCATTACGGTGGCCATCCTGGTATTCGGCATCGGCCTGCCACTGCCGCAAATGCTGTCGGTGGTGGCCTGCCTGATCGCGTTCAATGTCGGTAGCGTATTGAGGCTGGGCGAACGTCGCGTCGTCACCAATAATGAGCTGTTTTTTGCCTTGATGGTCGATGTGGCAAGCCTGACGGCGCAGCTATATTTCAGCGGCGGCACCAGCAATCCCTTTGCCTTCCTGTATCTGCTGCAGGTCATTATCAGCGCCGTCCTGCTGGAAGCGTGGTCCACCTGGACCATCGTCGTCATTACCGGCTTGTGCCTGACCGGCCTGGCGCTGTTTGCCAAGCCGCTCGCCGGCTTGCTGCATGATGGACAAAGCTTCGCGCGTTTGTATGTGCAAGGCATGATCATCTGTTTCATGCTCAATGCCTCGCTGCTGGTCATTTTTATTACCCGCATCACGCGCAACCTGCGTGCCCGCGATGAGCAATTGTCAACGCTGCGACAGCGCGCGGTCGAGGAAGAACATATCGTGCGCATGGGCTTGCTGGCTTCCGGCGCCGCGCATGAACTCGGCACGCCGCTGGCGACCATGTCGGTGATCCTGGGTGACTGGCGCCGCATGCCGCAATTCAGCGATGACAGCGACCTGCAGCAGGAAATCGCGGAGATGCAGGCGCAGCTGCAGCGCTGCAAGTCGATCGTCAGCGGCATCCTGCTTGCCGCAGGGGAGACGCGCGGCGAAGCCTCCACCAGGACGACGCTGATCAGTTTTCTCGACAATATCGCGGAAGAATGGCGGAAAGCCAGACAGACCGCCACCTTCTTCTACGATAACCGCATCAAGGACGACGCTCAGATCGTGCTCGACACGACCTTGAAGCAAATGATTTTCAATGTGCTCGACAATGCGATCGAAGCCTCGCCGAACTGGGTCAAGTTCGAAGCCATGCGGGAAGGGCAGTCCATCAAGCTCGTCGTCACCGATGCCGGGCCGGGTTTTGCGCCGCCCATGCTGGCCCAGTTCGGCAAGCCTTATCAGTCAAGCAAGGGACGTCCCGGCGGCGGACTAGGGTTATTTTTGGTGGTGAACGTGGCGCGCACGCTCGGCGGCACGGTGAAGGCGCGTAACCGGCGCGAAGGCGGAGCCATCGTGGAACTGGTGTTGCCGCTGTCGGCAATCACGCTCGAAGAGGAGGGCAAGGACGATGTCATCTGAGCGCCTGCTGCTGATCATTGAGGATGACGCCGCCTTCGCGCGCACGCTCGCTCGCTCGTTCGAACGGCGCGGCTACCACGTAGTCGTCGCGGCGAATCATGACGAAGCCAAGGACTTGCTGCAGGTGCATTCGCCGGGTTATGCCGTGGTTGACCTGAAGCTGAATGACAATACTTCCGGCCTGGCGTGCGTGCAGATGCTGCATCAGTTCGACCCGGAGATGCTGATTGTCGTGTTGACAGGATTTGCCAGCATCAGCACGGCGGTCGAAGCGATCAAGCTGGGCGCCTGCCAGTATCTGGCCAAGCCGTCGAATACCGATGATATCGAAGCGGCATTCGGGCACGTCGCCGGCACCACCGAGATCGAGCTGACCAATCGTGCCACCTCGATCAAGACGCTCGAATGGGAGCGCATTCACCAGGTGCTGGTGGAAACCAACTTCAATATTTCCGAGACCGCGCGCCGGCTTGGCATGCATCGCCGCACGCTGGCACGAAAGCTGGAAAAACAGCGCGTCAAATAGGCTACATATTGATTTGACCAGCTAAACGCCCGGCGTCTTGACGGAGTGTCACGATTCCAGGCCAGACCGCATCACTATATTTTCCGCTGAAGAACTTTTCCCTGCAGCATTTGTCTGTTCGTGCTCAACGTCATCTTTCGCATGAGCACAAATGCCGCTATTTCAACATCTCCGGAAGCCTGCCAGGACCGGAAGAGCCGTCGCGACTCTTTCCATTTCCGTAATCATTGCCGGCTGCGGCGGTGGCGGCGGCCAGGATGGCGGAACCGCGGCTGGTTCATCCGCGCTATATCAGCCCCAGCCTGTCGGCAGCGATTCCAGTATCAATTCATCCGACAGCTTGCAGCCGCCGAATACGTTGACCGCGAACGATCCAGCTGCGAGCGCAGTGCCGTCGAGTGGCGCCGCGAAGCTGCTGATCTCGGAAGTAGCCACGAATTACTATTCGAACGACGTCGCCTGGTTTGAAATCTACAATCCCGGAGGCACGGCGGTCAGCCTGGCGAATTACACCTTGCGCAGCAGTTACCTGGATACCGGCAGAAATACGGTATCGCTGACGCCGATGACGTTCGGCCTGCCCGCGCTGATCGTTGCTGCGGGAGGGCACGTCGTCGTCGCCGGGCGGGTCTATGACAACCTGCAAAACAATCAGCAAATCGTCTATGTCAGTAATGGCAATGCAACGCCGTACTGGAATGCCAACGGATCGCTGGAACTGGTCTATGGGGGCCGGACTGCCGACTTCGTCCGCTTCGGGACATCGGGCGCTGCGCCGCTGACAGCGGCGGAATGGACCGGCGTGAACGTGACGGGCTTGCCGTCAGGCCCAGGCGAATATGGCCGTTCGATCGTGCGCCTGGCGTCGTCCGGAATGGTCGACACGAACAGCGCGCGCGATTGGTCCCTGGTGAATTTCGCGACTCCGGCAGGGAAAAACGACGTGGCGCCAGGCGCGGTCGACTCGGACGGCGACGGCATTCCCGACAGCGCCAAGCTCTACGGCGGTACCTATGCCGGCCTCGACCTGTATGCGATGGGCGCGCGACCCGGGCGGCGCGATCTCTTCATTGAAATCGATTACATGAACAGCGCGGATCCCGGCATCACGCCGCGCCGCGAAGCGCTCCAAAAGCTGCTGGATGCCTTTGCCGAACACAACATCGCGGTCCATATCGACACCGGCAATCTGTACAGCGGCAGCTACGATCCGGCGCAGTTCAATCTCGGTGGCGGCAATGCGGTCAATTACGCGCCGTGCATCCAGCTTTCCGCCGCGAGCGCCGAAACGTCGCGCAACTGCACGTCGTTTTACATCTACAAGAGCCAGAACTTCGATGTGCGCCGCAAATTCATCTTCCATTACGCGATATTCGGCAGCTCGCTCAATCCGAACGGCAGCGCAGGCTCGTCCGGCGTGGCAGAACTGTATGGCAGCGACCTGATCGTCAGCCTTGGCAATTACGGCTTGACCACCTTCCCGGGCGCCGGCCTGAATCTGCTGGTCAATCTGCAGGCCAGCACCCTGATGCATGAACTGGGGCATAACCTCGGCTTGCATCATGGTGGCGATGAGGACACGAACTACAAGCCCAATCACTATAGCGTGATGAATTATATGTACCAGTTTGCCGGGCTTTCCGACACACCCAACAGCGCCTTCGCGGCGGAGCGCTACTACCTGGCCAATAACATGAAGGGCAAGAGTTACTGCAACCTGGTCGAGAATTCGCCCTGCAGCAGCGATTTCAGGATCAGCTATTCCAACGGCAGCAGCGGCGACCTGGATGAACGCAACCTGGTCGAGTCCGCCAATATCGGCCGGGGAAGCGTGCCTGGCGCCTATGCCGACTGGGACAATGACGGCGCGCTTTCCGGCTACGGCATGGCACGCAACATCAATCCGCAAATGGGCAGCAGCCTGGAGGTCCTGCACGACTTCAACGAATGGGGCAATCTGACCTTCGCCTTTTCGCGCCACTTTGCCGGCGCGAATACCGGCGATACGCTGAACATGCGCGCAAGGAAGATGCGCGCCAATCCGATGAACCATCATGCCAGGCTCAAGCTCGCGGAGAACCCGCTGCCTGAATCGCTGCAAAGTGAAATCCAGAGACATCGACGCGGCAATCATTCCAGGAAATCGCCATGACAACGCTCGCCGCTCGCACGATCGCACCGGCCCTGGTCGTATTGCTTGCCGCAGCCGGACTGGTGCTGACGCCAGCGTCCAGCGCGCTTACCATCGAGGGCTTGCATCCTCTGGTGCCGCTTACGCTGCATAAGGCCGCGGCGAGTGTGAAGGATCAGCGACTGGAGGTGAAGTACCCGGACGGACGCCTCGGCATTCATCCGTGGCCGGATTACCTGCCGCGCCATCTACGCGATCAACTGATCCAGGCCGAGCGCCAGCTCTGGCCATCCGGTCCATCGGAGCGCGTGGCCTTCACAAGGCATGGCGAAACCGACCCATGGTTGATCCTCGGATCGCAAAGCCGAACGACTACGCCAATACTGGGAGAGTGGCAACTCGTATTCGACGAGGGCAAGTGGTTTATTAGTGACGGCACGAAACGCATGCCGCTAGCCGAGAAAGGCCGCGCCAAACAGCCGGCGTGCATTGTCCATGCCGGCAAGCGCTGGCAGATCCATCTTTTGCCTGAGTCTTCCGATTCCACATCTCGCTCATCCTTGAGCGAATTCGAGCCACGCGCCAGTTGGCTCGCCTTGCGTCAATAGACTGGCGAAACCTTTTTTCCAAAAATTGTTCGATATGGTATTGCTGGTTTGCTTCCTGGCCGGCAGGGCGCAGCAACATCCTGCCTACCAGAAAGCAGATATCCGGCAATAAGCTAATGCGGAGCGTGTTGATCAGCTCTCTTGCATCGTCAACCGATATGGAAAAGGAGCGCAGTATGGAACGTGAATCACATGGCCTGTCGCGATTTACTGTAGCAATCGGCGCCGCAGCATTGGGAGCTGCCGCGATGTATCTGCTCGACCCCCAGCATGGCCGTCGCCGGCGCGCAGTAGCCCGGGACAAAGTCAACAGTGCCCGCATCAAGACGCGCAAGGCAGCGGAAAGAACGGCACGCGACCTGAACAACCGCGCGAAAGGCATCGTCGCCAAGACCCGGAAAATGATGCCGCAGGCGGAAAATATGAAAGGCCAAGGGCTTTCCGGATCGCAGACCTATTCCGCCACGCAGTCGGCCGACACGATTCCGACCAGCCCGGAAATCTGACGCGGACGGCTGCGGATGATAGGCGGCGTCTGACCGGCTGCCGCCTTCGCCATCTTGCGGCGAGCCGGGAGTGGCGCGATGCGCCTAATCGCCAGTAGGTGATAGCTGGAAGCTTTTCACCTTTTTGATTCGCAAGAGATGCGAAGCCAGGACGGAAATGTCTTGCGCGCTTCGCGAACGCAGCATCATCCGGTATTCGAAAGTCGTGCCATCTTCGCTCATCCGGTAACTCATGTTGGCGATATTGAATCCGTGTTCCTGCATGATATTGCGGACTTCCTCTTCGTCCAACACGTCGTTCCGGTCGAAACGCAATGAATGGAAGGCATACGACAGGGATGGCATGTGCGATTCGATCTTCCGGAAAATCGACAGCACGCCAAGGGTAAGCACGGTCGCCAACACCGCAGGCAGATAGAAGCCGATTCCCATCAGGATGCCGATTGCCGCCGTCATCCAGATCGATGCAGCGGTCGTCAGGCCGCGCACGCTCAGGCCTTCCTTGAAGATAACGCCGGCGCCCAGAAAGCCGATGCCGGTCATGATGCCCTGCGCCATGCGGGTGGGATCGGTGCGCACCGCCTCGAACGGCACGTTATGCAGCCACGTAGTCTGGAACAGGGTGACCAGCATCAGCAGGCTCGACGCCAGACAGACCAGCGTATGCGTACGAAAGCCCGCTGGACGGCCATGGTAGCTTCTTTCCAGTCCGATGATCGCGCCTGCGAGCAACGCGCCAAGCAGGTGCGTGACGATAAGGATTTCGTCGGGCTGCATGGCGCCGGCCTATGCCTGTGTGTCTTAGCCCGGCAGGCCGATGCCTTGCTGGTCGCCGCGCCGGCCGGCGATCTGGCCGGCACTATGCTGGTGAAGCATGTCGATCATTTTCTGGTTGAACGCCGGGATGTCGTCCGGCTTGCGGCTGCTGACTAGGTTGCCATCGACGACCGCTTCCTGGTCGACCCAATTGCCGCCGGCGTTGCGAATATCGTCCTGCAGGGTCGGCCAGCTTGTCATCGTGCGGCCATCGACAAGTCCCGCCGATACCAGTATCCAGCCGCCGTGGCAGATCACGAAGATCGGCTTGCCGGCTTCGTCGATGCGCTGGACGAATTGCTTAGCCTCGGGTATGACCCGTATCTGGTCGCCGTTGAGAACGCCGCCGGGCAGCAGCACGGCGTCGAAGTCATCCGGATTGGCCTGGTCGAAAGTCATGTCGACGTCGAACTGGTCGCCCTTGTCATGGTGCTGGAAGCCCTGCACCTTGCCGGCCTGCTGTGAAATGATATCCACCTTCACTCCCTGGCCCTCGAGCGCTTCCTTGGGGCCAGTCAATTCGACTTGCTCGAATCCTTCCGTAACCAGCGCGGCTACGCGCATGCTGCTTAAGTCTTTTCCACTTTGCATTTCATTCTCCTGCAAAAAATTGGCTAACTTTGAACCATCCTGAACGATTCGGGCACTCAGGATGAGACGGGATCGTCCGGGTCAGGGTCGATAGGGATGGATTGCGCTTCTTCCTGGCTAACGCGGCGTAGCTGCACCTTGCCTTCGCGCTGACTTTCACCGTTTTTCTTTTCGGATGCATTCGCCGGCCCGTTGCGGACTGGCTCTCGATTTTCCGGGGAGCGGACGGTAGAACGAGTGTTGACGTCACCTTCGTGTTCTGGAGACATATGCAATCCTTTTCGCTGGAGGCAATTCATTCATGTTCATTGGTGTGGGCAATGAACATGGCGCTGTTCAATGGCGGCAATTTGCATGAGCCGACAAGAAAATAGACAAGTCGTCAAAGAAAAAAATCTCGTGCCGGAACAGTTTTATGTCTTCAATAATCAGATGCAATCATTAAATATTGAGCATTGAAACCAATTCAGTTGAACCTGCTCATATCAACAACACTGAAGGCTGATGGAAAGATTAATGGCACGCAAAATCAACGGACTTGCAGAGCAACATAAGGACTATCTTCATAGCAAGCTTGTCGATGCTGCGATAGGCTTTGCGATTTTCGTGCTTGATAAGGATGGGAGAATTGCCAGTTGGAATAGCGGAGCGCGTGCTCTCTTTGGATATGAAGAGCACGAAGTCATCGGGCAGCATGGCGCCATCATTTTTACCGAGGAAGACAAGGCGGAACAGGCGCCTGAACAGGAACTCCGAACCGCCGCGCATAAGGGCCAGGCGGAAGATGAACGCTGGCATGTAAGGAAGGACGGCTCCCGCTTTTTCGGGGCCGGCATGGTCTTTCCCTTAAAGGGCGCGAACGGCGACGTCGACGGCTTTACCAAGATACTGCGGGATCGGACGCAGCGTGAGCTCATGCGCCAGTCGACGGCGCAAGTGGAACTGGAACAGGCGCGGCGCCGTGCCGAGGAAAAAAACCGGCGGCAAACGGAAATCGCCTTGCTCCATGCGCTCGACGATTTTCAGATGCTGATGGATTCGGTGACTGAATACGCCATCATGATGCTCGACCCGCGCGGTCACGTGACGGAATGGAATCGCGGCGCGGAACATATCCTTGGCTACGATAAAGGCGAAGCCCTGGGCAGATTCTTCGGCTTTTTCTTTACGCAGGAAGAACTGGAATGCGGCGAGCCGGCTATGGAACTGCAGCGGGCCCGTAGTGAAAACCTTTCCGCCGACGACAGGTGGCATGTCCGCAAGAACGGCGAACGCTTTTTCTCTTCCAGCCTCGTGCAGCCGATGCTGGACCAGGCCGGGAATCTGCGCGGTTTTGCCAAACTCATGCGCGACAATACGGCGCGCAAAATGGCCGAAGACAGGGCCGGCTACCTGGCTAACCACGATGTGCTGACCGGCTTGCCGAACCGCGCCTTTTTCAGTTCGCGTCTTCACTACGACCTGGCGAATGCCACCCGTGAAGACAAGATGCTAGCGGTCCTGCTGCTTGACCTGAACAGGTTCAAGTACATCAACGATACGATGGGACATAACACCGGCGACCTGCTGCTGCAGGAGGTCGCGTCCAGGCTCAGCGGCTGCGTGCGCGAGACGGATATGGTGGCGCGCCTGGGCGGCGACGAATTCGTCATCATCCAGACTGGCTTGCGCAGCGCCGACGATGCCGGCACGCTTGCCAGGAAAATATCCGAAGAACTGGCCCGACCGTATCGGCTCGGCGACATGGAGGTATACAGCGGCTCGAGCATCGGCATCAGCATCTTTCCGAATGATGCGCGCAATCAGACCCAGTTGCTGAAGAATGCAGATATCGCCATGTACCGGGCCAAGGCGTCACGCCGGGATGGCTTTAAATATTTCACCAAAGAGCTGGGAGAGCATGTCGAGCGACGCCAGCATCTGGAAGACCGGCTTCGCGCCTCGCTCGATGCGCAGAGCCTGGAAATCCATTATCAGCCGCAGGTCAACCTGGACAACTGGCAGATCACGTCAGTCGAGGCGCTACTGCGCTGGCGCGATCCAGACATGAAGGCGATTCCCGTGTCGGACCTGATTACGGTCGCCGAAGAAAACGGCAGTATCGTCGAATTGGGCAGGTGGGTGCTGCATGCCGTCTGCGAGCAGTTGCAGCGATGGCAGAAATCGTCCTTGCCGCCTTTTCATGTCGCCGTCAATCTTTCGCCCTTGCAGTTCCGTGATCCAGGTTTCCTGGAAATGGTGCGCGAAATCTTCGCGCAGTATGACGTGCAGCCGGGATGCATCGAAATGGAAATCACCGAGCGCCTGCTGATGGATGAGACGGAATCCAGCACGTCCATATTAAATGCGCTCAAGGACATGGGAGTGCTGATTTCCATCGACGACTTCGGCGCTGGGTATTCCGCGATCAGCTATCTGCGGCACTTCCCGGTCGATATACTCAAAATCGACCAGTCCCTGATACAGCATCTGCCGTCACGTCGCGAAGACATGGCAATCACCACCGGGATCATCAACCTGGCGCACAACCTCGGCATCAAGGTCATCGCCGAAGGGGTCGAATCAAACGAGCAACTGGATTTTCTAAAAAATCAGGACTGCAATGCCGCACAAGGCTATCTGTTTCATCGGCCGGTTTCGGCAGCCAACCTGGACAAGCTGATGCGGCACGGCTATTGGTCGCAGCCGCATCCTTCATCGGTGCCGCATTGAAGCCTTCATGACCAAGAGAAAATTGTGAGCTCGGAAATAATTGATTTAGATCAAAAACTTATGTCTATGTCTTTGTTATTGTTGTGAAAATTTTCAACAGACACAGTCAAGAGCCGAATGCCCGATGACCGTATTGTAGTAGATGGCAAGCATCCCAGTCATTTCTCGGCAATCACGCAATCCATCTCCCGTTCGGCAATGCCCTCCAACACCTCCTTTCTTCGCGCTTGTAGCAAGTGCGTCGAAGTCCGCACATGCATCGAGTCCGCAATCTATGAATAAGCTCACAATCAGGGAAAAAGCCTTACTGCCCATCGTGCAAGGCGGCATGGGCGTCGGCATTTCGGCGCATCGTCTTGCGGGAACTGTCGCGTCCCTCGGCGCGATGGGCACGATCTCCAGCGTGGACTTGCGCCGCCATCATGCCGACCTCATGGCGGCCACCGGCAAGTCGCGTGACAAGGAAGCCATCAACCAGGCTAATCTCGTCGCGCTCGATCGTGAAATCCAGGCTGCCAAAAAATTATCCGAAGGGCGCGGCATGATTGCGGTGAACGTCATGCGCGCGGTGGCGGAATACGCCGCTTATGTGAAGCAAGCCTGCCAGAGCGGTATCGATGCCGTCGTGGTAGGCGCAGGCCTGCCGCTCGACTTGCCGGAACTGACCGCCGATTACCCCAAGGTGTCGCTGATTCCGATCCTGTCGGATGTACGTGGTATCGGGCTCATCCTGAAGAAATGGATGCGCAAGAACCGCCTGCCGGATGCCATCGTAATCGAAAACCCTCGGTATGCCGCTGGCCATCTCGGTGCGCCGAACAAGGATAGCGTCGATGATCCCGGCTATGCCTTTCCCACGGTGCTGGAAGGTGCGCGCGAACTGTTCAAGGACATGGGTCTGGAGCGCGAGCGCATTCCGCTGATCGTCGCCGGCGGCATCCATAGTCCCGAACAGGTGAAGAACCTGTTTAAGCTTGGTGCCGACGCCATCCAGCTGGGAACGGCCTTTGCCGTGACGGAAGAGGGCGATGCGCATCCGAAGTTCAAGGAAGTGCTGGCCAACGCCAAACCGGAAGATATCGTCACCTTCATGAGCGTGGCAGGCTTGCCGGCGCGCGCGGTCAAGACGCAATGGCTGGCCAATTATCTGGACAAGGAAGAAAAGCTGCAGAGCAAAGCAGCCGCGAAGCCATGCCTCGTGGGATTCGATTGCCTGCACCAGTGCGGATTGCGCGACGGCATCGGCAAACATGGACAATTCTGCATCGACCAGCAACTGGCATTCGCCCTCAAAGGCGACGTCAACCGCGGCCTGTTCTTCCGCGGTTCGGAGCGTCTCCCCTTTGGCAATGAAATTCGACCGGTCAAACAGTTGATCGACTTTTTACTTGGCGACGGCTATGTCGAAGGCCTTGCCAATGCGGCATGACGGGCTCCGAGTATTTTGACTTAGATCAAGGTTGTTGCGCATCGTAAAAACGTACACTCCACTTGACCACTAAGCGTTTCCACGGTCTGGAAGCGCCATCTGGCAGGAGTGATAGATGTCCGCCCGCGAACACATACAACCGTTTTTTTCCAAAGTCGATTTCGATGCCGAGCTGATCCGCAAGCTTCCGCAGCAAGGTCCGCGCTATACCTCCTATCCGACCGCCGATCGCTTCGGCGGTGAATTCCGCATGGGCGACTACCTGGAAGCCGTCACCCGCGTCAGGTCCATGCGTTCGCGTAATCCGCTGTCACTCTACATCCATATCCCGTTCTGCCAGAGCCTTTGCTACTACTGCGCCTGCAACAAGATCATTACCAAGATCCGCAGCAAGGCGGAAACTTATCTGGGTTACCTGAAGCGCGAAATCACCATGCAGGCACGCTTGTTCGACGGCATGCACCAGCTCGAACAATTGCACTTCGGCGGCGGCACGCCAACCTATCTGACCGATGATCAGATGGGCGATCTGATGGCGCATCTGCACAAGTCGTTCCGTTTTGTCAGCGATAGCGAAGGCGAATTCTCGATCGAGATCGACCCGCGCACCGTGACGCCCGAGCGCATCAAGTCCTTGCGCGCCCAAGGCTTCAACCGGCTCAGCCTGGGTGTGCAGGATTTCAACGAGGATGTGCAAAAAGCCGTCAACCGCATTCAACCCAAGGAGCAGACGCTGAGTGCCATGGCCGCCGCGCGGGAAGCGGGTTTCCGTTCCATCAGCATAGACCTGATCTATGGCTTGCCCAAGCAGACGCCGGAGACGATGGCGGAAACGCTCGACAGCGTGGTCCAGGCCGATCCAGACCGCATCTCGGTCTACAGCTACGCGCATTTGCCGCACCTGTTCAAGGCCCAGCGTCGCATCGCCGATGAAGACATGCCGAGCAGCGAAACGAAGCTGCAGCTGCTGTCGCTCTGTATCGAGCGCCTGACAGCAGCGGGTTATATCTACATCGGCATGGATCACTTCGCCAAGCCGAACGATGAACTGGCGATCGCGCAGGCGCAGGGGCGGCTTCATCGCAACTTTCAGGGTTATTCCACGCACTCCGACGCTGAAATGGTGTCATGCGGCGTGTCGGCGATCAGCGCCGTCGGCGGCACCTATAGCCAAAATGTCAAGACGCTGGACGACTACTATGATCGCCTGGATAACAATGAACTGCCGATAGAACGCGGCATCAGGCTCAATCTCGATGACGTGCTGCGGCGTTTTATCATCCAGATGTTGATGTGTAATTTCGAATTGTCGCTGCGTTCGATCGAGCTGGGCTTTTCGATCACCTTCCGCGAGTACTTCGCGAAGGAAATCGAAAAGCTGAGGGAATATGAAAAGGATGGCCTGTTGACCCTGGATGACGAGTGGCTTACCGTCACGCCCAAGGGGCGCCTGCTGATCCGTAATATCAGCATGGTATTCGACCGTTATATCGGCAAGCCGAATCCTGCCGCCGGTATCCAGCCCGTGCGTTTTTCCAGAACCATTTAAAGATAATCGATGAGCGGAATCAGCCTGCTGCCGGTATTCGTGATCGGACTCCTTGGAGGCATCCATTGCATCGGCATGTGCGGAGGGATCGTCAGCGCGTTTTCCATGGCCGGCGGCCAGAGAAGAACCATTCCCATCGCGGTCGCTCATTCGCCCCAGAGCGCATCAAGCGCGGCCCTGGACAAGACCGCGCGTGTCCTGTCCTACAACCTAGGCCGGATCGGCACTTACGCCATCCTTGGCGCCATCGGCGGCGGCCTGGCCGGCAGCGGACGCGCCTTCGTCAATCTTGCCGCCGTGGAGACGGTCGGCTATTGGCTGGCGAACTTCATGCTGATCCTCTTGGGGCTGCACCTGATGAGTACCAACAGCGTGCTGTTGGTGCTGGAACGCGGAGGCCAGGTGCTCTGGCGGCGAATTCAGCCTGCCACCCGTTATTTCCTGCCGATGGATACGCCGCTGAAAGCGGTCGCGCTGGGCAGCCTGTGGGGCATGGTCCCTTGCGGCATGGTCTATAGCGTCTTGTTGACGGCGATGCTGAGCGGTTCCGCTACTTCCGGTGCGGCAGTCATGCTGGCATTCGGCCTTGGAACCCTGCCGGTATTGCTTGGCGCGGGCTTGCTTGGCGCAAGCTTGCAATCCTGGACGCCCGACCGCAAGGTCCGCCGCATCGGCGGCGCCATCGTATTGATATTCGGCGTGCTAGGCCTAATTCGCGCAGCCAACGGGCTTTCATTGGGATGGCTCGATTCGTTTTGTGTCACTCCCGTGCATGGAGGTCTGTTGTGAGCGCCGCGCAGGCCATGCCAGCCTTCGGAGCCGTGCTATCGGCCGTGCAGGAAGGTTGCTTCCATTGCGGCTTGCCGATTCCTGCCGGAGCAGACTGGTCAGTGACCATCGATCATGTCGCGCGGCCAATGTGTTGCCCGGGCTGCGAATCGGTTGCGCAAGCCATCGTAGCCAATGGCCTCGATGATTATTACCGCACCCGTACAGGCTTTGCCGATACGGCGGATCGCGAGGCGCTGGTTCCCGAGCAATTGCGCCTGTACGATGCATCCACCGACGAAGCGCCCGACGATGCCGAGACGATCGAAGCAAGCTTCACCCTGGAGGGCATTCGCTGCGCGGCCTGTGTCTGGCTCATCGAAAGACGCCTGGCCGCGGTTCCCGGCTTGCTGCAGGCGGATGTCAACGTCGCCACCGAGCGCCTTCACGTGCGCTGGGCCGTCGGCGCCTGCCAGGCCAGCGATATCCTGCAGGCTTTGCAGAGCATCGGCTATCGCGCCTATCCGTATGACGCCAAGCGGCATGAAGAATATTTAAGGACGGCGGAGAAAACGCTGTTCCGGCGCCTCTTCATCGCCGGCCTGGCGATGATGCAGGTCATGATGTACGCCTTTCCGGCTTATACCGCCACCGACGGCACGCTCGATGCCGACATGGATGCGCTGATGCGCTGGGCGAGCCTGCTGATGACCATTCCCGCCGTGCTGTATTCAGCCTTGCCGTTCTATCAGGGGGCGTGGGCGAATCTGCGCCAGAAGGCGCTCGGCATGGACGTGCCCATCGCTCTCGGGATTGTCGCGGCGTTTGCCGGCAGCCTCGATGCGACCTGGCGCAACACGGGCGATGTGTATTACGACTCGGTGACGATGTTCATCTTCCTGTTGTTATGCAGCCGCTATGTCGAACTGCTGGCACGGCGCAAGGCGGCGTCGGCCTTGCAGAAAATGCAGCATGCCTTGCCAGCGTCGGCGCTATTGCTGAAGAATTATCCCGCTGACCGCGCTTCTGAACTGGTGCCTGCTGGCTTGCTGAAGCAGGGCGATGTCATCCTGGTCCGTCCGGGCGATGCCATCGCCGCAGACGGCACGCTGATCGAAGGGCAGACATCTATCGATTTGTCGCTGCTGACGGGTGAAAGTCAGCCGGTTGGCAAGACTGTCGGCGACGCCGTTCCAGGTGGGGCCGTGAATGCCGCCCAGCCGATGCTGCTGCGCGTGGATAAGCCGGTTAAAGAGAGCACCATGGCTGCATTGCTCAGCCTGATCGAACAGGCAGGGCAGGGCAAGCCGCAGCTGGCGCTGTGGGCCGACAAGGTATCGGCCTGGTTCGTCGCCGGATTGCTGCTGCTGGCGGCGGGCGTGTTTGTCGCATGGCAGATCATCGACCCGTCACGTGCCTGGCCGATCGCAATCGCTGTTTTGGTCGTCTCCTGCCCATGCGCCTTGTCGCTCGCGACGCCGACAGCGCTGGCGGCGGCAACCGACCGGCTGCTGCGCCATGGCGTCCTGATCACGCACGGCCACGTCCTCGAAACGCTGCACCGGGTAAGCCATGTCGTGTTCGACAAGACCGGCACGCTCACCTACGGCAAACCCGTCGTTCAGAAAATGCAATTATTGGGCAGCGCATCCCGCGAAGATTGCTCGCGCATCGCTTCGGCCCTGGAATCCGCGAATGCGCATCCTCTCGCCCAGGCCATTCTGCGCTATGGAAGCAACGACACGAATAGCCTGCAGTGCGAACAGGTGGAATACGTGGCGGGGCAGGGTGTCGCCGGCCGCATCGGCAATGCGGATTATCGAATCGGTAATGCGCAATTCGTGAGCGGGATGGCGGGAGCGCTGCCCGAATCATCCGAACAATCCGGCATGACTTCGGTTTATCTCGGCACGCAAGGCAACTGGCTGGCGCGCTTCGATATTTCCGATGAAATCCGGCCGGATGCGCAACAGGTCATTCGTACATTCACCCGATTAGGCAAGAAAGTGATTCTGCTGAGCGGCGACCGCCAGTCCGCAGCCGACCGGGTCGGCCGCCTGCTTGGCATCGATACGGTATATGGCGACAAATTGCCGCAGCAGAAACTGGACGTGGTGCGCCAGCTGCAGGAGCAGAAGCAGGGTGCCATCGTGGCCATGGTCGGTGATGGCATCAACGACGCCGCGGTCTTGCGTGCCGCCGATGTATCCTTTGCCATGGCTTCCGGCGCCGCGCTCGCGCAAACCCATGCCGACGCCGTGGTGACATCCGAACATCTGTCGACGATTGCCGATACCGCCCTGGTGGCAGCGCGGACCATGGCAGTGGTACGGCAAAATCTCGGCTGGGCGAGCCTGTATAATGTGATCGCGATTCCGGCCGCCGCCGTCGGATGGCTGAATCCCTGGGTATCGGCGATCGGCATGTCCGTGAGCTCCGCGATTGTCGTGCTCAATGCATTACGATTACGGCACATAAAACTGCAGGCAGCCTCGATGACGAGCTTGCCCAAACAGGTCAGACCGGCGCCAGTTTAATAAATTGACATGGAATCCCTCTACATCCTGATCCCGCTGAGTATCCTGCTCGTCTTTCTGGCGATCTGGGTATTTTTCCGCATGTCGGACAGCGGCCAGTTCGATGACATGGTCGGTCCGGCGCTGAAGGTATTGCAGGATGACGACCGCAATGCCGAGCCGGTTCGTACCGATTCCACCTCGCGTAATACCAACATCTAAGCCCTTCAACTGTTGTGTGCCTAGCAGTTCCGTTTTGGGACATTTTGATTCATATCAAGGTTTTTTGAAGTTCTCCCACGTAATCTTCTTCCCATCGTCAATGTGTCAGGGGAAAGTTCGTGGATACGCAACTCAACTACAACTATAAGGTCGTCAAGCAATTTGCCATTGCGACCGTGGTGTGGGGTGTGGTCGGCATGCTGGTCGGGGTGTTCATCGCCGCCCAGCTCGCCTGGCCGGCACTCAATTTCGATATTGCCTGGTTAAGTTACGGCCGTTTGCGGCCGTTGCATACCAATGCCGTGATCTTCGCGTTCGGCGGCTGCGCACTGTTCGCCACTTCTTATTACGTCGTCCAGCGTACCAGCCAGGTGCGCCTGTTCTCCGACGGCCTGGCTGCCTTCACTTTCTGGGGCTGGCAACTGGTCATCGTCGCCGCGGCCATCACGCTGCCGATGGGTTACACGCAAGGCAAGGAATACGCCGAACTGGAATGGCCGATCGACTTGCTGATCGCCGTAGTCTGGGTCTCGTATGCCGTCGTCTTCTTCGGCACGCTATGGAAGCGTAAAGTCCCGCACATCTATGTCGCCAACTGGTTCTTCGGCGGCTTCATCCTTGCCGTGGCGCTTCTGCATATCGTCAACAGCATGGCCATGCCTGCGTCGATGACCAAATCCTATTCGGCCTATTCGGGCGTGCAGGATGCGATGATCCAGTGGTGGTACGGCCATAACGCCGTGGGCTTTTTCCTCACCGCCGGCTTCCTCGGCATGATGTATTACTTCATCCCGAAGCAGGCCGAAAAGCCCGTGTACTCGTATCGCCTGTCGATTGTGCACTTCTGGGCGCTGATCTTCACCTACATGTGGGCGGGTCCGCATCACCTGCATTACACCGCCTTGCCCGACTGGGCGCAGTCCGTCGGCATGGTGTTCTCGCTGATCCTGCTGGCGCCGAGCTGGGGCGGCATGATCAACGGCATGATGACCCTGTCGGGCGCCTGGCACAAGCTGCGCGACGATCCGATCCTGAAATTCCTGATCGTTTCGCTGTCCTTCTATGGCATGGCGACCTTCGAAGGCCCGATGATGTCGATTAAGACCGTCAACGCGCTGTCGCACTACACCGACTGGACTGTCGGCCACGTCCACGCCGGCGCGCTCGGCTGGGTCGGCTTCATCACGATGGGCTCGATCTACTACCTGCTGCCGCGCCTGGCCGGCAAGCAGCAAATGTGGAGCAAGCGCCTGATCGAGCTGCACTTCTGGGTCGCGACCATCGGCATCGTTCTCTATATCGCCTCGATGTGGATCGCCGGTGTGATGCAAGGCCTGATGTGGCGCGCAGTGAACAGCGACGGCACCTTGACCTATTCCTTCGTCGAATCGGTGAAGGCAACCTATCCGTACTATGTCATTCGCCTGGCCGGCGGCCTCCTGTACCTCTCCGGCATGGTGCTCATGGCAGTCAACACGGTGATGACCCTGCGCGGCAGCCTGCCGGCCAATACCCGTATCCCGGCACTCGCACCCGCAGCCTCGGCGCATGCGACGGCAGCTGCACACGTCTGAATCTAGGAGCAAGCAATGAAATTCAAACATGAATGGATCGAGAAAAACCCCTTGCTGCTGATCGTCCTGGTCGTCCTGGTGGTCAGCGTCGGCGGCTTGACTGAAATCGTGCCACTGTTCTTCCAGCGCTCGACCACCGAGCCGGTAGCGGGGCTGAAGCCGTATTCGGCGCTGCGCCTGACCGGCCGCGACATCTATGTCCGCGAAGGCTGCTACAACTGCCACTCGCAGATGATCCGCCCGTTCCGCGCCGAGACCGAGCGTTATGGTCACTACTCGGTGGCGGGCGAGTCGGTCTACGACCGTCCCTTCCAGTGGGGTTCCAAGCGCACCGGTCCGGATCTGGCGCGCGTCGGCGGCCGCTACAGCGACGAATGGCATCGCGCCCACCTGAACAATCCGCGCGACGTGGTGCCGGAATCGAACATGCCGAGCTACTCCTGGCTCGCCACTACCAAGCTGGCCACCAATGACATCGTGCCGAAGATGCGCGCGCTGCAGCGCCTGGGCACGCCGTATTCGGAAGCAGAAATCGCCGAAGCGCCCAAAGCGCTCGAAGGCAAGACCGAACAGGATGCGCTGATCGCCTACCTGCAAGGTCTGGGCACGCAAATCAAGGCCAAGAGGTAAGCCATGTCACTGGAGAATTTTTTCATCGATACGCGCAGCGTAATCACGACCGTCAGCTTCATCACTTTCGTCGGCATCATCGTGTGGACTTACCTGCTGCATCGCGCTTCGGATTTCAACGAAGCCGCCATGCTGCCGTTCGCCGACGAACAGGCCGACTCGCAGGTCGATTCGAAAACATCAAGCACGGAGAATCAACATGGCTGACTTCACAAGCGGCTTCTGGGACATTTACATCGTCTTTCTGACCCTGGCCGGCATTATCGGCTGCGGCATCCTGCTGTGGGCGCAGTCCAGGGTCAAGATCGAAGTCAAGGTCGACGCCAATGGCCAGACCGAGAGCACGGGCCACAGCTGGGATGAAGGCCTGACCGAGCTGAACAACCCCATGCCGCGCTGGTGGATGTGGCTGTTCTATATCACCATCGTGTTCGCGCTGGTCTATCTCGTCCTGTATCCGGGCCTGGGCAGCTATGCCGGCAAGCTCGGCTGGAAATCAACCGGCCAATACCAGGAAGAGCTGAAGAAGGCTGATGCCGAATACGGTCCGCTGTTCGACAAGTTCGCCAAGCAGGATCTCAAGGCCGTCGCCGCCGACCCGCAGGCCCAAGCCATCGGCGAACGCCTGTTCATGACCTACTGCGCCCAATGCCACGGCTCGGACGCCCGCGGCAGCAAGGGTTATCCGAACCTGAGCGACAAGGACTGGCTGTACGGCGGCAATCCCGAGACCATCAAGGAAACCATCCTGAACGGCCGCCACGGCATGATGCCGCCTATGGCCGAGGCGCTCGGTTCCGACCAGGATGTTGAAAACGTCGCGCATTACGTGCGCAGCTTGTCAGGCCTGACCCATGATCCGATCAAGTCGACGCTGGGCAAGCCGAAATTTGCCACCTGCGCGGCATGCCACGGCGCCGATGCGAAGGGCACGCAAGCACTGGGCGCGCCGAACCTGACGGACAAGATATGGCTGCATGGCGGCAGCCAGCAAGCCATTACAGAAACCATCCGCAAGGGACGCGACAGCACCATGCCGGCATTCCAGGAGTTCCTGGGCGATGCCAAGGTCCATGTCCTGGCCGCTTACATCTGGAGTTTATCGAACGTTCCCGCCGAGGCTGGAACCCGGTAAAGACGCATCATGAACAATACAGCACCCCAACCACAAGTTTCCGTCATCAAGATGTACGCCGCGCGTGAAGAGATCTACGCGCGCGAGGTAAAAGGACGCTACGCCAGCCTGCGCTGGGCATGCGTCTGGATTACCCAGCTTGTTTTTTACGGATTGCCATGGCTTTCCTGGAACGGGCGGCAGGCGGTGCTGTTTGATCTGGCGTCACGTAAGTTCTATCTGTTCGGCCTAGTGCTGTGGCCGCAGGATTTCGTCTATCTTGCGGCGCTGCTCATTATCTCCGCCTACCTGTTGTTTCTGGCGACGGCAGTAGCGGGTAGGGTCTGGTGCGGCTTCGCCTGCCCACAAACGGTCTACACGGAAGTCTTCATGTGGATTGAGCGGAAATTCGAAGGCGATCGCAGCACCCGCATGCGGCTCGACAGGCAGCCGTGGTCGGTGCAGAAATTTCTGCGCAAGTTCGGCAAGCATCTGGCCTGGGGCGCGGTGGCGCTGTGGACCGGCTTCACCTTCGTCGGCTATTTCACGCCGATCCAGACCCTGCTGAAATCGGTGGCATCGCTCGGCCTCGGGCCGTGGGAATGGTTCTGGGTGCTGTTCTACGGCTTTGCCACTTACGGCAACGCCGGCTGGCTGCGCGAGCAGGTATGCCGCTACATGTGCCCGTATGCGCGCTTCCAGAGCTCCATGTTCGATCCGGACACGCTCATCATCACCTATGACGAGAAGCGTGGCGAGCCCCGCAGCGCCTACGTCAAGCAAAAGCAGACGCAAGGGCAGGGCGATTGCATCGATTGCACCATGTGCGTCCAGGTCTGCCCGGCCGGCATCGATATCCGCAAGGGCTTGCAGTACGAATGCATCGGTTGCGCGGCCTGCGTCGACGCCTGCAATAATGTGATGGACAAGATCGGCAAGCCACGCGGACTGATTCGCTACGCTACTGAAAATGGCATGCGTGACCGGCTCAGCACAGCAGCGATGCGCAAGCGCGTGTTGCGGCCGCGCGTGCTGATCTACAGTGGCATCCTGCTCGCCATTGTGGCAGTATTTCTCGGCACGCTAGTCACGCGCACGCCGCTGAAGATGGATGTGATCCGCGATCGCGGCGCCATGGCGCGAGAGGTGGAAGACGGCGCGATCGAGAACGTGTATCGCCTGCAGATCATGAATACCGAAGAAGTTCCGCACCGTTATCGAATTTCCGCAAGCGGGATCGAAGGGATCACCATCGCATCGGCGCCTGAGGTGATGCTGGAAGCGACCGCTTCACGCGCCGTGCCCGTGCGGATACGGGTCCCGGAGGGCAAGGGCGCGCCGGGTTCCAACAAGATCTCTATCGAGTTGAAGGCGGTCGACGACGAGCGTCTTCAGGTGCAGGAAAAAGCGGCATTTTTCATACCGCGCTAATTTGACGGGGACATAACAATGCAAACATCCACACCGCATTTCAATTCAATGCCGACAAGCGCCCCCTGGTACAAGCATAAATGGCCCTGGCTGCTCATGCTCGGTCCGGGCGTAGTCGTGGTCGGCGGCGCGTTCACGATCTGGCTGGCAGTAAAAACTCCGGATGCGCTGGTGGTCGATGACTACTATAAGCAGGGCAAGGCAATCAACCAGGACCTTAAACGTGACCGCGTCGCGGCGGCTCGAGGACTGGAACTGGGAATGCGATATGCCCCGGCGGCCGGCAAGTTGGCTGGCCAGCTCAAGGCCAAGAATGGTCCCGTGACCGAGCGCGTCCGTATTCAGCTTATCCATTCCACCCAACCGGGCAAGGACATGCATATGGTCGTTCAGCCGGATGCCAACGGCGCCTTTACTCTAGACTTGCCGATGCTTGAAACCGCGCGCTGGCAAGTCATGGTGGAAAGCATGGACCGTCAATGGCGCCTGAATGGCGAATGGGCATGGCCGCGCGAGCGCGAGATCCTGGTCAAGTCCGACGTTCAGGCGCTTGATCAACACCCGGCAGGAGAGTAGGGGTGTTGCGCCTGGCTCTGGTCATTTTATGGCCCTCGTTCCTCTCCGCGATTGTCGCGGAAGGCCTCTTCTTTTCTTATTTCGACCCGCATGAACTGGGCATGCTCGATGCCGGCGTCGAGCTGCCCGCGATTGCCGTATATACGATCGGTTTTTTCTGCTTCTGGGTTTTCTGCGCGATCGCCAGTGGCCTGACGTACTACCTGCAATCAACTTCCAGCGGCAGTGTGACCGGAAAAAGCTAGCGGAAAGAGCTAGAGCACCTATCGGATCAAGGGTGCTCTGGTATGAATCAGGAACAGGTCGCGGTCCCGGCAGCGATGGCCTTGAGGCGCTCCGGCGCGAGGATTTCCACCTCGCGGTTGCTGACGCGCAGCCAGCCACCCTTCTTGAACTTGGAAATCAGCCGGCTGATGCTTTCGATTGTCAGGCCCAGGTAATTGCCGATTTCCTCGCGCGACATGCGCAGCTGGAATGTGGTGGATGAGTACCCGCGCGTCTGGTAGCGGGAGGCGAGATTAACCAGGAATGCCGCGAATTTCTGTTCCGCCCGCATATTGCCGAGCAAAAGCATGACATTCTGTTCACGCGTAATTTCCTGGCTCATGATCCGGTGAAAATGCCGCAGCAGGTTCGGGATATGGCCGAACAAGTCTTCCAGCTGCCTGAACGGGATTTCGCAAACCTCACTGTCTTCGAGTGCCATGGCATCGCACTGGTGGCGTTCGGTGCTGATGGCATCCATGCCGAGCAATTCGCCAGCCATTTGGAAGCCGGTGATCTGGCGTTCGCCATTGGCGTTGACCTGATACGTCTTGAAATGACCGAAGCGGATCGCATAGAGCATGTTGAACGGATCATCCATGCGGTAGAGGATTTCATCCTTGGCAATACGCCGGCGTCGACCGATGATCTGGTCGAGCCGTTGCATATCCGTCTCATCCAATCCCATCGGCAGGCAAAGCTGATGCAGGCTGCAACTGGCGCAGTTGGCGCGAAGGCTGTCTAGTGAAACCAGGGGGGTGCTGTTGCAGGAGGAAGTCTGGGTCATGTGCGGTTATGGCTTGCGGCTCGTTTGGCGACGATAGGTGGAATTGTACACGGCAATAATTCTTTTTACGTGTGGCTGCGCATAGCGGGTATGCGATTACGCTGCTGGACATTATATGTAGGAATTTACCTAGGTCTGGAATTTTGCGGTTAGGTAGAAACGTGGCGTTGAATAAGAGAATAAGAGAATGAAACATCCAACTAATTATTCGCATAATTTATATTATGTCAAATATGATTTTTGTGGTGATTCAGGAAAAAAATAGCACTACCTCTATGCTCTGCGGAGTGCGCAATAGGCAGATTCCATCCGCGCCTAATGGCCACCAAGCACAGGCCGACGTAGAGGCCTGCGGCGGAAGTGATGGTTCCAGGGCGACCACCGATGCTGCTGTCCGGTCCAGCTATGACGTGCTGCCCGAGTACAACATCCGGACTGGGAAAGCGGTCGAACAATCCGTCATCAATCATGGCGCAGACGCCTACAGCAGTTCTTCGCCTGGTTGAAAGACCACCATCGCCGTGCCATGCCAGGCGTCGCGCGCCTGCCCGACGAGCCAGGCAACATGGATGTCGTGGCCGCATGCGTGCATGACCAGAACCATTTTGCCGTCACGGTCTGTAGCCGTGACAACGCTTGCATAAGGAAGCCCCGTCATTTCCTCGACGGGCAGCGCGCCCATATCATCGCGCAACCCGCCCTCATCGCGGAACATCTTATTGACGCGCCCGTCTGACTCGGCACCATCAACATGACCGCCCTGTCTGCCCAACCTTCAATTGTTCCCGCGCACGCGACTAGGGTAGAAAGACAACACCTGTCCCTCCCGCCCTAAAGGCCGATTCAGTCGCTGTCACGCCATGTACGATTCGAAGAACCAGCCTCCCTTCCCTTCAAAGAGTTTCAATCGACGATTTTCAAACGGTTTAGAACAAATTTTTCCTACATCCTCATCCAGATAACCCAGCACTTTGAACATTGGATGAGTGGCATCAATAACTTGCATCGACAGTCAAACGATATTCATGCATCCGCATGCGGATACTTTCCGTCTATTTTCCTATGTAATTAATGGCGACCAAACCATTCTCAACCAGGATCAATGGCACCAAGGAAGGTATGACAAGCACATCGCTGCCGTACTTTAAGGCGATTATTGGCTTTCTTTTTATAATGTTCTGCTTGGTCTGGCTATACGCCTTGGAGGCGCGTACCCTGGTTCCGTCCGATGAAGGCCGCTATGCTGAAATGGCCCGTGAAATGGCGCGCACCAACGACTTCATTACACTTCGGCTGAACGGCATCAAGTATTTTGAAAAGCCCCCACTCCAGACTTGGCTCAATGCGTTGACGTTCAAGGCTTTTAGCCTGGGCGAATGGCAAGCCCGACTATGGACCGGACTGTGCGGATTGTTCACTATTGCAATGGTCGTTTATACCGGGCGCCGGATTTTCAATGTGCGCACCGGTCTTATCGCCGGAGTGGTGCTTGGATCCAGCATTTACTGGTCAGTTTCCAGTCATGTCAATTCGCTCGACATGGGGCTGGCGACAACAATGACGCTGGCGCTATGTGCTTTCCTGCTGTCACAACATGACGGCACCCATCCGCGCGTGCAGCGTAACTGGATCCTGCTGTGCTGGGCCGGTATGGCCTTGGCGGTGTTATCGAAAGGCTTGATTGGCATTGTGCTACCCGGCGCAGTGCTGATTCTCTATATGCTGCTGCAACACGACCGCAATCTATGGCGACATTTGCATATCGGCAAAGGCCTACTTCTGTTTCTTGTCATCGCAGCACCCTGGTTCGTGCTGGTGTCGATCAAAAATCCGGAATTCCCACATTTTTTCTTCATTCATGAACACTTCCAGCGTTTCACCAGCACGGTGCACCACCGGGAGGGAAGCTGGTATTACTTCATCCCGCTTCTGTTAGTTGGTATCACCCCTTGGCTGGGCACACTTGGTCAATCTCTTTGGCATGGCTGGCGGCTTGCGCCTACCCGCTTTCAGCCGCTCAGGTTGCTGTTGATCTGGAGCGGTTTCATCTTTGTTTTTTTCAGTCTGTCCAGTTCCAAGCTACCCGGCTATATCCTGCCGATCATTCCGGCGCTCGCGCTGCTGATCGCGCACTACCTTGATCGCACCTCGTTCAAATCTCTGGCGTGGACGGCAGGCTTGTTCAGCTTGTGCTGCGCGCTCGGGCTGGGGTTCGCCTGGAAGGTGCCGGCGCTGGCCAAAAATGCCTATGAACTGCCTTTGTATCAGCAAAATGCCGCATGGGTCGCAGCGGCAACAGCTGCCGGCCTGGCGGGCGGCCTGCTCGCCATATGGCTGGCGCGCCGCCGGCACGACTGGGCGGTCTTGGCGCTGGCAGCCGGCGGCTTTCTCTGCGGGCAGCTTCTCCTGATCGGCCATGAACCGCTCGGACGCTATAAGGCCGGCATCATGCATGTACCGGCAATCCAGGCGGCATTGGCGCCGGACACCCCGCTCTATGCCGTCGGCCTGTATGAACAGGCGCTGCCGTTCTACCTGCAACGGACCATGACGCTGGTCGAATACGCCGATGAAATGGCTTTCGGCCTGGAGCAGGAACCTTACTTGTGGCTGCCGAGCCGAGATACCTTCATCGCCCGATGGAATGCGGACCATGCTGATGGGAAGGCGGCAGTCGCGATCCTGCGGCCGGACATCTATATCGACATGCGAAACAAAGAGGTCCCGATGCATATCATCGGGCAAGACCCGCGTCGCGTTATCGTCACCAACTACATTACGACTCCAGGTCGGCCATGACTACATCTACCTTTGGATTCATTCTGGCAGGCATCTTCCTGAACGCGCTGGCGCAACTGTTGCTCAAGGCCGGCACCAATGCGATCGGTTCGATCCATCTCAGCGCGGATAACTGGCTTTCCACCGGCGCCATGGTAGCCACCCAGTGGCCGGTGATTGCCGGTCTGGCGTGCTATGTGATGTCGGTAGTGGTGTGGATCATCGGCCTGTCGCGCATCGACGTCACCATTGCTTACCCAATGCTATCGCTGGGATATGTCATCAATGCAGTGGGCGCCTGGTACTTCCTCGGAGAAGCAGTATCGCCTCAGCGCTTGCTCGCCATCGGCGTCATCATCATCGGCGTCCTCTTGCTAGTTCGCAGTTAGTTCCATTTAAAAATATCCTCCATGACTGTACCCTACTTACCATTTGCAAAACCGGCGATCGATGAAGCCACTATCGCAGGGGTAGTGGAAGTATTGCGCAACGGCTGGCTTACAGGCGGCCCCAAGGTGCGCCAATTCGAAGAAAAGCTTTCGGACTATTTCGGCGGCCGGCCGGTACGCACGTTTAATTCCGGCACTGGCACGATGGAGATCGCCTTGCGCATCGCTGGCATTGGCGCCGGCGATGAAGTGGTCACCACGCCGATCTCCTGGGTGGCCACTGCCAACGTCATCCTGACCGTTGGCGCCACACCGGTGTTCGTCGATATCGATCTCGCTACGCGAAATATCGATCTCGGCTTGATCGAGGCTGCGATAACGCCGCGCACCCGCGCCATCATGCCGGTCTTTCTGGCCGGCCTGCCTATGGACATGGATAAGTTGTATGCCATTGCGAAAAGGCATCAACTGCGCGTGATTGAAGATGCGGCCCAGGCATTTGGCTCCAGCTGGAAAAGAAACCCCCTCGGAAGCTTCGGCGACCTGGTGTCGTTCAGTTTTCAGGCCAACAAGAACATCACGACCGGCGAAGGCGGCTGCCTAGTACTGAACACTGCCGAAGAGGCGTTCCTTGCTGAACAATATCGGCTGCAAGGCGTCATCCGCAGCGGCTTTGATGGCATGGAAGTCAATGTCCTGGGCGGCAAGTTCAATATGAGTGACATTGCCGCCGCCATCGGTATCGGTCAACTGGCCCAACTGGAAGCCCTTAACAGGACAAGACTCGCCCTGGCGCGCCACTATTTTTCAGTTTTTGGGGAACATTTTGAAGCGCAGTACGATGTCCGTCTGCCACCTGCCAATTTTACCGACTCCAACTGGCACATGTTCCAAATTGTGCTTCCCGAGACAATAAGGCGGACAGATTTCATTGCAGCCATGAAGGAAAGAGAAATCGGCGTTGGCGTCCACTATCCCCCAATACACTTGTTTGCGCTGTACCGCCGGCTTGGCTTCCGGGAGGGGATGTTTCCGGTTGCCGAACGCATCGGACGACAAATCGTGACGCTCCCGCTTTTTTCGACGATGACCGAGCAGGATATCGATCGCGTCGTCGATGCAGTCAAATCAATTCTCGACGATAAGATGCGACTCAAATGAATCCCGAAATTTCCATCGTCATTCCAGTCTATAACGAAGAAGCCGGCTTGGCCAAGCTGTTTGCGCGGCTGTATCCGGCGCTGCAGGAATTGGGCAAATCGTATGAAATCCTGTTCATCAACGATGGCAGCAGCGACCGCTCCGCCACCATGCTTGCCGAACAGTTTCGTCGACGCCCCGACGTGACGCGTGTGATCTTATTCAATGGTAACTACGGCCAGCACATGGCGATCCTTGCCGGCTTCATGGAAGCGCGTGGCGATATCATAGTCACGCTGGATGCCGACTTGCAGAATCCACCGGAAGAGATTGGCAAGCTGCTGGCAAAAATGGCCGAGGGCTACGACTATGTCGGCTCTATCCGGCGCGAACGCCACGATACTGCCTGGCGCGCCTGGGCATCACGCCTGAACAATTATCTGCGTGAAAAAATCACCCATGTCCGGATGACCGACCAGGGCAACATGCTGCGCGCCTATAGCCGCGCGGTCGTCGACCTGATCAACCAGTGCACTGAAGTCAACACCTTCGTTCCTGCGCTGGCCTATACATTTGCCCAGCATCCGGCCGAGATTGAAGTCGAACATGAAGCGCGCGCTGCAGGAAAAACCAAGTATTCGCTGTACAGCCTGATTCGCCTGAACTTTGATCTGGTCACCGGCTTTTCTATGGTGCCGTTGCAATTCCTGTCGCTGCTTGGCGTGGTGCTTGCGTTTTTTTCCGCCATGCTGTTTATCGTGCTCATGGTGCGGCGCTTTGCGCTGGGAGCAGAAGTGCAAGGTATCTTCACCTTGTTCGCGATCGAATTTTTCCTGATGGGAGTACTCCTGTTCGGCATCGGCGTGGTAGGCGAGTATATCGGCCGCATCTACCAGCAGGTGCGTGGCCGTCCACGTTACGTGGTGAAGGCCATACTGGAGAATAATCATGAACAGCAGTCGCCCGCAGTGCGATCGCTGATACAGCGGGAGCAATGATGCGCGCGGTCGTATTCGCCTATCACAATGTCGGCGTGCGCTGCCTGCAGGTCTTGCTGGCGCGCGGCGTCGAAGTCGCGCTGGTGGTCACGCATACCGACAATCCGGCCGAAGCGATCTGGTTCGATTCGGTGGCAGCCTTTTGCGATGAACGCGGCATTGCCTGCATTATGCCGAGCGATCCTGCGGGACCCGAGCTGTTCGCCAAAGTGCGTGCAGCTGCACCGGATTACCTGTTCAGCTTTTACTACCGGCACATGCTGCCCGCCACCATGCTGGCACTGGCGCCGCGTGGCGCCTTTAACATGCATGGCTCCCTGCTGCCCCGCTATCGTGGCCGCGCGCCCGTGAACTGGGCAATACTGCATGGCGAAGCCGAAACCGGCGCCACGCTCCATGAAATGACCGCCCTGCCGGATGCCGGCGCGATCATTGCGCAAGTCCCGGTGCCGATCCTGCCCGACGATACCGCCCATGAGGTATTCGGCAAGGTCACGGTCGCCGCCGAGCAAGCGCTGTGGCAAGTGTTGCCGGCACTGCTGGCCGGTCGCGCGCCGCGGATCCGCAATGACCTGGCCTGTGGCAGCTATTTTGGTGGCCGCACACCGGCCGATGGTCGTATCGACTGGCACCGTCCGGCGCAAGTGATCTACAACCTGCATCGGGCCGTCGCCCCGCCCTACCCAGGCGCCTGGACCGTGATCGGTAAAGAAACTTACACAATCGGCAAGGCTCGGCTGGAAGCTCAGGCCGCACATGCTCTGGCTCCCGGCCTGGAGCCAGGCCTGGCCGTAGTGGATGGCCGGATTCTCGGCATCGGCGGTGATGGCCACGCCCTGCATATCCACGCGTTGCTGAACCGCGGTCAAGTGATATCGCCAATCGATTTTCAACATGCGCTGGCAACGTGCCCTGCGTTGCAAAAGTCAGCCAGACAAGGAGCAATGCTATGAAAAAAATACTGATACTTGGCGTAAATGGCTTTATCGGTCATCACCTGTCCAAGCGCATCCTGGAAACAACGGACTGGGCGGTGTATGGAATGGATATCGAAGACAACCGCATCCGCGATCTGCTTGAAAATCCGCTGTATTGCAATCGCATGCATTTTTCCGAAGGCGATATCACGATCAACAAGGAATGGGTCGAATATCATGTCAAAAAATGCGACGTGGTGCTGCCCTTGGTTGCGATCGCCACACCAGCCACTTATGTCAAGGAGCCGCTGCGCGTATTCGAACTCGACTTTGAAGCTAACTTACCTATCGTGCGCGCTGCGGCCAGGTATCACAAGCACCTGGTGTTTCCTTCGACCTCGGAAGTGTATGGCATGTGTCATGACGACGAGTTCGATGCCGAACACTCTGAACTGGTGTATGGCCCCATCAACAAGCCGCGCTGGATCTATGCCTGTGCCAAACAGTTGATGGACCGGGTGATCTGGGGCTACGGCATGAAAGAAGACCTGAATTTCACCTTGTTTCGCCCTTTCAACTGGATCGGTGCCGGCCTCGATTCGATCCAGACCTCGAAAGAAGGCAGCTCCCGCGTGGTCACCCAGTTTTTCGGCCATATCCTGCGTGGAGAGGATATCTTGCTGGTCGATGGTGGCCATCAGAAACGTACTTTCACGTACATTGACGATGGCATCAGCGCGCTGATGAAAATTATTGAAAACAGGAATGGCATTGCCAACGGAAAAATATACAATATCGGCAATCCGGCCAATTGCCACTCCATCCGCGAACTGGCAGGCATGATGCTGCACCTGGCCAGTGATTATCAGGAATATGCAGCCTCGGCAAGGCGCGTGCAGCTGGTCGATTCCAGCGCCAACGCCTACTACGGCTCCGGCTATCAGGACGTGCAGTTCCGCCTGCCGAAGATCGACAATACCCACTCGGAACTTGACTGGACGCCGGTCACGGGCATGCAAGAGTCGCTGCGGCATATTTACGACGCCTACCGCGACCAGGTTGCCGCCGCCCGGGCATTGATCGACTGATGGCGCTGCTGGCACTGAAAATCGATGTCGATACCTACCGTGGCACCGTAGACGGCGTGCCTCGCCTGGTCCGGCTGCTGCAAAAGTATGGCGCCCGCGCCAGCTTCCTGTTTTCGCTCGGCCCCGACCATACCGGCTGGGCCTTAAGGCGCGCGCTGCGCCCGGGCTTTTTGAAAAAAGTGGCGCGCACTTCCGTGCTTGAACATTACGGCATCAAAACCTTGTTGTACGGCGTGCTGCTGCCAGCGCCTGATATCGGCAAGGCCTGTGCAGCGCAGATGCGCGCCGTCAAGGATGCCGGTTTTGAATGCGGCATCCATACCTGGGACCATGTGCTCTGGCAAGACCACGTGCGCCAACGGGACGCCGTCTGGACCATTGGCCAGATGCAAAAATCGGTAGCTCGCTTCACCCAGATTTTTGGCGCGGCACCGCCTACCCATGGTGCCGCCGGCTGGCAAATGAATGCCCAAGCTTTTGCACATCTCGATGACCTCGGCATCCGCTACGCATCCGACAGCCGCTGCCGGCTGGCGGAAAATGGCACGCTGGTCGATATCGAAGCCGGGCCTCATAGGCTGAGCGTAGCCGGCAAGACGCTGAATTGCGTACAGTTGCCCACCACGCTGCCGACCCTGGATGAATTGCTCGGGCGCCGTATTGATGGCGTTCTGGTCGATGCATCCAACGTCACCGGAAGAATACTCGCGCTCACGGCAGCACTGCGCGACCATGTATTTACCCTGCATGCGGAGCTGGAAGGCCAAAAACTGGCTGGCGCATTCGAAGACTTGCTGAAAGGATGGCTGTCGCAAGGATATGAACTGGTATCGATGGCCGAATACTATAAAAAAATCAGCCAGCTGGTATTGCCGACCTTTCCGCTTTCTTGGGGAGAAATCCCTGGTCGCGCAGGCCAACTGGTGGTGCAGGCAGAGAGCCGCTTACAAACCGCCGCAACGGTCCCAGACTAGTATTGGCGGACGCGAGTACCGACGACCATGTGGCAGTATCCGGACATATCGCAGTAAGATCGCATCTTACTTAAAAATACTCTTCGCAAGATGCGCAGCGTCTAGAGCCTGGTAGCTGGCCGGCATGGCAGATTTTTTCAATATTTGAATGTCTAACGTATAGCTGTGGGCAGTCGGGCCAGAGAGGCGAATGTCGTGAAAGCGTCATTGTCCAGACACTCGGCTATTCAGTAAGATGTCGAGGAGCACACCAATAGATTCTATGGATTTGAAAGAATCTTCCATGCGATTAGAACCTTCTCCTTCTCGTCCGCCCACTCATACGCTTGCCGAATCGGATTTGACCAGGGCTTTCAAATGCACGGCCAATGCCGTTTTCGTCACAGACCAGTCAGGGAAAATCGTATGGGTGAATGACGCATTTTGCCGCTTGTCCGGCTATTGCGAAATGGACATCCTTGGGCGCTCTCCCGCGGTGCTGAATTCTGGGCAGCAAAGTCATTTGTTTTACAGCGATTTATGGCATACGATCACGTCGGGAAAACCGTGGCGCGGCATCGTAGTGGATCGACGTAAGGACGGCATGTTGTACACAGTCGATGAGGTTATTACGCCGCTACTAGGCGATGACGGCAACATTACTCACTACATCGCCATTCAGCATGACATAACGCCCCGTTCGCAAGAGCATGAGCAAGAATCCTATCTTGCTTATCACGACGTTCTTACGGGCCTGTCCAATCGCGCTTATTTTCTGAGTAAGCAGCAGCAAGCGATGTTTGAAGCAAAGCGAAACCAGCGTATGGTTGCGGTTCTATTCATCGACTTGGATAAATTCAAAATGATCAACGATACACTCGGGCACGCGACAGGAGATGCATTGCTCGTTGCCGTCGCCGAACGATTGCGCTCTGCTGTCAGAAAGAATGATGTGATTGCTCGATTCGGCGGCGATGAGTTTGCCATCCTGGTGGCGGATATTCACGATATCAACATCATTGTAGCCCTGGCAAAAAAGGTGCTCGATATACTTTCCCAGCAATTTTTACTGGGTGATCACATTGTTCATACCTATGCCAGCGTTGGTATCGCGACTTATCCGAATGATTCTGAAGAACCGGAGGTTTTGCTCACTCAGGCGGACCAGGCGATGTACCGGGCTAAAAAAGCAGGCGGCAACAGGTTTGAACTCTATGCGCCTGCTGTATCCAAAATGCAGTAGTCAAAGCCAACCGATATCGTGGGATGATTCCTATTCACCTGGATGAAGAGGCAGATTCAGCAGCATCGTACTGCCATCGCTGGATGTCTTCGCGTTAAAGCCGAAATGATTCGCCAGCCTCAATAAATTCACATTCGAGCACAGCGTCTCGCCAACCAGCTCCTGAAGACCACGAATGCGGCAATAAGCAATCAGCTTTGCCAGCAAGATCGTCCCCAAGCCCTGCCCTTTCAGATCCGAGCGCACGGTCACAGCAAATTCGGCGCTGATATTGTCGGGATCGGCCACACACCGTGATACGCCGAGGATCTCAACGCTGCCGTCGGCACGCCTTTTTAGCGCGACGAAAGCCATCTCGCGGTCATAATCAATTTGCGTGAGACGTGCCAGGCGAGAGGCATCCAGTTCTCTCATCGCCACGAAAAACCGGTTGTGCACATCTTCGGCACTTAAGGCATGAAAAAAATCGAGATGAGCTAGACCATCTTCCGGTTTGATCGGCCTCACCAAGATCTGCTGGTCATGCCACGTCACGCATTCCTCCAGTTCGGCGGGATATGGGCGAATCGCCAACCGATCCATGCTCTCTGCCCTAGCCGGCTTCACACGAATTCGCGCGTCGAGTGCAATCACGCCGTTTGCATCGGCGACCAGTGGATTGACATCGAGCTCGACGATTTCCGGAATGGCGATGGCCAATTCCGAAATCTGTATCAGAGTGCGATAGATCGCTTCCAAATCGGCGGAGGCGCGGTTGCGATAGCCGCCAAGCAGCCTGGCAATACGCGTGCGACACACCAAGTCTTTAGCCAACACATGGTTGAGTGGCGGCAGCGCAATGGCATGATCCTTGACCACCTCTACTGCCACGCCGCCTTGCCCGAACAGGATGACAGGTCCGAACACGGGATCGGTGGCAATGCCGACAATCAATTCCCGCCCTTCCGGTCGCCGCGCCATGGATTGCACCGAAAATCCCACCAGTCTGGCATCCGGCATCAATTCATGAAGTCGCGACACCATTTTTTCACCCGCCAGGCGCACCGGCCCGGCGTCATCCAGATCGAGGACAACGCCTCCGACATCGGACTTATGGACGATGTCAGGAGATAGTATTTTCAACGCAACCGGAAAGCCAATTTCCTCCGCGGCACGAACGGCCTCGTCAACGGTGCCGACCTCACGTGTCTTGACCACAGGGATGCCATAGCTGGCGAGAACACTCTTGGCTTCGGGCTCGGATAACATCTCGCGTCCGGATGCGAGAGCATGGCGGACCACATTGTATGCAGAATCGCGATTTGTAATGTCAGTAGGTCGAATTGATGATGGCACTTGCATCAACAGTTCCTGATTGCGCCGATAGCGGACCATTTGCATGAAGCCGCGTATGGCGTCTTCTGGCGTATCGTAAGTGGGAACACCGGCCCCGGATAAGGTCCGCCGCGCCGCATGCATCGAATCGCCGCCAAACCAGCAGGACAAGATATTGCGGGACGAGCGCTGCACGAGCGGTGCCAATATGCTGGCGATGTCATCGCTCGGGACGATGGCGGTTGGCGCATGGATCAGCAAGGTCGCATCCACCTTCGGATCCTGCGCCAGAATCTCCATGGTTTTTTCATAGCGTTCGCCTGGCGCATCGCCGATGATATCGACCGGGTTACCGCGCGACCAGTTCGCTGGCAAGATCTGATCCAGTTTCTCCAGGCTTTCCTCGGAAAGCGAGGCCAGGTGCCCGCCTTCGGCTATCAGCGCATCGGTAGCGATGACACCGGGGCCGCCGCCATTGGTCAGGATCGCCAGGCGATCACCGCTCAATGGTCGCATGTGGGCAAGCGTTTCGACGGCAGCGAACAGCTCCTCAGTCGACAAGACGCGCAGCATGCCGGCGCGTCGAATGGCCGCATCGTAGACATCGTCTGCCCCTGCCATGGCGCCAGTATGCGAGCTTGCCGCCTTTGCCCCTTCCGGCAAGCGGCCGGCCTTGATCACAATAGTCGGCTTACTGCGGGCGGCGGCCCGTGCTGCCGACATGAATTTGCGCGCATGGGTAACCGCTTCGATATACAGCAGGATAGCCTGCGTTTCGCCGTCACTGGCAAGGTAATCAAGCAAATCCCCAAAATCCACATCGGCGCTATCGCCCAGCGAAATAAATTTTGAAAAACCGATGCCGCGCGATTTCGCCCAATCGAGCACACCGGTTACCATGGCGCCGGATTGCGAAACGAAGGCGATCTTTCCGGGAATAGCATTCACATGGGCGAAACTGGCATTGAGCTTGATATGAGGCACAAGCAGGCCAACACAATTGGGGCCGAGTATGCGCAAGAGATAAGGCTTGGATGCCGCGAGCATCAGATCTTTCATCGAATTCCCGTGTCTGTCCTTTACTGCTGCCAGGCCTGCGGTCAACACGATCGCCGCCTTGGTGCCGCATTCGCCAAGCTCGCGGATCAATCCGGGCACGGTATCGGGCGGGGTACAAATCAGCGCCAGATCCGGCACTCGCGGCAGCTTTCCAACCCGCGAGTACACTTTCAACCCGGCCAAGGTGCTGTGCCTGAGATTGACGGGAAAAATCTCGCCGGTGAAGCCGCCATCGATCAGATTGTTTAACACCGTCGCGCCCACGCTATGGGCCCTATCCGTTGCGCCGATGACCGCAACCGACCTGGGGTTAAATAAACGGGATAAATTTCGAATGCTCATGATCTAGATGGCTTCCATCGAATAGGAAATATGCAGGCGAGAGACGCGGCAAGGTTTGACAATCACCTTGATGCCACGCTCACGCCCTCCCGAATACGATCATCCGGATGAACGATGACTTGCTCTCCGTCTTTGATGCCCGATATGACTTGCGCCGCCAAGGCATTACGCTGACCTATCTCGAGATGTCGCTTGACAGCCTTGCCCTGCTCAACGACAAATGCCGACCAACCATTGCCATCCCGGAATAATGCGCTTGCAGGTATTTGCAGGACGTTGCTTTCGTCCCAAATGATAAAGCTGGCCTCTACCCGGTATCCGTCACCAAGCCGTTGCCAGCTTATGGGCGCTGAAGTAAAGGCAACGATGACCCATACCCGCTGCTCTTCCACTCCAAGCGCAGAAACTTTAGTGAAAGCTTGCGGCTCGACGACAGTCACCACCCCTTCCAGTAGGCCATTGCCTCCCCAGCGTTCAAATATGACGCGTGTCCCCGGGTGAATTCGGACTGCATCCGCCGACAGGACATCCACCTCCACCTCCAGCGCGTGCGGGTTGCCGATTTCGATCAGAGGCTGGCCGGCAGACACCGTACCTTCGCTCTTGTGCAGTATCTTCAGCAGCCGGCCTGTCTCAGGTGAGAGAACGGCAATTGGCCCGCCGGTTCCGCCGCTGGCGGTATATTTCAAAGCGGTACGTGCTGCGTCAAGTTCATAACGTGCCGTAGCGACTGCGGACCGCGCCGAGCGCAGTTCGGCCGTCCGGCTTTGCGCCGTGGTGATCGCTTGGTCTTCCGCGGCGGCGCTGACATGACCGCTCTGGCGCAAGGAGCGGATACGCTGCAGCTCTTTTTCCGCCAAGCCGGCATTACTTTCCGCTGCACTAACCCGCTGTTCAGCCACGCTGACGTTCGATGCCGCAGCAGCGATGCGGGATTCCGCCTCCGCCCGGCGTCGCGGATCCAGTATCTCGGCGCGTGCGGGCTCTAGTTCCACCAGCGTCTCGCCTCGCTCGACCGCATCACCGACCTCATATCGAACGCGGCGCGCATAACCGGCAACCGGCGCGGTAACTATATAGCGTTCCAGTACACGTGTTCTTCCCTCTTGCTGCACAGTGACCTGGAGCGGTGCGTGGCGAGCCCTGGCGAATTCGATTTCGACAGGTTGCGGGCGAAATCCGATAAAAAGGCTCCAGGCGATTGCAGCCGCGATCAAAACAAGGAAGAAGGTACGGCGCCATTGCGCTGCGGTTTTCATGGCTACTCCGCAGCCTTGAGAACGCCGATCAGGTCAAGCTGATCGAGCCGCCGACGAACGGCCAGGCCGGACAGCAATGCCGACAGCAGCACCACTGCCATCGAAAAGGCATAGGTTTGCGGAACCAGCACGACCGGCACGCGAAACAGGTCATTCTGCATGTTGTGTGCAATGTAATAACACATCAACCTGCCCAGCCAGAGGCCAACGGGAATGGCAAGCAGTGTCAGGATGCCCAGTTCGCCCAGCAAGATGTAGGCGATCTCACCACGAGTAAATCCCATTACCCGCAGGCTGGCCAGCTCGCGCCCCCGTTCGGCGAGCGCAATGCGTGCGCTGTTGTAAATGACGCCAAAGGCAATGATGACGGAAAAGACAGCAGCGATATAAGTAAAAAACAGCATGGTCTCCTGCATCACCCGATGCAGGTTACGGATCTCCTGCATACGCTCAGTGATAGAAGCTACACGCGGCATTTCCTTTAGCTGCGCATACAAGGTATCCAGACGGTCGCGATCGACTTTCAGATAGGCGCCGGACAGTGTCGGACCTTCATGCATGAAACGGTTCAGGGCATGAAGATCCATATAGCCGGAAACACCCAGATACTCTTTCACCAGCCCAACCACGACTGCTTCGCGCACCGGCCGGTTCTGCTCGAGTACTTCGACAATTACCCGGTCGCCGACACGCACATCAAGCAGCGTCGCCAGAAAATCGGTGAGCAGCAGACCGTCCGGCGGCAAGTCAACCGGATGCAGATTGGCGTCCAGCAAGCGCTGCATATCGCCATTCGGCTCCACGCCCTGAATATTCGTACGATAGTGACGAGCGCCATGGCGCAGCCGTACTGGGACGGCCCGGAACACTTCCACGTGCTGCACTTCCGGCAGACCCGATAGATCGAAACGCGCACGATATGCGGTAGGCTCCGTAAAGGTAACCAAGAGGTCCTGGCGTTGCGCCATGCCGAACTGGATATCGACCATGTAGCTCACCGTATCGCGCTGAAACAGGGAAGTCAGAATAATTCCTCCTGCTAAGGCCACACCAAACACGGAAAGCGCCGACTTGATTCGCTGACGCTGGATATGGCGGACAATCATTCTGGCAGGCTGTGTCAGCCAGCGCTTCACCCCCAATTTTTCCAGCCATGTCTCGCGATAGCGCGCCGGCGGCTCGGGACGCATCGCTTGCGCCGGTTTCAGGCTGGCCGCGCGCCATACGGCAAAAACGGTGCCTGCAGCTGCCGCAGCCAGACTTGCCAGGACCGCCTCAATCAAGGTCTCTGGATGCAAGGCGAAGCGTAAATAGGGAAAGTGATAGAACTCCATATAAATACCGGCAAGTGCCTTGCCGAGATACACACCGAGGGCAATGCCGCTCAGCCCACCTGCAAGCACAATCACCGCTACCATTTTCAGATAATGCCAAAGCACTTCCAGATTTCCATAGCCGAAAGCCTTGAGCGTGGCGATCTGCTCGCGCTGCATCGTAATGAGCCTCCCGATCACGACATTCAGTAAAAATGCCGCGATTCCCATGAAAATTACCGGGAATAGGCTTGCCAGCACACCCAGTTGTTGCAGCTCCTGGTCGAGAAAACGGTGTGAGAGCTGGTCCTTGCGCGTATAAGCGCCCTGCCCGCCATAGGGATTCAACAATTCGTCGACATGATCGATGACGCTTTGAACATCCGCGCCCGGACTCAAACTTAGCGTCAGGTCGTTGAATGCCCCGTGCATGTCGTATGCCTGTCCCAGTGCGCGCCGCCCCATCCACATCACGCCATAGCGCTTATAGTCGGGAAAAGCCGATCCGGGTCGCATTTGCTGGACGAATTCCGGAGACAGTGCTGTCCCCACCAGGGTCAGTTCCTGCCTGCGGCCATTGAGAATGGCATAAAAGCGTGCGCCAAGCTGCATGGCGTGTGCCTGCACAAATGGCACGCTCACCACGACTTCGTCGGGCCGGCCGGACAGCGGCATTCGGCCTTCGCGCAAATACAGGGAATTCAGGCCCACGCTGTCGCTCTCCGGAACCGAGACCATCAAGGCCGTCACCGGTTCAGGAAAATCCGGAATAACCAGGCGCACCTGTGCCTTCACTCTGCTTTGAACCTGGCTGACGCCAGGAATATCCTGTATACGCTGTTGCATTGCTTCCGGTCCGCGCTTAAGCGTAACGAATACGTCAGCAAAGCGATATTCCCGGTAAAAGCTCTCCTGCGTTGCCCGCAGCGCATCCAGCGTGCTCAGAAACATGACGAAGGTGGCGACGCCGCATGTCACCACCAGAGCAATAGCCGCCGCCTGGCTCTTCATTTGACCAAGGTCGCGCCAAAGCTTGCGGTCCAGTGCGTTCACCAGCTCAGCTCCCTGGCGGCTTTCTTGTGCTCATTGTGCTCGATGCGGATCACAAGCCCATCGCCAAAATAGATGACGCGGTCCGCCATCGCAGCAATGACCGCGTTATGCGTGATTACGACTGTCGTCGTGCCAAGTTCCCGATTAACTCGGGCAATCACATCGAGGACCATCACGCCGGTCTGGGCGTCAAGAGCACCGGTCGGCTCGTCGCACAGCAGCACTTGCGGGCGCTTCGCGACGGCGCGGGCAATGGCGACGCGCTGCTGTTCGCCACCGGACATCTGGGCGGGAAAATGATCGAGTCGTTCACCCAGGCCCACCAGCGTAAGCGCTTCTTCCGGCGACATGGGATTGACGGCAATTTCCGTCACCAACGCTACGTTTTCCCGCGCGGTCAGGCTGGGAATGAGATTGTAGAACTGGAAGACGAAGCCAATGTGGTTGCGGCGGTATTGTGTCATGGAAGCGTCATCTTCCAGATTCAGGGTGCTTCCGGCATAGCGCAACGTTCCGCTGGTCGGCGAATCGAGCCCGCCCAGGATATTCAGCAACGTCGACTTCCCGCTTCCTGAGGGGCCGAGAAGTACAACCATCTCACCGGCATACAGGTCGAGGTCAACACCGCGCAAAGCTTGGACTTGCACGTCTCCCATCTGATACACCTTGGTCAGCCCGCGCGCCTCGAACATCGGCTTGCTTATGGCTCCGCGAGGAGGATCTCGTGTATTCGTGATGAGCATCTCTGGCACGGTCACCTGCTCCTAGATCGAGTCCCTACACTTGGAAAATTGTGAGTCGCACTGCTTAAGTCGAAACGCTTGTAAAACATTTTCTTAGCGATTTCTGCCACAACCAGATACACCAAAACCAGCAGCCCAAGCATGCCGTAATACAACAAGGGCAACTCAACAAACCCTAAATATCTTCCTACGCTTAAATTCGGAATGAGTATGGAAATTATGAGGATAACTAACGACGTCAAAATCAATGCTGGATGCGGTCGACTTTGAATTGGACTCAATCTGGTTCTGATAATGAAGATCACCAATATTTGCGTTGCCAACGACTCAATAAACCATCCTGTCTGAAAAGTTTGTGCATTAGCGTGCAATATTTGAAACAGGAAATAAAATGTCAGAAAATCAAAAAACGAACTGAGTGGTCCCATCACCAGCATAAAATTGAACAAGAATCGCATATCCCATTTTTGTGGAATGAGCATTTCTCGCCTATCTACCTGATCAAAAGGGAGGACGGTGCCGGCCAGGTCATACAGGATATTATTCAGAAGGATTTGCACTGGAAGCATCGGCAAAAATGGAAGAAAGACCACGGCACCAGCCATGCTGAACATGTTGCCGAAATTCGAACTGGCTCCCATCATGATGTACTTGCGCACGTTACTAAAGGTGCGCCGCCCTTCCAGGATGCCTCCTGCTATCACCCCCAAGTCATGCTTGAGCAAGATAAGGTCCGCTGCTTCCCTCGCTACATCCACCGCCTTATCCACCGAGATTCCGACATCGGCGTTGTGAAGTGCCGGCGCATCGTTGATTCCATCTCCCAGGTAGCCGATAACATGCCCACTAGCCTTCAAAGCCAGGATGACACGGTTTTTTTGCATGGGGCTGACACGACAAAACAGGTCTGCCGTTTCAACGCGAGCACGCAGCGCCGCATCATCCATTTGAGCAATCTCGTGCCCCATAACGACGCCGGACGCAGGCAGTTTCAACTGCTTGCATATGTATTCAGTCACGAGTTCACTATCGCCGGTCAACACCTTTACCTTGACCGCATAATGAGCCAGTTTTTCTAGAGCGGCTGTTGCGCTGCTTTTTGGCGGGTCCAGAAAGGCTAGAATACCTAGTAAAGTTAGTTCGTCTTCATCATCCAGCCTGGCATGATCCCGTATGACCGGCATCTCTTTGATTGCCACAATCAGGGTACGGAACCCATCTCTTTCCAACGCAGTCAACTGTGTGTTTACTTGTGCCAACCGTTGCGCGTCCATAGGCACGGCCTGGCTGTCCAAATCTTCCCCGCCCATCCAGACCAGAGTGCAATGCGCCAGGACGTCCGATGGGGCGCCTTTCAAGATTAGCCAGCGGCGCTCGCCCTCTTGAACGCCATGGGATAGCAGCACTGACAGCCGGCGCCGCTCGAAGTCAAATGGCACTTCATCTATTTTCCGCCAGGCAGAGGCATCGATCGATTCATGGGCAAGCACCGCGTCTTCCATCGGTGTCCGCACCCCGGATTCAAAAAAACAATTCAGCCATGCATACAGCAACACAGATTCATTGGAATTTCCATGGATATCGAGATGGCGCTCAAGCCGGATACTTCCCTCTGTTAGCGTGCCGGTCTTATCCGTGCAAAAGATATCGATTGCTCCGAGATCGTGGATCGCAGACAAACGCTTCACCACCACATGCTTTTGAGACAGGCGCAAGGCGCCGCGTGTCAACGTGACGGTAACAATCATAGGAAGCAGTTCTGGCGTCAGTCCAACCGCGAGTGCCAGCGCAAATAGGAAAGATTCAAGAAGCGGCCTGTGCGTGAGCAGGTTGACTAAGACAACAAAGGCAATCAGCACCGAGGTAATGCGCAGGATCAGCCTGCCAAACTGGTGAATCTCCTGTTCAAATGCAGTCTGTACCCTTTGTCCAGCGACGGCTTGCGCCACGTGCCCGATTGCAGTGCGAGAACCTGTCGCGCAAATGAACACGGTCGCCTGGCCTGACACCACGCTGGATCCCATAAATACTGCATTTTCTGCGGCTTGCAATTCATCAGTTGCGGGGATCGAATGAGAGTTTTTTTCAACCGGATAGGCTTCACCTGTAATTGCGGCTTGCTGTACAAAGAAGTCCTGAGCGGTCAGCACACGGCCATCTGCGGGCACCAATTGGCCGGCGCGCAATAACACGATATCGCCGGGCACAATGGTTTGAGCGTCGACTTCCTGTAGTTTTCCGCCTCGAAGCACAGAAGCGCGCAGTGCGACCGATTGCTTCAGCATTTCCGCAGTTTTTCCAGCACGATATTCCTGGATAAAGTCTAGTAATACGCTAAGCAAAACCATCGTGGCGATGATCGCGGCGCTGATATCGTTACCGGTTGCGGCAGATATCGCCCCTGCAAACAATAGAAGCAAAACTAATGGATTATTGAATCGGTGAAGGAACTGCAGCAAAATGTGGGGAGGCGGCACATCGCGAAAACTGTTTTTACCATAGCATGCAAGCCGCTCCTGTACCTGCGAAGGTGTTAACCCTTCACTGCTTGCTTCAACGGCAGCCATATTCTCTTCAATCGGATATCGCCACCAGGGATATCCGCCATCGACGAATTCTCCTCGCCCAAAACGGATGGCATGACGAGATGCTAAACGTGATTCGGAGTGGCTTTGCATGGGAAATGATGAACAGTTGGAAGCGCATCCCCAAAAGAGATTTACACCTTTACGAGTTCCGTATGGCCGAACCCTTTCGAATAGTCCAGAATAGAAACAACTTGCGGGGAGATCTTGAGAAACGCCACCTGGTCTTGCTGACCAGTTTCGGCCCATTCCATCGCCTGCGGAAAGCGGGCTATCAAACAAGCAATCGCTCGCTGAATATCCTGTGGATCGCTCAGAATTTCAGCAACGCCGCCAATCGATACCCCCCTAATCTGGCTCCAATCCTTGTAGTCATTATTGATTGTCAAAGATACCTTATTATTCTGCCGAATATTCTGCACTTTCTGACTAGTTCGTCCTATGCCAACGTAGACGTTCAAGCCATCGAAGGCAAAGCTCACAGTTGTTGCCTGCGGATAGCCATCCGGCCTAATTGTTGCAAGGGTGAGATCTTTGGCATTCGCCATGATGTTGGCGATGAAATCCTTGTCGACTTGTTCCATTGCAGCGCTCCTAGCCAAATAACGATGCTTCGACTTGCGAGTGGCTCGCCGAGCCATCATTCATTGTCAGACACCGCCATTTTTTTAATGAGAGAGCAGAATCGCCTTTGATACGGGTCAAGTGTATGGTTGTTCCCGCTTTTACTATCGCCTCTGTTGCCCAGGCCAATGCTTTCAGGCTCCCGCAGCTATCGGTATGGCGGCCGAACCACAGGTTGCTGCGTTCGCACGTCAGCCGGCCCTCCCTGAAAATATGCTAAAAAGTGGTGCGCGCAGCCTGAATGCGTACGCTGCGAATGGCGGCTGGACGGCGCTGTGCCTGGCCGTTTCCATAGCGTCCCATGACATCGTTGCCAGGATCGTCTCTTCCAGATTGCGAGGACGTGGCTGGAATCATCCCGATTTTCATCATCCCGATCTGATGATCAACCGCGTGACATCGCCTTTCCAAGACCGCATCGTGAAGTCGTCCGAATACAAGGTGACAGCGGTACAAGTCACACCTCTGCACCAGATAAACGGGCGCGTGCCGGCATCGTCTGCTGGTTAACCTATCTCAACCGGTTCTAGGTAAGAGCGTACAAACTGAATATACCTGACCCATTCCCTGGAGACGATCATGGGGGAAACATTGAATGTTGGAGAAATATGTAATCGTGCCGTGGTGTTTGCGACCGAAGACATGAGTGTCAAGGAAGCGGCAGATCTCATGCGCACTGAACACGTCGGCAGCCTTGTAGTAGTGCGAGATGCGGAAATCGGCCGCATTGTCATTGGCATGGTGACGGACCGTGACATCGCCATTGTTGCGGTGGCGCGAGAATTCGATCCTCAGACATTACGTGTCGGCGACATCATGAGCGCGGATCTCGTCACTGCCAGAGTAGAAGATTCCATCAGCGATGTACTCTCCATGATGCGTGCTCATGGCGTGCGCCGCATTCCTGTCACCTCGGAGAATGGCGTGCTCATTGGCATTGTCACGCTGGATGACTTGCTGGATATTTTGGCAGAAGAAATGCGCGGCTTTGTTCAAGCCATCGAAAGCGCACAAAAGCATGAACGACGTATGAGAGTGTAAAAATACCTTTGCAGCAACGCCGACTCTAAGGAGGCCTTATGTCATTTAAGACGATTCTGGTTCATATCAATGAGTCAAGACACCTTCAAAAAAGAGTCGATATCGCTGTCAAACTGGCGAAAGACTACAATGCGACCTTAATTGGAGTGGTGGCAACAGGAGTATCCCAATACTTCGTCGAAACGCTGGCACTTAGCCCGGACGATTCCACTGTCCTTCCTTATTTGAATTCATTTAGGGAGCGTGGCGAGAATTTGTTGGAACAGTTTAGGCTTTCGATTCACCAACTGAACGCCGGTCAGCTCGAGACCCGCCTGGTCGACGATGAGCCGTTAGGCGGGATGAGTTTACACGCCAGATATGCCGATCTCGTTGTATTGGGGCAGTTTGATCCTGAAGACCCGGCCCAGAACGGGCAAGCCTATCTGCCGGAATATGTGGCCATGAATGGCGGGTGCCCGGTTTTATTGGTTCCGCATTCGAGCATGGTGGCTACCATCGGCGAACGCGTGTTAATAGCCTGGAACGGCAGCCCGGAGGCTAAACGCGCCGTCTTCGCCGCCCTTCCGATACTTCAAAGCGCAAAAGCCGTGGAAGTCGTGACATTCATCACGTATGGCCAAATGGAAGCGATTGGAACCCACCCTGCGACTGATCTTGCCACGTATCTTGCCCGTCATGGCATTGTTGCCCAAGTAGTAGAAGACAATAGGGTGACTGATATCGGGGAAGCATTGCTGTCGATAGCATCGAATTTTTCAGCGGACCTGCTCGTGATGGGCTGTTATGGCAACTCAAGGATGCGCGAGCTGCTGTTGGGCGGGGCTACGCGGAGGATTTTTCAATCGACCACTGTACCTGTACTATTAATGCACTAGCGAAGCAGTTGCATACCGACTCAAGCCACGCGCGATTCATCGACATGCAGCGACCTGCGATAAGCTCGGCGAGCAAGGCTGCAGGAACCGGCACGATCCAGATAATGCCAATTGCAAGGCGAATGCCCGTCATGACAGGACAAAGCCTAGATATGTTGAACTTCCGCCAACTCAATACCTTTAGCTATCCACATGCGCTTTTGTTTCGCCGGTAGCTTCTTGAATTCGTATTCGGCTTTGGAAGCGATTGATCGGTTCGGATACCGAACGGCCAAGAGCAGTTCACGTGGCTTATGTGCCCGGGTGTACTTCGCCCCTTTTCCACTCATATGCGCCTGGAACCTGCTCGCCACGTCGACTGCTATACCGGTATAGATACTCCCGTTATCGCATTCGATCATATAGAGAAACCAGGGAGTGTCGTCGGAATGGGCCATTCAATAACCAGGCGTCTTTCCAATCATGGCGGGAATCGAACGCTTAAATGCAGAAAAAAAGAAGTGTCAGTGCTAAAAAAATTAGAGGCTGGAATACCAGCCTCTTGAACTACCTTACTTGACCTTGAACTTCTGGACGGTTTCTTTAACGCCCGGAGAGGCCTTGAAACGCACGCTATTGGAAGCCTTGATCTTCAACGGCTCGCCAGTTTGCGGGTTGCGAGCAGTGCGTGCTGCACGTTTAGAGACGGTGAAGGTACCAAAGCCAGCCACGGAAGCACGGCCTTCCTTCTTCAACTGTTGGGCGATGCCGGCGAAGATACCGTCATAGATCTGCTGCGCTTTAGCTTTCGGCAAATCATGTTCAGCTGCGATGCTCGCAATAATTTCTGCTTTACTCATTTTCTCACTTTAAAAAATACCCTTTCGGGCGACAATCAATTCCTCGGCCTGGGGCCAGGAGTTTATTTCTTTGCTGCGTTCTCAATAGCCAGACAAATGCGAACCATTTTTTCAATGACCTCGCCTTGGCTCGATGCACCCATTGATTCCTTCAGGTGCGCCAAGCCTGTAGCGGTTTCATTCGTTACAGGCACATTGATAAATTTAAGTTTAGCTTCAGGTAATGACGTTTTGATAGGTCTTGGCATGGTTAACTTTCTCGTCCGTTGTAAATAAGCCATACAATCTCACCCGGATTGTACCTTTGATGAAGATATTAGCGAAATCATGCAATGCCTGCCCTGTCGGAAGGATGCCGGTATTGCAGTCGTCTGAGTGACTTATTCGGAAGTGAGTTATTCGGTAATGGCTTTGTTAACCCAGGCGATGGCGCTAGCGCGCGTAAGCGCAAAATTCGGCTCGACCCGTTTGCTGACAAGCTCATTGCCCTGGTCGTCGATGGCCTTGAGTATGCCGTAGGCTTCGTATTCGTCCGGGATAATGGTGAGCGTGACGGTCAGTGCCGCATCGCCGGCCGTGATCACCACGCTCTTGTTGAGCGTGGCGTGCAGTTGCTGTTCATGGCGGCGCAGCACCTCGGAGGCGGTTTTCACCAGCGTGGAAAAAGCATTGGCGTCGAGCGGCTTGGGATTCTTCTTGTCCCGCCCCATGGTCCAGGGCCCGACCAGCGCCGGTTCGGACTGTCCATCCTTGAACATCGCTACGGCCCAGCCATCGTCGTCTTCGTTCTTGATGACCCGTGCGGTCCAGCCGTCGTCCTTCCAGAGACGGGCTTCATAAATGGGGGAATCGGAATCGTGGTCAGTCATGATAGTGGCAGCTTCGCTATACCGTGGAATCTGCCTGGCTTCAGGCTTCCACCAGTGATGGGACTGCGCGCACTGTCATGTCCGCAAGTGCTTAATCGCGCCTTGTGACCGTCAGAACAACCGCAGCAATCCGGTCAGCCGTATTATAGGCCGGCTCTTCCAACTCTTCACCGAATACATCCGGATCGATCTCGCGATAACTCCAGTCGAGACCTGAACCGTCAAGCAGCCTTTGCGCAATGGACCGGAATTGATCCTGGCCGTTGACGATCGCTACGCCTGTATAGAGCAGCAAGCTTCCGCCTAGGGCGAGTCTTTGCATGGCTTGCCGGATGATGGCCACGGATAAGCCTTCACCCAAGTGGCCGCCGCCGTGTCGATAAGTGCGTTCTGAAGAATCAAGGAGATAAGGCGGATTGGCGATGATTAAATCGAATTCGCCGGCGACACCGGTTAGCAGATCGCTATGCATGGCCGACACGTTTTCGGTGCCGGCCAGCGCCGCATTGATCGCGGTATATCGTAGCGCCCGCGCATTGATATCCACGCCGATGACTTCTGCGTCGGGCGAATGCAATGCCATCGAGATGGCCCCGGGGCCGGCGCCGCAGCCGATGTCCGCTGCGCGCCGTATCGGCTGCATGGAACGGGCAACATGCTCCTCAAGCGCGGAGATGAAACGATAGGTGTCGGGACCGAAGAAGACGGCGTCGCTGGCGGTAGTCGGATAAGCCGAGTGGATAAACAGCTTGTCATTCAGCGAAGACACGCGAATCAGGCTACGCCAGCCTTCTCCGTGCGGCTCCAGCGCTTCGGCCCTGTGCAGCAAGTCGAACACGCTACGGGGTAACAACTCCTTGCCAAACGGGCGGCTCCAGCCCAATACATCTTCAAGACGAGTTGCCCACTCATTGCCTGCACGCTTGTTAACACGCGCATGGGTGGCTGGACTGACGGTCACGAAGCGGTAACCCTCAGCCTTAACGATTCGTGCCAATTCGAGCAGTGCCGCATCCCTGGCATCCCGCTGCGCAGCTGGCGGCATAACATGCGTAGCTGGTAAAACGTATGCTGCATCCATGTTTCAATTCCTGAAATTATTGTTATGTCGTGCCTTGTCGAGCCTATGCCGGATGCAGGGATTACGCCTGAAACAGGCGTGAAAATATCCGCGTTGCCATCAGGCCGGGTGCGGTGTGATGCGTTTCGGGAGACATCAGTTCGATCAGCGTGGTCATCATTTCCTCCTGGCTGGACGATGCTGCAAGCCGTTGTTCCAGCTCTCTCAGGTCGGCGTTGAAATCATTCGCATCGTTGGGCATTTGATGCCTGATATGGGTACGCATGACGCCACGCACCGGAAATCCTTGCGGCGGCGCATTACGCCCCTGATCAAGCAGACCGCGCAGTCGCTGCTGGGCACGGAAAGTCAGCTGCCGGGGCGGCCCGCCCTCTTCCGGCGCCCGTTTTTCCGTTATCCAGTCGCCGCCAATCCAGTCGTGGATCAGCTGCTGTTCGTAAGCATTGAATACGCCGAACATCGCCGCCCGTTCTCCCTGGATGAGCTTCCAGAAACGGCTGTTCTGCGGATCCTGGTGGCGTTTGATCCATCCAGTCTGCTCCAGGCTTGCCAGAAACGCCGGCAGTTGGCCCGGCGCACTCAGCCAGTCATTGACTGTACGGCCGCCGACCCGGCAGTAATCCGAGTGCAGATGCGCTCCGACAGCAGCCTTGGAGCCCAGGACAGTCAATAGCTCGCGCTCAAGATCGAAAGAACGGATCGCGGAGATGGTATCGATTCCAAGCAGATTGAGCTTGTAGCCGTTGATCATGCGCCGATAGAAATCACGGCGGTCCGCCACTTGCGGCATGGCGTTCATTACGCTTTGCAGCGCCTTGTTTGCATGCCCGGTTGCGGCATTGTCGACCGTGACATGAAGCGTGAAGTAATACGGATCGATGCCAAGCTCGTCGAGCTCATAAGAGGTAATCAATAAATGCAGCGGCAATTGCTCGTAGCCGAGATTGAATCCGATGACCTCGGGCAGGAAATCTGCGGCATGATGCGCAAGCGCCAGTTGTATCGCGCCCTGGACGAAATACGCATCATCCAGCGCATTCCAGCGCTCGCAGCCATGGCTCGACAACAGCTTGCGGTAGAGAACCACGTGGTTTTTGTCAGGCAGACCTTCTCCGAGCTCTTCCAGGTAAATGCGAATCAGGGTGGCGAACCGGGCATCGTTCCAGCGCTGCAACAGTCCATAGAGCCAGGCGCCGTCGACAAGCTTGGTTGGCGCCACGGCATTCAGGAAATACTGCGCGTGCGATTTGTTTGCGAAATATTGCCTTGATCCTCCCGCCTTCCGGAAAGCCAGGTAGCTGCGGTATTGTTGCCCGACTTTGGCGGAATTTTGCTCCATCCATTCAGGAAGAAGTTCGATTGCTGCCGGCAAATCACATGCCAATGCCGACGCTCGTTTCAGCTGTTCCTCCAGGAACAAATGTGAACGCTGCAAGAGCCCTGTTGCATCGTCTTCGCCGGACAGCTTATTTTGCTGCATTAGGTCGTTATACAGGGCCTTGACAACCGCGTGGCCCAGCTGGCGGTTGCCGGAAATCGTGTGCAGCCTGGGAGAGGATATAGCCTCTGTAGTATCAATAGTCAGGTTCATCCTCGGTATCGAATTTACTTTCTGCATGACCGTTTCGTCGTATGACAAGATGCCAAATCACGAGAGATTCAGCCAGTTGATTGCAAGCTTCGTGGCATTGATACGAAGTTGGACTTGTCGTTTGATTATGATGCGTGCAGAAAATATTGGTATAGGCGTCCAACTCGATTTCATGTGAGACATCGCTTACATGTGAGTCCGTTTTTTAAGCGGAATTCCCGCAATCGCCTGGATGGCTTCACACAACGGTTCCTATAAGAACCGCAACCGGCAACTGTTCCAATAGACGGGACAGCGGCAAGCGTCCCGTTTCGGGTTGCATCATCGTGCCTGAAAGAACCTCCTGCAGGCCGCCCTTGACCTCACATTCATCACTGAGCACCACCGCGCTGTCTTGCCTGGCGTCCGCAGGTACATGCGGAAACTCTGCGTGCCCCATCAGTCCCGCAGGTAAATGCGCCGCGACCACGATCACCACCCGCTGCTGGTAGCGCCGGCAGTACGCCAGCGCATGGCGCGCCATCGGACCTTCGACTGCCAATGGCTCATAGTCGCCTTGAAAAAACAGCGGTGCTTCTTCCGCGCGCAAGGCCAGTAACTTGCGGATGATTTGCTGCTTGAGTCTTCCTTGCTCCCAGCCTGGCGCAGCACGCAAGGATTCGCCCCTGTCAGCCGCCAGCGCTTGTTCGCGCGCCGCATAGTCGACCGGGCGACGGTTATCCGGATCCACCAGGCTGAAGTCCCAGAATTCGGTTCCCTGGTACAGGTCTGGCACGCCGGGGCATGTCAGTCGCATGACGGTTTGTGCCAGGCTCTTGGCCGCCCCTGCGGGGGCAATGCGCCTGACCCAGGCCACCAGACGCGGCAGAAACGCGTTGTGCGATCCCGCCTGCAGGATATCGCGCAGGAAGCGCGCACAGGCTTCCTCATATGCCTGGTTAGGCAGCACCCAGTCGCTGACCTGCTTGGCTTCGCGCAGCGCCTTGGTCTGCCATTGCTGCAGCCGCTCCTCAAGCGCCCGGATGCCGGCTTCATCATCCGCTTTCAGTCCGAGCGGCCAGGCTCCCACCAGCATCTGGTACAGCATCAGCTCGTCGGCCGGCTGCGGTGCAATGCAAGCCGGCGCACCATCTTCCGGCGGCACTTCGCTGCGCAATGGCGCATTCTCTTTCATCCATTCGCGCACTTCGCGGGCCCATTCCTCGTGCAGTTCGCTCAGGACCGCAATGCGGGTGCGGACGTCTTCTCCGCGCTTGTGGTCATGCGTGGCGGTGGCCAGCAGCGCATGCGGAAAACGTTCCGCGCGCAAGCGGTTGGCGGCATGGAATTCATCGACGGTAATGCAGAACTGGCCGGGATCAGAGCCGACTTCATTGCGAGACAACAGCCGGCCGTAGCGGTAGAACGCGGTATCTTCGACCGACTTGGCCGACAGCGGCGGCGTCAATTGCTGAAAGCGCGTGATCGCGCGCTGGTGCAACTGGCGCACCCGCGGATTGGCATGTTCACGCGGCGCATCGCCGCCCAGCCAGCGCGCCAGCACGTCCAGCAGCGGCACTTCGGTGCGCTCGACGCTGGTGCGGGCACGCTCGAGCGCGTGCTCGATTACCTCCTGGTCCAACTCGTCGCGCCCGTTACTGTCGGCATAAGTGCGGTAAACCGGGAAATGCACCAGCAACTCGGTGAATACGCGGCGGATAGCGGCGAGCGAATAATCTCGCGTACGCAGGTCGGTTCGCGCCACGGCATGCAGCGCACGTGACGCCGACTCGAATTCGCCGGCGAGGTTGTTCGCCAGTAGCTGGCGGCGCGCCTGTTGCACCTCGTGCAGGAAATCCCGGTCCTGCCCGGTCAACTCGCTCCACAGCGCGGTCAGCGGCGCTTCGCCTTCGCAGTCGTGCAGCACGGCGCCGACGCGGTCCATGAAGTCGTAACCGCTGGTGCCGTCGATTTCCCAGTTGCCGCGCAATTGCTCATCCGCGCCAAGAATCTTTTCCACCACGATGTAGGCCGGCGCAGGCGGTAGCTCTGCAGGTCTCTGCATGGACAATGCCTGCAGGCGCGCACGCAGCTTGCGGCAATAGGCGCCGGGGTCAGCCAGGCCATCGACGTGATCGACGCGCACGCCATCGATCAGGCCTTCGGTGTAGAGCCGGAATATCAGTGCATGCGTGGCTTCGAACACGTCGTCCTGCTCGACCCGCACGCCGGCCAGGTCGGTCACCTCGAAAAAACGCCGCCAGTTGATGCCGTCCGCTGCGCAACGCCACCATGCCAGGCGGTAATGCTGACGCTCGAGCAGGCGATGCAAGGCATCGAAGCCGTCTGGTGTCGTAGCGTCGAAAGCCTGTAGCGCTGTATTGATGTCGGCAATGCCTTCGGCGGTCTCGGCCAGCGCGCGCAGCTGGGCGAAACCGACGTCGGCCGGCTGCAGCGACATTTCGCCCTCTTCGTTCTGGTCAACATGGAAAGCCGAGATCACCGGAGCAAATCGCGGCGTCTCTACGCTATTCAGGATATCGCTGTAACTGGCAGGCGTAATCGGAAAGCGGTGCGCATAATAACTGATGAAGAACTTGCCGCGCCTGGTGTCGAATTCGAGCTTGATGTCGCCGGCTGCGAGCACTTCGCCGTAGGGCTGTCCCAGGAACGGCGCCATCACCTTGCCGTGCAGGCTCTCGTCGGCGGGCTGCCAGTCGATGTCGAACCAGCGTGCGTACGGGCTCTGCCGGCCCCATTCCAGCACATGCTGCCACCAGGGATTTTCCGGGCCGACGCCCATGTGGTTGGGCACGATGTCGAGGATCAGCCCAAGGCCTGCCTCGCGCAGCCGGGCGACCAGCCGGCGCAAACCATCCTCGCCGCCCAGCTCGGGATTGATGCGGGTCGGGTCGACGATGTCGTAGCCGTGCGTCGAGCCGCTGCGCGCCGTCAGGATCGGCGAAGCATAGAGGTGGCTCACGCCCAGCCCGGCATAGTACGGCACCACGCGGATGGCGTCGTCGAAAGTAAAATCCTTGTGCAACTGCAGGCGGGCGGTCGCCCGTGGAATCGTCATGCAAGTTCTCCTGAGCTTATCGGTATGAACGTGAACGGTTGAGTGCGGCGAGTCTGCGCGCCACGCCCGGCGCATCGAGCAGAGAATCGACCGGCTGCGGCAGTCGGCGGCGCCAGTTCGGATGAGTGTCGACGGTGCCGGGCAGATTCGGTTGCTCGACCAGTCCCAGCGCATCCTCTATCGGCAGCAACGCCAGCGGCGCCGGGGTCGCGGCAATGAAGGCCGCAGCTGCATCCACCGCCGCATCCGCCTGGTCCGCATTGCTCATATTCGCTGCAGACTGCTGCGGTGCGTGCTCGAACAATGCCTGTGCCAGCGCCGCGCGCTCGTTCGCACGGGCCGCACGCGCCTCGTCCTCGCTCTGCCCTTCTTCCAGCAGGTCGAGCTGCTTGCGCCAGTCGATATCTCGTCCTTGCCACCAGCCGGCGATGGTCGGCAGGTCATGCGTGGCGGTGGTGGCGATGGCATCCGCCGACCATTCTTCCGGCCGCCGGAATCGCTCGGCGTCGCGTTCGAACAGCAGCACGCGGATGCCGAGCAACCCGGCATCGGCCAGCGTGCGGTCGAAGCCCGGCGGCACCGTGCCGAGATCCTCGCCGATGACGATCGCCTGGTGGCGCCACGATTCGAGCGCGATCAAGCGAAGCAAGTCTTCCAGCGGATACTGCAGATAGGCGCCATCCGCCGACGACGCCCCCTGCGGCACGAGCCACAGGCGCGACAAACCCAGCACGTGGTCGATGCGCGCGCCGCCCGCATAAGCGAAAGTCGCGCGCAGCATCTCGATATAGGCGCCAAACCCCTTGGCCTTCATGGCATGGGGAGAAAATGCACCCAGGCCCCAGTTTTGACCGCGCGTATTGAGCGCGTCCGGCGGCGCGCCGACCGACAACCCGTTGATCAGTTCGCTCTGCCGGCTCCAGGCCTGGCTACCGGCATTGTCGGCGCCCACAGCCAAGTCGGCGATCAGGCCGATCGGCATGCCTGCAGCGCGTGCGGCTGCCTGTGCCGCGGAAAGCCCGCGGGCGGCTTGCCACTGCAGGAATTCATGGAACCTGACTTCGTCGGCATGCTCGGCGGCGAAGCGCTCGACTTCCGCGTTCGCCGGATCGTGCAGGCCGCTCGGCCAGGTACGCCAGTCGCCGGACTCGCCGTGCGCCAGCCGCCATGCATGGATCGCTTCGAAGCGCGCATGGTCACGCAGGGCATTGCCGCCCTGCCGGCGAAACGCGTCAAACTCAATGTTCGGGCCTTGTTGAATAAAATGCCGGTACAGTGCGCGCAACAGCTTCAGCCGCAATTGCGCCGCTGTCGGCCAGTCGATCAGATCGAGTTGTTCCACGCGGTGCAGCGCCTCGGCTTCATGCGGCTCCATCTCGGCCACGATTGCGTCGAACGCCTCCTTGCCCAGAACCGCCGCCGGATCGATATGCAGCGCGTTCAGGAATAGCCGGCTCGACGGCCCGTAGGGGCTGAAGCGATGAACATCTGCGGAAAACATCGCATGCACCGGGCTGATCGCCAGCGCGCCGGCGCCGTGCGAAGCAGCCGAGACGGCCATCCTGGCCAGGCTGGTGAAGTCGCCGATGCCGCCGTCACCCGCGCGACGCAGGGAGTACAGCTGCACGCCCAGGCCCCACAGGCGTGCCGTATGCATATCTGTGCCTGCACTGCGGGCGGTGGCACGCAAGGCGTCTGCCACGCCGAAGCAGCGCGGCGGCGCAATTGCCAGCACGGTTTCGCCATCGCCCGCCAGCAGGCGATGATAGCCGGCGCTGTGCAAGGGCGGCAGCTCGATCACGCCGGCATGATGCGGAAAATGTCCGTCGATGGCATCGCCGCTTTCCAGGATGATCCGGTACGCCGAACCTGACAGGTGTCCGGGCAGCGGCAGCGTGACGCCTCGTCCGATGGTGCTGGTCACCAGCGGCGGCAATTGCGTCGAATCGTTTAGCGCGGCAATGCGCGCCAGGCTATCGCGGCAATCCTCCTCGCTTGCGCAGGGAAATCCGAGCGCTTCCAGAATGCGCGCCAATGCTTCAGGCGCAACCTGCATCGGCCGGCCGGCAGCATTGATCCAGTCGCGTGACAGTCCGGCGGCTTGCGCCAACCGTAGTATCGATTCTTCATTCATTGTGCAGGCTCCAGTACGGCGAGAATGGCATGATCCGGCAGACGGCCTTCGGCAACTGCATCGGGCACACCATCGGATTCAAACAGTACGGTGCCGCCATAGCCGTCAGCGTGGCGCTCGAATTCGATCCGCACCGGTTCGGCGCCGAGGTTCAGCGCGATCATCAAGACGCGGCCATCTCCCATGCGCCAACGGGCTCTCACCGCTGCCGGGCCAAGCACTTCGGCACCGAGCGCGCGCGTGCCGGCAAGGCGTGGCACAAGGTATTCGCGGCGAATGATCAGCAAGCTCTTGTAGAAATCACGCCAGGCGAAGGAGGTCTCATTGGCCGGCTTGGGGATCGAATCCAGGAAGGTTTGCTCGGCATTCGGGTCGGGAATGCGCTCACGCTTGGCAGGGTCGGAGAATGCTGAAAAACGCGCAAACTCTTGCCGGCGGCCATTGCGCACGGCTTCGGCCAGTTCATGGTTCGGATGGCTGGTGAAATACAGAAAAGGCTGGGTGCTGCCCATTTCCTCGCCCATGTAGATCAGCGGGATATGCGGACACAGCAGCAGCAAGGCGGTTGCCGCGCGCAAGGCGTTGGGGTCAGCCAGCACGCTCAGGCGCTCGCCGAATGCACGGTTGCCGATCTGGTCGTGGTTCTGCAGGAAGAACACGAACGAAGTAGGCGGCAGGTGTCCGCTCGGTTCGCCCCGTGGTTCACCGCCCGGAAACAGCGACGCCTGTCCCTGGTAGATGAAGCCTTCGGCCAGGCCGCGCGCCAGTTTTTGCGCCGTATCCTCGATGTAGCCGGCGTAGTAACCTTCCCGCTCGCCGGTCAGCAAGACGTGCATCGCATGATGCAAGTCGTCGTTCCATTGCGCGTCAAACAACCGCTGGGGTTCGCGCGCAAGCAGCCTGGCAGAGTTGTCATCGTTTTCCAGCACCAGATGGACGTGGCGCCCGGCCGGCACCGCCGCGCGAACGCGCCGGGCCATCTCGACCAGCCAATCCTTTTCGCTGATTGCGTGTACCGCATCGAAGCGCAGGCCGTCGAAGCGGAACTCGGTGAGCCAGTAAATGGCATTCTCGGTGAAATAGTCGCGCACCGGCTGCTTGCGGAAATCGATCGCCTGCCCCCACGGCGTGTGGATATCGTCGCGGAAGAAGTCCTTGGCGTAGGCGCCCAGGTAATTGCCGTCCGGGCCGAAGTGGTTGTAGACAACGTCGAGAAACACCATCAGCCCCAGGCCGTGCGCCGTATCGATCAGGGCCTTCAATTCATCCGGCGTGCCGTAGGCCGCATCAGGCGCATACGGCAACACGCCATCGTAGCCCCAGTTGCGCGGCCCGGGGAAATCGGCGATCGGCATCAGTTCGACCGCGGTGATACCCAGTTCGGCCAGTTCGGCCAGTCGTTGCGTCGCCCCGGCGAAGCCGCCGAAGGTCCCGAGGTGCAGCTCGTAAATGACGGTGGCTTCCCACGGCAAGCCGCGCCAGTCGTCATTCTTCCAGCGGTAGGCTGCAGGGTCGCAGACGAGGCTGGCGTCGTGCACGTCGCCAGCCTGCGCGCGCGAAGCCGGATCCGGTACGGCGAGATCGCCGACGCGGTAGCGGTAGCGCGTGCCGGCGCCGCAATCGGCGACGGCCTCGAACCAGCCGCCCTCCCGGGCCGTCATCGGCAGCGCGGCGCGGCCTTCGATTTCGACGCTGGCATGCGTGCAACTGGGAGCCCACAGACGAAAGCGGGTCTGGTCGGGGGCAATGAGTTCGGCGCCGAAGCGCCAGGTCGGAACGGGCGGTCGATTAGGTTCAGGGAGCGTGGACATGATCAGCCTCGAGTAGGATGGCACTGTGCGCGGCAACGACGATGCGGTTGCGCTTCGGCTGCCGCGCGCCGGATGGGTCAAAATCTTGTGCAGTCGTGCCGACCGCTTCGGCGGCGTCGATGACGGTGCGCCACGCCATGACCGGCTGCGGCAGTACGAATTCACGGTCTTCGGAAAAGGCATTCAACAGCAGCAGCGTGGCGGAGACTAGCGCGCCTGTCGTGCCGGGGGAGCCTGCGGAACCTGCATGCCGCTCGCTGGCCAGCCGGCGCAGTGCCAGCAGGCGCCCCTCGGCGAAATTCCAGCGGTCCTGCGTCATCTCATGGCCAGTCTCGTCGAACCAGCCGATATCGGGCACGCCCTGCAGGGTGCGGAAGCTTGCGGTCAGAAAACGCGTGCCGCGCAGCGACGCATGACGCATGCGCGCAGCGATGCAGCGGCGCGTGAAGTCGAACAGCGCGCGCCCGGCATCCGTCTCCAGCAAACTCCAGTCGAACCAGGACAGTTCGTTGTCCTGGCAGTAGGCATTGTTATTGCCATGTTGCGTGCGGCCGAATTCATCGCCGCCGAGCAGCATCGGCGTGCCGTTGGAAAACATCAGCGTCATCAGCATCGCCCGCCGGATCTTGTCGCGGGTCGCGTTGACCTGGGCATCGCCGGTCGGCCCTTCGACGCCCCAGTTGCAACTCTTGTTATCGTTGCTGCCGTCGCGATTGTCTTCGCCGTTGGCTAGATTGTATTTCTGGCTGTAGCTGACCAGATCGTTGAGCGTGAAGCCATCGTGCGCCGTGACGAAATTGATCGAGCTCCAGGCACGGCGGCGGTGGTGATTGAACATGTCGGCCGAACCAAGCAACCGAGCTGCGACCGCGCCGCGCATGGCAACGTCCCCGCGCCAGAAGCAGCGCACATGGTCGCGAAAGCGGTCGTTCCATTCGGCGATGCCGGCAGGATGGTTGCCGACCTGATAACCGCCTGGCCCGAGGTCCCACGGTTCCGAAATCAGCTTCACCCGCGAGAGCACGGGATCTTGCATCATGGCGTCGAAGAAGCCTGCGCCTGGATCGAAGCCGTGTTGCTCCCTCCCGAGCGTGGCGCCGAGATCGAAACGAAAACCGTCGACATGGAACTCCTGCACCCAGTAACGCAGCGAATCCATCACCATGTGGATCACGCGCGGATGCGATAGGGCCAGGGTATTGCCGCAGCCGGTATCGTTGACCAGATGACGGTAATTGCCGGCATGCAGACGGTAGTAGGTGGCATTGTCGAGCCCGCGCCATGACAGGGTCGGCCCCAACTCGCTTTCTTCGCAGGTATGGTTGTACACAACGTCGAGAATGACTTCGATGCCGGCGGCGTGCAGCTGGCGGATCGCATGGCGCATTTCATTGAGCGTGCCATCTGCTAGATAGCGCGGCTCCGGCGCGAAGAATGACAGCGTGTTGTAGCCCCAATAATTGGACAACCCGGCATTGACCAGGCGGCGGTCTTGCAGGATCGCGTGCACAGGCAGCAGTTCGAGCGCGGTGATGCCAAGCCTGGTGAAATGTTCGATCAGGTAAGGATTGGCCAGCGCTGCGAAGGTGCCGCGTTCTTTGGGCGCCACATGCGGCGCGCGCATCGAAAGGCCGCGCACATGCGCTTCATAGATCACCGTCTTTTCCCACGGCACGCTGGGAGGGGCGTCGCCGTGCCAGTTGAATGCGCTGTCGACCACCACGCCCTTGGGCATGTTGGGCGCGCTATCACGCCGATCGAACGACAGGTCGCGCTGCGGCGAATTGTAACGGTAGCCGTACAGCGCATCGCTCCAGCGCACGGCGCCATGCAGCTGCCGCGCATACGGGTCGAGCAGCAGCTTGTTGGGATTGAAGCGGTGGCCGTCTTCCGGCCGGTAAGGGCCGTAGGCGCGATAGCCGTAGAGGGTGCCAGGATGAACGTTCGGCAGGTAGCCATGCCATATCTCGTTGGTGCATTCGGGCAGCGTGTAGCGCGCGACCTCGTGGCGGCCGCTGGCGTCGAACAGGCACAACTCCACCTTCACCGCATGGGCGGAAAACACGGCAAAGTTGGTGCCGGCGCCGTCATAACAGGCGCCCAGCGGATAGGCCGAGCCCGGCTGCATCGCCGGCAGGGTGCGCGCCACCGTGCTCACCTCAGCCCTCGGGTTTAAATACCAGCACAGACAGCGGCGGCAGCGATAGCTGGATCGACTGCGCCTGGCCATGCGCAGGATGCGGTTCGCTATTGACGGCGCCGGCGTTGCCCACGCCGCTGCCGCCGTAGACCTCGGCATCGCTGTTGAGGAGTTCGCGCCAGACCGTCGGCGAGCGACCGTATGCAGGTACGCCGATACGGTAACCATGGCGCACAACGGGCGTCATGTTCACCACCACCAGCACCGGCGCTGCGCCTTGCGAGGCCGGCTTGCGCAGGAAGGCGAACACGCTGTTGGCGGCGTCATCGCCGATCACCCATTCGAAGCCCTGCGGCGAACAGTCGAGTTCATGCAGCGCCGGTTCGCCTTCATACAGGCGGTTCAGGTCGCGCACCAGCCGCTGCACGCCGCGGTGCGCCGGCTGGTCGAGCAAGTCCCATTGCGGCGAGCCGTCGTGATTCCACTCGCTCATTTGCCCGAATTCGCACCCCATGAACAAGAGCTTCTTGCCTGGATGTGTCCACATGAAGCCCAGGTATGCCCGCAGGTTGGCGAGCTTTTGCCAGTCGTCGCCCGGCATCTTGTTGAGCAGCGAACCCTTGCCGTGCACCACTTCGTCATGCGAGATCGGTAGCACGAATTTTTCCGAGAAGGCATACACCAGCCCGAAGGTCATCTCATTGTGATGGTGGCTGCGGTAGAGAGGATCGAGCGAGGCGTAGTGCAGCGAGTCGTGCATCCAGCCCATGTTCCACTTGTGGGTGAAGCCAAGCCCGCCCTCTTCCACCGGCGCGGAGACGCCGGGCCAGGCGGTCGATTCCTCGGCGATCATCAACGCCCCAGGACAGCGTTGGCGCACCACCTGGTTCAGTTCGCGCAGGAACGCGACTGCTTCCAGGTTCTCGCGCCCGCCGTGAACGTTCGGCACCCATTCGCCCGGCTTGCGGCTGTAGTCGCGGTACAGCATCGATGCCACCGCATCCACGCGCAGGCCGTCGACGTGAAAATGCTCGAGCCACTCCAGCGCCGACGCGATCAGGAAGCTGGAAACTTCCTTGCGGCCGAGGTTATAGATCAGCGTATTCCAGTCCTGGTGGTAGCCTTCGCGCGGGTCCTGGTGTTCATACAGCGCGGTGCCATCGAAGCGGGCCAGGCCGTGCTCATCCGACGGGAAATGCGCGGGCACCCAGTCGAGGATGACGCCGAGGCCGGCGGCATGGCAACGGTCGACGAAGGAGGCGAATGCCGCCGGCGTACCGAAGCGTGCCGACGGCGCGAACAGGCCGAGCGGCTGATAACCCCAGGAGCCGCCGAAGGGATGTTCCATAATCGGCAGAAATTCCAGGTGCGTGAAGCCCATGCCGAGCGCGTATGGAATCAAACGGTCGCCAAGTTCGTGCCAGTTAAGGTTCCGGCCGCCCTCTTCCGGATTGCGCAGCCAGGAACCGGCATGCACTTCATAGATGGATAAGGGCGCATCGAGCGAATGGCGGCGGGAGCGGTCGCGCATCCATTGCTCATCGGTCCACTGGAAAGGCGTCGCCGGCGCTACTATCGACACGGTGGATGGCGGCGCTTCGGTGGCACGTGCAACCGGATCGGCCTTGAGCGGCAGGACGTTGCCATCGATGCCGACGATCTCGAACTGGTAGCGCGCGCCCGCGCCCAGACGCGGAATGAACAATTCCCACACGCCGGTTTCCATGCGCAGGCGCATCGGATGGCGCCGGCCATCCCACTGGTTGAAGTCGCCGACGACCGATACGCGTTGCGCATTCGGCGCCCACACGGCGAAGCGCGTGCCTGCCACGCCGTCGATCGTCATGGGATTTGCGCCCAGACAGCGCCCAAGCTCGCGATGCGTCCCTTCTCCCAGCAGATGCATGTCGAGCTCGCCGAGCAGCAAGCCGAAGCGATAGGGATCTTCCGTGATCTGCACCAGTTCGCCGCCCTCCGGAGCCGGCCAGGTGATGCGCAACAGGTAAGCCTGATCCGCCGCCAGCATCGGCGCGCTGCTGACGAACAAGCCGCTCTGGTCGAGATTGAGCAACGACTCCACCAGCTCGCCATGATCGCTGATGCCCGCGCCCGGCAGCACGATATCGACAGCACGGGCGCCCGGCTGGAAAGTACGGATGACGAGCTTGTCGCCGATGCGATGCGGCCCGAGGAAAGAGAACGGATCGGCCAGACGGCCGGCCAGCAGCGCATCGCGCTTCTGCCGGTCGACGTCGATGGCTGGATCGTTAATCGTGTGGTTCATGCCAAAATCCTGTGTAATGCATTGTTCGTGAAGCCGGAGTCGTTCAAACTGTGCTCATTCATCGGCAATGCCTCCGTCAGCGTGCTTCAGCAAGGCGTTGGCGATCTTCGCCAGGCCATTTGCCGGCACGGCGACCCAGCTGGGGCGGTTGGCGGCTTCGTAACAGACTTCGTAAGCGGCCTTTTCCAGCATGAAGAGATCGAGCAGCGCCTGCTCGGCTGCGGCAGAAAATGCCACCGGGCTGCCGGCGATTGCCTGCCGGTAGGCCTCGAGGAAGGTGGTCTGCGCAGTAGGCGCGAAATCACGCAGAATCTGTTGCTTGCGCAGTTCGTCGGCTTCCGACAGATCGCCCATGCCGGCGTGTCGCGAGAATGCCGCGACGTAGTCGAACGAGCGCATGAGCCCGGCCACATCGCGCATCGGACTGCTCTTCTGGCGCCGCTCTTCCAGCGACTTAGCCGGCTCACCCTCGAAATCGACGATATATACGTCGCCTTGCGCGACCAGCACCTGCCCGAGATGGAAGTCGCCATGAGTGCGCATGCGCAGTGTGCCAATTCCTTCGAGAGCCAATTCCCCCACCCTGCGCAGCAGCACCTCGCGCTGCCCGATCAGGTTGGCGACACGATGCGCCTCGTCTTCGCTGCTCCATTCTCGCTTGCTTCTCAACACCGCGAACGCGGCTTCCAGCTGCTGCTTGACCGCGTCAGCCCAGGCCTTTGCATCGGCCTCGTCGGTGACCTGCGGGGCGAATGCCGCATCCTCGGTAGGCGCCGCCAGGACCACGTGCATTTCCCCGAGGCGCCTGCCGAGCAGGCTCACCAGATCGATCAAGTCAGCGTGCGGATCGGATATCTCCGTTGACACATCAGCGGCCTCGGTCACATCACCGGCCACGCTGTGCTGGATCACGCGTTCCAGCGTGTCCAGCGTCCATTGCCAGGCATCGCCCTGATTGTCGATGAAACGTTGCATCACCATCATCGTGTAAGAGGTGCCGTCGGCAGCGATGCGTGCGGCTTCGCCAAGCATTGCCGGCGTATTGGCAAAGCCGGCCACGGTGAGATAGCGGCTGACTTCTGCTTCCGGATGGATGCCGGCCGTCATGCGCCGGATTACCTTGAGCACCATCGTGTCGCCGATCACCAGCGAGCTGTTCGACTGCTCCGCCGACATGCGGCGGATTTCCGGCTCCGCCTTGACTTCGACCTCGGCCAGCGCATCGGTCGGCATGAAGCGGATCTCGCCATCGTCGCCCGCGATCGTGGCGCCGCTGCGCATCAGATCAACGACCGCATAGGCGAAGGAATCCATCACGAACGCGTCGGTAAGCAGGCCGACGTGGCGTCCGCGTCGGATGCGCGACAAGGCGAGCTGGTGCGGCAAGGCAGTAACAATGTCTTCCTCGCGGATGTAGCCCAGCGGAAGCAGGTAGCGGTGGGTTCCCTTGCCGGTGTGTGTCTCGATCTCAGCGAGCATGGTCGGCAGCACGTGCGGTCGGGCGTGCGATACCGGCAGCGATGTTGCCAGCGCAATGCGCGTTGACAGCAGTTTTTCCTGCTTGGCCGCATACCAGCGGCGCTTCGGCAGATAGGCCGGTAGCGCTTCTTTTTCGAGGGTCGTGCGCGCCGATGCTTCCATGATCTCATTCACGCCATGCCGCAGCACCAGTGTCGCCAGATCCGGCAAGGGTTCAGGCGCCGGCGTATGCCAGCTCGGCATGCTCGCTTCGGTCGTCAACAGGAACCAGTAAAAGCCGTATGGCGGCAGCGTCAGCAGATATGGCAGTTTGCCGATCGGCGGGAAGGCCGAGCCACCGATCATCTCGACCGGCACGCGTCCGGCGAACTCCGCCAGGTCGAGTTCGACCGCCTGCGCCGAGCGCGACACGTTCGCCACACACAGGATATGGTCGTTGAGATTACCTTCGCACGTACCGTCGGCTTCACGCAGGTAAGCCAGCACACGCCGGTTGGCCGGATACAGAATCTTCAGCGTACCGCGCGAGAATGCACAATGCTGTTTGCGCACCGCCAGCAGGCGCCGGGTCCAGTTCAGCAGCGAATACGGATCGGCGTGTTGGACTTCGACGTTGACCGCCTGATAACCGTAGATCGGGTCCATGATCGGCGGCAGCACTAATCGCGCCGGGTCGGCGCGGGAAAAACCGCCGTTGCGATCCGGCGCCCATTGCATCGGCGTGCGCACGCCGTCGCGGTCACCCAGATGGATATTGTCGCCCATGCCGATTTCATCGCCGTAGTACAAAACCGGCGTGCCCGGCATCGATAACAGAAAACTGTTGAGCAGTTCCGCGCGGCGGCGGTCGCGTTCCAGCAACGGCAACAGGCGCCGGCGAATGCCGAGATTGATGCGTGCGCGCTTTTCCGACGCATAGAAATTCCACAGGTAGTCGCGCTCCTTGTCGGTCACCATTTCCAGCGTCAGCTCGTCATGGTTGCGCAAAAAGATCGCCCACTGGCAGTTCGGCGGAATTTCCGGCGTCTGGCGCAGGATGTCGGTGATCGGGAAGCGGTCTTCCTGCGCGAGCGCCATGTACATGCGCGGCATCAGCGGGAAGTGAAACGCCATGTGGCACTCGTCGCCGTCGCCGAAATACTGCTGCACGTCTTCCGGCCACATGTTGGCTTCGGCAAGCAGCATGCGATCGGGATAGCTGCGGTCGAGTTCGGCGCGGATCCTCTTCAGAATCTCATGTGTTTCCGGCAGATTCTCGTTCGACGTGCCCTCGCGCTCGATCAGATACGGCACCGCATCCAGCCGCAGGCCGTCTACGCCGATGTCCAGCCAGAAGCGCATCACCGCCAGCACCTCCTTCAAGACCTGGGGATTGTCGAAATTCAGATCCGGTTGGTGGGAATAGAATCGATGCCAGAAAAACGCATTGGCGACCGGGTCCCAGGTCCAGTTGGATTTTTCCGTGTCGCAGAAAATGATGCGCGTGTCGGCATAAGCGTTATCGTTATCCGACCAGACATAGAAGTTGCGTGCCGCCGATCCCGGCTTGGCATGGCGTGCCCGCTGAAACCAGGGATGCTGATCGGACGTGTGATTGACCACCAGTTCAGTGATCACGCGCAGGCCGCGCCTGTGCGCTTCATTGATGAAGCGGCGCGCATCCTGCATCGTGCCGTAATCAGGATGCACGCCTCGGTAGTCGGCGATGTCGTAACCATCGTCCTTGCGCGGCGATGGATAGAACGGCAACAGCCAGATCGTGTTGACGCCCAGGTCGACGATGTAGTCGAGCTTCTGGATCAGGCCGGCAAAGTCGCCAATGCCATCGTTATTTGAGTCGAAGAATGACTTGACGTGCACCTGGTAGATGACCGCATCCTTATACCACTGCGGATCTTCCTGAAAGCGTGGTCCCGGGGCCACACCAGCCGCAGCGGCCGGACGCAATGTTTTGCGACGTTCCATCATCAGCCCCCTTTCCGGCGCACCCGCCAGATTCCATACGGATTGATCATCGGATCGAGCCGCAGCTGCTGCCGCTTACCGCGCCAGCTCAGCCGGCCTCCTCCCACCAAATCGTCAACCTCGATTTCGCCTTCATCCGGCACGCCTAATTCCCACAGCGGCACTTCGATGGCGGTTTCATGCGCCTGGTGAGGATCGAGATTGATCGCTACCAGCACCACGTTGTCGCCCAGGGTCTGGCCGGCTTCGAACGGCTCGCTCGACTTGATGAAATACAGGATATTTTCGTCGGAAGACTGCAGGAAACGCACGCCCAGATGCGATTGCAGCGCGGGGTTCTCGATGCGGATGCGGTTCAGTTGCGTGATCTCGCGGATGATGTTGCCGGGCCGATGCCAGTCCCAGGCACGAATCTCGTACTTTTCCGAATCCAGGTATTCTTCCTTGCCCGGCACCGGCGTTCCCTCGCACAGCTCGTAGCCGCTGTACATGCCCCACAGGCCCGACAGCGTGGTAGCCAGCGCGGCGCGGATCAGGAATCCCGGGCGGCCGGAGCGCTGCAGGAAGTAAGGATTGATGTCCGGCGTATTGACGAAGAAATGCGGGCGAAAGTATTCGCGCACATTGGTTGTCGTCAGCTCGGTCAGGTATTCGATGAATTCCGCCTTGGTGTGACGCCAGGTGAAATAGGTGTAGGACTGCGAGTAGCCGGCCTTGGCCAGGCGGTACATCATCTTCGGCCGCGTAAAGGCTTCGGACAGGAAGATCACGTCGGGGAAACGTCCGCGAATATCATTGATCATCCACTCCCAGAACGGCAGCGGCTTGGTGTGGGGATTATCGACGCGGAACACCCGCACGCCCTCCTTCACCCACAGCAGCACGACGTCGCGCAGCGCGATCCACAGGCCAGGCACTGCGCCGTCGGCGTAGAAATCGACATTGACGATGTCCTGGTATTTTTTCGGCGGGTTTTCCGCATAGCGGATGGTGCCGTCCGGGCGCCAGGCGAACCAGTCCGGGTGTTCCTTGAGCCACGGATGGTCGGGCGAGCACTGGATGGCGAAATCCAGTGCCAGCTCCAGGCCGTGGCGCGCTGCCTCGTCGCGCAGACGGCGGAAGTCTTCCAGCGTGCCGAGTTCTGGATGGATCGCGTCGTGCCCGCCCTCGCTCGATCCGATCGCGTACGGGCTGCCCGGATCGTCGGGACCGGCGTCGAGGCTGTTGTTGCGGCCCTTGCGGTGTTTCCTGCCGATCGGGTGGATCGGCGTGAAATACAGCGTATCGAAACCCATGTCCTGGATGGCTGGCAGACGCTTGATTACGTCGTCAAAGCTGCCATGCCGGTGCGGGTCGCCGCTTTGCGAGCGCGGAAACAGTTCGTACCAACTCGAAAAACGCGCAGCACGCCGCTCGGCGTCAATGCGGAAAATGTCGCTCCTGACGGCAAACGGCCTGGCGTCGGCGGCGCGCATCGCTTCCCATGCGGGCTCGGACAACAAAGCAGCGATTCGCTCGGTGTCGCGCTCTTTCGTCTGCGCTGTATTGCCCGCGTCGGAGTGCTGGCCGCGACCAACGGGCACTTTCAGGCTCTTGGCCAGCGTATCTAGCGTGGCCGCGAGATCCTTTTTATCCTGTTCCATGGCGAAAGCCGCCGCCTGCTCGACCAGCAGGCGCCCTTCTTCCAGTTCGACCTTCACGTTCAGTCCAGCGCCGGTCTTCTTTTCCAGTTCGTCGCGATAGGTCGCGAACACGTCGCGCCACGCTTCGACCGCGAACAGGTGGCGGCCCAGGCGGGTGAGCGGCAGGCTGGCTGCCCAGCGATCGTTGCCGATCGCGTGCATGCGCACTTCGCGCCACTCGGCTTCATCCGCCGGACGCCACAGCAACACCACTGCGAGCTTCTCATGCCCGTCGGTAAACACGTCGGCTTCGATGGTCACGCAATCGCCGACCACGCGCTTGACGGCAAAGCGCCCGCCGTCGACCGTGGGCGATACCGCTTCGATGGCAACGCGCGGCATCTTCGCTGCCGCCACAACCGCCTGCTTGCCACGTGGCGCGGGCAGCAATATCGGCGCCAGCCTGCCGGCTTCGAACACCTGCAATTGCCCCGGCTCCAGGCAGAGGACCTGCGGCACGGCATTGCTCCCTTCGGCGGCATCCTGATCCGGCTGCGGCCACAGGCGGCGCTGCGGCACGAGGCCTTCGGCGTGCGCGAGCCACTGGCGTTCATGCACCATAGCGGGGCGCTCGATGCCTGCATTGACCAGTACCAGCAACGCCTCCGCCGGCTCCGCGCCAGACTTGAACGCTGCCGGCGCCGGATTGCGCAATAGAATCGCCGCGTCCGCATCCGCGCCTGACAACAGGCGCAGCGTCGCGCCATACAGCTTCGCGCCATGTGCATCGACAAAACGGTTGGCGGCGACCACCTCGCTAGACAGATCGATTCCTGCTCCCGGTGGCGCCTGTTCGCCGGACCGTCCCTGCTCGAACCCGAGCGGCATCAGCCAGCCGTTGCCGACTGCCGCAGCCAACTGCAGCGCGCGGCGAAACACCGTAGCGACCGTCTCCGGTTGCTCGGCGCCCGGCGCACGCGCTGCAACCGCCTGCCCTGGCGCATCGGGAAATGCAATCGGCGGCGCGACGCGCAGCAAGCGCGCATGCTCTTCCTCGATCCAGTGCGCGCGGAAATTCCACCAGGCCGCCGACGAAAAACTGGCATCGAACCCGCAGCCGACCAGCGCATCGAGTTGCGCCGGCGTGCAGCCCGGCGTCCAGGCCAGAAAACGCACCTGCGGCTGCTGCGCCCTGACGTTGGCGATCAAATCTTTCCATACTTCCGCAGGTACGCCGGCCACGTCGATGCAGCGAAATCCCACGACACCCTGCTCCGACCAGTCCAGTAGCCGCTCGCTCCAGTAAGCGCGGATTTCTTCCTGCACTTCTGACTTCGTATAACGGTAATGCTGACGCGTCGGCACCACCTGCGGATAGCGCGGGTCCGGCAAGTCGTCCTGCTGCCCCGGTGCCGCAAACCAGTGCGCATGGGTCTGCAGCAAGGCGTCATCCGGAGCAACGCCGGCGATATCGAGGTCCACCAGCAGAGCCAACTGGCGGCGCGCGCAGGCCTGCGCGATTTCCCTGATGTCCCTTTCCTGCGCCATCGGCCCGGGCAGCAGCACATGATCGAACCCAAGCGCAGCGGCGCGCGCCAAAGCGGCGTCAAGCTGCTCCAGTCCGCTGCGCGCCTCGGCGCCAGTTAGCGGGAATATCGGCAATGAACAGATCTTGGGGATAAATGGCGTCGATATTGTCATTGTTCTCAGCACGTTCTAAGCAAGGGTGCGACAGCTTGGGTTAAACCGATTGGGCGCCTACTTTCAAATGGATTGTCGAGCCGATAAATTGTTCTCGGATTGACATGCAAATCCCACACGCCTTGTTATCAAGCTCACCATTTGTGCTTGTCGATCCGGCCATTTAATGAAAAAAAGCGTTGCATAAGCTGCACAAGCGTCGAACGTTTTTCCCGTTATCCTCTCTACTGTTCCGACAAGCAATAAAATGCTTAGCAATCTCTGCTGGGCATCGTTAGCGGTGCTGGAAAAAGGAGCGAGGCGGTAATGATCATTTATCAGGTGTATCCAAGAAGTTTCTTTGATTCCAACAATGATGGCATCGGCGACCTCGCCGGTATTGATGCAAAGCTGGACTACATCAAAAGCCTCGGCGTGGATGCGATCTGGATCAGCCCGTTTTTCAAATCGCCGATGAAGGACTTCGGCTACGACGTCTCGAACTACCGCGAAGTCGATCCGATCTTCGGTACCCTTGCCGACTTCAAGCGCCTGATGGCGCACGCCAAGGCCGCCGATCTGGGCGTCATGGTCGACATGGTGATCTCGCACACATCCGAAGAGCACGACTGGTTCAAGCAAAGCCGCGCCAGGGAAAACGGCAAATCCGACTGGTACCTGTGGGCCGACCCCAAGCCCGACGGCAGTCCCCCGAACAACTGGGTCTCCGTGTTCGGCGGCCCGGCCTGGCGCTGGGATGCCGAGCGCCGGCAATACTATTTCCATTCCTTCTTTTCGAGCCAGCCCGACCTGAACATGCACAATCCGGCGGTGCAGGAAGCGGTGCTCGGCGAGATGAAGTTCTGGCTCGACATGGGCGTGTCGGGATTTCGTTTCGACGCCTGCAACCACATCTTCCAGGACCTGGAACTGCGTAACAATCCGCCGCGCGAAGACACCAGCGCGGCGCTGCATCCCTACGGCTTCCAGTTGCATATCTACGACCAGGCACGGCCGGAAATGCTGCCCTTCCTGGAGCGCGTGCGTGCCCTGCTCGATGACTACGGCGCCGTCAGCCTGGCCGAAGTCGGCGGTCACGATGCCTTGCAATTGATGGGGCAATACACTGGCGCCAACCGCCTGCATTCGGCGTACAGCTTTGCATTGATGCAGCCCGACAGCAGCGCCCCTTACGTGGCGAAGGTGATCCGCACCCTGGAAGAAAGCATCCATGCCCCTGCCGCGCCGTGTTACGCCATGTCCAACCATGACAAGCCGCGCGTGGCAACGCGCTGGCTCAAGGGCCGCGACCCGGAACAGACTGCCAAGCAAATGCTGGCCCTGCTGTTTTCGATGCGCGGCGATATCTGCCTGTACCAGGGCGAAGAACTCGGCTTGCCGCAGGCCGACGTGCCGTTCGAGAAGTTGCAGGATCCGTTCGGCATCAGCTTCTGGCCGAAATTCAAGGGCCGCGACGGCTGCCGCACGCCGATGCCGTGGAATGACCATATCCACGGCGGCTTCAGCCTGGCCGAGCCGTGGCTTCCGGTCACGGCCGAGCATCTGGAATTGAACGTGGCTAGCCAGGAAGCGCGGGCGAATTCGGTGCTGCGCTTTGCGCGCGACATGATTGCGCTGCGCCGCGCGCTGCCGCAGCTCGAACGCGGCGGCATCGAGCTGCTGGATGCGCCCGAAGGCGTGCTGGCCTTCCGCCGTCATTGCGATGGCCGCGAATTGGTGTGCCTCTTTAACATGGAAACTACGCCGCTTAAGGTGCCGGCGCCCGGCATGACGCAAGCGGTACTGGCGCAACACGCCGAACTCGACAACCAGACGGCCCACCTCGGCATCAATGGTTTCATGCTGCTGCAGGCAGCCTGAATTTATTAACAAGCGGTCAGGACGCAAAAAATCGCCGCACGTGTTTCTGCGTGCGGCGATTTGATTCGGGAAGCAGCCAGTCCGGATCAGAGCGTGGCCTATGCAACCAGTTGGGTCGAAGAGCCCGCGTTCATGCGCTGCAGCACGGCTTCCGCGCCTTCCTTGCTGTCTTGCACGCGACGCAGAAAACGGCGGTCGCGGGCATTGGTCAGTCCGGTGTCGGCCTCCGACATGCGCGACATATTGCCGGACCGGTCGACGCTGTAGTCGGCACAGACGATCACTTCATCGAGCTGCGCATCCGGCAGCACGCGCGTGTATTCGAACAGGATGCTGCGCACCACTTCGGCGCCCTGGCAGATATGGCTGCCGTGACCGATCCAGGTCGGGCCGACGATCTTGCTGCCGGCTTCGATATGACAGCCGGCGCCGATGTAGACCGGTCCTTCGAAGGTCGTGCCTTCCCAGTCGATGCGGGTATTCAGGCCGACGAACACGCCTTCCCTGACCTGCTCGCCCGGCACATCCATGCCCGGTACTTCGCCGGTCATCAGGCTTTGCAGCACGCTCCAGTAATCCTTCACGCTGCCAATGTCGAGCCACTGGAAATCGTGCTTTTGCGCGTAGAAAGGCAAGCCCTTCTCCGCCAGCAGCGGGAACAACTGGGAGCCGATATCGAATACTTCGCCCGATGGAATCAGGTCGATCGCTTCCGGCTCGAAAATGTAAATACCAGTGGAAGCCATATTGGAAAGCGCCTGCTCGCGCTTCGGCTTTTCCTGAAACTGCTTGATCTTGCCGTTCTCATCCGCCACCACGACGCCATAATCGGACACCTTATCCCACGGCACTTCGCGGGTGATGACGGAAGCGATCGCCCCCTTGCGCTTGTGCTCGTCGATCGCGGCCTGGATGTCGAGGTCGATGATGGCGTCGCCGCACAGCACGATCGTGGTGTCGTCGAAGAAGCGGCCGAACTCCTGGATCTTCTTCATGCCGCCGGCCGAGCCGAGCGCTTCCGGATGCACTTCTCCGGTATCGTCGACATAACCTTCGAAGGAATAGCCGATGCGCACGCCGAACTGGCTGCCTTCGCCGAAATAGCTTTCGATCTTTTCGTGCAGGTAGCTGACATTGACCATGATGTCGCGCACGCCGCATTGCGCGAGGTGTTCGACGATGTAGGCCATGACCGGCTTGCCCAGGATCGGGATCATCGGCTTGGGAAGATCGTAAGTGAGCGGGCGTACCCGTGTGCCTTTTCCGGCAGCGAGAATCATTGCTTTCAAGATGCTTAACCTCAGAAAATATTTCAACGGCAATAGGTCAATGAGAACACGTCATATCCTGCAAGAAATTGCCAGGAATCAAACAGGCAACACTTCCAACAGGAAATTTCTTGTTGCATTGACGCTCTTTGATCTGGACCTGCTTGGCAACGACCTGTAGGGCCGTTACCGAATAACATTCTTATTATCTGATTCCCAACTGTGAGCGCAGTTCCTTCGGTATCCAATTACCCAACAGCACTACGCTATGACCCTGCACCGGCAATTCCGGGGGCTGCAGCGTACGCACTTCACTCGCCGGTTCGGCGCTGTCGACCAATAATTGCCAAGGTTCCTCCGCCTCGGGCACGAGGAAGGTCAGCGCATCATGCCCGCCGTTAATCAGAATCAGGATGCGTTCGAGCCGTCCAGCCTCGTCGAGGCTGGCGCGCTGCACCATCAGCGCACGGGCATCCGGATTTTGCCAGGCCTCCGGCGACAAGGTCTGCCCGCGCTCATCGAACCAGGCGACGTCCGGCACGCCCGGCGCGACTTCCTCGCCGTGCATGAAATATTGGGCCTGCAACGTGGTCAAGCGGTGCCGCAGGAGCCCCAGCCGGGCGACGAAATCGGTCAGGAGCAGCCCATCCGGGGTTGCCGCAGCATTCCAGTCGACCCAGGAAATTTCATTATCCTGGCAATAGGCGTTGTTGTTGCCCTTCTGCGTGCGGCTGAACTCGTCGCCGCCGACCAGCATCGGCGTGCCCTGAGAAAACATCATCGTCGCCAGCAAGGCGCGTTTGACGCGCTCGCGCAATTCGATGATGCCGACATCATCGGTCGGCCCTTCAACGCCCCAGTTGTTGCTGAGGTTTTCGGAATGGCCGTCGTTATTGTTTTCGCCGTTGGCTTCGTTGTGTTTCTCGTTGTAACTCACCAGGTCCTGCAGGGTGAAGCCGTCATGCGCGGTGACGAAGTTGACCGATGCCCAGGGCTTGCGGCGGCGACGGTTGAATACGTCGGCGGAACCGGACAAGCGCGCGGCAAGGTCGGCACGCTGGCCGGGATCGCCGCGCCAGAAACGGCGCACGCCATCGCGGAACCTGTCGTTCCATTCGGCGAAGCCGGGCGGATGGTTGCCGAGCTGGTAACCGCCGGGACCGCAGTCCCAGGGCTCGGAAATCAGCTTTAGCCGGGAAAGCACCGGGTCTTGCAGGATCGCGTCGAAGAACCCGGACCCCGGGTCGAAGCCGGTGCCCTCGCGGCCGAGCGTCGCGCCCAGATCGAAGCGGAAGCCGTCGATATGGAAGGACTCGGCCCAGTAGCGCAGCGAATCCATCACCATCTGCAGCACGCGCGGATGCGAGATATTGAGCGTATTGCCGCAGCCGGTCTCGTTGATGTAATAGCGCTCGTTGCCCGGCACGAGGCGGAAATAGCTGGCGTTGTCGAGGCCGCGGAAGCAGACGGTCGGGCCCATCTCGTTGCCGCTGCTGGTGTGGTTGTAGACGACGTCCATGATGACTTCGATGCCGGCCGCGTGCAGCCGGCGCACCGCCATGCGGATATCGTTCAGGCCGCCGGCCGACATGTAGCGCGGCTCGGGCGCGAAAAACGATAGCGGACTGTAGCCCCAGTAATTCGCCAGGCCGCGCTGCAGCAGGAAATGATCCTGCATGAACGCCTGCACCGGCAGCAGTTCGAGCGTGGTCACGCCCAGCTTGTGCAGGTGCTCGATGAAGCGCGGGTTGGCCAGCGCGGTAAAGGTGCCGCGCAAGTCGCTGCGTAAATCCTCGCGCAGGATCGAAATGCCGCGCACGTGCGCCTCGTAGATGACTGTCTTGGCCCAGGGAACTTGCGGACGCTTGTCGTCGCCCCAGTTGAACGAATCTTCGACGACCACTGCCTTCGGCATGGCCTGCGCGCTATCGCGCCGGTCGAAACTGAGGTCGCCCTTGCTCGAACCGATTCGATAGCCGAACAAGGCGTCAGCCCAGCGCAATGGTCCCGACAACAATTTTGCGTAAGGGTCGAGCAGCAGCTTGTGCGGATTGAAGCGATGGCCGCGGTTGGGCTCATACGGGCCGTGGGCGCGAAAGCCGTATAAAAGCCCCGGTCCGGCTTCGGGCAGATAGCCGTGCCAGACTTCATCCGTGCAATCCGGCAGCGGCAGGCAAGCGATCTGCTTGCGCCCGGCGGAATCGAAGATGCAGAGATCGATGCGTTCGGCATTGGCGGAAAAGACCGCGAAATTCACGCCGGTGCCGTCGAAACTGGCGCCGAGTGGATAGGGACGCCCGGCTTGCAGGCGGTCCGGAATTTCGAAAAACATGCGGGTGTTCTCCTCGTTTGCACTGCCGGCGGCGCGCCGGCCTCCCTAGACAGACACCGGCGTGTGAAAGCTGTTTCCGGCGCTGCCTTAATGTTTCACAAGGGAGCGCTGAGTAGCGCGGAATCGCAGAATGGCCGAATCAGACCGTCATGAACTGTAACGCCGGCTGCAGTTCCCGTACCGGCACAGTTGCAGGGGAAACTGCAGCTGCGGTCGGCGGCGTGGCCGGCTTCCTGGCTGCGACGAACAGGCTCTTCGCAGACGGCGCAGCGACTGCCGCATATGCATTGATATATTGCTCGGCCGGGCCATCCCAGGAGAAATCGACGGACATCGCGTTGCATTGCATGGTGTGCCATGAACGGGGCGCCGCATGCAGTTCGAAGGCACGCGAGACCGCGCCCGCCATGTCCGCCGCTTCCTCGCCGTCGAACAGCACGCCGCATGCCCCATTGGGCACGGCGCCTTTCAATCCGGCGTCGGGGATCGAATCGATCATGCCGCCCACCCGCGAGGCGATCGGGATGGTGCCGTAGCGCATCGAGTACAGCGGCGTCAGGCCGAACGGCTCGAAGCGCGTGCCATGCAGCAGCATGTCGGCGCCGGCATGCAATGCATGCGCGCGATGCTCGTCATAGCCGATGAAGAGGCCGATGCGCGACGGGAATTGCCCGGCCAGTTCGAACAAGCCTTGTTCATACGCGCGGTCGCCTCGCCCGAGCACCACGAGCTGAGCTCGCGGGTGACGGTTCAGGATGTGCGGCAAAGCGGCCAGCGCCACGTCGGCCATCTTTTGATGGGTGATGCGGCTGCCCATCGCCAGGATCGGCGCAAACGGATCGACCGGCAAGCCGAACATCTGCTGCAGTTCACGCTTGCAGGCGCTCTTGCCGCGCAAATCGTCCGGCGTAAAGCGGCGGGCGATCAGTTCATCGGTGGCCGGGTTCCAGGTCTCGGTATCCACGCCATTGGCGATCGCCAGCAAATCCTGCTTGCGTGCATTCAAAATGCCTTCCATGCCATGGCCGAAGCGTGGCGTCAGGATTTCGCGCGCATAGGAATGGCTGACAGTGGTAATGCGGTCGGCATGCAGGATGCCGGCCTTGAGGAAACTGAGCTGGCCCCAGAACTCCAGCCCGTCCGGCCCCAGCATTTCAGGCGGGATGCCGAGCGCCGGCGCCACGTCGAGCGGATAGTTGCCCTGAAATGCCAAGTTGTGGATCGTCAGGACCGTGCCGACATCGCGAATGCCCTTCAGCTTCAGGTAGGTGGGGATCAGGGCGGCATGCCAGTCGTTCGCATGCACGACGTGCGGCCTGGCGAGCTGGGTATTGCCGGCGCAGATTTCGGCCGCGGCCTGGGCCAGCGCGGCGAAGCAAAGCGCATTATCCGTGTATTCGCTGCCGTCCACATCGACATAAGGATTGGCGCTTCGCCTGTCGAAGCCCGCCGTCTTCAGTAATACCACCGGCACGCTGCTGTCGGGTATGCATCCCTGCAGCAGCACGCCTGAGCCGCCGGGCAGATCAGGCAAGCGGCCGACTTCGTGTAGCGGACCGGCGCCTTCGGCGACGCCAGGATAGGCGGGCAACAGGATGGTTGCCTCGGAGCCGTGCTCGCGCAAGGTCGCCGCCAGGGAGGTAATGACGTCGGCCAGCCCGCCGGTTTTGACCAGCGGCACGGCTTCGGAGGCGACCAGCAATACACGGGCGTTCATAAAAATGCTCCTGAAATGAGAAGAAGGTTGGTATTTAGTCGGGACGAAATGAGCAATGGCTCAACGAACATTGCTAACTACGATACTGGCCGCTTGCCTGGAGTCCATTGCGTGAAATCAACTCTTTCTTTTTTGTATTGAACTTTCTCGATTGGAATGATTTCTGCGGCCTTGCATATGCGGGTAGATACCGATGTGGACCGGTAAAAACGTAGTGGCGCACGCGTTGGCAGTCATACCTCGTTGGCGTCCAAAGGCGACGTTCGTCATTGCAGCGCGCTATCCTGTAAAGAAGTGACTCCGCGTGACGCCGCATGTTTGCGAGCCTGCGGTTTGCAGAGTGCGATATCAATCGATCAGGATGAGCTTATCCAGCGCCTGCATGGGTCGCTTTGACGAATCAAAAGGTCAGTGCATGAAAGGAAAAAGTTGCAGGCCAAGATCTTCGTCGCCGTTATCTGCCGCGACAATGAGCGCTTGCAAGCCTTGATTCAGTTGTGCCAGTCCGTCGCGATCCATTCTCTGAATGGCTTCGGCGAGAAATCCCCGTGCTGGACTCGGCGCCTTTTTCATCAGGACATTTCCATCCCTGGTCAATGCCAGCGTCACGATGCGCTGGTCTGCCTGGTCTCGCTGTTTGCGGATCAAGCCCCGCTTGCACAAGCCTTCCACCAGATTGCTTGCCGTCGTTTGATGCACCGACAGCCGCTCCGCGACCTCACCGATGCGCAAGCCCGACGTCTCTGCCAGCTCTTTCATGACCCATAACTGCGCGCCGCTGACGCCGCATTGCTTTTCGATCCATGCCGAGTGCCGTTGCGCCGCGCGAATGACGATGCGCAAGTTACGTAAAGCCATGGACTGCGGCGACATATCTCGATTCTCACTTAAGGAATCTGACGGCCTGTTTATGTCCAGCGTGTTCATATGCAGTGATTTGTTGCCGTACACGTATCATTCAAAATTCGCTTCAATGCAAGCCGATCCGCTTGAATTGAATCCCCTTATTCACCACTCTCGGAGGCAGCAGTCGCCATCGCGTTGCGCCTGCTAAATTCGACAATCATCCTCAACAAAATGAAATAGGGAAAACACATTTGGGCAAATGTAGTTTTTACAAAGTTTTGTCATTTTTGGATATGCCGTGCCGGAGCAAGTCGCCATTTCCTTCCAGTGCCAGCCGCGCGCGGATTTGCGAGATATGCGTAAGACCCTGCGGAAAATTTCCCAGCATGGTCGCCGAGGAAGCATCATATTCTTCCGAAAACAGGCCGAGATCATTGGAGCAACGCGCGGCAAGCCGGTAATATTCCCAGGCTTCTTTCAGTCGCCCCTGGTAGGCCAGGCAGCTGACCAGCCAAAATGTGCAGGGAATGAAACTGCCCTCCTTGCCCGGCAAGCCGTCGGGCGAATCGTAGCGAAGCAGCAAGCCGCCGCGATTCAGCTTCATGCAAATCGCATCGACCGTACGCAGCATGCGCGGGTCGTCATACTCGACAAACCCGATGCGCGGCAACAGCAGTAATGACGAATCGAGATGCGTATTGCCGAATGCCTGGACAAAGGTGCCGCTTTCGCGATCGTAGCCCTGCGAGTCGATCGCCTGGCGGATCTGATCGCAGGTGCTTTGCCAGTCATCCAGCGGCGCAGGCAAGCCGCATCCCTCGGCGATGGCGATGCCCTGCTTCACGGCGCGCCAGCACATTGCCTTCGAATGAACGTGATGGCGCGGCTCGCCGCGAAATTCCCAGATGCCATAGTCCGGCTCAGCCCAATGCCGGCAAGCGCCGTTGACGACATCGGTCAGAAATTCCCAATAGCGCAGATCGACCTCATTGCCGGCGGCATTCCAGATCGATGCCAGTTCCAGTATTTCGCCGTAGACGTCCAGTTGATGCTGCTTGGCGGCGAAGTTGCCGATGCGGACCGGCTGCGAGCGCCGATACCCTTCCAGCCAGGGCAATTCCACTTCGGTCAGGCGCCGCTTGCCATCCACCGCGTACATGATCTGCAGCTGTTCAGCGCTGCCGGCTGAGGAGCGCTGAATGAATTGCAAAAACCGCTCGGCTTCGTCCGCATAGCCGAGGCCGTTCAGGGTATATACCGTGAACACCGAATCCCGGACCCAGCTATAGCGGTAATCCCAGTTTCTTCCGGCGCCTATCCATTCAGGCAGCGACGTCGTCGGCGCCGCAATGATCGCACCGGTTCTTTCAAACGTCAGCGCCTTGAGCACCATGGCCGAGCGCTTGGTGGCCTCGTCCAGTTTGTATGGCGGGTGCATCCGCTGGACCCAGTCGCGCCACCAGCTCACGGTGCTCCGGTATCCCGCCATGGCGACTTCCGTGACGTTCGGCTGCGGTGGCACGCGATCGGCCTGGTCGGGCGGGAGAAAGCTGAAGATGAAGCTTTTCTTTTGTCCACGCTTGATCGACACTGCAGCCCGCAGGCCGAAGTGTTTCACGATTTCCAATGGCAGGTCGGAATGAAGGACCAGGCCTTGATTGCTGCCGATTGCCATCCAGGTGCCGTCGCCCTGCTCGCTTACAGCGGGAATAATCTGGCCGAAGTCAAAACGCGGCACGATCTCGGACAGTATTTCGAGCTCTCCCCGAATTCCCTCGATCATGCGAACCAGCCGGTTGGGAGCTTGTTCTTCGGCGCGTTTATCCATGACAAAGAAGTCGACGACCTTCACTTCTCCCGCCGTGGAGCGGAAACAGGTTTCGACAATCATCGACTCCGGTATGTAGCGGCGGCTAGTGCTGACATCCGCTGTCGTCGGCGCGATCGCACAATATCCGCCGTGATCCCAGTCCAGGATCCGCCCGAAACAACTGTCGGAATCGGGACGCGGCATGCAGCACCAGTCGATGGAGCCGTTCCTCGAGACCAGGGCCGTGCAGTGGCAGTCACTGATGAAGGCGTAATCAGCGATGGAAGGATAGCGTCGATCTTGCCTGGTCATATTCTGGCGAGTTGCGGCATGAGATTTTTCTTTTATGACAATTCGCTCTAATGCGAGTTGCATGCCATGCACGATACGACTGGCACATGGATTGCGTGACTTGGTGTTTCAAGCCTTGGCAAAGGAGCACTCCATGGCAACGGTCAGCGATTTTCTTTTGCAGCGATTGTCGGGTTGGGGAATTCGGCGCGTGTACGGTTATCCCGGGGATGGAATCAACGGCATCATGGGCGCCTTCGGGCGCGTTGAAAATGGCATGCAATTCGTGCAAACCGGGCATGAGGAACTGGCGGCATTCATGGCTTGCGCGCATGCGAAATTCACCGGCGAAGTCGGCGTCTGCATGGCGACTTCGGGACCAGGCGCGATTCACTTGCTGAATGGCTTGTATGACGCCAAACTGGATCACCAGCCTGTCGTTGCCATTGTTGGTCAGCAGAACCGCATGGCGCTGGGCGGCGATTATCAACAGGAGGTCGATTTGATTTCCTTGTTCAAGGATGTGGCGCACGAGTATGTGCACATGGTTTCCATGCCTGAACAGGTGCGCCACCTGGTTGACCGCGCCGTGCGGATTGCCCGCGATGAACGCACCGTCACTTGCCTGATTTTTCCAAACGATGTACAGGATTTACCGGCAGTCGAAACACCGCCGCGCCAGCATGGCACCGTCCATTCCGGCATCGGCTATACCGCACCATTGCTGCTTCCCCAGCAAGAAAGCCTCATGGCAGCGGCGGAAATACTGACTTCGGGAAAAAAGGTAGCCATGCTGGTCGGGGCCGGTGCGCTCCGGGCTACGGATGAAATCATCGAAGTCGCCGAATTGCTGGGCGCCGGCGTCGCCAAGGCGCTTCTGGGCAAGGCCGCCGTGCCGGACGATCTGCCTTATGTCACCGGCTCCATCGGTTTGCTGGGCACCAAGCCGAGCTGGGACATGATGAACGAGTGCGACACGCTGCTGATGATCGGCTCCGCGTTTCCCTACTCTGAATTCCTGCCCAAGGAAGGCCAGGCCCGCGGCGTGCAGATCGATATCGATGCGCGCATGCTGAACCTGCGCTATCCGATGGAACTGTGCCTGCAGGGCGACAGCCGTGCCAGCTTGCGCGCCCTGATTCCCTACCTGGAGCGAAAACAGGACCGTGGCTGGCAAGACGGCATCATCGCGAATGTCGATCGCTGGTGGCGTGTTCTCGAAGCGAGAGCCAATAACAATGCGCATCCGATCAATCCGCAAAAAGTTTTCTGGGAACTATCGCCGCGACTGCCGGAAAATTGCATTCTCAGCTGCGATTCCGGCTCGGCGGCCAACTGGTATGCACGCGATTTGAAGATACGGCGCGGCATGATGGCCTCGCTCTCCGGTGGCCTGGCGACCATGGGGCCGGCGGTGCCCTATGCGATCGCGGCGAAGTATGCCCATCCCGACCGCCATGTTATCGCGCTGCTGGGAGATGGAGCCATGCAGATGAATGGCCTCAATGGCTTGATCACCATTGCCAAGGTCTGGCGCGAATGGGGCAACGGCAAGCTGACAGTCATGGTATTGAACAATGGCGACCTGAATCAGGTGACCTGGGAGCAGCGGGCGATGGAGGGCGATCCCCGGTTCCTGGAGTCGCAGGTGGTGCCGAACTTTCCCTACGCGCAATACGCCGAACTGTTAGGCCTGAACGGCATTCGCTGCGAACGTGCCGACGATGTCGCGCAAGCCTGGGCCACTGCACTGGCGTCGGAAATTCCTACCGTGGTCGAAATGGTGACCGATCCTAACGTGCCGCCCATTCCGCCGCATGTCTCGTCCAAGCAGGCCAAGGCTTACCTGTCGGCGCTGATCCATGGCGATCCGGATGCATTGGCGATGGTGACGGACTCGTTCAAGGAAGTGTGGGATGGCTTGTTTCCGCCATCGCAGGCGAAGTCTTGAGAACAGCGATGAAGCCGGACACGCCTATCGCTGAGCTCACCACGCTCGCGTATCGGATTCCGACGGAAAGCGAGGAGTCGGACGGCACCTACGCCTGGGACTCGACCATCCTGGTACTGGTCAAAGTCGCGGCGGCAGGCAAGGTCGGAATCGGCTATACCTATGCCGACCGCGCAACCGCCGTACTCATTCATGACAAGCTGGCGCCTTGCCTGATCGGCAAGGATGCCTTGGCCACCAACGCGCGCTGGCATGACATGGCGCATGTCATCCGCAATCTTGGCCGGCCCGGAATCTGTTCGATGGCGATCGCCGCAGTCGATGCCGCGCTGTGGGACTGGAAAGCGAAGATGCTCGACCTGTCTCTGGCTTCACTGCTTGGCATGGCACGGCAGGCAATCCCGGCGTATGGCAGCGGCGGCTTTACCAGTTATTCGCACGAACAACTGAGGAATCAAATGGAAGGCTGGGTGGCAGACGGCATCGGCCGGGTGAAAATGAAAATCGGGCGCAATCCCTGCGCCGACCTGGAACGAGCGCGAGCGGCGCGCACGGCAATCGGCGAAGCCGCCGAACTATTCGTCGATGCCAACGGCGCCTATACGCGCAAGCAGGCGCTGGCATTTTCCTGGAAGTTTGCTGAACTGGGCGTGACCTGGTTCGAAGAGCCGGTATCCTCGGACGATCTCGAAGGCTTGCGTCTGATGCGCGACCGGGCGCCGCCCGGCATGGCGGTAACCGCGGGCGAGTATGGTTACGACCTTTCCTACTTCCGCCACATGCTGGGGGCGCAGGCGGTGGATGTATTACAGGCGGACGCCTCGCGCTGCGCCGGCATCACCGGCTTCCTCGGCGTCGCCGCGCTCTGCGAGGCATTTAATGTGCCCTTGTCGAGCCATTGCGCGCCGGCCCTGCACCTGCCCTTGTGCTGTGCCGCCCGTCCGGCCATCCATCTCGAATATTTTCACGACCATGCGCGCATCGAAGGCATGCTGTTCGATGGCGCAGTCACGCCTGTACACGGGCAGCTGCTTCCCGACCTGAGCCGGCCCGGCCTGGGCATCGAATTCAAGGAGCGTGACGCAGAATGCTACAGAATCTAGCAGGCTCCGGCTCCAATCCGGCATCGGCGTCCGCGGAAGCCGTCGACATGTCGGCGCTGGAAGCGGAATTAAGGAGAGTGATCGAAGGCGAGGTCCGCTTCGATGGGGGCAGCCGCGCGCTCTATGCGGCGGATGCCTCCAACTACCGCCAGGTGCCGATCGGCGTCGTCATCCCGAAAACCGTGGAAGATGTGGTGGAGACCGTCCGGATCTGTCATCGCCATGGCGCACCGATCCTGTCTCGCGGCGGCGGCACCAGCCTTTGCGGTCAGTGTTGCAACGTGGCCGTGGTCATCGATTTCTCCAAGTACCTGAACAAGGTTCTGGCTATCGACACGGGGCAAAGAACGGCCCGCGTGCAACCAGGTTGCGTGCTCGATGACTTGCGCGATGCGGCCGAACGGCATGGGCTTACCTTCGCGCCGGATCCGGCGACCCATACCCATAACACCCTGGGCGGCATGATCGGGAATAATTCCTGCGGGCCGCATTCGGTGATGGGCGGCGAAACCGTCGACAATATCATCGAGCTCGACGTCGTCACGTACGATGGCACGCGCATGACCATTGGCGGCGGCGATGAACAACTACGTGCCGCGACTGCCGAGGGAAAACAGCGCTGCGCCGATATTCTCGCCAGGCTGGGCGATTTGCGCGACCGCTATGCCGACGAGATTCGTACGCGCTTTCCCGATATCCCGCGCCGCGTCTCGGGATACAACCTGGCCGCCCTCCTGCCGGAGCGCGGTTTCAGTATCGTCAGGTCGCTGGTCGGCTCGGAATGCACCTGTGTCGTGATCCTGGAAGCGAAGGTGCGCCTGCTTCCCAGTCCGCCCGTCCGTTCCCTCCTGGTGCTCGGCTATCCGGATATCTACCAGGCCGGAGACCATGTTCCCGAAGTCATGCGGCACCAGCCCATCGCGCTCGAAGGCATGGACGACCGGCTGATCGAAGACATGAAAGCCATGCATATTCATCCGGAAGACGTCGAATTGCTGCCCAGTGGCCAAGGCTGGCTGATCGTCGAGTTCGGCGGCACGGACAAGGCGGATTCGGACGGTCAGGCCAAACGGCTGATGGCAGCATTAGAGAATGTCGGGAACCCGCCTTCGATGAAGCTGGTGGACGATCCGCAGATCGAGCGGCATATCTGGAAGGTGCGTGATTCCGGCCTGGGAGCGACGGCGCACGTGCCGAACAAGCCGATCACCTGGGAAGGCTGGGAAGATTCGTCGGTGCCGCCGGCAAGGCTGGGCGAGTATTTGCGCAAGCTGCGCGCCCTGTTTGAAAAGTACGGCTATGAATGCGATTTGTATGGCCATTTCGGCCAGGGATGCGTGCATACACGCATCGATTTCGACCTGGAGACCGCTCCGGGAATCGCCAAATTCCGCGATTTTCTGTACGAGGCGGCGCATCTGGTGACCAGCCTGGGAGGCTCCATCTCGGGCGAACACGGCGATGGCCAGTCCAAGGCCGAACTGTTGCCCATCATGTTCGGCGACACGCTGATGCAAGCCTTCCGCGACTTCAAGAACATCTGGGACCCTGACTGGAAAATGAATCCGGGTAAAGTCATTGGCGCTTATCGCGCCGATGAAAACCTGCGGCTCGGCACGCATTACAACCCGCCGGCGCAACCGGTGCACTTTCATTATCCCAGCGACAGCGGCGACTTCTCGCGCACGGTGTTGCGCTGCGTGGGCGTCGGAGAGTGCCGCAAGAAGAGTGGAACGATGTGTCCGAGTTACATGGCGACCGGCGAGGAAATGCATTCGACGCGCGGCCGGGCCCATCTGCTGTTTGAAATGATGAAGGGCGAAGTGCTGCGCGACGGCTGGAAGGATGAATCGGTGCACGAAGCGCTCGATATGTGCCTGTCATGCAAAGGATGCAAGGGGGAATGTCCCGTCAGCGTCGACATGGCAACCTACAAGGCGGAATTCATGGCGCATTATTACGACGGCCGCCTGCGTCCTGCCTCCGCTTATGCGTTCGGCTTGATCGACCGCTGGGCAAGGCTGGCTTCGGCGATGCCCAGGCTGGCCAATTTTTTCACGCAACAGGCGCCATTTGACGCGCTGACAAAAAAAGCGATTGGCATCGCCCCGCAACGACGCATCACGCCAATTGCGGCGGAGTCCTTCGCCAGGTGGTTCGGCAGGAAGCAACCCAGGCCGGGTGGCAGGCGCGTTATCCTGTGGGCGGACACCTTCAACAATTACTTTCACCCGGAAATCGCCAAGGCGGCAGTGGCAGTGCTCGAACATGTCGGCTGCGAGGTCATTGTCCCGCGCATCCACCTGTGCTGCGGCCGGCCGCTGTACGAATTCGGGATGCTGGACCGCGCGCGGGAATATTTGCAGGCGGTGATGCGCGCGCTCTCAGACGACATTCGCGACGGCACGCCCATCGTCGGGCTTGAACCTGCGTGTGTATCGGTGTTTCGCGAAGAATTGCCCAACCTGTTCCCCTATAACGAACAGGCCAAGCGGCTGGAAAAGCAGATTTTCCTGTTGAGCGAATACCTGCAGGACAAGATGCAGCATTTTTCCCGCATTGATCGCCCGGCTATCGTGCATGGCCATTGCCATCACAAGTCGGTATTGAAAATGGATGCGGAAGAATCCGTTTTGAAAAGTCTCGGGCTGGATTTCCATGTGCTGGATTCGGGCTGCTGCGGCATGGCGGGATCGTTCGGTTTCACGAAAGCGAAATTCGATGTTTCCATGCGTTGCGGCGAGCGCTTGTTATTGCCGGCCGTGCGCAATGCGGCAGGCGATCAGCTGATCATTGCCAACGGTTTTAGCTGCCGTGAGCAAATCCTGCAATCCACTCAGGCAAAGCCACTGCATCTTGCCCAGGTATTGCAGATGGCGATTCGACAGCCGCAGAAAGGAGAGGCCAGCCATGGAAGCGATCGGTAAGCATCGCTGGGCGATCGCGGATGGCTATATCCCGCCAGGCAGCACGGGCGCCGGCCGCGAACTGCAGAGCCATGAAGCGGCTTGCATTTTGAATACGGGCAACAGCGACGCGCATGTTGCCATCACGATCTTCTTCAAAGACCGCGAACCGGCCGGACCGTATCGCGTGGCGGTCAATGCCCGCCGTACCCTGCACTTGCGGTTTAACGACTTGCACGATCCAGAGCCTGTTCCGCGCGGGACCGACTACGCCGTCGTCCTGGAGTCCGATGTTCCCATAGTGGTCCAGCACACGCGGCTCGATTCGCGCCAGGCCGAACTGGCATTGTTGTCTACCATTGCCTACGGCATGGACTAACCTGTAATCGGAGGATATATGAAGTCAATGCGCATCAATATTTCCACTTTCGTCGCTGCCGCTCTCCTGCCCGTCGCCGCCTTCGCCGCCGATTCAGCAAAGACTGCCGGTTCTGCAGGCGCTGCCTTGCAGCCGCCCGTCTTGAGTCCACTGGTGATCATTGCGCCGACTGAAATGCGAACCGAGCCGGCGCTGACGCGAGGATGCTGGGCGCGCCTGTTCCAGCTGCCCCAGTTTCGCGGCCAGAATGACCTGACCATCGCGGGACCGATGGAAATCGCCGACTTGCATACGCCGGTTGGCGTGGACTGGAAGCCGCGCATGCGCAGCATCCTTGTCGGCCCGAACGCCAGCCTGACCATCTACGAAGGCGCGAGATTCGCAGACAAGGAAGCGACGTTCAAAGCGGGCGCACGCGTCTCCGACGTGCGCAAGGAGCTGCCCGGCGTAATGGCGATCAATTCACTGAAAATCACCTGCATAAGGGAAATCAAGGGAAATTAAGGGAAATTCATCCGGAAGCGGAAACGCCAGTTCCGGATCAAGCGTCAGACAATGAGCGCCAGGACGATTAGCACGACCACCACAAGCAGTCCGCCGGCCAGGACCCGAGGGTGCAAGTTCAGCCAAAGTTGCGCGCTGGATGGAAGCGCGCGATCATCGAATCGCCCATGTGCGCCATGATCGCCGGGTACGGGCTGATACAGGTTGTCACGGCGGCTCGTCGATACCGGCTTGTCGGATTCCTGGCCTTCGTAAGCATCGAAAGCCAGCTTATAGTCCAGGTAACCCGGCAGGACGAACGTGCCGAGTATCGCTTTGACCGCCGGCCAGCCGACCCATAACTCCCTTCTGCGATGTGTCGCCGCGTAATAGATGCCGCGTGCGGCGACTTCAGGCTGAAATATCTTGCCAAGCGGCTTGGGCTGGTCCGGCAGGCAGGTGCGCCCCCAATCGAATTGCGGCGTGTTGAACGCAGAGAGCTGCACCATCGTCAAGTGCACCCCGCTCCTTGCATGGATCAATTCCGACCGAAGCGAGTCGGTAAAGCCGCGAATCGCGCTCTTGGCGCCGCAGTATGGCGCCTGCAGCGGAATCGACCGGTATGCCAGCGCGGAACCCACCTGGACGATGGCGCCCCGGTTACGCGGCTGCATGCGCTTCAGTGCTACCAGCGTGCCCCACACCGTGCCAAGGTAAGTCACCTCCGTGGCGCGCCTGAAGTCTTCAGGCGGAATGCGAAGAAAATCGCAGAACACGGTGGCCATGGCATTGTTGACCCAGACATCGATCGGTCCCCACTGACTCTCGATGCGTTCCGCGGCAGCCTCGACCTGGGCCTGGTCGGCCACGTCGGTTGGAATAATCATCGCTTCACCGCCTGCCTGCTCGATATCCCGGCGCGCGCCTTCCAGTCCATCCATGCCGCGCGCCAGCAAGGCGACGCGCCATCCATGCCGGGCGAATTCTATGGCGGTGGCGCGGCCAATCCCGCCGGATGAACCGGTGACCACCGCGATTTTTTTTGTCATGCCTTATCTCCCGCCTGTTACGGGCGCCTGCAACGGTGCCCGAAAGACCATGCGCGTCGCATAATCCGTGCTGCTGACCGCAAACAGCAATGCCAGGGTAAACAATGCCGTCGCGGCGATCACGCGAACCAACGCATGACTGCCGCGCAAATGCATGAAGAAAACCGCTACCAGCGCCGCCTTCACGAGCGCGATGGCCATGTTGATGACGCTGTTGGCCGCGCCCAGTTTCAGATAGGCGCTGGCCGCTGTCAGCGCAAGCAAGACCAGCAAGGCGAGCCAGACCGCGGCGATCCGCCTGCTTTCCCGCTTGATATCCATTGTCTACCCTCCACTCCGTCCGACAAGATATAAATCCGGGTAAAGAAAAATCCATACCAGGTCGACAAAATGCCAGTACAGTCCGACGATGTCGATCGTGGCCGTATCGGCAAACTGGTCCTTACCGCGATGCAAGGCAAAAGCGAAAGTCGATACCAGCACGATGCCTATGAAAAGATGCAGCGCATGCAACCCGGTCATGGCGAAATACAGCCAATAGAAAATGCGCCCCGCCGCGACTTCCGGCCCATGAAAGCGAAAATCGGCGCCGGGAAAAAGGTGTTCGCGGAATTCATGCGCGTATTCCATTCCCTTGATGGCCAGGAAAGCCACTCCCAATAACGCGGTCAGCCATAGCAGGCGTGCTGCACGCTTGTTCAGGCAGGCGCGGCGCCAGGAAACAGCCAAGGCCATGGTGGCGCTACTGGTCAGCAGCACGGCAGTGTTGAGCGTACCCAGCAGGATGTCGGTGTGGCGACTGGCGGCGGCAAAACCTTCCGCATAGGTAAAACGCCAATAGACGTAGCCGAAAAACATCGGGCCGAAGAACATCAACTCGGAGGCCAGGAATACCCACATGCCGACCGTGACGGCGCGCTCTCTTTGCGCATGGCTATCAAATTGCACTGGGACGGCGGTTGCCGGCGTAGTCATTGCGCCACCTGCGATCCGCTTTGCGGTTCGTAGAGATAAGCGTCCTTATCCACCTGCGGCGTTTGCGCGAAATTATGCTTGGGCGGCGGCGACGGGGTTTGCCATTCGAGACCGGTGGCTTGCCAGGGGTTGTCCGGCGCGCGCTTGCCATAGAAAACCGACCAGGCGAAGTAGCCCAGCGGCAGCAGATATCCCACCGCGAGGATCGAAGCGCCGGCCGACGACAGGATATTCAGTACCTGGAATCCTTCAGGATAGGTATGGTAGCGGCGCGGCATGCCCTCATATCCCAGCAGGAACTGAGGGAAAAATGTCAGGTTGAATCCGAAGAAGATGATGAGCGCGGCGATGCGTCCCCAGATTTCCGGATACATGCGGCCCGAGATTTTCGGCCACCAGAAATGGATGCCGCCAAAGTATGCCATCACCGCTCCGCCCACCATGATGTAGTGGAAGTGCGCGACCACGAAATAGGTATCGGTCAGATGTACGTCCAGTGCGAGCGATGCCAGTACCAATCCTGTCATGCCGCCGATGGTGAACAGGCCGACGAAGCCGAGCGCGTACAGCATCGGCGCCGAAAATGTGATCGACCCCTTGTACAGGGTGGCGGTCCAGTTGAACACCTTGATGGCGGACGGAATCGCCACCAGGAAGCTCAACAGGGAAAACACCATCCCCGCATAAGGCGACTGACCGGAAACGAACATGTGATGTCCCCACACGAGAAATCCGATCACCGCGATGCCAAGGATCGCATACGCCATGAACCGGTAGCCGAAGATCCGCTTGCGGGAGAAACATGGCACGATCTCGCTGACCACGCCCATCGCCGGCAGGATCATGATGTAGACCGCGGGATGCGAATAAAACCAGAACAGGTGCTGGAACAGCAAGGGGTCGCCGCCCAGCGCCGGGTCGAAGATGCCGACCCCGAACAAGCGCTCCAGTCCGATCAGCAGCAGTGTCATCGCCAGCACCGGCGTGGCCAGCACCAGGATGATGCTGGTGGCGTAATTAGCCCAGACGAACAGCGGCAAGCGAAACCAGGTCATGCCCGGCGCGCGCATGGTATGCACCGTGACGATGAAGTTCAGCCCGGTCAGGATCGAGGAAAATCCGACAATGAAGACGCCGACCAGCACCAGGATCACATGGGTATTGGAAAACATGGTGGAAAAAGGCGTATAGAAGGTCCAGCCGGTATCGACCCCGCCCGCGATCAGGGCGGCAATCGTAAACAATCCCCCTGCCACGTATACATACCAGCTCAGCAGGTTCAAGCGGGGAAACGCCAGGTCGCGCGCGCCGATCATCATCGGCATCAGGAAATTCCCCAGCGCGGAAGGAATGGATGGAATCAGGAACATCCACACCATGATCACGCCGTGCATGGTGAAGAGCTTGTTGTAGGTATCATGCGACACCAGATCTCCCGGCGGCGTCGCCAGTTCCAGGCGGATGAGTGTTGCCGCGGCGCCGCCGATGAAGAAGAACGCGGTGATGGATGCCATGTACAACAGCGCGATGCGCTTGTGGTCGTGCGTGGTCAACCAGGACCGCAGGCTATATCCTTCGGTCAGATAATTGCCTGCAGCTTCAGCGGATTCGCGCGGCATCGTTTTCTCCAGTCTGCCTTAGAAACTCGATAATGGCCATCAAGTCTTCTTCGCTGATCTGCCCGGCGAATGAAGGCATGATCGGTTCGTAACCAGCCGCCACATCCTTTTTGGGAAGCAGAATCGAATCACGGACATAGTTTTCATCGGCGACCAGGCTTCTGCCATCCTGAAGATGCACGGTGCGGCCTAGCAAGCCGTTCAAATCCGGAGCATGCACGGCAGATCCCGAGGCGTGGCAGCCGCTGCAGCCGAATTGGCGGAACAGGTCGAAGCCGCGCGCGGCCATGCCCGGATGACCGGCACCTTGCGCCAGCCAGCGCGAGAATTCGGCGGGAGGCATCACGACGATGCGCCCGCGCATGACGGAATGCTCGGTGCCGCAATACTCGGCGCAAAACAGCGTGAATTCTCCCGGCTGCGTCGGCGTGAACCAGATCGAGGTGTAACGTCCCGGCAAGACATCCTGCTTGATACGAAAGGCAGGCACGAAAAAGCTGTGGATGACGTCCTGAGAAGTCATCACCAGGCGCACGGGCTGACCGACCGGCACGTGCAGTTCGCTGATTTCGCGCCGGCCGTTGCCATGCTCCAGTTTCCACATCCATTGCTTGGCCACCACGAACACCGGCATGGCATTGGACGGAATGCGGTAAAGCTGCAGGTAATCGTAGGCAGCCCAGGCATAGACACATAAAAACAGCATCAACGGCACGATGACCCATGCGACCTCAATGCGTCGGCCGGTTGTGGGCGCATGACTGCGGTCGGCCCGCGAGCCCTTTCGATAGCGGATGGAAAACCATACGATGAGGAAGGCCACCGCAAAGGCAACCGTGCCGGTCAGGAGCACCAGGGTCAGCATCAGCAAGTCGAAACGGTTAGCGGCGCTCGAAGCGGCCGCTGGCAGCAAATGGAACGCCGTATTCATTGGCGGCTCCTTCCATGCAGCCACAGCCATGCTGCCAGTCCAGCTAACCCTGCAAGGCTTACGAAACCGGCGATGCGCATGACCGCCACGCTGTACCGGCCCGTCGCGGGATCATAGTGCGAACATAACAGCGCCAGTCGATCGGTGACCGCGCCGATGCGGCCGTCGGATGCTTCCGTCAAGGCGAGACGCAGATCGCGGGCCGGAAAATCGACGCCCATGAAATAGCGGGAAATTTTCCCGTCCGCCGTGGCGACCAGCAATCCGGCAGGATGGATATATTGGCCCGTGCGGGCATCATATCGATAGGAAAAACCCATTTCCTGCGCCAGTATCGCGATGGCGTCCACGTCGCCGGTCAACAGCGACAGGTCGCGCGCCTGTTCGCCCAGCATGCGCGAATACCCGATCTTCTTCGCAGCAGCGACTTGCGAGGTTTCACTCGGATCGATGCTCACCGCGATGATGCGGTAAGTGCCGCGCGGAAGCTGCACATTAGCGAGCGATTGCAGCGCATCTTCCATCAGCGTGCTGCAGAGATTAGGACAACGATAGTACCCGAGCATCATCACGACCGGGCCGTGCCTGAACAATTCGCCCAGCGATACAGGGGCGCCCGTATCATCGAGGAACACCAGCGAGAGCGGCAACTGTCGCTGCAGATGCTGAGTGACGGTAGCAGAAGGCGCCGGCGGCAATGCCAGCGGAGTGGCCACAGCAGCCATCGTCAGCCATCCCAGGCACAGGGCAATCAGCCAGCGCATCATCGCCGACCTCCTTGCGCCGCCTGCGGACCGCTGCGCTCCACCATCAGCCGCAACGCCTCCTCGATCGGGATGCGGGCAATACCGGCCTGCTCATCGACCCACTGGTAACTGGTCAGCATTCTTTGTTTTTCGGCCAGATAGGATGCATAGTCGCGCTGCGGCGCGCTCTCGAGCATGGCGCCGGCAACGCTGAAATCCATTGGCGCGTTGGGCACATTCGGCACCGCCGGCGAACGCCAGATCACCCAGGCGAAGTAGACGGCAAACGCGGCAAGCGCCAGGGTGACGATGATGGCAAGCGCCGCCCACATCATGGCCCGTACGTGAATGGCATCCTTTTCTTCCGCTTCAGGCATGATGCAACCCCGCTCGATTGTCATGCGCTGGCAATTTCCTGGCGCGCCATGAAGCCGCCGCGAGCACAGCGAATGGCGCAGCGGTGAGAGGCAAAGCCCAGAGCCAGTGAATTGCCGCCATAGGCAGCGACGGCAAAACCAGCCAGCAGGTATTGATGAATTGCATAAACAGCAAGGCGGAGGCTATCCATCCCAATACCACCGGGGTTTGCTTGAGCGCGCGGGACAGCAGCAACAATAACGGAATGAGGAACATGCCCAGCGCAAGGGCCCAAGCGACCGCGAGCCAGGGCAAGTCCCGGCGCGCCACATACCATGCGATTTCATGCGGGAGGTTTTCGGCCCAGATAATCAGGAATTCCGAAAAGGCGAGATATGCCCACAGCATGATGTACATGAGCAGCAGGTTGCCCAGGTCGCGCGACACGTTTACCGACGGCGGCGTACGCGAACGCGTGACGACGGCGACGCCGAAAGCCATGCCGCCCAACATTTGCCCGGCATTGACCAGCCAGCCGAATACGCTGGAGTACCACAGCGGCATGAGCGACATCACCCAGTCGACCGCGGCAAGGCCTGAAGTCAGGCCGTATGCGAGCAAGGCCAGCGCAGAAAACGGCTTGGACCTGGCAAGGCCGGCGCGCCGGCTCAAGTATGCAAGACCGGACCAGACTGCAAGATAGGCAATGCTGCGGCCGTAGAAGAAAGTCGGCGTCAGCCAGGTGCGCTTGAAAGCGGGCGCGGACAATTCCCCGGCCCAGCCGGATGGTTCGCCGGCATGGGCGGCCCAGGGATACAGTTCATACGTGCCGAGCAACACGGGCAGAAACAGCAGCGCCGCGATCCAGACCTTGCTGGACAAGTGCAGGAGCGGCTGGCGGATGGCTTCGCCCCATGCGCCGCCGGTCAGATTATGCAGCCAGACATTGGCCAGCGCGCCCAGCATGACTCCCATCCACAGCCACCACACAGTCAGATACGCGCCGAGCATCATGCCTGGGCGCAGCCAAGTCGCCGCCGCAACTGCCAGCAGTACCAGGACCAGCACAGCCGCGCTTCGAGGTAATCTGAAACTCATCTTTGCCCTCCTCTTCTCGCGGCCAATTGCGATTGCATATCGGCAGGCAAGGTCGACACGACGGCATTCTGGCTGAGCTGCAGCGTACGGATATAAGCGACGATTGCCCAACGATCGGAAGGGTCGACTCGATCCGCATAGGGATACATGATGCCGTAGCCGTTGGTGATCACATCGAATAAATGCCTGTCCGGAGCCTGGCGCAGCCGATCGATATGATACGAAGGCGGATGCGGAAAGCCGCGCCGCGTGATCCAGCCATCGCCGTCGCCAACCGGGCTGTGACACGGCATGCAATAAATGCCGTAGCGCTCGCGTCCGCGCGCCAGCAATTGCTGCGTGACCGGATAAGGAATGGCCTGCGCATCGGCCGCCTCCGCTTCGCGCCGGAGGTTTTCCTCGCCGAGGCGGCCGCTCGACGTGCCGGCGAATGCTCCCGTAGACTGTGGAACAGAGCCCGCCGGCGGCGTGCGCGCCGATGCGCCGTCGGCAAACAATTCGCTCTTCCCCATCGTCTTATACTTCGGCTGGTCATACATGTTTTGCATCGCCCTTTCACAAGCGCACAAGCCCAGGAGCAGGACAAGAAAAAGAATTGCCTTCATGCCGACACCTCGCGTACCAGCAATGGCGACAAATCACTCATGATGCGCCGGGCGTGGTCAGCGTCGTACACACCGTCAGCAGCCGGCAGGAAGAGAAAAAAGCGATTGCGTGTAGCCAGATCGAATTCCGGCACTTCGAACAAGGGATGCCGCAGGCGCGGCAAGCCATTCATCTTCAGCATGCTGATGACAGCGGCAATCGCGGCCCCCAGCACGGTAATCTCGAATGTCGCCGGGATGAAGGAGGGCCAGCTATGCAAGGGCCGTCCGCCGACATTGACGGGATAATCGTGCACCGCCGTATACCATTGCAGGAAATACGTTGCGGCGCCGCCGACAATGCCGCCCAACAAAGTCGCCAGCGGCACGCGGTTGCGTGAAAAACCCAGCGCATCGGCCAGACCCTCCACCGGAAACGGCGAGTAGGCTTCGGCATGCAGGTAGCCGGCCTGGCGTGCGCGCCTGGCGGCGGCTATCAAATCGTCCGCCGTGCTGAACTCGAACAGCATGCCATGTGCGCTCATGGGCTTTCTCCCGCGCTTTCACGCACGAGCTTGCGCATTTCCGCAATCGAGATCGCCGGCAGAACCCGCACGAACAGCAGGAACAGCCACACGAACAGCGCGATCGATGTCAGCAGATGGAGCACGTCCCACACGCTCGGATAGAACATGCCCCAGGCGGAAGGCAGGAAATCGCGATGCAGGCTGGTCACGACGATGAGAAAGCGTTCCATCCACATGCCGAGATTGACGACCAGGCTAATCACAAACAATAGCCAGACCCTGTGACGCACGGCCCGCCACCACAATAATTGCGGCGTGAGCACATTACAGGCAAGCATGAACCAATACAGCGGCGCATAAGGACCGACCCAGCGATTGACCGTCATGTAGCGCTCGAATTCATCGCCGCTGTAAAAGGCGGTGAAGATTTCCGCCGCATAGCCGTACGCCACCATCAGGCTGGTTGCCAGCAATACCTTGGCGGCATTAGCAAGATGGCGCGGCGTGATGAAGTCCTGCAAGCCGTAGAAATGGCGCAGCGGAATGGCAAGCGTCAATACCATGGCGAAGCCGGAAAACAAGGCGCCGGCGACGAAATACGGCGGGAAGATGGTCGAGTGGTATCCAGGCGTATTGCCGACCGCGAAATCGAAGGACACCACCGTATGCACGGAGACCACAAGCGGCGTCGCCAGGCCGGCCAGAAGCAGATAGGCAGTCTCGTAGCGCGCCCAGTGCCGCGCCTCGCCGCGCCAGCCGAGCGCCAGCAAGCCGTAAATGAACTGACTGGTTCGCCTGGCCGGTGCCACGCCGGCGCGGTCGCGCAAGGTCGCCAGATCCGGTATCAGGCCGACATACCAGAACATGAGAGATACCAGCAGGTAGGTGCTGATGGCAAAGAAGTCCCACACCAGCGGGCTGCGCCACTGCGGCCAGACATTCATCACATCCGGATAAGGAACCAGCCAGTAAAAAAACCAGGGGCGCCCCAGATGCAGGATCGGAAAAATCCCGGCGATGCCTGCCGCGAACAAGGTCATCGCCTCGGCGAAGCGATTGATCGACGTCCTCCACTTCTGCCGCAGCAAGAGCAGGATCGCGGAAATGAATGTGCCGGCATGACCGATCCCGATCCACCACACGAAATTACCGATGGCGAATCCCCAGGCAACGGGAATGTTTACGCCCCAGATGCCCACGCCTTTCGTAAACAGGTACGCGGTCGCACCTATGAACACCAGGACTCCGGCGAAGGTGAACAGAAACGCCGTCAGCCACGGCCACCGTACGGGCCGGGCAAGAACCGAATCCGCGATCTTGTCCGACACGCTGGCATAGCTCCAGCCGGCGCGCAGGACACCGATATCCTTGGAAACAGGAGGCGGCGGCGGATTGCGTGGCGTGTTCACTCCAACTCCCGGTCCGGATTGAATATGCGCGCCGCATAGGTGGTACGCGGCCGCGTGTTCAAATCGGCAAGCAAGCTGTAATTCAGAGGCGATGCCTTGGCATGATTGACGCGGCTGTCCGGATCGTTCAAGTCGCCGAATACGATGGCTTCGGTCGGACACACCGCCTGGCAGGCCGTCACCACTTCGCCGTCGCGCAGGGGACGCCTCAGCTTTTCCGCTTCGAGCCTGGCGCGCGTGATGCGCTGCAGGCAATAGGTGCACTTCTCCATGACGCCGCGCATGCGTACCGTCACCTCGGGGTTTTGCGCCGCCTTCAGGCTCTCCACCTTCTGATTGGAAAACTGCAGAAAGTTGAAACGCCTTACCTTGTAAGGACAGTTGTTGGAGCAAAAGCGCGTGCCGACGCAACGGTTATAGACTTGCACATTCAAGCCTTCGCTGTCGTGGACTGTCGCGCCGACCGGGCAGACTTCTTCGCACGGAGCTTTCTCGCAATGCATGCAAGGCACGGGTTGAAAAACGGTACGCTGCTTGCCGGATGATTCGATGTAATAGCGGTCGACCCGGATCCAGTGCATTTCCCGCCCGCGCATCACTTCATCCTTGCCGACCACGGGTATATTGTTTTCAGCCTGGCAGGCAATCGTGCAGGCATTGCAGCCGATGCAGGCATTCAAATCGATGGCCATGCCCCATTTGTAGCGGTCGTAGGTCCATTCGGGATACAGCGAAACCTCGGGCGTGCGCTCGCGCTCGACATCGGTCGCGAAGCGCGGATTTTGCCTGTATGCCGCAAGCGTCGCCCAGCGCACGATATCTCGGCCTTCCATCGTCGCGTGCCCTTGCGTCGTGGCGAACTCGTGTCGCCGCCCTGTTTTTTCGATCAATAAAGAAAACGTCTGGTTTGCAGCGGCAGTGGTCAGCAGCATATAGGCGTCGAATCCGACGCCATCGCCCACGCTACCGGCGGCACGGCGTCCGTAGCCCGCCGGTAGCGTGACGACCAGGTCAGCCTGTCCGGGAAGCACCCAGACCGGCGCCTCGATTTGCAGTTGCGGCTGCCCGGGAGCACGCAAGCGCACCACGTCGCCGGTCTCCACTTTCAACGCTTTCGCGGTCGCCGAGCCGATCAGCGCGGCATTGTCCCAGGTTAGCTTGGTAAAGGGCCGCGGCAATTCCTGTAGCCAGCCATTGTTTGCAAACGCGCCATCGCCAACCGACGCATCCGCAACCAGCACCGCCTGCAAGGTCGTACCGTCAACCAGGACAGGCAAAGGCGGCATAGCGGGAACTCGCACACGCAAAGGGGAAAAACTCCGTTCAGCAACGCCGGTACGCAAAGCGGTCTGCCAGAATTGCTCGAAATTGGCATTGCCCAGCTTGCCCTGTCTGTCCTGCCAGTAGCCGCGCACCAGGCTATAGCCGGAGCGGCTTTGACCGGCTAGCAATTCCACGACTTCATGCAACGAACGCCCCTGATACAGCGGGGCGATGATCGGCTGGACGATGCTTGCCGTGCCATCAAAGGCACGACCATCGCTCCAGTGCTCATAGCAATGTGTTTGCGGCAAATGCCACGTGGCGGCACGGCCGGTCTCGTCGCGATATAAGCCAAGGTGCACGGAAAACGGCACTCGGGACAAAGCCTTGCCGAATGCGAGGTCCGCCGGCGCGCTATAGACTGGATTGGTATCGAGGAGAATCAGGCTGCGTACCTTCGCATCATGGATATCCCGCACCAGCGCCGAAATCGATTCGACATGTGGCTCAGCCGGACTATCAACGGCATCGATGTACGACACGGTATTGCCGACGTTACCCAGGCGAGCGTTCAGCAAATGCACGAGCGTCCGGGTCTCCGGTGACAGCGTGCCGCCTGCGACAATGAGCGAACGGCCACGATGCGTATCCAGTTGTCTTGCCAGGACCTGGGCCCATTTTTCGATTTCTGCCGATGCAGGGCCCATGCCGGGTACGCCAAGCGCGGCGGCAACCCGCCAGACGAGGCGCTCGATATCGGCCGGCGGCAAGGCGAGCCGTTCGTCGCCCACTGCGCCGGTCAAAGTCGGCGTCGTCTCGATGGCATACACCCTGCTGGAGAATGCGGCCTGCCGGGCCGTCCGGTTGCGCATGAAGGCGCGCGCATAGGGGATGCTTCCCGGCCAGTCGCCGAACACATCGGCATCGAAGCTGACGACAACCTGTGCGCGATCGAAGCGATACAGGGGCTCGACTATTTTTCCAAAAGCCTGGCGTGACGCCAAAATGGCACGATCATCATGCAGCGGTTCGTAAACATGCCATGCAGCCTTCGGATATCGCCGCAGGAGCGCACTCAATTGCGCAATCAGGGTCGGCGAAGTGACGGAACCAGTCAGGATGCGCAAGCCTTCGCCACCGTTACGCTCCCATCCGGCGCGCTCTTGCGCCAGAACATGTTGAAACGCCTCCCATGTCGATAGCGATTCGCCTTCAAACACGGTTTGGGAACGGTCCGGGTCCCATAGCTGCAGGACAGACGCTTGGGCAAACACATCGGTCGCCCCGAGACTGGCGGGATGATGAGGATTGCCTTCGACCTTGGTCGGTCTTCCCATATTGCTTTCGACAAGTACGCCATGCGCCCTGCCACGCCGCATGAAAGCCGTGGCATAAAACGTCGGCTGCCCCGGCGTGAGCAATTCCGGCATGTTGACATAAGGGACGATCTGCTCCAGCGGCGGGCCTTTGCAAGCTGCGCTCGCCAGCGCAGCCGACGCCGCCATCACTTTCAAAAAAGCACGTCGTCCGGGAAGGTGCGTGCCATGATCTTCCGGAATCAGGGGAATCGTCCGCTTCTTATCCATGGCATCAGCGGTGGCAGGTAGAGCAATCCGTCAGGCGGCGCTCGCTTTGCAATTGATAGATGCCTGAGAGTTGCCTGATCTCTTCGCGTGAAAGCGGTTTCTGGTCCTGCATCAGGAATACCTCGCTGAACGGGCGAATATGCTGCCGGGTGCTGCGATGGCAATTCAGGCACCATTGCATCTCGAGCGAAGCGGTTCGCCGTGTCAATGGCATCTGGTCCACGCGACTGTGGCACTCGACACAGGCAACGCCTTTATTGACATGGATACTGTGGTCGAAATACACAAAGTCCGGCAGGTCATGCACCCTGTTCCAATGAATCGGCCTGTTCGTGCCCGCGCTATCGTGCAAGGGAGCGAGCGCAGGTGAATCCAGAAACAATTGCGAATGACAGCTCAGGCAAATCTGCGTGGAGGGCATGCCGGCAAACGCCGCCTTCTCGACCGACGTGTGGCAATACCTACAATCAAGACCGTCGTCGCCGACATGGTGCTTGTGGCTGAAGCGGATCGGCTGTGCGATAGCGTCATTGACACCTCCTGCAGGGGAGATTGCCCATCGCCACAGCAAAACTGCCGCGACCCAAAAAATGGAGATGGCGATGGTGCCTAGTTTAATCAGTAGTACGGCTTGCCGACTGAATGCCTGAGCCATAGAAACTTTCCGGCTTAAATATAGGCAAATACGCGCTTTGCCGGCGCGATCGCTGCGATGCAGTCAGTTCGACTGAGAAGATTCAAGGCGTTGAGTTTCGCCTAGTCGAGGAAAGCTTGCGCGGCTTCATAGATGAGCGAATGTGTTTTTGCCAGACGGCTATGTACAACCAACACATGACAAAATTTTATCGGCCAAGCGCAGACTCGCAAACACCGATACGGCCTGCAAATAAAACGGCTTGATTCCGGCGCTATAGCAATGCCATGATGCCGTTCATGAAGAAACCTGAAGGAGATCGAATTGACAAGAAATGCTGGCACGCCTGAGCACTTTATTGCAGACGATGGCATGCGCATTCCGCTGCACATAGCAGGAAGCGGCCCGGCCCTGGTCATCCTGCACGGGTGGACCGGCCGCTGGCAAGACTGGCAAACGATATTGAAGCGCCTGCAGGAGCGATTCACCTGCTACGTTTGGGAAGCCCGCCCCTACCAGGCTGCCGCGACGAATGCGACGCTTGAACGCATGGCGCGCGACGTGCAGAACTTGCTGGATGCTTTCGAGCTGGAGCGCCCTGTTCTCATGGGACATTCGATGGGCGGCCTCACGTCATGGGAATATATCCGGCAATTCGGCGACCAGCGTTTGTCCAGGCTTTGCATCATCGACCAGTCGCCCAGGCTGCTCACCTCCGCTGACTGGAACCTGGGGCTGTATGGCCGCTATACGGAAGAAGACAATGAGGCCTTCATCGCCGATTTGCGCCGCAACTTCGCCGATACGGCGATCGACAAGCTGATCAAGCGTAGCCGGGACGGAATCACCGACAATCCGGCGGTCGCAGCCATGCTCGAGGCGCGGCGCCAAGCCTTCCGGACGTTTGCGGCGGAACCCTGGATCGTTGCCTGGCAGAGCCTCTCCACCAACGATTACCGCGATGTTCTGCCGGCCATCAGCGTGCCGACGCTGCTCATATACGGCGACGCGAGCCGCTTTTACGGAACCCGAGTGGCCGAATACGTCCACGCGAACATATCGGATTCTGTTCTCAAGCTGTACCCGAATGCCGGTCACAGTCCGCAGTTCGAGAATCCCGAAACTTTCGTGAACCATTTCATCGAGTTCGCCAGCTGAGAAAGTGACTGGCCGGCACCGCGCCATCTCTTTCGCGACGCTGCATAAATTTCATTTCAAGGATCGATGACTGCCGCGCACGCATCCGTAGGAAGTGCCGCGGCATGACCTACCACCGGAATGATCTTGATCGCGGCGCTGGTCACTCGGCATGGCGCCGCTAGCGCGCCACATCCCGATAACACTATTGCAACGAGGATGGAGAGAGATGCTGATTTTTTCATGACGTACCGCGAGCTTAAAGCAGCATGGTACCTCTGCCAAAATCAGTTGAGAGAAAATGTTACATATTGAAATCCCGGCGCGACAAATTGGGGATTCGATTGAACCTGAAATAAAGCGAGTTTCACGATGATCGGCACCAGCTATCAATCATGCCGAAGGAACGGAAGCAAGCAAACTCAAAAGGTTGGCGAAATTGACCGGCTTGGTGATATGGTGATTGAAACCTGCCTTCAGCGCATCCTCACGATCTTGGGGCTGACCATACCCGGTCAACGCAATGAGAAAGGTTTTGGCGGTCTCCGGAAATGCACGCAGCTGCCGCGCCAGTTCGGTACCATCCATGTCGGGTAAGCCGATATCCAAAATGCATACGTCAGGCTTCTCCGTTCTCGCCGCCTCTAGTGCAGGCCATGCCTGATGCTCGGTTAAGACCTGATGCCCGGATGATGACAACAGCAGGCTGAGCGACTGCGCGGCATCGATATTGTCGTCCACCACCAGGATCTTCAACGCCTTGCCGGCGGCAACCTGTTCGCGCGGCATGCTGCGCCGTTCAAGCTGATTTTCATGCCCAGACTGGCGCGGAAGGCACACGGTAAATTGGCTGCCTTTACCTACGCCCCCACTTACGCAGCTGACTTCTCCTTCGTGCTGCTCCACCAGGCTTTTTACCAGTGCCAGCCCCAAGCCCAGGCCGCCCGCGGAGCGGTCCGATGTGCGTTCGGCCTGCGCAAACAGGTCAAAGACGTGCGGAACGAACTCAGGCGACATGCCGATGCCATTGTCCTCCACCGTCACCAATACCTGTTCCTTGTTCAGCTTCAGTCTCAGATGGATAAGGCCTCCCTCCGGCGTATACTTGACGGCATTCCCCAGGAGATTGGCAAAGACTTGCACCAGGCGCTTCATATCGCCCCGTACAATGGCGTCCCCGGAAATGCTTGAGACGGTTAACTGATGGCGCTTGGCCCGAACTTGCGGTTCTATCTGTTCTAAGGCTGCATCAATAATCCGGCGTATGTCGAACAGTTCCATGTTCAAATTCACCATGCCGCGCGTGACGCGCGACACGTCCAGCAAGTCGTCGATCAGGGTCGCCATATGCGACACCTGCCGCGCAATGATATTGCTGGCGTTAACCGTCATTGCCACGTCGTTTTTGGCGACTTTTAACAAGCTCGCGGCTGCGCTGATGGGGGAAAGCGGATTGCGCAACTCATGCGCCAGCATCGCCAGAAATTCATCCTTGCGCTGCTTTTCCAATTCCGCCGCACGTCTTGTTGCTTGCGCAAAGCTCACTATCGAAGCGGTGAGGAGGTGATCGATTGATTCGTTAAATCGGGTGATGTCTTCGATATCTGCCACACGAGGTGACTTGTTCGACTCCGCCCAAAGACGCAGGACGCTGGCACGCAAAGCGCGATACTCCGAAACGAGCTGCTCTATCGTGAACCGGGACTCCAGCCGGGCAATGCCATGCTGCTCGCCGGCGTCGGTTTCTGTTGTCCGGGTTCCGTCTCCGCGCGACTTGGATAATTGCTGATCCAGCGTCTGTGGTGTGCGAAGATCTTCTGCAATGATCTTGAGCATGATCGAAGCGTGGTTTCGCAGCTCCTTGCTTGTCATGGTGAGCGACGCAGGCTTCATTGTACGTGCGAAGTCCTCCCATTCCGAAAGGATGGCATCAAGTTGATCAAGAATGAAGTCGGCTAGGCGCACAGCATTCCCCCTTCTGGCTGGCAAAAAAATTCGGACAAAAAGTTATTAAATATAACAAATATCAAGCTTGATTTCCGCTGGTTGCGAAACGGAATTTTCTTGCTCTTTGCCGGCTACACTCATTTCTTCGACTCAGCTAGCCGTCCACTCGATCCCGTCATTCTCAGTGCTGAACATACGCATATTTTCCAGAACGTTTTTAGAGGGTGCCTCTCCAAGAAATAGACAAAGTCATGCATCAAGGAATAAATAGACAGGATTCAAGTGATGCGAGCCTCCATTGCAAAATTCCTTTTGATTTTCGCGGCGCTGACCCTTCTCGTGCCGGAATCCTACGCCAGGCGCATTGGAGGTGGCAGATCATTCGGCAGGAGTTCGCAGATGATGCGGCAACGCGCTGCGCCGCAGCCACCAGTGCAGCGCCAGCAACCGGCACCGCCGGTCCAACAAAGACAGCCTGCTCCGCCCGTAGCAAGTCCTCAGTCCGCGCAACCGGCAGTGCCAGCTCCGCCGCCTCGCAGGCAGGCCAACAGCGGATTCGGCGGCTTCTTCACCGGAGCATTGATAGGCATGGGCTTGGGCTCTTTGATCTCACGAGATAACGCGGCCCAGAGTAGCGGTGCCAGCGGCGACTGGACGGACGAGACCGGTAATAACAATCAGCAATCGAATGCCGCTCCACAGGCTCGACAGCCGGAAGGCAATCCATATGGGGCTCTTTTGTTGCTGGGCATTGTCTTCCTGGCGGTACGCTATCTGATAAGAAGGCGACGAGCACGGCGGCAGGCAAATTTCTATACGCAACGCCGATTCTGACGTGTACGAGTAGCCAGCTTCAGACGCATTTGGTCACATTTCCTGATCGACTGCATCCACCTGAAACACCCATTGGAGAACCATGGAAGGCACCATACTGAAAGACAATACCGTAGCCCACCGCCTGGAGCTGCTGGCGAACGATAAACTGGTCGGTACGGCTCACTATCAAATTTCGGGCAATACAATGACGATTACCCATACCGAAGTACTGGATGAGTACAAAGGGAAAGGTTACGGGAACGAGTTGGCAAGACTTGCGCTGAACGATCTCAGGAGAAATCAAATGAAGTTAAATCCAGCATGCCGCTTCATCGCCAGTTTTGTCCGCAAGCATCCGCAATATGCCGATTTGACGAGGCCTTGACATCTTCCCTCACCGGATGACAGCTTGGTCAGGCACTATTCCCGCCAACATCAACCGCCATGGTTATGTAAAACAGCATTGCGGCGGGCATACAGAAAGTAGATCGTCAGCCCGATCGCCATCCAGACCAGGAAGGCTATCCACGTCAGCGCCTGCAGATGCGCCATCAGGAATACGCAGAATGCGACCGATAAAGCCGGCACCACCGCGCCACCCGGACACCGAAATGCCCGCGGCAGATCCGGGCGCGTGCGGCGCAAGACCAGCACGGCAATGGAAACCAGCGAAAATGCCGCCAGCGTGCCGATGTTGATGAGCTCGGCCAGCACATTCAGCGGCACGAAAGCGGCGATGGATGCGAACACGACACCCACCGTCCAGGTCGCGAAGTAAGGCGTGGCATGCACCGGGTGCACCGACGACAGCCGTTCGGGCAGCAGTCCATCGCGCGACATCGCGAAGATGACGCGGGTCTGTCCATAGGTCATCACCAGGATCACCGTCGTCATCCCGACGATCGCCCCGAGGTCTACGAAGCCCGCCACCCAGGTTTCACCGGCATACTGCAGTGCCAGTGAAACCGGATGGTCCACGCCGGCGAATTTGGCAAACGGCACGATGCCTGTCATGATCGCGGCCATTGCCATGTACAGGATCGTACACACCGCCAGCGAGCCGATGATGCCGATTGGCATATCGCGGCGCGGATTGCGCACTTCTTCCGCAGCGGACGTAACCGCGTCGAAGCCGATGAAGGCAAAGAACACCAGTGCCGCAGCATTGAACACGCCTGTCGCGCCGAAGGGCGCAAACGGTTGCCAGTTTTGCGGTTTCACATGCCAGACGCCGACGGCAATAAACAGCAGTACCACGCTGACCTTGATAATCACCATCAGATTGGTGACCCGCGCGGACTCGCGCACACCGTACGACACCACCCAGGTAATCGTCAGCATGACCAGGAAGGCGGGAAGGTTCAGGAACGTCTCGACGCCCGGCACTGCTCCCGGCGCGGCGGTAAGCGCGGCCGGCAAGTTCAGGCCGAAACCCGCCAGCAGCGACTGGAAATAGCCCGACCAGCCGACCGACACGGCTGACGTGGCCAGCCCATATTCCAGCAGCAAGTCCCAGCCGATGATCCAGGCGACGATTTCACCCAGCACGGCATAACTGTAGGTATAGATGGACCCCGACACCGGGATCGTCGAAGCAAACTCCGCATAGCACAGCGCCGCAAATCCGCAGGCCACGGCGGCGATGAGAAACGACACTGTCAGTGCCGGGCCGGCTGTCAGCGCACCGGTTCCGGTCAGCACGAAAATGCCCGTGCCGACAATGGCGCCGATGCCCATCATCACCAGGTCCACGGGGCCGAGCACCTTTTTCAGGCCATCGTCACTAGCCACTGCCAGCATGGCATCGATATTCTTGGTGCGGAATAGACTCATCAATAACACTCCTGAGTTCGCCGTCTAGCGCGGCATCCCCTCCCTGGCGAGGTTGGACGCGAGGTTGGCAAATATATTACTCTTGTAACCCGGATTCCGATTCCCAGCCCCCACCCAGCGCAAGAAACAGTGCGACCTGGTCCGCCACCAATTGCGCATCCGACGACGCCAACGCGCTTTCCGCATTCGCCAGGCTGCGGTCGGCGTCGAGCGCCGTGAGAAAGTCGGTGCGTCCGTAGTCGTATAGTTTGTGAGCCTGTTGCGAAGCAAGCGCGCTCTGGTCTCGCGCGGATCTCAGACGCGCATTGCGATCCAGTCCGCGCGCATAGACTGTCAGCGCGCTTTCGGTTTCACGCAAGGCATTCAGAACAGTCGCATCAAAACGCGCCAGCGCCGCTTCGCTCCCCGCTTCCGCTTGCGCGATGCGGCTGCGTGCCGGACCGGTCATTGGCAAAGTCCAGCTGATCAGCGAACCCAGGCTCCAGCGGAATGCATTGGCCGCGCCGAATTGCGATAGCAGGCCGGTGCTGCCGGCGGAAAGGCCAAGGCTGATGCTGGGATACAGGTCGGCCGTCGCCACGCCGATGCGCGCAGTCGCGCCGGCGAGCGCGCGCTCGGCCTGCCGAATGTCCGGGCGCCGCCGCAACAGCGCGGCGCCATCGCCAACCGGAATTGGCGTATTCAGGCGCGGCGGAGTCCGGCATTCGGCAATATCCCTGCCGATCGTGCCCGGCACCTCGCCGGTCAGCACCGCAAGCCGGTAAAGCGCGACCCGATGCTGCGACTGTAGCGGCGGCAAGGCGGCGCGCAACTGCTCGAGCTGCGCGCGTGCCCGGCTGACGTCAAGCGGGCTGCCGCGCCCGGCTCGCACGCTTTTTTCCGTCAGCCCGACAAACTTGCTCTGCAAATCGATGGATCGCTGGGCCACGCTCATTTGCCGATTGGTCGAGCAGACATCGGCATACGCGCGGGCAGTATCGGCTGCCACCGTCACGTGCGCCAGATCACGGCCAGCCTGCGCCGCCTGCTCGTCGGCACGCGCAGCCTCGACCGCCCTGGCGATCTTGCCGAACAAGTCGACCTGGTAAGACACCCGTGCGCCAACATCGTATCCTCCCTGATTGGGCAAAGGCACGGGCGAACCAAGGGCTGCCCCGGACTCGCGGCCATAATTCGGTCCGGCGTTGGCGGTGATGACAGGATTGCGCGCGTCGGCCACTTCCTCAAGTGCTGCATGCGCGCGCGCCAGATTGGCGGCGGCGATGCGCAAGTCGGTATTGGCGGCGAAGGCTTTCTCGATCAAGCTGTCGAGCTTCGGATCGCGATATAGCTGCCACCATTTTGGCGGCAAAGGATTCGCCGAGAAGGATGTCTCCTTGCCGGCATCAAATCCGGCGGCTGCGGCGTTCCGATGGATGGCTGCATTTTCCGGAACATGATAGTTCGGGCCGACCACGGTGCAGGCAGTCGCGGCGGCACACAGAACCACAGCGCACAGCGTGCGCCAGACAAGCCATCGCAAGATGAAGGGTTTCCTCATGATTTCGCGTCATCCTTCGGCGCCTGTCGGGATTCCTTGCTGCCTGCGAGCACCTTGACGGTAGCAGTCTGCCCTGCCACCAGGCGCACGCCCGGCGGAATGCGGTCGATGGCAATCCGCACGGGAATCCGCTGCGCCAGCCGTACCCAGTTGAACGTCGGGTTCACGTTCGGCAGCAGATTGCTCCCCGTGCTGCGGTCACGATCGACGATGCCTTCCGCAAAACTGTCGACATGCCCGGAAAGATCGTCATTTTGCCCCATCAGCGACACAGATACGCGGTCACCGACATGAATCGCCGGCAGCTTCGTTTCCTCGAAATATCCTTCTACGTAGAATGAATCGCTGTCAATCAGCGCCAGCACCGGACGAGAGGCCGTGACATAGGCGCCCTGCCGCAAATCGAGATTGGTGACAATGCCATTAACCGGCGTGACGACGCGCGTACGCGCCAGATTCAGCTTGGCCGTCTCGAGGTTGACCAGCGACTGGGAAAGCTGCGCCTGCGCCTGATCCACTTTCGCCAGTCCCTGCTCGCGCACTTCCTGCGCTACCAGGTCGCGCAATTGAGCGTTTCGGCGGGCTTCACGCTGGGCTTGCGCCAGGGTGGCGCGCGCGCCCTGTACCGAGGCCTCCGCCTGCCGCAGCGCCAGTTCGAAACGCGCGCGGTCGATTTCAAACAGGACATCGCCCGCTTTGACTTGCTGGTTGTCGTGCACGTGCACGGCAACAACCGGACCGGTCACGTCCGGCGCGATCTGGATGACATAGGCTTTTACCCTTCCGTCACGTGTCCACGGTTCGACCTCATAGTGGCGCCAGAGGCGCTGGCCCACCAGAATTGCTGCTGCCACTAGTAACAGAGTTACCGAAATTCGGCCGATCGCCGCTAGAGAAAATTTGCTCGCCATTTAATAAAATCCGGTCGAAGAAAGAAATACCAGCGCGCCCAGAATAAGAACGAACAGCGCCGCATCGAACAGTGCCGGGTGCCAGACCAGGCGGTAAAAGCCGAGACGCGCCAGAACCCACGACATGCCTCGGGAAAGCGCCAGGGCCAGCAGCGATTGCACCAACAGCCAGGGCACGTACAAGCCATACAGGTTAAACTCGCCGCTCATAGTCCTTTCTCCACTGCCGATGCCATCTGATATGGCCGGGCGTCCGGGAACAAATCCCGCCGGATGCCGACCAGCGCCGCCACCATGTCGCGCTGGGCCAGGGCGCAAGTTTCCTGCAGCGCCTCGTCCAGCTTATCGAGCAAACCCGGCTCAGCCGCTGCCGGTCGATCAGGCATGGTCCGAAAATGTTCGGACAAGCTATTTAGCAAAACATGCAAAATCGGCAGCCGCCGGCGGATTTCCTCAGGGCTCGTTATCAACTGCGTCATATTCAGGCCGACGCGCAAGTCCCTCAACGCATCCACTGCGACAAGATTTTCATGGACAGGCGCCATGGCTAGCCGTGGCGTGAGCAATGCGATGCGATCAAGCATGCGCGCGGAAACCTCGGTCACGGACGGCGGGCGCGCCGAACGCGCAAGGCCGGCAAGCTCGCGCCACCCGGCACGCAGTAAGCGGCGGGCCGTATGTTCTGCGCTCACCGTGCGCAACAAGCGCGTAAACAACATGGCGGCACCAATGCCCGCAAGTTGCCCGATTGTGAAATTGAGGAAAGATGCCAAGTCCGCCGTGCCCGTGTCCATCATGCTAAGCGTCCCGGACACGCCAAACAGGAAGGCCATGGCCTTTCCTCCGGTGCTCGGCCGCGCAATCAACACGCCCAGCACGATATAAAGCGGCGCCAATACCAGCAACAACGATTCGAAGTTATGTACGGCTGGAAGGATGACCAGCAAGTACAGCGCCGACATCGGAATCGACCATAGCGTGAATTGCATGAATAGCTTCATTCCGGGCACGGGATCGTCCTGGGTCGCAAAGAGACTGCAAAACACGGCGGCCATCATGGCGGCCGCATAACCCAGGGGCCAGGCGGTAACGATCCAGAATGCGCAACAAGCCATGATGGCAATCGCTGCCGCCGCGGCGGAAAGCAAGGCCATGCCGCGATCCCGATGCAACACGCTAGGACTCAGGCGTATGCGCTCTTCCTTCGTCGCCACGGGATGTCCCTTCAGCCCGGCTTCGATTTCATGCCGCAACTGGCGGCACTCCTGCCACGCATATGTCAATCCAACCAGGCGCACGGCCAGATTGATCTTCATCGCCTCTTCCCAGGTCGTATCGGCATTGACTGGCGGCGCGAGCGCAAGGATGGTGTCGCGCAGTTCCGCGGCGCGGGAAGCATCGCTTGCCAGATCGCTCGCATCCTGCAGCGCCCACTGCTCTACCTGCTCCAGTGCCGCGCTCCATGGGCCTGACAGCGACTCGGGATGAATCTTGCGCAACTCACGCACGCGGTCTTCAACCCCCGACAACAGGGGCACCAGTGCCGACAGCCTGTCATGCAGCTGGCCGATGGCACTCGACGTCCAGCGCAGATGCGAGGTATCGAACGGCAGATGGGTAGACAACAGGCGCAGCTCGGTAATGTCCGCCGCCAGCTTGCCGCGGTCGCGTGATTCCCCATCCTGCGATGCGCCCCGCAATGCATCCTGCATCCATTTTCTGGCATCAATGACGGCTCGCTCAAGCCGCCTCGCAAGCACCGGGCCTAGACTGCGAGGAAAGAACAGGCTGTGAATCACCGTGGCACAGAGAATGCCGAGCATGATCTCCTCGACCCGGGCCAGCGCCACGTCGAAGATGGTGGCGGGATCAATCACGGCGGGAAAGCCGATCAACGCAGCTGTATAGCCGGCGAGCATGAACGCATAGGCACGCGGCGTACGGTCCAGCAAAGAAACATACAGGCATCCCGCCACCCACAAAGCCAAAGCCAGGGACAGGATTTCGGGCGCATTCGCCAGGAGCGGCACCATGACGATGGTCATCGATGAGCCGACGAAGGTGCCGGCAACGCGATAGACCGCCTTCGAACGCACCGGGCCTGACAGCGGGTGGGCCACGACATAAGCTGTCAGCATGGACCAGAACGGCCTCGCCAAGCCGATGCGCAAGGCGATGTACAGCGCGAGCATCGCCGCGGCAAAGCATTTCAGCGAATATATCAGCTCATTCCGGTTGGGCCAGCTCATAGGTTATGCGCCTTTGGCGTTCGCTCTAGCCTCATAACCATCAACTGCCGCGCCCAGCGAATGCAGAACCCTGAGACAGGCCTTGACGTCCGACTCCGGCATCCCCTGGAATAATTCACGTCGAAAGATGACCAATGCTTTTTCCAGCTGCACAGCCCGGCGCTTGCCTTCGCTAGTCAGCCTGAGGGCTCTGGCGCGGCGATCGCTGGCGTCTTCGCTGCGCTTGACCAGGCCGGCGTCAACCAGGTGGTCGATCAAACGCACAATCGACGAGGGCTCCAGTCCCAGCGCATCAGCCAGCTGCCCGGGCCGCACGCAACCGCCAAGGCGGGCAATCATGATGACCGGCCACACGGTTGCCTGCGACAACTCGTAGCCGGCCGCGAACTTGTCGGCTGCAGATTTATAGGAGCGCGAAACTTGCGTCAACGCCATAGTCAGCGCCATTAGTGTTTGGTCATAGGTTTCCATCACCGGCCATTTTACTTCGGATGCGAACTATTTGCATCCGAAGCAGATGGCGTAATCATACGGTTGGCGCCAAAGCCTGCTCGCATGGGGAAGCTGCAAGCAGACATGGGTATAAAACCATGGGGAAATTTGTCATATAAAACATAGCGCTCGACCTGGCCCACCGACTCAAACACTTGCCATATGTTAAAGTAATAGGCGCGTTATCCATTCTTCAAGATTCTTTCGGCAAGACTGCCAAGCTTCTGTGCGGTGAATCAGGATGACGCGGTTCCAGGTCAATTCAAATGACCCAAATTACTGTATCAGGTGCCTTGTGAGCTTGTTCCAACATCTCTCCCTATTGGCGGTACTGGTGCTTGCTGCCGGCTTTCTTTCCCTGACCGAAATATCGTTAGCCGGCGCCCGCAAGATCAAACTTAAACTGCTGGCCGAAGCCGGCGACGAGCGCGCCCTGAAGGTCATGGCCCTGCAGACGCAATCCGCCGACTTCTTTGCCACGTCACAGATCGGACTCAACGCGATCGCTATCCTGGGCGGCATTCTGGGCGAAGGCGCGCTGCGTCCTTTTTTCATGGAATGGCTATCGGCGGTGTACGATGGCCCAGGCGCCGAAAACATCGCTTTCGCGCTTTCCTTTGTGTTCGTCACCACGCTGTTCATCCTGTTTTCCGACCTGATGCCGAAACGCCTGGCGATGATCGCGCCGGAACGCATCGCGGTCGCCGTGATTCATCCCGTACTTTTCATCATCCGCATCTGCCGGCCGCTGTCCTGGGCGCTCAACCTGGTGGCAAACCTCCTGTTCCGGCTGTTTCGTATCGAGACGACGCGGGAAGACCGGATTACCTTCGATGAAATATCAGCGGTCGTCGAAGCCGGCGCGCAGGCCGGCGTGCTGCAGAAACAGGAGCAGCATTTCATCGAGAACGTCTTCGAACTGGAATCCCGCTCCGTCACCTCGACGATGACCATGCGGGATAACGTCGTCTTCTTCAACCTGAACGAAAGCGAAGAAGGCATTCGCCAGAAGATCGCCTCGTATCCTTTATCCAAGTTCCCGGTGTGCGACGGCGTGATCGACCGGGTCATCGGCTATGTCGATACGAGAGACATCCTGGTGCGACTCCTGAACAAGCAGTCGGTGTTCCAGCTGAATGAATCCAGCATCCGTACCGTCCTGATCATTCCGGATTCGCTGACCCTGTCGGAGCTGCTCGACCGCTTCCGCGCGACAAAGGAAACCTTCGCGGTAGTGATCAATGAATATGCGCTCGTCGTCGGCGTGATTACCCTCAGCGATATCATGCTGACCGTAATGGGCAACTGGGGAAGCGCGATTGAAGTCAATAACCAGATCCTGCAGCGCAATGACGGCTCGTGGCTGGTCGACGGCAGCACGCCGGTGGCCGACATGAAGCGCATGCTCGACCTGGGATCGCTGCCTGAAGAGGAAAATTATGAAACCGCCGCCGGTTTCATGATGTACATGCTGCGCAAAGTGCCCAAGCCGACCGACAGCGTCGAATATGCCGGCATGCGCTTCGAAGTGGTCGACGTGGATCACTACCGTATTGACCAGTTGCTGGTGAAACGCGTCGATGCCATCGCGCCTTAATCGCCTCATCGCCACTGCTGTCGCGCTACTTGCAGCGAATGCGTTCGCCGGCAAGACCGCTGAGCGCCCGGCTATCGAGAAAGTTGTCAATACAACTATCCATTCGGTGATGGCGGAGAACGACGTGCCGGGAATGGCCGTTGCCATCACTTTTGGAGGAAAGCGCCAATTCTTTCAATATGGCGTAGCCTCGAAAGAGACAGGAACCAAGGTCACCAAAAACACGCTTTTCGAGATTGGCTCGGTCAGCAAGGTGTTTACCGCAACGCTCGTCGCATATGCGCATGCGCGCGGCAATCTATCTCTCGCGGATAGCGCCGGTCGTTATCTGGATGAACTGTCCGGCAGCAGTTTCGACGCAATCAGCCTGCTTGAACTATGCACGTTCACCGCGGGCGGCCTGCCCTTGCAGTTCCCGGCGTCGGTCACGAATTCGGCGACGATGATTTCGTATTTCAAGGCATGGCGCCCTGAATTCCCTCCCGGCTCCCGCCGCCTGTATTCGAATCCCAGTATCGGCCTGTGCGGCCACCTGGCGGCGAAAAGCATCGGCCAGCCGTTTGACACCCTGATGGAAAAAACGGTGTTTCCCGCATTCGGCCTACGCAATACTTATCTCAGGATTCCGAATGAGCGCATGAATGATTATGCCTGGGGCTACGCCGGGGATGGCAAGGCGATCCGGGTAAGTCCGGGCGTCCTGGATTCCGAAGCGTACGGCGTGAAAACGTCCGCCGCCGATTTGATCCGGTTTGCCGAAGCCCAGATCGATAGCAAGGCGCTGGACAAGGATTTCAGCGAGGCGGTGGCCGCAACGCAGAGCGCATATTTCGATACCGGCGACATGCGACAGGGACTGGGATGGGAAATGTACACCTATCCGACTTCGCTCCGGCGTCTTCTCGATGGTAATTCCCCGCGAATGACATATGAAGCGGCACCGGTAACCCGGCTCGTTGCACCTCGGACTTCGCGACAGGACATGCTGTTCAATAAAACCGGCTCGACGAATGGATTCGGCGCCTACGTGGCATTTATTCCTGCCCGGCGCATTGGCATCGTTATGCTGGCCAATAAAAACTATCCCGTCGCCGCGCGCGTAAAAGCCGCGCACAGGATTCTGGCGGAATTGGACCGCGCCATTGTGTCAGAGGAAAGCCGGTAACAAGCTCCAGGTGTCCGATCTGGGCCGGGATCGAGAAGCCGATCGCAGCTAGAACGCGAGGCGTGGACCATGGAGGTCGACCTCGCCTGCGAAAGCACGACAACCATGTTCTCACACCATTTCAAATCTGCACCGCACAGTTCCTGAATTGCCGGGCGGACCGTTTTGTCCTCAATGGGAAGTTCAAATTCATTTGCTACAGCTTGATAAAGATCAGGCCCATATTTCCTGAACGTTCTTCTAAACGGAAAAGCAAGCGCTAGGCTGAATCGTGAGCCTTGATTTTCAAAATGCTCACGATCGAAATTCGCGCAAGTGGAGAACACCATGAACAAATTTATTCGCGCAACAGCATTCACCATGGTTGCCGCAGCTACATCCGCCGCCTGGGCGCAAGCCCAGCCAGACCTTGTCGACAGTACAGGCAGGGAAATCGGGCAATTCAAGGGTGATTCCGTGGTTGTCCTGTATGGCGGACAGACAGTCAGGATTTATACGGACGCGCACTGGGACTATACGCTACGACGCCCAGTATCGAGCGGCCTGACCTGGAGATTTGTGCCGCTTTACTACGAGTCGGCAAATTGCACCGGCCAAGCCCTGATCGGCGCTTCGCCGACCGCGCCCGTCAGCGAAGGTGCCGCATCGCCTGCCGCTGCGGCGCCTTACAGTCCTCCGGCACACGGCTCCCACTTCTACTTCGCGCCCACCAAACAGGGGGACGCCTGGACTGCCTATATCAGCGACGAGAATCCAACATTTCAGCAATATGCAATCAGATCGGAACGGCAATACGATGGCACATGTGCTCAGAAGTCCTACTCCAACCTCTGGGCAACCCCGGTCGTCACGCAAACGGGGCTTGAAATCTACGGCGTCCCGCCATTTTATGTGAGGTAGGTTGTCCGTTGAAGTAATTGAGCGAGAAGCGGGCGCTCAGCAGACAGCAAGCGGGCTGCAACCGACCGGCACGTCCGGCAGGCATGCAATCGCGGTGCGGTTTGCTTCCGGCTTCCTGTTGCGTTGGCCTCCGCGCCCGCCAGGCAGACACTCAGCCGCGCCGAGCCGCTTCGATCCGTGCGATATCAATTTTTGTCATCTCCATCATCGCTTCGAACGCACGCTTCGCAGCGGCGGGGTCGGGGTCGGTGATCGCCGCAGTCAAGGCGCGCGGCGTGATCTGCCACGACAATCCCCATTTATCCTTGCACCAGCCGCAGGCGCTTTCCTGGCCGCCGTTTCCAACGATCGCATCCCACAAGCGATCTGTTTCAGCCTGGTCATCGGTGGCCACCTGGAAGGAAAATGCCTCGCTATGCTTGAATACCGGCCCACCGTTCAAACCCAGACAAGGAATGCCCATGACCGTGAACTCGACCGTCAGCACATCGCCCTCTTTACCCGAGGGATAATCAGCGGGCGCCCGATGGACCGCTACCACTTCGCTGTCCGGGAAGGTCTCGGCATAAAATGTCGCGGCCTCGAGCGCGGCGCCGTCATACCAAAGGCAAATCGTGTTCTTGCTGACCATCTTGTTTCTCCTTTATTTTGAAGGGAAATATCTGCGGGTGTTGCATAAAAAACCACGACACTCTAACAGCTTACCGCGCGGTTTTTCCGGAAACAGCCATATCAATTTCATGCAGCAAAGTGAGCATCCGCCTGAAGACGGCGCCCATCAGTTTGAAAACCCGTACCATCATGTCGCGGACAACAAGCTGGGGTAGCGTTTGGTGAACCGTGCTTTGCGGTGACTGATGAACATCAGCTCGGTCGAAATCATTCGGACATTAGGACAAATTTCGGTCGGATCAAAACTTCAGGCGTTGGCGACAACAAATAAATTCCCGTTGGCGAGATATTCACAAGTTGAATTCAAAAATCGAACAGGCTCGATTTTTGTTACACGCCACATATCCGCTGCATGAAAATCAATTCCTATTTTCCACTACTGACCAAAAGCATTGATTAAGGTCATTTGCTCAAGGCTGCCAAAAGGTACGCTGCCCTTTGCACGATCGTGCAATTTATAGCCTCTTGTCATCAACAAGTCCGGCTTGCAATTACCAAAGTGGCATGTCCACATTCAATGTTTCGCTAGAAAAAATTTTTCATAGGCGAAACTCCTTAAGGAGAGGAAATGAGCAAGTGGTCCTGGAATAAATTCTGTCTAACTCTCTGCACTGGCGCCTTAACCGTTCTGGCAGCACCATCGCAAGCCGCATCCGGAAGTTATGCCTTCACCGACCTGGGCACCCTGAAAAATCAATCGCCCCGTCCGATCGTTTTTGAAACCGCCCGCGCATTCGGCATCAACGATTCCGTCCAGATTGTCGGAGACAGCATCACATCCTTCACAGGGGAACCCAGCAATCACGCCTTCCTGTATAACGGCGGCACCATGACTGACCTGGGCACCCTGATGGGCCCGACATCCGAAGCAAGTGCGACAGGATATGCGATCAATAACGTAGGGCAGATTGCCGGTACGAGTTACGTCGAATTCGGCGGCAATTTTGCAATAAATCACGCGTTTATTTATAGCGGCGGCGCCATGCGCGATCTCGGCACGCTTGGCGGCAGCAACAGCTATGGCTATGCCGTCAACAACGCCGGCCAGCTGGTCGGACGAAGCCAGGCAAGCTTTACTCCCGGCGCTAATCCCAGAACCGATCCGGCCCCCTATCGCGCCTTTCTCTACAGCGGCGGCAGGATGGCGGATCTCGGCACCCTTGGCGGCAGCAACAGTAGCGCCTACGGCATCAACACCGGCGGCTACGTGGTGGGAACCAGTCAGGTCGCCGGCGATGCGGCGACGCGCGCCTTTGTCTATCGCGGCGGCAGGATGATCGACCTCGGCACGCTGGGCGGCGCCAACAGCACTGCCTACGGCATCAACGATACTGGCCACATCGTCGGAACCAGTGACCTTGCGGGCAATAACCGGTCGCATGCGTTTTTCCATGACGGCAGTGCCATGAGGGACCTGGGCACACTGGGCGGATCGACCAGCGTGGCGAAAGCCATCAACAATGCCGGCCAGATCGTGGGATCCAGCAGGGTCAACAATCTGCCTTATGATCCACTCAACTACAGTACGTATTCGCAGGCTTTCCTGTATGAGAACGGCAGGATGATCAACCTCAACCACCTGCCGGAAGTTCGTAATTCGGGATGGGTTCTGCTGGAGGCGACCGCCATTAACAACAGCGGCCAGATCGTCGGCTATGGTTACATCAGGGGAGACGAGCGCTTCCGCGCGTTTCTGTTGACGCCATCGTGCGGCGGCCGAAACGGCCCGCCCATGCAAGGCCCGAAACATCCGCGCAAGTAAGTCCAACACCTGTCTGCCTGAAATTCCCGGGGCGATTAGCCGGAGTCCGCCCCGGGGCGCACGAGTCACTTGCGCGCCTTCCAGCAAATTATCCCCCTTGGCGTCAGCGCTTACCGGCAGTGCGCCGTCTGCATAATTCACCACGCCTGAAAAACGCGCCAGCCAGCGTTTTGCGCCAGCTTTCATTTCACTCGCCTGGCGCAAGTCGACCTTGCTAAGCAAAACACGTACGTACGTTCCCGAATTTAAAAATCCGCCAGGAAAGCCGATACTAGATCGCTTTCTTGACTGCTGGCCTTTTCAGCTCCCAAGCCACGGAACACCGGGCCCAGGTTATCCGCGCGACTCCTGGCGGGTTCACTTTATTTTCGAAACACCATGGATCTCACCAAGGAATTCATCAAATCCAAGCGCCCATGCACCGATGGATTCAGATGGTTTCTGCGTCACCACCACGAAGGTTCCGACTATCAGCCGCTGCTCGACTCGCTCGTCGCCGCAGGACGTGTCAACGACGCCATCTGGCTGCTGAATCAGTTCGGCCCGACCGATGCAGTGCTTGCGGTAGACAGCATCGATGCCGACGCTATCGTGTTTGCCGGCACGCTTGAAGTAAAAGGAAACATAGAAGTCGACACGGCCTTATGCACGGGACGCGGGATTCGTGCCGGTGGTGGCATTCACGCCGGGCAGTCCATCGCGTGCGGCGACGATATCCGGGTTGCCGGCAGCGTGCGCAGCGGTGGCTCGATGGACGTCACGGGCGACGTCAGGGCTGCATGGGGCATCGAAGTCCAGGGAATACTAAAGACAGGCGGTGACCTGCGTTGCGAATGGGACTTGATATGTGAGGCCGACTTGACCGTCACCGGCGCCATGCATGTCGGACAGGATGCCATCGTCAAAGGCTCGGTCCAGTGCGGCAAGGGCATACGAATCGGCGGATCGATCAATAGCCTGGGCGGCATTCGCGCCGAACAGGGCATCGAGGCCGGCGAAGATATCCGGAGCATCAGCCATCTCGAAACGAAATGGGGCATCAGGGCCGGCAGGAACATCCTCACCGATGGCGCCATCAAGGCTGGCGAAAGCGTGCTGGCCGGAGAGGAAATACAGGTCGGCGACGGCTACGGGATATACGCCGGCTTGATGGTGCACATCGAAGACTGGAAAACGAGCGCCCAGGTTAAGGCCGCTAACAAGCCGAATCGCCTGATGAGCGGATGGTGGGCCGGCAAACCCGGTGACCGACTTTAGCGGCGGACGCGAATTGGCAATCCCCCGCCTGCCCCGCCTGGAATTTGGAGGCATTTTGCATAGCTTGACATTACCCTGCTTGCCTTGGCATCTGCTCCCGCTGGGACTGCGCATCGATGTCGAGCGCGAATCGTCCGGTTTTCAAAATGAGCTGGACGTTATCAATCGCCGCCTGAATCGTCCAGGCGATGCGCTTTACGATCTGCCTTTGCTTGACATCCCCTACCCCGGCCTGGCATTCCACTATCGCGAAAGCGATGGCGAACACTACGTTTACGTTCGCGACACGGTACGCCAGCGCCTGGCAGGATACACCGTGTTCAATCGATTGATAGAACTCGACAAGCGGGCGGACAAGCATTTGCGCGCCCCGCATTCCAAGTATCACGACGCCTATCAGCGCCGCGGTATCGCGACTGCGGTTTATCGATGGTGGCTGGAGAAAAATGGGCAATGCCTCGTGAGCGGCGCTCGCCAGTCGCCGGCCGCGCACGCCTTGTGGCATTCGCTGGGAAGTCGGCATGAACTGTTTTATGTCGAGTTGCGGGACAAGCGCCTACAGTTTCTGGGCAAGGAAATCGAACATCATGCCCTCGGCGATCTGCACACGCGGATGGTTTTACTGGGAAGCGGCTGGAAAAAGGAGCAGTTCGCCGAAAAGACCGGCATGCTCCTTCCTCCAGGCCCGTAGGGTGTGAATGAAGCCGGCAGTGGCTATCTGTAGTACATGCCCGCCGCTTCCGGCTGATTGGTCACATCGAGAACGCGCAGGCATAGCTCGCGCCTGCCGGGCATGCGCCAGTTGAGCGTTTGTCCTTTCGACATGCCGAGCAATGCGCTGCCTACCGGCGTAAAGACGGATATCGTACCGGCGGGATTTACCACCCCAGGATACACCAGCGTATATTGGTACTCCGCATCCGCCGCACGCTCAAAGAACGTGACAGTCGAATGCATCGTCACCACGTCCGCCGGCACTTCCTGAGGCGACACGATGTCCGCAAGGTCCAGCTTTTCCCTCAATGATTTGATCTCATCGAGATTTCGGTAATTGAAATTCGAGCAGTACTCTTCGATCCGTTCCAGATCGAAGGTCGTCACGATAAATTTGAATTGCTCTATCTCTAAAGGGGCGTTCATATCTATAAATCTATTTCAGTTAGAAATGCAAGGCCAGGGTATTGGAACAAGTATCTGCCATACCTGGCGTTTGCGTAATTGGTAAGCATACGTACGGGTTTTACTTACGGATTACGTCAATCGGGGCCATCCCCCCGATTGCCAATCACCGGTCCGTACGTTTTAATCAAAAATCATTCCCAAACGCTGCTGGCCAGGAACCCGAATGCCACCGCGCTTGCGGCGACAATCCGCACGACATTCCTGTAGCGAGCACGCTGATCGACCAGGGTCATGGCCAAACGTCTTTTATGTTTGATATCGCGCCGCGATTTATGTCGCAGTGCAGAAGCTATCGGGCGTGAATCAAGTAATTTATCTTTCATTTCCACTCCTTTACTATGCCGCCGGTCGCTCGAACCAGCTGTCTTTACCGGGATCCATTCTGGGAATTACCAGTACGTCGCCGGATGTCTGGCTGATCGCGCGCCTGGTCACATTCCCGGTCAAAAACTCTTCCGTGCGAGAAGCGCTATGCTTGCCCAGCACAATCAGGTCTGGATTAATCTTGTTCGCGACGGCAGCGATCATCGGCACCGTCCAGCCATAGGCGATTTCACCTGTTATCGTTTGTCGCACAGGCCCGAGTTCCGCGATGAACTGCTCAAGGTCCTGCGCAGCCTGTGCCCAGCGCTTACTACGGTAGTCGCCGATAACAGCTTCGCTCAGCCCGGCCTCGCGCATCTGCCCTTCTTCTCCCATGCGAAACGCATGCAAAAATACATGGTGCGCATCCGGGGCGATCGACAACGCCAGTCTCGCGGCGTTAAGCGCTTCCAGGGAAAAGTCCACCGGAATCAGCACCGTCCGGTACGGGCTGCATGGCTGATTCCGCACCAGCAGCAATGGCCGGTCGGCCACGCCCAATAAACGTTCCGCCGTCGAACCCAGTAAATTTCCAAGGCGGCTACGCCTCTCATGGCCGACAACGATCATGCCGGCATCGGTTTCATCGGCCATGCCAATGATCGCCGTCGGCACGTCACCGGAGCGAATCGAGTAATGGCATTGGATTGCATGTCTGGCGCGGATCCGGCTTTGCGCGAACCGGAACTGGCGCTGCACCTGGTCCCTGTCGGAATCCGGACTGGCCAGCACGGCATTGCTGCGCAAGCGGTCGAACCAGTTGGCGGCGTACGTACGCCGTACCGTCATCACGTCCAGCGAATCAAGCCGCAGATCTTCACAAAGCTGTGCCGCCCGCAACTCGGCGCTGATCGAGCGTACCGTCAGGTCGGTCGCCAATAGAATGCGCTCAAGAACAAACATCGCCTGCCCTATCGCCGATTCAATGGATCGTCAGGCAGATGCGCTTATCCGCGTCCGCCTGCCCTGGAAATGCGCGTCACCCATTCGAACAACCGGTAGCGACTGCGCGGTGACTGGTTGCTACATCGTGCCGGTCAAGCCGTGTTCCTTCGCCGGCACGATCAACACATCGCACTGCGTTCGCGCCAGAATGCGGGAAGTCGTGCCGCCGAAAAAGAGTCGCCTGAACCAGGACTTGGACGCCTGGCCGATGACCACAAGGTCGGCTGCGAATTGCCGCTCCTTGTCGAGGATGAGTTCCGGTGCATGGCCGAATTCCGCGACCTTGACCGCCTTCCTGAGCGGTACGCCGCAATTTTCCAGCAATCGGGTCATCATATCGAGGGCACGTTCATGCTGTCTGATCCGCAGTTCGCGCAGTTCGTCATCGAACGCATTACTGAAGCCGGCCCGATTTCCCTGATAGTGGTCCATGGCATGCACGACGATCAGTTCCGCATCGGGCGCCAGTTCATGCGCCTGCCTTATCTGGCAATCCGAATTGCCTGACCCGTCGACGGCAATGAGGACTCGCCGGTACGGCTTTCTCGGCGCGTTTTTCATAACTAAACATTCCGCAGCACTCATTCCAGGTGTTCTCCAAGATGCCGGTGCCGGTTTTTCGCCGGGCGGCCTCTGTACAGGTTCGTGGCGTAAGCAAGCCGCGACTGAGAGTATCCCCCATATCGGCGAAAAAAAAAATTGGTGCGAAGACGTACGTGTTTTACGTACTGCCCGACATGACTCTCATCTCTATTGCCGGCAAAGACTCAAGGCGTTTCTTCGGTATCATTACCACCTTGTTCGTTTCTTGCTCCGACATGCTCGACTTGCGTTCATTGCGTTATTTTTGGTGGGCAACAGGGGCTGCGCTTGCGTATATATCCCTGGATATCCTGTGCGGCCCGCCGATGCGCTATCAACCCATCAATCCGATCTGGCACCCGGCTGCCGGCCTGGCGGTATTCGTCCTGATGCGCAACGGTTGGCGCGCCCTGCTTCCCCTGGCGGCGGCCATCGCGCTCTCGTCATATGCGGTGCCGGTTTTGCAGGGCCGGCTCGCCTGGTCGATTGCCGTCGGCCTTTTGCCGCTGCCCGGCTACTTCGCCGTTGCCTACTTCATGCGGCGGCGCCTGGCACACGGAGAATTTTTAGCCAGCCACAAGGGCTTGATCACCTGGACGGCTGCCGTCGCGCTGGTCAGCCTATGCCACGGCCTGCTGTATTCGAGTGCGATCATGAGCGCCGGCGCCATCGGCGTGGATGCCTGGTCCAACACGCTCATTCGCTACAGCGTGGCGGAAATCGCCGGGATCGTCACGTTCATGTCGATCGCCTATTGTCTGACCGATTATGAATCGCGCCTGAATTTTTTCGGGCGGGTCAATAACTGGGAAACACTCGGCTACATTTCGCTCATCGCCCTGATTCTCTGGATCGCGCTGAAGCAGCCGCCCAAAGAATCCATTACCTATTTTCTGTTGTTCTTTCCATTGGCATGGGCGGCGGCGCGGCAAGGGATGGCCGGCGCAGTTGCCGCGACTGCGGCATTGGAGATTTGCGTCACCGTCGCCACCTTTTTACCGGATAACTACGCTTCGAGAGTGCCTGACGTGCAGATGCTTGTCCTGACCCTGACGCTATCCGGTTTTCTGATCGGGATCGCCGTCGACGTCGCGCGCCGCGCCAGCAGCGAATTGAGGCAATCGCTGCGCCTGGCCGCCGCCGGCGAAATGGCGGGAGCGCTGGCGCATGAACTCAACCAGCCGCTCACGGCCCTGGCCGCCTATGGCAGCGCCTGCACCCGCCTGATCGAACGCGAAGGTGGCAATCCCCTCTTGCTGAAAACCGTCGCGGCGATGGCGGCGGAATCGGAACGCGCCTCCAATGTGCTGAAGCGCCTGCGCGACTTTTTCCGCACCGGCTCGACCCGGCTTGAGCGATTGCAGCTCGCCGAGCTGATCCAGGCATCCGCAACGCCGTTCCATGAGCAGGCGCGCAAGGAAAACATCGACTTCACCGTGCATGACTCTCCTGCCGCACGCCTTCTGGGCGATCGCGTGCAGTTGGAGATCGTGATTCGCAACCTGCTTGCCAATGCGTTCCAGGCCGTATCCCAGCAGCCGGACAGCCAGGGCAGAAAAGTGGTGATCGACTCGGGAACGGACGGCGACTGGATATGGATCCGCATTGCCGATAACGGCCCGGGAATTGCGAATAAGATCCGGGCCAGGCTTTTCGAGCCGTTCATCTCGCTCAAGTCGAGCGGCATGGGCCTGGGCCTAGCGATCAGCCGATCGATCATTGAAACGCACGGCGGCACGCTTGCCATCGAACCGAGCCCGCATGGCGTCCTGAAAATCACCCTGCCGGAAGATAAAGCCGGTCATGAGAGCGACAATGAGTAATGCGAACAATACAGTCTATATAGTCGACGACGATGCCGCGGTGCGCGATGCCCTCGGGCTCTTGCTCAGCCTGCATGGATATAGCACGGCGTTCTTTCCGAACAGCGAGGCGTTTTTGCAGGCATGCGACAACACGATGCGCGGCTGCCTGTTGCTGGATATTCGCATGCCCGGCATGGATGGCCTGGCGCTGCAAAAAGTTTTGCGCGAAAAAGTGCCCGAGCTGCCGGTGATTATCATTACCGGACATGGCGACGTCGATTCGGCGAGAGAGGCATTCCGCGCGCACGCGGTCGATTTTCTCGAAAAGCCCCTGCAGGAAGACCAGTTGATCAAGGCGATTTCCGAAGCTTTCGACAAGTACGAGAGCGCGGAAAAACAGCGCACGGCAATTACGGCATATGCCGAAGCCTACGCGACGCTGACGCCTCGAGAACGCGAAGTTCTGGAACTCGTCGTGGCCGGCCGCCACAACCGGGAAATCGCGGAATTGCTTGGCATTAGCGTGCGTACCGCGGAAGTGCACAAGGCCCGCATCATGGAAAAAATGGATGCCGCCAATAGCGCCGACCTGGTTCGCAAGCATTTGCAAAACGAACTGGCGATCAGCAGAGGTGCGTGAAAATGTATGCCGCCTTGACGTCTTCGATTCGTTCGATGCCTTGCCGGCGCAACTGGGACAGCAACTCTTCCTCCGTAAGATACGCGCGTCGCATGTTGCGGCGCATGAGTCTGCCGTTCCGCACGACTTGCAAGGGATTGCACGCATGAAGGTCAGGATCGACAGATAGATGATCGAACCCTTGCCAGTTTTCCCGCAAAGTGAATGATGGAATCGTACAAAGGCTCTGGTGCATGAGCCTTATGCATGGCCAGTGTGCAGCCTAACCGATGTTGAACCCAGTAAAATTGGACGCACGAACCTTCAACCCACATCGATGCATGAGGTGCATACATGGACAGCCAGCTATTGAATCTGCCGCCATTGGATACGCTGCGTGGCTTTGTGGCCGTCGCGCGCCGAATGAGCATCACCCAGGCAGCCAACGATCTCTGCCTGACGCAGTCGGCAGTCAGCCGGCAAATCCTGGCGCTGGAAGACTATCTCGGCACACCGGTTTTCGTGCGCAGACACAGGGCGATCACCTTGACGGAAACCGGCGAGCGCCTTTTTGCGCTGGCTTCACCGTGGATGGAACGGCTGGCCGAGTTTACGGATGCCGTGCGTCATAACGACCGCGTTCCGCCCATTACGATTACCGCGTCGATTGGCGTGACCGCGTTATGGGTCTTTCCCAGGCTAGCAGCTTTTCAGGATGCCAATCCGTACATCGATGTCCGGGTCGCCGCGAACAATCGCGTACTGGATTTAAAGCAGGAAGGGATCGACCTGGCCATTCGCTATGCGCGCGAAGCCGACGTGCCTGCAGGCGCGATCAAGCTGTTCGGGGAAAAAGTCATGCCGATGGCAAGCAAAACGGTGGCCGAGCGCTCCTTCAAGGAGCCTCGATCCTTGTTGAACGAGGTCTTGCTGGAATACGACGAACCGCGCGCGCGTCCCTGGCTGCGCTGGTCCGACTGGCTGGCTGCTGCCGGCCTGGAAGACGCAAAACCCAGGTCTTACCTGCACTGCAATCACTACAATCAATTGGTGCAACTGGCGGTTGATGGACATGGCGTAGCGCTGGGGCGCGTTGCGCTTGTTCTTCCGATGCTGCTGGACGGGCGGCTCGTGGTGATGCCGACGGAGCGGATGGGAGATAGCGACTATGCGTATTGGCTGGTCGCGGCCTCGTCCGATGCACGTCCCGAAGTAGCGATATTCAGAGAGTGGCTGATCTCCCAGGTTCGGGAAACCGTCGATCAGATGGAGAAGATACTGCTCAAGAAATCCGCCTGACGCGCCGGTCTGAATTAACTTTCCCCGGCTGATTGCATCGGTCGATTGGCATGCCTGGTTCATATCCTGTACGCCCAGTATCTTTCCTGAAACGGAAGCACTGCCCTCTCCTTCCTTGGCGTAAGAACTCGCATTTAAAAAATGAATGCGACCCATTCAAAAATACCGTTTGAGCCGCTGCCCGTATCGGCATGTAATACCACGGCATATGAACGCTATCGACCCGAATGTTTACCCGTCAAGGAGAAAAGCCATGCCATTAGTGACCCTCACCGTACAAAAGCCGAAGTCGGCGCAGTTCAAGGATACGATTCTGTCGGCCGTCCATGCTGCCCTCGTGGCCAGCGGCGTTCCGGAGACAGACCGCTTTCACCGTGTGATTGAACTGGAGCCGGAAAACTTCCGTTTCAACGCCAGCTATCCGGATCTCACCAGCCCGAGGAATGAGGACTTCGTGATGATCGAGATCTTTCTATCCGTTGGCCGGCGATTTTCCGTCAAAAGACAAATCGTTCAAGACATCGTCGGCAAGCTCGGCGCTCATGGTTTTGAGCCCGAACGCGTCATGATCTGCTTCAACGAGACGGCATGGGAAAACTGGTCCCTGGGCGGCGGGCGCTTCTGCTACCTGTAAAACCGGCGCAGGATTTCAGGGCTAACGAGGCGGTTTGCATTCCAGATTCCAGATTCGAATGCTGACGTTTCAGCCTTCATGCTACAGGCATCAAGCACGTAGCGGAACACCGAAGAATGGAAACAGTAGAGAATCGTGGATGGCAGGTCCCAAGCCTTTCATCACGCTGAGGTTCCTGCACCGGCCATCGCCTGGTGAATGCGACGGTCAGTACGGAAAGGGACGCGCCTGACTCAGGCGAAATGCCGGCGCTTGAGGTTCCTGCGCAAATCCGGGCGCAGCAGTACCCGGGTAATGACGCGGATCGGCACGCCGGCAGCCGTCAGAAATTTTGCGGCATCCAGAGTGCTCTTATGCCGCATCATTTTCAGGCCGAGCTCGACCATCGCGCTCATGACAACGTTATAACGATTCGCTTTCGCGGATTTCTTTGCCTTGTGCTGTTCGCTGCGTAGGGATGTAAAGTGTGTAGAAGCCATAATTTCATTCCGAATGCAGTGTTCGGCCAGGTTGTTTGTAACATAGTGATAGCACCACGTGCAGAGTCCGAATCGTTTGATTAGGCTCAAAGGCGCCTGGTTAACAGAGAGTTCTCACAGCATATGTAGGAAGTCATTACCAAGATATGGAGCAATATTTGCCCAAATATTTCGATGCTCTCACGATCGGACACTTGCCCTGGTTGCGCATTCCTCGCCATATCGGAACGCGGGCGTGGACATGGATATGAATACAAGGCCGGAAACCTTTCCTTTTGCACCTTCAGTTTCCAATCCTGTGCCGTCAAATGCCAGAGTTATTTCGCCGCATTCTCGGAAGCGGCTGCAATCTGCCGGCGCAGGCGTTTCTCTTCCGTGTAGCGCAGCGTTGCATCGCGTGCCATTGCGGCCGAGCCGATTGTCTTCCCTGTCTCGTCCCTGATCACCGCAAAGCTCATGTCAACGTAAAGGGTCTGGCCGCTTTTATGCAAGGATCGCGTGATGCTTGAGCGGCGTCCATGCACGGTTGCGCCGCGACTCATGGCCTGACGATACCCGCGCCAATGCGCCTCGCGCAGGGACTCCGGAATAATCAGGTCGAGACTTTGCCCGATGGCTTCCGAAGCCGTGTATCCGAAAACGGCCTCGGCAGCGGGATTCCATAAGCGGATGACGCCGTCGACATCTGAAAAAATCATGGCATCGGCGACATCCCTGAAGATATCCTGATAAAGACTTGGCAAAACCGGGCCAGTTAGGGACGACATGGCGGAAGTCTCTTAAGCGCGTTTCGGGATTTCCAGGCCGCGTGCGACGGCGGGCCGTGCCACGAAAGCGTCCAACACTCGTTTCACTTCCGGGAAATCGGCAAAACCGACCAGCTCGCCTGCCTCATAGAAACCGACCAGGTTACGGACCCAGGGAAAGGTGGCGATGTCGGCAATCGTGAATTCGTCGCCCATGATCCAGCGGCGGCCGGCAAGGCGCTTGTCGAGAACGCCAAGCAGGCGCCGGGATTCGGCGACGTAGCGGTCACGCGGACGCTTATCCTCGCAATCCTTGCCGGCAAATTTATGGAAGAAACCGAGCTGGCCGAACATCGGGCCGATTCCACCCATCTGGAACATCAGCCACTGGATGGTTTCATAACGCGCAGCTGCGTCGGTCGGCATGCAGCTGCCGGCTTTATCGGCCAGGTAAATCAGGATCGCGCCGGATTCAAACAGCGCCAATGGCTTGCCGCCGGGGCCGTTCGGATCGATGATGGCCGGGATCTTGTTGTTCGGGTTAAGCGACAGGAATTCGGGCGACATCTGATCATTGCTCTGGAAATCCACCAGATGCGGCTCATAAGGCATGCCGCATTCCTCCAGCATGATCGAGACCTTGACGCCGTTCGGCGTGGGCAGCGAATAAAGCTGGATGTGTTCAGGATTTTTGGCAGGCCATTTCCGGGTAATCGGGAAGTCGCTCAAATCTGGCATTCTTACTCCTGTTTCCTAGATGGGTTTCATCAATAAAAAAATAGACTGCGAATAGACTGCGTTGGCGCCGGGCGCTTGTCGACCGAGGAATCCGGGAATGCGCTGTCTTCGCGTGGGCAAATTAAGCGGAATTTTCCGAGCCTTTCAGCTCAAGGAGATTCAGTACGTCATTCTCGCGGCCGGCATTTATCAGTTCAGCGGGGGTCTTGCCGCCCAAAGCTGCCTGTGGCGCCTCCATCCAGGCGCTGGCAGCGTCATCCGAACCGACAGCACTACGCACCTGGTGCATGACGGCGTAATAAGCCTGCGCCTTGCGCGACTGCGCCTCGAAGCGGGCGCGCAGCGCATTCATGCTGTCGGAAGAAAGCTGTTCGTTTTTACTCATGAGATTCATGCTAATTGGAAAGCACAGGCGCGGCCTGTTCTGGTCAAAATTTCTACAGCAATCATACTCGCGTTCGATCAAACATGCCGGCTAGGCGCCATTCAAGAACTAAGTAGACCTCAACATGTCGTATTTACAATATTGAATCCAGATACCGCTGTCTTTGCTACTGAAGGCGCTGCCAATACAAACGAAGTGCACGCGAGGCTGAACCGCATTACGACATGAAAGCCGAACAACTCCCGCTCGCCTCGCAGTTATCCGAGGAAGAAGCCAAGGCGACCGCCAAAAACGCCGGCTTGCGCTACATGCGTGACGACAAGCCGGGCATAAGCAGAAAAGCGGTCACGGATGGATTTCGCTATGTCGATGGCGACGGCAAGGCCGTTACCGACGAAGAAACCATCGCTCGCATCAATTCACTTGCCATTCCGCCGGCATGGACCGACGTGTGGATCTGCCCTTCTACAACCGGCCATATCCAGGCCACCGGCCGCGATGCGCGGGGCCGCAAACAATACCGCTACCATCCGCGCTGGCGCAGCGTGCGAGATGAAGTCAAGTATGAGCGGATGCTCCAGTTCGGCAAGATGCTTCCACTTATCCGCCAGCGGGTCGATGCGGACTTGAAACGCCCAGGCCTGCCGCGCGAAAAAGTGCTGGCGATCGTCGTCCATCTTTTGCGAGCGACGATGATGCGAGTGGGAAATGAGGAGTACGCCCGCCAAAACAAGTCCTTTGGCCTGACCACGTTGCGCGACCGTCATGTGCGCATCGATGGCAGTGAAATCTCGTTCCAGTTTCGTGGCAAGAGCAGCGTCCATCACGCCATCACGCTCGATGACCCGCGCCTGGCCCGCCTGATACGCCAGTGCCGGGATTTGCCCGGACAGGAGCTGTTTCAATATATCGATGAAGATGGACAGCCGCGCAGCATCGACTCAGCCGATGTGAATGATTATTTGCGCGAAATTACCGGCGAAGACTATACCGCGAAAGACTTCCGTACCTGGTCCGGCACGATACTGGCTGCATTGGCCTTGCAGGAATTCGAGAAATTCGATTCTGAAGCGCAGGCAAAGAAAAACGTCGTCCGGGCGATTGAATCCGTTGCCGAAAGGCTGGGCAACACGCCAAGCGTCTGCCGCAAATGTTATGTGCATCCTGCCGTCATCGATGCCTATCTGGACGGCACTATGCTGGATGCGCTGCAAGCGCGCACGCGGCAGGAATTGACTGAAGAGTTACATGCTCTCGGGCCGGAAGAAGCCGCCGTCGTCGCCTTGCTGCAAAACCGTTTGCAAATCTCGGCAAAGGCATCTCAAAGAAAAAAAGCCGGCAAAGGCGTGCGCAACAAGCAGCCCAAAGCAATTGCCAAGCAGAATGTTTCAGCATCGATGTAAAGTTTACGGGCGGGCTGATATCTACCAGCCCTTCCTCTTGCGCCCGCTTCAATCTTCCAATTCAAACTTTACTTAAAATTATCTTCCTCCGCGCTAATTTAAGTCGCATGACAACTGGAAAGATTCTGGTCAATTTCTGCGGCATTCATGTCGGATTTAGCTGACATCAAAAACCTGGCAACCGTTTTGCCATTTACTTTTGCGATGCGGTTTGAATCCATATGTAATCGCAAAAAAAATTCGGCACCAAGCAATAAACCGGATGCTTGACAGCATCGTCTTGCATCCGGATGCGATCCACACTGAAATCATCAGGAGATGAGAAATGGCGGGAACTGTCGCAAAATTGCAGGACTTCGTTGACACCGAGATCGATGACGTCAAATGCTATATCAATGAAATTCCGGCATTCGTCGAAACCGAAATCGAGCACCTGTACAACACCTTGCATTCATCCTTGCGATTCCTGCGCCTGTTTCGCGACGCCAAGCAGATCAGCACCTATGTCGCCTGGCGTGAATGGGAACGCGCCGTGATCCTGCTGTTCGAGATCCGGGGCAAAACTGTGCATGTGCTCAACGAGATGATAGAGCTGGAAGAAAAGGAAATTGAGCGCTTTGCCACCTACATCTTCAAACGCTTGCCGGATGTGCAGATCATCAGCTTCAAGGCGATCCGTACCACGCTTGATCGCTTTCCCTACCCGGTGCAAAAGCATAATGCCAAGGATACCTACCTCATCAACCTGCCCGCGACGCCTGAAGCGTACACTGCCAGCCTGCGCAAGACGCTGCGTAATGATATCCGCTATGACCTGCGCAAGATCGCACGGGATTTTCCATCCTTTAGCTCCCGTTTCTATGAGAAGGACGAGATACCGGAACCGATTCTCAAGGATCTCATTCGCCTGAGTGAGGACCGGATTGCGCAAAAGGCGGGGGATTTCGCCCACGACGAGCAGCAGATTATCGCGTTGGCCAGGCAATGCGGCTTCGCCAATGTCATGACCATCGACGGAAAGGTATGCGCAGGCACCATCAGTTACTTTATCGGATCGGGGTGCTTTCAGGAATTGACCGCACGCGATCCGGCTTACTTCAATTACAGTATCGGCACGCTGACGAATTACGTGACGATCTGCGAAGCTATCCAGCGCGGCAAGAAAAAATTTTCCCTGGGTGGCGGGCGGTTCGACTACAAGGAGAAATTGCTTGGCGTGCTGACCGATGCGGACAGGGTCGAGATATATCGATCACGCTCCGTCATGCTGATGCGTATTGATCATGCGATGAAGACGCTCGCTCAGGCTTATCTGCGACGGGCCAAAGTCTGGGTGCATACGAACAAGAATCACGCGGTGGCGCGTCTGATCACTCGTGCATTCAATTTTTTCACCGGCCTGGCGCAACGTCTGAGCCCGGCACGAAACAGCCAGATCCGCTAGCCTCGACAGAAAATAAATTGGCCCGTCAGCGCAATGAAGCTGACGGGCCTGTCAGGTTCCGGCAGGCGTGAACTGCCTCGGGGCAGTCCGCCGTTATCGCTTAATGAGAACTGCGATTGCCGGTGACGCGCTGAACTCCATAGCGCACGGCGTCTTTCACTTTGTCCCAGGTGCTGCCGGCATGGCAACTCACCCAGTCGCTGCGCAACTCAGGCTCGGCGTCGGCCCAGTCATGGCCTCTTAAGCGGTCGCTGTAGGCAATCGACGAACCATACCGGTATGCGACATCGTTACCGTGGAGAATGAAAGAATGGCACCCGTCAAGCCGATTGCCGGCTTGAGGAGCCATGTCCAAATCCTTGAGAAACAGATAAGAAACAAGCACTGCGATTAAGTTCCAGAGATGGCTGCCTGGTAGTGAATAAGCAAGTGAGAAGCGAAACTAATTGCTTAATAAAGAATACCAGTCATCACGCCAGTACTCGCCTTGAGTGAGCCATTTGGTCTACCCGAAGGTGACAGGTACTGACGAACAATGGTTCTTGCAAACGCCCGTAAAGGCGGTCGGGTGAAATATCCGTATCCACCCGCGGGGACGGCGCGATTGCTCGATGCATGTAGATGGTCACTGGCTGCGCTTGGCAAGCCAGTTCGATCTAGTCCACCGATTCGTCGGGAGTAAAACTCCAACGGGGACTCGACAGCAACACCAGCACGGATGCCATCGCAACAAACAATGACAATCCGACAGTGAAAGGCGCTTCCGCAATGCGTTGCGGATAAATTTTCAGGACGGCTCCCAGGCCGACGGCATTGCCGCCGGCGACCAGCACGGCAGAGGCATAGTCATGGAAACGGCGTGCCTTATTGGCGCCCATCGCCCATTTGGGATGGGTGTTATAACTTGGCAGGTTCTCATGCGCATTGTCGAGGCGTTCCAGCGCCGACATAAATCGCCGCAGGTTGGTGATCGCGCGTTCCGCTTTATAGTTGAGAAATGCCAGGCATAACGAGGCGACCGGAAAGCCGAGCACCAGCCATTCGGCCGGCACAGCATTTTTATCTTCATTAGGCTTGAGCGCGACGAGCGCGGCCAGCAGACTGACTACCAGCGTGACATACAGCGCCAGGGCATGCTGGCGTTGACTGATACGGGCATTGACTTCCTGGCTGGCGGCGATGAAACGGTAATTGGCGTCGACGGAAGATTTATGGGCCATAGGGAATGCTGAAATATGATTTGTGGTTTCAGTCCGGCATTCTAACTGAGTGCGTGCGTCCCATGCAGGCCGGAGCGGCTTAGGCAGAAGACGATCTAGCTATCCGGATTAGCGTGGCAAATCTGCCAGCTGAAGCTGCTGGGTACTGGAGCTGCCTCCAAATGCATGGAAGGGTTTGGTCGCCCCTTGACCTATCCGACGGGCGACCCTGATGCTGCCATCGAGCCGCTTTGCTTTATTTGGAGAGTGTCGTAGTCGTTGGCTGGGAAGTCGACATGGTCGTCTGTCCGCTTGAATAGCTTCCCGAGCTGCCCGAACTACCGGCACCGCTCGAACTTCCGGAATCGCCGGAGCTACCTGATCCGGAGATTCCGGAACTGCTTGAAGCCCCGGAATCGCCGGAACTGCCGGAACCACTCGATCCACTTGCGCTGCCGGATTCGCCAGATCCCATGCTCCCGCTTGTGCCGCTCGATCCGCTTGCTCCATCTGCTCCACTGGTGGCGCTTGTACCGCTGGATTCGCCAGAACCGCTGGAACTACTCGACGGGGTGCTTTGCGATCCGGTCGACTGGGTCAGGGATTGCCGCCTTGCCTGGGCCTTAGCCAAGTCCTGTTTTGCCTTTGCTTCGTCTTCACAAGACTTTTTCGCGTCGCCGATCTGCTCGCCGCAGCGAGCCTTGGCAATGTTGTATTGCGCATCGGCCTTGGTTTCCGCTAGCTCAAGCTGAGACTTCGGCGATGGATTCTGGCTGGCTTTCTGCTGGGCTTCCGACACTCTTTTCTGACCATCCGCTTCCGCCCTGCAGATATCCTTGGCATTTCCCTGCAAATTGGTGCAGCGGTCTTCCGAGGATTGTTGCTGTTGTCCGGAAGAGCCTGAACTATCGCTGGACATTTGGGCGTGGGCATTTGCCGATAGAGCAAAGACGACTGCGGCTGCAATCGTATTCAATTTTGCATTCATGGAAGCGCTCCTTCATTAAAATAGGAAATACCGTCGGCAAGGTCCGCGCCACGGCGACTTGGCGGAAAATTTCCGTCCAAATCATCTTGAAAAGCGAGCCTGCCGAAGCTTCGGCATTACTTCCATCAAAAAGTTTATCTTATGTTAAGTATCCCGCAGTGTGCCTCAGTGCGCAGTCCGCAAGAGGCGGGCGCGTTCACCGGGCTCCATGCTGCTGTTGGGGAGATTTTCCACGTCAGTCGCATCGGCCCGGCTTCCCAGTTTCATCGCATATTCATGGGTGAATAGCGAGCCGTAAAAGAAGATCTGCGCCGAGTAATAGACCCAGAGAATCATGATGACGACCGAGCCTGCTGCACCGTAAGCAGAGCCGATATCGGCGTTGGCAACATAAATGCCGATTGCGGTTTTCCCGATGATAAACAGTGTCGCAGTGATCAATGCGCCGACGATCACGTCTTTCCAGGCAATCTTCGTCGCTGGCAGGTACTTGAAGATCACGGCGAACAGCGCGGTCACGATGCCGAACGATATCAGGTGCGAAATCACGACGCTGATTATCTTCAGCGGCGATCCGTCTCCGCCCGGCCAGATGCTATCCATTGCGGCGAGTGCAGTACTGACGGCTAAAGAAATCATCAGCATCAATGCCACCACAAGAATGACGCCGAAGGACAGGACACGCTGCCGGATGACCGACCAGATGCCGGATTCCTTTGATGGCGGCACTTCCCATAACTCGTCCAGGCTGTCTTTCAACTCTGAGAAAGCGCTGGTGGCGCTGACCAGCACGAGGCCCGCGGAAATCAGTCCGGCGATGACGCCGGCATTCTCTTGCTTGGTGCCGGCCAGAATGGTCCGCACGCCTTCTCCGCCCTGCTCGCCCATCATGCCGGACATCTGCTGCAGCAACTGGTTACGCACGGTGTCTTCGCCAAAGAACAGGCCGGCAATGGTCACCACCAGCACCAGCATGGGGGCCAGGGAAAATAGCGTATACAGCGCCAACGCCGCGCCTTTACTCGACGCACGATGCGCCACCCATTCCTTGGCCGCCGATATGGCGATGTGAAAGAGTGCCTTGGGCTTGGACTCGCTGCGCAAGGATGCCACTTCCTTGTTTTTTTTCTGCGTTGCGTCGGAAAGTTCACTGCGCGCGGTAACGTCGGCCGCCGGCTGAGCGGGAAGCTGCCGTGTCCTGCGATTATCCTTTGATCCACGCGTAAGAACGACGATAAACGAAAGAAGCGCGGCGGCAACCTGCAGGGTACCGGGAGGCGTATTGCCACGTTCGAAATATGAGGATGTTTTCATGATCGGCAACGGAAGATTGGGTTGGGCTTTTGGCAACGATAATCGTATGATCACAAATGCACCGAAATCGTTTCACGCCAACTATGGGGCGACTTCAGCCGCTTGCGTACCGCGATGTCGATGACGCACTCCCATTGAGCCGTAGCCGCTCAACCGGATCAATCAGGATCGCGCCTGCCGGCGGCACATCCACTTTTACTCTTCGCGGAAGTCTTGCACAGGTTTGATTTTGGTCAATCGAATGATCCTTGCCGGCGCATTAGTCCGGAATGATGGAGCGCTATAAATATAGATCCCGATTTTCCAGCCCATGGAGGTGGACATGTCATTCAAGACCATACTTGTGCACGTCGATGAATCCAGGCATATCGACAAGAGAATCGATATGGCAATCAAGCTTGCCCGGGAAAACCAGGCGCATCTGATCGGCATGGCCACGACCGGCGTATCGCAGTACCTCTACGAGACCATGGCGCTGAGTCCGGGCGATACCAATCTGGTTCCGTACCTCGAAATCTTCCGCAAGCGCGCCGAGAAAGCGCTGGAGCATTTCAAATCGGCCGTGCAGCGCGCCGGCAATCTATCATTCGAAACACGCCTGGCCGACGATGAGCCGTCTGGCGGCATCAGCCTGTTCGGCAGATATGCCGACCTTGTCGTGCTAAGCCAGTTCGACGCCGATGAAGCCAGTCCTGCCAACCAGCCATACATGCCTGAATATATCGCCATGAATGGCGGCAGCCCGGTATTATTGGTCCCGCATTCGAGCATGGTGTCGAGTTTCGGCGAGCGGGTGCTGATCGCCTGGAATGGCAGCCCGGAAGCGAAGCGCGCGGTACATTACGCCCTGCCGATCCTGCAGCGGGCGAAGGAAGTGGTAGTGGTGTCGTATCTGCCTTCCGGCCAGGAAGAGGCTTTCGGCGAACGGCCGGCAAGCGAACTGGCAGCCTATCTCATGCACCACAATATCCAGGCACGAAACATCCAGGAGGAAAACATTTCGGATGTCGGCGATGCGTTGTTGTCGCTCGCCGCCAATCTTTCCTCCGACCTGCTCGTCATGGGTTGTTATGGGCATACTCGCATTCGCGAAATCCTTCTGGGTGGCGCTACCCGTAAAATATTTCAGTCGACAACGATTCCCGTACTCCTGTCGCACTGAAAATAAATTTCGCGCAATCGGTGCCCGCAGCGTTGTACGTTGCCCGCGCCTTTGAACCGAAGATGGCTACGCATTGCCGGCATGCGCTCCTCTACCCGTTTTCTGCTGCAGTTCTTCAATGCGTTTCGAGGCTGCGGCCTTGCTCAGGCTTTCATCCATTTCCTCGCCAGCTTCTTCGCACAAGGTACTCAGGTAGGAACGCTGCGCGCCTGTCATGGGCTCGTCACCGGTTACCCATTGATCCGGGTTCTTGACCATGTTGCCGTTCTGTCCATCAGTCTGCACATGCTTTTCCATCTGTTTTCTCCATAGCATTGACTACCGAGGAAGTTAGACAGAAAATACTGTATATATATCCATGTGTATCGCATCTTTGCTTTCCTTCGTTCATACCTTCCGGTCTTGCTCCGATGGAGAGATACCGTCAAAGCGCCGTCCAGTGCAGTCATGAAAGTCTTGCCCGATCCCTTCTATTACCTCGCGAATTTCCATCTTGTCCTGGACTGGATCTCCGCTCGCTACAGCGACTTGCTTCATGATGAGGAAAGCGCGTGGGTCGATGCTTTCAGGGCACTGCCGCAGGAGTCACGGGCCTTGCTTGTCCGGTTCGTCATGAGAAAAGGAACCTTGTTTCGCTCCCAAAAATTATCTTATGAAGAAATAGGATGCATACACGAAGCCGCCCGCCCGCTGATTGAAATTGGTTGGGTTGAAAATCGCCCACTGCTGAACGCGGAAGAGATTTGCGGCTTGCTCACCAAGCCTGAGCTCGCATCCTTATTGAAGGATCCAGGCAAGGCGCCGTCCAGTTCCAGGAAAGCCGAATTGGTGGAAGCCTTGCGTACGCGGGTTACTGCTCCGCTTCCATTCGACCGGTTGTTCCCGCAAAGCGACGAATGCATCTATCGCCTGTCGGACGAGGTCACCTCCTTTTGTGAGCGGCTGAAACTGATGTTCTTTGGGAATCCTTATCAAAGCTGGACGGAATTCGTTCTGGCCGACCTTGGCATATACCGCTATGAGCAGGTGCAGATCGATCAACAGTCCCGCGCATTCCAATCACGGGAGGATGTGGATGCCTATCTGCTGCTGAACGCCTGCCGCGAGCGTTTCGAGATTGGAGAAGAAGCGCCCGACTTGATCCTTTCCGAGCTGGATGACTTCTCCGAAAATCATTGGCTGGCAAACAAGCGAATGAAATTTGTTTACCAGGTCGCCTACCGATATGAGCAATCAGGCGAACTGGACAAGGCACTCGACCTATATCGCGCCTGCAGCTATCCCGATGCCAGGCTGCGTACGATCCGCGTGCTCGAAAAACTGGGTAATTTTCATGCTGCGTACGACCTCGCAGTGGCGGCGCAGGCGAATCCGGAAAATGACGAAGAAGCGCAAAAGCTGCAGCGCGTGATGCCGCGCCTGGTTCGCAAGCTCGGCTTGCCCAGGTTGCCTGCCGCTGCGGTTGTGCCATTCGACGAGTGGAATCTGCACCTGCCCTTTCCAGTCGGCTTGTCTTCGGTGGAAGAAGAAGTGCGCCGCCATCTGCACCGCACAGAAGCGCCGGCATTTTATGTGGAAAACTGCCTGATCAATTCCCTGTTTGGATTACTGTGCTGGGAAGCGATTTTTCTCGCCATTCCCGGCGCATTTTTCCATCCCTTTCATATCGGCCCGGCCGACTTGCACAGCACCGATTTTTATCAGCGCCGCAAGCCTCGGTTCGATGCCTGCCTTTCTCAACTTGATTCGCAAGAATACAAGGCCACGATCCTCGCCCGTTTCGAAGAAAAGGCCGGCATCCAGTCGCCTTTCGTATTCTGGGGAGCATTGAGCCGCGAGCTGCTCGACATCGCGATGGGCTGCGTTTCTCCCGACCACCTGCGGCTCTGGTTTCTGAGGATACTTCAGGATATCCGCAACAACCGCAGCGGCTTTCCCGACCTGATCCAGTTCTGGCCGAAAGAGAAACGTTACCGCATGATCGAAGTGAAAGGTCCGGGCGACAGGCTGCAGGATAACCAGGTGCGCCTTCTTCGTTATGCGCAGAACCATGGCATGCCGGTCGCGGTCTGCTACGTCGATTGGGAACAGGCTGCCGCATGAGCTATGTCGTCGCCGTACGCGAGCTGTGCGCCTTCACCGCCAAGCAAGGCGATCTGGATCTGCGCTTTTCTCCTTCTCCGACTGCGCTGGAAGGAATCATCGGCCACCAGACGGTGCAATCCCGGCGCCCGGCCGGTTATGAAGCCGAGATCAGCCTGAGCGGCGAATACGAAGACTTGCGCGTGCGGGGCCGTGCCGACGGCTACGATCCGGCAAAACACCAGCTGGAGGAAATCAAGACATTCCGGGGCGACCTGGACCTGATGCCGGAAAATCACCGGGTCCTCCACTGGGCTCAACTCAAGATGTATGGTTACCTGCTTTGCGAGCAGCGCCGGTTCGACAGCCTGAAACTGGCGCTGGTGTATTACGATGTCGGCAGGCAGAAGGAAACCCTGCTCGTCGAAGAACATGAGCGCGATGCTTTGAAAGCGTTTTTCGAAGAGCAGTGCCGGCGTTTCTTGGCATGGGCGCGGCAAGAGCTGGCACATCGAAGTATGCGCGACGAGATTCTGGCGGCGTTGCCTTTTCCGTACCCGGCATTTCGGGAAGGCCAGCGTCAGTTGGCCGAAGCGGTCTACAAGTCTGCCGGCGCGCACCGGCCGCTGCTCGCCCAGGCGCCGACCGGCATCGGCAAATCGGTAGGCACGCTGTTTCCGATGCTGAAGGCATGCGCGCATAAGAAGCTGGACAAGGTATTCTTCCTGACTGCAAAGACCCCGGGACGACAGGTCGCGCTGGATGCGCTGCGAACGATCCAGGGAGATCATCCGTCTTCGCTGCGCGTGCTGGAACTGGTCGCCCGCGACAAGGCATGCGAACATCCGGACAAGGCCTGCCACGGCCAATCCTGCCCGCTTGCGCAAGGGTTTTATGACCGCCTTCCTCCGGCCCGTGCCGAAGCTGTCACTGCCGGCGGCGACAGGGAATCGATCCGGTCCATCGCGCTGAAGCACGACATCTGTCCTTACTATCTTAGCCAGGATCTGGCGAGATGGGCAGATGTCGTGGTGGCCGACTACAACTACTATTTCGACAGCAGCGCCCTGCTGTATGCGCTCACCGTGGAAAACGACTGGCAAATCGGCGTGCTCGTGGATGAGGCACACAATCTGATTTCCCGGGCCAGGGATATGTATAGCGCCACCCTGAACCAGACACTCCTGAAAGCCAATCGCAACTCGGCGCCCAAAGTCATCAAAAAGGAATTCGACGGCGTGCATCGTGCTTGGAATGAATTGAATCAGTCCCAGAGCGGTACCTATTCGGCCTACCCGGAGGTTCCCGCCAGCTTTGATGGCGCAATTCGCCGCTTGCTGTCGGCGATGACTGAATATGTCGCCGAGAGCCCTGATGCGTTCGATCAGCCGATGCAAACCTTTTATTTCGAGGCGCTGCAATTTTCCCGGCTGGCCGATACTTTCGGCGACCACTCGCTGTTCGACTTGAACAAGACAGAAGACCAGGGAGGCCGTTCGACATCCAGCCTGTGCATCCGCAACGTCATGCCGGCACCGCACCTGGCGGACCGACTTGCCAGGCCGGCGTGCATGGTCTTGTTCTCGGCAACCTTATCGCCCTGGCATTACTACAGCGATATCCTGGGGTTGAAAGATCCTCTCTGGATCGACGTCGATTCGCCATTTCAGGCGGCACAGTTGCGCGTGCATATCGCAAAAAGCATCTCGACGCGATATCGCGACCGCACTGCATCCGCCGACAAGATCGTCGAACTGATGCGCAGGCAGTATCTCGACAGCCCCGGCAATTACCTGGCCTTCTTCAGCAGCTTCGACTATCTGGAACAAGTCCTTGCATGCATGGAATCGCTGCAGACAAGAATTCCGCTATGGCGGCAATCTTCAAGGATGAGCGAGGCGGAAAAACACGCCTTCCTGGCGAATTTCCAGCCTGGCGGACAAGGCATCGGGTTCGCCGTGCTCGGCGGCGCCTTTGGCGAAGGAATCGATTTGCCGGGCGATCGATTGATCGGCGCCTTCATCGCCACCCTGGGTCTACCGCAAATCAATCCGGTGAATGAGGAAATGAAACGGCGGATGGATGCCATTCTGGGAAATGGATACGACTATATCTACCAGTATCCGGGCTTGCAAAAAGTCGTTCAGGCTGCAGGCCGGGTGATCCGCACCAGCAGCGATAAAGGAACGGTTCATTTGATGGATGACCGCTTTGATCGTTCCGAGATCCGCGAACTCTTGCCGCGCTGGTGGCGAGTTTAGGTCAAGCGCCAGCGATTGCCTTTTCCATCCGCGCTTTCAACAGGCTCAGCAATTCATCGGCCTCATATGGCTTTGCCAGTATTTGCACACCGGAGATATCGATTTCCTTTTCGCTGTATCCGGTTGCCAGGATAATGTCGGTCGAAGCAAAGCGCTGCTGTATTGTCCTGGCCAGTTCGATGCCGCTGATCGAGCCTGGCATGACGATATCCGAAAACACGATATCGACCGCGACACCGCTTTCCAGTATGGCCAATGCTTCGCCAGCATTGTTCGCGCCGATCACCTTGTATCCTGCCTGGTGCATCAAGTCGGTGATAGTTTCCCGCACCAGCGCATCGTCCTCGACAAACAAGACAGTTCCGCTACCTGCAGACAGCGCAGTGGTTGGAGCCGTCGGTTCCGCCAAATCCGCAGTCTTGAAGGCGCGGGGAAGATAGATCGTGACTGTCGTTCCGGCGCCTTCCTCGCTTTCAATCGTCAGGTCGCCTTTGGATTGCAGCGCGAATCCATACGCCTGCGGCAAACCAAGGCCGCTGCCTTTATCGACCGATTTGGTGGTGAAGAATGGCTCGAGCGCCTTTTCCAGCACGTCCGGCATCATGCCGATGCCGGTATCGGCCACCGTGATGCGAACGTATTCCCCGGGAGGCAGGTTGTTCTTCAGCTCGTTCAAACTGTCATTGCATACCCGGATGCCGAGTTTGCCGCCTTCAGGCATGGCGTCGCGCGCATTCACCACCAGGTTCATGAGCGCCAGCTCGAACTGCGTCGGATCGATCGTTACCGGCCACACAGGCTGCTCGACATCCAGTCCGAACTCGATATTGCTGGGTAATACATTTTTCAGCAGTGGAAGCGCTTGTTCAATCGCCTGCGCCGGATTCACTGTTGACAGACTGGCTTCCTGCACCCTGCCGAAAGCCCGCAACTGGCTGATCAGATTCGTCGCACGCGCGACAGCTCTTTCGCATATCCCGGTAATGGAAATAATTTTTTCCTTGTCCGGCGTCAGGCGAATAAGCTGCAATGATGCCGTCAGCGTCTGGAGGACATTGTTGAAGTCGTGTGCGATGCCACCGGTCAGCCGCCCCAGCGCTTCCAGCTTCTGTGCCTGCAACAAGGCTTGCTGAGCGCGTCTTGCCGACTTGACCGCCTCGGCGACGCGATGTTCGAGCTCGGCATTGTTTCTGTCGATCTCTTCGCTGGCCAGCGCCAGGGCAGTATTGGCGGCATCGATCTCGACGATTCCCGAAGCGACATGCGCCACCTTGTTCCGCTGCCCCAGCAATTCCGCATTCCGTTCAAGCTCGCGGATGGGTTTGATCGTGCGAGAGGCAAACCATTTCGCTCCTGCCAACGACGCCAGCATGAGCAGCGACATCAATCCCGTCAACAGCATGGCGGCATTGATGGCGGGCTGGCGCAACTGGGATTGCGGAACGCTGAGGATCACGGTCCACTTCGAGATAGGCGCGCGATGAAAAAAAGCGGCGACCGGAATGCCGTCCAGCGTCTTGCTCCAGTTGGTCCCGCTCGGCATCCCGCTCAGGATTTTGTTCTTCAGACTGTCGGTGGCTTGCCTGCCGATGAATTTTTGCGGATCGTGCGTCCGGCTGATCACATGGGCACTCCGGTCGACGATCGTGCCGATCCAGCCTTTCGGAAAATCCTGTTGCAGGATCAGGGAATTGATGTGGCTTGCAGACAGGCTATACGCCAGATAGTAGCCGGGCTTGCCGGCGACGGTTACGGGAATCTGTACCTGGATGCCGAAGCGCTTCCTGACAGGAGAAAAGTACAAGTCCGACACGACGGTTTGATCATGCCGGGTCTTGTTCCGCTGCACCAGGAGTTGCGGAAGCACGTCCGGCGACGCAGCGCCATAGGGCACCTGGGTATTGATCAGCTGCTTGCCATCCAGATCGCTGAGCACGATCGAGGTATCCTCGGTCGGCGCAAGACGCAGGGCGTAGTTGTAGAACGATTGCAGATCGCCTTTTTTCAGGTCCGGCGATGCGGCGAGTGCGTGCAGCGTGCTTTCGCTATTGCTCAACTCCTTGTCGACCAGTAGCGCCAGCGCGCGGGCAGCTTCTCCCAGACTCTGCTCCTGCGCCTGCTTCTGTTCGGTATAGACGAACCACACCGCCACCACGCCGGAAATAAAGGCAGGCAGCAATACAGAAAGTACGAGCAGGACTATCCGGGCACGAATAGTCATTGGACGTCCGGAGATGGCGAACATATTTAGTACACTTGTCGGCGAATGTGGCCGAACAGCGATTGCAAGGTTGAATAGCCGACAGTGTAACGTCAAATGCAGTAATGGCTAGCTGCTTTATCAATCACGGACTGGGACACTCCGCCGTTTTCCGGCGGACGCACAGGCAACCGTTAAACTGGTTGACACACCCCGCGCGCATGCGGGGTGGCGGATGCGGCGTAACTTTCAGGCTGCCCGCAACGCGCTGCGCAGGGCTTCCGCCAGCTTACCTGGATTGAATTTGGCGACATAGCCATTGGCGCCGGCGCTTCTCACGTGACTTTCGTTGGTCGCGCCGGACAATGACGAATGAATCACTACCGGAATATCCTTGAAGCGCGGGTCGCTCTTGATATTCTTGGTCAGCGTGAAGCCATCCATTTCAGGCATTTCCAGATCGGTCAGCACCAGCGCCACGCTCTGCCGCACGCCCTTGCCGGCGTTTGCCGCCGCCTCTGCCATTTCCTGCAAGCGTTCCCAGGCTTCCTTGCCGCTCTTGGTCATGACAAAGGGCAGCTCCATGGCTTTCAAGCCTTCCTCGATCATCATGCGCGCCACGCCGGAATCATCCGCCGCCAGAATGACGGCGCCGGGCGCAATGTCGACGCCTTCGCCAATCTCCGACGCATCCACATTGACCTTGCCGTCGCCATTCACGTTGCGCAGGATTTGCTCGACATCGAGAACCTGCGCCAGCGTCGCGCCGCCGACTTCGCTTTCGAGATAAGCGATGCTGGTCACGGTACCGGAGCCGCCCGATACACCCTCGGCCGGTTTGACGCGATTCCATTCGAGGCGAACAATATCCTCGACGTTTTCGACGGCAAAAGCCTGGGTCGTGCCGGCATACTCGGTCAACATCAGGATTTTCATTTCCGCCGCCACGCATCCCACTGCCGACGGCAGATCGATGACCTGGATGATCTGGCCGCGCACGTTCACCACGCCCATGATGAAAGGCGGCGAACCGGCGATGGGCGTGACCTGCACGCTTGCCATGTCGAGCAGTTCGCGGATCTTGAAAACGTTGATCCCGTAGAGCACGCTCTGCCCGGTGCTCCCCGCATTACCGAGCCTGAACAGCATCAATTCAAACTTGTTCTGACCGACCAGCCGCGTGCGCTCGTCGACTTCCTGCTGAACGTTATACATCGTCCCTCTCCTGCCATTGTTGTTTTACGCTTGCTGCCTGCAGACGCATTCGATGCACTCCTGCCGGGCCTATCGTTATACAGTCGATACTCGCCTACCTGAAGAAGATGCGCAAGGATTTGTCATCACTTTCAGGGAGCGATAAAGCGAATCAGCAACAAAAAATTCATAAGTAAGTCGTTTCCATAAAAAACGGACCCGAAGGTCCGTTGTAAAGGCGGGAACGTCTCCCGCGATTCGAGCCTGTTATAAGGTTACGGGCAGGTACTGTCGATGGTGAAGTAGCCTGCCGGCGCTTCACGCAGCTTGGACGTCGTGAAGGTGTTATACAAGCCCATGTTCTGGTTCGAGCCTTTGGCCTTCGCATACCCCATGCTGTTGACTGCACGGCCGGCGGTCACGTGGGCATAGTTGCTGGCGTTGTAGCAAGCACCGGCTGCCACCGTCGTAGTTGTCGTGCTGGCCACGCTTGTCGTCGTGGTTACCGGCGCGCTGGACGTGCTGGTGTAGCCGGTGGTGGTGCTGGTCGAACCCACGGTCGTGGTGGTCGTGGTGCCGGCGCCGGTCAGGCCGAAGAACTGGGCGATGTGGTAGCTGGAGCAGATGTTCACATCGAGGATGTAGGAACCGGAGGTACCGCACTGTTCGGCACCGGTGCCCGGATCGACCGGCGTGCCATGCGCCATGCCGGTGATCGACCAGGTTTCCACCAGGGCGTTACCGGATGCATCCTTGTAAACCTTGTGCGGGAAGCCCTTGACGGTCTCGCTGACGTCGGCGGTCTGGTCGATGCCATGGTAGTTGGTCCACTGCTGCATCAACTCATCCATGTTCATCGGCTTGACCGTGGTATCGGACGAGCCCTGCCAGACCGAGATCTTCGGCTTGCGGCCGTTGTAACCTGAATAACCGCCGCGCGCCAGATCGCCCCAGGCAGCAGGAGTCTTGTCGGTACCCGGGCTCATGCAGCTGAATGCATCGATCATCGAGGTAGCGCACTTGTAGGGCCCGCCGGCAATCGGCGCGGCGCCGGCAAACACATCCGGATAAGTCGCCGCCATGACTGCCGTCATGAACGCGCCGGCCGACAAGCCGGTAACGTAGACGCGATTGGCATCGATGCTGTAATCCGCCTTCATCTTGTCGACCATTTGCTTGATCGACAAGGCTTCGCCCTGGCCGCGCGCGATATCACCCGATTCGAACCAGTTGAAGCACTTGTTGGAATTGTTGCCGCTTTGCTGCTCCGGATAGACGACGTAGAACTTGTAATTGTTGGCCAGCGCGCTCCAGCCGCTGCCTTCATACGCCGACGCCGATTGGGTGCAGCCGTGCATCGCCACGATCAGCGGCGCATTGGTCGGCATGCTGGTCGGCACATGCTTGAACATCTTCAGCGCACCAGGATTGGTGCCGAAGCCGGTCACTTCGCTCAGCGCGAAGGCCGAAGGTGCGGAGGCCATCAGGGTTACGGTTGCAGCGGCAAAGCAAAGATTTTTCAGATATTTATTCATGTCTCCCCCAATGGGCGTTCGGTTGATTCTTCGCTGCTCATTTATATACGTTCATGCTGTGTTGCTGCGAAGAAATTGGAGCAATATTAGCGACTAGTTGCCAGCCGGAAAACTGGCATTTCGGCCAGTCAAACTTTAAAAAAAATTAACAATTTTTACCGTGCTTAGTCCCTTCGGTATTGGCTGTATTTTTTGACAGTAACGAATGGAATTTTCTATTGCCAAAAATACTCCAATCCAAGTAAGCCGACGTTGTTTGCCAACCCGGCAATGTATGAGCTGGTTGGAAATTTCTCTAAAGGATTTCAATGGCGACATCTTCTGACCGGAATGAGGTTCAGGCATCAGGCTTCCACCCCGGGGAAACCATTGCCTCTGCCGGAGAAGAGCACCGCCCGCTGTTCATAGTCATGAATGCCGGCTCAGGCCGCAGAAACGCCGATGCCGCGCGAGACGCAATCGACCGACAGCTTCGCGAAGCAGGCCATCCCGGTGAAATACTCCTGTGCCGGAAAAGCAGGGACTTGAGTTCCCTGATCAGGCGCGCGGTCGAACTTGCCGGCTCCCATAACGGCGTCATCGTCGCGGCAGGCGGCGATGGCACGATCCGCACCGTCGCGCAACAAGTCATCAGTACCGGCCTGCCATTCGGCGTCATTCCCAAGGGTACATTCAACTATTTTGCGCGCGACAATGGATTGCCGCAGGATCCATACACAGCCGCCAAAGCCTTGATCGCCGGTGTGCGCGCCGGCACGGAAAGGCTGGTGAAGGTGGGCCAGCTGAATGACCAGATCTTTCTCGTCAACGCCAGCATGGGCCTCTATCCGCAACTGCTTGAAGACCGCGAAACATACAAGCAGCGTTATGGTCGCAGCCGGCTGGTAGCGCTCTGGGCAGGCCTGCTGACTCTTATCAGGCGCAATGCGGAAATGCTGCTGCGCTTCGAATATGCCAGCGGCCGGCAGGAGCATGGCGCGGAGGTTGTGCGCGCTAGCACGCTATTCGTGGGAAATAATGCGCTGCAGCTTGATCAGGTCGGCCTGAGCGAAGATAACGGCGAACGGACTGCAGAGCTGACGGTGCTGGTCCTGCCGGCCATGAATGCCATCGAGCGCCTGAGCATCGCATTGCGCGGCATGATGGGACGCCTGAACCAGGCGCCGGACACTTCCCATTTCCAGTGCCGCCAGCTTTCGGTGGAACCGCTGGCTCGGGCGCAGCGGCGAAAAGTGAAGATTGCCATGGATGGCGAAAGCGCCTGGATGCGCCCTCCCCTGGTCTTCCGGGTAGCGCCGCGCCCCTTGCGCCTGGTCGTCCCGCCCACTGGCTGGAGCGATGCGTGAGCGTACTGCTTCACCTGTCCGACACGCATTTCGGCACCGAGCAGGCACCAGTTTCGAAAGCCTTGCTACGCCTGGCCGCAGAGGTACGCCCGGACATCGCCCTGCTGTCTGGAGACATCACGCAGCGGGCCCGTTTGCGCCAGTTTACCGCCGCCCGTGAATTCATGGACGCGCTTGCCGCTCCGGTCAAACTGGTCATTCCGGGTAATCACGACATCCCGCTATTCGACCTGCCATCTCGTATTTTTTCCCCATACGGGAACTACCACAAGACATTTGGACGTAGTCTCGAACCCAGTTTCGCCGACCCAAATCTGCTGGTGCTATGCCTGAATACGACGCGCCCATGGCGACACAAGGATGGCGAACTGTCGAGGGAACAGATCGGCCGCGTCGCCAGCCGGCTGCAGAGCGCCACGTCGCGGCAGCTCCGGATCGTCGTCGTGCATCAGCCGATCCAGGTCATCAGCGACAGTGACAGCGTCAACCTGCTTCACGGTCACCGGGATGCCGCCAAGCGCTGGGCCGAAGCAGGCGCCGACCTGATCCTGAGCGGGCATATCCATTTTCCTTACGTGAGAATGCTGAATGGGTCTGCTGACGGACGCAACAGGCCGGTCTGGATCGTATCGGCAGGGACAGCCATATCCAGCAGAGTACGACAGGGTCACCCGAATTCAGTCAACCTCATCCGCTACGACGCACAGCATGTTCGGCGCGAATGTATCGTCGAGCGATATGATTACCATGCAAAACCCGAAAGATTTGTCATTGCCGAGACGAGCCGGCTGGCGCTGGGTTGATCAGCTTACTGAAGTGACGCGTTCGATGAATGCGTCATGCGCGCAATTTCTTCATGACTTCAGCCATCCGGTACGGCTTGGTCAGCAATTCAAAATCCCCCAAGTCATCATTTTGCGCTTGCAGGGCAGGAGCCGCGTAACCGGAAGCCAGGATCACCTTGATATCCGGATTGATGGTGCGAGCCTGTTTTCCCAGCTCGATGCCGCTAATGCCGGGCATGATGACATCGCTGAACAGCACATCGATCGAAGGAGTCCGCTTCAAAATATCCAGTGCCTGTTCACCGTTATTAGCGGACAGCACGTCGTATCCCATTGCCCGGAAGAGTTCAACCGCCACTTCCAGCACATCAGGCTGGTCATCGACGACCAGCGCCTTTTCACTCACGACAGCCTTCCCTGCATCCATGTCTTCACCGTCTTCCAAGGCAATCACGGGCAGGAAGAACGAAACAGTCGTTCCCTTGCCGATTGCCGAATCGATTTGCAAATCGCCGCCGGACTGCTGTACCAGGCCGAATACCTGACTCAATCCCAAACCGGTGCCCTTGCCGACGGGCTTGGTAGTGAAGAATGGCTCGATCGCGCGAGCTGCCACATCCGGCGGCATGCCTGCCCCCGTATCTTGCACCGCAACCCGCACATACTTACCAGCAGGAAGCAGCTTGACTTCATTATCCTCTAGTTCCACCGTGGACGTCTCCAGGGTGATCGTGCCGCCATCGGGAGTGGCATCGCTGGCATTCACCACCAGATTCAAGAGCGCGGCCTCGAGCTGCGCGGCGTCGATCAATACCGGCGGCAAATTCGACTCAAGCTTCATGTTGAAACCGACCGATGTCTTGCCTGCTCTGCGAAGCACGGATTCAAACGACTCGATGATCCGGTTGATATTGCACTTCTCTTGCTTGAGCGGCTGTTGCCTTGCGAAAGTCAGCAGCTGCTGGGTAAGCGTAGCGCCGCGCATGGCGGCCCGGCGCATGCTCTCGAGCATTTTCGTGCCGGTCGGCGTATTGACTTCATTCACCAGCACATCGAGTCCGGTGACGATGACATTCAACAAGTTATTGAAGTCATGCGCCACGCCGCCGGTCAGCTTGCCGATCGCTTCCAGCTTTTGAGAATGGAATAATGCTTCTTTAGCTTTTTCCAGCGCTTTTGCTGACTCGCGTCTTTCACTGATGTCGCGTGTTACCTTGGCAAACCCGATGTGCGCTCCCGACTCGTCATAAATCGGGTCGATGACGACATGTGCCCAGAAATGCGAGCCATCCTTGCGCCTGCGCCATCCTTCGCTTTCGAAACCTCCTTCTTTCACCGCCGTCGCCAGCGCCGTTGCCGGCAAGCCGTTCGCACGGTCTTCTTCCGTATAAAACCGGGAGAAGTGCGTGCCGACCACTTCGGTTTCATCGTAACCCTTGATGCGCTTGGCGCCGGCATTCCAGTTCGTGATATTGCCGGACGGCGAAAGCATATAGATGGCGTAATCGGTGACGCCCTGCACCAGCAAACGAAACTGTTCCTGGCTGGCTTGCAGCGATTCCGCTACTGCCTTGCGCTCCGTGATGTCGCGAGTAATCTTGGCAAAGCCGATTAGGTTGCCTTCGACATCACGGACGGGATCAATGACGACATGAGCCCAGAAGCGCGAGCCATCCTTGCGTACCCGCCATCCTTCGCTTTCGAACTTGCCATGATCCAGCGCGGTCCGCAGCGCGTGTTCAGGAAGATTGCGTGCACGATCTTCTTCGGTATAGAACTTGGAAAAATGCTGGCCGATGATGTCGTCGGCAGTGTAACCCTTGAAACGGACTGCACCGGCGTTCCAGGTACGGACAATTCCTTCTGGAGAAATAAAATAAATGGCGTAATCCGTCACTCTGTCGATAAACAGCTGAAACCGATCGGATTCGTCCATGTTAGACGCGCCGGTATTTTCTTGGTGCTTCATCAATTGTCTTTCGTTACTTCCATATTGGCTGCACGAATGGCTGCCAATTCGCCACCAATTTGTGCTCAGATGTGCGTTTCGTTTCGTGATAGCTGTTGTAACAACATTTCCAAATCGGCTTTTCTATACAGCCGGTAACCGTTGATCGGATGACGAACCGCAGACAGTTTGCCGGTGCGATCCCAATGACGGAGTGTTGCAGTCGCCACGCCCAGCACCGCTGCTGCTTGACTGACGGTAAGGAAATCTTGAAGAGATACTGAAGTCGAGTTCATACTTATAGTAACTTTGCTGAACCTTGTAAAGGCTTGTTAAGCATGACTTTACATTTCGACCAAATTCGATGCAATCGCAAGAACCAAGGTTTGTGACATTTCTCAATTGCAATATACGTTTGCCAATCCTTCCGACGCTTAAAAAGATGATGTCATTCAACCTAATAAGTTTCATCAACTCATCACTTTGCGGCCATACATACCTTCGTTGTCGACCACACCATACTTGAGTTCATTGAAATTTTCAGTCGATAAGGGCTTTTTCTCACTAATTCACTCCTGGCGCAGTACTGCATTCTTTTACTTGTAATAAAAAATGTCCGACGAAGCCATCCGATCGCCACAAATATGCAGGATTAAGCGTCAAGCCATGTGCCTTTGTTATTCGATTTGAAACGCCGGACTGCGCTTTTGCATGGCTTCGACGATGAAGCGAGCCAGCTCGTCGATATCAACCGGCTTGGTGACATGATGGTCGAACCCTGCAGCGGCAGAATTTTGCTTGTCCAGCGGCGATCCATATCCGGTTAAAGCGATAAACACCGTATCTTTGAGTGCATGGTGCGTTTTCAGAAGCTTGACCAGCGTATAGCCGTCCATGCCCGGCATGCCGATATCGAGAATGCAGACGTCCGGGACCGTGTCGATGATCTTCGCGAGTGCAATCTCCGGATCATGAAACTGCAGGGCATTGCACCCGAATCGCGCCGCCAGGTAGCAAGAAACCGCTTCGGCCGCATCGACGTTGTCATCGACAATGACGACCGTTACATTCCGCAGGTCGTCGCCGGAAAATGGCTGTCGTAATTCCATGACCTGCGGCATATCGGTACGCACGCGTGTCATCTCGACCACGAACTCGCTCCCCTTTCCGGCACCGTCGCTATGCGCAGTGAGCGTGCCGCCATGAAGCTCGACCAGGCCTTTTACGATCGATAGTCCAATGCCAAGCCCGCCGGTCTGGCGGTCCAGGGAACGGTCGGATTGCTGGAACAGGTCGAAAATCCGCGGCAACAGCTCCGGAGAAATACCGGCGCCGTTATCTCTCACTGCGATCCGGACGGTTTCATCAAGCGGTGTGACTTCCACGGCAATAATCCCGTTTTGCGGCGTGTATTTCACGGCATTGTCGAGCAGATTGACGAAGATCTGGATCAGCCTTGCGCGGTCAGCCAGAACGAAAACCGGTTCGCCGACTAAAGAAAGACGCAGCTCATGCCTGTTCTTGTTTGCACGATCCTTTATCTGCTCGACCGCATCGTGAAGCGCTGATCGCACATTGACGATTTCCTTTTGCAAGGTAACGAGCCGGCGCGTGACACGCGAGGCGTCGAGCAAGTCATTGACCAGCCGAACGAGATGTTTTGTCTGGCGCTCCACCGTCGCTCCCAGGCTGGCGATGCGTTCCTGGCTTAAACCCGGCATCTTCAGCAGCTGGGCAACGGAATGGATGGGCGCCAGCGGATTACGCAATTCATGGCTCAGCATCGCCAGAAATTCATCCTTGGCCTTGCTGGCATTTTCCGCAGATTCGCGTGCCTGCCGCTCTTTGGCAAGCGCGGCTTCCCGGTCTTGATAGGCATTGAGCAATGCTTCACCGATCTTTCTGATTTCAGCGATGCCTGTCTTCGGCAATTCGGGTTGTTCTCCATAGCCAAGCGCTATCGCGGCTTTTTCCAGAGCCTTGGCTGGCCTGGTGATCGATCTGCCGATGATGAACGCGACCAGAAATCCGAGCACGGCCGACAGGAGGATGCCGATTGCGAGCATGCCGTACAAACGGTTCGCCGGAGCATCGACAATGCCGACCGGAATACCGAGCGCTGCTATCCAGCCGCTGCGGTCCGATTTTTCAAAGACCAAGTACACGCGCTGCCCATCCAGCGTAGTGGCGATTGCCGCGTCGCTGAGTCTTTCCTGCCTCAGAAGTTGCAGCGAACTCTCGGTAGCCGTCTTGCCTATCCATTCGCCTTCATTCCGCGATCTGGCTGCAACCTTGTACTGGCTGTCCAGGATCGTCATGATTGCACCGGCAGGCAGCTTTGTCCTGTTGATCTGGTTTTGCCAGATCCGCGGTAGAAATACGGCGGTCAGCACATACCGGACCTCATCGTCCTGAATGATGGGCGACATGACTGAAAACCCGAACTGCCGAAGAACCGGGCTGTACACGAGAGGTCCATAACGCGATTGCTTGGTTTTTGCCACATGCGCAACGCCAGCCGGATCGACCCGGTGTGGCAAGGAAGTATCGTCGGGCAACCTTGCATTGACCAGCTGCTGAGCATCAGGCGTGGCTAATACGATGTTCGACCAATCAGGACGTCGCTCCAGAAAATTTCGCGCTTCCTGTCGAAAACTATGCAGATTTCCATCCCTTAGCCTCGGACTCGCAGCCAGAGCATCCAGGGCTGCCACTGAATGATCGAGTTCGGCGTCTATGGCCGTGACAGTGGCCCGCATCAGATCGCGCGCGCTCTCGACGGTATTGCGCTTATGGTTTTGTGCTTCTTCAAACAGCAGAAAATAGGATAGCAATACGACAGGCAGTAAAGCGCTCAACGTAATGAGGAACAAACGCCTTTCCAGAGCGCCAAAACTTGTAGCGTGCCGAATTCCGTTCATGGGCTATTTGCAATGAAAAAGACGGAAATGTTATCAGAATTGAATTGTTACAATTTTACCGGAGCTTCTCCAAAGAATTCGCCTGCATAACGATATGCCGAATCTTTATCAAAGATTCTTGTTGTCAATTTAACTTGCCCAATACAAGAGATTGATGTTTCTCAAATAAATTGAAGTAAAGAAATTTTTTCAACCCAATTTCATCTATGAAATAGCAAAATAATGGCATTGGCTGAATTTATGATAATCCAGGCTATTACAGCAAGTCAGACTTCATATTGAGGTTTTCAGGAGCTTGCAACTCGTGCGTCGGCATTCAGGCGCGCTGCCGAATCCAGCTCGCCTCGCCACAGCAACATATTCAATCACACTATGCAATCGACGTTACTCCAGGCTCTTACCCCAAAAGTACTGCTAATCGATGACCAAAACCTCGCCGCCGAGCTTGTAGAAGGCATGCTGTACGGGCAAGAAGATATCGAACTGAAGCACCTGACGGATCCCTTGAAAGCCGTTGAAACTGCGCTGGCATTCAATCCAAGCGTGATTCTGGTTGACCTGGTGATGCCGACAATAAGCGGTTTCGACGTGTTGCATGCATTGCGCAGCTGTTCCTCGACAGTTCACGTCCCGACCATCTTGCTGTCTTCGGAAGACAAGCCGGAATTGAAGGCAAAGGGGTTTTCGGCAGGCGCCAACGACTATCTCGTCAAATGGCCCGACAAGCAGGAACTGATCGCACGCGTGCGCTACCACTCGAATGCATATAGCGCCCTGCTCCAGCGCGATCATACTTTTCAATCGCTCCAAAAAAGCCAGGAAGAGTTGCTGCTCAAGACGCACGAATTGGCGGAAAGCCAGGCTGCACTCTTTCAGGCGCAAAAGATCGAAGCGATCGGCAAGCTGACCGGCGGCGTGGCGCACGACTTCAATAACGTGCTGCAGATTATCAGCAGTAATCTGCAATTGCTGAAGATTGAAAATCCGGGCAACGAGAAAATGCAGCACCGGATCAGCGCCGCGCTCGAAGGAGTCAAGCGCGGCGCGCTGCTGGCATCGCAACTCCTGGCATTCGGCCGCCGGCAACCGCTTCAGCCGGGAGCCGTTGATATCGGTGCCCTGCTGCGCGGCGCACATGAACTGTTGCGCCGGTCGCTGAGCGCCTCCGTCACCATCGAGACTGAAATCGACGAACATCTGTGGCCCGCGCTGGTCGATGGCAATCGCCTGGAAAATGTCATTCTGAACCTTGCCATCAATGCGCGAGATGCCATGCAAGGACAAGGCCACTTGCGAATCGAAGCCAAAAATTTTATTCACGACGATGTCGAGATCAGGAAGCGCTTTGACCTTGACTTCGGAGAGTACGTGCAGATCTCAGTGTCCGACACCGGCCCGGGGATGTCGGAGGAAGTGAAGAGTCGCGCCTTCGAACCTTTCTTCACAACCAAGGAGTATGGAGAAGGCACGGGCCTCGGCTTGAGCATGGCCTACGGGTTCGCCAAGCAGAGCCGGGGTCATATCGACATCGACAGCCGGGTCGGCCATGGGACCATGGTCCGCCTGTATCTGCCCCGAGCCGTGGAGCGCAGCACAGATGCCGCCATTCCCCAGTCAAACGATGGCGCGGATGCGCATGCGAATCCTGCTGCCACCATCCTCGTGGTGGAAGACGAAGAGGCGATCCGCGCGGCGACTGCGGAAATACTGCGCAAATCCGGTTACCGGACCTTTGAAGCGGCCCATGCGCAGGAAGCGCTCGATCTGCTGCTGGCCGGTACACGCATCGATCTGCTTTTTTCGGATGTCATCATGCCCGGCCCCTTGCGTAGCACGGAGCTAGCCAAGCGAGCAACGGAGCTGCAACCGCATATCAAGGTGTTGTTCGCGTCCGGATTCGTCGACGAGCGGCTTTTGGCGAACGGCACCCTGCCGCCCGGCGTCATGCTGCTCGGGAAGCCTTATAGCAAGGAAGACCTTGTCGCGAAAGTTCAGGAAATGTTATCGACCGACCGGACCGCAGTTCGTTCCTGATGCGGAATCGGCGCCAGCGGTTGCTGGCGAATCAGTCGGCAGGATGGTTACCGATTCAGCTGCGGCGAACATAACGAATGGATCCCGGCGGCGGTTCATTCAGCACGGCCCAGAAAATCCCCAGGTCCGAAATAGCCCGGACAAACTCATTAAACTCCACCGGCTTGACGACATAGGCATTCACGCCCAGTTCGTAGCTGCGCACCAAGTCCTGCTCCTCCCTGGAGGATGTCAGCATCACGACGGGCTGTCCCGTCAGGCTCGGATTGTCACGAATATGCCGCAAGACTTCCAGGCCATCCACCTTCGGCAGTTTCAGATCGAGCAGGATGACGGCGGGATTGCCGCTGGGTCGTGAAGCAAAAGCACCCTGGCAATTGAGATAGTCGATCGCCTCGGCGCCATCGCGCAGCACGATCACCTCGTTCGCCAGCTGGCTCTTTTCCAGCGCGATAAGAGTCAGTTCCAGATCCTTCGGATTGTCTTCAACGAGGAGAATAGGCTTTAGCATGTTCGTCACCTTCGACCAGTATCTGCTTGGGAATCGCAAAAGAGAACGTGGCACCCTGATCCGGGACGCCGACTGCCCACACCCTCCCGCCATGGCGCTCGACAATCCGCCTCACGTTGGCCAGACCGATGCCCGTCCCTTCGAAATCTTCCATTCTGTGCAGGCGCTGGAATACCCCGAATAACTTGTGCACATACTCCATGTTGAATCCGACGCCATTGTCACTGACGTGGAATATGTGTTCACTTTCGCCTTCTTCGGAGCGGACGGTGATAACGGCATGTTCCCTGGAGCGGGTGTATTTTACGGCATTCGCCAGCAGGTTATAGATTGCCGACTGAAAAAATGCCGGATCGCCGTCGATCGTCGGCAAGCGCTGGATATCCCACTTGATGTCCCGGCCACCGACATCCGTTGCCAGTCTTTCAATCGCAGTCTGGACGATCTCGTTCATGTCGATCGCGCTGATCCGCAATGCTGCCCGCCCCATCTGCGAAAAGCTGAGCAGGTCATCGACCAGCTTGCCGGCAAATCGCGCCGCATCCGTGATGTTGCTGACAAAACGCTTGCCGCGATCGCTCAACTGACTGCCTTCGAATTCCAGCAAGAGATCGGAAAACCCCACGATGTGGCGCAATGGCGCACGCAGATCGTGCGAGACCGAATAGGAAAACGCCTCCAGTTCCTTATTGGCGCGCCCGAGTTCCTCGGCAAGTTCGGCCATCTGTTCCGCGCGCTTCAGCACGATCCCTAGCAAAGCAGTCCGGAATTCGGAGGCGATTTCCACTTCGCTGGTCCGCCACTGGAGCGACGTTCCCCGCACCGTTTCCGTCCACATGGCGAAACTCGCCCGAGGGCTCAATTGCGTCGGAGCCGTCGCGCTGGCTTGCTTGAGATGGGGATTACCAGCCCAGTCGATGGTTTTGACCACCTCCGGCCTGAACCAGATGAAGTAATGCCGATGAATCCGCGAGATCGGTACCGCCAGAATACCGCTTGCCTTCGCGGCAAACGCTTTCGCCTGCGGATATTGCGCTGCCAATGCGTTTGTGAAGTACACATTCTCATCGCTGACGTTACGGCTCAGCCATTCGACGAGATGCTCTATTTCGTCAACCTCCGGAGCGTCGCCGAACCGCTCCATCCTTCCCTCGAATATCAGGGCGGCGCCGGAAGCGCCGGCAAAACGCAACAGCTCGGGGCTGACCGACTTGACTCCCTCGAAAAAATTTTCTGCCTGACTCACGCCTCTCAGCATGGAGACGAGAATCCGGCGCAGCTCCAGGCGGTAGTTGTACTCTTCCCGTTCTTCCTTGGATTCGATGCGCAAGGCAAGAATCTGCGCAAGCTGTTCGCAGGCGGTACGGAATTCGTACGAAACGTTCTTCGGCTCGGCGTTATGACACGAGATCAAGCCCCAAAGCTGGCCTTTGATGACGATGGACATCGACATCGAAGCGAGCGTGCCCATGTTCTTCATGTATTGCACATGAATCGGCGACACGCTGCGCAGGGAGGAATAAGTCAGATCCGCCGGTTTGCCGGTCAGCGGATTGGTCTGCGGGACCAGCGGCGACGGCACATAATTGGCGTCGCCGATCAGCCGGATACGATTGGCGATATAGAGTTCGCGCGCCTGTTTCGGCACATCGGAGGCCGGGAAGCGTTGATTGAGGTAGGAGTGATAGCCTTCATCCAGCGCTTCCGCAAGCACATGACCATGGCCGTCTTCGTCAAAGCGGTAAACCAGGACGCGGCCGAAACCGGTGACCTTCCGGACTTCGTTCGCCGCCACCTGGCAGATATCGCCTACTTCGTCGAAATCGTGCAGCTTGCTCAGGAATGTGCCGATAAGCGGATAGAGCTGGCGAAAATCCTTGTGAACCTGCCCGGATGTCAGCTCGAATTCCAGGTTGATGACATCACCGATCGAATGAGCCAGCGCATCGACAGTCTTGCCGCTTTCTAGAGTGAGCATGCCGAGATACACCGGCCTGGCTTCGATTCTGGTATCGCGCAGTGTCTCGACCACCAGCGCGGCATTGCCCGTGCCCAGCAGGAATGCCAGGTCTTTGCCGAGACATTCCTGTGCGCCTTTTCCGACAAATTCCGAAACGTTTTCGCTAACCTGAATCACTTCCTGCAAATCGGCCCGCACACTGACAAAAAGCCCATGGGGCTGAATGCTGCCAGGAATGCTGATCGGCTCCCGGTCGCAGACAGAAAGATCGATTGATTGCTTAGTGGTCGTTATTGTCGTCATTAACTCGATGCAGTAAAGGATCAGGCAGCCTTGACGGCTTCGAACAAGGTTCGCAACATAAAATGGGAAATGGCAATTGGGGACTGGCGATAATTATAATGGATGCTCGCATCCATCGGCCCTGCATGCTTTCTGCTCCTGCAACCAGGTTGCCAAACTTGCAAATGCTGCAACAGCGGCTCGAATGGCATCCCGGGATAGCTGCGGATCATCCGTGGAGTCGACATAGGCGGCGAAAATCTTCCAGTTTGCCGCGGTCTGGCTTCCATAGCCTGCAAGCCATCTGGGTACCCAGGGGTCGAGTGCGAGCGCAAGCCGCTTTCTCAGCACCTGGCCACCCAACTGCGCTCCCTCGATGACATAAGCCCAGCCGATACGTTCTCCCATCGTTGCCAACCGTGGAGGTACAGTACAAAGCGGAATGTTCGCAATCGCCGATGCATCCAGGCCGGCATGGCGCAAGTCTTCTTCCAGCCAGGCGGTCTTGCACGATCGCTGTGTCGCGTTCAACGCGACCGGCCATTCGCCAGACCAGAGCCGCGGCTCAATGGGGGAAAGCCATCCCCACATTGCGCGGATATACTGGACGTAATCGTCCTTGTCGGCATCAGGAGATGAAATTGTTAGCCGATGCTCCAGCCGCAGATGGAGATCGTGGCTCGCCTCGCGCATTGCCTGCATCAGCGAAGAGGGGTTTGCATGCATCATGCCTGCATGATACATGAATCAAAAAGTGCAGATGTGCCACCGGATGCTGCCCGTGGACGCCTGGCTTACCGGTCCGCGCAATCCTTCAGCTGCATGCGCACTTCAAAAGTCGTCCAGCCTCCGCTCGACTGCACGTTCAGTTCGCCTTCATGAGCCTGGATGATTTCGCGGGCAATATATAAATCCAGCCCGAGGTCGGGGAGCGGGCCGCGCCTGGCCAACAGGTGATTCGCATATCTGCTTATGGGAATAAACAGGGACTCGTTGTCATTCGGCGCAGGCGATTCAGAGAAATAGCGCACCGTGAATACCAGTTCCTTGGCCGACGCCAGAAGCGTGGTTTCCGGCGGCTGATGTTTCGCGCCATGACGCACGGCATAGCCGAGCAGCTTCAGCAATGCCTGAGTGATCCTCGACTGGTCGGCCAACCCTTCTCCGGGGGCGCCGATTTCCATCCGAATCGATTGCTCCGGATAGCGCGAGGCAAGCTCGTCAGCCAACTTTCTGCACAGGGTCGCCAGATCGGTCTTGTCCGGATTGACAAGCAATCCCGCGCCGCTACGCAGATTGCCCAAGTCATACATGTCGCCGGCCACTTTCACCGCGCTGTCGACCGAACGGCTGATATTGCATGCAATCTTCAGCATCCCGTCGGCCGGATGCGTCGGATTCTGCATCATCATCTGCGCCATCAGCTCGAGTCCGCCCAGCGGATTACGGAGATCATGCGCAAGCGTTTTCAGGAAAAGTCCGTGGCACTGATTTCGGATATGAGAATAATGATCCAGCGCGGCGGACAAGGCATTATCGAATGCCTGATTTACTTGATTGACTGCCGCCAGGGTCTGCAGACTGCAATCCGTAAGACTGGCTATCCAGCTCTGCAACACGGCGTCTCGCAGTGCTTGCAGTGTCAGTACCAGTTGGACTTCCGTATGCCCGCTGGTCAAATAGTGACTGGCATAGCGTTCGGCACTGACGATGAGCGACGCCGCTTCGCATGCGGGATGATCTCGGGATGAGCCGTCACTTACAAGATAGGCCGCGACAGCTTGCAACAGGGCTCTGGCATCGGATTGCAGTTTCGAGCGTGCTTCATCACCGGAAATGCAGGAATCGACCCAGGGAGTTGCCGACCATTGGGAAACAATCGCCTCTACCCCATTGCGAATAAAGGCCGCAGGTTGCGTACATTGATCTTGCGAACAGTCCGTAGAAGTTGTTATATGATGCATGATGGGACTGTTGAAATGACGAAGCCCAAAATGCTTATTGTAATAGAGTATTGATTTAAGTCACAGAAAAGAGTTTCTCTGTGCAAATATCACAACTACTCATGAACTCTTGCCAATACCCCCGACTCACGTCGATAGCATTTGCTTATTGATTGTTTCGAGGAGCCGTTCGAGGTCGAGCGGCTTTACCAGATGATCGTCAAAGCCAGCGTCGCGGGAGGCGAACTTATCCTTTTCCTGTCCCCAGCCGGTAAGCGCGATCAATCGCGGCTGACTGATGTCGGCATTCGCCCTGATTCGCTTGGCCACTTCATAGCCGTCGATGCAGGGCAGACCGATATCCAGCAACACGATCTCCGGCTGCATGGAACATGTGGCATCGACTGCTGCAATGCCATCATGTACTACGGCCACTTCATTTCCCAGTAGTCTGAGAAGCTCCGCCGTCGTCATTGCAGCATCGACATTATCGTCCACTAACAAAATACGCCTGCCACCATGTTGTCCGATGCCACTCATACTTTCACTTTCATAAACAGAAATCTACGACACGAGGCTTATTTTGCCGGTAATTTCCGACTCTGGCGCATTCGCCATGAAAAAAATTAAAAAATGCTGCGCCAGATAAAGAGTTCGTGACATCCGGATTTCATGAGGACATGGGCTGCTGCGTCGCCATCTGATGCGGTTTGGCCTCCAATTTCAGTTGCAGGCCCAGAAAAAGCGCAATGCCGATCAGCGCGGCATTACCGGCGAAAAGCAGTTGAAATCCGCCCGCATTTTCGATCAACAAACCTGCAATCGCCGGACAGACAAGCTGCGCAAACGCATAGAACAAGGTGACATAACTGACGGCGACCGGGGCGTCGCGCGGTGCTACGGCCTCGGTGGCGGCGGCGAGCACGACCGAGAACAATCCCGACATGGCCAGCCCGATAATCAGATAGTGCAGCGCAAAACCCGGTAAGACCGGCCAAAACACGGGCAAAACGGTGGCAATGAGATCGGCAAGCACGAGCGCCAGAATAACCCTGCGCCGACCGAAACGGTCAGCCAGCCAGCCGCAGGCCGGCCCGGAGAATATCGAGAGTACACCCGACATCGCCGCCAACCTGCCGGCGACGATTGCACTCAGGCCTGCGTTCAGCGCATAGCTGTACATGAAGATCGCCTGCACGACATATGTGCTGCCGATGATGGCATAGAGCAGGCCGATCCGGATGACACGGCGATTACGGTAGAGCGTGCCGTTGCCCTCCAGCTTACGGCTTGCAGTCGCCGCGCCAGCCGCCTGCGGATTTGGCAGCAGAAAAAATACGGCCAGCGCCGTCAGTGCACCTGCTGCCGCAAAAACAGCCCAGGTCACTCTCCAGCCTATGCCGCCGAACAATTCGTTCAGATACGGCACCAGCGAGCCCGCTATCAGCATGCCGATGCCCGCGCCACTGTTGGCGGCGCCGATTACACCTGCGCGTCGTTGCGGAAACCAGCTGACCAGCAGCGAGATGGTCGGGGTATAGGAAAATGCCGTGCCAAAACCCAGCAGCACCATCCAGACCACCAGGAGGACATAATGCGAACTGACGCTCAAGCCGCAGAAACCTATCGTGGTCAGCAGCACACCGATCATGATGGTGATCCGGCCGCCCCATCGCGCGGCGAAAATCCCGGAAATCATGATCAGGCAGAGATAACCCAATGCCGTTGCCGTGCCAAGATTTCCGGCCTGCTGATAATCGAGTTTCAGGCCTTCGCGCATGAAAGGCAGGATCAAGCCATAGGCCAGGCGCGCAAAGACGAGCACGACAATCACCACCAGCATGCCCGTCGCAATCATGGTCCAGCCGGACGGGCGCCAGCCGCCCGCCGCCGCGCTTCTTGATAGTTTAATTCCTGTCCCCTGCTCTACTTGTTATTGGCGAAACTATACTAGAAATTGATGAACGCGGCTTGGCGCTCCCTACCGGGAATCGACCGGGGCATGCCGGCTCAGCAGCGCTTCAAACTCGCTCTCGGGAAGCGGACGTGAAAAGAGATACCCCTGGTCATAATCGCAGCCGGCCATCTGCAACAGCTTATGCTGCTCCTGAACCTCCACGCCTTCGGCGATAACCTTCAGGCCCAGCTTGTGGGCCATCATGATAATGGCTTCGCATAAGGCGAGATTGTCCGAGCCAAGCTCCAGATCCATGGTAAAGGCGCGGTCGATTTTCAGATAATCGATATGAAATTTTTGCAGATATGCCAGCGATGAATAGCCGGTCCCGAAATCGTCAAGCGCAATCTCGACGCCGGCTTCGCGCAACCGCCGCAATTTATCGATGACATTTGTGCTTGCATCCAGCAACAGGCCTTCCGTAATTTCCAGCACAATTCCCTGGCCGGAGAGTTCAAGCTCGCTGAGCCGCGAGACCCATCGCACGTAGCGGTCGTCATGCCGCTGGAACTCAAGCGGAGATTGATTGATGCTGACCTGGAAATTGGAGCTGTAGAGGCTGCGCCATCTTTTCACCACATGGGCGACCTTTTCGAAAATCCAGTCGCCGAAATGCACGATCAACCCGCTCGATTCCGCCAGCGGCACGAATTCCGACGGATCGATGACGCCTAATTCCGGGTGATTCCAGCGTAGCAAAGCTTCGGCTTTGCCGATTTGTCCCGTCGCGAGATCGACGATCGGCTGAAAATACACCGCCAATTCGTTACGGCTCATTGCGCTGCGCAAGTCGTTGGTCAGCCGCATGCGATGCATCGAGGCGGCCTGCATCTCGGGCGTGAAATAGCCGAACTGATTGCGGCCGCTGTCTTTGGCGATGTACAGCGCCTGGTCGGCTCTCTTGATCAACTCATCGATGTCGTCCGCATCATCCGGAAAAACCGTGATGCCAATGCTGGCGGAGATATATCCCTGGTCCTGCCCTAGCTGAAACGGCACCGCGAGCGCATCGATGATGCGCTGGCTGATCTCTTCGATATGGCCCGGATACTCGAGCTGCGAAAGGATGACGGTGAACTCGTCTCCTCCCAATCTCGCCACGACATCATCCACCCGCACGCAATCCGAAATTCTTCGGGCGGCAGCCACCAGCAGCATATCGCCGCAGGCATGGCCAAGAGAATCGTTGACTTCCTTGAATCGGTCCAGGTCGATGAACAGCACGGCAATGCTGCTTCCCTCCGCCCTCGACTTGCCCATCGCCTCGGATAGCTTGTCGCGGAAGCAGCTCCTGTTCGGCAAACCCGTCAGCGAATCGAAATTCGCCTGTTGCCATATGAGCGATTCGGAGCGCTTGCGCTCGGTGATATCGTCGCTGATCCCGAGCAGGTAGTCCAGTTCGCCATCATTCTTGTTAATGATCGGCACCTTGATCGTATTCACCACGATGCTGTCCTGCAGCGCATTCTTCACACGTTCCTCGGGGGCGTCCACGCGCTCTTTCGTGATTGTCACCGCGTCGTCGCTGAAGCGCATCCGCGAAAGGAGCTCGTCCGACCAGATCTCGGTCGGTTTTCGTCCGATCACCGCGTCTTTGGGCACCTTGAAAATTTCTTCCGCAGCCTTGTTCCACAGCGTATAGCGGAATTCATTGCGCGCATCCTTGACGAAGACACCCACGGGAATATTCTCGACAACTGCATGCATGAAGTCGGCCTGTTCCTCCAGCTCGCGTGTCTTGGCCTTCAGGGCTTCCTCAACGCGTCGTCGCTCGCGATTTTCAGCATGGAGTTCTTCATACAGCTTCGCATTCTCGAGCGAGATTACGGCCTGCGCCGTCAGCAATTCCAGGATCGTCAGCCGGTCCTTGCCGAACGCCGCGCCGGCCAAACGGTTTTCCAGATACAGGAGGCCGATCAGCCGGGATTGTTTGAGCAATGGCAGGCATAGCAAGGACTTCGGCCTGTTTTTTTTCAGGTACGCATCGGCGGAATACGGATGATGCTGGGTCGCATCGGCAAGCAGGATTTTCTCACTGGTGCGCGTGACGTAGTTCAGGATGCTTCGCGGCAGCGCCTCCATCGCAAGCGGCGCCTGTTCCAGTATGACCTTGATGGCGCCTTCCTGAACTGAGGCTTCCGCGACGACGCGGTAATCGCCCCCAGCCGCCAGGAGCAGGACGCCACGGTCCGCTCCTGCGTATTGCATTACCGTCTGCAGCAGCGATTGGGTTAGCCGGTCCAGCTCCATTTCTCCAGAGACTGCTTGCGCAGCCTTGGCGGCCGTCAGTATGTCCAGGTCGGAAAACCGGCCTGCGCGCATGGAGCTCGGCAAGGACGTAGCGGCTTGCTGCAAGCGCAAATCCGGGAAGGCTTGTTCAAGTTTCGAAGCTTTCGCAGTCGCTCCCCAACGCAACCAGATATCGCGCGCCATTACGAGATGCGCGTATCCCGTCATCGGCAGGCCGCGCGCCACATGGAACCGGCCTGTCAGCTCGTTGGCAATCGCATCGTCATGCAGATTCTTGCTTCTGCGCGCGCTGGCAATGGCTTGCTCGTAACATGCCAGCGCCTTGTTCTCATCCTTATTGATCCGCGCGACTTCAGCCATGACCAGTGCATGACGTGCCTGGTAATTCCCCGGATGCTGGCTTGCCCATTTCTCCAGTTCGGCAAGCTTGCGATTCAGCGTTTCCATCCACAGCCGCTGCTGTTCCGGCGTGGCCTGGTCATACGATGCCGCGATGGCAAGCGCATGGTAAAAATGATGCGTCGCCATCGACATCAACATTTTTAGCGTGACCGGCATGGCGTCGAGCGGTTGCGCCGCATCGAGGGATTTGGCAAAGTCCCCCAGGTGGTAATGGGCGATCTGCTGCGTAATATGGAAATGCGCCAGGGTATAGATCCAGCCTGCCCCGTTGATCTGCCGGAGAAAGGCTGTATCGCATCCGGGGTTGGCGCTGCCGTCAAGTTGGGATATCAGCATCTCCAGCATCGCGATGATGCAATTCGCCTGGAAGGAATTCGTCACACGAGATAGGTCGCGATAAGGCGCCGCCATTGACCTGACTTCGGCCAGGGGCATCCCGGTCTCCCACGCCGTCCAGATATAGGCATCGATGCTTGCGCCCGCAAAACCGATATGACCGACATCCCTGCAGGCCTTGAATGCATCTTCGAGAATCGGCAGGCATTCCGCCTTGGGCAAGCGAAGGCTGGCAAATACGTAACCATGGATGTACAGCAGGCGTCCGCGCAAGTTCGGATCCTGAAACCGCTCGTTCAAGCGCAACGCCAATTGCAGGTACTGATACCCGGCTTCGAGATCGCCGAACATCCCTGCCAGCAGCAAACCGTAGTTATTGTAAAGTGCGCAGCTCTCCTCGACGTTCCCATACTGCAGGGAGTATTCGATTCCTCGAATGAGGATCGGCACGGCGACTGAAGGCTGGGTGCTGTACGCAACCGTCAGAAAATCCGCCAGGAAGCCAATCACCAGGCGGGCGTCGTCATCGGTTGCCACAGGTAGATTCAAGAGGGCATCGATCCCGTGTTGGCGCAGCCTGGCGTCCAGCGCCTGCAAGTCTTGATCCGCCTGCTTTTTTAGGTCTTCTTCCGAATCGGGAAATGTAATGCCGAACAGGGATAGCGTTTGCATGCCGACCCTCATGCAATCCTTGCCCCGCGTGCTGAAATGGTACATCCGGGTCAGGATGCGGGCGATGCGGGCACGGTCCCGATTGGATTGAGCCTGGGAATCCGCCTCTGCCAGCAGCAATTCCGCGCGCTGAAAATTGCCGACGACGGATTGGCATTCTCCGCATTCGAGATACAGTTCGAATGTATCCCGATACTGCGCCTCCCATGCCGTTGACGGCAATAGCACAATGGCCAGTTCGAGATATTCCCCGGCGGTTTGAAAAGCCGCTGCATTCCTGGCTCTTGCGCCGGCCAGTCGGTTCAGGCGGCACAGGCTGGCCTTGTCGGCTTCGCCAGCAAGCAGCTTCGTCGCGCAATTGAAGTGGAAAGCCAGGTCGAACACCGACTGATCCGGATCGGCATGCTGCTGCTCGGATAACCGGCGGCCGATCTTCAAATGCCGCTCTGCCCTTTCCTCTTCCGCGATCAACGAATACGCCGCCTCGTGGATACGATCATGCGTGAACATGACATGCTCGTCTGACTGCCTGATGAAGCCTGAATTCTCCAGGTCTGCAAGCATCGCCGCGATTTTTGCCGGATCGGCCGGATAGACGAATTCCAGTGTCGCAGCTCGTGTTGAAGTCCCGAGGCAGGCGAGCACGATAATCAGTTCGCGCAAATCCTCTGGAAGGCGCCGCAATGACGCCACCACCAGTTCCACCACATTACCGCTTGAATTCACGTTGCGAATGCGATCGATATCCCACTTCCAGGAGCGCGAATCCGGGTCGAATTCAAGCTGATGTTCCTCATGCAGCGCTGCAAGCATCTGGCCGACAAACAATGGATTGCCTTCTGTCCGGTCATGCAGCAAGGCTGCCAATGAGCCGGCGCCATCCAGCGTGCTCCCCAGTATGTTTGCCACCAGCTTGCGAACATGCTCACGGCTTAGCGGATTGACTTGAATCTCGGTGACGGTGCCTTGATGGCCGCGTATCGACTCCATCCATTCGCCGACATCCGCCCTGGTGCGGGGATCTTCCAGCCGGTAAGCACCGACGATCATCAGATAGCGGACATCCGCATGGGTGACGAGATCGGCCACCAGCTTGCGACTTCCGGCGTCGATCCATTGCAGGTCATCCAGAAAAATCACCAGCGGATGCTCGGCGCTGGCGAGCACGCCAATGAATTGGCGAAATACTGCCAAAAGCCGGTTTTCAGCGCCGGAAGGATCAAGCGCTGCGCTGGGGCGTTGCGGGTCGCCGAGAATAAACGACAACTCCGGTATCAGGTCGATCAGCAAATTTCCCTGAATGCCGACCGCTTCCTGTATCGCCGTGCGCCACCTTTCCATTTGTGCTTCGGGCATGCTCAACAAGCCACGAACGAATTCCTGGATCGCCTGGACGATTGTCACATACGGAATATTTCGCTTGTACTGATCGAACTTGCCGGACAGGTAAATGCCGCCGGCGTCCGCAATCGTCGGCTTGATTTCCAGGGCAAGGCGGGATTTTCCGACTCCCGAAAATCCCGAGATGAGAACCAGCTCCTTTTTTCCGGCCGAAACCCTGCTATATGCCTGAAAAAGGGAGCGGGTTTCATTTCTCCTGCCGAGGAGCTTGCCGTGCGAATGCAAGCGGCCGGCAAAATCATGCCGGCCAAGCGTGAATTCCGGGATGGCGCCCTGCTTATCCAGCGCTTCGATGCAGCGGGACAGATCAGCCATGAGGCCGTCGCAGCTCTGGTAGCGATCGGCGGCATCTTTTTGCAGCAGCTTGAGAATGACCCTGCCGAATGCAGGCTCGACTTCCTCACAAAGCTCATGAGGAGGAACGGGCTGATGCGCGATATGGCAGTGTGCCAGTTCAACCGGATCGTCTTTACGAAACGGGACGCTGCCGGTCGCCAGCTCATACAGCACGACACCCAGCGAATACAGATCGCTGCGCGCGTCGGCTGGCCTGCCAATGGTGCCGAGCTGCTCGGGTGCCATGTAGGCAAAGGGTTGTGCGGCGCCTTCATGGCGCATCAGGTATGCCAGCTTCGGTTCGGAATGATCTGACGACAGTTGCAGGGTCGATGGGTTAAGGCAGCCATGAAACGGGCGTTGCAAATGGACTTGCTTGAGCAGCTTTGCCAGAGAAAGGGCTAGTTGCAGCAATGCCGTTTGCGCCAGTGATACTGTTTTCGCTTCGATCATATATATCAACCAGATTGGAGCTGCCCCAGGGTAGATCGGATCAATATCGAACCGACCGCTTCCCGCGTTGAAGATGTTGAAATTATCTCATTAAACCAGCTTCAGTTTGCCTATCGTTAGGCAGTACGAAGCAGGGCTTGAAATGAACTCGAAACAGATGCAAGACGCCCGGAACAACCCGGTGGCGGGTCTAAAAAAGCGGAGGCATGAAGAAGCGGACTATGACAACCGAGTGCGGTATTCCCGGCATGGCCGAGCACGGCTTGAAACGGTAAGGCGATTATAAAAAAGTGGCGGCCACTCTCTGGTTGAATGAGATTTCGCCCTTAGTTCATCGTTGCCCATAGTAGCGCGGGGAATTGCTAAGATACTCGGCCTGTCTTTTTAAATCGGTGAACGAACGCAGCTTTTCGGTATTGGAACGTGGATTGCGCGAATTCTGCAAGGACTCGTCTTGAGAACCCGTGCCGGCTGCTCTGGGAGATGTGTTGCACACCGTTTTATCGTCCTTGTCAGCGCGGGTATGAATATGCAGGGTCTGTGTGCTGGCATCGAAAACGCTGCAATCCGCATGTGACGCCAGCGGGGTCAGGAAACTGACTGTAATGAGGAGGCGTTTTACCATACCTGCATTCCTTAGCATGTAAAGCTGACGTTGCGATGCGGGGGCTTCGTAAGCTGGTCCGGCTATGGAGCCATCTGATTATTTAACAAAATTTATCATTAGTTTCTCACATTATGCCGGTAATTGCATGTCCAGCCAGCCTGTCCTTACAGCTATGCGATCACTGGGATCTCGTCCTGTATTTGCTTCCTTCGCTGATCTTCGCAATCCTGATTCGGCTTCTGGCCAGGATGCATGCGGCTTTCTTCCTGTTTTACCTGAGCGGCACTCTCCTTCATGAATTGGCCCATTTTCTTGCGGGTGCGCTCACCAACGCCAGGCCAGCGGCTTTTTCGGTGTGGCCCCGTCGCGATGGTTCAAACCGCTGGATACTCGGCAGCGTTTCATTCAAAAACATACGATGGTATAACGCGGCATTCGTCGGACTGGCGCCGATCACGGCGCTGGCGGTGCCACCGTTCCTGGCAATCGCAAGGCTGCGATACGGTGTCGCCTACAGCTGGCTCGATATTCTTATCGCCGTGCTGATTGCGCCAATCTACCTCAGCGCTTTGCCGTCGAGAGAGGATATGCTGATTGCCTTGAGGTCGTGGCCATACGCGGCTGGGGCGATGCTGATTTACTGGTTGACAGTGTATTGACGCGGGCATGTCCATTCGCGCCGCGACCGGTCAGGTAACGCCAGACGAGAATCGCTACGGCTGGCTGAGGCTTGCGCGCCATGCATTCATCGGACTGGCCGCCGGCCGTTTGCCGCAACCATGCCGTAACGTGTATAACCTCAAGGAAGGATATAACGCAGGCGGCTCCAAGCCGACCGCGTCAAATCGGCAATTCCGTTACTCCGCCACCGGTGCCGCCGTAATCCTGCAGCGTATCGTAATCCAGCCTGCCCTCGTTTAATGCCCGCACGATCGCATCGAGCTGGTCGATATCCGGGACGATATAGACCATCCGCTGGTCAATCGCATTGTCCCAACATTTACCGAATGGCGCCTCGTCCTCGTTCATGACCTTGGCAGCGAATTTACCGTTAGCCAATTGACCGAAAAGCGTCACTTTAGGGGCGCTTTCAACCGAGTTTCTGACAGTTATAGTCATCGCTCATCTCCTTTGGTTACGGATCATTACCTGATCACTTCGGTAAATTTGGCCATTTCTTTTCTTGAAAATCCGGAAAAGAACCGCTCCATCTTGGAGGCAGCGCGCTGCGAACTGGTTCCAAGGAAATGAAAGATATTAGGCCGCAAAATAGGAAGCGCACCACATGCCTAGGGCGGTTCCATCATGGCTCCTCAAAAATCCGCATGCTTTCAACTTGTGATCTTGACTTACATCACGCGCCCATGAACCCGGCAAGGTAAAAGAGTAGTAGACACCGCGATTCAATAAAGAAATTCGGGCGCCGCAGCTTATATGCACGCTTCCGTTTGCACTTCCATTAATGAATAAACTCACGACTTTTTTCGTTGTGCTTGCCTTTCTGGCCGCGGATTTGCGCGCGGCGCCGCCGCAATCGGGCATGACCGGTCGCCCAAACCGTTCACGGCAAGCAAACGACGATGTGCAACATATTTCCATTAATCTGGTCGAATTTGACAAGCACGTTGCCCGCGCCGCCGAAAATCTCAAGCACATGCAGCGGCAGATGGAAGCGATCCAGAAAACGCGCGATGCCCAGGAACGCTTGCGCATCCTCGATCAACACTGGTTATCGCTTCAGGCTTCCCTGGAAAATTTGCGCGACTTGTGGGGACCTGGCTTGCTGGGATGTTGTGGCGCTTCCCCGCCGGCGGAAGAACGCATGAGCGCCCGGTTGATGGGCGGTCCGATGATGGGAGGAATGATGAGCTGGCAAAGCACCGGCACTTATTACTCGAGCCTGACGCTGGAGCAGTTAAAACAACGGCACTACATGAGCGATCAATACCTGGCCATGCAGTACCAGGTCATGAATCACATGCTGCTGCACCAGCAATGGGTGCAACAGCTTCAGTCGCACAACCCTGCTCGCGCGAGGTAGCCGGCATTGGTCCTATCGACGCTTTGCAACGGGCGCGCCAGCAGGCAGCTGGCATTTATGGCGGCCCTGCTCCTTGGCCAGATCGTCATGCCGGCATCCGCCCAGGTTCCGGCTGCGCCATCGATCATCCCCAAGCCAGCAGCACCCGCCAAGACGGAAAGCCAGCCCGTGCCATCGGCGCCACAAGCGATTCCCGTGCACGACATCGCTCAGCAGGCCGAAGCGAGTCAGCTCAACTTGCGTGAAATCGAAAACCGCAGCCGTGTCAGCAATTCGATCGACATCGCCCAAGGCGAAATTTCCAGGCTGGAGCGGGAAACGACATACCGGCTGCAAGCGGTGCGCAATCTGGATGTCCGCGAATTTTCACTGGAGACCATCCAGAATCTCGACCTGGCATTGCGCGACATCGAGTTGAACGCGGCGCCGATCCGGCGCGACCTGACGCGCGCGGCATCGCAGACCGAACGCGACCTCAAGGAGCTGGAACGCCTGGATGGCATCTGGGCCGCCACGGTAGCTTCGGCCACGGCGGCTGCCGCTCCGCGAGACTTGCTGGAGCGTTCCAGGGAGATCAGCGAGGCGATCGCAGCGACCAAAAAAACGGTGATCAAGGATCGCGCCGCCGTTCTTGCGCTGCAGGTGCGTGCAACCGATATCGGCTCGCGCATCAGCGAAGTGCGCGAACTGCTTGCCATCACCAGCAAGCGGGCGGTATCCCAGTTGTTCGAGCGCGATGGCCCGCCCGCCTGGAACAGCGAGTTCTGGACTGCTTCCGTCAATAGCTTTTCCGCGGACGCCAAGGCGCAGATCGAGAATCAGGCCAAGGTCCTGGCGGAATACCTGCGCACGCACCTGCGCTATGTGTTGCTGCATTTCTTCACTTTCGGCATTCTGGTAATCGTCCTGCTGGCCGCGCGCGTCAAGGTCCATGCCTTGTCCGGCGTGGATGAAGGATTACGGGCGCACCAGAAAATGTTCGACATGCCCATTGTCGTGGCGGCATTGCTCGCATTACTGCTGAGCGGCTGGTTTTACCGCGATGCGCCGAGACAGCTATGGCTCATTATCGGGGTGCTGTCGACCGTGCCGCTGATCGTGTTTGCACGCCGGGTTTGCGAACCGATACTGAACCCGCTTCTCTTTGCCATTGCCGGCTTTTACCTCGCGGACAAGGCGAGAAGCCTATTCATTCCCTTGCCCGGCGTGTACCGTTTTCTTATCCTGCTCGAGGTGCTGAGCCTCGCGCTGGTCGTCTTGCTGACCGACCGCAGAATGCGCAGGACATACGCCGATCAAACGATTGAGCGCTCATTCCTGTCGCGCCTGCTGGAGAATATCAATTGGGCCGTGCTGCTGTTCGCGATTGTCATCCTGGCTTGCGGCGCCGCCGGTTATGGCGCGCTGGCAGACTTCCTGTTACGCGCGCTGGTCGCCAGCATCTATGCCGGGGTCGTCTTGTATGTGCTGACCATTGCGCTTGACGGTTTGGTGAAGATCATGCTGCATTTGCCGCCTCTGAATTATCTGGCCGGAGTGCGGCGCCACCGGGCGGCGATCGCGGCCCAGATCAACAAGTGGCTGAAGCGCTTTGTTTTTATTTACTGGATCGTGCTGTCGCTGGAGGGACCAGGCTTGCTGCGGCAAGCGATCGACTCGCTTCGTAAATTCTGGCGCACATCATTCGAAGTCGGTAGCCTGCATATATCGGTCAGCGGAGTGCTGATTTTCATCCTGATCCTGTGGGCGACTTACCAGGTTTCCCGCCTGTTGCGTTTCTTCCTCGAAGAAGAGATCTTTTCGCGGGTGCGGCTGGATCGCGGCCTTCCCTATGCGGTGTCGACCACGGTGCATTACGCAGTCCTGGTGACGGGTCTGGTGCTGGCGCTGGCGGCGATCGGCGTCGACATGACCAAGTTCACCATCGTCGCCGGCGCATTGACCGTCGGCATCGGCTTCGGCTTGCAGAATATCGTGAACAATTTCGTGTCGGGCCTGATCGTCCTGTTCGAGCGGCCGGTCAACATCGGCGACACTATCCAGATCGACGATATCGTCGGTCGTGTCCAGCATATCGGCATTCGCGCCACGGTCATCCAGAGCACGACGGGCGCGGAAGTCATCATCCCGAACGGCAAGCTTATATCCGACAAGGTGACCAACTGGACGCTGTCCAACCAATTGCGGCAGGTGGCTGTTCCGATCATTACCAAATCCGACATCAATGTGGCGCAACTGAAATCCACGCTGCTGGAAGTCGCCCGCCAGAACCGGCAAGTGTTGCAGACACCGGAACCGGAAGTGCTTTTCATCAAGCGAGGTGTGGATGCATTCGAGTTCGAGCTGCGCATCTGGACCAGCGACCTGGATGGCTGGCTGAAGGTCAAGAGCGACCTCACCACCAACATCAATGACGCGCTGGCAGACAAGGCTATTTCCGCAGAAGCCACGGAACCGCCCTCGCCGCTTGCCCCCTGAAAGCAAACGCTGGGTTCAGATCAAGGCATGGAGACCTTATATGCCGCAATGCGGAACCAACAATGGCAATCCGTCACCAATCCATGAGGGTTAATCATTATTGGAAAGGATCTTGCGCATGTTTCGCTCCAGCCATGATATCGGGAATTTATTACCTTTCAAGGAAATGATGCCGCGCCGCCACGGATCATCCCGCGGCGGATGGCTGTTAGGCACCGCGGTCGCGTTCGGCGCCATGGCTGCTTACGTCCAGTACCGGACCCGCAAGGCGGAAGCGGAAAATCCACCGATGGGGAAATTCATCGAAGTGGATGGCGTGCAGTTGCACTATGAAGATCGCGGCCAGGGACAACCCATTGTCTTCCTTCATGGGAATGGCGCCATGGCCCGCGAACTCGACATCAGCGGCCTGACCGACATGGCGGCGAAAAACTATCGCGTGATCGTGTTCGACCGGCCCGGCTATGGCTACAGCGAGCGACCGCGCACGACGCTGTGGGACCCGGTTACCCAGGCTCATCTGCTGCACCGCGCCCTGCTCAAAATCGGCATAGAAAAGCCGATCGTCGTCGGGCATTCCTGGGCAAGCATGGTGGCGATCGCCATGGCGCTCGAGCATCCGGACTACGTGCGCAGCTTATTGCTGCTGTCCGGCTATTATTATCCGACCGCTCGCCTTGACGCTCTCCTGTTCTCGCCACCGGCCCTGCCGGTGATCGGCGACCTGATGCGCCATACCATTTCACCTGTGCTGGGACGATTGATCTGGCCCGCCATGGTGCGCAAGCTTTTTGCGCCGGCCGAAACCACGCCTCGCTTCGAGCATGAATATCCGGTATGGATGGGCTTGAGGCCGTCACAGATACGCGCGGCGGCCGAAGAAGCGGGATTGATGATTCCTTCCGCCGCCAAACTTGAAAAGCGCTATCGGGATTTAAAGACGCCGGTGACGATCATGGCCGGCGCGGGAGATCTTCAGGCCATTTGCCATCTGCATTCCGAACAGCTCCACAAGGAACTGCCGCAGAGCGAATTGATTGTCGTGCCGGATGTCGGCCATATGATTCATCATTCGGCACCGGACAAGGTCATGTCTGCGATCGACCGGCTGGCGACGACATCGGCATTGCAGGAAAACGGCAGAGGTAACGTGTCGGTCTTCCCCGATTCGCGTTCACGCAGCCTGCATTAATTGGTTTGCCGAAGACCGGCATCAGCGCCGCTCCGGCGTATCGATGGCGATGACCTGGTAGCGCCCCTCGGTATAGCCGAACACTTGCGCAAGCACGTGCGCTTCATCGGCGACAAGGAAATGTCCGGCATGGGTTTCGTCATCCGTAAACGAAACGGAATCTCGAAATGGATAAAGATATCCATGCGCAGTTTTGACGACGTAGGTCCGCATTACCATTCCTGTATAGCATTTGCTGTATGCATATACAGTATAGGCTGAGGCGGCGCGACTTGCCAAGACTTTTTGCCTTGGTGTTGAAATGATAGGGGTTGCAATGGATGGATGAAGCGGGATGGTCGCCCTCATTCTGTTTTTGATAGAGCGAATCACATTGATGAATGCAAGCCCGCATGCGAAACATGAAACATGGCTAGCGGGAAACTATGAAGCGATAGTATAATTTCGGTCTCGTTGGGTCGTTAGCTCAGCTGGTAGAGCAGCGGACTTTTAATCCGTTGGTCGCAGGTTCGAATCCCGCACGGCCTACCAACGCATACAAGGACTTGGTTAAACCCAAGTCCTTTTCTTTTTTTGCGTCGCGATTCAACGCAAATCCAAAGCAAGACACACATCAAAAAAGCGGCAAGCTTTTTATCTTCTTTTCCCTCTGAATTTTTTCATGCGCAATGAACGGTGTTCATTCATTCGCACGCCTTTGTTTGGCATCGCACGACCGCACACGCTTGCGCAATCGCATACACAACTGTACTCCTTGATCGGAGGAATAGCTTCATCCCAACTAACGCAATGGTGAGCCCGTCCTCAATTGCGATTCATCACTGTATCGCTGTTGAGAGTTAGCTACTGTTTTTATGCAGGACAACATCCGGCCTTCAACATCCTTTTAGGGGCTATATCATGCAGAAAATTCTCAATACCAAATCGTTGGCCACTTTTGCTTTCGCACTCATCGCTGCCGGTTGCGGCGGCGGTGGCGGCGGTGACGAAACAGTGGCAAGCAGCCAAGGCCCGTCCACGGGATCTGGCGATACCCAGACACCTCCAGCCGGTAACACTCAAACACCTCCTACCGGCGGCAATGAAACACCTGCGGACAACAACCAGCCGCGCCTGGCTGCAGCCACGACTGTTTCTGACGGCGCAGCTCTCGGCACCAGCCAATGGCCCGACGGCAGCACCGCGACCGGCGGCCTCGGCCAGGACGTCAATGGCCTGACCTGCAGCACCGATCCTGCGACCTACACCTACACGCAACTGATCGTTCTGCAAAACGGCCAGCAGGTAGCTGTCCCGGCGAATATCGGCGTCGGCACCCCGACCTTGGCCAGCCCGGCAACCTGCGTCTATCCTGTTCATACCAAGGACCAGACCGGCAAGATCCGCGTCAACGGCACCACCGGCGCCACCTATACTCTGGGACAGTTCTTCGAAGTCTGGGGCCAACCGCTCACCGCTTCCAACGTCGCCGGCATCGAAGGCACGCAGACCATTTACCTGAACGACAATGGCACCCTGACCCAGTTCAGCGGCGACCCGGCAACCATCGAATTGCGTCCGAATCGCCAGATCGTCGTGATGCAAGGTACGCCGATCACCCAGATCCCGAACTATTCCTGGGAAGCCCTGCCGCCGTTGAGCAGCACGCCATGGGTACTGGAAGGCGGCGAGATCGGCACCCTGGGCACCATCACCTGGGCTGATGGCAGCACCGGCGCAGCCGCTACCGGCGCAGCAGTCGGCAACCTGCAGTGCCTGTCCGGCCTGACCGCGAACTTCGACACCTCCGCTCACCTGGCGATCTACCGCAATGGCGAACAACTCGCCATTCCGCAGGATATCGGCCGCACCGCCACTTGCGAATACGAGGTTCACACCCACAACCGCTCCGGTGTCATCCATGTCGCCTCGACCGAGTACAAGCGCTTCACCCTGGGCGACTTCTTCAGCCTGTGGGGACAGCCGCTGACCGCGACCAACGTTGCCGGCTTTACCGGTGAGCCGATCGTGATCTATGTCGAAGACAAGGGCGATCTGCGCCGCTTCATGGGCGATCCAGCCAACATCGACCTGGCCTCGCACCGTAACATCGTGATCCAGATCGGCAGCCAGCTGACTCAGGTTCCGACCTACGACTGGCTGAACTTCGGTCCTTTCTAATCCTGTTCGCAGGCTAGTGAAAAGCCACATGCTCCGGCATGTGGCTTTTTTCATTTGCAAACCGAACCGGCTGGAATCGCGCTATCCGAATCGCGTTAAATTTATTGCAGGCTTTCCAGCGTCTTGCGTACCGCGGCGGCCGATGCACGCAATCGCGACTGCTCTTCATCTGAAAGCCCGACAGGCAAGACTTGGCGCACCCCCGTGCGGTCGACGATTGCCGGCAGACTGAGCGCGACATCCCGAATCCCGTAATGGCCATCCACCGGAGAAGAGACGGTAAACACGGAAGCCTCATCCCGCAGCACAGCCTCGATAATCTTGGTCAGCGCCGAGGCAATGGCGAAGTTGGTGCCGCCCTTGCGACGAATGATTTCATATGCGGCATTGCGCACGCGTTCCTCGATCGCGCTTCGCTGCTCACTCGTGCTGCACATGCCGGTCAGCCTGCACAATTCATCGAAATGCAGGTTTGCCATGTTACCGGACGACCAAGCGACGAATTCACTGTCGCCATGTTCGCCCAGCACGTACGCATGGACATTGCGCGGATCAACATGAAAATAATTTGCCAGTTCCGCCCGCAAACGGGCCGTGTCGAGCACGGTGCCTGAGCCGAACACGCGTCCGGCGGGCAAGCCGGCCAGTTGCACGGCAAGATAAGTCAATGCATCCACCGGATTGGTGGCGAGGATCAGCAGGCCGTCAGGGTTGATACGCGCCACTTCCGGAACGATACGCTTAAGCATGTCGGCATTGCGCTGGAAGAGTTCCGGCCTGGTTTCGCCCACACGCTGCGCTGCGCCCGCCGCAATGACGGTAATGGCGGCGCCAGCGGTATCCGCCAGCTCGCCGGGCACGATACTGACCGGAGTGTGGAAGGATACGGCATGCGCGATATCCATCGCCTCGCCTTCCGCCCGTTCCCTGCTGGCGTCGATCAATACGATATCGCGCACCGAACCGTTCGTCACCAGGGAATAGGCTAGCGTGCTGCCTACCCGTCCGGCGCCGACGATCGCCACTTTCGCTTCGCTAGTCATCGATTTCATTTCCTACCATGAGATGCGCATGCTGCCCATCTTCCCCGCGCACCAGCAACAGCGCGCAGTTCGCTTCCTCCAGCAAGCGCTTGAACACCAGTGCCCTGCCCGCGGCGAACGCGCCATGCCAGCCGAGGGCCAGCACGCTGCTGGAGCGTTGCGCCACCTGCTCCAGCAACACCGTAGCCGGATCTCCAGGACGCAGGATGACTTGCTCGACGCAACGGCACTCCTCGGTCCGGCAGCTGGCAAGTCCGCGCTGCACCAGTTCCACGATCCGCAAGGGATACTCATGGTGCATCGTATCGGCATAGGATGAAAGCGGCCCGCCTTCCGAATGCACGACGGCGATCTTGAGGCCAAGCGCCGCTGCCAGCCGCGCGGCGGCTTCCAGCGCCTGATCCGCAACGGCCTCGCCGCTGGCCGCCGCCAGCATCGATGTCCACGGCACCGTTTCACGGTAATGCAGCGGCAGCAGCATGACCGGCAACGACACATGACTCAGGACACTCTGCGCCACCTTGCCGAGGTGATGGGGTGGCGCATTGCCCGTCGAGGCCGACTCGCCGCCTGCGCTCATGACCAGCAGCTTGACGCCATGCGCGTCGATTGCTTCCAGCACCGCATTCGCCGGGTCGCCGGTAAGTTGATGCACGACCAGTTTCGCCTGTGCGCCGCCATGCATATGCAAACGATCCAGCGCTTCACGCACGGGCAGCGGCTGGTCGGTCGCATGCAACACATGCAGCGTGGCTCCCAGCGCGCGGGCCAGCCACACGGCGCAGCCAATCCCCTTGGCGGCTTCGGCAGAACCGTCAAGGGGAAGCAGAATGGAGTCGAAGTCGTTCATCCTTTCTCCCTTGTCCCGGGTGATCTCGCCACGTGCAGTGCATGGCGGCTGCCCCGGTATGCGATCGTCAGGTCGACGGCAGTCCAGGCATCCGGCAGGCGCGCGCCGGCGGATGCCGCCGCTTTCGGAAGCGCCTCGTCGAACCGTACGTCCAGGAAGCCGAACAGCAGCGCCTGCCATGTGCCCGCCATGGTCGCTGGATGCACGCCCAGCATGCTGTTGTCCATGCCGTTGGAGAGGTCCAGCCATAGGCTTTGTTTCCAGTAGCGCTCGGCATCCTGTTGCAGGCCGATGCGCGCGGCGATGGCGGCATGAACCGCGGGCGACAGGCTGCTGCCATGATCGGTGAGCGGTTCGTAGTAGCGGTAATTCGCAGCTACTATCTCGTCCGAAAAGGCATCGGGAAACAGCAGCGGCAGCATCAGCACGTCGGCCTGCTTGATGACTTTCAGCCGGTTGATCTGTTCCCAGTCGAACAGCCGGCTCACGGGCGCCTTGAAGCGCGCTTCGTCCGCCAGCGGGTAGTCGCCCAGCGCGAAAAATCCTTCGAACTGTTCGATGACGTCGCGCTCATCCGGCTGCGGCACATACATCGACGCCGCGATCCCCGCCCAGTCGCCGGCTTCGTCCATGCATTTGCCCAGGTGCTTTGCCACCCAGGCGGCGCGCTCGAGATTGAAGCGCGCCATCCAGTTGGTATAGGCATTGTCGTTGACGGAATGGTGATACTCGTCCGGACCGACGACGCCGCGAATGTGATACCTGTCGCCATCCCGCACGACCCGGCTGGCCCAGAAACGCGCCGTCTCGAACAGCAGTTCCATGCCGGCGCCGTGCAGGAATTCTTCGTCCAGCGTCGCTTCCCAGTATCGCCATACCGCATAAGCGATATCCGCCGTGACATGGATTTGCTGGGAGCCGGTAAAGATCGGGATTTCCTTGCCTGTGCTTTTCAGAAGGATCTTGGTGGGTGTGACATCGTCGCCTGTCACCGTCGATTCCCACGCGAAGCAGGCGCCACGGCAGCCGAACTGGCTCGCGCGGCGCCGCGCGCCATCCAGCGTGCGATGCCGGTACTCCAGGAGGCTGCGCGCCAGCCTGGGCTCGACATGCAAAAAGAACGGCAGCATGAAGATTTCGGAATCCCAGAACACATGTCCCTCGTAGGCGCGCCCGGATAAGGTTCGCGCGCCGATCGACACCCGCGGATCTTCGCTGGCCGGCAGCCTGAGATGGTAGCTGCCGAAACGCAGCGCCTGTTCCACCGCCGCATGTCCCGGCACACGGATATCCGCCTTGCTCCAGAAATCGCTCCACATCGCCGCGCTCTGGTCGAAATACGATTCGAACCGTCCCCAGTCCAGGGCGTTGGCATGGGCCAGCGCCGCCGCCTTCGGATCGGCATCGTCGCGGCTGGTGAATACGGAAATCATTCGCCGCAGGATGCCGAATTCCTGCCGCTCGCGGGACACCACGCATATCCGGAAGCCTGATGCGTGCGTGACAAACGACATCAGTTCCAGTCCATCGTCCCTGACATGCTCCAGGCGCTGGAGATGCGGATAAGCGGTTTCGCAGTCCGGTGCATCGAGGGAAGCCGCCAGCTCCAGCTTGCCCCAGTGATTCTCCGCCGAAGCGATGGCTTCCTGCAGCAACAGGTGCGGATCGGCCAGCGAAGCGCACCGGCGCGTGCGCAGCGTGGTGCGCCGCCCTTCCGTCGTTTCGAAGGACGACTCCATGCGCAGCACGCCACGGCGCATGTCCAGATAGCGACGCAGTTCGCGGCCGTAGGTGCCGGCGAAGCTGGCAACCACGCCTTCGACCGAAAGCGTCAGCCGGAATGGCGACGGCAGCGGCACCAGTTCCGCGTACAAGTCATCGCCCCGGTCAGGCGCGAGGAATTCGATTTCTGAGTACGGCAAGCCCGCGCACTTGCGATCGTAAATCCCCGCGATGAACATATCCGCCTGCGAAGCCTGCAATGGACTGTCCAGCGCGCCGCGCACGCCCAGGTAGCCGTTGCCGATGCAGAACAGGCTTTCCATCTGCCGCTCGCGCGCCCGCTCGAAGCCTTGCTGCTCGATTCCCCAGGCGACTTCCTGGCGGCGCTGCGCAAATGCCTGGCCCAATCGAGCCATATCGAGTTCGCACAGGTCCGTGACCACGATGTCGGCGCCGCCACGCTTCAACGCATCGGCATTACCGCCGCGATCGACGCCGACGACCAGCCCGAAATCGCCGCGCCTGCCAGCCGCCACGCCGGCCACGGCATCCTCGAACACCACCGCCTTGGCCGGCGTGGCATTCAGCGCCTTCGCCGCATGCTGGTACATATCCGGATCGGGTTTGCCTTTCAGTCCCATGTCGTCGAGGTCCACGCCATCGAGGGTGGCGTCGAACAGGCATTCAAGGTCTGCCGAATGGAGTATTCCACGGCCATGGCGGCTGGATGTCACGACGGCCGTCTTGACGCCCTGGCGGCGCAGGTTGCGGATCAGCTCAAGCGTCGACGTAAAAGTCTGGATTCCCCGCTCTTTCAGCAAAGACTCGAAGCGGGTGTCCTTTTTCCTGGCGATATCCTCAAGCTCTTCTTCGGAAAAAGATATGCCGCGCCCTTCAAGAAAGCTGCGAACGCCTTCGCGCCGCGGCTTGCCATCGACATAGCGAAGGTAGTCCCGTTGCTGATCGAATGGCTCAAACTCCTGGGCATTGCCGGCACGCCGATGGAGAAAGTCGTCAAACACCTCCTTCCAGGCCTCGGCATGCAATTCCGCGGTCCGGGTGATCACGCCATCCATATCGAAAATCGCCGCGTGGAGGCCGCTTGCCTGGAGGTTCAATACTGACTCCTTGATTGCTGTCCTGGCGAATACGTGGAGCGTCATGCCAGAACTGCACGCTTTCGGCTTGCCAGGATAGACATGAAAAAATCTATAGGAGGTATGACCCGGGCTGCATCAAGATGTTCATCCGGCACGGATTACCGTGCCCGAATGAAATGAACCTATCTTTACGGTATGACGTCTACAGCGGTCCCAGCGGAATATGCAGTTCGATTGCTTTTGCGATTGCCTGGGTGCGGTTGCCTACGTCGAGCTTCGCAAGGATGCGCTCGATATGGTATTTCACCGTTTTGTGCGTGGTCTGCAGGATTTCCGCGATTTCGCGGTTGGTCTTGCCTTTCTGGATAAGATAGAGAATCTGGCGCTGCCTGTCGCTCAGCGACGTGCCCGAGCTGACGAATCTCTGGGCATAGGGCTTGATATTGCCGCTCTGGGCTGCCAGCACGGCAAATTCCGCGCCGGATGAAAGTATATGAATCAGCTTGTCTTGCTCGGATTCGGACAGTGTCCGCTCGATGGCATGGAAGGTCAGCATGATGTCCTCTTGAAGTCGAAAGTCACGAATTGGAAGCTGGCACGACGCCGGGGTCTACATGGCCTTCGCCATGGTGCCCGATTCACACGCCTTCCCCACCGCATGCGTGCGGTTCGTGGCATTCAACTTCGTCAGGATTTTCTTCACATGGTATTTCACCGTTCTTTCATTCAAGCCGAGAATGCGCGAGGTTTCCCAATCCGTTTTGCCTTGCTGCATCCAGTAAAGGATGTGCTGCTGTTCGGCCGTAAGCGGTAAAGGCTGGTCGGCGCGCTCGCACTCATCCAGCAGCGATGCGCCCAGGGTAATGAGCAAGGCGTCGTGCAGGTGCGGCACCAGCAATTCGATGATTTCGGCGTGCCATTGCGTGACCGTGAATGGCATGCGATAGAAACTGAATGAACTGAAAAAGCCGCTGGCCATGTCGGCCTTGCCATGCGCGACCATGTTGGTCAGCCCATGCCGGGCGAATGTATTGCTCCATTCGCGCGGATATGCACCGGCATCGCGGTCAAGCTGGAAATACACGGGGCGGCGGCTGGCATGCCATTTGTTCACGAGCGGTGAACTGAAACTGCCATCGGACTGGGCCAGGTCCTGGAAATACTGAAGAGGAAAACTGTCGTGCAACAACTTTAACACGCGCAATCGGTTCCCTTCGAGACAACCGAAGCTACAGAAGAAGGCATCGTACGGAAGCACTGCGCCGACGTATCGGCGCACGGAGAGAACAAACTCCGGACAGTTAACTATTTCCGCGGATGAAAAATCGTTTTTCAAGGCGCCATCGCGCCGAAACCCGTTTTTCGGAAAAGCTTCATGCACTGTATTCATCACTGTCTCCTCCAACCCATTGATTCGATTTTGGTATTACCAATGGGAGGCTTGTGCAATGCACTCGAATTGTATTTATGAAATATTTAAATCAGCTCTGCACCTGCCCGTTTGTTAAAAATAAGTACCCGTAATGCAATTAAGCGCGACACAGTTTAACGAAATTTCAACATAAATAAACGGGCCATTTGAACATGCTTGATGCAACGCGAATCTTGCAATTCAGAAAAACACGATGACCGGGACGTCAGGATTCACGCCCGGCGTGCGGGAAACGATCCATCTTCGCCAACACGGGAAAGCGCCACATCCAGATGCCTGTCACGGCGAGCGTTGCGACGCCGCCCAACACTAACGCCCGTACCAGCCCGAACCAGCTGGCGGTCACGCCCGATTCGAATTCCCCGAGCTCGTTCGAGGCGCCGATAAAGACGGCGTTGACGGCGCTCACCCGGCCGCGAATCGCGTCCGGCGTTTCCACCTGGACGAGGATATGGCGGATATACACGCTGACCATGTCGCCTGCGCCCATGAGGAACAGCGCTGCCAGGGCAAGCATGGCGTTGCTGGTCGTGCCGAGCACGATGGTGCCGGCGCCGAACACCGCCACGCCGGCAAACATCCAGGAACCGACGCGGCGCGTGATCGGCCAGAAGGCGAGCGCCACCGAAATGACCACCGCGCCGATAGCCGGCGCCGTCCGCAACAAGCCGAGCATCGCCGGACCGGCATGCAGGACATCGCGCGCCAAGGCAGGCAACAACGCGGTAGCGCCGCCGAACAGGACAGCGAACAGGTCCAGGGATATCGCTCCCAGGACGACGGGCCGCGACCAGACGAAACGCAGGCCTTCCAGCAAGGTGTGCCAGCTGGCCGGCTCGCGCTGGACCTGCTGCGGCGGGATGCGCGTGGCCAGCATCAGGCAGATGGAAATGGACAGCAAGGCCGCAACCGTCACGTACACCGTGGTTGCGCCGGCAAGGTAAAGCAGGCCGCCCAGCGTCGGGCCGACGATCACGGCGACATGGAAGATCGAGGAATTCAGGGCCACCGCCTTGCTGAAGCTTTCCGGCGGCACCATGTTGATCAGGATTGCCTGGCTGGCCGGCATCATGAAGGCGCGCGCGCTGCCATACAGCGCCAGCACGCTCAGCACCGGCCAGATGCTCTTGAGCCCGGCCCAGCTCAGCAAGAACAGCAATAGCCCGCACAACAATTGCAAGACGAAGCAGCACGTGATGACCGTGCGGCGGTTGTAGCGATCGGCGACGTGCCCGGCCGGCAGGATCAGCAGGAAAAATGGCGCGAACTGGGCCAGCCCGATCAGGCCAAGGTCATAGACATTGCCGGTCACCGCATACACTTGCCAGCCGATGGCGACGCTTTGCATGTTGACGGCCAGAGCGGAAAGCAGGCGGGCCGAGAGGTACAGGCTGAAATTGCGATGGCGGAGGACGCCAAGGCCGTTAGCGGAAAATAAAGCCATGAAGATGAACGAGACGTGTGACACCACGCCCGGAAGTAGAAAAGACGGTAATGCCGCTACAGACAGCGGCGTGAGTGAAGGCGTGATTATAGACCCGCGGTAATTTCGGCGTCGGACACGCCATCCCTCCCGCGCAGGCATTCGACCGCCAACAGTTCCTATCGGGCCGTTGAAGCTTTATACTGCGTTTTTTCAGCCTAGCCTCAATCCCTGATGAGTAATTTGCCACCATGCCCGCAATGCGGCTCCGCCTTCACGTATGAAGATGCGGGCCAGTACGTCTGTCCCGAATGCGCCCATGAATGGCCCATCCATGCCGGCACGGATGCCGGTGAAGAAAAGGCAAAGGTTTACCGGGATTCCGCCGGCAATGTTCTCCAGGATGGCGACACCGTCACCGTGATCAAGGACTTGAAGCTCAAGGGTTCCGGCGGCGTGATCAAGCAAGGCACCAAGGTCAAGAATATCCGCCTGGTCGACAGCGATCACGATATCGATTGCAAGATAGATGGCTTCGGCGCCATGAGCCTGAAGTCGGAGTTCGTCAAAAAGGTCTGACGCCATGGCGCAGGCGCTTCCCTTCCCCATTCGCACGGAGTGCCCGCCGGGCGCCTGCACCTGCGACCGCGAGCGCTTGCTGGAAGACCCGCAGGGCGACTTGCGCATCCTGAGACTGACCAGGGAAGAGGAAAAACGCCTGGTGGCGCGCCTCGAAAGCATCGCCACCTATGAAGACCTCAAGCATATGCAGGAACGCCTGCATGCCAACCTGGGCATCGTGGTGACGATCGCGCCGGCCACCGAAGAAGTGCGGACAATCCGCGGCGGTATCGGCATTCACCTGGCAGATCAGCCCGGCTTATGCCGCAAGACCAAGCAGGCAATACCAGCGGCGATCCGCCGCTGTCTCGAGCAAAAACCGGAAATCGCCTTCGCCATTCTGGATTCCCACGATCTGTTCGGGCAAACCGGGCAAGGCTGATGCATCGTCGTTTTTAGAAGCGCCTCCGTTCGCCGGGCCTGGCACCATTGCACGTCTTCAGCTTGCCGCGATCTTCTGCTCCAGCGCGGCTTTCACATCCTGCCATTCCGCCCTGATGATGCTGAACATGACCGAATCGCGGATACGTCCGTCGCGCATGACCATGTGGCTGCGCAGGATGCCCTCTTCCCTGGCGCCGATACGGGCAATGGCGTTACGCGACTTGGTATTCAACACATCCGTCAGCAATTCCACGCGATTCAGCTCCCACCGTTCGAAGGCATGCTTGAGCATCAGGTACTTTGCCTCGGTATTGATGTGCGAACGCTGCCATGATTCGCCCAGAAAGGTAAAGCCGATTTCGGCGCGGCGATGGCCAAGTTCGATGCAGCGAAAGCGCGTGCTGCCCGCAATCCTGCCGCTGGCCTTGTCGATGGTGGCATAGGCCAGTTCCCGACCTGCCTGGAAAGCGTCTTCCGCGAACGCGACAAACTCTTCAAGGTCGCGCGGATGCGGAACGAAGGTCACGGGAATGTTCCACAGATCGCCATCCTCGATGGCTTCGGCCAACCCGCGCAAATGCTGCATTCCAAGCGGTTCGAGGATGACGCGCCGGCCTTCCAGCGGGTTGCGTTCGAGTTTGACGGCTGAGATGACATTCATGGTTTGCACACGCTGTTAATATTGTTTTTTTGCAAACCATCGATGGTAGCACCGATGCGCTGGTCATCGCGCATATCGCGGCACAAAAAAGAAAACCGGCTTGCGCCGGCTTTCCTGAACCTGCTTCACGAATTATTTTGCCGCGTCAGCCTGGCACTTCTTCATGAAGGATGCCTTGGCAGCGCCGGCGAGCGGCTTGCCATTCTTGCCGACGGCCTTGGCTTCGCAGCTTGCTGCCGCTGAACCCTGGCCCTTGTTTTCAGCTTCGCACTTCTTCATGAAAGAATTCTTCGCGGCGCCAGCCAGCGGCTTGCCGTTTTTGTCCACGGCCCTGGAGGCGCAAGTCGTTGCCTGCGCCGCAGCGGCGGCACCGGCAGCCGGCGGAGCGCCCGCGGAGGTGGCAGAAGACGAGGACGATGGCGCTTGTGCAAAAGCAAGGCTTGCGGTGAACATGAAGCTGGCAGCAGCCAAAATAAATTTCTTCATTGCGATTACCCTCCAAGGTTAAGGCGATATGCCCGATTGAAAAACGCGGACGCCGCGCATACCGTTGACAAGAGGTTCACAAAATACACGGAGATATGGCTGCAGCTCGCGATTTTTACAAGGTGAAACAAGAAGCTTTCAGCATTCCAATGAATGCCGTGAAAGCATAGCAAAAAGTCATTGTCTTTATCATCTGCATTGAAAGAACTTTGTGCGAGATATCACTTATCCCGCCACCTCGACCCGGTTGCGGCCATTGCGTTTGGCGCTGTACAGGGCCTGGTCTGCGCAGCGAAACAGATGTTCCGGTTCGCTGCCATGCTCGGGATAAGCCGCGACGCCGAAAGAGGCCGTGACATTGCCGATATGCTGGCCATTGTGAAGAATGTCCAGACGGCTGATGGCTTGGCGGAGCTTTTCGGCGCGTTCCAGCGCTGCCTCCCGGTTGCATTCCGGCAGGATGACGACCAGCTCTTCTCCACCGAAGCGGCATGCCAGATCCGACTCACGGATACCCGCCTTCAATTCGCTGGATACCAGGCTCAGCACCAGGTCACCTGCATCATGTCCATAGGTATCGTTGACTTTCTTGAAGTGGTCGATATCCAGCTCGATCAGGGCGATCGGCTTATTGTGGCGCACTGCCCGCGCCAGTTCCCGCTTCAGGGTTTCATCGAGATAGCGGCGGTTATAGAGCCCGGTAAGCGGATCGATGATCGATTGCTGCCGCAGCACTTCGCGCAGGCGGGCATTCGCCACGGCCAGGGAAATCTGTTCGGAGACGGCAATCGCCAGCATTTCGAGGCGATCGGCCTCTTCCTGCGTCGAGGGCGGCGACTCGATGTACATCAGGCCGAGCACTTCGCCGCGCGCAGACAGGGGAATGCAAAAATGGCGTTTCGCATCGGCCGATATGTCGTAGTGCGCGCAGCACAGATCCTGCGTATTGCTGGTATGGTGCGGTTGGCCGCGCCGCAGCCCCCAGCATTGCGCCGGCTCGATCGTCTGCCTGCTGCAAGTCGACGTCCCCCACTGCGCTTCCATTTCCAGCAGGTCGCGAGAATTGCGGAACAGGTACAAGGTGCCTGACGTTTGCGGCAGCAGCTTGGCGCAATACAAGGCGATGACCTCGAATGTCTCCTTGACGGACTGCGTGGAATCCAGCGCCTGCGCCATCTGGGAAATGGTTGAGATTTCCTGATTGCGGTGTTCCAGCGCGGTCATTCCAAGGGCACGCTCTTCGCCGGTTTTTTGCAGCTGGGTCGCGGTTGCCTGTCGTTCCCTCAACAGGCGGAACATGAAAATGAACACCAGGGACAGCAATACGAAATTCACAAGCGTGACGATCAGCTCGGTATTCGTGGCGATACGATTGCGTTGCCCTAACTCTTTCACCAGAAGTTGAATGTGCTGCTGGTTGAATTCAAGCTCCTGGCCGATCAATTGCCGCAACTCGTCCATGTAAGCTTTGCCGGTTGCCCGGGTGACTGCCGGTTCCGCTGCCGCAAATCCATCCGCACGCCTGAGCTCAATATTATTTGTCGCTTCTTCGACTCTAAGATCGACAAGTTTGCGGATTCTTTCGTGGGCCTGCAGCTGTTGCCCGGAATTGCGCGACAAAGCGCTTAATTCGGCTTTGGCGTCTGCAATCTGGCTCTGCGCGGCGTAATACGGTTCCAGGAAAGCTTCCTTCCCTGTGATGATGAAGCCGCGCTGGCCGGTTTCGACATCCTTCATCAAGGACAGCAGGTTTTCAAGGGTATGCGATGACTCCTGGACTTTGGTGATTTCTTCTTGTGTGGAACGGAGCCAGGACATCATCTGAAATGGGACAATCGTCGTTAACAACATAATGACAAGAATCGTTATCCCGCCCAGCCTTAATCTTTTTTCAACAACCATGCGATTACATTCCAGATATTCAATAGCTGAAATGATGCCATGAGTCGTGGCACTTCATTGAGAGAAAAGCATGGAAAAACCAGCCTATACGCGTAATACAGGCTGGTTTTGAAGTTTTGCTCGGCAATCGAGGAAGACTGTTAATGAAGAATTACATTTCATCAGACATGACAATTCGATCTCAACAGCATGCCGGCATGAACAGCCGTTTGGAAAGATGATTACGCAGTCTTGGCGGCGGACTGTTCGGCAGCGCTCACAGATTGCTTTGCTGATTTTTCAGTTTTCACTTTGCCGGGAGCAACACGCTTGGTATTCCTGAATTCGCTGTACTTCGTTCCGGTTTTATCTGCGGGATATTTGTTCTTCGTATTAGCAGCCATAAATATTCCTTTCTAAAAGATTGAAAAAATAGCTATGGCCATTAGTCAGCTTGCTGCTTATAAGGTTTCCGGATTTCCTCTCATGTTTGTTCAGAGTTCGTTTTATAGGATGCATTTGGCTGGGCCTGCATGCAGAGTGCGAGCGAAATTATTTTCCTTCAGCTTGCTGGCCATGACGTTTTGGCTATAAAAAGCATAACGGCAAAACAGATCTGGCATTCATAGGGAATGCACTCCTGCGTGCCATAGCAACAATTTGTTAAATCTTTTCTTGTAACTGTTAATTAAATTTTCTTGGCGCACAACTTTTCACATTTAAAGGCATAATCTTCTTTCAAAAACAAGTCATGGTTCCTCCCTGAACACATCCAATGAGCGTCGAAAATACGCAAGTTGTTATTGGCAATGAAGCGCGTTTAAAGCTCTTTCAGTCACTCAGTGATGCCGCAGATTTAAGAACCGTTCTTGAGACGGTCGCGGCTGCCGCGCTGAAATGGAGCGACTATGAAGCCACGCTCATCAATCTCATCGACGATCGCCATGAGAACCTGGTCTGCCACTGGAGTTCGCTGCCGACCGAGCTGGCGACCCACCGGGATACGTTCATTTATTATTCCTTCCCGCTTGCCAGCAAGGACCTGAACGTACAGTGCTTCAAGGAAGGCAAGCCTGTGATTGCCGATCGTTCCGATGTCGAAGCCCTGGCCGGAGCGACCTGGGCGCGTTTCAAGCGCTGGGCCATGCAATCAGTCGCCATCGTACCGATCCGTCCAATGGAGGAAAGCGAGCCGATCGGCACGCTCATGGTGTTTTGCAAGAACCGTACGCCGCATCAGGGCGACCTGGAGTTTTTGCAGGAACTCTGCGCGCTGGCCGGAAAACGCATCCGCGCGGCCAAACGGCAGGAAGAGCTCGCGCAGCGCGAGCGTGTGGTGACGAATGCCATCAATGAGCAAACCGAATTTCTCAGGTTTGTTAATCAGGTCAACGTCGTCAATGCGCGCGAAGAAATTTACCGGCTGATTTCCGAAGAATGCCTGCGGCGTTTTGCAGTCGACCTGATCTCGATCTGGCTAAAGGAAAACGATGGATATGTCTGCAAATCGACCATAGCCATCAACCCGAATTACATGCCGATTGCTCAGAAGCTGAGTGAATACTATGCCCGGACAGTCTTTGACGACAGCGATTTCGCAGTCACGATCAGCGAGGTGATGACGCAGAACCACCCGATGTTTATCGAGGATGTCGCGGCGATTCGCCATGTGCCGATGTCCGACCGGGTGAACGAGATTCTCGACATTATCGGAACACCGCGAACATTCATTCACATGCCGATTTCGCATGAAAATCGGCCGCTTGCGGTGCTGACCTTCGCCACGGTGCGCGACGTTTTTCATCCGAACGAAAACCAGTTTCGCACGATCAAGCTGCTGTCGCAGTTCTTCAGCACGCTGCTGGTGAATGCCGATGTATATGAAACGATGAAGCGGCAGCAGACGATCGTCGAATCGCTGAATACCAAGCTGGCCTCAGAAGTCACCGTCCTGGGCGAGCGCGCGCTGAAGGACAGGTTGAGCGGGCTGTACAACTTCGGCTATTTTCACGATGCCCTGGACCGGCGCGTCAGCGAGTTTTCCAGGCATGGCGGGAGTATGCCGCTTTCGCTAATCCTGTTCGACATCGACCATTTCAAGGCCCTGAACGACAAGCATGGCCATCTCATGGGCAATCTGGTCATCAAGGAATTCGCACGGCGGCTCGCGAAGCGGGTAAGGAAAGCGGATATCGCCTGCCGCTTCGGCGGCGAGGAATTTGCCGTGATCCTGCCGGGATGCAGCCTGCATGCCGCCAAGCAGTTTGCGGAAACCATCAGGAAGTGGATCGAAAAAATCCCGGTTGAGACTGATACTGGTCCGATTATCGTGACGGTCAGCGCCGGATGCTCCACCTGCAAAACTGGCGATACCGATTCCGATCTGCTGGAACGGGCCGATCGCGCCTTGTACCGCGCCAAAAGAAATGGCCGGAACCGCGTCGAAGCGGATTGAAGAAAACAGCGTGCCACTACTGGCATTCGCTTCACACTGCCACCAGAAAACCGGGGGCGGCAAGGCAGAAATGCCCGGGTAATCCCTATATCCTGTTCGGAATCAGCGGCAGCTTTCCGGAGAAAGTTTCAGCGTGAAGCTGTCATAGTCCCAGGCCGTGACCTGATAGCGGAAGACGAAGTCGACCGGGATTTTATTTGAGGGGAAGAACCTGCCCTCCTGCCCCTGGCCGCAATAGGAATTCAGCATGGACTTCTTCATCGCATCCTTTTCCTCATCGGTGATCATGAATCCGCGTCCCTGTATCGTGGACGTATACCGCAGCACCTTGTCCGCGTACTCGACCTTATCGAGTTTCAGCATCGGTCCCATCATGAACGGCGTTTGCGCATCCAGCTGTTTTGCGTAGCTGCGGATCCTGGCGTCTGCCTGCGCCTCTTCGGCGGCATTTTGCGAGGCTTCGTCGGAGTCGTCGGAGAGATGGCTCTTTTCGTATTTTAACGTTCCCACGATACTGAAAGCCCAGAGCGCCAGGTACAGTATCGCGCCGATTTGAATCCACTCGTTATTGGGGGCTGACGGCGGGCCATAGTCGTTATATTCCTGCGATCCGGGCCAGAACATCAATGCCAGGCTCAAGATCCAGAGCACCACCGGCGCCATCATGACCAAGGCGGGAGATCCCGACGCGCCGGCGGCAACGGATACAAAAACCGGCAATAACACCCACTTCCCGCTTCTGTTCAAGTCATGCAGGCGCAGGGCTGCGATGCGGACCGACATCCAGAGCAGCACGACGGCAACCACGATCACACAGATGAGGATGCCGAAACCGAGCTTTGCAGGGCCCATCGCCGGAATGAAGATGGCGGCAACAATCGCCATGGCGACCATCAGGGCCATGGCGGGCATCAGATAAGCCATGTAGCGCAGCCGGCCGATTCGCCCCTCCGTCGAGAAGCCGAAAACCGGGACTTCGGCATACACGGCGTCGAATGCGTTATCAGCACGTGCCGCCTCCGTCGCTCTCGATCTCGACGAAACCGAAGAGACTGGCGGACGATAAATCCCCGTGCCACTCGCTTGTTCCATTCTTGCAGGAGCAGTCGCCGCCTGTTCCTCTCCTGGCTTCGACCAGCCCGGGGCGAGCGTCAATTCCTGAGAGACTGGCGGTTTATGCTGGGTTTCTTGCCGCGGCGCCGGCTTCGGTTCAGGTTTCGTCTCCTGCTTCAATATCTGTTGCGAATCCTGCTTCGGGGCTGGCGGCGCCACCGGCTTTGCCACTGGCGCGGGCGCTGCCGGAGCAGAAGCCGGCTCATCGACATCCTCAAAAAGGGTGGGAAACGCGGAAGGCGCGCTGGGCTGCACTGCGCGCACCGCCGCTCCCGCCTTGCGCAGCGCCTGCGTATAGCGTTCGATGTCCGCGGGCGTGGCATTTCGTTTTATCAGTGTCTCGCGCCCGCTCAGGAGTGAGGTCGCCATGCTCTTGTCCGTATTGAGCAAGCGCGTCAGCGCCGTGATGACATCCTCTTTGACAAAGCCGGGCAGCGTTTCGCCTGTAAGAAAAATGGACGCGGATTCGGACATAAGCTGGGGTTCCCCTGTATCGGAACGGTTTTATTGTTGATTATCGTGTTTGATGCCGGGCCGGCGTTCGCATGTCGCCGCAAGTTTCCCTCAGTTGCCAATTATTACATCTTAAATTGATAAAGCCCACCATCCCATAAATATGGGAAGTCATCGAATTCCTAGGCAAAATCCCGGCTGCGCGTCGCCACCTGCCCCAACCACGCCGACAGATCCACCAGCCGCTTGGCTACCAGGTGCCGGACTTCGTCCTTGCCTCCACCTCCGCACTGCCATTGGCCATAGACGCCCAGCAGCGTTGCGCCGAGCACTTCCCTGCGCTGTCTTTCCACCAGGCTCGGCCAGAGAATGACGTTTACCGTGCCGCTCTCGTCTTCCAGGGTCATGAACATCACGCCCTTGGCGGTTTGCGGCCGCTGGCGCAGAGTCACGATGCCGCAGGCGCGAGCAGCCTGGCGATCGGCGAAGGTGTTCAGCACTTCCGCAGGCAGGAAGCGTTTCTTCAACAGCATCGGCCGCAGCAGTGACACGGGGTGTCGTCCCAGCGTCAGACCCAGGGCGCGATAGTCGGCAACGATATCGGCGGCTTCCGATGGCGGCGGCAATGCCATCTTTTCTTCCTGCGACGCAGCCTGATGCAGCAAGCCCTTGTCAGGCGCGGCTGCCACGGCTTGCCACAATGCCTGGCGACGATGCCCGGCCAGCGTCTTGAGCGCATCGGCGGCCGCCAATGCCTGCAGTTCAGCACGGCCAAGCCGGGCACGCAATGCCAGGTCAGCCGTATCGGCAAACGGCCGTATCGCGCGCGCTTCTTCGATGCGCCAGCCCGCGTCGGAAGACAATCCCTGCACCAGATTGAATCCCAGGCGCACTGCCATGGCTTCCGGATGCGACGTTACCCTTGTCATGCCCTGCTCGCCCTGCATCCCCGCTCCCTCATGCCGGATCGGCTCCAGCGCCGCATCCCAGCCGCTCACCATGACATCCACCGGGCGCACCTCGACGCCATGCCGACGCGCATCCTGGACCAGTTGTGAAGGCGAATAGAACCCCATCGGCTGACTGTTCAACAAGGCAGCCAGAAACGCCTCGGGCTCGTGGCACTTGAGCCAGGCGCTGGCATAGGCCAGCAAGGCAAAACTGGCCGAATGGCTTTCGGGGAAACCGTATTCGGCAAAGCCCTGTATCTGCCGGAAGATCGAATCGGCGAATTCCTTCGTATAGCCACGCGCCAGCATGCCCTTGACGAGCTTGTCGTAGAAGACGGAAAGATCGCCCTTGCGCCGCCATGCCGCCATGGCGCGGCGCAGCTGGTCCGCTTCGTCACCCGAGAACCCGCCGGCCAGCATCGCCACTTGCATCACCTGTTCCTGGAAAATCGGCACGCCCAGCGTGCGCGACAGCGCTTGCTCGACTTCCTTGCCGGGGTAACTGGCCGGCTCCAGGCCTTGCCTGCGGCGCAGATAGGGATGCACCATGTCGCCCTGGATCGGCCCCGGGCGCACGATCGCCACTTCGATTACCAGGTCGTAAAAGGTGCGCGGCTTCAGGCGCGGCAGCATGCTCATCTGCGCGCGGCTTTCGATCTGGAACACGCCGATCGTATCGGCGCGGGAAATCATGCGGTAGGTATCCGGGTCTTCATGGGGAATATCCTGCATCTCGAACGCTTCCCCGCGTCGCTCCGCCACCAGGTCGAGCGCGCGGCGGATCACCGACAGCATGCCCAGCGCCAGGATATCGACCTTCATCAGCCCGAGCGCATCGAGATCGTCCTTATCCCATTGCACCACGCTGCGGTCGCGCATGGCAGCGTTTTCGATCGGCACCAGGCGCGAGAGCTTGCCGCGCGCGATCACAAAGCCGCCCGGATGCTGGGACAAATGCCTGGGAAAGCCCAGCAGTGTTTCCGCCAGCAGATTCCAGTGCCGCGCGATATCCGACTCCGGGTCGATGCCGCATTCCGCCAGGCGCTTGATCAAGTCCTTCCTGTCATCCCACCAGCGATGCGCCCGCGCCACCTGGTCCACCAGCGTCGCATCCACGCCCAGCGCCTTGCCGACTTCGCGCAGCACGCTGCGCGGGCGGTAACTGATGACCACGCCGGTCAGCGCGGCACGCAGGCGGCCATACTTCTGATAGATGTACTGGATGACTTCCTCGCGCCGCTGATGCTCGAAATCGACATCGATGTCCGGCGGCTCGTTGCGCTCTTTCGAGATGAAACGCTCGAAAAGCAGGCTGCTGCGCGCCGGATCGACTTCGGTGATACCCAGGCAATAGCACACGGCTGAATTCGCTGCCGATCCCCTGCCCTGGCACAGGATCTGATGGCTGCGGGCAAAGCGCACGATGTCGTACACGGTCAGGAAATACGGTTCATACGACATGTCCGCAATCAGCTGCAGCTCATGCTCGACTTTCTGCTGCACCGCTGCCGGAATGCCGTTCGGGTAGCGCCAGCGCGCGCCGATCCAGGCTTGCTTGCGAAGATAGCTGGTGGGCGTTTCGCCCGGCGGCACGACCTCGTCCGGGTACTCGTAGCGCAATTCATCGAGAGAAAAAGTACAGCGCCTGGCGACTTCGATGGTTTGCGCCAGTGCTTCGGGCGGATAGACATTCGCCAGGCGCAGGCGCGCGCGCAAGTGTTGTTCTGCATTCGGCGCCAGCGCATAGCCGCATTCGGCAATCGGCTTGCCGATACGGATGGCCGTCAGCGTATCCTGCAAGGGTTTGCGCGAGCGCACATGCATGATGACGTCGCCCGTCGCTACCAGCGGCAAACCCGAGGCTTGCGCCGCGACTTCCACTGCCTGGCGATGCGACGCATCGCGGGCGCCGTGCAGGAGCATCAGCGCAATCCATGCACGGCCGGGAAAGGTGGCTTTTACCCAGTTTGCCTGTGCAGTGATGGTGTCTGCATCGGCGCCGTGTTCCGGCGCGAGCAAGGCCAGGCAATCGGGCAAGCCGCGCAGGTGACGGTTTTCCGGGCCCGGCGCGCTGAAGTCGTCCTGCGTCAGCAGATAGCTGCCCTTGGTCGTGCGCGTGCGCGCCAGCGTGATCAGCTCGGAGAGATTGCCATAGCCTTCGCGGTTCTGTGCCAGCACGACCAGGCGAAAAGCGGGACTGCCATCGGCATGCCGTATCTGGAACTGGCTGCCGATGATGAGGTGCAGTCCTTGCGACTTGGCTTCGACATGCGCCCGCACTACCCCGGCCAGGGAACATTCGTCGGTGATCGCCAGTGCACGGTAACCGAGCGTGGCGGCGCGCGCCACCAGTTCCTCCGGGCGCGAGGCGCCGCGCAAAAAGCTGAAGTTGGAGGCGCACTGCAGTTCGGCATAGGCCGGCAGCTTCGGCGAAACTGGCGAGCCCGGGGGAACGGGCGTTGCGGAAGAGGCGCTATGCACAGTCATGACAGGATATTCGCAGTCCGACAATCACGCGAACAGGCCGTGCAGGAACCAGCGTTCCTCAAGGTCGAAGCGCTCGCGGCACACCCAATAACAGGCGCCATCGGCATCCATGCCGATGTAATAGTCGCGCGCGGCAAAGGCGTCGTCCCACCAGCCGCATTCGATGCGCTCCGGCCCGCTCAGCAGTGTCAGCGGCGAACCGTAGAAAGGCCGATGCTCTCGCACCAGCAAGGCTACGGGTTCCGCCAGCAGCCAGAACGGCCGCTCGGCATGTGACTCAACTGTGTCCGGTCTGGCTTGCCGTTGCTGCGCCTGAGTGGCTGGCTGCCAGGCATTGCGGATTTCGGGGCGGTAGTCGGCGACTGGCGCCGGTGTCATTACGGCCTGCTCTCCCAGCCTGGCCGTCAGCAATTCCAGCAGGCGGCGGTAATCCGCAGGCGTGCCGCCCGGCTCGGGAAAGAGCGATTCGCTCGCCGGCGCCAGCGGCGACAATTGCGCCGCTTCCAGGCGCAAGGCGATGGCGGGCGCAGCCAGCGTCAGGCGCGCCAGCCTCTCTTTTAATAGCTTCAGCAAATGCTCTTCGCGCCAGGCGGCTTCGGCCAGGGCGACCTCCAGCATCGTCGGCGGCACGGCGCTGCGCCCGCGCTCATGCTCCAGCTGCAGGGTGAAACGCGACACCGCCAGGTGCCTGGCGACCAGCCAGCCGGTCATTTCCGCCAGCAGGCGGCGCACGGCAAACAGCAAGCCCTCGGCATGCTCGATGCGGTCCGGCAGCTCGAGCCGTTTGGAAAACACTGACGGCGCTTCGATCCATTCGAACAGTTCAGCGGCATCGCCATATGCCTGGTCGAGTTCGCTAGCCACTTGTTTTCCACATCGTCGCTGTAGGCCAGCACGCGGCAGCCTGCGCAAGTCACCCAGGGTGACGCAGCCGATTCCAGACAATAGATCCGCATGGGCTTGCGCCGCCGGCAACAACTCAAAAGGCAAGGCATCCAGGCAGCGCTGCAGGCTGGATATCTTTAATGCACGAATGGTGCTTCCTTCATGCCGCGCGTTCCTGCTGCGGGCACGCGCCAGCAGCCCGGCGCCGCGCGCGGTAGGCGCCATGCCGATACGCGGCGTAAAACCGAGCGCCATGACGCTGTCACATGCCAGCCGGCACAAGGCGCGCGGACCGCCGAACAGGCGCAGGCTCGCCCCAACCTCCATCAGCAGGCCGGCTTCTCCGTCCAGCGCGTCCAACACGACATGCGGCGTATATTGCAGCAGCGTCAGCGCCACGCTTTGCAGGGCATCCTGTTCGCGCTTGACGTCGCGCTCATGCAAGCTGACGCCGGGCGCAATCGCCAACGCCCCGCCGCGTCGCATGCCAGGACGCACGCCTGCCGCCAGCGCATCTGGCGTAGCCGCCATCACGCTGTCACGCTGCAGCACGGCATGCATGCCCGGTTCACACCAGCGCGGACGCAGCGTTTCGAGAGGCAGCAACGGCAGGTGCAAGCCGATCCACAGGCGCATGACGAATTGAAATGGGATTGAAAGGAATAACCGTGTCGTCAGTCGCGGCGCCAGGCGACACCCTGGCCGGCATGGTCAACGGCACGAACAGCGGCGTATCGCGTGCAGGACCGCGGCGCTTGATGACATGGACGGCAATGCCGCCACGTGCCGGCTGCAATGCCAGGCGCAAGGGCGATGGCGAGGCATCCTGGGCGTTCGGCAGCGGCCGCAGCAGCCAGAACATCGCATCGCCCGCCTGAGCCGCCAGGTGCAGACGGCGCAACGCCTCCGGCCGGCTATGGGTTTGCCAGAACAGCACCGCGCCGCAACTGCCGTTGCGCAGGATTTGCTCGACGCTCCACAGGGCATCGGCAGTGCGCTCGGTCTTCACCCACAGCAGGCGCTCGGCCGCCAGTCCCCAGCCCGACCAGGCGGCGGTTTGCGGCGCATGCGGCGGCTGTACCAGGACAATGCGGCGACGTTGCGCAATGCTGGCCAGTGCAGGTTGCAGCAGGCGCATCTCGCCGATGCCGGGCTGTTGCGGCAACAACTCGATCAGGGACGCCGTCGGCCAGCCGCCATCGGGCAATTCGCGGTCAAGCAAGGCATGGCCGCTGGCGACGACACCCGCCTGGCAGGATGCCATCTGATCGGCGCGCCAGACGGCATGGTCCAATGAAGCGACTGACATGATGACCTCCCGACGATGATAAGGGAGCATCATTTTACTGTATAAATATACAGTTTATGAAGCTATCAACATTTACATTTATGCATTTACTAAAGGTAAGTATTTCTTGCCATACTTATATCCATATGGCAGCATGAACTCGGGCGTTTCAATTTAAACAATAAAAAGAGGAGCACAAGCCAGTATGAATAATCTTCAAGCCACATTGGATTCCCTGCGCTACGGCGGGCTTATCGTTTATCCTCTTCTAGCCCTTGCCTTGCTGGCACTGCTCATTTGCATCGACAAGCTCTACGTCTATTTGCGCTATGTGCGACTGCCGGCCGCCATTGTCGATCTGGTAGAAACCTATGATTTCTCCTGGGTGGACTTGGGTCAGCGCCTGAAAGCGCTAGGCCCACGCAACTACTTCGTTCGTTTCTTCCGCGTGATCATGGAAAACCGCAGCAAGCCGGTCTGGTGGGTGGAATCCCGTGCTGGCGACGAAGCCCAGCAACTCGAGAAATCCCTTGGGCGCGGCTTGTGGGTGCTGGAAACGATTGTCACCGCCGCCCCGCTCCTGGGATTGCTGGGCACGATCGATGGCATGATGGATTCCTTCAAACTGATCGGCGGCTCCGGCCTAGTCAATCCCGCAGGCATCACCGGCGGTGTGGCGCAGGCATTGATCGCTACCGCTCTTGGTCTCGTGATTGCGATCCTTGCCCTGTTTGCCTTCAATTTCTTTTCATCGCGCCAAGCGCAAACGGTCGATGAAATGGAGCGTCTCGGCACCCGCCTGACCGACCACATCCGCCTCGACCAGCAAGCGCAGACAGCGCGCGGAGAGTCCCGTGAAGCTGCGTAAATCACGCTCGCACAAGCGCGGACGCATCGAGATCATTCCGATGATCGATGTAATTTTCTTCCTGCTCGCCACCTTCATGCTTGCGTCGCTGTCCATGCAAAACCTGCATTCCCTGGCCGTGGACCTGCCGCAGGGACAGGCTGCCGCCATGAATGCCAAGAAGCCGGTCACGCTGACGGTCACGCACGACAGCCGCATTCTCCTCAATGACACGCCGGTTGCGCTGGAAGCAGTCGCCGCCACGCTGAAGCCCATGCTGAGCGGGCCGGATAGCGATGTGATCGTATCGGCCGACAATGCCGCTCCGCAGGGCATCGTGGTGCAGGCAATGCTGGCGGCACGCGCGGCAGGCGCCGAACACTTCCTCATCGCCGTCAAGCATGTCCAGTAACGTTGCCGCGGCAATCATCGCCGAACGCGCCGCGCGTTACGACTCGCCATGGCAGCGCTTGCCGTGGACTGGCCCCCTTGCGCTTCTGGCCTGGGCGCTGGCGATCTGGGGCATGTCCCTGATCATGGCAAGAGCACCCGCCATGTCTCAGCAGCGCATGCTGGCCATTGACGCGCGTATTATCGAATTGCCGGAACCACCGGCACAGCCGCCAGCAGTTGAACGCACTGAGCCACCATCGGCGTCATCGTCAATACCGCGTCCGCGACAGCGCCCGGCTCAGCCTTCAACGACAAAACCCGTCAATACTCGAACTGCAGAGATAGCGGATGCAGCCGAGCCGACTCAATCTGCAGCCGAGACGGCCACTACCCTGTCCCAGTCAGATAATGTCGCAGGCCAGACTGACCAAGCCAACCAAGTGGGACCGGAATCCGCTTCAGGCAAACCTGCTACAAACGGCAAACCGCGTTTTGCCAATCATCCAGGCGCTGGCATTCGAGCAGGAGCAGTGGGAGTCATCCCGCCGCCCCAGGATCTGACCGTTGCTAACGAGGAGCGGTTATTTGACGATGGCGGAGGAGCCGGCTGGAGTCCGGGTGGCTGGGTACAAGAATCGAGTGCCGAGGATTGTGTGAACATGCCCGACAATCCTTCTTATTGCCCAGGACAGGTGTTCACTTTCCCAGGAAGGCCATGGTGCTATGACGCCAGCCCGCTTCACACCTGGGATCCAGGCACATGCAAAGATCGTTTGGACCGCGCCACAGCAGCTTTCAAGCAGAAAGATTATGGTGCAGCACTCGCTGTATTCAGCGAATTAGCGGAAAAGGATTACGCCCCCGCTCAAGCTAATCTGTGCACGATATATGCGGAAGGCACAGGCACCCCGAAGGATGCTCAAAAGGCTGTCCACTGGTGCCGCAAGGCGGCTAAAGAAGGGGATCCGAAAGCGACCTATAACCTGGCCTTGATGTATAGCGACGGCATCGGTGTTCCCAAGGATGACAAGGAGGCAGCGCACTGGTATCGCAAGGCGGCCTATTATGGCTACGCCAATGCTCAATACAATCTCGGCGTAATGTACACCCATGGCATAGGCGTGCCTCAGGATGACAAGCAAGCAGCGTACTGGTATCGCAGAGCGGCATCACAAGGCAATGTGCAGGCTCAATACAATCTCGGCGTGCTGTATTCCGAGGGTGCCGGCGTGCCTCAGGATGACAAACAGGCATTGTACTGGTTCTGCAAAGGTACGATTCGCGGGGAGGAAAAAGCCCAGACCAGCGTGGCCAAAATGTATGGCACAGATGGAACCCTACCTGAAAAAGATGAGCTGGCTTATTTTTGCTGGTTATTCTCGGCAGACAAACGCAACAATATAACTGCGTATGCCGACCGCCATCTTTATGACCGAAAGCTGACTCCGGAACAGCGTGAGCGCGCCATTGCCACCGCTACGATGTGGAAAAGAAAATAGCTATCAAACCTTGTCAGACAAGAGGATTAGCTCGCCTAGTCGCAGACTTTTTCTATAGATAAATACGAACTTCATAACCGAATTTTCCAGGGATTGTCATAGTCTTATGCATACCATCTTTGGTGATTTCCTATGATGTTAGAAGGAGAAAAAGAATGATGCGCATCCCTCTGAAACTCAAGCATACCCTGGCGTCCACCGCCCTGCTCGCCATGGCCGCTGCTGCCCAAGCCCAGCCTGGCCCCGGCAACCCGCCGGCTCCTCCAATGGACAGTCCACAGATGAATTGCCCGATGATGGGCATGGGCCCGGGCATGATGGGACATGGCATGGGTAGCTTCCATGGCGGCGGCATGATGCCTGGCAGTGACATGGGCCATATGCTATATGGCTTGAATCTGAGCGAGGAGCAGCAGGACAAGGTGTTCAACATCATCCACAGGCAGGAGCCCCGCAAACGGGAAAGCCTGAAAATGCTGCACAAATCCATCGCTGCGCTGCATGATCTTGTCCGTTCCAGCAACTACTCCGATGCCAATGTGCAGTCGTTTTCCAGGGCAATCGGCCAGGCCAGCGCGGACCTGGCATTGATGCATGCCCAGACTGAGCGGCAGATTTATGAAATCCTGACGCCGGAGCAGCGCCGTCAATTCGACGATCGAGGATATGGTCCACGCCATCGTCCCGGGTGCGCCATGCCCGGGACCATGCCGATGCCGCGGCGCTGAAGCTGGCATCGTGCGCAGCAGTGATAACGAATCACTGCCTGCTGTTACCAGGGATGCCCCGCGGGAACGGCTGACAGGTCATTGCGGCTGCCAGCCGTTCCCGACTTCGATACGGATGCCGTGTACCGCATCTTGCTTGACCGTCGCTCCCATCTCCTGGCAAAGCGCGCTGATGACATCGAGAACCCGCACGAAATGTCCGCCGGTTGCCGGACGCGCCTGGCAATCTTCGATATAAATCGGATGCAGCAACATGCGGCGCAGGCAATCCCCGTCGACTTCCAGTTCAATCAATAACTGGTGATCATTGGCGAATTCGGGCTCGACGTAATAATCATCCACCAGGTCGCCTGCAGCATAGATGATCGGGCAGCCGCGATACAGCTCGATCCCCTGGAATACATGGGCGCTGTGACCGAATACGATTTTCCACCCCATGTCGATGGCCAGATGCGCCAGGCGGCGGAATCTTTCCGCCGGGCGCCACACCATGTTCGGCCCCCAGTGCAGCGAGAGAATGGGCCAGTCCACCTGCCGTTGCCGCAACGTCTCCAGCTCGCTGCGCCAGACTGCCAGCGTGGCCGCCTCATCCTTCAGGTCCAGGTACGCCATTCCCGGGCTCAAGAGTTGCGCGGCAAAATCTTCCTGGTGATCGCAGAACGCGGCCATCCCGAAACGCAAGCCATTACGGTCGATGACGGCAGGAGTGAGCGCCTGCGACAGCGTCTCGCCGGCTCCGGCTTGCGTAATGCCATGCCGATGCAGCTGGCGCAAGGTATCCCGCAAACCATCGATGCCGTAATCCAGCACATGGTTATTGGCCAGGCTGACCAGGTCGACACCGGCATCCACCAGCGAGTGTACGGCTTGCAGCGGCGCGCCGAAATAGAATGCCTTGGGCGCTCCGGGCCAGCGCGTATCGGAGGATGTGATCGCGCATTCCAGGTTCACGATCGTCAGGTCGGCGCCGCGCATTAAGCCGGCAATGGGCCCGAGCGGATATTGCGGACCATGCAGCAGGATATATTCCTTGACGGTACGCCCCAGCATCACATCGCCGCCGAGCATGACGCGTGCGGTCCGGGACGAATGGCTGCCCGATACCGGTCTGGTGCTTTCCATCCTTGCCTAAGCCCCCAAGCATATCTTGGTGATGTGGTGCAAGCTCAAACTCAATTTAGGCGCTGATCCACATAGAACATTGAGATGCGTCATAGCAGAACTACTCATTCCGCAATCGCATCCAATTTGCAATACGAACCTGGGTCAATCGATTATTACCGACGGAAGATATTTGCCATGCCAGCCGAGACCATTTACCGGCTACTGGCCGATGCTGTGCTGATCCTGCACTTTGCCATCGTGGCATTCTTGGTCGGCGGCCTGGTCATGATCATGATAGGCAACCTGTTGGGCTGGTCCTGGGTGAACCGGCTCTGGTTCCGCACTGGTCATCTTGCCGCGATCGGGATAGTGGTTCTGCAATCCTGGGCAGGCATAGATTGCCCGTTCACGACCCTGGAAGCATGGCTGCGCTACAAGGCTGGCATGCCAGCCTATGGAGAAACCTTCATCGAGCACTGGCTCGCCGCCTGGCTGTTTTACGAAGCGCCGTGGTGGACCTTTGTGACTGCCTATTCGGCATTCGGCTTGCTGGTGGCGATTGCCTGGTGGCGGTTTCCGCCCAGGAGGGCGACTCCCGGGCGGAAAGATACGGTTTGAAAGATACAGCTTAAAAGCGCGAATCTGAAAGCGCGAATCTGATTGAAAAGCGCACTTTACTCCATCACCTCGACCAGCGCCTTTGCCACGCGCTCGACATTCCCGGTATTCAAGCCGGTAATGCATACCCGGCCCGAATCGAGAATATAGATACCGAAACGATCGCGCAGGGCTTGCGCATATGTGGCCAATAAACTGCTATAGCTGAACATGCCATGCTGGTTCACGATGAAGTCGCATTGCGCATCCGGCCGCAGCGCCACGATCTTGTCGCGTAATTGCTGGCGCATTTGCTGAATCCGCACGCGCATGGCTTCGACCTCGCCGCGCCACATGGCATTCAACTCGGGCGTCGACAGTACGCGCGCGACAATCTGACCGCCATGGGTCGGCGGGCTGGAATAGCTGCGGCGCACCGTGAATTCCATCTGTCCCAGCACGCGCTCGGCTTCTTCCTGATCCTTGCAGACGATGCTGAGCGCACCGCAACGTTCGCCATACAAAGAAAACGTCTTGGAGAAGGAATTGCTGACCAGCAGGGACACACCGGCATCAGCCAGCGCGCGAATGGCGTAGGCATCTTCATCCATGCCCTGCCCCAGTCCTTGATAAGCGATATCGCAGAAAGGAATCAGCTCGCGTGCCTTGACGATCTTCACCACTTCATCCCATTGCGCCGGCGACAGGTCGGCGCCGGTCGGATTGTGGCAGCAGGGATGCAGCAGCACGATGCTCTTCGGCGGCAGCTGGGCGAGGCAAGCCGCCATCTCGTCGAACTTGACGCCGCTGGTGGCGGCATCGAAATACGGATAGCGGTTCACCGTGAAGCCGGAACCGGAAAAGATCGCCGCGTGATTATCCCAGGAGGGATCGCTCACCCAGACTTGCGAATCGGGGAAATACTGGCGCAGCAGATCGCTGCCCAGCTTCAGCGCGCCCGAGCCGCCGATGGTTTGCGCGGTGGCGATATGCTTGTTGAGGACTTTCGGATGGCTGGCGCCGAACAGGACTTCCTGGACCGCCAACCGGTAATTGGCTGCGCCCGCCATCGGCTGATAGATGCAGGCTTGCGACTCGCCTTGCAAGGCTTCCTCGGCGATGCGCACCGATTCGAGTTTCGGCACCCGGCCGGCATCGTCGTAATACAGGCCGATGCTCAGGTTGACCTTTTCAGGACGGGGATCCTGGCGGCAGCGGTCCACCAGGGAAAAAATCGGGTCGCCCGGATAGCGGGGAAAATGTTCGAACATGGATGCTCCAAATTTATTGCGCCGAAAACTTCAGCCTAAATACTGCCGATACCGCCGATTAAATTTCAGCTAAAACCGGCATTATCGCAATAAATCTCCATGCCGAACAATTCAACCGCGCATTCCCCCTTAATACAGTGGCGCGCCCCGATACCTGCCGACTTCGACCGGCGATACCAGCGAAGCCTTGTTACCCCAGGCATTGCGCATGTATGACACCACCGCCGCGACTTCGGCATCGTTCAGCTCCTGCGCGAACGGCGGCATGCCGTATGGACGCGGGTTGCCCTTCGTCGTCGGCGGATAACCGCCATTCAAGACCATGCGGATCGGATTGAGCGCATTATCGACCAGCAGTGCGCGATTGCCTGCCAGCGGCGGATAAGCCGGCGGATGACCCTGGCCATTGGCCTGGTGGCAGTCGACGCAATATTTTTCGTAAATCCGCTGGCCTTCCTTCAGCACTTCCTCGGCGTTGCCTGTGGGCGCCGGCATCCGCCGAGCCGACGACACTTCTGCGGATGGCAGAGACTTGAGATAGCCGGCAATCGCCTGCGCATCATCCTTTTCCATGTATTGCAGGCTTTGTCCCACCACTTCCGCCATGGGCCCGGCCGCGGTGCCGCGCATCGACACGCCGGTAGTGAGCAAATCGGCGATATGGCTGGCCTCCCAGTTGCCGAGTTCGCTCGCCAGCCCGCCTGTCAACGCCGGCGCATACCAGTTCTGCACCGGGATCAGGCCCCCTCCCAGGTCGAGCTTTTCATCGCTGCCGCCCAGGCGCGTGCGGCTGGTATGGCAGGCGCTGCAATGCCCCAATCCCTGTACCAGGTAAGCGCCCCGGTTCCATTCCACCGACTTGCTTTGGTCGGGCTGAAACTCTCCCGGCGTGAAATACAGCGATCGCCATACCGCCAGCAATACGCGCTGGTTGTACGGGAAGCGCAATTCCGGCTCGCGGTTTTCCTGTGCCACCGGCTCGATCGTGCGCAGGTAAGCGAAGATGGCATCGCTATCCGCGCGCGTCATGCGGGTATAGTTGGTAAAGGGGAAAGCGGGATACAGGAATTCCCCGTTTTTCGATTTGCCGTTATGCAGGGCACGCCAGAAATCGTCCGGCGTCCACGTGCCGATGCCGGTTTCCGCGTGCGGCGTGATGTTCGGCGCATAGATATTGCCGAAAGGCGTGACGATGGCCCGTCCGCCGGCATAGGCCTGGCCGCCGCGCGCCGTGTGGCATGCCATGCAATCGCCGATTCGCGCCAGATAAGCGCCGCGCCGGACCTGTTCCGCGCGGTCGGCGACTGGAACGGCAGCCACGTCGCTGCCCGGCTCATGCCAGTACTGGTAAGCGATCACGGCAGCCGGCACGCCGATAACGAGCACGACGATCACTGCCAGCAGGGACAATAACAGGCGTTTCATGGCCGGTTCCCTTTCTGCGCTGCACCGGCGGAAATCTGTACCCCGCTGACACTCCCGCAAGGCAGCGGCAACTTGGCCGACAGACTTGCAGCCGGCGCGCCATCACTCGGCACGGGCTGGGAAGCCAGCCAGGCCGCCACGGCATTCACGTCGGTGGGACTCAGGCGGCTGGTGATCTCCGCCATGCAGTCAGGCGCCGGCGTGCGACGGGACTTGTTGCGCCAGGCGCCGAATTGCGAATTGAGATAATCATGCGGCAACCCCAGCAAGCCGGGAATGGCGGGAACGACACCAGTCAGTTTCTGGCCGTGACAGGCGACGCAGGCAGGAACCTGCCGGGCGGGATCGCCGGACAGCGCCAGTTGCCGCCCTCTTTCCAGTTGCTCCTTGCTGGCGCTGATCGATTGTGGCGGCGGGTACGGCGGGTGTTGGCTTGAAAAATACTCCGCCAATTCCTTCAAATAGGCATCCGACATCTGATCGACCATGTAAGTCATCATCGGATACTGGCGGTACCCTTCGCGGAAGTTAACAAGCTGGTTATACAGATAACCGGCAGGCTTGCCGGCAATGCGCGGGAAGTAACCTTCGCTGGTTGCCCGTCCTTCCTTGCCATGGCAGGCAGAACAGGCAATGGCGCGCTGGCCAATCGTATCGGGAACCGATTGCTGGGCACCGGCGTCTTGATTGAATACTACTGCAAGGCAAACGACTCCTATGCTCATGCAGATAGATACGCGTCTGGAATGTCTTTTCATTTATAAGCAGAACACAATTCGTCATGCCATTATTACATCGCGCGTCGGATTCGTCTTGCCCGCATCAGTGGAAGTGAGGCATGGACCGAATTGATGATGAGCTGGCCTGGTTAACGATGAATTAAGGCATTGCATAATGGACCCAATGCCAGAACGAATTCATGCGGCATCAGCAAAGCCAAATGAGAATGATCGTTCATTCTTTGTGTTACCATATATCTCTATAATTATTTTTACCGAATTGCATTCCATCTTCCGAGGTCTTTCATGTTGCCAAGAAAAACACTGCTTCGTCTTCCGGCTCAGTTGCTGCTGGTGAGTGTCATTACACTTGCCGCCTGCGGTAAAACCCAGGCTCCACCGCCGCAGCCGGGCGCGCCCGAAGTGAATGTCGTGACCTTGGCAGCGCAAACCGTCAACCTGACGCGCGAATTGCCCGGACGGACCAACGCCTATCTGTTGGCAGAGGTTCGGCCGCAGGTATCCGGCATTGTCAAAAAGCGTTTATTTACCGAAGGCGCCGTCGTCAAGGCTGGCCAGCCTCTGTACCAACTGGATGACGCCACTTATCGCGCCAACACTGCCAGCGCCCGAGCCAACCTGGCACGTGCCCAGGCTACGCTCAAATCGGCGGAATTGAATGCCAAGCGCTCCAACGAGCTTGTCAAAATCGATGCGGTCAGCCGGCAGGATAATGAAAATGCCAACGCCGCCCTCGCCCAGGCCAAGGCAGAAGTTGCCGCGGCTGAAGCTGCGCTGGAAAGCACCAATGTCACGCTCGCCTATGCCCGCATCACCTCGCCGATTACTGGCCGTATCGGCAAGTCCGCCGTTACGCCCGGCGCGCTGGTGACCGCCAACCAGGCCAATGCCCTGACAACTGTCCAGCAGCTCGACCCGGTCTATGTCGACCTGACCCAATCCAGCAGCGAACTCCTGCAATTGCGCAAGGATGTCGCCGCAGGCAAGCTGACGAAGTCGGGCGACGTGCCGGTGGAAATCCTCCTCGAAGACGGCACCACTTATCAGCACAAGGGCAAGCTGGCCTTTACCGACGTCAGCGTCGATCCGGGAACCGGCAGCTTCTCGCTGCGCGTGACCGTCCCGAATCCCGACCATATCCTGATGCCGGGCATGTACGTGCGCGCCGTCGTCGGCAACGGCGTACGCCAGAACGCCATCCTGGTGCCGCAGCAAGGCATCATGCGCGATCCTAAGGGCAATACCAATGCCATGGTCGTCAACAAGGAAGACAAGGTGGAGCCGCGCCCAGTCAAGGTCAGCCGGACCATCGGCGATAAGTGGCTGGTCGAGGAAGGCCTCGCGGCAGGCGATCGCGTGATCGTCGCCGGCCTGCAGAAGATCAAGCCCGGCATTCCGGTCAAGGCGGTGGAAGCTCCGGCGAATCAAAACCCGGCAGCACCGGCACAACCTGCAGCCAACGGCCCGGCGGCCAATGAAGCCGGCAACAAGACGGCTCCAGCAAGCGCGAAACAATAAGCGGAGAATTTCATGGCACGTTTCTTTATCGATCGCCCGGTCTTTGCCTGGGTGATCGCCATCGTCATCATGCTGGCCGGCGCCTTGTCCATCACCAAGCTGCCGATTTCCCAGTATCCGACCATCGCCCCGCCCTCGGTGGTGATCAACGCCACCTATCCGGGCGCATCCGCCAAGGTCGTCGAGGATTCGGTGACGCAGATCATCGAGCAGAACATGAAGGGCCTGGACGGCCTGATTTACATGTCTGCCAACAGCTCGGCAAGCGGCACCGCCCAGATCACGCTGACGTTCGATAACAGCATCAATCCGGACATCGCCCAGGTGCAGGTGCAGAACAAGCTGCAGTTGGCCATGCCGCTGCTGCCGCAGGAAGTCCAGCGCCAGGGCGTCAACGTCACCAAGTCGCGCACCGGCTTCTTGCAGGTGGTCGGCTTCGTGTCCGAAGACGGCAGCATGACCAAGGATGACATTTCCGACTATGTCGTCTCGAACCTGGTCGACCCGTTGTCGCGCGTCCCGGGCGTCGGCAATGTCCAGGTGTTCGGCGCCAAGTACGCCATGCGCATCTGGATCGACCCCAATAAGCTCGATACCTACAAGCTGGCGACCAGCGAAGTCATCTCCGCCATCCAGTCACAAAATGCCCAGGTGGCGGTCGGCCAGCTCGGCGGCACGCCGTCGATCCAGGGTCAGCAGCTCAATGCCACCGTCACCGCGCAGGATCGCCTGAAAACGCCAGAACAATTCCGCAATATCGTGGTGCGCAGCAATGCTGACGGTTCGGTGCTCAGGCTGGGCGATATCGCCCGCGTCGAACTCGGCGCTGAAAACTATGACTTCCTGACGCATTACAACGGCAAGCCCGCCACCGGCGTGGCGATCTCTCTCGCCACCGGCGCCAATGCGCTCGATACCGCTGCCGGCGTGCAAACCAGGTTGAACGAACTCAAGGAATTTTTCCCGCATGGCCTGACCTTCGTCACGCCGTATGACACCACGCCGTTCGTCAAGGTATCGATCGAAGGCGTGATTCATACCCTGATCGAAGCCATCGTGCTGGTGTTCCTGGTGATGTACCTGTTCCTGCAGAATTTCCGCGCCACGCTGATTCCGACGATTGCCGTGCCGGTGGTGCTGCTGGGTACGTTCGGCGTGCTCGCCGCGCTCGGTTTCTCGATCAACATGCTGACCATGTTCGCCATGGTGCTCGCCATCGGCCTGCTGGTGGACGATGCCATCGTGGTGGTGGAAAACGTCGAGCGCATCATGAGCGAGGAAGGCTTGTCGCCGCTGGAAGCGGCGCGCAAGTCGATGGACCAGATCACCGGCGCGCTGGTCGGTATCGGCCTGGTGCTGTCGGCGGTGTTCGTGCCGATGGCTTTCCTGGGCGGCTCGACCGGTATCATTTATCGCCAGTTCACCGCCACCATCGTCTCGGCCATGGGCTTGTCGGTGCTGGTGGCGATCGTCCTCACGCCGGCCTTGTGCGCGACCATGCTGAAACCCGTCAGCAAGGGTCATCACTACAAGGAAACCGGTTTCTTCGGCTGGTTCAACCGCAACTTCGATCGCACCAGCACGAATTACCAGCGCGGCGTGCGCGGCATCCTGGGTCGCGGCAAGCGCTTCATGGCGATTTTCGTCGCCATGGCGGCCGTGATGGTATTCATGTTCCTGCGCCTGCCGAGCTCGTTCCTGCCGCCGGAAGACCAGGGCATCCTGTTCGCGATGGTGCAGACCCCGGTCGGCGCCACCCAGGAACGCACCATGGAATCGATCCGCAAGATCGAACACCACTTCCTGGAAAATGAAAAGGAAGTTGTCGAATCCGTGTTCAGCGTGCAGGGCTTCAGCTTCGCCGGTACGGGCCAGAACAATGGTATCGCCTTCGTCAAGCTGAAGGACTGGAGCGAGCGCAAGAGCGCCGACAAGAGTGTCGATGCCGTCGCCGGCCGCGCCATGGGCGCCTTCAGCCAGATCAAGGATGCCATGGCGTTTGCCTTCGCGCCGCCGGCCATGCCGGAACTGGGCACGGCGGCGGGCTTCAGCTTCTTCCTGAAGGATAACGCCAACCAGGGTCATGAAGCCCTGCTGGCTGCGCGCAACCAGTTGCTAGGTTCCGCCGGACAGAGCCAGTTGCTGGCCAAGGTGCGCCCGAACGGCCAGGAAGACACGCCGCAGTTCCGCATCGAGATCGATACGGAAAAAGCTTCCGCGCTGGGCCTCTCGCTTGCCAGCATCAACAGCACCCTCGGCACTGCCTGGGGCGGCCAGTACATCGACGACTTCGTCGACCGTGGCCGCGTCAAGCGCGTGTACATGCAATCCGATGCGAAATTCCGCATGACGCCGGAAGACTTCAAGCTCTGGTCGGTGCGCAACACCAAGGGTGAAATGGTGCCGTTCACGGCCTTTGCCACCTCGAAGTGGGAATACGGCTCGCCGCGCCTGGAACGCTACAACGGCGTGCCGGCCATGGAAATCCAGGGCGAAGCCGCTCCAGGCATCAGCTCGGGCGACGCCATGAACGAGGTCGAGCGTCTGGCAGCGCAATTGCCGCCAGGTTTCGGCATCGAATGGACGGCCCTGTCCTATCAGGAACGTCAGGCCGGCTCGCAAACCACCGTGCTGTATACGCTGTCGGTGCTGATCGTGTTCCTCTGCCTGGCTGCGCTGTATGAAAGCTGGAGCGTGCCGACCGCCGTGCTGCTGGTGGCGCCGCTGGGCGTGCTCGGCGCCGTGATCGCCAATACGCTGGGCGGCATGCCGCGCGACGTCTACTTCCAGGTGGCGATGCTGACCACGGTGGGCTTGTCGAGCAAGAACGCGATCCTGATCGTCGAGTTTGCCAAGGCCAACCTGGAACATGGCATGAACCTGGTAGACGCCACCATGCACGCCGTGCGCGACCGCCTGCGTCCGATCGTCATGACCTCGCTGGCATTCGGCCTTGGCGTCCTGCCGCTGGCGATTGCTTCCGGCGCAGGTTCCGGCGCGCAGCGCGCGATCGGTACCGGCGTGCTCGGCGGCATGATCGCCGGTACGGTGCTCGGCCTGTTCTTCGTTCCCCTGTTCTTTGTGGTGGTGCAGCGCCTGTTCAAGCGCAAGCAGTCGCCAGCATCGTCTGCCGGCATGGCAGAAGGAGTGACTTCTCATGAATAAACCAATGCTCTCCTCCCTGGCGCTGGCCATTGCTCTCGTCACCAGCGGCTGCGCCATGCTGGAACCGAAGCTGCCGCAAGCGAACGCATCGATTCCGGCAGAGTGGCCCTTGCCGCCGACGACAGCCAGCGTCAAGCCTGTCACTTCCGCACAGGCAGATGCCGCGCCGGCGGCGCAACAAGCCGTGGCCGACATCGGCTGGCGCGATTTCTTCACCGATCCCAAGCTGAAGGATTTGATTGCCCGCGCCCTCGACAATAATCGCGACCTGCGCGTGGCGGTGCTCAACGTCGAGCGCGCCCGCGCTCTTTACAATATCCAGCGCGCGGACCAGTTGCCATCGGTTGGCGTCAGCGGCGGCCTGAACCGCACGGGCGGCAATGTCGCCAATGCGGGCAGCGTCTATACTGCCTCGGTCGGCGCGGCTTTCGAGCTGGACTTGTTCGGCCGCGTGCACAACCTCAGCCAGGCCGCCCTGCAGCAGTTCTTTGCGCAGGAAGAAGCGCGCCGCAGCGCACAGCTCGCCTTGATCGGCGAAATCGCCAGCACTTACCTGAGCCTGGCAGCCGACCTGGAATCGCAACGCGTGGCCCAGGCGACGCTGGACAGCCAGCAGGCCGGCTACGACCTGATCGTCAAGCGCCACCAGCACGGCGCGGTATCGGCGCTCGACCTCGCGCAGGCGCAAACCACGGTGGAATCGGCCCGTGCCGATGTCGCCCGCTTCGCCGGCCTGGTCGCCACCGACATCAATGCGCTGCGCCTGCTGGTCGGCGCCCCCATCGGCAACGACCTGCTGCCGCAAGGCTTCGATATCGCCGTATCCGGCATCGCGCCGCTGCCGGCCGAACTGCCTTCGCAGGTATTGCTGCGCCGTCCGGACGTGCTGCAGGCCGAACACATCCTGCGTTCGGCCAACGCCAATATCGGTGCCGCCCGCGCGGCCTTCTTCCCGACGATTTCGCTGACCGGCAGCGTCGGCACCGCCAGCAATGCGCTGTCCGGACTGTTCGACGCCGGCACCAGGATCTGGAGCTTCGTGCCGCAACTCACCCTGCCGATTTTCCAGGGTGGCCGCCTGAACGCCAATCTCGGCGCCGCCACGGCCGAGCGCGACATCGCGCTGGCGCAGTACGAGAAATCGATTCAGACGGGTTTCCGCGAAGTGGCCGACGCCCTGGCATTGACCCGCACACTGGCCGACCGCCGCGCGGCGCAACAAGCGCTGGCGGAAGCCGCCACCCGCGCGCACCAGCTGTCCAAGGCTAGATACGATCAGGGCCGCGACAGCTATCTGAATCTGCTGGACGCCCAGCGCAATCTGTATGCGGCTCAGCAGGGCCTGGTCTCGGCGCAGCTGGCGGAACAGGTCAACCGCGTCACCCTGTACAAGGTATTGGGCGGCGGCTGGGTGGAGAGCAGCAAATGAATGCGCGCCCGTGCTCGGCAAAGCAGACTGAACGCGCCCTGGCGCAGAGCGAGCGCATCCTGTGCGCCGCGCAAAAGTGCTTTATCGAGCATGGTTTCCACGCCGCCGGCATGGCGCTGATTGCGGAAACCGCGGAAATGAGCCCAGGGCTGATTTACCGCTATTTCCCAAGCAAGAATGCCATTATCCTGGCAATCGTGGAGCGGCAATTGCAGAATGCCCGCACCGATATCCGCTCCCTGTATCACGCGCCGGATATCGCGGCGGCGGCTTACGACGCATTCGACTGCTGGCGCCGTTCGGACCCGCGCCTGATGAATGCCGCGCTATTTTTGGAAATGAGCGCCGAGGCAAGCCGCAACCCCGAGCTGGCGGCAGCTCTGGCGGCATCCGATGCGGAGATCCGCAAGGAAGTCGCCCAGTGGCTGCAGGCGCCGGTCGAAGCGGGCGGAAAAGGTTTGCCGCCCCAGCTGGCGACCATGCGCGGTGTGGCGATGCAGTGCTTCATGGAAGGGCTGGCCATCCGTGCATTGCGCGAGCCCGATATCGATCATGTAACATTACAGGCAGCGATAAAGGAATTTATCGATAATCTGACGAGCCTGACGGCTTCAACGGCAGCTCCACCAGCATAAGACGCATCGCTCCAATAAAAAGGAATCCAGCATGCCAGACAGTCAAACAGCCTCCCCCGCAAGCTTCCATGAACCTGGCAATGTCGTCATCGTCGGTGGTGGCGCCGGAGGGCTGGAGCTGGCGTGCAAGCTGGGCCGCAAACTCGGCCACAACCGCGTTACCCTCGTCGATTGCCGCCTGACTCACATCTGGAAGCCGTCGCTGCATGAAGTCGCCGCCGGCACGCTCGACATCCACCAGGAAGGCCTGTCCTACCAGATGCTCGCCCATGACAACGGCTTCACCTTTGTCTATGGCGCCCTGACCGCGCTCGATGCCGCCAGCAAGAGCATCACCGTCGCCGCCATCAAAAATGAAAGCGGCGAAATCATCATCCCGGAACGCCAGGTGCCCTATTCGATCCTGTGCCTTGCGGTTGGCAGCGTATCCAATTATTTCGGCGTTCCCGGCGCACGCGAACATTCGATCTCGCTCAATGCCACCGAAGATGCCGAGCGGTTCCGCCTGAAGATGCTGGAGCTGCTGACCATGGCGGAAATGCGCAAGGCCGACAGCCCGGATGCGGGAGTCGATGTGGTCATCATCGGCGGCGGCGCGACCGGCGTGGAGCTGGCCGCGGAATTGCGCGAAGCCAGCAGCGCCTACGCCGATTACGGTTTTCGCCGCCTCGACCCGGCCCGCGATGTGCGCATCACTCTGCTCGAAGGCGCGCCGCGCATCCTCGCCCCCTTGCCGGAACGCGTCTCGTCGGCCGCGGCACGTCTGCTGGCCAAGCGCCATGTCACCGTCGTCACCAATTGCCGCGTGACGGAAATCCGCGCCGACAGCGTAACCGACGGCGAAGGCGTGACCCGGCCCGCCGACCTGTGCGTCTGGGCGGCCGGCATCAAGGCGCCGGGGTTCCTGACCACGCTGGGACTGCCGACCAACAAGGCTGGACAGATCGAAGTCACGGGCCGGCTCAACGTCGTCAGCCACGAGGATATCTATGCATTCGGGGATTGCGCGGCATGTCCGGACAACAATGGCAAAACGGTGCCGCCGCGCGCGCAGGCCGCCCATCAGCAGGCGGATTATCTGGTCGATGTCTTCCTGCAAAAACTTACCGGCAAGCCCGTAACGGACAAACCCTTTGTCTATCGCGATTATGGTTCGCTCGTCTCCATCGGGCACGAGACCACGGTCGGCAGCCTGATGGGCTCCCTGAAAGGCCTGAGCTGGTTTGTCGAAGGTTTCTATGCCCGCCTGTTATACATGAGCCTGCACCTGATGCACCACAAGGCGATCCTGGGCACCGTGCGCACCGCCATGCTTGCCATCGGACGCACCCTGATCAAACGCACGACGGCATTGGTAAAGCTGCACTGATAATACTGACGCGGATGGCACTTTTGCCCGGTTTCCGAGACTATTATGGAAAAGCATTACCTTACCCCCCTCTTTTCCCCGCGCTCCATTGTCGTACTGGCACGCAAGCCTGACATGCCGGATGCTGCCGATGCCTTCGGCCAAATCGCGGTGCGTCATATCCGCGAATCGGGTTACGCGGGCCGGCTCGAATTTCTCGACACCGGTGTCGAAGGAGCGCTGGCCAGTCTTACGCATACCAGCCCGGATCTGGCGCTGATCAGCCTGCCTCCTGCGGAGCTTGCCACCGCCCTGGAAATGGCAGGCCGCATGCAGAGCAAAGCCGCGCTCATCCTCTCCAAGGATATCGGCATGCGCCAGGCGCATGAACTGCATGCGATCGCGCGGCGCCATAACATGTTCCTGCTCGGGCCGAATTCCATGGGCTTGCAGCGCCCGAACCTGCAGCTCAATGCCAGCAGCTTCAGTTCCAATGCACAAAAAGGATCGCTCGCGCTGGTATCGCAATCCGGCGCGCTGGCCAATTCCGTGCTCGACTGGGCCGGCCGCAACGGCGTCGGCTTTTCCACGGTCGTCTCGCTCGGCCCGAATACCGGCGTCGACGTCGCGGACGTGCTGGATTTCCTCGCTGAAGACAATGGCACGCGCAGCATCGTGGTCTACCTCGAAGGCATCCGCAATGCGCGGCGCTTCATGAGCTCGCTGCGCGCCGCCGCCAATGCCAAGCCGGTCATTGTGCTGAAAGCGGGCCGCAAGCCTTCCGGCACCAAGGCCGCGCTGACCCACTCCGGCGCCATCGTCGGCAGCGACGATGTGTTCGACGCCGCATTACGCCGCGCCGGCGCCGTCAGGGTGCGCTCTTTCGTGCAGCTGTTCACCATTGCCAAATGCCTGTCGGCACGCCACCGGCCGCAAGGCAAGCGCCTGGCGATCGTCACCAACGGCGGCGGGCCCGGCGTGCTGTCGGCCGACTGGGCCAATGACCTTGGCGTCAAGCTGGCGGCCATGCCGCCTGCCAAGCAAGCCGAACTGGCATCGCAGCTGCCGTCCCAGGCCAGCCATGATCCTTTCCTCGACCTGGGCGAAGACGCGACAGCCGAGCATTACCGCGCAGCCATCGGCGCCTACGCCGCATGCGATGACGTCGACGGCATCCTCGTCATTCTCTCGCCGCGCATAGGACTCGACAGCACGACGGTGGCGCAAGCCCTGGCCGACCTGCAGCCATCGCTGCCGAAGCTGGTGATCACGTGCTGGATGGGCGACGAGCAGGTCATCGAAGCGCGTCGCATCCTGAACCGTGCGGCCATCCCGACCTTCCGTACGCCGGAAGCGGCCGTTGAAGCCTTCGACATGGCCGCTTCCTTTTATGAAAATCAGAAGCTGCTGCAGCAAACGCCCTCGCCGCTATCCAAGTTCGACAAGCCCGATATCGAAGGCGCGCGCATCCTGATCGAAACGGCGCTCGCCGAACGGCGCAAGGTCTTGACCGAAATGGAATCCAAGGCCCTACTGGCGGCATTCCGCATTCCCGTCACGCGCACCATCCTGTCGCGCTCGGCCAACGAAGCCATGCTGATCGCCAACCAGCTCGGCTATCCGGTGGCGCTGAAAATCGACTCGCCCGACGTGGCGCACAAGTCCGACGTAGATGGCGTCACCCTGAACGTCAACAATGCTGCCGCGGTCAGGGATGCCTGGCAAACCATGATGGCCAACATCAAGCGGCGGCTGCCGCAGGCGCAGATCAATGGCATCACCATTCAGAACATGTCGGGCAAGCCGCATGGCCGCGAGCTGTATATCGGCCTCTCCACCGAAGAACCATTCGGTCCGGCGATTTCCTTCGGCGCCGGCGGCCGCATGATCGAACTGATCGCCGACCGCGCCATCGAACTGCCGCCGCTGAACCGCTTCCTTGCCCAGCACCTGATGGAACGCGTGCGCTCCGCCGAGACGCTCGGCGAATGGCGCGGAGCCCCGGCTGCCGACCGCGAAGCGCTGGAACGCATACTCATGCGCGTGTCGGAAATGGTGTGCGAATTCCCGCAATTGCGCGAGATGGATATCAATCCCGTCATCGTCGACCAGAATGGCGCCCTGGTGGTGGATGCCCGTATCGTGGTCGATCACGCGCCTTCCGAGGCTGGCCAGTACGGCCACCTGGCGATTCTGCCCTACCCGGCTGAACAGGAACGGGAATGGCCGCTTCCCGGAGGCGGCTGCTACCTGGTTCGCCCGCTGCATCCGACCGACGCCGGCATGCTGCAAGCCTTTGTGCAGCGCCTCTCGCATGAAAGCCGGTATTTCCGCTTCGCCAGCGCGGTAAATGAACTGTCAGCGCGCATGCTGGCACGCTTCACCCTGATCGACTATGACCGCGAAATGGCGCTGGTGGCCATTCACCAGGAACCTTCCATGGGCGAAGGCAGCCCAGGCGAAGAAAGGGTCATCGCCATTTCCCGCTACGTCAGCAATCCTGATTCGACGAGCTGCGAATTCTCGCTTGTGGTTGCCGACGAGTTCAATGGACGCGGCCTTGGCACGCGCATGATGCTGTCGATTATGGATATTGCGCGCAGCAAGGGATTGAAGCGCATCGAGGGCATGGTGCTCAACAATAATTCGCCCATGCTCAAGCTCATGCGCAGCCTGGACTTCGAAATCCGCCCCTGGGATGAGGATCCTGACTTCCGGCTCTGTAGCCGCGAGTTGTAAGCTTGTTTCCATCCACGGAAAAACGATGGCGCTTGAGGAACGGGCCATATGCCTGAAACCTCGGCATTTGAATTTGGCAGCCACCATCCAGCCCAATGAACAGGGCTTGCAGTCAGATTAACTCACTGCAAGCCCTGTTCATAGATTTGGCGAGCTTAGATGCAATAAAACAGGCAAATAGCCAAGCTCAAGTCCTGCAGCCGGGTTTTGCGGCGGCGCCAGATAACGCGCTGCTTTCAAGCAGCATAACCGGCTACTTGATCATCACCGAGCCGACCAGCTCGACGCCGCAGCGCTTCATCTTGTCCTGCACTGTTTTCAGATCGGAAAGATACGTCGCATCCTGTCGGGCGACCAGCATTACGCCGCCAATTCCGGACGCAACCGCCAATGCATCGCCACTGCCGGACAGCGGCGGCACATCGATCAGGATGATGCTGAAATGCCTGCACAAATGCTCACGCAACACCTGGAAAATCGGCCTGTACAACAGCTCTTGAGGATTAGGCGGAATGGTACCCGAAGGAAGAACGGATAGATTCTCGAAATAATCCGAGCGGCAAATTGCCTGCAAACCGCACCGTCCCGCAAGAATCTCGGATAATCCCATTCTGGACTTGATGCCGAAAATATCCTGCTGCCTGGGCTGGCGCATGTTGGCATCGATGATGAGTGTCGGCTGCCCCAGCTGGGCAAACATGATCCCGAGATTGGCGACAAACATGCTGGCGCCGTCTTCAGCGCCAATACTGGCGACAACCAACTCGTTTCTGGTACCGGCAAACCAGCGCTGGAGCAACTGGCTGCGCACCATGCGCAGTATCTCCGTCGCTTCGCCGTGCGGCTCATAAGCGGCCACCAGTTCTTTAGGAAAATCACCCTGGCCCGGCTGCAAATACGAAAAGCCGAATTGATTCGCCAAGACCTGCTGAATATCGGCTTCGGTAATCAACCCAAGCGAACGCGCGGCCTCACCGAAACGCATGCCCTGTTCGCGCTGCAAGCGCAGAACGCGTTCGGCATCGGTCGGCGTGATCTTGCCACGGTCGACCAGCATGCGCCCCATCGTCATCTCATGATTGACCGATACAGGCAAAGTAGCAATTGGCGGTACGGGCTGATTCATGACAACGGCCTTTTCTAAAACGGCAGCATAGGACGCTGCTGCATTCCCAGGAGCGGCGCCTGGAATTTGTCTTCCTTGCCACGATCCCATCCAATTACGCCGAGGACAGGCGCTTCTAGCACATCGGCAAGATCTTCGGCCGTACGCACACGGCGATCCGCCATTTCTGCAAGCCAGCCGATCACGATTCCCAGTATGGCGCCGAGCAATGCAGCCAACAGCGTATTGCGCATCACTTGCGGACCGGAGGGCGCGAGCGCCGGCACGGCCTCGTTCAACAAGGCGACATCCGCTTGCCCTATCTGGCCTTCCACGCTGGTTTTCGCCAGGCGCTGGGTCGCCGTGTCGTATGCACGCTGTGCATTTTCCACGTCGCGAGCCAGCAAGGCGAGTTCATTTCTTGCCTGATTCAATTCAAGAACCCGGGTCTTCTGCTGGTTGTAGGCTGTGCGCAACTCGGTTTCGCGCTGTTGCAGGCTGCGTATATTGTTGGAGACGCCGTGCGACACCGCCGCTATTTGCGCATTCAATTCAGCCTTTAGCCGGTTGACTTCGGCCTGCGCGGAGCGGTATTGAGGATGGTTCGGACCAAGCCCCTGGGTCGACTGCGAGAAGCGCGCTTCTGCCCGCGCCAGTTCGGCCTTGAGGTTTTGAACGAGCGGATTGCCGATCACGTCCGGCGAATCGCCAGCACCCTGAGCACCGCCGCGCCGGGATGTCGCTTCCAATACCTGAGACTGAACAGCGACAAGCTGGCTGGATAGCTCGTTCAAGCGGTTGGTCTCGACATCCATGCGTCCATCCGCGCTGACGATACCCTTATCCTGCTGGAACTTATAGAGCTTTTTCTGCGCTTCTTCGAGATTCCGCTTCAACTTTTTAGTCTGGTCGCCGAATATGCCCGAAGTCTTGGCCGTCGGTTCGGCAGCCAATTGCATTCCCGCTCCCTGATAGGAAGTGGCAAATGCATTGGCTACCGAGGCGGCAAACTTTGGATCGGTAGCCTTGAAGGTGATATCGATCACGCTGCTATCTTTAGCCGGCCGCACTTCCAGGTTTTTCAACAACAGATCGGCCAGCCAATCGCGGATAGAACCTTCTCCGCCGGTCGCCTTCTGAAACTGCTCTTTCACTTCCGTACCCTGATCCAGCTTCAGGATATCTACCACTTTCAGCGCGACGTTCTTGCTTCCAAGGATGTCGACCTGGGTGGCGATATAGCCCTGAATAACCTGTGCAGGAATCCCGGCGCCACTTGCGGAATCGGCGCCGCGGTAGCTGATCACCAGCGAAGCCGTGCTTTTATACACCTTTGGTTGCGCCAGGCTGACGACGAAGGCTGTCAACGTCGTTACGAGCAAAGTCAGCAGAATGACCTTCCGCCGTGCATGCAATACTTGTAAAAAACGGCGTATTTTCATTGGCTCACCCTCGAACTTGTTCAAGCATCCAGACTTGTCACACTATTGACTGGAAAAACCTTAGAACAGGCTTTCCCGCACATACACGACGTCATCGGATTGCACGATATCTTCATGCTTGGCGGTGACTTCATAGATGGTGCCATCTGGCTTGCGACGCTTCAGCTTCACGCCCCGGTCAGTACCTCGCGCACTCAGGCCACCACCCACGGACAGAGCCTGAATGACTGTCATGTTGCGCTCCAGCTTGTAAGTGCCCGGATGCTGCACTTCGCCGTAAATATAGAAGCGCGGTGCGCGTTCCACGTAAATCACGTCGTTGGTCTTCAGCTCAAGGTTCTTGTGCATGTCGCCGGTATTGACCATGTTATGAATGTCGAGCGTTTCCTTCATGGTCTTGCCGTCGCGGGTCCTTACCAGGGTAACCGTATCGCCTGCTTCCGGAGTCATGCCACCGGCCATGGCAAGGATATCCGTCAGGCTGCGCTTGCCTTCGACCGGATAGCGGCCGGGGCGTGCGACCTGTCCGAAAATCGAAACCTGCTGGCTTTGATTTTGTGCCACGGCGATATTCACCTGCGGGCTACGCAGATAACCGCCGCGCTCGAGCGCCGTCGCCAGCCGTTTCTCGGCCGCAGCCCGGCTCAGGCCGCCCAGCTTGATTTCACCGACCAGCGGAAAGGTGATGCTGCCGGTATCGGAAATACGAGTTTCAAGCGAAAGATCCGGATGCCCATACACATTGATGCGCACCGAGTCGCCAGGGCCAAGTTCGCCGTCTGCGGCCCATGCGCCGGAAAACGTCAGACTCATCAGGACTGCCAATATCAACTTGAGATAGCTTTTCATTTTCAATTCCCCATCCTCTTTCAAAATCGAAGGCCTGGCCGGTTTCAGGCCACGGCCGGGCTTCACTGGGCGGTGCCCGGCTGACTGCCGGACACCTTGACAATTTTTTCGGATGACGACGCCCCGGTCTGCCTGGACGTGCCGGCGAGCCGCGATACATCTTTTTCCGTATATTCAACCCGTGCGCTGGCACGCAGGCGGGTCAGCTCGGACTCTCCGAGACGTGTACCCTGCCGTTCCAGCAACATGCGTTCGATATGCGGCGTAGCCGCCTCCAGGCTCATCGGACTATCCTGAATATCAATGATCGCCATGACGGAAGCGTTGGCGCCATCCTGAGAAAGGAAGATTTGTCCAGGCTTCATTTCCCGCATTTTTGCCTGGACCTGTGCCGGTAAATCGGTGGTGTTCAAAGCACGCGCATTTTTGCCATAGCCGATACGCCGGCCATCAAGCCATGCAGCCATGTCGTCCAGGGTCCTGGCGTCATCCATCGCGGATTTGAGTTCAGTGGTAATGGCATCCGGTGCCAGCGTCAGCTCCTTGACATGGAACTGCTTTCGTCCGGCAAATTTTTCCGGATGACTCTCGAAATAGGCCCGAACCTCGTCGCGGGACGGAACACGGGCATACGCCACGCGGCTTTGCAAATAAGCCTGAGCGAGAATTTGAGTGCGAGCGTTCTCGAGCGCCGCCGCGACATGCGGGTCCTTGTCTATCCGGTTGCGCACAGCTTCGGCACGCAGGAGTTCCCGGTCGATCAATCCCTGAAGCGCCTTGGTTTTTTCGATGTCGTCATTTGCCGCCACGTTCAATTGGCCTAGCTCTTCTCCCAGCTGCAATTGAGTAATGGCCTTGCCATTCACCATGGCAACCGGTTCACCGCGGAATTCGCTGCTGCAGCCGATCAGCGTGGCAAGCACCGTCGTCACGGTTACCAGCATTGGTAAGCGGCGCATATTGCGGGTATATATTCCCGATGGCAATTCTTCCCGAATTCCGAACAACACCTTCTCCTCAACCTGGCGGCGGCAACAATGAATGAATGCGACGCCTCGGCGCGCACCATGCTAGATTTGCATGGGCTCAATTTAGCACTTGCCTAATCAAAAGCTTTGTTCTAGCGCAGGGATGAATCGCAAGCGAAACATTTGGAGCGGAACATTGAAATTTATGCGGCATGAAGCAGGTGGAAATGCCGATTTAATCAAGTGCGCGACGCCGCGAAATCCGGCTCGGCATCGATACAGGAGAAAAGAAAAAGGATGAGAAAAAGAAAAAGCCGGAAGGAGACTCCTTCCGGCTCGTCGCTGCGATTCTCTAAGTATTACAACTTAGAATTCGTAGCGGGTACCGATACTGACGCCGAGATTTCGGTAATCGTTGGACGCGACATCCGAACCTTGCGAAGTACGATAGACCGATGTCAGGACTTTCAGCTTGGGAATCGGATAGTAGGACAGCTGCAGTGCGCCGTAATTGATCGTGTCCTTGCGGAACAGACCTGATGGCGTATAGTCGCGGCGCTCATGCTGGTAAATGCCATCCAGGCGAATCTGGCGGGTAATTTCCCAGCCGGCGCCAAGACTGATACCGCGGTTGAGCGAATAGGAAGCGGTCTGGTCGTCCAGCGCGCCGATCTCGCGCCAGAGGCCCGCTGTCAAGGTCGTCTTGCCGGTCACGCGCCAGGTTCCATTGACGCGGCCATTGAAACCGGAATAGTCACTGGCAGGCGCCTGGTCATGATCCCGCTGGACCCAGCCAGCAAGAAAAAGCAAGTCGGTCTTGCCCGACACTTTCCAGTCGATACGCGCCTTGACTTCATCCTGTTTGTAATTGGCCAGCGGGCTGTTCGGGAAGTCGCCATCGGCACGGCGATACTGCACGCCGATGCTGCTGCCGCTGCGGGCAAGATAATCAAAGCCGATTTCGCCATCGTCGACACGGCGATCCGCGATTTGCGGGCCTTGCTGCTCATAGCTCAGTTCGTAATGGCTGAGCCCGCCGCGCAGGCGCCAGCTCGGGTGCAGCAGCCAGGCGCCATCGAAGTACTGGCGATTCTGGGTACGCACGTTCGGCAGCTGGTTTGGCAAGCCGTTATCTACCGCGGCATTTCTCGTGACGGAATCCTGCACTGAAGTCAGCGTACGCGAATGCGTGGCGCCCAGGTTGCCTTCGAGCTGATTGCCGACGTGCCAGTTCCAGTTGGCGGCAATGTCGCGGCCGTTGTAGTTTAGGTTGCTGAAACGGTTGAAGCTGGTGTGATCCAGGTTGATATTTGCTGTCAGCCTCTGTTGGCTAATGGTTTTATCGAACAGGAGCCCGGCTTCGATCCGGCGGGCGGTATCCGACAGTTTGGGAGTGCCCGCAGCGATCGCGGCGTTGCTGGTGCCGAGAATATTGTCATCGTGAGTAACCGATACCCCGACATAGGGGCGCAGCACGTCGCCCTCTTCGGCACGGGCTGCAGTGGTGAACGCAATGCCCGGAACGAGAAGCAAGGGCAAAAGGCGCCGGCGGCGTGATGCAGATACACGCGGTGAATGCTTGAAAATCATTAAGTCCATCCCTTTACGAAAATGCAGCCAGATCCATTATGAAAATGCATAACCGTGCACTTTTATTGTTGCCAGCTGGTCGATTGCGTAGCCGATTGATTATAAACCAACTTTATTGTTGTCAAGATACACTCTTAACGATCTAGATTAAGGGAACGATAAAGAAATGCAAAACTTGTCGGCAGTCGTTAACTAACAGACAAATGTTGGTAAAAAAACGTAAATATACGTCACATCAACAAAATTAATTGCCATCAGGTACTTTTAAACCTATAAAACAGGCAATAATACGCATTGAGACACACTATAAGAAGCCCGGGGACACAAAGTGGCGTATTACTCTATTGCGGATAAATGTTCACTGCTGGAAAAGATTAACAGCACCATCGAACTGACAAGTCTGCTTGACTTGTTAGGCGAAGAAATCCAAAAAACCGGCCAGCTAGACGGCTATCTTATCAACCTCGCCGATGCCAGCGAATCGTCACTGGTAAGCTGGAAGGTACATTTCACTGCCGAATATCAACACCTGGAAGACACGTATGCCGGCTATAAGCTGGAATTGGCGCCGAATGCACCGAACCTGAGCGTCCAGGCTTATCAGCTGCGGCAAACCGTGCAGGCGGATGTCACCAACGCCACGGGCGAAGTGAAACGTCTCCTGGGCTTATGGAAACTGGAAGATATTGCCGCCGTACCACTGATTCCGGAGGAAGACCGTCATGCCCAGAAACTGCCGGGCACCATTGTTTTACTGAAGCAGTATGGCAAGATCACTTCGGAAATCCTCGACATTCTGAATGAATTGATCGGCCTGTTTTATGCACCGCTTTGCAATGCGCTGGATTATGCGGTTCTGAAGGATTACCAAAGCCGCTTTGAAGCCGCAGCGACGGAACAATCGCGCTTCCTGCAGTTCATCGTCGAGATGAACAACATGACTTCGCCGGAAAGGATTTACGAAATGTTTTCCGGGGAGCTGTTTCATAAACTTGCCTTCGACATGGTAGGTTTTTTCCTCATCGAAAACGAAGTCTTGGTCAGCAAGAAAATTTCCATCGTTAATCCGCGATACGAAACGCGGCGCGCGAAATGGGAACAATACATTCAGGCGCACCCGTACCAGCAAAACACGACCGATGGCGGAATCTCGCATGCTTTCATGCGCAATACCCATCTGTTGTTTCCGGACGTGCAAAAGATCAAGCATCTTCCCATGTCGCCAAACGACCAGGCGACCCTGAAGATTCTCGGTAACATACGCACGCTGTTGATGGTGCCGATTCGTTTTCAGAACAAGCCGATCGGCGTGCTGGTGTTCTTCAGCTTTACGGATACGCTGGCCATCTCCGATTCGGATCTCAGTCTACTGAACAATCTCTCAGCGTTTCTCGGCACCGCCATCATCAATGGCCGCAACTATCAGCTCAGCCTGGAGCAACACCGCGAAATCGAGCGCCTGAACATGATCCTGCAGGACAAAGTGAAGGAATTGGCGGAACAGGCTGCGACCGACAAGCTGACCGGGCTGTTCAACTTCCGTACTTTCGAGCACGAGCTGAATCGTCGCATCAACGAATTCGAACGGCAGACCGACAAGACCGGCTTATCGATCGCGATCATCGATATCGATCACTTCAAAAAATTCAACGATACCTATGGCCACAATGCCGGCAATGTCGTGCTGACCGGCGTGGCAAAGGAAATCAACAAGCTGGTGCGCAAGATGGATCTTGCTTGTCGTTATGGTGGCGAAGAATTCGTCGTAATTCTTTCAAAGTGTGATCCGGAGGGGATCCGGATTTTCGCGGAACGCATGCGCACCGCGATCGAGGCGACAAGCTTCGATACCGATGCCGGCAAACTGTCAGTGACCGTGAGTATAGGTTGTACCTCACACCAACCTGACGACACTTATGAATCCCTGTTCACGCGTGCCGATCAAGCCCTGTACCGCGCCAAGGAAAACGGTCGCAATCGCGTCGAGCTGAATTGATATTTCATCCCTGACAGATAGCCGGTTGCGCACGTCAACCGGCTGTTTTCCTCTTCCTCCTCCTTTATTTTCCTCGCCGCATTGCCCTTGCGAAAATGCTCTCGCTGTCCCGAATTTATCAATGGCGACAACGGTGTCACACGCCATCATATGTGGCTGGTTCCATGTTATTCGCTTAATGCTTGGGGACAGGATTTATGCCATACACTTTTAGCAAACGATCTTACGAGCAGGATTTGTTCGATGCCGTAAAAGCCAGGCTGAAAACTCCTGTGCGAGACTATTTGGCCCTGTCGGAACAATGGCCGGGCGTGCTGGATTACGGATTGCCAAAGCCGCTCTTATCAAAGTGGGCGAAATTTCGTTCCGCATCGGGAAGCCTGCTGCACGCTCGTAGCATTCCGCTTTGCACCAGTTCGCCGGCGCTGATTACCAGCCTGTCGCATAAACCCGCGGAGTTGCCGCCACAGATCGATGCCGAAGCGGCGTTCGCGGAACAGGTGGCGGCAATGCTGGCATCGGAAGCCCACGGCAATCTCAACTCGGTCGGCGATCCGCAAGTCCCGGAGGAGCCGCTGCTCGACGAAGAAAGCGATGCCGACGCTAAAGCCGGCGTGGAGCGCAAGTCCGCCAGGATTTCCATACCCAGGATTCCAACCGCAGTATTGAGCACGTTCCTGAGCGTGGCTGCCGCTGTCGCCGGCGGCCTCATCATCGCCAACGGCAATTCATTTAAATTCGGCCATGACGCCGCAACCCGGCCGCAGGATGTCGGCATAAGCATGCAAGCGGATTCCACGGCTGCCAGCGAACCCGATGCCGCACGCCTGGCAATGGATACGAGGTTACCGCAGGCTTCTCTTTCATCCTCGGACGTTTCCGAACCCGGTAACAGCGTACAACCCGCATACACGAAAAAACGCGAACACAGTGAAAAGCGTGTAATCAAGACTGAAAAGAAAATGCGTACAGTCGATACGGAAACACGCGCGAGCAAGCGGATCGCCAGCGTCGTCCCCGCAAAAAAAACAGAGAAAACCGCGCAACGCAGCAAGTCCAACGCATCGCAATCAACCGCGTCACATGCTGCCCCGATTGTGACGGCGAAGTCAGACAGCGCGCTTCATGCCGGCAAATCCAGTTCATCTCCCGGCACGCAGTATGCCCGCTGTGAGAGTGTTAAAGGCTTGTTGCGGCGCGAGCGATGCAAGTGGGATGCATGTAGCGGCAAGTGGGGCAAGCAAGGTTGCCCGGCCTATCAACACAATGCGCGGCCTGAACTCGGCTACGGTCAGATAGGCCGACTGGGTCAATTCGTTCCTGCTGGTGCCAACCGGACACAAGACGGCGGCTGACAAGTTGACGGCGTCCTTGGCGCCGTTCCCTCCTCTACTCCCCGCCCGGCCGCCTCGCTCGGCCTGCAACAAATTAGATGAATGTTGCAGGCGATGCCGAGAACATTCAAACCGTTTCAATGTCCATCGAACAAATCCGCTACATATTGCACCGGGAGGCTTGCATGATGAATCAAGAGAATACCGTCCATCCAGAACAGCAGGAAAGCTTTTTGAAGAATCTGGTGACCTTCGCCAAGGATCATCATGCGCAACACTGGGAAGGCAAATTCGGCGATTTTCTGGAAAAGATTTTGCCCGGCGATCCTTATGGCGTGGCCCGCACCTCGCACCAATATATCTGGGACATGATCCGCTGGAGCCGCACGGAAGACGCCGACGGCAATCCGCAATGCAAGCTGTTTCAGGATGAGCTCTTCGGCGTCGATGAATCGATTTCCCGCGTCATGGATTATTTCAAGGCTGCTGCCGCCGGCTCCGAAGTCGGCCGCCGCCTGCTGTTGCTGCTCGGCCCTCCCTCCGGCGGCAAGTCGACCCTGGTGATCCTGCTCAAGCGCGGGCTGGAGGAATACAGCTATACCGATGCCGGCGCCATGTATGGCATTGCCGGATGCCCCGTGCATGAATCGCCGCTGCATCTGGTGCCGCATACCTTGCGCCCGGGATTCCGCGACACTTATGGCGTGGAGATTTCCGGCGAACTGTGCCCGTTCTGCCGCAGCCGGCTGGAAAATGAATACGAGGGCGATTTCATGCGCATGCCGGTCGAGCGCATCTTCATTTCAGAAGCGGGCCGCAGCGGCATCGGCACTTACGCGCCGCACGATCCGACCACGGCAGACCTGGCCGACCTCGTCGGCTCGGTGGATCTGTCCAAGGTCGCGGAATATGGTGACGAGGGCGACCCGCGCGCCTGGTCATGGTCCGGCGCCGTCTACGCGGCAAGCCGTGGCATGCTGGAAATGATCGAGATCCTCAAGGTCAAGCGCGAATTCCTTTACCTGCTGCTGACGCTGACCCAGGAAAAGAATGTGAAGGTGTCACGCTTCCCGCTGATCTATCTGGATGAAACGATCCTGGCGCATACCAACCTGGCCGAATTCCGCAAGTTTTTGCAGGAAAGCGAGAATGAAGCCCTGCTGGACCGGATGGTCATCATCCAGGTGCCCTATACCCTGAATTACAAGGATGAAGCGCGAATTTACCGCAAGCTGATCTCTTCGGCGGCGCCAGCCTTCCGCGAAGTGCATCTCGATCCGCATGTCCTGCACGCCGCCGCAGTGTTTGCCACCCTCACCCGCCTGCAGGATGGCGAGGAAAAGGAAGCCGACTTGACGCGGCGGCTGCGCATCCACGCCAATGAGGAAGTCGAAGGCTTCAACCGCGGCGACGGGGAACGGATGAAACAGCGTGCGCCAGATGAAGGCCTGGCCGGCGTCTCGCCGCGCTTTGTCATCAACGCCTTGTCAAATGCCATCATCCAGTCCGATAGCAAGAGCTTGACGACAATGGACGTGTTGCTGGCCTTGAAGGACGCGATTGAAAACGATGCGCGCATCGATCCGAAGAAAAAACGCAAGTGGGTGGACTACCTGGTGTTGGCGCGCAAGAATTTCTATAACCGCTGGGTCAAGGAAGACGTCTACAAGGCGCTGTTCGTTTCCTTCGAACAGGAGGCCCAGGATTTGCTCGACAAGTATCTGGATGAAGTGGAAGCCAGCCTGGATAGCCGCCCGGTACGCGATCCCATCACGAACGAGGAACGCAAGCCGGACGAACGTTTCCTGCGCACAGTTGAGGAAACGATCCATATCACGGATTCGGGAAAACAATCCTTCCGCCAGGAGGTCGTAAGGAAAGCAATGGGCGCGTTCAAGCGTGGCGAGAAATTCACGCTCGACAGCCATGCCCTTTTGCATGAAGCGGTTCAGCAATATCTGTTTGAACAGCGGCGCGACGTGCTGCGCCTGGTCAGCTCGACGACCCGGCCGGACGAGGAAGTGCGCCAGAAGATTTCGGTGGTGGAACAGCGGCTGGTACAGGAATACGGCTATGACGCGCATAGCGCGCGTGAAGCGCTCAACTATGTCACGACACTGCTGGCGCAGGAGTGAACTGTGCCAGCCATGCCGCCCGACCGATGTGGCGGCAGTGGATTTGGCTGAACAGGAACAGGCATGCGCAATCACATACGGATGAGTATCGAAACGCCCTGGTACGAGCTTTTCTCGCGCGGCGCCCGTGACATGCTGCGCCACAATGAAAAGGTGCGCCAGGGTGTCAAGGACAATCTCGCCACGCTGGTCTCCGGCCCTGATCTGATCAGCGGCCCTCAGCAGGACAAGACGGTACAGGTTCCCGTGCGCATGCTGGAGCATGCGCGCTTTCGCTTGCTGCAAGGCCAGGACGACACGCAGAGCGCGGCTGGCCAGGGCGCGGCCCAGCCTGGCGACGTGCTGAGGCAGGCTCCCCGGATGCCGCACCATGAAGAGGAAAGCCAGGCTGGCCAGGGCGAAGGCGAAGTCCAGCTGCTGATGGAGCTGAAGGTCGACGACATCATGGACTGGCTGTGGGAAGAATTGCAGCTGCCGGATATCCAGCCGCGCCACCATGCCGTCATCGAAGAAAACGAATATGTGCGGGAAGGCTGGGACAAGCATGGCGCGCGGGCACGTCTCGACCGCCGCCGCACCATGAAGGAAGCGATCAAGCGTCGCGCCATCCAGCCGGGCGGCGCGCCCTTTTCCAACGAGGACCTGCGCTTTCGCCAGCTGGTTCACCGGAAGAAGCCGGTGACGAATGCGGTGGTGCTCTTCGCGCTGGATGTCTCGGCGAGCATGACCGATGCCGAAAGGAAGCTGGCCAAGACGTTTTTCTTCTTTGCCTTGCAAGGCTTGCGCCGCAAATACGCCAAGGTAGAAACGCGCTTCATCGCGCATACCACGCATGCCTGGGAATTCTCGGAGAACGAATTCTTCCAGGTATCCGGCGTCGGCGGCACGGGCGCGTCGAGCGCATTCCACCTCGCGCTCGACATGCTGGCAACGGATTACCCGGCCAGCCAGTACAACGTTTACCTGTTTTATGCATCCGACGGCGAAAACTTTACCGAAGACAGGCTGCCAGCCACGGAAGCCTTGCGCAACCTGCTGAATCAGGTGAATTACGTCGGCTATGTCGAAACCACACCAGGCTCCCTTCGTACCACCAATACGGAAATGAAGGCCATCTGTACCGGCCTGGAGCAGGATGGGTTGCCTGTCGTGACCAGCGTGTTGGCCCGTCCCGACGATATCTGGAAGGCGATCCGCAAATTCTTTATCTCGCAAACCGACGCCGTCGAGGCTGAGCAATGACGATATCCACGGAACAGTTGCAGGAGTATACGCGCCGCATCGAAGAGCTGGCCGTCAAGCTCGGCCTGGATTTCTACCCGGTGGATTTCGAGCTCGTTCCGAATAACTTCATGACCGAGATCGCGGTGTATGGCTTGCCCGTGCGGATGCCGCACTGGTCCTTCGGCATCCGCTATATCCATCAGCTGATCCAGCAGGGCATGGGATACTCCCGCATCTTCGAGGTGATGTTCCCGGGCGACCCCTGCCATGCCTATCTCGTCAAGGACAATTCACTGCCGGAAAACACGCTGGTCGTGGCGCACGTCCTCGGGCATGCCGACTTCGCCAAGAATAACCACCTGTTCCGCAAGTTCATGGAAATGGCGGGCGGCCATATCCTGGAACAGGCGGCGGCACGGGCGCACTCCATCGAACGGGCGCTCGAACAACATGGGCAGGAGCGCGTGGAATCGGTCCTGGATGCAGCGCTGGCACTGGAGCCGCATATCGATGTCACGAAGGAATTGCATCGCGATAAATCGTCACCGGTGTTTCCTGCACCGGCGGGCATGTCGCGCGCGCCCAGCGCCGCCCAGCTATCGATGCGCGAGGATTTCCGCCGCCGCTATCAACAGCTGCCTGGAGAAGGCATGCAATTGTCGCTGGAGCCGATGGAACCGGCGCGCGGCCCGACGCTGGAAGAATACGACCTGCTCTGGTTCATTGCCAATCACGCGCCCGACATGGCCGGCTGGGAGCGCGATATCTTCCTGGCTGTGCGCGAAGAATCGTTTTATTTTTATCCGGTATTCGCCTGCCAGATCATGAACGAAGGCTGGGCATCTTACTGGCATGCGCGGTTGCTGCGCGAAGCCGATTTCCTGCCGCAGGATTTGTACCTCTCCGCCATCAAGGCGCATTCCGATGTCGTGCGTCCCTTCGCCGGCGAGCGGCAGCTTGCCCTGGCAATCAATCCCTACCATCTCGGCTTTTCGATGTGGGAAAACATCATCGACAAATACGGGATCGAGACGGCGCGCAAAATCTGCCGCGAAGAAGACGACTTCGGCTTTATCCGCAATTATCTGGACGAAAGGCTGGCCGAAAAGCTCGATCTGTTTGTTTATGAAACCCATGCGGATGGCGACATCCGGGTCGCCAGCCGGGATATCCATGTCATTCGCGAAACGATCCTGGCGCCGAAATTCAACTTCGGCGCGCCACGGATCGCCGCTACGGGAATCGGCCAGGACGGCAGCCTGGAATTGACCCATGACCATCGCAGCGATGGCCGCGGCCTGGATATGAGCCGCGCCGACCGTGTCGTCGACTATATTGCGCAGGTATGGCGCCGCCCTGTCGTACTGCACACGGTGGATGAGCGCGGGTATGCGCGCGACATTTCAAGCAAGAGCCACTAGGGTAGGCGGATGAAAGTCAAAGGATGAAAATCAAAACCACGCCTCGCGCCACGGCGCGAGCGCTGCCCGCAAACCGGGCTTATGGCAGAATTGCTATTCATCCTTTCAAGAAGGCAGGCCTCCCATGCAATCGGCCTTTCAACCCAGCGAGCGCGCCAGCGTAGAAACCATTACGGCATTCCGCCATTGGACGCCCGGTCTCTACTCGTTCAGGACGACCCGTCCACCCGAATATCGTTTCACCGCCGGCCAATACGCCAGGCTGGGCTTGCCGAACGAGCACGGCAACCTGATCTGGCGGGCCTATTCGATCGTCTCCTCCAGCATGGAAAACGAGCTGGAATATTATGTCGTCGATGTGCCTGGCGGCTGCTTTACCTCGATGTTGCGCCAGCTCGAACCGGGTGCGCCCATCCTGCTCGACAGGCAAAGCTTCGGTGTGATGTTGCCGGAACGATTCGTCGATGGCGATGACTTATGGATGCTTGCCACCGGAACCGGGTTGGGTCCGTTCATTTCCATTCTGCGCGAACCGACCGTTTGGCAACGGTTCCGAAATTTGATCGTGGTGCATTCGGTGCGCCAGCCCAATGAGTTTGCCTATGCCGAAGAGCTAAGGGAGATGCAAAACAAATCGCCTTTGGGAGAGCAAAAAGGCGCTGCCCTGCACATCGTGCAAACATGCACCCGCGTTCAGCAAAATGGCAACGAAGGCCGCCACTGTGAACGAATCACGACCCTGGTTCTAAACGGAGAACTGGAACGGAACGTCGGACTATCATTGAGTCCCGAGCATTCCCGCGTAATGTTGTGCGGGAATCCCGCAATGATCGACGCGATGCGGGACATCCTCAAGGAGCGCGGCATGCGTCCCGTCAGGCGCGACAATCCGGGACAGTATGTAGCGGAAAATTATTGGTGAAGCTGTCGTCAGACTTCCAGCCACTCGCGTCGCACCGCCTCATTGGCGCGCAAGTCGGCTGGGCTGCCCTCGAAAACCACGCTGCCGTGTCCGAGCACGTATACCCGTTGCGAAATTTCCAGCGCAATCGCAAGCTTTTGCTCGACAAGTAAAACGGCCACTCCTTGCCGCTGCAAGGCCAGCAAAAATTGCGCAACCAGCTCCACGATCTGCGGTGCCAATCCCTCGGCCGGTTCATCCACCAGCACCAGGCGCGGATTGCCCATCATGGTACGACTCAGCGCGAGCATCTGCTGCTCGCCGCCTGACAGCACGCCGGCCTGCATTGACGCCCTCTCCTGCAGTCGGGGAAACATGCGGTACATGTCATCGAGCGTCCAGGATTTTCCCTCATGCCGTTCATTGCCAGGCTTCTGGCCCAACACGAGGTTTTGTTCGACAGTCAGTATCGGAAAAATATCGCGGTTTTCCGGAACATAGCCCACGCCCTTGCGGGCTACCTGAAATGGCTGAAGGCCCTGGATGTTTTCTGAACCAAAGCGAATCTCTCCGCTGGTCTCGACCAGACCCATGACCGCTTTCAGCAAGGTCGAACGGCCGGCGCCATTGCGTCCCAGGAGACTGACGATTTCTCCCGGCGCGACCTGCAAATCCACGCCGCGCAAAATATGGCTCTTGCCATAGAAGGCATGCACGCCCTGCAGTTCAAGCAGCCGGCTCATGTCACCTCCGCAAAAGCGCGATTGCCGAGATAGGCGCGCTGCACCGCCTCATTGGCGCGCACCCGTTCAGGGATATCGCAGGCAATGATCTGTCCCCCTACCAATACGGCAATACGGTCCGCCAGGCGAAATGCCACTTCCATGTCGTGCTCCACCATCAACAAGGTCTTGCCGGCTGTGACTCTGCGAATCAATTCCGCCGCCGCATCCGATTCAGAGCGGCTCATCCCGGATGTCGGCTCATCGAGCAGAATCACATCGGCATCGCCGGCAATCGTGATGCCGATTTCCAACGCGCGTTGTTCGGCATAGCTCAATCGGCCTGCCAAGGTATCGCGGCACGCCTGCAAGCCGATGGCTTCGAGCACCGCATCGGCGCGTGCCCTTAGCTTGGGCAATCCGTTTAGACGCTGCCAGAACGAATACCGATAGCCCAGCGACCACAGCAAGGCGCAGCGCACATTCTCAAAGACAGACAATTTGGGGAAAATGCTGGAAACCTGGAAGCTGCGCGACAAGCCGCGCCGATTGATTTCGTACGGTTTGCAGCCGGTAATCGGCGAGCCATGCAGGACGATGGCTCCGGCATCGGCTCGTTCCCGCCCTGAGATCAGATTGAACAGGCTAGACTTTCCTGCGCCATTCGGGCCGATCAGCACCACGCGCTCGCCCTGCTCCACGCGCAGGTCGACTCCGCGGATGATTTCCAGCTTGCCGAAGCGCTTACAGACGTTCTGCAATTCGAGAGCCACCGGTTTCATGCCTGGCCTCGCGGAGCTCGAACATGGGCAGGAGAATCGCCTGCAGCACGAACGGATTCGCCGCCGGGACCAAGACTCGGCAATCCGGAATCAGTCGCTTCGTAAAAATCGGGGAAACCTCGCCGAAGCCAGGCGAAGCCAGCAATGCCAGCCACCGCCAATACAGCGGCCAGTAGCCAGTGCGTTGGCATGCCGGTATCGAAACTGATGCCAGGCAAAGCAATGATGCTTCTATCCGCCGATTCCAGGCCACGCCGATAGGCCATCTCGACCAGGATGACAAGACCGACGCAAGCGAGACACGCCGACAGGACAAGACCGGCCAGCCTCGGCAACAACTTCCAAATTCCGCTCACACCCGCGCGGCACAAATCCTGCGCCATCTTCAACAGGCTCATGCAAATGCCGGCCAAGCCGCCTGGCGCAAACATCACGATCAGGATGAACAGGCTGCCCAGATAGAGTTGCCACGCCTTGGTATAGGATGACAGCACCACGGTCATGAAAACGCCGGCAATCGCCCCCAGCAAAGGCCCGAAAAAGTAGCCAATGCCCCCAATGAAAGTGGTCAGCAAAATGCCGGCCGAGCGGGCGACGCTGACATTCTCGGCGCTGACGATTTCAAAATTGAGCGCAGCTAGGCCGCCTGCCACACCCGCAAAGAACGCCGACAGCACGACAGACAGGTAACGTACCCGCCGCGGATCATAGCCGACGAATTCGACACGTTCGGCGTTGTCGCGCACCGCGTTCAGGATGCGGCCGAGCGGCGTGCGCGTGAAGAAGTACATGGCAGCGGTCGATATGAAAAGCCAGGCTGCAATGAGGTAATACACTTCGATCTGCGGACCGAACGTGATACCGAGAAAAGGTTCGCCGATGACGCGATTGCCGCTGACCCCGCCTTCGCCGCCAAAGAAATCCGGAAACATCAAGGCGCTGGCAAACACCAACTCCACCATGCCGAGCGTGATCATGGCAAAACCCGTGCCGGCTTTCCGGGTCGAGATGTAACCGAACACGGCGCCGAAAAACATGCCGCCCAGGCCGCCGGCAAGCGGCACCAGCGATACCGGCAAGGGCAAGATATCCTGCGCCGCCAGGTTCAATGCATGGATCGCGACATAGCCGCCGAGACCGGAATAGACGGCATGCCCGAAACTCATCATGCCGCCTTGTCCCAGCAGCATGTTGTACGACAGCGCCAGCAGCATCGCCGTGCCCGTCTGCGACAACACGGACAGGGACGCCGGCTCGGGAAACAGGACGGGAGCCAGCAGGAGAGCCGTCGCATAGGTCCCCCATATCAGCCATGAAGCGCGAGAATTCTGCTGGCGTAGCATTGCGTTCATCGCCTTAATCTCCTCGCACGCCGAGCAAGCCGCGCGGCCGCAACAGCATGACCACGATCAGCAGGAGATAAGGAAGAATCGGCGCGACTTGCGCGATCGTCAAATTGAGAAGCGCATTCCCGGCTATCCGCGATTCCGGCGCGATGCCGATCGTTTTCAGCAAGCCCAGCAGCGAATAATCCAGCGTCACCGCAAGGGTCTGCACGATCCCGATGAGCAGCGACGCGAGGAATGCTCCCGCCAGCGAGCCGAGCCCGCCTACGACCACTACGACAAAGATAATGCTGCCGACCGCGCCAGCCATGGCCGGTTCGGTCACGAATGCATTGCCGCCGATGACGCCGGCCAGTGCGGCCAGCGCGCATCCGCCGCCGAATACGAGCATCGTCACGCGCGGAACATCATGCCCAAGCGATTGCACCATCTGCGGATGAGTGAGCGCGGCACGGATCACTAGCCCGATGCGGGTTCTGCTGAACAGCAGGTGAATCGCCAGCATCATCAATACCGCAATCAGCATCATGAAGCCGCGATAGGCGGGAAACGTGGTGGAATACAGAGTAAACAGTGGCTGGTCCAGAATCGGCGGCACGCGATAGGGGACGGCGGCGCGTCCCCAGATCAATTGCACCACTTCAACCAGCACGTACGCCAGACCGAAAGTGAACAATAATTCCGCCAGATGCCCGTGCCGGCGAACCGCGCGCAGAGCATGGCGCTCGACCAGGGCGCCCAGCACGCCGATCGCCAGCGGCGCTACGATCAGAGCAGGCCAATAACCGATGTGGCTGGTGACTGTATAGGCAAGATAGGCGCCCAGCATGTAAAAGCTGGCATGCGCAAAATTGAGCACCCCCATCATGCTGTAGATAAGCGTCAGGCCCGCCGACAGCATGAAGAGCAGCAAGCCATAGCTCAAGCCATTCAACAGGGTGATGAGGATGAATTCCACGTGCTACGCGTTTAGATAGAAGCCTGGTCCGGAGAAGCGCGTATTCTAGCGGAAACCGCCCTGACGATGCCTGAATATGGCTTAGCCCGGCCGCTTCATCTGGCAGGATGTCGGCTGGCTCGCGACCCAGGTATCGATTTTTTTCTCGGTTTTCCAGCCATAGCCCGTATTTTCCTGGTCAAACTTTACCTGCTTGCCATCCGTCCTGGTCCAGCTGACGACATACAGCGGCTGCTGCAACTGGTGGTCCGTCTTACGCATTTCGACATCGCCGTTCAGGCTTTTGATTTTCATGCCGGACATGCGCATCGCCACCTTCACCGGATCGGTCGAGCCGCTTTCACGAATCGCCTTGGACAGCATGGCCGTGGCGGTATAAGTCGCCATGCCATAGAAATCGTCGTTGTATTTTTCCTTGAAGGCAGTGACGATTTCGCTGCCGGAAAACGCTTCATTGTTCGGGTGCCAGTAGGCGACCATCTTCATCCGTCCCGCGCCCGCCGCGCCGATCGCAGTCGGCACGCCGGTGGTGCCGGCATACAGCGTGTAAAAATTCGCCTTCAGATCTGCATCCTTGGCAGCCTTGATCAGCAGCGCGAGATCCGCACCCCAGTTGCCGGTCACGACGGAATCGGCGCCGGAAGCCTTGATCTTGGAAATGTAGGGCGAGAAGTCCTTGACTTGGCCGATCGGGTGCAAGTCATCGCCGACGATCTGCACTTGCGGGCGCTTGCGCTTGAGGTAATCCTTCACCGCCCGCGAAACCTGATGGCCAAAGCTGTAGTTCTGGCCGATCACGTAGACCTTTTTGACATCCTTTTGCGCCGCGATGTAGGTCGTCAGTGCTTCGAGCTTCATGTCCGAATTGGCGTCGAAACGGAAATGCCAGAAGCTGCAACGCGAATTGGTCATGTCCGGGTCGCTGGCGCCGTAATTCAGGTAGATCACTTCCCTGCCCGGATTGCGCTGGTTATGCTTATTGATCGCCTCGATCAGCGCCAGGCCGACGCCGGAACTGCTGCCCTGGGCGATATAGCGGTATCCCTGGTCGATAGCGGTGCGCAACTGGTTGAGCGACTCCTGCGGACTGCCCTTGTTATCGAACCCGGCAATGCTGAATTGATGATCGCCCGCCCACTTGCCAGCGTTAGCCAGCTCCGCCATGCTTTCCCAACTCCTCAGCAGGTTTTGCCCGACAGGTGCGAATGGGCCGGACAAGGATTCGATAAAGGCGATCTTGACTTGCTCGGCCAGGACGGCCGGACACGCCAGCGCAGCGCCCAATCCTATGGCAGCGCTACACGCCCGAATGGTCAACATGAAAAATCTCTCCCCTGCTTTTATGCTAGTTTTTCTTGAGCATAACTAGAGTAACAATAACTGTAAAGGCCCAAGGCATTAGAAAGTAACTACTGGTTACATTGGTTATCTCATTTTGGTTGACTTCGGATCATTGCAAGGCATAGATCCTGAGCCAGTCAGGTAACGAGAAACACCTGCGCAATACCTGCCTATTGCTCTTGGTATCTGTGCCCAACAGAAAGATTAGGCGAAATCCATGCCCACCGATTTACATGTAGCCATCTTGAAAGGCAGTGCCGCCGGTACGTTTGAACCGATTCTGTCAAAATAGGGAATGCACTTAACTTACCTGACTTTTACCAAGGCAAGCTCCACCAGCCCGAGGAATTTCCCATGAATGCTCCCGGTTTTGCGCCGGCACGTCACAGCGTGGACCAGCTGCCGTTCAGCCATTCGTATGCTGCGCTGCCGCCGGCGTTCTATACGCGCCTTCAGCCCACCCCGTTGCCGAATCCCTATCTGGTTTGCGCGAGCCCGGCTGTCGCCGAACTGATCGGCCTGGATCCGGCGGAATTCGCCCAGCCGGAATTCATCTCCGCCTTTGCCGGCAACCGCATCCCTGCCGGCACCCAGCCGCTGTCGGCCGTGTATTCCGGCCACCAGTTCGGCGTATGGGCCGGGCAACTGGGCGACGGACGCGCCATCCTGCTGGGTGAAGTACCTGCCGATGCAAGCGGCGGCATGCTGGAAATCCAGCTCAAGGGCGCCGGATTGACGCCCTATTCCCGCATGGGTGATGGCCGCGCCGTGCTGCGCTCGTCGATTCGAGAATACCTGTGTTCGGAAGCGATGGCCGCACTCGGCATTCCGACCTCGCGCGCGCTGTGCGTAGTCGGCTCCGACGAACTGGTCATGCGCGAACGCCCGGAAACGGCCGCGGTCGCCACGCGCCTGGCGCCCAGCTTCATCCGCTTCGGCTCATTCGAACACTGGTATTACCGCGATCAGCCGGACCAGCTCAAAACCTTGGCCGATTATGTGATTGCCAGGTTCTACCCCGAGCTACGCGATGCGGACAAGCCATATCAGGCCTTGCTGACCGAAGTGACGCGCCGCACCGCCGAACTGGTGGCGCACTGGCAGGCAGTCGGCTTCATGCATGGCGTTCTTAATACCGACAACATGTCGATCCTCGGCATTACCATCGATTACGGCCCGTTCGGTTTCATGGAAGCCTTCGATGCCAACCACATCTGCAACCACAGCGATACCCAGGGCCGCTATGCCTACTCGATGCAGCCGAAGATCTGCCACTGGAATTGCTATGCGCTGGGCCAGGCGCTCCTGCCATTGATCGGTGAAGTCGACGATGTACATGCCGCGCTGGCCGGCTTTGCTTCCGCTTACCAGGAAAAAATCGATGTGCTGCTGCACGCAAAGCTGGGCCTGCAAACCGACCAGGATGAAGATGACGAGCTGATCAACGCGACGTTCAAGCTCATGCAGGACAATCACGTCGATTTCACGCTGTTTTTCCGCAGGCTGGGCGACCTGCAGCGGGATAATCCTGCTGCCGACGCACCGCTGCGCGACCTGTTCATCGACCGTGCCGCCTTTGACGCCTGGGCTAGCCAATATAGGCTAAGATTAGGCCGCGAAATTGATAACGGCAGCAGCAGCGATGCAGTACGTCGCGCTGCCATGCATGCCGTCAATCCGAAATATGTCTTGCGTAACTACCTGGCGCAGGTTGCCATCGACAAGGCGCAAAACAAGGATTTTTCGGAAATCGCCCGATTGCAGAAGGTACTGGAACGTCCCTTTGACGATCAACCCGAAAACGAAGCCTATGCCGCGCTGCCGCCGGACTGGGCCAGCCACCTGGAAGTGAGTTGTTCATCATGACAGACAAAGTACGTAAAACCGATGCCGAATGGCGCGCCACGCTCGATCCGCTCGAGTATGAAGTCACGCGTCACGCCGCCACCGAGCGCGCCTTTACCGGCCGCTACTGGGATCACCATGAACATGGCATTTACCGCTGCGTTTGCTGCGGCACGCCGCTGTTCGAATCCGATGCCAAGTTCGAATCCGGCTGCGGCTGGCCCAGCTATTTCCGCCCGCTCGACCCGGACAAGGTCGAGGAAAAAGTCGACCGATCCCATGGCATGATCCGCACCGAAATCATCTGCAAGGTTTGCGATGCCCATCTCGGACATGTCTTCCCCGACGGTCCGCCGCCGACCGGCCTGCGCTATTGCATCAACTCCGCTTCGCTGCGATTTGAACCGCTGCCTGAAAACAACCAGAATCAACCATGAAGAAATTCCTGTTCGACCTATTTCCCGTCATCCTGTTTTTCGTCATCTTCAAATGGGGACAAGGCAATCCCGAGGCTGCCCAGGCGCTGCTGACGCAATACCTGTCCGGTTTCATGGCCGGCGGCACGCTGGCGGGCAGCCATGCCCCCATTCTGCTGGCGACCGCGGTCGCCATCTTGGCCAGCTTCACCCAGATCGGCTACATGCTGGTCCGCCGCAAGAAAATCGATGCCATGCTGTGGCTTTCCCTGGCCATCATCACTGTCTTCGGCGGCGCGACCATTTATTTCAACAACCCGAACTTCATCAAGTGGAAGCCGACCATCCTGTACTGGTGCTTTGGCGCAGCTCTGCTGATCGGGCAGTTCGCGTTCCGCAAGAACCTCATCAAAAGCATGCTGGGCAAGCAGATCACCCTGCCGGAACCTGTGTGGTTCAAGCTGAACCTCTCCTGGGCGGTCTTCTTCGTCGTCATGGGCATCATTAACCTGTGCGTCGCCTTCGCCTTTGGATTGTCGGAAGCGGCATGGGTCAATTTCAAAATGTTCGGCTTTACCGCTCTGATGATCATCTTCGCCGTGGGCCAAAGCCTGTTCCTGTCGAAATATATCAAGGAGGAAGCGTAATGAGCCCGCGCGAAGAACGTATCCTGTCGCTCGTCAGCCAGGCATTTTCTCCTCTCGAATGCCGACTTGAAGACGATTCCTCCAAACATGCCGGCCATGCCGGCGCGGCGTCCGGCGCGGGCCATTATCGGTTGCGCCTGGTATCGACCCGCTTCGAAGGTCAAAATCGCATTACTCGCCACCGACTGGTGTATGATTGCCTCCGTGATTTGATGCAGACGGAAATACACGCGCTCAACATCACCGCTCTGGCGCCGTCAGAAATTCAACAATAGACGCCAAGTGTATAATTGAACGTTTTTTAACTTCCCTGTTAGGAAAAAAGAATGACATTGAAACCCGCCCGCTTGCTGGTTACGCTTCTCGCAGCCGTCGCGCTGCCCGTGCTGGCGCAAAACGTTGCTGTCGTCAACGGCAAGCCGATCCCATCTTCGCGCGTCGACACCATGGCCAAGCAGATGTCCTCCCAGGGCCAGAAGGACACCCCGGAACTGCGCGCCATGATCAAGGAAGAATTGATCAACCGCGAAATCCTCATGCAGGAAGCCGACAAGCGTGGTCTTTCCAACAGCCCCGACGTCAAGAACCAGCTGGACATCGCTCGCCAGGCAATCGTGATCCGCGCTCTGATCGGCGACTTCCTGAAGAAGAACCCGGTTTCGGACGCCGAAGTCAAGGCTGAATACGACAAGTTCAAGGCACAGGCTGGCGACAAGGAATACCTGGCCCGCCACATCCTGGTGGAAAAGGAAGAAGATGCCAAGGCCATCATCGCCAAGCTGAAGAGCGGCGCCAAGTTCGAAGAGCTGGCCAAGCAATCCAAGGATCCGGGTTCCGCAGCTAACGGCGGCAGCCTCGACTGGGCTTCGCCTTCGGCTTTCGTCAAGCCTTTCTCTGACGCCATGACCGGCCTGCAAAAAGGCCAGTTCACCGACACGCCGGTCAAGACCCAGTTCGGTTACCACGTGATCAAGCTGGATGATGTCCGCGCCGCCAAGATCCCGGCGCTGGAAGAAGTCAAGCCGCAGATCGCCGAGTCGATCCAGCAGAAGAAGCTGCAGGCTTTCCAGCAAGAGTTGAAGTCCAAGGCTTCGGTCAAGTAAGTCAGCAAGATTACGGAAAACGGCGCTCCACGACGGAGCGCCGTTTTTTTATGAGTTTCCAGACCTGTTTTTTTAAACTTGCTTTACATTGCCCGCCTGGTTTGACTGCAAAGCTTGCCGCATCGGCCTGCACTCCAATTTGTCGCTCCCACTTCAAAGCTCCAGCGCTGATTTAATTTCCAAATGCACATATTCATATTGAATTCCTTAATCTAGATTAAGGAATTGTCGGCTCCATCGGGTTGACAATGCCGCATTGCTTCTTTGGAGATTCAGCCATGCAAACCATTTGCGAATACCTGGAATACGACCACAAGTGCTGCGACGACTTGTTCGACAAGGTGGAAACCAGCATCGCAAAACACGAGTGGCAGCAGGCGGAAATCGAATTCCAGCACTTCCATGCCGCATTCATCGCGCACCTCGAAGGCGAAGAAAGCATTGTATTTCCCGCGTTTGGGGAAATCTTTTCCGAAGCCGCTCTACCGATCAAGATCCTGTGCACCGAGCATCAACGCATCAAGGGAATTGTCACGCGCCTGCAGGATGCCTTACATCGCCGGGAGCCCGCCGATTTTCTCTTGCATGCGGAAACCCTCACTCTGCTGATGCAGCAGCACAGCCAGAAGGAAGAAAAAATGCTCTATCCCCTGCTTGATCGTGTCCTGTCTGGCAATACGGAAGACATCGTTTGTGCCTTGCGCAAGGCAATCGATTCCCATACCGCCGCCTGAAAATTTAGCGGCGATTCCATTCATCCCAGCACCGTGAAAGCTATAAGAATCCGTGAAGGCGCCTGGTCGCCATTTGAAACGACAGTGCCCGGCCCATCAAATGAAAACGGCGCTCCGAGGAGCGCCGTTCTTCTTGCCAGTTACATTACCCCACCCACTTGCGGGCATTGCGGAACATCCGCATCCACGGCGCATCCTCGCCCCAGGACTCCGGGTGCCAGGAATTGATCACCGTGCGGAATGCGCGCTCGGCATGCGGCATCATGACGGTGAAGCGACCGTCGGGCGTGGTCACCGCCGTAATGCCGTTGGGCGAACCGTTCGGATTGAACGGGTAGGTTTCCGTCACCTGGCCACGATTGTCGACGTAACGCATGGCGACGATGGCGCGGTCGATATCGCCTGTTTGCGAGAAGTCGGCGAAGCCTTCTCCATGCGCCACCGCGATCGGCGTTTGCGTGCCGGCCATGCCGTCAAAGAAAATCGATGGCGAATCGGTCAGCTCGACCATCGAGAAGCGCGCCTCGAACTGCTCCGACTTGTTGCGCGTGAACTTCGGCCAGTCGTGCGCACCCGGGATGATGGACTTCAGGTTGCTCATCATCTGGCAGCCATTGCAGATACCCAGGCTGAAGGTATCGTCACGATTGAAGAAGGCGGCAAACTGCTCGGCCAGCTGCGCATTGAACAGGATGGTCTTGGCCCAGCCTTCACCGGCGCCCAGCACGTCGCCGTACGAGAACCCGCCCACCGCGATCATGCCCTTGAAGTCGTCGAGCTTCGCGCGTCCAGCGATCAGGTCACTCATGTGCACGTCGATGGCGGTGAATCCCGCCTTGTGCATCACATAGGCGGTCTCGACCTGGGAATTGACGCCCTGCTCGCGCAGGATCGCCACTTTCGGCCGCACGCCGCTTGCAATGAACGGCGCAACGATATCTTCCTGCGGGTCGAACGACAGCTTGGGCGTCATGCCCGGATCCTGCGTATCGAGAATGCGGTCGTATTCAGAATCGGCGCAAGCCGGATTGTCGCGCAGGCGGGCGATGCGCCAGGACGCCTCGCTCCAGGCACGCTGCAGTTCGCTGCGCTGCTGGCTGTAGATGGTCTTGGCATCGCGCATGATCTCGATGACATCGGTATCGTTCGGTTTGCCGATGATATGGCTGCAGGCGCCCAGGTTATAGGAACGCAGCACATCCATTACTTCCGACTTCTGCTCAGCCTTTACCTGGATCACTGCGCCCAGCTCTTCGTTGAACAGCGCGCGCAGCGTCAACTCGTTGCGGCGCTCGCCGACTTGCGTCGTCCAGTTCTTGGCTTCGCCGCTGTCGGCGGCATGCCCGGCATCCATGGCGAGGATATCGATGTTGAGCGACAGGCCGGTGCGGCCGGCAAAGGCCATCTCGCACAGCGCGGCAAACAGGCCGCCATCGGAACGATCATGGTAAGCCAGCAGCTTGCCTTCTCGGTTGAGCTGCTGAATCGCATTGAAGAAGGCTTTCAAATCTTCCGGGCTATCGACATCCGGCGCATCGTTGCCGATCTGCTGCATGACCTGCGCAAAAGCCGAAGCACCCAGGCGGCTCTTGCCGCGGCCAAGGTCGATGGCGATCAGCACGGTATCGCCTACATCCTTGCGGATCTGCGGCGTCAGCACCCGACGGATATCCGTTACCGGCGCAAAGGATGACACGATCAGCGACACCGGCGCAGTCACCGACTTGGCGCCCTCCTCGTCGCTCCAGGTGGTACGCATGGACAGCGAATCCTTGCCGACCGGGATGGACACGCCCAGCGCCGGACACAGTTCCATGCCCACCGCCTTGACGGTATCGAACAGCGCGGCATCCTGGCCAGGTTGACCACAGGCGGCCATCCAGTTGGCCGACAGCTTGATGTCGGAAATATCGGTGATCGGCGCTGCAGCGATGTTGGTGATCGCCTCGCCCACCGCCATGCGGCCCGATGCCGGCGCATTGATCACCGCCAGCGGCGTACGTTCGCCCATCGCCATCGCTTCGCCGAGGTAACCCTCGTAGGTCATCGCCGTTACCGCGCAATCCGCCACCGGCACTTGCCAGGGGCCGACCATCTGGTCACGCACGGTCATCGCGCCGACGGTACGGTCACCGATCGTGATGAGGAAGGATTTATCCGCCACGGTCGGCAGACGCAATACACGCAGCGACGCTTCCAGCAAGTCGATGCCGGTCAGGTCCAGGCGCGGCAATTCGCGCTGTACATGCGTGACGTCGCGATGCATCTTGGGCGGCTTGCCGAGCAAGACTTCCATCGGCATGTCGACCGGGTTGTTGTCGTGTTCCGGATCGACCACTTTCAGTTGACGCTCTTCGGTGGCGGTGCCGACCACGGCGAACGGGCAGCGCTCGCGCTTGCACAGGTAATCGAACAACGGCAGCGAATCCGGTGCGATCGCCAGCACGTAGCGCTCCTGCGATTCGTTGCTCCAGATTTCCTTGGGCGCCATGCCGGATTCCTCCAGCGGCACGCGGCTCAAGTCGAATATCGCACCGCGCTTGGCGTCATTGGTAATTTCCGGGAAAGCGTTGGAGAGACCGCCGGCACCGACGTCATGAATCGACAGGATGGGATTCTTTTCACCCAGCGCCCAGCAGGCAGAAATGACTTCCTGCGCGCGACGCTGCATTTCCGGATTACCGCGCTGGACCGAATCGAAATCCAGGTCGGCGGTATTGGTGCCGGTCGCCATCGATGAGGCAGCGCTGCCGCCCATGCCGATGCGCATGCCGGGCCCACCTAATTGAATCAGCAGGCTGCCCACCGGCAGATCGTTCTTCTTGGTGTGCAGGGCCGAGATATTGCCCATGCCGCCGGCGATCATGATGGGCTTGTGATAACCGGCGACCATGCCGCCGACATTCTGCTCGTAGGTGCGGAAGTAGCCGCCGAGATTCGGCCGGCCGAATTCATTGTTGAACGCGGCGCCGCCGAGCGGCCCGTCGATCATGATCTGCAAGGGCGAAGCGATGCGGTCGGGCTTGCCGTAAATGGTGGCCTCGCCCGGCTTGCGCTCATGCACCGGCTCAGTCACATCGCGGGCATTTTCCCACGGCTGCACCGCATGGGTGATCATCAGGTTCGAGACGGTGAAGCCGGTCAAGCCAGCCTTAGGCTTGGCGCCACGACCGGTCGCGCCTTCGTCGCGGATCTCGCCGCCGGCGCCGGTAGACGCGCCCGGGAATGGCGAAATCGCCGTCGGATGGTTGTGCGTCTCCACCTTCATGAGGATGTGCGTCAGCTCATCCGTGGCCTTGTATTCATTGCCTGCTTCCGCGCCGCGCGGATAGAAGCGCGGAATGGTCGCGCCTTCGATGACGGAGGAATTATCGCTGTACGCCACCACCGTGCCCTTCGGCTGCAGCTGGTGCGTATTCTTGATCATCTGGAACAGCGACTTGTCCTGCTTGACGCCATCGATGGTCCATTCGGCATTGAAAATCTTGTGGCGGCAGTGTTCGCTATTGGCTTGGGCGAACATCATCAGCTCGACATCGGTCGGGTTGCGCTTGGCCTGGGTGAAGGCATTCACCAGGTAATCGATCTCGTCGTCCGACATGGCCAGGCCAAGATCGGCATTGGCTTGCTGCAGCGCGGCCTTGCCGCCGCCCAGCACATCGACGAAGGCCAAGGGCTTGGCTTGCAACTCCTGGAACAAACCGACGGCATCTTCCGGATTGCGCAAGACACTCTCAGTCATGCGGTCATGCAGCAGCGCTGCCACCGCATCCGGATTGGCCAGTTTCTTGGCACCGCCCAGCAAGCCGGATTTCAGCTGCACGTAATACACGACACCGCGCTCGATGCGGTGAATCTCCGTCATGCCGCAGTTGTGCGCGATATCCGTCGCCTTGCTGGCCCACGGGGAAATGGTGCCGAAGCGCGGGATCACGACGAAGCGATCGCCATCTTCGCGGCCTTCGAACACATCGCCATAAGTCAGCATGGCCTGCAAGCGGCCGACCTCGTCTTGCGAAGGAGCGACCGCCGAATCGATGAAATGCAGATAGCGGCCACAAACGCCAACAATGGCGGGCTCGATGTCTTGCAGTTTGGATAACAGTCTTTGGCTACGGAAGGCAGACAGGGCGTTCGAGCCCGGCAAAATCAGCATGGCGAGAGCAAAGTTGAGGCGGATTCCAGTCTATTTGAACTGAAATAACCGCGTGTTGAACTGGAAAATGAGATTATACCTTGATGCAGCCCTGTCCTGCCGTTCCCAGGCTCATGAAACTTTTCCAATGACCAATAATTCACACGCCCTGCACTTGCCCTTGGGAACTGTTGATGCTTCCAATGGTCAATGAAACATTCCGGGATTGGCAGGACACTGGCATAAAAACCACGCCAAGTCGTAGCTGAAGCCGTAGTGCAAGATTTTAGCGGTTCAACGTCACAAAATAAGGCCGGCGCCGTGCTATATTCGCTGCTCTTTTCGGGCGGCAATCTGCCGCGCGCATCATCAGTCCATTCATGTCACATCAACAGCAGATTGCGGTTATCGGAGGCGGCGTCATTGGCGTGTGCACCGCCTATTTTCTGGCGCATGCGGGCCACCAGGTCGTCGTCATTGAAAGGCTCAGCCACGTGGCCGAGAAAGCCAGTTACGGTAACGCCGGCGTGGTGGCTCCGGGCTATGTTACGCCCTGGGCGATGCCCGGCATGCCGAAAAAGATTCTTGCCTCCCTGCTGAGAAGCGACGGCCCGGTGCTGCTCAAACCCACGTTTGATCGCGCCATGTGGCGCTGGGTCAGGCAGTGGCTGGCCGAATGCGAACTGGACCGTTTCCGCATCAACAAGGAGCGCATGCAGCGGGTAGCGGGCTACAGCCGCTTGGTGCTGCAACAGCTGCGCGAACATCACCGTCTCGATTACGAACAAACCCGTGGTTATCTGCAGCTGTTTCGCAGCGAGCACGACATTGAAATGGCGAAGCCTGCGCTTGAACTGCTGGCCGAGCAAGGCGTCGCCCACCAGGTCGTCGACCCGGAACAGGCCCGTGCGATCGAACCGGCATTATCGACCAAGACAGCGCTGGCCGGCGGCCTGTATTTGCCGGATGATGAAGCCGGCAATTGCCCGCTTTTCACCAAGCAGTTGAAAAATATCGCCCAGGAGATGGGCGTCGAATTCCTATTTGGCAGTGCCGTCAGCGCCATCGACCCGCATGGCAAGGGTATCAGTCTGCGTGTCCGAGACCGCACGTTTCATGCCGATTCCGTGGTCATCGCCGCAGGCATCGACAGTGCCCGCCTGCTGGAGCCGCTCGGCATCCGCTTGCCCTTGTATCCCATCAAGGGTTATTCCGCCACCGCCACCATCCGCAACTATGACGATGCGCCGCAAGCGGCATTGATGGATGAATCGTACAAGGTGGCGATTACCCGCATGGGCGGGCGCATTCGCATCGCCGGCATGGCGGAACTCGGCTCGACCAATACAGACCTGCACGAAACCGCCCTGCGCACCCTCGCCAAGGTTGGCGAGGACTGGTTCCCGGATGCCGCCAACTACAGCACGGCCAGTTACTGGAGCGGTATCCGCCCGATGCTGCCCGATGGCCCGCCCGTACTTGGCGCCACGCCGATCCGCAACCTCTACTTGAACGTCGGACATGGTTCGACCGGCTGGGCCATGGCGGCAGGCTGCGGTTTGCTGCTTGCGGATATCATTTCCGGCCGAAAGCCTGACATTGATCTGGAAGGCCTCACCCTGTCCCGCTACGCCCGCATGCCATAATATCCGCTTCGTATTGCTCCAGCGGATGCCATGAATGCACTCTATACCGTCGAGGAAATCCGCCGCATCGAACAGGCGGCCTTATCCACACTGCCCACCGGCACATTGATGCAGCGTGCCGGCGCAGACGCAACGGCGCTTGCGCTTGATTTGCTTGGCACCGCCATGCGTGCCCGCGTGCTGGTGCTCGCCGGGCCTGGCAATAATGGCGGTGATGCCCTCGAAGTCGCGGCTGAACTGGCTGAAGCCGGCAGCGACGTCACTGTCATCCTGTTTGCCGCCCCCAAGAGTCCATCGCCGGAAGCTGGCGCGGCATTGGCAAGAGCCCGCTCCAGCCTGATGAAATTGCTCACTCCGCAGGATGCGGGCAGCATCATCAGCCTGCACACTCAATCCTGGCAACTGGTAATTGACGGCCTGTTCGGCATCGGCCTCATGCGCCCGATCACCGGCGACATGCGCGTCGTGGCGGAATATGTCAATACCTTGAACTGTCCCGTGCTGGCGCTGGACGTGCCCAGCGGACTGGACGCGGATACCGGTGACATCGTAGGTCCCGACGGCATCGCGGTGCAAGCCAGCCACACCATCACTTTCATCGGTGACAAACCTGGCTTGCATACCTGCCACGGGCGCGATTATGCGGGACAAGTCAGCGTCGCCTCCCTGGATATCGACGACGCGTTTTTTCCATCGGCACAAGCATCGCTCAATGACCCAACGATCTTTTCAGATGCCTTGCAACCTCGTCGGCAGAATACCCACAAAGGCAGCTTCGGCGACGTTGCCGTGCTGGGCGGCGCGCATGGCATGCACGGCGCGGCATTGCTGAGCGCGCGTGCGGCCCTCCATTGCGGCGCGGGGCGCGTCTATGCCTGTTTCATCGATGAAGTTTCCGCATTCGATCCGTTGCAGCCGGAAATCATGTGCCGCCCTGCCCTCGAATTCGATTTTACGAATGCCACGGTTGTAGCAGGGCCTGGTGCAGGAAATACTCCGAAAGCCAGACATTTGCTGGAAACGGCCCTCGGCACGGTCATGCCGCTGGTGCTGGATGCGGATGCGCTCAATATCCTCGCCGGCGACAACATCCTGCAGCAGCGACTGTCCAATCGAAATTCTCCAGCCATCATGACGCCCCATCCGCTGGAAGCCGCGCGCCTCTTGGGCGTATCCGCCGGCATGGTGCAGGCGGACCGCCTGGCTGCAGCGCGCCAGCTCGCGGCACGCTTCAACGCGATTGTCGTTCTCAAGGGATCTGGCAGCGTGATTGCCCGCCCGGATGGGATGGTGGCAGTCAACCCGACCGGCAATCCGGCGCTTGCCACGGCTGGCACCGGCGATGTGCTGGCCGGCCTGTGCGGCGCCCTGCTCTCACAAGGTCTGCCAGTATGGGAAGCCGCCCTGGCCGCGGTCTGGCTGCATGGTCATGCCGCCGATGAACTGGTCGATGCCGGCATCGGCCCGGTAGGTTTGACTGCGGGTGAATTGATTCCGGCAATCCGGACCGCGCTCAATCGAACCATTAAGAATGCGCGACAGGATGCCGCGCCGATCACTGCACGAGCCGTCCAGCAGCAATCGTAATCGTACGGGCACAACGCGCCGCGATCGATGGATCGTGCGTCACCAGCACCAGTGTCGAGCCGCGCTCCTTGTTCAGTTCGAACATCAACTGGATCACTGCTTCGCCTGTAGCCGCATCCAGGCTGCCGGTCGGTTCGTCGGCCAGCAGCAGTGGCGGCTCGGTGACGAAGGCGCGCGCGAGCGCCACGCGCTGCTGCTCGCCACCCGACAGGTACTTCGGATAATGCTTCAGTCTTGACGACAGGCCGACGCGTTCGAGCATGGCTTCAGCCTTCGGGCGCGCTTCGCGATCGCCGCGCAATTCCAGCGGTAGCATTACGTTTTCCAGCGCATTCATGTGCGCCACCAGTTGAAAAGACTGGAACACGAAGCCTAGCTTTTCCTTGCGCAGCTGCGCGCGACCATCCTCGTCCAGCGCATAGATATCGATGCCGTCGACCAGAACAGTGCCGGAAGTCGGTGTATCCAGTCCCGCCAGCAATCCCAGCAAGGTGGACTTTCCCGAGCCGGATGCCCCGACAATCGCAAGCGTCGAGCCGGCTTGCACGGTAAAATGGATATCGTTGAGGATCGTCAGTTCACCGGTGGCGTCGGAGACGCGCTTGCACAGATGCGTGACTTCGATAGCGGATCGCAAATTGAAAGGTTCAGTCATGCGCTTTGAAGGATTAATTGGATTACCGTACCCGAAGTGGCGGCAGTGGTTGCGAGCACTGTTGTTGTTGACCTTGGCGCTGCTTGCCTCGCATGCCTATTCTGCATCAAAAACCGTGCTTGTGCTTGGGGATAGTCTATCCGCCGAGTATGGACTCGCACGTGGTAAGGGATGGGTCAATCTTTTGCAGGAACGCCTGCGCGCCGAGAAAATCGATGCCAGGATCATCAATGCCAGCATCAGCGGCGACACCACCAGTGGCGGCGCGGCACGGCTGCCCGCCCTGTTGAAGACACACCGGCCGGATATTCTTATCATCGAACTGGGCGCCAACGACGCCCTGCGCGGTTTGCCGGTTGCTGCTACCGAAGCCAACCTGCGCAGCATGATCAAGGCAGGACAAGCGATCAACGCGAAAGTCATCTTGCTCGGCATGCGTATTCCGCCGAACTATGGCCCCAGCTATGCTGAAAATTTCCATGCGATGTATGGCAAGCTTGCGCGGGAAAACAAGACTGCGCTCGTGCCGTTTTTCCTGGAGGGCATCGCGACGCGCGAAGACATGTTCCAGCCTGACCGCATTCACCCACTCGCTGCCGCTCACCCCATCATGCTGGACAATGTCTGGCCTGTCCTGAAGCCGCTTCTGTTGAAAAAGTAAGTTCATGAAATACCCAGCTCTGCTGCCCTTCGATGACCTCCTGCCGCAACTTGACCAATTCGATACCATCATCGATGCCCGCAGCGAAGGCGAATTTGCCGAAGATCATATCCCCGGCGCGATCAACTGCCCGGTACTCAACAACGAGGAACGCGCACGCGTCGGCACGCTGTACAAGCAGGTAGGCTCCTTCGAAGCCAAACGCGTCGGCGCCGCGATCGTGGCGCGTAACATCTCGTCGCATCTCGAAACCCATTTCGCCGACAAGCCGCGCGACTGGAAACCGCTGGTGTATTGTTGGCGAGGCGGCAACCGCAGCGGTTCGATGGCGCATATCCTTGCAAAAATCGGCTGGCCCGCCATACAACTGGATGGCGGCTACAAGGAATATCGGCGGCATGTCGTCGCGGCGCTGGAAGTAATGCCTCGGCAGTTTGACTTCCGCGTGATCGCGGGTCCGACCGGCAGCGGCAAGAGCGAGTTGCTGCGCACGCTAGAACAGGAAGGCGCGCAAGTGCTCGACCTCGAAAAAATGGCGTCACACCGTGGTTCGGTGCTGGGAAGTATTCCGAGTCAGCCCCAGCCGACGCAAAAGTCATTCGAAAGCGCCATCTGGCATGCGCTTCGCCGCTTCGACCCGGCTCGTCCCATATTCGTGGAATCGGAAAGCAAGAAGGTCGGCAGCGTACGCGTGCCGGAAGCGCTGATGGAATGCATACGTGCGTCACCCTGCATCGCGGTTTCTCTGTCCATGACTGACCGCGTGGCGCTGCTCATGCGCGAATACGTGCATTTCGTGGCGGACCCCGATGCCCTGAACCGGCAGCTGGACTGCCTGCTGCCGCTGCATGGACGAGACAACCTGCAACGCTGGCACGAGATGGCCAAATCTGGCGCCATGCAGCCACTGGTGGAAGAATTGCTGGTACGGCATTACGATCCCGCCTATCTTCGTTCCATCAGCAGGAATTTCGCGCGTTATACAGAAGCGCGCGACATCAGTCTGCCGGATATTTCACCGAAGAGCTTTGTCGCCGCTGCGCGCGAATTAATGACGCAGGAGTGATGGTCAATATTGACTGACTCGCCATTCTGCAAATGATTGCCTGAATGTCGAATATTGCATTCCATCCGTATAGCGACATTAAGAGAAGGACAGCCATGATAAGCCGCCCGCCAGGCGTAAAAAAACCGCTCCTCAAGAGCGGTTTTTTATTTGGCATACAAATTATTCTGCCGTATCGGTTTTGGCCTGCTCAACGGGCTTGAGCAACTTCACCTTGGCCCGTTGCTTGAGCGCCTGCACATACGCCGCAGTTTCCTGTTGCGCCACGATACCGGAAATCTGCTGCGCTTCAGCCTGGCGACGTGCGGCATCCGCTGCTGCCGGCTGCATGACTTTGGTGATGCGATACACGGCGTATCCCTGTTGCGGCAATTCGGCGCCGGCATAGCTTGGCAGCTTGCTGGAATCAGCCTTCATGATCGCCTGCAGCGACGTTGCATCCAGGTCTTCGCGCTTATTGCGCGACACTACCTTGGCAGGACCAAAGCCCGACGCATCATCCTTGGCCTTCAGGGCCGCCAGCTTGGCTTCACCGGCCTGCTGCGCGAGCTTCGCCGCCTCTTCCTGGATCACACGCTCGCGAATGCCAGCCTTGACCTCATCGAACGGACGCTTGGAAGCCGGCTTGTGCGAAACGATACGGCCGGCAATCAGCGTATTCGGCGCAACCTCGATCGCTTCCGAATTGCGCTTGTTCTTGACGACGTCGTCCGAGAACAAGGCGGTCAGGAATTTCTGGTTGTTGAATGGCGCTTTCTGACCAACCGCCGGATCTGCCTGGCGCGTTACGTTTGCAGCCGTCTCGACCTTCAATCCGAGCTTGTCGGCAGCCGGCTTCAGGCTATCGGCTTGCTCGTACACGGTATCCCGGAAGGTCTCCGCCATCTCGGAAAACTTCTTCGTCGATTGCTGCTTCTTGATATCCGCAGCGATCTCTCCCTTGACCTCTTCAAGCGGCTTGACCGAGCCCGGCTTGATGCCGGTTACCTTGATGATGTGGTAGCCGAAATCGGATTGCACCAGGCCGCTGATTTCACCTTCCTTCAGCTTGTATGCAGCATCTTCGAAAGGCTTGACCATCATGCCCGGACCAAAGAATCCGAGATCGCCGCCCTTTTCCGCCGAGCCCGGATCATCCGAATTTTCCTTGGCGAGCTTGGCAAAGTCATTCGGATTCTGTTTGAGTTGGGCCAGCACTTTTTCAGCCTTGGCACGCGCGGCCTGCTTGTCCGCTTCCGACGCATCCTTCTTCACGCCGATGAGGATATGGCTGGCGCGGCGCTGCTCGTCCACCGAATAGCGCTTCTTGTTTTGCTCGTAATACGACTTGATGTCGTCATCAGACACCTTGATCTGCGCTTCGGCGGCGGCCTGATTCAGGACCACATATTCAATATTCGCCTGCTCGGGAATGGCAAACTGGCTGGCGTTCTTATTGTAGTAATCCTGCAGCTGTTGATCGGTGACCTTGACCTGTGAAACATAATCGGCAGGCTTGAACAGCATTTGCTGCACTTCGCGTTCCTGCTGCGCGATATCCGACACGCGCGCCGAGACCGATTGCGGTGCGAATGCGCTGTCCTGCACCGCCGCTGTGAGCTGCTGCACGGCCAGATCGTGGCGCAGACGCGCCTCAAAGGAAACCGGCGTCATGCCTTGCATGGCAAGCAGCGACTTGTAACGGTCGTTATCGAACTTGCCATCCGGTGTGGTCAGGCCTTCCATGCCCAGAATGGTTTGCTGCACAGCCTGGTCGGATGGCGCCAGGTTGTTGCGCGCGGCTTCGGCAGCCAGCGCGCGCTGCGAGATCAGGCTGTCGAGCAGGTTCTTGCGCTGTTCGGGCGTGTCGAACATTTTCGGATCGAACTGCGTGCCAAGCATCTGGCGGTATTGATCCATCTGCCGGCGCATGGCTTCGTCGAATTCTGCCTGAGTGATTTTCTGGCCGGCGACTTTTGCAACGGCGTCTTCGCCCTGCTGAAAACGCGTGTAACTTTCCAGGCCAAAGAAAGCGAAGGAAGGAAAAATGAACAACAGCAGAAGAAACTGCATCAGCCGTTGGTGGGTGCGGACAAAATCAAACATGTTCAACCTATCCCGTACAGATTGCGTAACCGCATCGCATATGAAAAAAGGCGAACTTGCGTTCGCCTTTTTGTGTTTGGCGGAGCGGACGGGGCTCGAACCCGCGACCCCCGGCGTGACAGGCCGGTATTCTAACCAACTGAACTACCGCTCCAAAATCCTGCTCATTTGTTTGACTGTATTTGGTGGGTGCTGAGAGGCTCGAACTCCCGACCTACGCCTTGTAAGGGCGCCGCTCTACCAACTGAGCTAAGCACCCGACACCTGCTTAACCAGCCAAACTGCAGCGCTAGTCACCGCGCCGCGAGGAAGACGTAATTATACACGATCTTCCAAATCCTGCTACTGGTAAATTTCGTTTTTTACCACTCGCCAGATCAATGAATTAGTTGATGGCGTCTTTCAAGCCCTTGCCCGGCTTGAACTTCGGAACCTTGGCTGCCTTGATCTTGATCGCTGCGCCGGTTTGCGGGTTGCGGCCGGTACGTGCAGCGCGCTTGCCAACCGAGAAAGTACCGAAACCAACCAGGGTCACGGTGCCGTTTTTCTTCAGAGTGGTTTTTACAGCGCTGACCATTGCATCCAGTGCACGGCCTGCGTCAGCCTTGGACAGATCGGCAGATTCAGCAATGTGATCGATCAGTTCGGATTTATTCATTTACGCCCCCCTCGCTAGATTAAATTTCTCTGCAGGTGTTAGCCACTCAATATGGTCTTGCACTTGCCGCAGAGCACGGAAAACAGAAGCACGTATTAAACAAGTCGCTAGGTTTTGTGTCAAGAGATTTACAATCTGCAACACTCTGGGAGCGCGATTTTTTGGGCTTTTTCGCGATTATCGTGTTCTACAAAGTAGATCATCGCTCAATAGCTTGGCAGCATATCGAGCATGATGCGACCTCTCGATGGGCACGCGCAGATTAGACGCGCAATAAAAAAGCGCTCCGAAGAGCGCTTTTTTTCAAGCCGATCCGATCAGTGCTTGACGACTGTAGTGTCAGACGACTCGCCAGTCTTGGCAGCAGCCGCCTCGACGGCCGGTTCCTCATCCGGCAACGGAGCCGGTTGACGCTCCAGCGCAATTTCCAGCACCTTGTCGATCCAGCGCACCGGGACAATTTCAAGCTTGTTCTTGACGTTGTCCGGAATATCCGCGAGATCCTTGACGTTCTGCTCGGGGATCAGCGCGGTCTTGATGCCGCCGCGATGCGCCGCCAGCAGCTTTTCTTTCAGACCGCCGATCGGTAGCACCTCGCCGCGAAGCGTGATCTCGCCAGTCATCGCCACGTCGCAACGCACCGGGATGCCGGTGAACACCGATACCAGCGCCGTGGTCATGGCGATACCCGCAGAAGGTCCATCCTTTGGCGTTGCTCCTTCGGGCACGTGGATGTGGATATCGCTCTTGTCGAACACATCGCTCTTGATGCCGAGCGACTTGGCGCGACTGCGCACGACAGTGCGTGCTGCCTCGATCGATTCCTTCATCACGTCGCCGAGGGTACCGGTGCGAATCACGTTGCCTTTACCTGGCATGCTCATCGCCTCGATGGTCAGCAGCTCGCCGCCCACTTCGGTCCAGGCCAGGCCGACCACCTGACCGATCTGGTTTTCCTTCTCGGCCACGCCGAAATCGAATCGGCGCACACCCAGAAACTTGTCCAGATTTTTCGGCGTGACGGTGATCTTCTTCTCCTTCTCCTGCTTTTTCAGCAGCAGCATCTTCACCACCTTGCGGCAGATCTTGGAGATTTCGCGTTCAAGCGAACGCACGCCAGCTTCACGCGTGTAGTAACGGATGACGTCGCGGATCGCGGCTTCGGACACGCTGATCTCGTCTTCCTTCAAGCCGTTGGTCCTGATCTGCTTGGGCAACAGGTAACGCTGGGCTATGCTGGTCTTCTCGTCTTCCGTATAACCGGACAGGCGGATGACTTCCATGCGGTCCAGCAGGGCCGGCGGAATATTGAACGAGTTCGAGGTCGCCACGAACATCACATCCGACAAGTCGAAATCGACTTCGATGTAATGGTCCGAGAAGGTATGGTTCTGCTCGGGATCCAGCACTTCCAGCAAGGCCGACGACGGATCGCCGCGGAAGTCCATGCCCAGCTTGTCGATCTCGTCAAGCAGGAACAGCGGATTGCGCACGCCGACCTTGGTCAGGCTCTGCAGGATCTTGCCCGGCATCGAACCGATATAGGTGCGGCGATGACCGCGGATCTCAGCTTCGTCACGCACGCCGCCGAGCGCCATGCGCACGTATTTGCGGTTGGTCGCGCGCGCGATCGACTGGCCCAGCGAAGTCTTACCGACGCCCGGAGGACCGACGAAGCACAAAATCGGCGCCTTCAGTTTGTCGACGCGCTGCTGCACGGCGAGATACTCGAGAATGCGTTCCTTGACCTTCTCCAGGCCATAGTGCTCGTCTTCCAGCACCTTCTCGGCATTGGCGAGATCGTTGTTGACCTTGGATTTTTTCTTCCATGGCAGGTTGGCGATCGTCTCGATGTAGTTGCGCACGACGGTGGCTTCGGCCGACATCGGCGACATCATTTTCAGCTTCTTGAGTTCGCTCTGGGCCTTGTCGCGGGCTTCCTTGGGCATCTTGGCGGCGATGATCTTTTTCTCGAGTTCTTCGAGATCTGCACCCTCCTCGCCTTCGCCCAGTTCCTTCTGGATGGCCTTGACTTGCTCGTTCAGGTAATACTCGCGCTGCGATTTTTCCATCTGGCGCTTGACGCGGCCACGGATGCGCTTTTCCACCTGCAGGATATCCAGTTCGCCTTCGAGCTGGCCGAGCAGATGCTCATAGCGCTTGGCGATGTTGAAGATTTCCAGGATGACCTGCTTCTGTTCGAGCTTGAGCGGCAGATGCGCGGCGATGGTGTCGGCCAGGCGGCCTGCATCGTCGATGCCTGCCAGCGACGTCAGAATTTCAGGCGGGATCTTCTTGTTCAGTTTGACATACTGGTCGAACTGCTGAACGATCGCGCGGCGCATCGCCTCGACTTCGGATTCATCGCCGATTTCCGATTCGACCGGAGAGAGCTCAGCAATGAAGTGGCTTTCGGTGTCGCGGATCTGGTGAATACGGGCACGCTGCGCGCCTTCGACCAGCACTTTGACCGTACCGTCCGGCAGCTTCAGCATTTGCAAAATATTGGCAATGCAGCCGATTTCATAAATGTCATCAGCCGATGGCTCATCCTTGGCGGCGGCTTTCTGCGCTGCCAGCATGATGCTCTTGCCCTGCTCCATGGCAGCTTCGAGCGCCTTGATGGATTTTGGGCGACCGACGAAGAGCGGGATAACCATGTGCGGAAAAACTACGACGTCCCGCAAAGGCAAAAGCGGCAATTGGGTATGTTCGGTTTGATTGGTTGTCGTCATGGCGAGCCTTATCAAGAAGATGTAGTTGATGTTGGCACGATCTGAAAAAACACAAGGCCCTGCATCAATATTCGTCCATTTAAAGTTGGAAACTAATCAATAAAAAAAGCCACACGCGAGGTTACCCACGGGTGGCTTTGCGATGGAAGCCCAAATGTTTGTTGTTTCGGCAAATTGTACTGCTTTTGAGCAAAAAAGGTTTGAAAACCGTATTTTTTCAAGGTTTTTGAAATTATTGCCTCATTATGCGCCGGAAACTTTAGGTTGTTCATGGTAAATCATTAATGGTTTTGCGCCGTTAGTAATCGTATTTTCATCAATCACTACCTTGGCAACATTCTGCTGACTTGGCAATTCATACATCACATCTAGCAAGGCATGCTCCAGGATAGAACGCAAACCCCGCGCGCCAGTCTTGCGAGCCAATGCCTTCCTGGCTATGGCATGTAAGGCAGCCGGGCGCACTTCCAGTTCCGCACCTTCCATTTCCAGCAACTTCGCATACTGCTTGATCAAGGCATTCTTGGGTTCAAGCAATATTTGGATCAGCGCTTCTTCATTGAGTTCACTCAAAGTCGCAACAACCGGCAAACGCCCCACCAATTCCGGGATCAAACCGAACTTGATCAGGTCTTCCGGCTCCGTATCCATCAGCATAGCGCTGGCATCACGCTCGCTCTGACTCTTGACGCTGGCGCCGAAGCCGATTCCGCTCTTTTCGGAACGGTTGGAGATAATCTTGGCAAGACCGTCAAATGCGCCACCGCAGATGAACATGATATTGGTGGTATCGATCTGCACGAAATCCTGGTTCGGATGCTTGCGGCCACCTTGCGGCGGCACCGAAGCCATGGTGCCTTCGATCAGCTTCAGCAAGGCTTGCTGCACGCCTTCACCTGAAACGTCGCGCGTGATGGAAGGGTTATCCGACTTACGCGAAATCTTGTCGATCTCATCGATATAGACAATGCCTTTCTGCGCCTTCTCGACTTCGTAATTGCAGTTCTGCAAAAGCTTCTGGATGATGTTCTCGACATCTTCACCGACATAGCCGGCTTCCGTCAGCGTGGTGGCATCCGCAATAACGAAGGGAACATTCAGCATGCGAGCCAACGTCTGCGCCAGCAAGGTCTTGCCGGAACCGGTCGGGCCAACCAGCAGGATATTGCTCTTCGCCAGCTCGACTTCATCTTTCTTGCCGAAGTGCTTCAGACGCTTGTAATGGTTGTACACCGCTACCGACAGGATGCGTTTTGCTGCCTCCTGGCCGATGACGTACTGATCCAGCATGTCGCAGATTTCCTGCGGTGTCGGCAGATCGGACTTCTGGTCACCGACGGACTCCACGCTGGCTGCCTCATCACGGATGATGTCATTGCACAGGTCGATACACTCGTCGCAGATAAAGACCGAAGGTCCGGCGATAAGCTTCTTCACCTCGTGTTGGCTCTTACCGCAAAACGAGCAATACAGGAGTTTCTCGCCGCTGGAAGATTTTTTGTCAGACATAAGACTAAATGGATGGATATGGTGATTCGATATTACCCGTGAATGAAAAATCCATCACGAGACAGCGCAAAAAACCGACAGGTGCGTGCGCCTATATAGGATAGTAAAGCAAAAACGCCCGAATCGTACATCGTCCGGGCGTTTGTGGCTTACCAGAAACGAAATGGCTTACGCTCGGCTGGTCAGAACCTTGTCGATCATGCCGTAGTCGACTGCCTGATCGGCCGACATGAAGTTATCACGCTCGGTATCTGCGCGAATTTTCTCGATCGGCTGACCAGTTTTTTCCGACAGGATATGATTCAGACGATCACGCAGATACAGAATCTCGCGCGCCTGAATCTCGATATCGGTAGCCTGCCCCTGGGCGCCGCCCAGCGGCTGGTGAATCATGATACGCGAATTCGGCAGCGAGAAGCGCTTGCCCTTGGCGCCGGCAGCCAGCAGGAATGCGCCCATGGACGCTGCCAAACCGGTGCACAAGGTCGATACGTCAGGCTTGATGAACTGCATCGTATCGAAAATTGCGAGGCCGGCCGAAACCGAGCCTCCGGGAGAGTTGATGTACAGGGAGATATCCTTGTCCGGGTTTTCGCTCTCCAGGAACAGCATCTGCGCCACGATCAGGTTGGCCGTATGGTCGTTGACCGGGCCGACCAGGAAAATCACGCGTTCCTTCAGCAGGCGCGAGTAAATATCATAGGCGCGCTCACCGCGCCCGCTTTGCTCGATCACCATCGGCACCATGCCGAGCATTTCGGTGTCGAGTGCGGAGTTTCCAGTCATGCGTGTCATCTAGCTTCCTTTATGGAGAGCAATCCGCGCTTTAGGCCTGCGCGTTATTGCCCATCAATTCATCAAACTCGACCGTCTTGTCGGTCACCTTGGCTTTGCCCAGGACATAGTTGACGACGTTTTCTTCCAAAACAAGGGCCTCAACTTCAGCCAGGCGACGACGGTCACCAAAATAATACTTCACCACTTGCTGCGGGTCTTCGTAACTTTGCGCGAATTCCTCGACTTGTGCCTTGACCTGTTCGGGGGTTGCCTGCAAGTTATTAGCCTTGACCAGTTCGGCCAGGATCAAACCCAGGCGCACGCGACGTTCGGCTTGCGGCTTGAACAGCTCCGGCGGGAACGGCACGTTACCGACATTCATGCCGCGCTGTGCCATATCCTGACGTGTCATCTCGGATATGCGCTCGACTTCCTGGTCCAGCAGTGCGTTCGGCACTTCCAGTTCGGATGCTTTGATCAGCGCATCCATCACGCTATCCTTGGTCTTGGCCTTGGCGCGGTTGTTGACTTCACGCTCCAGGTTGGCCTTGATGTCGGCGCGCATCTTGGCCAGGTCGCCATCGGCGATGCCCAAAGACTTGGCGAATTCGGCATCGACTTCCGGCAGGTGAGCCCACTCGAGCTTCTTCAGGGTAATGGTGAATTCGGCGGTTTTGCCAGCCACATCCTTGCCGTGATAATCCTCCGGGAAGGACAGCGGGAAAGTCTTGGACTCACCGACCTTCAGGCCGATAGTGGCGGCTTCGAATTCCGGCAGCATGCGGCCTTCGCCGAGCACGAACGGATAGTCTTCAGCCTTGCCGCCGGCGAATTCCACGCCATCGATCTTGCCGACGAAGTCGACAGTCACGCGGTCGCCGTTCTGGGCAGTCTGGTCCGGACCGCCGTCGCCGTGCGCGCCTTGCTCGCCCTTGACGTGGTAGTGCACGCGCTGCTTGCGCAGGATGTCGATAGTCTTGTCGATTTCAGCATCGCTCACCGGCGAGGAAACCTTTTCCACTTCGGCAGCGGACAGGTCGCCAAGCTTCACTTCCGGATAGACTTCGAAAGTCGCGTCGAAAGCGATCATGCCTTCCGGCGCGCCTTCGCTGCCTTTCGGCTCGATCTTCGGGAAGCCGGCAACACGCAGGTTGTTGGCATTGGTTGCTTCATTGAAGGCGCGGCCAATCTTGTCGTTCAGGACTTCGGATTCAACCTGGTAGCCATATTGTTGGGCGACCATTTTCATCGGCACTTTGCCCGGACGGAAACCAGGAGCCTTGGCAGTGCGCGCACGCACCTTCAGGCGTTTTTCCACTTCCTGTTTGACTTCCTCGACAGGAACGGTCAGGGTGATGCGGCGCTCGAGCTTTTCCAGGGTTTCAACTGCAGTTGCCATGTGAATCGTCCAATAAATGAATTAATACTGTGGTGCGAGGAGGGGGACTCGAACCCCCACACCATTGCTGGCGTCAGGACCTAAACCTGGTGCGTCTACCAATTTCGCCATCCTCGCGGGATGATCTGTGAGCTGAGCCAAATAACAAGGGGCGACCCTGAAGTGAACCCTGGTCGCCCCGTCGGAGCCTGGGACAAATGCCGCAGTCTCGAAGCCGTTGTTATTGGCTCTTCAACTTCAACCCGGCATTTTACTGGATTTTTTCTCCAATTGCCTGTTTTTTGACATACGCGCGCTCACTGCGCTTTATCGCAACGACAATAAGCGAGTTGCTTCGTCACTTGCACGATTGGCGGGCGTATCGTTTACCGCGGTTTCTTAACCCGGAACCACGCCGCATACAAGGCCGGCAGGAACAACAGCGTCAGGCCGGTCGCGATGATCAGACCACCCATGATCGCCACTGCCATCGGCCCCCAGAACACCGAACGCGACAGCGGAATCATCGCCAACACGGCGGCCGCAGCCGTCAGGATGATCGGACGGAAGCGCCGCACCGCCGATTCGACGATCGCAATCCAAGGCGGACTGCCTGCAGCAATGTCGTGCTCGATCTGATCGATCAGGATCACGGAATTACGGATGATCATGCCGAACAGGGCAATCACGCCCAGTTGGGCCACGAAGCCGAACGGACGTTGCAGCAGCAGCAAGGCAAGCGCCGCGCCCGCCACGCCAAGCGGGCCAGTCAGGAATACCAGCACGGAGCGCGAAAAGCTGTGCAACTGGAGCATGAGCAGCGTAAAGATAATAAAGATCACCAGCGGCACATTGGCGGCAATCGATTCCTGCGCCTTGCCGCTATCGGCAGCAGCACCGGCCAGTTCGATGCGGAAGCCGGCTGGCAATTCCGCGCGCAAATCTGCCAGCTGCGGCTCGATCTGGCTGGAGACCGTCGGCCCCTGAATGCCGTCGATGACATCGGATTGCACGGTCACTGCCCATTCCCTGCCCTCGCGCCACACCACACCCGGCTCCCACACGAAGTGAGCTCGCGCCAGTTGCGACAGCGGCACGGTCCTGCCACTGGCAGTCTGCATGTTCGCTTCATTGAATGCACTGATGGTGGCCCGCTCCTCGACGGGCTGGCGCGCCACGATATCGATCAGCTTATCGCCCTCGCGGAACTGCCCGATGGTGCTGCCCGACAGGATCGTATTGGCTGCGCGCATGACGGCCTGGGAACTGACGCCCAGTGCACGCATGCGGTCCTGGTCCAGGTCCAGGCGCAATACCTTGATCGATTCGTTCCAGTTATCGTTTACGCCCACCGTATTCGGATTGGCGCGCATGATTTCCTTGACCTGGTCCGCAATGGCGCGCACCTTCTCCACATTGTCACCGCTAACGCGGAATTGCACGGGGTATGGTACAGGCGGACCGTTAGGCAGCAGCTTCACGCGGCCGCGCACTTCGGGAAAGTCTTCCTTGAACACCTCGACGATCTTATCCCGCAAGGCTGCACGAGCTGCCAGGTCCTTCGGCAGGATGACGAATTGCGAGACGTTCGTCTGCGGGAAGATCTGGTCCAGCGGCAGATAAAAACGCGGGCTGCCGGTGCCGACATAGGCCGTGACGCTCTTGACGCCTTCCTGGCGCAGCATGAATGCCTCGAATTTCTTGGCTTGGGCTTCGGTTGCCTGGAATGACGAGCCTTCCGGCAGCCACATTTCGACCAGCAATTCGGGGCGGCTGGAATCCGGGAAGAATTGCTGCTCGATGAATTTGAAACCGAATACGCCCAGGGCGAAGATCGCCAGCGTCAGGACGATGGTCGTCTTGCGCCATTCGACGCACCAGTTCACCAGGGCGCGGAAGCGCGTGTAAAACGGCGTGTCGAACAATTCGTGATGCCCATCCGCGCCCGCAGCGGGCTTCACCTTCAACAGGATGTAGCCGATGTACGGCGTAAACAGCACGGCAACGAACCAGGAAATCAGGAGCGCCAGCGCATTCACCGAAAACATGGAGAAGGTGTATTCGCCAGCCGCCGACTTGGCCAGGCCGATCGGCAAAAAGCCTGCGGCGGTAATCAGCGTACCGGTCAGCATGGGCATGGCCGTGGACGTGTAGGCAAAGGTCGCGGCATCGAAGCGTGACAGCCCCTCCTCCATTTTCCGCACCATCATTTCGACGGCAATGATCGCGTCATCCACCAGCAAGCCCAGCGCAATGATCAGCGCGCCCAGCGAAATCTTGTGCAGGTCGATGCTGAAGATATGCATGAACAGGAAAGTCACCGCCAGCACCAGCGGGATGGTCAACGCCACCACCAACCCGGGGCGCACATCGAGGCGCAGTGGCTTGGTATGCAGACCGAGTGCAATGAAGCTGACCGCCAGCACGATGAAGACAGCCTCGGCCAGGACTTTCAAGAACTCATTCACCGAAGACGCCACGATTTCCGGCTGGTTCGATACCCGCTCCAGTTCGATACCCACCGGCAGTTTGGCCTTGAGCTCGTTGGCCGTGGCTTCGAGGTTCTTGCCGAGACGGATGATGTCGCCGCCCTTTTCCATCGATACGCCGAGGCCGATGACTTCCTTGCCATTGAAGCGCATCTTGTCTTGCGGAGGATCCTTGTATTCGCGCCTGATGGTGGCGAAGTCTCCCAGGCGGAAAGTCGTGCCATTGGCGCGCAGCTCCAGGTTTTCCAGGTCCTTGACGGTTTGCAGGGCGCCGCTGACGCGTATCTGCAGATTATCCGTCGGCGTGGCCAGTACGCCGCTGGCTTCCACCGCGTTTTGCGTGTTCAACTGCGACACGATGGCATCGAAGGGAATGCCCAGTTGCGCGAACTTCTTGTGCGAGAACTCGATGTTGATTTTTTCATCCTGCACGCCATACAACTCGACCTTGGAGACCGAGGGCACCTTCAGCAATTGCTGGCGCACGAAGTCGGCATAGTCCTTGACTTCCGCATAAGAAAAGCCATCGCCGGACAACGCAAAGATGGTGCCGAAGGTGTCGCCGAATTCATCGTTGAAGAATGGGCCGACAACTCCGGACGGCAGGGTATTGCGGATATCGCCGATCTTCTTGCGCACCTGATACCAAGCGCCCGGCGTTTCCTTGGGCGGGGTCGATTCTCGAAGCTGCAGGATGATGAGCGTCTCGCCCGGCTTGGAATAGCTGCGGATCTTGTCGATATACGGCGTTTCCTGCAGCTTCTTTTCCAGCTTGTCCGTCACCTGGTCAGCCATTTGCAAGGCGCTGGCGCCCGGCCAGTAAGCCCGCACGACCATGGCGCGGAAGGTGAACGGCGGGTCTTCATCCTGGCCCAGCTTGCTATAGCCGAGCACGCCGCCCAAGATCAGGACGACGATCAGGTAACGCGTCAGCGGAATGTGTTCAAGCGCCCAGCGCGAGAGGTTGAAACCACCTTTCATTTGCCGGCTCCAGCGCCATTGCCAGACGAGGTAGCCACCGACGTTCCAGCATTCTCTTCATCGAGAATTTTGACTTTTTGCCCGGGTTTCAAGAGGTTGACCCCGGCTGTCACCACGCTCTGTCCCGGCGCAATTCCGCCCGCAATCAGCACATCGTTGCCTGCAGGGCCGGCCAGTTGCACCGGCACCGGTTTGACCGCGCCATTTTCCACGACCCACACGGCGGAGCCGTTTTTATCCTGGAATATGGCAGTCAGCGGCAACCTGAGCATCGCTTGCGGACTTGCGGAGGCAAATGTCACATAGGCCGTCATGCCCAGCTTGACGCCGGCTGGTGCATCAGGAATGGCGACCCGGGCGGTATAAGTCCGCGTGGCCGGATCGGCCATTGGCGCGATTTCGCGGATCTTGCCTTTGAAGACGGCGTCAGGCATGGCCCAGATCCTTACCTTGACATCGCTAATTCGGCGCAATGCATCGACCTTGTCTTCCGGGATGCCGATGACAATCTCCTTCTCACCGGCTTGGGCCAGGCGCAGCACGGGCGTACCCGCTGCGACCACCTGCCCGACTTCGGCATCGATGCCCGCGACTACACCATCCGCGTCCGCGACCAGCGTGGCATAGCCAGCCATATTGGACTGGCTGCGATAGGCCGCCACGGCCTGGTCGTAACTGGCCCGGGCGGCAAGATAGGCTGTGTTTTTGCTGTCCAGTACAGCCTGGCTGACGAAATTCTTTTCCCGTAATTCCTGATAACGCGCCAGTTCTGCTTTGGCCAACTGATAATTGCTTTCCGCCGCCTTCAGGCCGGCGTTGGCCTGCGCCTGTGCCAGTTGCAAGTCCTGCGGATCCAGCTGCATCAGCACTTGCCCGCGCTTCACCGTCGCGCCGACATCGACCTTGCGCGAGATGATCTTGCCGCCGACCCGAAAACCAAGCCTCGACTCCACGCGCGGCCTGACTTCACCCGGGAATTCGGCAATCACATCGACCGGCTTGGCCGCGGTGCGAATGACCCGCACTGGGCGTACTTCTTCCACCTTGGGCGCCGGCTTGGAGCAACCTGCCAGCGACAATGCCAGTGCGGTGGCCAGCATCGATGCGACTATCGATATCTCTTTACGGCTGAAAAATGAAAGTTTGAGCGAAGAAGACGCCAGGATCGGTGAACGGATCATCTTGATCACGATTTTTCCTTTACCATGCGGGCTGGAAACGATATACAAAAATTAATGGTGACGCAGATCGAGACGGGCCTCTTTGCACCAAGGCCATTAATCGCATCACTTCTGGAGCCAATCTTAATTACTGACTTGTAAGTTATTAATAATTATAAAGTCGCCTACTTTGCTTGTATATGACTTTTTAGTCAGTTACGAAAATATTGTCTGCATGCCTGTCAATCATTACGAAAATTTTCCCGTCGCCTCCGTCTTGCTGCCCCAAAGGCTGCGCCCTGCCGTCGCGGCGATCTATGCCTTTGCCCGCAGCGCGGACGACCTGGCCGACGAGGGAGAAGTCACACCCCAAGAACGGCTAGACGCCCTCGCCACCTATGTCAAGGCACTGGATCGCATCGAACGCAAGGAGCGAATGGAAGACCCGATGTTTGCCGCGCTGGCAAAAGTCGTGGAGGAATATCGCCTTCCCTTGCAACCGTTTCGCGACCTGATTTCCGCCTTTCAGCAAGACGTGGTGATGAAGCGGTATGCGGACTTCGGCAGTCTGCTGGATTACTGCCGGCGCTCGGCCAACCCTGTCGGCGTGCTCATGCTGCATCTCTACGGCGCTGCCGATGCCCGCAATATTGCGCAGTCCGATGCGATCTGCAGCGCCCTGCAGCTGATTAACTTCTGGCAGGACGTGGCGATCGACTGGACCAAGGAGCGAATCTACCTGCCGCAGGAGGATTTGAAGCGCCATGGCGTGACGGAAGACGATATTGCCGCCGGACTCGATACGCCGGCATGGCGGAGTTTGATGACATTCGAAGTCGAGCGCGCCCGCACCATGATGCTGGCCGGCGCACCGCTGGCACTACGACTGCCGGGACGCATCGGCTGGGAATTGCGACTCGTGGTCCAGGGCGGCTTGCGCATACTCGAACGCATAGAAGCCAATCAATATGACGTATATCGCCGTCGGCCGAAACTGGGAAAAAAAGACTGGCTCATCATGGCGTGGCGCAGTCTCCGCATGCGGACGTAATGGCGCACCTTTCCAAAATCAATTTGGCCGCCCGCATCCAATTCGGCTAGCATAGCGCCTTTGTCTAGCAGCCTACTTCATTATTCATTCATGTCGCCTGACGATTATTGCCAAGAAAAAGCCGCCAAGAGCGGATCGAGCTTTTATTACAGCTTCCTGTTCCTGCCACCGGATCGTCGCCGTGCGATCACCGCGCTGTACGCGTTTTGCCGCGAAGTCGACGACACGGTAGACGAGTGCACCGATGCGAGCGTCGCGCGCAACAAGCTGATCTGGTGGCGCAAGGAAGTGACGGCGATGCTGAATGGCAGTCCGACTCATCCGGTCACCAAGGCATTGCAGCCGCACATGGCGACGTTTTCCCTGGACGGCAAACATCTACTGGCGATCATCGATGGCATGGAGATGGACCTGGACCAGACCCGCTATCTGGATTATCCCGGCTTGCAACGCTATTGCTGGCACGTGGCCGGTGTCGTTGGCATCCTGTCGGCCAGCATTTTCGGTCATACCCAGCCGCAGACGCTGCAGTATGCAGAAAAACTGGGGCTGGCATTCCAGCTGACGAATATCATCCGCGACGTCGGTGAAGATGCCAGAAAGGGACGCATTTACTTGCCCGTGAATGAACTGCAGCAGTTCAATGTGACGGCTGCCGATATCCTGAATGCGCGCCATAGCGATCGTTTTGAAAATCTCATGCGCTTCCAGGTGGAGCGGGCCCAGAAGGTTTACGATGAAGCCTTCGCCCTGCTTCCGGATGCGGATCGCCGGGCCCAGCGCCCAGGGCTGATCATGGCGTCGATTTACCGTACCCTGCTCGATGAAATCGAGCGTGATGGCTTTCATGTGCTGAATCAGCGCATCTCTCTCACGCCGATCCGCAAGCTGTGGCTCGCCTGGAAGACCTATGTGCGAGGTTAGGCAAACGCACGCATGAAGTCTTCAGCGCGAAAAGTTGCCGTGATCGGCGCCGGCTGGGCCGGTTGTGCGGCAGCGGTCGAAGCCAGCCGCCGCGGCCATCAAGTCACGCTATTCGAACGCGCCCGCACTCTGGGTGGACGCGCTCGCGCGGTCGAACTGAACGGTATGCTGCTCGACAATGGCCAGCACATCCTGCTGGGCGCCTATCGGGAAACGCTGCGACTGATGCAAACCGTCGGCATCAAGGCTACGGATGCATTCCTGCGCCTGCCGCTGCAGATGCGCTATGCGCCGGATTCCGGCGGCATGGATTTCCTCGCACCGCGCCTGCCGGCGCCGCTGCACTTGCTGGCGGCGCTGCTGCGTGCCAAGGGCCTTGCTCGTGAAGACAAGCTGGCGCTGGCGCGCTTTTCCAGCACGGCGCGATGGATGGGCTGGCAACTCCATACCGACTGCACCGTGGCGGAATTGCTGGAACGTTTCGACCAGACCGACCGCCTGGTCCGCCTGATGTGGAACCCGCTGTGCATTGCCGCACTCAATACGCCGCCGCAACGGGCCTCGGCGCAGGTTTTCCTGAATGTCTTGCGCGACAGCCTGGGCGCGCGCCGCGCGGCTTCCGATATGCTGCTGCCGCGCGTCGATCTCACCTCGATGTTCCCGCAACATGCGGCTGCCCATGTGGAAAAGGCCGGTGGCAGCGTCTACACTGGCTGCACGGTGAATGCCATTTCCCCGGCCGGCGAAGCTGCCGAGGCCGGCTGGACGCTGCAGACCAATGGCGGTGGCGGTGCCGCATCAACGCAGCATTTTGATGCAGTGATTATCGCCACCGACCCCGGGCGCGCCGCCGAACTGCTGGCAGCACTTCCCGGTGCGCCGCCCCTGCCCGCTTTCGAACATGAACCCATCACCACCTGTTACCTGCAATACGATGCGAGCCTCCGACTGTCACAGCCCTTCCTGGCGCTGATTGATGATGCAGAAAGCGGCAACTGGGGACAATTCGTGTTCGATCGCGGCCAGCTGGTGGCAAACCAGGCCGGTTTGCTGGCGGTAGTGGTCAGCACCTCGGCGCTGGCGGTCGCATCGGAACAGGAGAACTTGAGTGCAGCGGTGGCACGGCAGCTGGCCGAAACCTTGCGGCAGCCTGAATTGCTGAAGCCACATTGGAGCAAGGTGATTTCGGAAAAGCGCGCAACCTTTGTCTGCACGCCGGCGCTGACACGGCCAGCGATCGAGACAGGTTTAAGCAATCTGTTTTTGGCGGGCGATTATGTGGCGAGCGATTATCCTGCCACGCTCGAATCTGCGGTGCAGAGTGGCGTAGCGGCAGCCAAGCTGATCAAGACCCGATAGGAATTTTCTTCGTCGCCGACGCGCTCCAACCGTGATTCAAGGGGCCGTGCCCCTGCCCGGTTTGCACATCCGCGCCTTCCGCAATCGCCTGCAGGATGTAACGATGCGCCAGCTTCACCGCCTTGGGCAGATTATGCCCCAGTGCCAGATGACAGGCGATTGCAGAGGACAATGTGCAACCGGTGCCGTGGGTATTGAAGCTGGCGATACGCCGGTGCGACAAGCGCAGATGCGGTTGACCGCGCTGTAGTAGTACATCCATCACTTCCTCACCCGGCAGGTGTCCGCCCTTCAGCAACACGGCTGACGCGCCGAGCGCCAACAGATCGATTGCAGCCGAGTCCAGTTCATCCCTGCCTTGCAACGGTCTGCCCAGCAACAGGGCCGCCTCGTCCAGATTAGGCGTAATCACCGTAACCAGGGGGAAGAGCTGGCGTACCAGCACACCTACCGTTTCCGGCGTGATCAGGCGGTCACCATTGATTGCCACCATCACCGGATCCAGCACCACGTGTTGCCACTCATAGCGTCGGATCGCATCAGCCACTACCTCAACCACTTCGGGGTCGTGCAGCATGCCGATCTTGACGGCATCGACGCCGATATCGGTAGCGACCGCATCGATCTGCGCCGCCAGCATGGCAGGCGGGATAGCGTGGATGTCATGGACGCCGCAAGTGTTTTGCGCAGTGATGGCGGTAATCGCGGTCATGCCATAGCAACCGAGCGCGGCAAAGGTTTTCAGATCGGCCTGAATGCCGGCGCCGCCGCCACTGTCGGAGCCGGCAATGCTCAATAGGCGCGCGTAACGCAAGGATTGCTTCGGGAGCTCTTCTTTATTCAGCATGTCGTGCTGTTTCACCGTTTATTCTTTTGCATGATTTGTCGGCTTCATATGGCGATGCTCTCAAGTGACATTGAGCCTATCCATATGGCGCGCGTCTATAGATCAGTATTGCGAATCTTGTCGAGCGCCTCGTCGATACGCTCGACGCCAATAATGGTCAAGCCTTCGATTTTCTGTTTCGGCGCGTTCGCCTTGGGAATCATGGCAATGGAAAATCCGAGCTTGGCGGCTTCCTTCAACCTTTCCTGGCCACGCGGCGCCGGGCGAATCTCGCCGGCCAGGCCCACCTCGCCGAATACTGCCAGGCCGCGCGGCAAGGGCTTGTTGCGCATCGAGGATTGAATCGCCAGCAAGACAGCAAGGTCGGCTGCAGGCTCGGTGATCTTGACGCCGCCCACTGCATTGATGAACACATCCTGGTCGAAAGCCGCCACGCCGGCATGACGATGCAATACCGCCAAGAGCATCGCCAGGCGGTTCTGTTCCAGGCCGACCGACAGCCGGCGCGCGTTGGGCACGTGTGAGGTATCGACCAAAGCCTGGATTTCCACCAGCAAGGGACGCGTGCCTTCCTGCGTCACCATCACGCACGAGCCCGCCACCTGGTTGTCGTGCTGGGACAAAAACAGCGCCGAAGGGTTGGACACACCCTTCAAGCCTTTTTCCGTCATCGCGAAAACACCCAGCTCATTCACCGCGCCGAAGCGGTTCTTGAACGCGCGCACCAGGCGGAAGCTGGAATGGGTATCGCCCTCGAAGTACAGCACCGTGTCGACGATATGTTCGAGCACGCGTGGCCCGGCCAGCGCGCCTTCCTTGGTGACATGGCCGACCATGATGATGGTGATGCCGGATTGCTTGGCCACGCGCGTCAACTGCGCCGCGCATTCGCGCACCTGCGCCACCGAGCCCGGCGCCGATGTCAGCGCATCCGAATACAGCGTCTGGATCGAATCGATCACCGCCACTTGCGGTTTATGCTCAGCCAAAGTGGCAAGAATCTTTTCGAGCTGGATCTCAGCCTGCAGCTTGAGCTCCTGCGCCTCAACGGCCAGGCGCTTGGCGCGCAGCGCAATCTGCGCGCCGGACTCTTCGCCGCTGACGTACAGCACCTTCTTGACACGCGACAGATTGGCCAGCGCCTGCAGCAATAGCGTGGACTTGCCGATGCCCGGATCACCGCCGATCAGCACCACGCCGCCCGCCACCAGTCCGCCGCCGAGCACGCGGTCGAATTCCTCGATGCCAGTGGAAAAACGCGGCACATCCGCCGCTTCGATATCGGCAAGTGTCAAAACAGGCGTCGCCTGCGCCAGGCCCTGCGGCTGCGACGAGAACCGGTTGACGCCGGATTCCACCACGGTCTCGACCAGCGTATTCCACTGGCCGCAATTCGGACATTGTCCGGCCCACTTGGCGGTCACGCCACCACATTCGGTACAGGTGTAATTGGTCTTTGCCTTGGCCATGTCAACAATCCGCTATCAATTCGACAACCGCGCTATTCTTCAGCTGCGATCACTTGCGCCTAGCCGTCATCGCGCTCAACCACGCGTACCCGTTGCGCCAGCGCGCACATCAATTCATAACCCACCGTGCCGGCGGCATTGGCCACTTCATCGATCGGCAAGCCCTCGCCCCAGAGCGTGACCTCGCTGCCGATGCCGGCACCCGGAATGCCCGTCAGGTCGACGCTGATCATATCCATCGACACAGTTCCAAGCAGACGGGTGCGTACGCCATTCACCAGTACAGGCGTGCCGCTCGGGGCATGGCGGGGGTAACCGTCGGCATAGCCGCAGGCCACTACACCGGCCGTCATCGGACCGCTGGCGGTGAAACGGCTGCCGTATCCGACAGCATCGCCGGCAGTAATATGTTGAACACCGATGATGCGGCTGGTCAGACTCATCGCCGGGCGCAAGTCGAATTGTTCGGCGCTGCGCGCGCCGGGAGTGGCGCCATACAACATGATGCCCGGCCGGATCCAGTCGGCAATCGCCTGCACTTCCGGATGCATCAGGGTGCCCGCCGAGTTCGATAAACTGCGCGGCCCCGCCAGTCCCTCGGTGGCGCGACTGAAGCGTGCCACCTGCTCGGCCAGCGGCATGCCGGGATTATCGGCGTCCTCTGCATTGGCAAAATGGGTCATCATGCCGATTTGTCCAATGCCCGGGATGGCGCGCAGACGTTCATAAACGGCACGAATCACATCAGGCTTGAAACCCAGCCGGTTCATCCCGGTGTTGAGCTTGATGTGGACATCAATCGGTTTCGCCGGGCGCGACTCTTCGAGCATGCGAATCTGGTCATCGCAATGAACGGCGATATCCAGGCCGTATTCCGCGACGACTTGCATGTCAGCCAACTCGAACACGCCTTCGAGCAAGAGGATGGGCTTTTGCCAACCCCATTCGCGCAGGCGCACGGCGCCTTCAATTTCGATCAGGGCAAGTCCGTCCGCATCGGCGAATCCGCGCATGCCGCGCGCCAGTCCATGTCCATAGGCATTGGCCTTGACCACTGCCCATGCTTTCGATTGCGGCGCGCATCGCTTCGCCACAGTCAGATTATGTCTTAACGCAGAAATATCGATGGTGGCAAGCAGCGGACGGGACATGGAAGCAGATAAAAAACAGGCAAAGGAATGAAGAAGCGCCCTCCATTTTACCGGACTGGGAAAATCGGGTACGCATCAAATTGGGGATATAGGCCGCTTTTCATGGTATAAACCCAGCGGTAGACACATTGCAGAATTTTGACATGCGAATGAATCGCGGGTTTTACACCATCATGGCGGCGCAGTTTTTTTCCTCGCTTGCCGACAATGCCCTCCTGATCGTAGCCATTGCAGTATTGACACTCATGAATGCGCCGGAGTGGATGACCCCACTCCTGAAACTGTTTTTCGTCCTGTCTTACGTCGTGCTGGCAGCCTTCGTCGGCGCCTTTGCTGACTCGATGCCCAAAGGCCGTGTCATGCTGGTTACCAATCTGGTCAAGATATTCGGTTGCGGACTTATGTTCGTCAATGTCCATCCGCTGGTGGCCTATGGCGTGGTGGGCCTCGGCGCCGCCGCGTATTCTCCGGCGAAGTACGGCATCCTGACGGAACTGCTGCCGCCGGAAAAGCTGGTGGCCGCCAACGGCTGGATCGAAGGTTTGACCGTATCGTCGATCATCCTTGGCACCGTGCTGGGTGGCGCGCTCGTCAATCCGCATGTCTCCAGTTATCTGCTTGCCTTCGACTTCCCTTTCATTAGCACGGGCATCGACACGCTGGCGGAATCTGCGCTGGCGGTGATCATGGTGTTCTACCTCGCTGCATCTCTTTTCAATTTTCGCATTCCCGACACCGGCGCCCGCTATAAGGCACAGCAGCGCAATCCGATCCGTCTATTGTCCGATTTCTCCACTTGCTGCACCACGCTTTGGAAAGATCGTCTCGGCCAGATTTCGCTGGCCGTTACCACGCTGTTCTGGGGCGCCGGCGCCACGTTGCAGTTCATCGTCCTGAAATGGGCGGAACATTCGTTGAATATGCCGCTGGACAAAGCGGCAACCATGCAAGGGGTTTTTGCCGGCGGGGTGGCAGTGGGCGCGGTTGCCGCAGCCCGTTTCGTTCCGCTGAAAAAATCGCTGAGCGTGATGCCGCTCGGGGTTGCCATGGGCATTACCGTCATGACCATGACGCTTGTGCAATCGGTATGGCTTGCCTATCCCCTGCTAATCCTCGTTGGCGCCCTGGCCGGCTATTTCGTCGTGCCGATGAACGCGCTGCTGCAGCACCGTGGCCATATCCTGATGAGCGCCGGCCACTCGATCGCCGTGCAGAATTTCAATGAAAATCTTTCCGTTCTGAGCATGCTGATATTGTATGCCCTCATGATCAAGGCAAACTTCAACATCAATGTGGTCATTATCCTGTTCGGCAGTTTTGTCGCCAGCATCATGCTGATGATCATGCGCCGTCACGCAGCGAACCAGCGCGAGCACGATTCGCTTGCCTTGATCGGCGAGCACAAGCCGCTTGGCGAGGAAAGCCACTGAACCTGACAAGCCAACGGCAATGCATTAACTGATTTGCGGGCGGCGGCGCTGGCCGGCGCGGGTGCGCCAATCATCCGGCACGATAAAGCCGCGCCTGACTTCGAAGGCTTCTTCCCCATTCTTTTCCAGCAGCGCCACAAGAATTGGCATGCTGTCATGCGCGAAGTGTTCGACAAGCGCCGCCCGTAAAGTTTGGCGATCCAACACTGCGTCCAGCCTCACTCGAACCGGCGCCAGCCAGCTCAGTCTTGGCAAAATGGCGGCATATTGCATATCGAGCTGGTCGATTTCCGCCATCTCACACCAGAATCCGCGGCAATGCGCCTTGTTGACCCCTGAAGCCTCGACGGCATAGTGCTTCTGTCCGTGATAAAAAAGCCACCCCTTCAGCAAGGCTTGCGCCCTTGCCACCGGTTGCGGCAGATAGCGCTGCGCCGCAGGATGATGAGATAGTTTCAATTGGCGCGAAAATACCTTGCTCATCTTGGCGCCCAGGGTATCGGCAAGATTCGGGCCGACGAAATAATCAGCCGCCTGCCCATCGCCGCTCGGCTCGAGCAGATACAGTTTCGTGGCAAATTCCCAATGCACTAGCTCGTCGCCTTGCCGCACCAGGAAGTCGAACTCGCCGATAGTGCCGCCGGCATCGTTGCGTACCTGTACGCCATGGCCGCGCAATATGTCTTGCCACTCCAGGTAATACGCCATCAATTGCTCGGCGTACCGCCCCAGTCGGGTAAATGGATGAATGGCCAGATACTCATGCAATGGCTGCGGCGCCTGGTCCAGCGCAGCCAGCCACGCAAGGGTCGCCGGAGGCAAAGGCTTTGCAATCGTGGCGATCTGTCCGGCCCACTGGGGCGCGGCCGGGTCCAGCAAATCGGCCGAATCCAGCAACCATGCCAGATCGCGGACATGCGAATCGAGCAAGTGCCCCCAGTTTCGCCAGAAGCGCTGCTGACAAGTTTCGCCAGGCTGAGCTTCAGCGGGCCGCGGCGGCATCGGCACGGGTAGCCATCGCAAGGCAGAGGTCGCGCCATGCCTTGCCCTTTTCTTCGGGAGAGCGCAGCAGATAGGCGGGATGGTAAGTCACGACCAGCGGCACGTCGGCATAACGATGCACCTGGCCGCGCAATCTGGATACCGGGGTGTCGGGCGCCGCACCGAGCAGCGCCAGCGCGGCGCTCTTGCCGAGCGCGACGATGACATCCGGCTGGATCAGGGCAATTTGCCGCTGCAGATACGGCAGGCATGCCGCCGCTTCATCCGCCGCCGGCGGCCGATCCTTCCCATTGTCGCCGGTGGGCCGGCATTTGACGACATTGGCAATATAGGCATTCTCGCCACGCCGCAAGCCCATCGCAGCCAACATATTGTCGAGCAGCTTACCGGCCGGCCCGACAAAGGGTTCGCCCTGCAAATCCTCGTTATATCCCGGGCCTTCACCGACAAACAGCCACTTGGCGTGCCGGTCGCCGGTGCCAAAAACCGTCCGCGTCCGGGTCTCGCACAAGCGGCATTTGGTGCAGATCGACACCGCCGACTCCAGCGCATGCCAATCCATCCGCGCAATCTCGGCAACCGACGGCTTGCCCGGAATTGACTCGGCGGTGACAGAATCTTCAAGATCAAAAGGAATGCTCTCGTCGGCCGGCGCATCCTCGGTAACCCAGGCTGGGACGTCATCTTCCCATGCAGAGGACTTGTTCTGAATGGCCGGCTGGGCAACGGGGGCAGCGGCATGCAGTACGATTTCACGGTCACTGCGTTCCATCGAAACCGGCTCAATAATGCGCGATTCCGTTGCCGGCGCAGCTTCCTCATTCCATGACTGCGTCGTCAAAACAGTTGGCGACACCGATGCCGTGGCGGTGGATAAACCCTCATCCGATGAAACGGCAGCATGGTCGACGACATTCGCCTCCTCATTAGCCATCATCGCCGAACCAGCCTCCGGCACAGCACGTTCGCGAAGGCGCCACACCGGGTCGATCCCCATTTCCTGCAAAAAGCGCGTGCGCCGGGAATCCTGAAATGTCATAAGCACAACCTCATTACGATCGCATCCTCGCGGGTATGTCCGGCAGCCGGATAATATGCCTTGCGCAAGCCGATCCGCACAAAGCCGTAACGCTCATAGACGGCCAGCGCCCGCTGGTTCGAAGGCCGCACCTCCAGCAGGATCGACAGCATGCCGAGCTTGCGTGCCAGTTGAGTGACACGGTCCAGCAGCATCAATCCCAGGCCCTGCCCCTGCAGGTCGGCGCGCACGCTAATGTTCAACAAATGCAGTTCATCGACCACGGGCATCGCCAGAAAATAGCCCGCCAGCTGAAAGTTCGGCTCCCGCGCAACCCATGCTTCGTATCCGCTATCAAGGGAATCCGTAAAATTACCGCGTGTCCAGGGATGAGGATACACGCTGTTCTCGATCACCATTACCTGCTCGATATCGGCAGCCTGCATGGTTTCGACGATCAGCGACCGCAAATCAAGCGGCTTTCCCTGTCCGGCAGGGGTCATGTTTCCCTTCCCTCCGCCACACCTGCCTTCGCCATGCGCTCACTCGTAGTGAGCGCCACCTTGTTACGCAGGTAAAGAGGCTGCGCCTCTTGCGCCGGCAGCGTCTCGCCACGGGCAAAGGCAAGACGCGCAAGCCGGGCGATATGCCGCGCATGCGGCATCACGGCAGGCAAACCAGCGGCAGCAAAAGATGCGCCGGCAAAGGCTTCAGCATAAGCTTGCAATCCATTCCCGCACGCCAGCACTTCGCCTTTCGGCGCCACGCCGACTGGCTGCGCCAGGGCTGGCGCGCTCACTTCCCGCCATCCATCCGGACCGAACCGGTACTGCGCCCAGTACACTTCACCCATGCGGGCGTCGAGAATGGGGACGATATCGTTGGCGCCGGTCTGTTCGCGGCAAGCCTCGGCCATGGCCAGCAGCGTTACCACCGGAATGACCGGGCGTCCGCTGCCGAATGCCAAACCCTGCACCACGCCGGCAGCCGTGCGCACGCCGGTGAACGAACCGGGCCCGCTGCCGAACGCCAGCGCATCGCACTGCTCCAGGCGAATCCCTGCCTCTGCCAGCAATTGCTGCACCATCGGCAAGACCGCATCCGAATGGGTTTTGACCCCGTCGGTATCGCGCACATACAGCCTGTCTTCCAACAGCAAGGCTGCCGAAGCAAGCTCGGTGGAAGTTTCAATAGCAAGAATCGTAGACATGGCGGTATTTTACCGCGCCCGTCACCAGATGGCGCTGTGGCAAATGCGCATCCAGCGCTATGATTGGTGACTGAAGTGAGTTCTGTTAACATGTTACCCATCACTCAGCCTCCGGCCTGACGTCCAGTAAATAAACAACCGCTTCAACACGTACATACAACCAGGACAGCCATGGACCACAATCCGAAGGAAACGCTCCTTCCTCTTTTTCTTGCATCCTCCGTCCATGACATGAAAAATTCGGTGGGCATGCTATCCGCCTCACTGGAAAAAATGCTCGGCGAACTGGATCCGCAAACCTTTGCGTCTTACCAGGAAATGGCGCACATGCTGTTCGAAGTCCAGCGCGTCAATGGCAACCTGACCCAACTCCTGACCTTGTACAAGCTGGGCCAGCACATGTATCCCTTCGATCCGCAGGCATGCTCGATAGCCCAATGCGCACTCGAATTGGAATCGCAGAATCGCGCCTTGCTCGATTCGCGCGGCATCAAGCTGTACATGGAATACCCGCCCGAACTGGTCTGGCATCTTGACGAAGACCTGATCAATGGCGTCCTGAACCATGCGCTCAACAACGCCATCCGCTATACCCATGACAAGATCCGCCTGGTATTCGCCACACGAGACGGCATTCTCGAGATCCGCGTGGAAGATAATGGCGCGGGCTATCCGCAATCATTGCTGGACTCGCCGGCCACGGCGCAAGGCGTCAATTTCCGCAGCGGCAGCACGGGACTCGGCCTGCATTTTGCCCGCGAGGTCGCCAGCCTGCACCGGCATCGCGACCGAGCCGGAACTCTGAGGCTGGAAAACGGCGGTGCACTTGGCGGCGGCTGCTTTGTCCTCGAATTGCCCTGAGCTTTCATGCGCCCATCCGCTGCACAAATCTTGCGACACACCTGACATGATTACCAATTCCGCCTACCCAGACTGGTCAAGCAAATCCTACCTGGTGATCGACGATTTCTCGATTGTCCACCGCATGATGCGCGACATGCTTCGCAAGCTCGGCGCGAAAGCGATCGATACCGTGAAAAACGGCGCCGACGCGATCTCGCTGCTGCGCCTGAAGCAGTACGATGTCGTGTTATGCGACTACAACTTCTCCGAAGGTCCCAACGGCCAGCAAATTCTTGAGGAAGCCCGCCATCGCGAACTGATCGGCCTGACCTGCATCTGGATCATGGTCAGCTCGGAGAAAGCTGTCGAAACCGTCATGGGAGCAGCAGAACAGGCGCCCGACGGCTATATTCTGAAACCGCTGACGGAATCGCTGCTGCTGGCGCGGCTGAATCGCGCCTGGGACCGCAAGCAGGCATTTACCGCCATCGAGCGGGCCTATGCCGCGCGCAATTTCCTGCTGGCCGCGAACCTTTGTGATGAGGCGCTGGCCAAAGCGCCCCTGCATGCCATGGACCTGCTGCGCATGAAGGCCACCCTGCTCCTCAAAGCCGGCCAGTTGCAAGCCGCGCGCAAGGTGTACGAAATCGCGCTGGAACTGCGCGAACAGGTCTGGGCCAAGGCGGGACTGGCCCGTCTCGACAGCCTGGAAGGCCGGCACGCGGAAGCGAAAAGACGGCTGACGGAAATCGTCCATGACCATCCATCATTCCTGGATGCCTACGACCAACTGGCGCAAGTCCTGCAGCAGCTTGGAGAATATGTCCAGGCGCTCGAAGTGCTGGAACAGGCTGCCCGCCTGTCTCCATACTCGGTCGTGCGCCAGAAGAACCTGGGGGATGTCGCCGCTCTGCTCGGTAAATTCGATATCGCCGAAGAAGCCTACCTGACCAGCATCGCCGTGGGCGAATATTCCATCATGAAGTCTGCGGATGCCTATCTCGGCCTGGCGAAACTCTACGGCAAGATCGACCGTATTCCGGATGCACAAGCCTTGCTGAACACGGTCCGCCAATGCTTTCCAAGTGAACAAATCATCTCGCGCGCTGCTGACCTTGAGCAGCAGCTCACGGGAACAATCGTCCTGCCGCCGGCAAAACCCATCCCTTCGCCAGAACAAGCCCGCCCGGCAGACATCTCAGCGACACCAGGAGGTAAAGTTAACGAGCCTTTTGCGCCAGATGCCGTAGTCAAACCCTCCACCGAACAAAGCAATGTGATAACCGGCGCCGTGCCCGGCGCAGTCATGGCACCAGCCATTCCTGCCCAGGCACAGGCATTGCACCAGCGCGCACAAGTCTTGATGCAATACATGAAAACCAATGGCTACAATCTGGTTTCAGCGGAAGAAGTTCGGGCGGTCTTGCGCCGCGCCGACAAGATTGCTCCGCAAATTCCGCGAACGATGGAACTGCTTTCCGAATTAGAACAGATGGCCACAGGACGCCATTAAAGGAAACGCCTACAATAGCCGCATGAACGCAATTACCCTGGAACAAGATAACCGTAGCCGCATACTACAGAGTCTTCAGGAGGACTCCTGGATCGTTGCCTGCCTGTGCGCGGCCTGGTGCGATGTCTGCAAGGCTTATCGTGCCAGTTTCGATAACCTGGCGGCCCAGCATCCTGACAAACAGTTTATTTGGATAGATATCGAAGATCAGTCAGACCTGGTTGGCGATCTTGATATTGAAAATTTCCCTACCTTGTTATTACAGCGGGGCAAGGACGTGGCGTTTTTTGGTGCCGTGCAGCCCGACATCGGCATCGCCAAGCGCCTCGTCGCGTCCTATGCCGCCAAGTCCCAGGCGGAAATACAGGCTGAAAACACAGGGAGTCCGGAACGGCAAACCTGGCAAGACGAATGTAACCTGCGTCAGCGCTTGTTCGAAGATTCGCAGTAATGTAAAAGCGCAACAGCCATTAGGCGCACCTTACTAAAACTTACAATTTTTACCACGAATTTAATTGCAATTCGGCCAATACTCTATTATCTTTCGAGCATTAACAATAAGATAATAATCTAGTAGTGCAATCCTCATGCACTACTGGCAATTCGAGAGAGACGAAGTGGCCATGACGCACCTGGATTCAAGCACCGAGATATCCGCCCAGACTAGTGCCGGCGGCATATTCCTACTGATTGATGCCGCCCAATACCCGGGCGTATGGCGCATCCTGCAGTACCGCTTTCGCCGCCTGCCCTGGGTTTCCCTGGCATTCGACAATCAAGCCACATCTGCGCCGATCCTCGTCCATGCCGCCACCAACCAGACCCGGACGCTGGCCTGGTTTCTCGAACATACGAAGGATATGCATTGCCTGAGCTGGATTGAATCGCCGCTCAGCCTGTCGGACCTCGCTGACCATTTACGCAAGCTCATGCGCGTGGAAGCCAACGATGGCGCCAGCTACGATATCCGTTATTACGACACGCGCATCCTGTCAGCCTGGTATCAGATGCTCGACGCCAGCCAGGAGGCGTGCGTGCTTGGACCAATCACTTCGTGGACTTACCTCGACCGCGATGGCATGCCGTGCACCCTGTTCGGCCAGGCCAACCCGGAGATCCGGGTAACAGCCATGTTGAAGCTGACCGCGGACCAAGAGAAGCGCCTTTTGGCAGCTGCCCTGCCGGATATCGTTCTGGAACAGCTCGAACAGAATGGCAATGCCGATCTCGCCGCCATGCCGCGTGCCCAGCGGTATGCATTTGTCGCCGACCAGGTTAATAAAGCGACGTCGCAATATGGCATCGTATCAACGCAAGAACTGGTACTGTTTTGCTCGCTCGCCCTCGGCATCGGACGCAACTTCGACAAATTGCTGCCGGTCGCGCAGGTATTGCGCAAATTCGGCGGCGCGGCATGCGAAGTCAGCCGTCCTGGCGCCTACTCCGCCTTCCAAAGCGCCTGAACCGATCAGAGGTGCCCGCGAATCCATTGCGCCAGCCTGGCCTCGTCCAGCGCGCCAGATGCCGCCGCCTGGATAACCTGTGCCGCGTCCAGTGGCGCCGCGTCCAGCTGCCAACCATTCAGATACAGAAACAGGCCCATCGCGAGCAAGGCCGCCCGTTCGTTACCATCGACAAAAGGTAAATTGCGGAGCACGCCGAAGGCATAACAGGCGGCCAGATCCGCCACATCCATCTCGCCATCCGCTCCGGACCAGTCGCACCGGACTTCCATGCCCCGTTCGGCGGCAATCAGCATCGGCCAGCAAAGCGCGGCATCCAGCAATTGCGGATCGCGAATCCCCGGCGCGCCGCCATAGGCCTTCAAGCTTTCGTGATGCAGCAGCACGAGCACTGCAGAATCGATGGACTGGCAAATCATCGTGCGAGGCAGCGAAAAGCCGCATGGAAGTCGCGCATGAACTCCTGGCCGGCGTAGAGTTGCTCCACGGTCGCAGGATCGCCTGAGATCGGCGCTTCAAGCGGCGCAGCCGCCAAGTTTGCCGCGCCGGGCGTACCGTTCAGATAGATGGTGTCTCCGTTCTTCAGGCCATACTGCCCGCCGATTTCCGGCGGCACCATAATAGCCAGCTGCGAACCGATTTGCGTTAGCTTGAGCGCATGCATATGCCGATCCTGCGATGAATGATGTACGAGTAATCCTAACCAAGATGCAGGCAAATGCCTAGAGCAGATTCAACCCTGGCAGCTTGTCGATACTGATCCTCCTCTAGTCTGAAAAACAAATCCGTCTTGGCAGAAATTCGCCTGAAGCGGGATTTGCGGCACAGCAGATCATCTCATCCCTTTTTTCGCACGGCGGCATGGACAGTGATTCTCTACGTCAGGAAAAAATAAAGGGAGCCGGGTCTGTTCCCATGACAGGAACGGACCCGGCTCCCCAAGATTGCCTTGCCGGCTTGTTACCGGAGGATTACTTCGTCACGCCACTTGCCTTGACCTTCAAGCGCCAGGCATGCAGCAATGGCTCGGTATAACCACTTGGCTGCTCCAGGCCCTTGAAGACCAGATCGCAAGCCGCGCGGTAAGCATAAGATGCATCGAAATTAGGCGCCATCGGCTTGTAGAAAGGATCGCCGGCGTTCTGCTCATCCACCACCTTGGCCATGCGCTGCAGGGTTTCGTTCACCTGTTCCTGGGTTACCACGCCATGATGCAGCCAGTTGGCGATATGCTGGCTCGAGATGCGCAGCGTCGCGCGGTCTTCCATCAGGCCGACATTGTGAATATCCGGCACCTTGGAGCAGCCCACGCCCTGGTCGATCCAGCGCACTACGTAACCGAGGATGCCCTGGGCATTGTTATCCAGTTCCTGCTGGATTTCCTGAGCAGACCAATTCTTGTTGGGCGAGACCGGAATCTGCAGCAGGTTGGCAAGGAGGCGTTCGGCTTCGCCGTTGGCATCGGTCTTTTCCAGTTCCTTCTGAATTTCCGCCACGTTCACTTGGTGATAGTGCAAGGCGTGCAGGGTCGCAGCCGTGGGCGATGGCACCCAGGCGGTATTGGCGCCCGATTTCGGATGCACGATTTTCTGTTCCAGCATGGCTGCCATCAAGTCTGGCATGGCCCACATGCCCTTGCCGATCTGGGCGCGGCCGCGCAAACCGCAGGCCAGGCCGATCAGGACATTGCGACGCTCATAGGCGGCCAGCCAGGGGCTGGTCTTCATGTCGCCCTTGCGCAGCATCGGACCGGCATGCATGGCGGTGTGCATTTCATCGCCGGTGCGATCGAGGAAGCCGGTATTGATGAAGGCAACGCGCGCGGCCGCTTCCTTGATGCAAGCCTTGAGGTTGACACTGGTGCGGCGTTCCTCATCCATGATCCCGAGCTTGACGGTGTTGGCAGGCAAGCCCAGCAAGGCCTCGACACGACCGAACAATTCGCAGGCAAACGCCACTTCCGCGGGACCGTGCATCTTCGGCTTGACGATGTAGACCGAGCCGGTGCGGGTATTGCCGATTTCCTGGCCTTGCTTGCGCTTCAGGTCATGCAGAGCGATGGTGACGGTCACGATTGCATCCATGATGCCTTCCGGGATTTCCTTGCCGCCTTCCAGCAGCACGGCCGGATTGGTCATCAGGTGACCGACGTTGCGCAGGAACAGCAGCGAGCGGCCATGCAGCGTGACCACGCCATCCTTGGCATCCACCGCGCCGCAGCCGGCGGTGTATTTTCTGTCTGCATTCAGCGTGCGAACGAAGGTCTTGCCGCCCTTGGCGACGTTTTCCACCAGCGTGGCCTGCAGAATGCCCAGCCAGTTGGCATAGGCCATTACCTTGTCCTGCGCATCCACGGCGGCGACGGAGTCTTCCAGGTCGAGAATGGTCGACAACGCGGCTTCGATCACCACGTCGGAAACGCCGGCGGCATCCTCTTTGCCGATCGCCGTCGCGCGATTGATCTGGATTTCGATGTGCAGACCGTTATTGCGCAACAGGACTGCGGTTGGCGCTTCGGCTTGTCCTTGGTAACCGACAAATTTCGATTCATCGGCCAGGCCGGTCGTGCTGCCGTCCTGCAGGGAGACCGCCAGCTTGCCGTCGACTACGCGGTAGCCGGTTGCATCCCGGTGCGAAGCCTTGGCCAGCGGAGCGGACTGGTCGAGGAAGTTGCGGGCGAAAGCAACCACTTTTGCGCCACGGACTGGATTGTAGCCTTCGCCATTGGCGCCCTGCTTGGTGGCGCCATCGGTTTCGGGGATGGCGTCGGTGCCATACAGCGCATCATAGAGCGAGCCCCAACGCGCATTGGCGGCATTCAGCGCATAGCGGGCATTCAGCACCGGCACGACCAGTTGTGGGCCGGCCTGCAAGGCAAGTTCCGCATCGACGTTCGAGGTAGTCACCTTCACGTCTTGCGGCTGATCGACCAGGTAGCCGATGGACTTCAGGAATTCCTGGTAAGCCTGCATGTTGCTGATCGGGCCAGGATTGGCGCGGTGCCATTGATCCAGCTCGGTCTGCAGGCGATCGCGCTCAGCCAGCAGAGCGGCATTCTTCGGAGCCAGGTCATGGGCGATGGCATCGAAGCCTTTCCAGAAAGTGGCGCTATCGATCCCGGTACCAGGCAATACCTTGTCTTCAATAAAGCGATGCAGGCCTTGCGCGACTTGAAGGCGATGACAAGCAATACGTTCTGTCATGACTATGTTCTCCAGAAAAATGAGTTGCTAAATTTCGATTCGATGAAAACTGATTACGCTGCCTGGTAGGTCTTGTAAAAATAAATCCCGCTCAGGACGAAGCCAACCACGATGATGAAACTGCGCAGCCATTGCGCCGGGATCTTACGGGCAAAGCGCGCGCCGAGATAGCCGCCCAGGATCGCCGTGGCTGCCATCAGCAAGGTATAGGGCCAGCTGATCGCGCCGGCGATTACGAAGGTGCATACGCTGACGCTGTATATCACTGCCGAAAGCAGGTTCTTGATGGCGTTGATCTCGTGGACATCCTTATGTCCCGCGATTGCCAGGCTGGCGAGCATCAGGATACCCATGCCGGCGCCGAAAAAGCCGCCATAGACCGATACGACCGCATGTCCGGCCAGTGCGCCGCTACTGTTGCGCGGCTCCCCGGCCTGCGCGCCGCGCAGCCAGCCCGAGATCCTGCCGGAAAACGTGAACAGCAAGGTCGCAAACAGCAGCAGCCAGGGAATCAGGCGCGAGAAAGTCGCATCCTTGATACTCAACAGCAGCAAGCCACCCGCCACGCCGCCTAGCAGCGATACAAAACCCAACGGCACAAGATAGCGCTTATAACGCGACAACTCTTCGCGGTAAGCCCAGGCGCCGGAAAGGCTTGCCGGCCACAAGGCGACGGAATTGCTGGCGTTTGCCACCACCGGCGGCACACCCGCCGCCAGTAAGGCCGGAAACGAAAAAAACGTGCCGCCACCGGCGACCGAATTCATTGCACCGGCAAAAAATGCTGCCGTTCCCACCAGGGCGACTTGCCACAATTCCATTTTTTATCCGCGCCAAAGCGCTTTCTTGCTATATGAAGGCCTAAGTATATTCACTTTTAATGCATATAACCAATTAGAATAATCACTTTATTTTTGCATTTAAGTTAAAGATAGATTATTCCGGCCTTCATAGCTGACATGGACCAGTTCAAGCAGATTTCCACATTTGTCGACGTCATTACCAAGGGCAGCCTGTCGGCGGCGGCGCGCGCCGAAGGAGTAGCGCCGGCAATGATCAGCAGGCGGCTTGACGCGCTGGAGGAACGGCTAGGCGTCAAGCTGCTGCAGCGCTCAACCCGCCGGCTTGCCCTTACCGACGAAGGCACGGCATTTCTGGAAGATTGTCAGCGCATCCTGGCGGACCTGGAAAATGCCGAAAGCGCGGTATCGGAACGCAGCGCACGCGCCACCGGGCGCCTGACGGTATCTGCACCGGCCGGATTCGGCCGCTGGCACGTGGCGCCCCTGCTTCCATCCTTCCTGGCGGAACACCGCGAACTGACAGTCAACCTGAGCCTGAATGACCGCGTCGTGGACCTGATCGGTGAAGGCATCGACGTCGCCATTCGCATTGCAGCCATGAACGATTCAAGCCTGGTCGGCGTCAAGCTCGCCGACAATCGGCGCGTGGTAGTGGCGTCGCCTGAGTATCTGCGGCGACATGGCACGCCACGCACCTTGGATGACCTGGCGAGACACAACTGCCTGGCCATCAGCAGTGATGGCAGCCAGCGCGGATGGACCTTTCATCAGGGAGGCAAGGCAGTGACGCTGAAAGTTTCCGGCAACATGGAATGCAACGATGGCGAAGTCCTGCATCATTGGGCGCTGGATGGGAAAGGCCTGGCATGGCGCTCGATGTGGGAAGTCGGCGCCGAGATCGGATCAGGAAAGCTCGTCTCGGTGCTCGATGAATTTGCCGCCCCGGGAAACGATATTTATGCGGTCTTTGCGCAACGACGGCATTTGCCATTGCGCATCCGCGCCTTTGTCGATTTTTTGCGGCGCGCTTATGCCGCTCCGGATTACTGGCGCAAATAAAAATCCCCGGCATCGCCGGGGATTTCACTGATTCAGCCTTGCGGCTGCCAAGAACTATCGAATTGCTTAGATAGCCTGGATGTTCGATGCCTGCTTGCCCTTCGGGCCAGTGGTGACTTCGAAGCTCACGCGCTGGTTTTCTTTCAGGGTCTTGAAGCCGTTACCCTGAATTGCGGAGAAGTGAGCGAACAGATCTTCGCCGCCTTCGTCCGGGGTGATAAAACCAAAACCTTTTGCATCGTTAAACCATTTTACGGTACCAGTTGCCATTTCATTTCCTTTTACAAATAAATTGGGCGTACGCCCGGTTACATCGTTTGAAGCAAGAAGGAATGACAGACTGATACTGCACCACTACCTCGAATCGGAACGACCGGCGCATTATACTCAAAAAACATCCATCGAATCCGGGTTTGTTTCAAACGTATTGCGTCCTGCCGATTTAGCCCGGTAAAGCGCTTCATCGGCACGGCCCAGCAAAACTTTCGCGTCTTCCTCCTCAGGCCGCCTGACAGCCACGCCGATACTGGTCGTGACGATGCGCTGCCTGCCACAAATTTCAAAGGGGGTCTGCATGGCGGCAATGATCTTGCGTGCCACGCCCTGCGCTTCTTCGGGCGCTTCTGTCAGCCCCTCGAGAATGATGACGAATTCGTCGCCTGCGATGCGCGCGACGGTATCGGTGTCGCGCACGCACGACTGCAGACGTTGCGCAAATTCGCGCAAGACTTGATCGCCACCCTGATGCCCATAGCTATCGTTGATTTCCTTGAAGTTGTCGACGTCCAGGAACAACAGTGCCATACCGGTTTCGTAGCGGCGGCTGTAGCGAATCGCATCGATCAATCGCTCGTCGAACTGGAGCCGGTTGGCGATGCCGGTAAGCGGATCGACCCGCACCAGCTGGCGCAATTGAGCCTCGACCTGCTTGAGTGCGGTAATGTCCTCGACCAGACCGAAATAACCAGTCACGGCGCCTTGCTGGTCGATATCCGGAATGTAGCTGACACGCTCATAGCGCAGGCCATGCTCGCACTTCACGCACCGCTCGAAAAGTGCCGGCGTGCCGGCCAGGGCCTGGCGGATGTAATCGCGGCTTTGCGCATAGACATCGGGACCGAGTACTTCGCAGGCGGACATGCCGGCGATTTCCTCATGAAGAATGCCGTAGGCTTCCTCGTAGCGACGATTGGCAAAGGCAATCCGCTCATCGCCCGTGACATAGGCGACCAAGGCGGGAATATTGTCAGTGATAAGGCGAAGTTTTTGCTCGCTCTTGATCAACGCGAGCTCGTTCGATCTCCGGGAAGTGATGTCGTCGAGGCTGCCGACATAACCGGTAAGCTTGCCTGCCACCAGCACAGGCACCACCTTGAGCGATACCCATAGCACCGGGTCGTTGTTACGTCCGAGACGGCAGACGGTGGTATAGGGCGGGTCATTCAATGCATCCCAGTGAGCGAGCTCGGCCAGGACCCGGCTGCGATCGAAAGGATGCAGACAACGACGCCAGCGCCTGCCGTGCAAGCGCTCAAGCGGACGCGAGACCATTTGCTCCATGGTGCGGTTGACGTAACTGCATTCGCCGCCGACATTGGTATAGACCAGTCCGAGGGGGGATGCATCGTTGACCGCCTTCAGTTGCGCCTGCTTTGTCCGCAATCCGGTTTTGACCTGCATGTTGGCCAGGGCAGCCTGTACGGAAGAGGAGATTAATGCAAAAATGCCAAGAAACCCGACGCCCAGGGATTTCATGCTTATTCCAGACAGCAAATTAAAGCGTCCATCAATGAGCATAAATCCAGAGCCTGGTAAATTCCGTTGGGCGACACGGCCCTGACCTTCCAACGGATCCTTATTCAACGGTTCCGGCTGGCAAAGAGCAGCGCCACTGTCGTGCGAGATGTCAAACGAGGGAGTTGCTTGCATTAACGTAAAAATTCACACGAATGCATCCCATAAAGAAAGTTCATTATCGGACAGGGAAATTTGGTCAATCTGCGTATTATCAAATCAGGAAACTATCGATAGTCTTCGTGTTACGCTCTGCAACATTTTGATTAAGCTCAACAAAAGCAACATTTCTTTCTAAAATTAAATATTAGAAAAATGTATTTAGCATTATTGCAACATTTTATTCCTGAACTCTCATGTTACAGACGCGAAACTCCCAGGCAGTAACAATCGCCTCCTACTTGCTGTCAGGTCTGACGCTCTGGTTTGTCATGCATCTGGGCTTGCTGGCCGCCTTGTTTTCCGGCCTCCTGATGTATGCCCTGGTGCACCTGCTTACTCCCCTGCTCTCCAAGAAATTCAGCAGTGGCGGAGCCAGGCTGCTGGCGGTCGCGGGATTATCCATCCTGACTGTCGGCGTATTGAGTATCGCCATCTGGGGAGCGGTCGTATTTTTCAACAGCGACGCCGGCAATATCGAACACTTGCTGCAGAAAATGGCGGACATTCTCGAAGCTTCGCGCGATCAGATACCGCCATGGGTGGCCGCGCATTTGCCGGATAATGCCCATGCCTTGCGCGAGATGATCACGAACTGGCTGCGCCAGCATGCCAGCGAAGCCAGATTGCTGGGACAGGAAGCAGGACGTACCGCCGCCCACGTGCTGCTTGGGATGATCATCGGCGCCATGGTCGCGCTGCACGATGCTACGGCTGCGCATGCGACGCAACCGCTGGCGCTGGCGCTGCGTGAACGTGCCATGGCCTTGAGCGTCGCCTTCAGGCAGATCGTCTTCGCCCAGGTCAGGATCGCCGCCATCAATGCCGTGCTGACAGCGGGGTATATCTTCATCATCCTGCCGCTAAGCGGCGTGAAACTGCCATTAGCCAAGAGTATCGTCGCCGTGACATTCTTCGTCGGCCTGCTTCCTGTGGTGGGCAACCTCATATCAAACACGGTGCTGGTAATTGCCGCGCTTTCGCATTCGCTGCAAGTCGCGGTCGCGTCGCTGACATTCATGATCCTCATCCACAAGCTGGAGTATTTTCTGAACGCGAAAATCATCGGTAACCAGATCCAGGCACGGCCCTGGGAGCTGTTGATAGCCATGCTGGTGATGGAAGCGGCGTACGGCTTGCCGGGCGTCGTGGCGGCTCCGGTGTTTTATGCCTATATCAAGCGTGAGCTGGCGGCGCGGGGGCTCATCTAAAAAAAATGGGTTGGTGCTTGAGCACCAACCCGTGAAGTACTACATTACCCCCCAAGGAGACTACACTACTTCAGACAAAATTTTAGGCGGCGACGATCTGCTCCAGATCGATGCCCAGTTGTTTCAGGCGATATTCGAGCGCATCGGCGGTTACGCCGAAATGACGCGCCATGCCGCTGAGCGCCATGCCTTTCCTGGCCAGCTGGCGTATCGCCAGTTCCGGCATCAGCAACGATGCCGCGAATGCATCCGCGAAACTTTCCGAAACGCTACTGCCCGCGCTGGCGGCACGAACGCGGAATTCAACGTACTTGAAGCACTCGTCATGCTGCTTCAAGCGTTCGACGTAATATCCCAGCTTTTGCGCGCAATTGAATCGCTTGTGCTCTTCGGTGTCGCACAGGTTCAGCATGATCACCGCGTCCCGGCCCGCATCCTTGATCAAGCCTCCGAGAATCGTCTCCGGCAGCTCGGCTTCGAGTACCGTCATTCCCATTTCGCCAGCGATTGCGGCAGGGTTAACCGGAAAGCTCTGGCCGCGCCAGACCTGGTCCAGCACCTGGTAAGCCGATTTTTTAGCATCCAGTTGGATAGAAGTGTCATTCATTCGCTTTTTCTCCTCCGCTTACTTGCATCGACAAGGTGGCAGGTCAAAAAGTTTCTCGGTGTCAACATCCTAGGAAATATATTTCTTTGTGTCAATGTGAATATGCACAATGTTTGACTTACCCAGAAACTGGGTCGGAGATTACAATCCCGAACCGCTTTGTAACGTTATCAAAAAGAATATGTCACAAAATTTTTTATCGGCAACATGAGCATTCTGGAAACTTTCGTGCGTTTTTTGCTGTCTATAAACCGCAACTCGTTTTGGCAAAGGCTTGCACTTACAGCCTTGCGCACGATATGCGCGATCAGCAACGACAGGGTTGCCGATCCACTTACTGCATAAAAAGGACATTAAATATGAAAAAATTGACGATTCTTGCCGTCGCTTCCGCATTGGCCGTTACGGGCTGTGCCGACATGTCGCCTACCCAGCGCGGAACGGCACAGGGAGCAGGACTCGGCGCCGTCGGCGGCGCGGTTATCGGCGCCATGACGGGCAATAGCAGGACTGCTGCAACCGGCGCCGCGATTGGCGCTGCCGCTGGCGCACTGGCAGGCAATATCTGGTCGTCGCGCATGGAAATGCAAAAGCGCGAGATGGAACAGGCAACCCAGGGCACTGGCGTGCAGGTCACGCAGACGGCGGACAACAGGCTGAAGCTGGAAATCCCGAGCGACATTTCCTTCGATACCAACCGTGCCGACATCAAGCCCAATTTCCGCCCGGTGCTGGACCGCTTCGCCACCAGCCTGAAAGACAACCCGAACACGAATGTGACGATCATCGGTCATACCGACAATACCGGCAGCGACGCCATCAACGATCCGCTGTCGCGCAATCGTGCCATCAATACGCGCGATTACCTGACCGCGCGCGGCATATCGCCGGCACGGTTCACGGTCGATGGACGAGGTTCGCATGAACCGCTCGTGGCCAACGATACCGCGGCCGGTCGCGCGCAGAACCGCCGGGTGGAAATCTTTGTGGCCGAGCCGGCTCCACAACCTGCAACGCGCTGATTTTCTAACTCGCCAGAGCTTGCCAGGGCCGGCTCTGGTGCCAGGCATGCCGCCATTCAGGCGGCAGCACCAGGCAAAGCGCGCCGATATCCGCCACGAACGACCCTAGCGCGGCAGTCTTGATTGTCACGCCGGATGTCACGGCCGGCAGGCGCGATTCGATTTCCTTTTGCGCCAGCGGTTTGAGCCAGTCGCCATGATGCAGCCACACGCTGCCGCCAATGGCGAATGCGCGGGTATCGAGCGTGGCGGCAAGGTTGTACAGCGCCCTGCCGAACCATTGCGCGGCCTGCTGCACCAGGGCACGCTCGGCACCCTCTCCCTGACGTGCCGCGGTAAAAATCGTCGCGGCATTCTGCCCGCTCCCGCGCCCGATATTACGCCCGGAAGTCAAAGCTTCGACATCGCCGAAATTGCCGCAACCGCATTGCGCATCGGATGATGGATCGAGCAGCATGTGACCGGCATGTCCGGCATTGCCATGCTTGCCGAGCAGGACGTGGCCATTCACGCACAACCCGAAACCGATCCCCGTGCTCCAGGTGACATAGACGCAATCGTCCTCGCCCTGCAGGGCGCCGAAGCTGCGCTCGCCGATCAGGGCGGCGACGCAATCGTTACGGATGACGACATCGGCAAAGCGTTCGCGCAGCACCGCTTCCAGCGGAATGCGGGTCCAGTCATTGGGCAGATCCGAACCGCCGACGAGGCCGCCGCACAAATTCGGCGTGACCAGCACAATGCCGCTTTCATCCTTGATGAACGGGCCGCAGGAACTGACGCCGACCTTGCCGATCCGGCCCGGATCGATATGCGCTACGGCGCAAGCCTGTTCCAGCAATTCGATCGCCTGTTCGCCGACCGCCCTTTCGCTGCCGCTGCGCGCAGTCGGCGCCGCCACCCGTGCCAGCGGCCCGGAGGCATCGGCGACGGTGGCGGCAAGCTTGGTGCCGCCGATATCGAGCGCACCTAGATAAGTAAAGGTATCCATGTTGTCAGTATGCTGCATCCCAGTGAATACTCAAGCGCATGGCGCACTGGATCAGTCCGACCATGCTGTATGTCTGAGGGAAGTTACCCCATAATTCGCCAGTCTCCGGCGCCACATCCTCCGACAGCAGCCCGAGATGGTTGCGGTGCGCCAGCACCTTCTCGAACAGCTCGCGTGCCCTCGCCTTCTGGCCGATCTGCGCCAGCGCCAGAATCCACCACAGGGTACATACCAGGAAAGCGGTCTCGGGCAAGCCGAAATCGTCTTCTTCGTCGTAGCGCAAGAGAAAGTCACCGCGCCGCAAGTGCTTTTCGACAGCTGCCACGGTGCCGACGAAGCGCGGGTCGTCGGATTTCAGGAAATTGAATTCACCCATCAGCAGCAGGCTGGCATCGAGCCGGTCGCCGCCGAAGGTCGAGACAAAGGTATTCATTTCCGCATTCCACGCCTTGTCGCAAATTTCGCGGTGGATGATTTCGGCATGCTCCTGCCAGTAGGCGGCGCGCTCTGGCAAGCCCAGGCGGCGGGCGATGGATGCCAGCCGGTCACAGGCGGCCCAGCACATGATGCTGGAGAAGGTATGCACGCGCTGGCTGCCGCGCAGCTCCCAGATGCCCGCGTCCGGTTCCTTGTAGTAGCGGATCGCCTGTTCACCCAGCCGCTCCATGTCCTGGAAAATCGCCTGGTCGGCCGGCCGCTCCAGGCGGGCATCAAAAAACGATTGGTTGGTGGCGAGAATGGCTGAGCCGAATACATCGTTCTGGATCTGGCGATAGGCCTGGTTGCCGATACGGACCGGCCCCATGCCCCGATAGCCGGCCAGCCCAGGGGCAATATTTTCCTCCAGAACCGCCTGGCGGCGAATGCCATAACAGGGCTGCATGGGCGCGTCGCGCGAGTCGGCGACGATATTCAGGATAAAACCGAGATAGCGCTCCATGGTGCGCGTGGCGCCAAGTCGATTGAGCACGTGCACCACGAAATAGGCGTCGCGCAGCCAGCAATAGCGGTAATCCCAGTTGCGCACGGTATGCGGCGCTTCCGGTATCGACGTGGTGACGGCGGCGATCACCGCGCCGGTATCTTCGAACACATTGAGCTTGAGCGTGATGGCGGAACGGATCACCACGTCCTGCCACTCAAAGGGAATGGCCAGGCTGCGGACCCAGTCCGCCCAGTACTTGCGCGTATTCTCGTAGAAGGAGCGGCCGACCTCGTGCGGTACGCCCTCGAGCGTTTCATCCGGCCCCATCAGCAGCGTGATGCTGTCGTGCAGGTAAAAAGGGCTTTCATCGATGACCGCCGACACCGAGGCATCGGTCGTCAGGCGCATGGACTGGGAACCGCCGGCAAAGGAAATATGGTGCGCGCCGCAGCGTGCCTCGGCGCGTCGCTTGCCGTAATCAGCCGTGGGACGGATCTGCAATGCGATGCGCGGCCTGCCGGCGACTTTGCGGATGATGCGCACCAGCATGGCCGGCGAAAACATCCGCCCGAACATGTAAAAGCGCGGCGCAAAATCGATGATTTCGATGGCATTGCCCTGACCATCCGCGATACGCGTCAGCAGCACTGCTGAATTGCGCTCGTAGCGTTGTTCAACCGGCTGGCCGCCTTCCAGTACGATGCCGATCATTCCCTGCGGTCCTTCCCTGCCTGCAAAGGCGCCGGCATTTTGCTCTGCACGGTATGCATGCGCCATTTCGGCATGTTCCGTTTCGTCCAGTTGGCCACGTGGCTCCAGCAAGGCGCTGCAAAGCGGATCGCTATCGAAGTATGGGTAGCACCACCATACGATATTGGCATTGCGGTCCACCAGCGCACTGGTGCGGCAATTGCCGATCAGTCCCATATCGAGGGTACCCATGCGCATCCTTTCCTTCATTGCGATGCCGTCATCGACACCGGCATGAACGGCATCGATGCCTCGTGTCGGGCGGCCTCACCCACTTTCCGGCCCGGCTGCTGGCGAAGCCGCATTTCCCTTCCGAGATGACAGGCGCTCGATCAGTTCATCCAGCAGTCGTGCGATATCGGCATGGTCCGGAATATAGAAGTCGGCGGCGCTGTTGCTCATGTATTCCACGCGCACCGACAGGACATCGTGGCGGCGCAGGCGGAACACATCCTCATCGGTGACGTCATCGCCGACATAGACTGCGCTTGCAGCGCCGCTGCGTTTCATCAACTCCACCAGGGCGCGGCCCTTGTCGTAGGAATCGGGCGGCAACAGATTAAACACGCATTTGCCCGTCACTAGCCGCGGCGCCGGCGCAAGCTGGCCGATCAGGTCACGCAGGATCGCCGCTGCCTTGGCCTGATCGGCGGCGGCGCGGTAATGCAGCGACAGGGAATAGCGCTTGTCTTCGGTAAGGATATCCTTGGCAATGTCCGGCTGCCCGCCAAGCAAAACTGCCAGTTGCTGGCGCCAGGTCTGGGATATGGCGGCATGCCGTTCCAGCTCGGCGGCCTCGGACATGCCTTCGACGCCGTGATTACCCACGACATACGTCGGTTCGAAGCCGAGCCGTCCGCGGATATCGGCCAGGGAACGCCCGGTCAGCACGGCAATCGGCGTCACCGCAGTCAGGCGCAGGAGCCGCTCCAGCACTTCCGGCGTCAGGAAGGCGCCCGCAGGATCGCTGGTGATCGGCGCCAGCGTGCCGTCGAAGTCGAAGGCGCATAACACGCCCGGTCGCATGAGTTCACGCAGCCTGGCTTGCCCGTGTTCGGAAAACAGCGCCCGCATCCTTACACCACCCGCCGCAATGAGCTGCGGCTATGCGAGCGGATTTTCGTCATGATGCGTTCGCGCTGGCGCAGGCGCGCAGCATCCAGCAGCATGCGCCCTGCCCAACGATAGACGTTGAAATCCTTGACGAGAGAACGCATGCTGCGCATCCGTTCGCGCTGCTCGATTTCCGGCATCGTCAGGGCGCGGTACAGGGCATCGGCGCTCTGCTCGATATGGTAGGGGTTGACGATCAGGGCTTCGTGCAATTCGCGCGCCGCCCCGGTGAATTGCGACAGCACCAGCACGCCGCGCTCGTCGTCGCGCGCGGCAATGAATTCCTTGGCCACCAGGTTCATGCCGTCATGCAGGCTCGTCACCACGCAGACATCGGCGGCGCGGTACAGACGGTTGACCTGCTCGGCATTGTGATGCTCCACCCGCAGCAGGATCGGCGCATACACGCCGCTGCCGAAACGCTTGTTGATGCGCTGGGCGAGATTGCGCACCCGCGCCTCGAAGTTCTGGTATTCATCCAGCGACGAGCGGCTCGGCGCAGCGATCTGCAGCAGCGAGAACTTGCCGACCAGGTTGGGATACTGCTCCAGCATGCGCTCGACTGCCTGGAAGCGCTCGATGATGCCCTTGGTGTAATCGAGACGGTCGACGCCCAGTCCGAGCAGGTGGTTTTCCGGCAGCGCCAGCTCCTGGCGCACCTGCTGGCGGCAGGTAACGATGTCAGGCTGTGCCTGATCCGCATCCGGCCAGGCGATCGAGATCGGATAGCTTTCCACCTGAGTCAGCTTGCCGCCATAGGAAATGGTGGACGTATCGTGCTCGATACGCGCTTCGAGGTAGCGATCGACAGTCTCGAGGAAATTCTTGCAGTGGTAGCTGGTATGGAAGCCCAGGATGGTGCTGCCCAGCAGGCCTTCGATAATTTCCTCTCGCCACGGGCAAATGCCGAAGGATTCCGGATTCGGCCAGGGAATATGCCAGAAGGTGATGATGGTCGCCTTCGGCAAGGCTTCGCGCACCATGCGCGGCAACAGCGCGAAATGGTAATCCTGCACCAGCACCACCGGGTCGTCCGTGCGCGCCTCCTGCACCACGGCGTCGGCAAAGCGCTGATTGACCTCGACATACTTTTCCCAGTCGGTGGAGCGGAATACCGGACGCACATGGGCGATATGGCACAGCGGCCACAAGCCCTCGTTGGCGAAGCCGTAGTAAAAGCCCTGCTCCTCTTCCTTGGTCAGCCAGACCCGGCGCAAGGTATAACTTGGGCGCGCCGGCGGCACCTTGACGCGGTCGTTGCGGTCCACCGCTGCACGGTCGCCGGAACCGCTGCCGTGCGCGATCCAGGTGCCGGAACAGGCGCGCATGACAGGTTCGACCGCCGTAACCAGGCCGCTTGCCGGACGGTTGACCTGCAAGCCGGTGGCAGTCTGGGCATGTATGTAGGGCTCGCGATTGGAGACGACGAGTACTTCGTCGCCGGCCAGTTCCTCGCGCAGCAGCACCCTCAGCTTCTCCGGCGTCCATTGGCGCGAACTGTCATCCCCGGCGCGCTTGTCCACGCTATATTCATACAACAGCGCGCGCAGGTCTCCGGCCAGCGGCTGCATGCTGCCGGAGTCCGGCTTTCCATGACGGGCAGGATGCTTCGCATCTCCAACCAATACGTCCTTGAGTGCATCGAGCACGCCGCGCAGGCTGAAATGGGCAATCAGGATGGTTAGAAGCGACATGATCAGCGCCAGAACGGCAAACAGCGCGATCACGTACTTGCGCGCGTCTGCCGAGCGGCGCTCGATAAAACTGGTGTCGTGGACCAGGATCAGCTTGCCTTCGTACTTGCCCCCTGCCTGCAACGGACTTTCGGTGACATGCACTGACCCTTGCGGCAGCGAAACCATCCCTTGCCTCAGAGTTTGTTGCCATCCCGACTCCATACAATCCAGCGACTCGGGATAAGTGCGTGTCTTGTACAGGAGCTTGCCGTTGACATCGCAGAAGGCAATGGCAAACAACCGCTGGTCTTGCACGGTGCGATCGAACAGGTCGGCAATTCTTTTCGGGGATTTTTGCCCGAGGTATTCCTGCACGGGCTCTTGCAGCGCGGACGCGAGCATTTGCGAGCGGGCGTCGAGGTCGCGCACGAACCAGCGCAAGGTAAGATTGTCCACTGAAGGAACGACTGCGTAAGCCAGCAGCGCCCAAACCAGTGCCACGGGAAGGATGAATCGGAAGGAAAGACGTAAGGCACCTGATTGCATGATTATTTACTTTGGTTAAGTTAATGCATGCAGACATGCATGGAACAGGCCTATGCTCAGACTGTTCTTATCAAGATAGACAATGGCAATACGTTATTCATTCCCTGAAAAATTGATCTTGCTTTAACGCATTCAATTCCCGAACTTTTCTCATTTCCCAAGCATTTTTCTTTCATGGAAATAAAGCTCTTCCAAATTCTGGAAAACACGGCTATAATTTCGTCTTCAACGCGGCTGTAGCTCAGCTGGATAGAGTACTTGGCTACGAACCAAGGGGTCGTGGGTTCGATTCCTGCCAGCCGCACCAGTTTTAAAGCTTCAAGGAACGGGTTAGTGCCACAAGCACTAGCCCGTTTTTCATTTTCCCTTCTGTTTCCATTTCCCCCCTGCCGATTCGCGTTACTCGGCTTTAAGCTGCAGATCTTTGTTCACCTGTATTCCTCGAGCTGAACTGTCCCAAACAGGGAGATGCCAAACACCGTTTCTGCATTCTCGATCTAATCGGCTAATGTCACCGCAAGCCCAGCGGAAGTTGCCATGTTGCAAATTCACCTCGAAATGACTCAAATTCATGTTCCATAAGGCAACGGCTTAGCCTGTCCGACTATAATCGATCGATCGCAGCAGATTAGCAAAGCCACAGCTGCCTACCTGCTTTTATCCGCCTCGGAAATCATCGTCGCTCGTAGAAGGATCATGCAAAACACTGTGCTCACCAACATCAACGTCACACCGACTCCCGGAAAATTTTCAGTCGTCTTACGGGTCTATAACCAGGATATCGATGCAGGACGGATGGTTTACGTCGGCAATTACATGAATTTTCTTGAACGCGCGCGCACCGAGTGGTTCCATCACCTGGGTTTGAGCCAGCGGCATGTCGAGCGCAATTACCGCGCTTTCTTCGTGGCGCGCGACCTCCACCTGGATTGCTACAGCCCAGCTTACCTGGATGACGTACTCAAGGTATCCATCAGCGTCAAGTCGCTTGGCCGCTCGAAAATGGTCTGGGCGCACACGATCGAGCGCGATGGCCTGATCGCCAGCGCCGACCTGACCGCTGTCTGGGTTGACCTGAAGACCCTGAAGCCTTCCCCCATGCCGCCGGAAGTGCGCGAGAAATTCCTCGCCGAATTCGAACAGCGGCAACCGAATCAGGACATCGTGGCGCAGCCGGTTTCAGCGTAACGTCGCTTGCACCTGCCTGACCAGCCGCCACCATGCCCCGCAAACGCAAGCAGCCTGTCGACGACTGGGAATCCCGGTTCCAGGCAATCGTCTCGAACACGCCGGGCCTGGTATTCCAGTGCCTGCTGCGTGCGGACGGCTCGCTTGAATTTCCCTACCTGAGCGAAGGCTGCCATGCCCTGCTCGGCCTCGATCCGCAGGCCTTGCACGCCGCGCCGGAACGCTTTCTTGATCTGCTCCTGCCGGAAGACCGCGACTCGTTCCGCGAATCGATGTTGGCTTCCGCCGCCGGCGGCAAGGCCTGGAACTGGGAAGGGCGCATCAGCGTGGCGCAATGGAACGACATCAAGTGGATCAATCTGCGCTGCACGCCGCGTCGCTCTGACGACGGCGATACGCTGTGGGACGGCATCATGTCCAATATCACGCAGAGCAAGCTGGAAGAAGCGGAGATCAAGCGCTCGCGCGCGCAACTGGCGGAACTGTCGGCGCACGTGGAAAAGGTCAAGGAGCAGGAGCGCATGCGCATCGCGCGCGAAATCCATGATGATGTCGGCGGCAACCTCACGGCCATCAAGATGGCGCTGGCGCTGCTGGTCAAGCGCCTGCCGACGTTGGCGCCGGAAGCCGTCGACAAGGCCCGCTATCTCGATACCTTGGTCGACCGCACCATCGAATCGGTCCACCGGATCGCCGGCGACCTGCGTCCCGGCGTGCTTGACTTCGGCATCGCCGCCGCGATCGAATGGCAGACGCAAGAATTCGAAAAACAGACCGGCATTCCCTGCAGCCTCGTCATCGATCACAGCGATATCGAACTGCCGGCGGACCAGGCCACTGCCCTGTTTCGCATTTTCCAGGAAACCCTCACCAACATCAGCAAGCATGCCGGCGCCACCCGCGTCGACGTCAGACTGGCCTGCCAGGATGGCAAGCTGTGTCTCGAAGTCGCCGACAATGGCAAGGGCATCGGCGCGGCCGACCGCGGCAAGCCGCAATCTTTCGGCATCCGCGGCATGACCGAACGGGCCCATGCGATGGGCGGCGAATTGCAATTGCAGAATGCCGCAACCGGCGGGTGTGTTGTATGTATCCGAATTCCCCTGTCAATCCCTTGACGTATGCTGCCAATCGGCAATAATGGTCGACACTAAGAACGGAGACCTGGCCTTTGCTTCTGTCTGCGGCAAGTGTGCCCGCAGCCTTTCCTGCGAACGACCTCCCCTGTAACAACATGAGCAACAAGAACACTATCAAGGTCTTGATCGCCGATGACCATGCGATCGTGCGCGAGGGATTGAAGCAGATCCTGGCCGACACGCGCGATATCGCTGTCGCCGGTGAAGCGGAGGACGGGCTCGACGCGATCAAGCTGGTGCGCCAGGGGAAAGGCGATGTGCTGCTGCTGGATATCTCGATGCCCGACCGCAGCGGCATCGAGGTGCTGAAACAGGTGCGCAAGGAAGAACCAGGCCTGGCGGTGTTGATTTTGACGATGCACCGCGAAGACCAGTACGCCATCCGCTCCCTCAAGGCAGGCGCCGCCGGTTATCTCAACAAGCAAAGCGCGCCAGCCGAACTGGTCAACGCCATCCGCATGGTGGCGGCCGGACGGAAGTATGTCAGCCCTGCCCTCGCGCAGGAACTGGCCAACCAGGTCAACGAAGAACGCGAAGTGCCGCTGCACGAAACCCTCTCCGACCGGGAATTCCAGACGCTGACCATGATCGCATCGGGCAAGACCGTCAGCGATATCGCCAAGGAACTGGTACTGTCCGTGAAAACCATCAGCATGTATCGCGCGCGCCTCCTGCAGAAAATGAAGCTGCGTCACAATGCCGAGCTGACGCATTACGCGATCAAGCATCGCCTGGTGGAAGAATAACCACACCGGGCATTCTTCTTTTCCTTACCGCCTTCTCCCCTCTCCCATTAGCCCTGCAGCTCTGGCAAACTTGTCAATTTGCGACTTTGCGCAAAAGATGTTTGGCAGGAGCTGCGCGGGATCTTTCGCCATCGCCATGATGGAATCCTGAAAACCCTTCCGTGACCTAGCAACAAGCTGCGAATTAAACCGGCATTTGCCCTCTATTCAGCTCATCAGGGGGCCGGCGACATAACTAAAATTGGAAAAAAATACATGAAAAACCGGCCCGTCTCAGCGAACCCAGCAATGCCCCAGACCACCGACAAGCCGACAGCGCAAAATCCCGCGGAAGTCGCCCGCGAGACGATCCGTCAGCTGGCGCTGCGGCGAATGGCGCCGACACCGGAGGCCTACCGTGAAATCTATGAGGAAATCGCCGGGACAGCGGGGAAACCGAATCCGGTCGACATGCTCGCGGCATTTGCCGAAAGCCTGATCGTGACACCGGCGCTCACCGATGCCGGGCACCAGTTGCGGCGCGCGGCGGCAGCAAATGACTGGGATGAATATGGCCGGCAGCTGGTGCTGTTGAGCGAGAAAATCTTGAAACCTGAAGTCGCCGCGCCTGCCTTGCCTGCGCGAGCCCCTGCAGCGCAGATGCCGGCACCGCTAGCACCAACGCCGCCTGCGCCCGCGGCCACGAGCATGTCGCCGCGCTTGCTCGCCGCCGATGCGCAGATCGAGACGCTGCGCGACATGCTGGCGCGTACGCTGAGCTTTGCCGTGTTGTCGCTGCTGCAGAACGACCCGGAACTGAGCGCGGAAACGGAACACCTGGCGCAAGCCGTGAAAGAGGCAAGCAATATCGGCGCGATCGAGCAGGTCGGCGCCCGCCTGAAACAGCTGTACTTCAAGATCGAAATCAAGGCCGGCGATCTCGGCGAACAGCAGGCCCTGCTGCTGCAGTTGTTCAAGCTTTTATTGGAAAACATCGGTGAACTGCTGGAAGACGACAGCTGGCTGCGCGGCCAGGTCGCCGGTGTGCAAAACCTGCTGGACGGCCCGATCAGCCAGGCTGCCCTGCACGACGCCACGCGCAGCATGAAGGAAGTGATCTACAAGCAAAGCATGCTCAAGCATAGCCTTGCCGAAGCCAAACTCACGGTGAAGAACATGATGATTACCTTTATCGATCGCCTCAGCGCCGTCGCCACCACTACCGGCGACTATCATGAGAAGATGACTGCGTATTCGGAAAAGATCAGCAAGACGACCGATATCATGGCCCTGAACAAGATACTCGGCGACGTCATGCGTGACACCCGTACCGCGCAACTGGAAGCCTTGCGCTCGCGCGAGGAAATGCTGGCGGCGCAGCAGAAAGTCCAGGAAGCGGAAAGCCGCATACTGCAGCTGCAGGCCGAACTTGAACAGGTGAGCGAACTGGTGCGCGAAGACCAGTTGACCGGCAGTTTGAACCGGCGCGGGCTGGACGACGTTTTCGAGCGCGAAGTGGCGCGCGCCGACCGCCGCAGGGCACCGCTTTGCATCGCCCTGCTCGACCTGGACGATTTCAAGCGGCTCAACGACACCTATGGTCACCAGGCCGGCGATGAAGCGCTGATCCATCTGGTCAGAGTAGTCAAGGACACGCTGCGCACCATGGATGTGATCGGCCGATTCGGCGGCGAGGAATTCATGCTGGTCTTGCCGGATACACCAATCGAGGCGGCCATGCAGACGGTGACTCGCGTTCAGCGCGAGCTGACCAAGCGAATTTTCATGTACAAGCACACCCGCATTCTCGTGACCTTTTCCGCCGGCGTGGCGCTGCGCAAGGACGGCGAAGATCAGGAGAAATTGCTCAAGCGCGCGGACGATGCGCTGTATAAAGCCAAGCATGCGGGCAAGAACCGGGTGGTGGCGGCGGAATGAGACGGCACAGGCTTTCCAGCCTCCTTCTCCTTGCCTGATGACCCGCTTCCGAGCGGGTTTTTTAATGCCCGATAAGTTGCAATTAAACTAACTTCCAATGCACGAATTCGGTCTCCATTCGGCCGTTTTAAGGAAATCTTGAGGCCTTTTCGCAAAAATATATTTCTCGGAAAACGGCGAAATTACCTTAAAGAAATTTTCTCACGCTCCGTCAATGAATTGTCTGGCTCGCATTCGAGCGAGACTGGAAAAATAAAGACCTCAACAGAGCCTAAAGTTTTTCCAGTACTGCCCGATAAAGCATTCAACACGGTTTGATTCGCGAAGCAAACGAACGCAAACCGAATTGAAGGAATCCGAGCCGGAAATATCCGACACTTAAAGGAGAATTAACATGGCTGCAATCATCAACACCAACATCGCATCCCTAAATGCTCAGCGCAACCTGACCACTTCGCAGTCCTCCCTAGCTACCTCTCTGCAACGTCTGTCTTCCGGCCTGCGCATCAACAGCGCCAAGGACGACGCTGCCGGCCTAGCGATTTCCGAGCGCATGACTTCGCAAATCCGCGGCCTGAACCAGGCTTCCCGCAATGCCAACGACGGCATCTCGCTGACCCAGGTGGCCGAGGGCGCCATGGCTGAGAGCACCAACATCCTGCAGCGTATGCGTGAACTGTCGATCCAGTCGGCCAACTCGACTAATAGCTCGGGCGACCGCAAGGCGTTGCAAGAAGAAGTGGCTAGCCTGCAATCCGAACTGAATCGCGTCGCCCAGACGACCGAATTCAATGGCCAGCGCATCCTCGACGGCTCCTTCACCGGCGCTTCTTTCCAGGTCGGCGCCAATGCCAACCAGACCATCAACTTCTCGATCAGCAGCCTCAAAGGCTCCAGCATCGGCGGCATCGCATCGTCGACCGGCACGGAAGTCGGCGCGGCAGCAGCGGCAGACATCACCATCGCAATCGGTGGCGGCGCAGCGCAAACGATCAATTCCAGCGCTGGCTACACTGGCAATACTTATCAGGATGCCACTTCGGCCTACGCCAAGGCGGCTGCGATCAACGATGCCGGCATCGCCGGCCTGTCGGTCACCGCTTCGACTACCGGCACCCAGACCGTCGGTGCCATCGGCGGCACCGCAGGTGACACCTATAACCTGTCGATCAACGGCGTGGCGATCTTCACCAACACCGACGTTGCTACCGCAATGTCCAATGCCACCCTGCGCGACACGATCAACGCCAATTCCAGCCAGACCGGCGTGATCGCCAGCCTGAACGGCGGCGACCTGACGCTCACCGCAGCTGACGGCCGGAACATCGTTGTCACCGAATCCGGCACCGGCTTCACCGCAGGCACAGATGGTCTTTCTGTCACCGGCGGCGATTTCGATGGCACTTTGCGCGGCACCCTGTCGGTTTCCGCCACTGACACCATCGCTATTGGCGGCACGGTGGCCAACCTCGGCCTTAACGCCTCGATCGCCAAGGATGCACTGGGTGTCGACAGCATCGACATCTCGACTGCTGCCGGTGCGCAAACGGCCATCAAGCGACTTGACGCTGCCTTGGGTTCGGTGAACTCCAACCGCGCCGCCATGGGTGCCTTGCAAAACCGCTTCCAGTCGACGATCGCCAGCTTGAGCACCACCTCTGAAAATCTCAGCGCCGCACGTAGCCGTATCATGGACGCCGACTTTGCCGCAGAAACCGCGCAACTGACCCGCGGTCAGATCCTGCAGCAAGCAGGCACTGCAATGCTGGCACAGGCCAACTCGCTGCCTAACGGCGTGTTGTCCCTGCTGCGCGGCTAATCTGAAGCGCATATAGCGTAAAAAACCCGGCCAGATCATCGGCCGGGTTTTATTCCGTTAAGGGAGGTCGATATGGAAATCCACTCAACCGGCAATACCCCCGTCGTCGCAGCCAGTGCGGCAAAGCCCGGCATCGCCACCGAAGCGCCGGCCGCCGCCAACCCGGCTCCCGTCGAGACCACGCTCGCCGTGCGCCAGACCGCCCCGGCACCCGAGGCAGCAGAGCTGGCGCAAGCCGTGAAAAATCTCAACAAAGCGATGCGTGAACAGGATCAAAGCCTCGAATTCTCGATCGATGCCGATACCAACCATACCGTCGTCAAGGTAGTCGACCAGTCCACCAAGGAAGTGCTGCGCCAGATTCCAAGCCAGGAAGCACTGGAGATTGCCAAGGCGCTGGACCGGTCGATCGGATTGCTGATCAGGCAAAAAGCCTGATACGCCAAAACAGACGGGGAAACTACCGTCTAAAGTCCGCTTTAAACTTGCCGATAACCAAGTATATTGTGGTTTTCCGCAGGAGGCGCAAATGGCACTCTCTTCACCGGGCATAGGTTCCAATCTCGACATCAACAGCATCGTCTCGCAGTTGATGATGATTGAACAACAGCCTTTAACCAAGATCGCCAAGCAGGAAGCCAGCTATCAGGCCAAGCTTTCTGCGATTGGTTCGATTAAAAGCGCACTTTCCTCATTTCAGACCGCGGTCAACGGGCTCTCTGACATCAGCAAATTTCAAGCGACCAAGGTGACGGCCGGGGATACAGCAGTGGCCAGCGCCACCGGCAGCGGCAGCGCCACGCCGGGCACGTATGCCCTTGAGGTAGCCAAGCTGGCGCAGGCACAGAAGCTTGCCTCTGCCGGACAGAGCAGCACCAGCGCAGCAATCGGCACCGGCACCATTACTATCGACTTTGGCACCATCAGCGGGGGCAGCTTCGACAGCGTCACCGGTAAATACACCGGAGCGAGTTTCGCCAGCAATGGCGCCGGCAGCAAGACTATCACCATCGGCAGTGGCGACAATTCGCTTGCCGGCATCCGCGATGCGATCAACAAGGCCGGCATCGGCGTCACCGCCAACATCGTCAACGACGGCGGCACGTCGCCCTACCGCCTGGTGCTGAGCAATGCCGCCACCGGCCAGGCCAACAGCATGAAGATCTCGGTGACAGGCGACGCCGGCCTGCAGGCCCTGCTGAACCATGATCCGGCGGCAGAGCCTGCCAGCCAGGCGTTCACTGAGACAGTGACAGCCCAGAATGCGGAATTCAAGGTTGATGGCGTATCTATCAGCAAACCTGGCAATAGCGTGAATGACGTTATTCAAGGCGTCACCCTCAGCCTATACAAGACGAATGCCGGCAGCCCCACGAACATCACTGTGGCACGCGACACTTCTGCGGTCAGCGGTGCGGTCGGCCAGTTCGTTGCCGCGTACAATAAAATTAATGCCACGCTGAACCAGCTTTCTGCCTACGATCCTGAAACCAAGACCGCCGCCGTGTTAAATGGCGATGCCACCTTGCGCTCCATCCAGACCCAGATCCGTGGCGTGCTAGGCACTGCCGTCGAGAATAACAGCGGCGCATTTAACCGCTTGTCCGATATCGGCGTAGCCTTGAACAAGGATGGGACCTTGGCGCTGGACAACGCCAAGCTGCAAAAGGCGATGGAGAAGAATTTTTCCGACATCGCCGACCTGTTCGCCGCCACAGGAAAGGCTAGTGACAGCCTGATCTCCTACACTGGCTCCACATCCAAGACGGGTGCTGGCTCTTATTCTATAAATATTACGCAGTTGGCAACGCAAGGCCGCACCGTTGGCCAGGGCGCAGCCGGCCTCACGATCGACGCCAGCAACGACACACTGGAAGTGAAGCTTGATGGCGTCACCACCACCATCAAGCTGTCACAGGCGACGTATGCCAATGCAACAGCGCTGGCAGCAGAGATTCAAGGAAAAATCAATGGCGCGTCCGAATTCTCAGCGGCGGGCGCGACAGTCAAAGTTAGTTCAGCAGGCGGTATCCTTTCCATCGTATCGGATCGCTACGGCTCCGCTTCCAATGTTGAAATCGTCTCGGGTAACGGCTTGGCCAATTTGTTGGGCGGAGGGCAAACCGCCACTACCGGACTGGATGTGGCGGGAACACTGAACGGTGTCGCCGCAACTGGTGCAGGCCAGACGCTTACCGGCGCCAAAGGTTCGCCAACAGAAGGCCTCAAGCTGACAATCACTGGCGGAGCACTCGGGGACCGGGGCACGATCAATCTTTCCAGAGGCTATGCCAGCAAGTTTGATTCGCTCCTCACGTCATTACTCGACACAAAAGGCCCTCTAACTTCTCGCACCGATGGCCTGAATGCAACGCTCAAAAGCCTGTCCGACCAAAAGGAGCGTATCAGCGACCGTCTAATCGATATCGAAAAACGCTACCGCGCGCAATTCACAGCACTGGACGTAGCCATCGCCAGCATGAGTCAAACCAGCAACTACCTGGCACAACAACTCGCCAACCTTCCCAAGTTTGAATAAGGGGGACACCTAATGTTTGGAACACTCAACAGCGGGGCTAATGCCTACGCTAAAGTCAGCGTAGAAACCGGCGTTGCTGCCGCCAGTCCGCACAAATTGATCGTCATGCTGTTTGACGGCGCTTTGGCGGCGATCGCTAACGCAAACGCGCAAATGAAGTTCGGCGACATCGCAGGCAAAGGCAAATCGATTTCCAAAGCGATCTCCATCATTGACAGCGGCCTGCGCGCCAGTCTCGACAAGAGCGCAGGCGGCAGCATTGCCGCCAACCTCGACTCACTATATGAGTACATGAGCAATCGCCTGTTGCAGGCGAACCTGCACAACCAGCCGCAACTGCTGGACGAAGTGAGCGGTTTACTGAAAGATCTCAAGGCTTCATGGGAAGCGATCGGCGAAACACCCGCACAGCCGCAGCCAGCTGCCCCAACGCCAGTGCTGCAAAACGACCCGCTCGCCCCTCATACTGCCCGATTGGTAAAGGCCTGATCGCATCATGATGAATAGCCAAGAAGTCATTTCCCTGTACGAAACCGTCGCCGTCATTACGGATCAGATGCTGTCAGCCGCGCGCGAAGGCGACTGGGACCGCCTGGTTGAACTGGAAACGCGCTGCGCCAGCCATGTCGCGACGCTGCGCCAGGGAGAAGCACCGGTCGCCCTCACCGGCGAATCGCGCCTGCGCAAGGTCCAGATCATCAACAAGATCCTTGCCGACGACCGCGAGATCCGCAACCTGACCGAGCCCTGGATGTTGCAGCTGTCGCAAATGATGAATAGCGCCGGCACCGAGCGCAAGCTCTCCCAAGCCTACGGCGCCAGCCAGGGCTGAGCATGCTGCCGCGGGCCGATAGTCTCGGATCACGGCCCCTTGCCTACGTCGAGGCGCCGGCGCCGGTCGGCTCGAGCACCGATGCGCGCCAGGAGTCTTACCACCGGCTGAACCAGATCGCGCTTGGCCAGCAGGTTCCGGCCAAGGTTCTGGAACGGCTGCCGGACGGCACGTTTCTGGTGCGTGTGGCCGACGCTTCCGCGCGCATGTCCTTGCCGGTCGGCGCCAAGGTCGGCGACGACCTTTCCATGACGCTGGTGGAGCGGCAGCCCCGCCCGACCTTCCTGCTTGGCGGCGGCGCGGCAAGCCTGGCCGGAGATGCGCCTGCCACCCTGAGTCAGGCCGCGCGCCTCATCGACAGCCTGCTGCAAGCGGCGCAACGGAATGGCGCGGCGACGGCCGCCATCGGCAGAACGCCTCTCCTCCCCTCGTCCGCCATGGATGCCGGCCAGCTGGCCGCGTCGCTGCAGGATGCGGCGGATGGCAGCGGCATCTTCTATGAATCCCATCTGGCCCAGTGGGCGGCAGGCAACCGTTCACTGGCGTCGGTCCTGCGCGAGCCGCAGGCTGCCCAGAATGGCACCGCCAAGGCCGACGGCGCCACGGATGCGGCGCTGTTACGTCATCTGGCCGGTCAATGGATCGGCAATGGCCGTTCACTTTCGGAACTGGCGTCGGAGCTGCATGCGCGTGCCGGCAATGTCCTGCAGCCTGGCATGGAGAATGGCGCGTTGAACTCCCAGGCGGCACAACTGATTCATGCTCAGCTTAACAGCCTGGAAACCCAGCGATTCGTTTGGCAAGGCGAGCTGTGGCCCGGCCAGAAGCTGGAGTGGGAAGTCGAGCGGGATGAGCATGGCGCTCAGCAAGGCAAGCAGGAACCGCAGGAAAACTGGCAAAGCGCGGTCAGGCTTGAATTGCCGGCGCTAGGCGAAGTCTCCGCCACGATTCATTTAAAGGGAAACAAGGTCAGCATCCTGGTGCGCGCCGGCACGGCCGACAGCGCGGCGCTGCTGCGCGCGCATGGCCCCGAGCTGGCGCTGGCGCTGGAAGCGGCGGGTTCTCCGCTGGAGGCCTTGATTGTGAACCAAGATGACCAAGCCTGATTACCGCCCGCAGAATGCCGTGGCGCTGGCCTATCTCGCCGGCGAGCCGGCGCCGAAGGTGCTGGCCAAGGGCCGTGGCCTGATTGCCGAGGAAATCATCCGCCGCGCCCGCGAAAATGGCGTATTCGTGCATGAATCCAAGGAACTGGTGGCCTTGCTCATGCAAGTCGACCTTGACAGCCACATTCCGCCGGCGCTGTACCGCGCCGTTGCAGAACTGCTGGCGTGGCTTTATCATCTTAACTCTGGGCAACACAATAACGACGAGGTATGATGTGCGATCATCGCGCACACGAGCACTGCCAGGAGACGGCAGCAATACCCAGCTCATCCGATAAATCAATATCCAGATGCAGACCATTATTAATCCGGACAGTCCGAGGGAAGAGGAATTAAGCCCATTCAAGGTGCATTCGCGCCGGGAGATTCTCGCCCTGCTGCGCTCGCTCGAACAGCAGCGCCAGCTCATCACGCTGACGGTGAACGGCAGCGCGGAAGCGGTCATCACTTCCGTGGTCGGCGTGGATGAAGATACCGGCACGCTGTACATCGACTGTGCGACCGATCCGGCGATGAACCGCCGTGTTACGGAAAGCGAAAACCTGTCGTTCGAGACCGTGCTCGATCGTATCCGGATCATGTTTTTTGCCGGCGAGGCCAAGCAATGCACTTACGGCGAACATCCGGCGCTGGCCGTGCCGATCCCCGAATTCATCATTCGCCTGCAGCGGCGCGAACATTACCGCGTACCGACCCCGATCACCAACCCGGTTCGCTGCACCATCCCGATCCAGCATGAACTGGGCACCGAAACCGTTACCCTGATCCTGCAGAACGTCAGTGGCGGTGGTATCGCGCTGGTCGACGAGAAAAAGTCCCTGGATCCGACTTTCGGGACGGTTTACCGTGATTGCAAGATCCATTTGCCTGGCAATACGGTGGTAGTCACGGCGCTTCAGGTGCGAAACTGCCAGGATATCACCCTGCCAACAGGGAAATCGGTGCGCCGCATCGGCTGTCTCTTCATCGAATTGCCGCCGGCCATGCTGTCGGCGATCCAGCGCTACATCACCAAGCTCGAGCGTGAGCAGAATGCCAAGCGTGCCGGCATGATGACTTGAGCGGCCGGCTCGCTTCGATCTTCGGCTTTACACCTGCATGTTCATGATGTCGTGATAAGCCGATACCAGCTTGTTGCGCACCTGGACCGTGGCCTGGAAATTGATGTTCGCCTTTTGCATTGAAATCATGACATCGGACAGGCTGACCTTGTCGTCGCCCATCATGAATGCCTGGCCAAGCTGCTCGGACTTCTGCTGTGTCTGATTGACCTGATCGAGCGACGCTTTCAAGGCTTCGCCGAATCCCACCTTCTTGGTCGACGTGGTTCCGGCATCGGTGGCGACCGGATTCACGCCTCCCTGCGGCCGGGTGGCTGCCGACTTCAATTGCGCCATCATCGCTTCAATGCGGCTGGTATCGATCAACTGGGTTTTCATGCCCGACTCCTCATAGGTAAAGCTTTTTCACCCCGCTACCTTAACAGCCACGCAAAAATGCGACGCTCTGATAAGCTGTGGAAATATTGCTTTATTCCAAGGATTGAATTTTCCCGCAGCGCGGACAATGAGCGAAAACCCGAAAAGGGATAGGCATTTGAGGATAGACGTGAACCAAACGATCGAAATCGACAATAACAATGTTCATGGAGGCACATCATGGCAGTAGCTGGTGAAGGCGCAATTGTTGGTGAAGGCGCCGTCGCTCCAGGCGTGATGAATTTCGCCCGCTCGCCGGCCGGCCGCAACATCGTCATGATGGTGGGCGCCGCGCTGGCCGTCGCCGTCATGGCTGGCGTCTGGATGTGGAGCCAGCAGCCGGATTACCGCGTGCTGTTTTCCAATTTTTCAGACCGTGACGGCGGAGCGATCGTCGCTTCGCTGCAACAGATGAATATCCCCTACAAGTATGCCGACGGCGGCGGAGCAATCCTGGTCCCGGCCGACAAGGTGCATGACGCCCGCCTGAAGCTGGCCTCGCAAGGCTTGCCCAAAGGGGGTAATGTCGGCTTCGAGCTGATGGAAAACCAGAAGCTGGGCGTGTCGCAATTCCATGAACAGGTCAATTTCCAGCGCGCGCTGGAAGGCGAACTGGCACGCTCCATCCAGTCGATCGCCCAGGTCGCCGCCGCGCGCGTGCACCTGGCCTTGCCGAAGGCATCGGTCTTTGTGCGCGATCAGCAAAAGCCGACCGCTTCGGTCCTGATCAATCTGCAGCCGGGCCGCTCGCTCGACCAGCAACAGGTCAACGCCGTGGTGCACCTGGTAGCCAGCAGCGTGCCGGACCTGCCACCCAAGAACGTGAGCGTGATTGACCAGAATGGCAACCTGCTGTCGCAGAACGACAAGCAGCGCGATGCCAACGGCCTCGATCCGACCCAGCTGAAGTACGTGCAGGAACTGCAACAGAGCATCGTCAAGCGCATCGAATCGATCATCAGCCCGATCGTCGGTCCCGATAACGTGCGCGCCGAAGCGACCGCCGATGTCGATTTCAGCCATACCGAGCAGGCCGCCGAAATCTACAAGCCCAACCAGGAGCCGAACAGCGGCACGGTGCGCAGCCAGCAATCCAGCGAATCCGTCAATGGCGCGCAGAACGCCGCATCCGGCGTGCCGGGCGCGCTGACCAACCAGCCGCCGGCGCCAGCCACCGCGCCTCTGACTGCGCCGCCGGCAAACGGCGCGCAAAATGGCGCCGCCGCCAATCCGGGCGCCAGCGTGCAGAAGGAAGTCACGGTGAACTATGAAGTCGACAAGACCGTGCGCTACGTGCAGCAGCCGATGGGCGGCGTCAAGCGCCTGTCGGTCGCCGTGGTGGTCAACTACAAACGCGAAGTCGGCAAGGATGGCAAGGTCACCATGAAGCCGCTCAGCGATGCGGAAAAGGCGCAGATCACCGACCTGGTCAAGGAAGCGATGGGCTACAATCGCGACCGTGGCGACAGCCTCAACGTGGTCAACAGCCCGTTTGCCGGCAACGATACGCAGAATCTCAAGCTGCCGCCGATCTGGGAACGCCCGGACGACATGCTGCAGCTCGCCAAGGATTACTGGCGTTATCCGGTGGCGCTGCTGATCATGATGATGGTGTATTTCAAGGTGTTCAAGCCGATCTGGAATCGTGTCGACGAAAAGCTCAATCCGGCGCCACCGCCGCAGATCGAGCACGCTGAAGAAGACGACGACGAAGTCGAGGACGTCGTCGAGATCGAATCGCGCGCCTACGTCAGCAACCTTGAAAGGGCCAAGCAGCTGGCGCGCGACGATCCGAAGCTGGTTGCCAACATAGTCAAGACATGGGTGGGTACAAATGAGTGATGTCGGCGTTGAAAAAGGCGCGATCCTGATGCTCGCGCTGGGCGAAGACGAAGCTGCGGAAGTCATGAAATACCTTGGTCCGCGCGAAGTGCAAAAGCTGGGCGCAGCCATGGCCACCATGAAAGGCGTGGCCAATTCGCGGCTGGATGAGGTGCTGAACGAGTTCCGCAAGGAGACCGAACAGGCATCGGCGCTGGGCGTCGATTCGGACGAATACATCCGCCAGGTGCTGACCAAGGCGCTGGGCGACGACAAGGCCGCCTCTCTGCTTAACCGCATCCTCGGTTCGCGCGACGCTTCCGGCATTGAAAGCCTGAAGTGGATGGATGCGCAATCGGTGGCGGAACTGATCCGCAACGAGCATCCGCAGATCATCGCCACCATCCTGGTGCACCTGGAGCGCTACCATGCCTGTGAAGTGCTGGACCATTTCACCGAGCGCCTGCGCAACGATGTCATCATGCGCATCGCCACGCTCGATGGCGTGCAGCCGGGCGCCTTGCGCGAACTGAACGATGTGCTGACCAAGCTCCTGTCGGGTAACGAAAGCATCAAGAAAAAACCGATGGGCGGCATCCGCGCCGCGGCCGAAATCATGAACTTCCTATCGAGCGAAACCGAGCAATCGGTATTGTCGAACCTGAAAAACTACGATGCCGACATGGCGCAAAGGATCATGGACGAAATGTTCGTGTTCGATAACGTCCTCGATATCGAAGACCGCGGCATCCAGATCCTGCTGCGCGAGGTTCAGTCGGAATCGCTGATCGTCGCATTGAAAGGCGCCAGCCAGGAACTGCGTGAAAAATTCTTCAAGAACATGTCATCGCGCGCCGCCGAAATGATGCGCGACGATCTCGAATCGAAAGGTCCGGTGCGGCTTTCGGAAGTCGAGGCTCAGCAGAAGGAAATCCTGCAGATCATCCGCCGCCTGGCCGACGAAGGCCAGATCATACTGGGCGCCAAGGGCGAGGATGCGTATGTCTGACACGATTTTGCCGAAGGAATTGCAAACCGCGTTCCAGCGCTGGGAACTGAATTCGTTCGACCCGCCCAGGCCGGCACCGCAGCCGGCTGCGCCGAAGGTCACGATCGAGGAAATCGCCGCTATCCGCGAGGAAGCCCGCGCCAAAGGTCATGCCGAAGGCCTCGCCGAGGGACTGGCGGAAGGACGCGCCGAGGGCTATGCGGAAGGCATCGAGCAGGGACGCGCCGATGCGGCCAGGGAAGTCGCCCATCTGCACGAGATCACCGCCCAGCTTGGCAGCGAAATTGCCAAGGCTGACCAGGCCATCGCCAGCGATGTCCTGCATCTCGCTTTGGATCTGGCGAAAGCCATGCTGAAAACCGCGCTGGCGGTGCGGCCCGAACTGATGATGCCGATCGTCAGCGAAGCGATCCGCTATCTGCCGAGCCTGCAGCAGCCCGCCCTGCTGATGCTGAACCCCGCCGATGCAGCGCTGGTCAAGGCGCAGATGCACGACGAGCTGGACAAGGCCGGCTGGCGCATCGTCGAGGACGAGCATATCCAGCGTGGCGGCTGCCGCATCGACACGGCGACCAACCAGATCGACGCCACCATCGAAACGCGCTGGCAGCGCTTGGCCGAGACGCTCGGCCAACAGTCGGATTGGCTTAAATAATGAGCACCCTCGCCTCCCACACCGAACGCTGGCAAGCCTATTTGCGCGACTGCCGCGAATTGACGGCGATCGCCGAACCGATGCAGGTGTCGGGACGCGTGACGCGTGTGGCGGGGCTGGTCATGGAAGCGGTCGGACTGAAACTTGCCGTCGGCAGCGCCTGCACCATTCCGCTGCCGAACGGGACAAAGATCGAGGCCGAGGTAGTCGGTTTCAACGAAGACAAGCTGTTTTTAATGCCGCAAAGCGATGTCGAAGGCGTCGTGCCCGGCAGCCGGGTTTTTCCGGTGGAGCCGGTGCAGTCGCTGCCGGCACCCGGTACCGTCAATCATCCCCGCCGCCGCCCGAGCGACCGCGGCCGCCATCTTCCGGTCGGCGACGAATTGCTGGGCCGCGTGCTGGATGCCGCCGGCCGCCCGCTCGACAACCTGGGCCCGCTGCATGCCCGGCATGCCGCGCCGCTGAACGTGCGCGCCGCCAACCCGCTTGGGCGCGAGCCGATTTCGCATATTCTCGACGTGGGCGTGCGGGCCATCAACAGCATGCTGACGGTCGGCCGCGGCCAGCGCATGGGCCTGTTTGCCGGTTCGGGCGTCGGCAAGTCGGTCCTGCTCGGCATGATGGCGCGCTATACCACTGCCGACGTGATCGTGGTGGGCCTGATCGGCGAACGCGGACGCGAGGTCAAGGAATTCATCGAACAGATCCTCGGCCCGGAAGGCTTGGCCCGTTCGGTGGTCGTCGCCGCGCCGGCCGATACGCCGCCGCTGATGCGCTTGCAGGGCGCTTCCTATACCACGGCGATAGCCGAGCATTTCCGCGACGAAGGCAAGCATGTCTTGTTGATCATGGATTCCCTGACCCGCTACGCCATGGCGCAGCGTGAAATCGCGCTGGCGATCGGCGAGCCGCCGGCCACCAAGGGTTATCCGCCTTCGGTGTTCGCGAAGCTGCCGGCGCTGGTCGAGCGTGCCGGCAATGGCAAGCCCGGCGGCGGTTCGATCACCGCCTTCTACACCGTATTGACCGAAGGCGACGATCAGCAGGACCCGATCGCCGATTCCGCCCGCGCGATCCTGGACGGCCATATCGTGCTCAACCGTAGCCTGGCCGAAGCAGGCCACTACCCGGCCATCGATATCGAACAATCGATCAGCCGGGCGATGCACAATATTACCGAGAGCGGCCATCAGCAACTGGCGCGGCGTCTGAAGCAACTGACGTCCCGCTACCAGCGCAACCGCGACCTGATCAGCGTCGGCGCCTATGCCCATGGCAGCGACCCGGTGCTGGACCAGGCGATCGCCCTCTTCCCGCAAATAGAGAAATATTTGCAACAAGATATCAGCGAACGCGCTGGCATAACCGAGAGTTTGCAGCAACTTGCCTCTCTATTCCCTTGATTGAAACCGGGCCGAATCGTTTAAGATGACAACATGGCCAATCCCTCTGCACTGCATACACTGATCGACCTCGCTTCCAAGGATAGCGACGAAGCGGCCACGCGCCTTGGCGAAGCCATTCGCGCAGCCGAGGAAACGGAGAAGAAGCTGAATCTGCTGGTGGGTTATCGCGACGAATACGCGGCGCGCTTCCAGAGCAATCAGGCGACGGGCATCTCGGCGGTGGAATATCGGAACTTTCAGGTATTCATCGGCAAGCTCGATACCGCGATCGCCAGCCAGCAGGCCGTCGTGCAAAATGCGAAGAACCGCATCGAGAACGAGCGCAGGAAGTGGCAGGAATGCGAAAAAAAACGCATGTCCTACGACACTCTCGCGACCAGGGCGGAAAGCGCAAGGCAGCTCAAGGAAAACAAGCGGGAACAGAAACAGATGGATGAATACGCCTCGCGCAGCGCCATGTTCAAGCGCTGACAGGCCACAAGAACAGAACGCGACAAGATCAACGAAACAACGGTGACGACATCATGCAGACTCCAGCGATACTGAATATTTCCAACCCTGCTGCGGGCACGGCTACGACCAAATCGGCTGGAAACGTTTCCAATAGCGCCTTCAACCAGATGCTGTCGCAGCAGATTGCCGACCGGCGCGATAGCGCTCAGCCGCGCACGCAGACACCGACGCCATCGCCGGCAAACAACAAGACGCCGGAAGCCCGTCCTGCAGCGCAAACAGCGAACAAGACTGACTCCACACAAGGCAACAAGACCGAAGCCAGCAAGGGTAGCGGCGACCAGGAACAGGATCGCACCGAGGAATCCGCCGATGCCGGCAATGCCCAGCCGACCGCAACCCAACTGTTGGCCGAGGCGGCCGGCGCCCTGTTGCTGCAGCAAAGAGCAAACGATGGCGCAGGCGCGGCGGATAGCCAGGCCGGCGCGGGAATCCGCGATGTCGCAGCCGATGGCGCCAAGCGCGCAGGCAAAGCCGATTTGCTGGCTGTCGGCGACGGCGCGGATAAGCGTGCCGACGGCAACGCCGACTTTATGGCGTCGCTGCGGGATGCCACCGATGCGAATGCGGCAACCGACTCCGCACGAGGCAAATCACTCGATAAGCTGACAGAGCTTGCGTCGGCGAAGGCGCAGGAAACACCGGCCCTGGCTATCCCTGCCGCGCATATGCAAGGCGCGCAGGAACTGGCTCAACTGGCAGCCGGCAAGGTCACGGACCACCTGGCGCCGCGGGTCGGCACGCCAAACTGGGATCAGGCCCTGGGACAAAAAGTCGTCTGGATGGTCGGCGGTGCCCAGCAGTCGGCTTCGCTCAGCCTGAATCCGCCGGATCTCGGCCCCATGCAGATCGTCCTTAACGTCAACAATGGCCAGGCCGATGCAAGCTTTTATGCGGCCCAGCCCGAAGTCAGGCAAGCCCTGGAAGCCGCCCTGCCGAAACTGCGCGACATGATGAGCGAGGCAGGCGTGCAGCTTGGCCAGGCATCGGTCAGCGCCGGCATGCCGGAGCGGCATGACCAGCCGGGCGAGCGTTCGGCGTCGCAAGGAAATGGCGGTTCGGCTGGCATGGCCGGCAATGACGCCTCGCAGCCGGCCGTGACACGCGTTACCCAGATTACGCAGGGACAGGGACTGGTCGATACCTTTGTTTAAACGCGCGGCCATTTCGACACAGGAGCGGCAAAACAATAGCGCCGATATGCGGTTGCTTCCCCGCTCTGTTCGAGGTATGCAGCCAACGGATTTTTTTCAATAATTACCTTATTCGAATAAGTAGAACGCAAGGATACGTACATGGCGACTTCTCCTAAAGCCGGAACAAAAGCGCCCGCCAAAGGCGCCGAAGGGGCGGAGACTGCGAAATCCAAAAGCAAGCTCCCGGTGATCCTGGTCGCGCTGGTGCTTGGCGCAGCCGCGGCCGGCGGTGGCACCTGGTATTTTCTGGGACAGAAGCCGGCCACTCCGCACAAGGCAGAAAAGAAGAAAGTCGATCCGGGAAAGCCGCCCGTATTGCTGGCCATGGAACCTTTCACCGTCAACCTGCAGCCCGACGGCATGGGCGACCAGTATCTCCAGGTGGCGTTCTCGCTGCAGGTTGGCGACGAAAAGCAACTGGAACATTTGAAGCCTTACCTGCCGCAGCTCCGCAGCCGGTTATTACTGCTTTTATCGGGCAAGAAAGCTTCCGAGATTTCCACCGTCGAGGGCAAGAATAAGCTGGCAGAGGAAATACTTAACCTCTCCAAGCAGCCGTTTTCGCCGGGCGGCGAGGAGCAGGAAATGTCCAATGTGTTTTTTACCTCGTTCGTGATTCAGTAAGACTGCCATGTCTGAAAATTTCCTTTCACAAGAAGAAGTTGACGCCCTTCTACGCGGCGTCAATGGCGACCTGGACGACTCCCCGGCGCCTGAAGATGTGTCAGGAGTGCGTCCCTATAACCTGGCGACGCAGGAGCGCATCGTCCGCGGCCGCATGCCGACGCTGGAAATCATCAACGAACGCTTTGCCCGCCTGCTGCGCATCGGCCTGTTCAATTTCCTGCGGCGCACCGCCGAAGTGTCGATCGGCCCGGTACGGGTATCGAAGTACAGCGAATTCATCCGCAACCTGGTAGTCCCCACCAACCTCAACCTGGTTCATATCAAGCCGCTGCGCGGCACTGCGCTGATCGTATTCGATCCGAACCTGGTGTTCCTGCTGGTCGATAACCTGTTCGGCGGCGATGGCCGCTTCCATACCCGTGTCGAAGGTCGCGACTTCACCCAGACCGAGCAGCGCATCATCCAGCGCGTGCTGGAAATCGTTTTCGAGAATTATGCGAAGTCATGGGAACCGGTGTATCCGGTCGAATTCGAGTACATCCGTTCCGAGATGAACACGCAGTTCGCCAATATCGCGACGCCGAACGAAGTGGTGGTGTCCACCACTTTCACGATTGAATTGGGCCCGGTCTCCGGCGAAATGCATTTCTGCACGCCGTATTCGATGATCGAACCGATTCGCGATCTGCTGACCTCCAGCATGCAGGGCGAAACCCTGGAAATGGATAAGCGCTGGGTGCGCCTGATGACGCAGCAGATCCAATCCGCCGAAGTGGAACTGGTGGCCAACATGGGAACCGCCCGTGTCACCTTCGGCGATATTTTGAACATGAAAGCCGGTGACATCATTCCAATCACAGTCCCATCGACCATCGCTGCAGAAGTCGACAGCGTGCCGGTGATGGAATGCAGTTACGGAAAATTCAACGGTCAGTACGCGCTACGGGTTGAAAAATTGCTGACCCATGGTGGCGAATTTGCGCAAGGAGAAGAAAATGGCTGACGAAAACGACAACCAGGCCAGTATCGAAGACGATTGGGCTGCGGCGATCGCCGAACAAACCCAAAGCGAGGCAGCGACAGCTGCGCCTCAGCCGGCCGCAGCCGCGCCGGTTTTCCAGGATTTCGCCGCAGGTTCCAAGACATCCACGCACAACGATATCGAGTTCATCCTCGATATCCCGGTGCAGCTGACGGTGGAGCTGGGCCGCACCAAGATCGCCATCAAGAACCTGCTTCAGCTGGCGCAGGGTTCCGTGGTTGAACTGGACGGACTGGCGGGCGAACCGATGGACGTTCTGGTGAACGGCTGCCTGATCGCCCAAGGCGAGGTGGTGGTGGTCAATGACAAGTTCGGTATCCGCCTGACGGACATCATTTCCCCGTCAGAACGCATCCGCAAGCTGAATAAATGATGGGCATTTTCCGCTTCCGCCATTGGGCGCAGCACGGCGTTTGCACCGCATTGCCGGCGCTGCTGTTCACCGCGCAAAATGCTGCCGCACAGACCGCGGCCACGGCGGCGCCGCAAAGTGCTGCCGCTTCGGCAAGCGGATTCTTCCAGGTCCTGATGGGACTGGTCATCGTGCTGGGCCTGCTGGCGGCAATCGCCTGGATGCTCAAGCGCTTCAACATATCCCGCCTGACCGGCAATGCGCCGGTTAAAATCGTCGGCGGCGTTTCGGTCGGTAACCGTGAGCGGGTCGTCGTCGTCGAAGTCGCCGGCCAGTGGATTGTCGTCGGCGTCGCTCCCGGACAGGTCAATGCGCTCTCGACCATGCCGCGCCCCGAAAATGCACCTTCACCGGAGCAGGCAACTCCACAGCAGGTTGACAACTTCAGCGCCTGGCTCAAGCAAAAGATTGATAGACGCAATGCCCAATAAGACTTCCTCCGCACGCTGCAACCGTTTCCGCTCGCTGGCATGCCGCGCGAGCGTATTGTTGCTGCTTGGCGTGCCTTTGCTGGCGGCTGCGCAGCAAGCCGGCTTGCCCGCCCTGACCAGCACCCCGGCTCCCGGCGGCGGACAAACCTATACCCTGAGTCTGCAGACGCTGATCCTGCTGACCGCGCTTTCGGTACTGCCGGCGCTGCTGCTGATGATGACCAGCTTCACCCGCATCGTCATCGTCCTGTCGCTGCTGCGCCAGGCGCTCGGCACGCCGTCCGCGCCGCCCAACCAGGTGCTGATCGGTCTATCGCTGTTTCTGACGCTGTTCGTGATGGGGCCGGTGCTGGACAAGGTCTACACCGACGCCTACCAGCCGCTTTCAGAAAACAAGATCACCATGCAGCAGGCGCTGGACAGGGGCGCCGCGCCGCTCAAGGAATTCATGATGAAGCAGACCCGCCAGTCCGATCTTGCCCTGTACCTGAAGATTTCCGGCAGCCCTGCCGTGCAGGGTCCGGAACAGGTGCCGCTGCGTGTACTGGTGCCGGCCTTCATCACCAGCGAGCTGAAGACGGCCTTCCAGATCAGTTTCGCCATCTTCATTCCCTTCCTGATCATCGACATGGTGGTGGCCAGCGTGCTGATGTCAATGGGTATGATGATGGTGTCGCCGGCAATCGTCGCCCTGCCCTTCAAGCTGATGCTGTTCGTGCTGGTTGATGGCTGGCAGCTGCTGATCGGCTCGCTGGCGCAAAGCTTTTACTAGGATCCGCCATGACTCCCGAAACCGTCATGACCATGGGCCGTCAAGCCATGGAAATCACCCTGATGATCGCCGCCCCCATGCTGCTGGTGGCCCTGATAGTCGGCCTTGCAGTCAGTATCTTCCAGGCCGCCACGCAGATCAACGAAGCCACCCTGTCATTCATTCCCAAGCTGGTCGGCATCTTCATCGCCCTGATCGTCGCCGGACCATGGATGCTGTCGGTCATGCTCGATTACATGCGCCAGATTTTCAGCGGCATCCCGGGAATGATCGGATAACGGCGCCGCATCGCATCACATGATTTCCATTTCCAGCGCTGCGCTCAATGCCTGGATCGCCGGCCTGCTGTGGCCGCTTTCCCGCATTCTCGGCTTGATGGCGACGGCGCCCCTATTCAACAGCAGGAATATCCCGGCGCGCAGCAAGGCCGGCATCGGCATGCTGCTGGCGCTGATCGTGGCGCCGGCGGTGCCTACCGTCCCGGCTGTGGACCCCATGTCGCTTGCCGGCCTGCTGATCCTGGCGCAGCAAATAGTGATCGGGCTGGCCATGGGCATGTCGATGCGCATCGTATTTGCCGCGGTAGAAATGGCTGGCGAACTCATCGGCATGACCATGGGCCTGGGCTTCGCCACTTTCTATGACCCGCAATCGTCAGGACATTCCTCCGCCATCAGCCAGTTCCTGGCCCTGCTCATGCTGATGTTCTACCTGGCCGCCAATTTTCACCTGATGCTCATTTCCGCGCTGGTGGACAGCTTTGCCACCATGCCGGTCGGCGCGGGGAATATCGGACCAAGCATGGAGTTGCTGGTATCGTGGGGCACGCGCATCTTCAGCGCCGGCGTGCAACTGTCGCTGCCGATCGTCGCCGCCCTTCTGATCAATAATATCGCGCTAGGGGTGCTGACCCGCGCCGCGCCGCAATTGAACATTTTCGGCATCGGCTTCCCGATCGCCATCGGGGTGGGCTTCATCATGATCGCGCTGACCCTGCCTTACCTGGCCACGCCAATCGAACGGCTGCTACAGGAAGGCATCAATATGGCGGCCACCGTCGCGACCCCGCGCTGACCCTAGCCGGCGCCGTCAAGCAGGTCGATAAGCGGCTGGAGGATTTGCGCCTCTTCCGCATCCAGGGTAGCGCAATGCAGCGCCAGGTTGCGGGCGATATCATGCAGCCGCCATTGTATTTCCCGGCCGGCGACCGCCACTTCGAACTGGATTTCCTTGTCATGCGCCAGGAATTCCTCGATATTCTCGTTCTTGCAGATTTCCAGTCCCGTGCTGTTGAAAGCGCGCTTGACGGCAAAAATCTGCTGTATGCCCTTGGCCAGGGAATCCTTGCCGGCGCGGGACTTAAGCGCGGGCGTATCCGCCAGCGTCTGGCAATGTTGCAGGGCCGCGTCAATGCAGCCTGACAGCATCTGCACCCTGTCATAGACCATCTGATGTTGGGTGCTATCCTGGACCGCGGCCTGCTGCTCCTCGCCGCACAGGCGCAGCACGCTCGACACCGCCGACACCAGTTCATGGGCATGCTCGCCCGGAATGATTTTCAACGCCAGCTCGGCGCGCTCGAGCGGACGGTCCTGGCGCATCAGCACGCCGGAAATCATTTCGGCGACCGACAGGATCTGCCCTGCGATGCTGATGTTCTTGCCGCTCAGACGGCGGGGATAGCCGCCGCCGTCGAAACGCTCGTGGTGTTCGGATACGGCTTGCGCGACTGACGGCGGAAAGTTCTCCAGCTCATTGATCAGCATTTCGCCGATACGCGGATGCACGACGACATGTCGCCATTCATGCGGACGCAGCCGCCGCTTGCTGTCGAGGTATTCGGGCTCGATATACAGCTCGCCGATATCATGCAGCAGGCCGGACAGCGCCACCGTGCTCTGGACATTCTCGCCGAGCCCCATCTTCTTCGCCAGGCAAACCGATACCAGGCTGACCATGACGCTATGCGACAGCGCGGTTTCGCCGCCGCGTTCGGTGATCGTCAGCATCAGGCTCATGGAATTGCCGAACTTCGCCTGTTTCATGACATCCAGCGGCGACGGCCCCTTGTTGGCGGTCGCCTTTTGCATCACGCCCACAGGCGCCAAAGTATCCATCAACTGTCGGGCGGCGTTCACCACGATCTCGCTGTTGACGCCATTGGCCACCGCAATACTGGATTCGAGCGGCTTTTGCAGCTTGTGCAGGATCAGTCGCTCCTGCAGGTCACGCGAGATGCGTGCACCCTTCGCCACAAGCTTCATGCCGCGCGCGTCAAAAATGTCTTCTGTCGCCTCGACATCTCTTTCTTCGGACAGAGTCATTACCTTGTCCAGGTAATGCTTGTTGACTTCATTGATTGAGACTTCTTCCGTCATGAGTTTGGTAGTTCTTTGAATTCCAGTATTGGCTACTGGTCTTGGCGGATGGATGGGATTTGTAATTTTAGTTATTGCCTTAACGAAACATTAACATGATTCGAAGGATTTTTATACAGAATGCGCGCGCTGACGCGGTATATGTGCGACAAGCCGCCGTCCTGTTGCAAAAGCGTGACTCGAAAAATCAAAAGCCCATGACTTTGCATGGGCTTTTACATGACGCTCGGGAGCGATATCAGATGAAATTGAACAGCGAAAGACCTGACATCTTGACGAACGACTGCTGAGCCGCCTGCAGGGTGGTCTGTTGCTGGACGAGACTGGAGATGGCCTTGGCATAGTCCAGATCCTGCAGATTGGACAGGGTTTCTGCGTATTGCAGATCCATGTCGCTGCCCGAATTGTCCATCGAGTCTATTTCCTTCAGACGGGTGCCGATGTTGGCTCGAACCGTCAGAACACTGTTGAGCGCATTGTCGAGATTGCCATGCGCGATCGTCAGCTGGTTATTCAGGCGCGCTTGCCCAGCTTCGCCTGTGCCGGAGGCTTCCAGCGCACCGATCAGATTTTGCAAGGTGGTGAAGAGACTCTGGTTGACGCTTGGCTTGACGGAAAAATTGTCGCCATCAGCCGGCGCGCCACTAATTTCAAACTGGATGCCGTCAAAGCCGATTGCTTCGCCGCTGGTATAGGGATTACCCGGCGCGGGTACCACGGCAGCGCCGGTAGTCACGTTGGTTACCGTGTAGGTGGTGACGCCGCCCGTTACCGAAAAATTGATGCTGTATTCATTGCCGGTCACCGCGGCCGCATTGGTCACGATACCTGACGAAAACACCCCGCCGCCGGCATTGGCCGACGCCGCGCTGATGCTGAATGTGCCATTGCCGGTTCTGATTTGTTCAAACACGGCGCTGCCATTGTCGCCGAAGGCAAGCTGGCGCGATGCGGAAACCTGCAGCATGCGCTCACCCTGGTCGCCGTTATAAATGGCGCCTGCGGAGGACTTGGAGAATGGCTGGGTATCACTGCGAAAGCCGGCGAAAAGATAGCCGCCCACGCCATCGCTGGAGTTAGCCAGCGACAGCATTTCATCGAAACGCTGCCTGAGTTCGGTGGCAAGAAATTTGCGCTCGGTGTCGCTGTAGCTGGCGTTACCTGCCGATACCAGCATGGTTTTCACATCCTGCAGCAGCGACGTCACATTCTGCAGCGCGTTTTCTTCCAGGTTGAGCGAGTCCTTGATGGTGGCGCGGTTGGTGGCGTACTGGCTGTTGACTGCCTTGGCTTGGTTGATTTCATAGGCGCGCGCCGAAGCAACCGGATCATCGGCCGGGGTCTGGATACGGCGACCGGTGGCAATCTGCTGCTGCGTCTGCATCATGCGGGCTTGCAGGTCGCTCAGTCTCGATGTGCCGGACTCATACAGGGTATTGGTGCTGATGCGCATGATGACAGTCCTTATTGGCCGAGTGAGAGCAAGGTATCGAACAGCTTGCTGGCTATCTGCATGACCTTGCCGGCGGCCTGGTAAGCCTGCTGGTAACGCAACAGGTTGGCGGCTTCCTCGTCGAGATTGACGCCCGATTCCGCTTGCTGTGCCGCTACGGCCTGTGCCAGCGAGGCGGTTTCTGCCGCCATGTTGACGTCAATTTCATGCGTCTTGTTACCCACCAGGTTGACCATCTGGCCGAAAGCCCCCTGCAGGGTGGCGGTCCCGCCGTTCATCACCTTCGACGTTTGAAGCGCGCCGAGCTGCACCGCGTTACGGTTGTCGCCCTTGCCATCGGTATTGTGGCCGATGGTGAAGGTGTCGCCAGTCTTGGGCGAACCGGTGATCGAAAAACTGATGTTCGCAAAACTGATCGTAGCGCCTTCGGTGTACGGCACCGGCGCACCGGCCGCGTACGTAGTGGATGTGCCGTTGCTCGTGACAGTCACCGGCACCGCCGGAAAACCGCTGAGCATGCCGGTGGTGTCATTGAAACCGAGCATGATGGCCGGCGTGACCGTGGCAGGCGAAAACCCCGTGGAAACCGCCCCGGGGCTGATCTTGCCGGAGCCCAAATTGGCCGTCGGAGCATTCGTCAGGACGGGCGAAGCGGCGGCGATCTTGTTCGGATCGCTCAACACCACGTTGAAACTGGCCGCGCCATTAATGGTCGGCTTGACCAGGAAGACGTCGCCTGCCGCCAGGGTTCCCGAGCTGATCTCGAAATTCACGCCATCCACCGACATGGGGATGGTGGGAGACGAGGTGATGGCGCCGTCATTCAGACGCGTGACCCGATAATTGCCCGGCCCGACGTATTCGAAACGGTAATCGCTGGCAGTCAGCGCAGCGGTATTGGTAATGCTTGCCGTAGCGACGGCTGTACCGGTATTGAGCGTGCTGGCGTTGACCTGCGGCTTGCCGGTGCTGAAAAAGTCGCCGCCCGCCGTGGCGTTCAGGTCCAGTCCAAGGTGATGCTGGGCATTGAACTCGCTTGCCAGCGACATGGCGATGCGCCCCAGCTCATTCTGAACCCGGTCCAGCGTTTGCGAGCGGAATTCGAGCAGGCCGCCGAGGTTGCCGCCGGTGAGCGAGGATTCAGCCAGCGAGATGATCTTGCCGTTGGATACATATCCGACCTGCAGCCGCTCGGGGTCGGTAGCGGATGCCACCGGCGTCAGCTCGAATGACTGGCCGCCGACAATCAGCGATTGTCCATTGCCGACAGAAATATTGTAGTCAGTCCCCTGCTTGACGACGGTAACCTTGACTTCCTTGCTGAGATCCGACACCAGCTTGTCGCGCTGGTCCAGCAGATCGTTCGGCGGCTGTCCGCCATTGCTGGCTTGCGCCACCGCGATGGACTGGTTGAGCTTGGCGATCTGCCCCGATATCGAATTGATGCTGGTGATGCTGGTGCGGATATCGGTATTGACGCCCTCGCGCAATTCGGCCAAGCGGCTATTCACATCCTGGAATTGTCCGGCAAGGGTTTGTGCCGCCGATAACATGGTCTGCCGCGCAGCGCCCGAGGAGGCGGGCGGCGCAGAGGCGAGATTTTGCACATCCTGGAAAAATTCCTGCAGCGCCGGCGACACGCCGACCGTTCCGTCGGCGAACATGTTGTTGATCTGCTTGACCTGCGTGTAATACGCGTTCAGCGAACTCTGCGATGTCTGCGACGTCAGCACCTGGTTGGCGAGATAGTCGTTATAGATGCGCTTGACCGTCGATACTTCGGTACCGGCGCCCGTGAAGCCGTAACTGCTTTGCTGGCCCGGGCGATTGGTCTGCACGACTACCTGGCGACTGTAGCCGGCGGTATTGGCATTGGAAATATTGTGCCCTGCGGTCGTTAATCCCACCTGGGCTGCGGTCAATGCGGTTTGGCCGATGCTGAGGATATTCGCCATGATGGTCTTTCTATTAACGCGTTACCAGGGTTTTCGGCAGCCAATCGGTAAACTTTAATCCGCCGGCTGCCAGCCCTGTTCTTTTTACAATATCACCCTGCCGTTCAAGACCGGTCTTCAGGCGGACAAGGTATGTTTAATAATGCGCGTCAGCTTGGCGGCATACTGCGGATCCGTCGCATAACCTGCCCGCTGCAGCCCACGTGCGAAACTGCTGGCATCCTGGGCATTGGCGATGACGTTTTCATAACGCGGATTATTGGTCAGCAGCTTGGCGTAATCGCGGAAACTGTCGGCATAGGAATCGTAGGCGCGGAATTTTTCGCGTTTCAGCTGCGGCACGCCATTGACGTATTCGGTCGTGGCAACCTCGACAACCTTGCCTTTCCAGCCTGCGCCGGCCTTGATGCCAAACAGGTTGTAACTGTTGCTGCCGTCGGCGCCGCGGATTTCACGCTTGCCCCAGCCGGTTTCCAGCGCGGCCTGGCCTAGCATGAACTTGGCCGGGATGCCGGTGACGCGACTGGCCGCTTCAGCATGATGAGACAGGCGATCCTCGAATTCCCGCACATGCGCGTAACGTGCCGTCGACTTGCTCGGCTGGGCCGCGTCGGCGGCACCTGCGGCGCCAGCAGGCATGCGGTTCCATACGTTGGACAGCATGGCATCGCCGCCGCCCGCCTCTTCATTCTGCAGGCGCATTTGTTCCTGGAAGGCAGCGATCTGTGCCTGACGCAGCGCATTCGGTTGTTGCCCCGTCGCGCCAAGCTTGCCGGCGCTGTCGCCGTCCGCCGCAGCGCCCGCGCCTGCCGCGCCGCCGGCTTCGCCTGCGTCGCCCGGCTGCACGCCCCGGTTGGCGGACAACTGCCGCACCAGCACATCGGCCAGTCCTACGCCGCGATTGGCCAGGGTCTGGCTCATCTGCTGATCCAGCATCGAGGTGTACATCTTGGTTTGCTGGTTATCGAACAGGCCCTCCTGCGGCGTGGCTTCACGCATGCTCTTCATGACCATGTTCATGAACAGGGCTTCAAACTGCTTGGCCGCGGCCTTGATGGATTCCGGCGAATTCTGCCGCGCCGACTCGCGCAGCGCGCCGAGGCCCTTGGTATCCAGGGCCAGCTTGCCGGTCATGTCGACGGAATGGTTCATGGCGCTCTGATTAAATGATTTCCAGTTCGGCACGCAGCGAGCCGGCTGCCTTCATCGCTTGCAGGATAGCCAGCAAGTCTTGCGGCGTCGCGCCGATCGCGTTCAGGGCCTTCACGACTTCCGCCAGCGAGGCACCGCCTTTCAGCATCATGACCTGGCCCGGCTCCTTGCGGATATCGATTTGCGAATTCTGGGTCACCACGGTCTGGCCGTTGGACATCGGCGCCGGCTGGCTGGCCGTATTTTCCGTATTGATGACGATGGACAGATTGCCGTGCGAAACCGCGCAGCTTTCCAGCGTCACGGCCTGGTTCATGACGACGGAACCGGTGCGCGCATTCAGGATCACTTTGGCGTAAGTCTGCGCCGGCGTCAGATTGATGCTTTCCAGCGCGCCCAGAAACGCCACGCGCTGGCTGTTATCGGCAGGAGCCCTGACACGGATGACGCGGCCGTCCTGGGCTGCGGCGGTATTCGCGCCAAACACGCGGTTGACGGCTTCGACCACGCGGGCCGCAGTGGAGAAATCGGTTTCCTTCAGCTCGACAAACACGGCATCGGCCTGGCCGAGCGATGTCGGCACGGCGCGTTCGACGGTGGCGCCATTGGAAATGCGGCCGACGCTCAAATGATTGACTTGGGCCTTGCTGCCATTGGCGGCAGCGCCAGCGCCACCCACCACCAGGTTGCCTTGCGCGATGCCATAAATCTGGCCATCGGCGCCTTTCAGGGGGGTCATCAGCAGCGTGCCGCCGCGCAGGCTCTTGGCGTTACCCATCGACGACACCGTCACATCCAGGGTCTGACCAGGCTGGGCGAAGGCCGGCAGCGAAGTCGTCACCATGACTGCCGCGACATTCTTCAATTGCAGCGACGAAGCCGGCGGCAGGCTCACGCCCATTTGCTGCAGCATGCTCATCACGCTTTGCACGGTAAACGGGGTTTGCGTGGTCTGGTCGCCGCTGCCATCCAAACCAACGACCAGGCCGTAACCGAGCAGCTGGTTTTCACGCACGCCCTGGATGCTCGCCAGGTCTTTCAGGCGTTCGGCATGCGCGGGGGCGGCGGCCAGGCAGCAGGCGCAGGCCGCGAGCAACAGGCTGCGCTGGAAAGCTTGGCGAACTGAGAAAAACATCTTCATGGTCGGCTCCGATTGATGCCGCATCACAGCGGCAACACGCTCAGGAAGAAGCGCGTCAGGATACCCATGACTTCGACGGCATCCACATGGCTGTTGGTACGGTATTCGATGCGGGCATCGGCCACCTGGCTGGACATGATGTTATTGCCAGGCAGGATACGGTCCGGGCTCACGACGCCGGAGAAACGGATGAACTCGGTACCCTTGTCGAATGCCACCTGCTTTTCGCCGCTGACGACCAGGTTACCGTTGGGGAGCACTTCCGTCACGGTCACGGCCACGGTGCCGGTAAAGTTATTGCTTGAGCTGGTCGCGCCCTTTTCGCTGAATTCGCTGGAGTTGGAAGCCCCGGCGCTGGTGCGTCCCAGGAGCGATGCCGGCGCGCCGAACAGCGCGGTGATGCCGCCCTCGGCACTGCCGCTCTTGCTGCCGGAATTGCCGGCGGCCTTGGCTGCGCTGGTCTTTTCGCTGATGGTCATGGTCAGGATATCGCCGACAAAGCGCGCGCGGCGATCCTCGAACATCGGCCGATAGGTGGCTGCCTGGAAGATGGATCCATTGGCCGGCTGATGCGCCTGCGGCGGCAACGGACGTGCCGTGGTCGGCCCCTGCACGATCGTATCCGGTGTCATCGCGCAACCGGTCAGGTAGACAGCGGCGGCAGTCGAACAAATCAGTTTGAGCGCTTTATTCATGGCTTAAGCTCCTGCGTGCCGCTCTTACAGTTGCGACAGGCGCTGCAGCATCTGGTCGGACGTGCTGATCGCCTTGCTGTTGATCTCGTAGGCGCGCTGAGTCTGGATCATGTTGACCAGTTCTTCCACCACGTTGACGTTGGAAGTTTCGGTGTAATTCTGCAACAAGGCGCCGGCGCCATTGGTGCCCGGGGTGTTGGTATTCGGCGTGCCGGATGCGGCGGTTTCGGCATACAGGTTTTCACCCTTGCTTTCCAGGCCGGCCGGATTGATGAAAGTGGTTACCTGCAAGGTGCCGACGACGGTCGGCGCCGCGGATCCCTGCACCTGCACGGACACCGTGCCATCGCGCCCGATGGTGATGCTTTGCGCGGCGTCGGGGATGGTGATGGCCGGCTGTACCACGAAACCGCTGGAGGTGACCAGCTGTCCCTGGTTATCCACCTGGAAGGAGCCATCGCGCGTGTAAGCGGCGCTACCGTCCGGCATCAGCACCTGGAAAAAGCCGGCGCCCTGGATGGCGACATCCTTGCTGTTGCCGGTGTTCTGCAGGTTGCCCTGGGTGTGAATGCGCTCGGTTGCGACCGTGCGCACACCGGTGCCGAGCTGCAGGCCCGACGGCAATTGTGTCTGTTGCGACGATTGCGCGCCCGGCTGGCGAATGGTCTGGTACAGCAGGTCCTCGAAGACCGCGCGGGATTTCTTGAAACCCGTGGTGCCGACGTTAGCCAGGTTGTTGGAGATGACGTCCATCTGCGTCTGCTGCGCTTCAAGACCGGTCTTGGCTATCCATAGTGAACGTATCATTTCATTCTCCCGCTGGCTTTGTGTTCGTTGACGACACCTGTCAGGCTCGTCTCATGATTTCATTATGGACCAGGCAACGCTAGCTCAAAGCCAAGAGTTGAGAGGCTTTGCCCGCGTTATTCTCGGCATTCTTCAGCAAATTCATATGCAGCTCGAACTGGCGCGCCAGGCTGATCATGTTGACCATCTCGTCGACGACGTTGACATTGCTGCTTTCCAGGGCCGAGCCGATGAGCGTGACATTCTCGGCGGCGTCGGCCGGCTCGCCGCTCTTCAGGCGGAACAGGCCATCGTCGCCGCGCACCAGTTCGGACTGTTCCGGATTGACCAGCTTGATGCGACCGAGCACGGTGCCGATTGCCGGCTGGGTCGCGGTGGACACGGCAGACACCGTGCCATCCTTGGCGATAGCCAGGGCGACATCCGGCGGCACGCTGATCGGCCCGCCATCGCCCAGCACATTCAAGCCGTTCTGGGTCTGCAGCACGCCGTTTTCGCTGAGCTTCAGGCTGCCGTTGCGGGTATAGGCTTCCGAGCCATCCTCCAGCTGCACGGCGATCCAGCCCTGCCCCTGCACAGCCACGTCCAGATCACGCCCGGTCTGTTGAATGGAGCCCGCGCGAAAATCCGCGCCGACCGTGGAATCGACCACGAAAGCACGGGTCGGCAATTCGGCGCCCTGCACCGGCACGGCGCGGAATGAATCGATCTGGGCACGAAAGCCCGTGGTCGTGGCATTGGCCAGGTTATGCGAAGTCGTGGCCTGCCTTTCCATGATGTGCTTGGCGCCAGTCATGGCGGTGTAAATCAGACGGTCCATGTTTTCTCTCCCGGCCTCTCGGCATCAATCACTGCTTGGCATTACCTCAGGTTGACCAAGGTCTGCATGACCTGGTCCTGCGTCTTGATGGTTTGGGCATTGGCTTGGTAATAGCGCTGCGCGGTGATCATGTTGACCAGTTCGGCGGTCAGGTCGACATTGGAGTCTTCCACTGCCATCGACTGCAGGGTGCCCAGGCTGCCGGAACCAGGCGAGGCGACCAGTTCAGGTCCCGATTCAGATGACACCGACCAGACATTGTTGCCAAGCGGTTGCAAGCCATTCGGATTGGCGAAATTTGCCAGCACCACCTGCCCCAGCGTCGCCGATTTGCCGTTGGTGTAGCGGCCGGTGATCACGCCGTCGTCGCCGATGTTAAAACCGGACAGCCGGCCGGCGGCAAATCCATCCTGGGTCAGCGCGTTGACGCTGAATGCCGAACCGAACTGGGTGGTTCCCGTGAAGTCGACACTGATGCCGGCGCCGCCGCCGATCGGCGTGGTTGCGCCAGTGGAGACAGGCAACTGGATATTCGGGATCGGCATGGTGGTCAAGCCAGTGTTGATCGTGCCATCCGAATTGAAGGTGATCGAGCCGATATTGCCGCCTACTGGCGCCGGCAACAGGTTGCCATCGACTGCGCCATAAATGTCCCAGGTCGCGAGCGTGCCCGGCGGATCGGCTGCCAGCGGCGCTGTCTTCACGAAATAGGTTTGCAGCACATGGGCATTGCCCAGGCTGTCGAACACCGAGACCGATGTCGCGTTATGGTAAGTCGCCGGGTCATTGATATTGAACGGCGTGACAGCCTGGTCGATCGCGGTCTTGCGTGAATCCAGATTCAACTGCGCAGTCACTTTCGATGATTCGCTCGGCGGCTGGTCAGCGGTGTTGATATAGATGTCGCCAGGGGCGCCCAGCGACAGCACGCCGGAAGCATTGACGCCATAGCCGGTCAGGCGCGCGCCATCGGGATTGACGATGTAGCCGTTCTTGTCCAGCTGGAACTGGCCGTTGCGCGAATAAGTGATCGTGCCGTTGGTGCTCAGGCGGAAGAAACCGCTGCCGCTGATTGCCACGTCCAGCGGATTGGACGAGCCCGTGATGTTCCCTTGCGTGAATTGCTGGGCGACGTTGGCAACCTTGACGCCGATGCCGACCTGGCCTGCGCCGCCGCCCGACAGCGAGCTGGCATACACATCGGCGAACTGCGCCTGCGAAGCCTTGAAGCCGACGGTATTGGCATTGGCGACGTTATTGCCGATCGCATCCAGGCTCTTCGATGCAGCATTCAAACCGCTCAAACCTTGCTGGAAACTCATGTTATTCCCCTTTTAAATTATCTCGCGCAGCGATCACAGGATCTGGCGAATATCGGCAAAATTCAGTGCGCCCAGGCCCGGCACGTTGACCTTGATACCCTGACTGTTGGTGGAAACGCTGGCGACCTGGCCAAAACTCAGCGCGGTGGACTTAACCGTCTCGCCGCCGGTCGTCGCCTTGACTTCAAAGGTGTAGGCGCCATCCTTGGCAGTCGTGTTCTCGTCGATCTTGCCATCCCATGCAAGCGGATAGGTACCGGCCGGCTGTTTTTCCAGGGTGATGGAGTGGACCGCTTTGCCATTGGCGTCGCGGATCGTGACATCGACCTTGTCGGCAGGCCCCTCCAGTTCGATGCCCATCAATGCCTGGCCTTCGACCAGTTGCAGGCTGTCTCCTGGCGCCAGCACGCCGTGGCCGATCATGCTGGTCGCCTGCAGCGTCTGGCTCGCCTGGTAACTGCCCATGAGCGATTGCAGCGCGACGTTCATTTTCTCGATGCCGCTGACCGTCGACAGCTGCGCCAGCTGGCTGGTCATCTGTGCATTGTCCATCGGGTTCAGAGGATCCTGATTCTTCATCTGCGTCACCAGCAGGGTCATGAAACGGTCCTGCGCTTCCGTGACGGTGTCGGTTCCCTTGGTCGATTTCGCCCCATTCATCGAGGTCATCAGGCTCTCGGAAACGCCGCTGGTATTTTGTATGGTCGCCATGCTAGGTTCCTTTCTTACTGGCCGATCGCCAGGGTTTTCATCAGCATCGTCTTGGCCGCGTTCATCGTGTCGACGTTATTCTGGTACGAGCGCGACGCCGAAATCATGTTCACCATCTCTTCGATGACATTCACGTTGGGCATGGCGACGTAACCGTTTTCGTCGGCTTGCGGATGCTTGGGGTCGAACACCATCTTCGGCGGCGAGGCGTCTTCCACCACTTGCCGCACCTTGACGCCTGCCGCTTCCGGCGTGGCCAGCGGCACGGCCTGAAAAACCACCTGCTTGGCCTTATAAGTCTCACCGGTGGAACTGGTGGTGCTATCGGCATTGGCGATATTGGAAGCGACGACATTGAGGCGCTGCGATTGCGCGCTCATTGCCGAGCCGGCGACATTGAAGATATTAAATAGCGACATGATTATTGCCCCTGGATGGCGCTCAGCATCTTGCGGATCTGCGCGTTAATGAGAGTCAGGCCTGCTTCATAGCGAATGGCGTTGTCGGTGAACTGGTTGCGTTCGGCATCCATGTTGACCGTATTGCCGTCGACATTGCCCTGCTGCTCCGTGCGGTACAGCAGCGGCGCGCCGCCGACCGTATTGCCATTCTTGCTGCTCAGGTGTACGGTGTCGGTCCTGGCCATTTCCGGCGCATTCGGCGGCCCGCTCTTGGCCAATGCGCCTTGCAAGGCCTTGTTGAAGTCGATATCGCGAGCCTTGAAGTTGGGCGTGTCGGCGTTGGCGATATTCGATGCCAGCAGCTGCTGGCGCTGGGCCCGCAAATTCAATGCGGTCTCGTTGAACCGCAGGTATTCATCCAGCTTTCCTATCATGCCTTCCTCCTCAACACCGACTAAAGAAACTGCGCTTTCAGCCGATAATGGTTTTGTACAGGCTCGATATTAGGCAGGCAAGGCCGCGTTTGATCGATCGATAAGGGCATAAAATCCTGCCCTATTCCCCGCTTTGCAGCCTGGCGGCCTCGTTATCATGGTCAGCGTAAAGAATCGATACGCACCAGACCATGCACCTGCTATCCAAGGCCCTCCTGTTCATCGCGCTCATGCAGCTTGCCATCGCGGCGGCCGCACAGCAAGCTGCGCCGCAGCGACAAGACCCGGAAGCCATCCGCAAGGTCGTCGAACATTTCCTGAAAGTGCAAAGCACCGGCCTGCCCGGCCAGGTCAGCATCAGCGCCAACGCGCTCGATCCGCGCTCCAACCTGATAGCCTGCGCCGCGCCGGAAGCATTCATGCCGCCCGGCAGTCGGGTATGGGGACGCACGACGGTCGGCGTGCGCTGCACCGTGCCGGTGTCCTGGACCGTCTATATTCCGGCGACCGTCAAGGTGGTCGCCGATTACCTGACTACTTCGGCGCCACTTGCCCAGGGCCAGGTGATCGGCCCCCAGCATCTGACCAGGGCGCGCGGCGACCTGACGCATCTGCCGGCCGGCATCCTGACCGATCCCTCGCAGGCGCTCGGCCGCACGCTGGCCATGTCGCTGCCGGCCGGAACGCCCTTGCGCAACGATGCCCTGCGCGCCCAGGCTGCAGTCCAGCAGGGCCAGACCGTGCGCCTGCAAACCGTTGGCACGGGATTTCGCATCTCGGCCGAAGCCAAGGCCTTGAACAACGCAGGCGAAGGACAAGTCGTCCAGGCCAGGACATCCAATGGACAAATTGTCAGCGGCGTGGCGCGAATCGGTGGCGTAGTGGAAGTAACTTATTGAAAACATGGAAGAATATTCTGGTCGACTATCGTAATTAATGTTAAATTTGTTCCTAAAGTTTAGGCGGCGCCTGCCGTTATATGGGCATGGACAGGGGTAATCCGCCCCAAACAGACAAGGAACTATCGTGAAAATCGATAACTCGATCAAGAAAACTGGCAGCCTGCCGGTCGGCGCCACCGAAGCGCGCGGCAGCAAAGGCGCAGACAAGGCCGCCGGCGCAGCTAGTGCGACCAAGACCAGCGCCAGCAGCTCGACCCAGCAAGGCGTTCAGATTTCATCGCAGCTGCAAGCCCTGGCAGGCAGCGAAGGCGTGTTCGACACGCAAAAGGTGGCGGAAATCAAGGCAGCGATTGCCGAAGGCAAGTTCAAGGTCGACCCTGAAAAGGTCGCCAACGGCTTGCTCGATTCCGTCAAGGATTTGATACATACCCGTAAGGCATAGATACGCATGAACCAGACCGGCACCGGCCCCGCGCACAAGCTCCACGAAGAAAACCGTACTGCGCGCATGCTGCTCGAGATTTTGAACAAAGAGCAAGCCCAGCTGGTCGCCGCGGATGTCGACGCGCTCACCGCGCTGACGGAAGAAAAAAATCAGCTGGTGGCGCGCATGTCGGAACTGGCTGCCGAACGCCACGCGGCCTTGACTGCCGCCGGATTCGAGGCGACGGAACAAGGCATGCAAGCCTGGCTGGACAGCCTGCAGCCGCCTACTGCCCGCCAGTCCTGGAAAGAATTGCTGGAAATCGCGCAAGCCGCCAAGGAAATCAATCGCAGCAATGGCATGTTGATCGGCAAACACCTGGCGCGCAACCAGAATGCGCTGAATGTACTCAAGGGTGGCCCGCAAGGCCAGACGCTGTACGGCCCCAATGGGCAATCGGCCGTCACCCCGGCAGGACGCGGCCTGGTGATCGGCTAGGCTGATAAAGATTTACGAGGGTGTACTTCAACCGGCTCTGCCGGTTTTTTTTTGCGGCGACGCGACGCCGTGACTAGGCCGGTGTGCCCAGGATAACGCTGGATTCCTTGAAAATCGCCGTCACCTGCTCCCCGACGGCAAGCGCGAGCTCCCGGCAGCTTTCGTTCGTGACGATGGCCGCAAGCGTCACGCCATCCGACAACTCCACGATCACGTCGGCATTCACCGCGCCATCCTGGATGCGCGTCACCGTGCCGCGCAGGCGGTTTCGGGCGGAAAACCGGGCGCGTTCGTCATCCTTTGCCAGGATGATCATGGAAGACTTGATCAACGCGAACGCTTCGGCGCCGGGAGCCAGCCCAAGGTCTAGCGTGCTTTCATGCGTGATGACAGCGACGATCGGGTGGCCGCTTGGCAATTCCAGGACGACTTGGTCATTGACCGCTCCGGTTCTCACCTCGACGACCTTGCCCCAATACTGATTGCGTGCGCTGGTTTTCATGCCCATCCTTCTGAACATCAGGTAATCGTCGGCGATGCCGCGAGCCTGCCGACCGAGCTGTTCGATGAAATGGCGATGCTCGCGCTCGATCGTTGCAAAATTTTCCACCAGTTGCGCGCCGCGCTGTGTCAGACGCGTGCCGCCGCCGCCTTTGCCTCCCGCAGCGCGTTCGACCAGCGGCTCGCCGGCAAGATTATTCATCTCATCGATAGCATCCCATGCCGCCTTGTAACTCATGCCGGCGGCCTTGGCCGCCTGGGTGATCGAGCCGCACGCCGCGATCTGCGACAACAGGGCGATGCGCGCATGCCCGCCGAACTTTTCGCCGGCGACGGTCAGCCAGACAGAACCCTGCAGCTGGATGCCCTTCTCATTCTCCATCCCGACTCCCGTTTTCCCAGCTTCCGTTTCCGCTTTTGCCTTCGCCGCTTGCGTTATTCACTGGCTCCCGCCGCATGACCGCGTCGTCTGCATCGCCATCCGCAGCGACGATCGCGCCATCCTTCAACTGCAGGATTTCATCGCCGAACACTGCTGCATCTTCCATATCATGCGTAATCATTACCATCGGCACATTCAGCCGTCGCTGCAACTGGTCCAATTCCTGCCGCAAGGAGACACGCAGCGGCGTGTCCAGCGCCGCGAACGGTTCATCGAGCAGCAAGGCGCGCGGCTTTGCGGCCAGCGCCCGGGCCAGCGCCGTGCGCTGACGCTGGCCCCCGGAGAGCTCGGAAGGAATCTGCTGCGCAACCCGGCGCAAGCCGAACGCATCCAGCCAGTAATCCACCTCGGCGCCACCGACATCCGCCGGTGGATTGCGCCAGCCGCGCGTCAGCCCGAAGGCAATGTTTTGCCGGACATTCAGATGAGGAAACAGCGCGTAGTCCTGGAACAGGTAGGCCAGTTGCCGTTCCTGCGGCGCGAGGTCGATCCCGTCTGTGGAATCAAACAGCTTGCGCCCCTCAATATGGATATACCCGCAATCAGGCTGCAACAAACCGGCGATGGCCTGCAGCGAAAGACTCTTGCCTGCGCCGGAAGGACCGAGAATGACGACGCGCCGGCTATCGGTGCGAAACTGCAGCCGCAATTCAAACTTGCGCCTTCCGGAACGCAGCTCCTTGGCGATATCGATATCGAATAACACACGTGCTCCTAAACAGGCCGACGACGGCGCTTGTAATCCGGCGCCAGCCAGGTTGCTGCAAGCAGCACCGACACGCATACCAGCGAGGTAATCAGAACGAGCAGATTGGCCAGACCGTCCTGTCCGGCTTGCACCGCCTCATACACGGCTACCGACAGGGTTTGTGTTTTGCCGGGAATGCTGCCGGCCACCATCAACGTCGCGCCGAACTCGCCCAACGCCCGCGCAAATCCGAGCAACACGCCCGCCAGGATGCCGCGCCAGGCAAGCGGCAGGCTGATGCGAAAAAAAATCGCCGGCTCCGGCACGCCCAGCACTCTTGCGGCGTTTTCAAGCTGCCCGTCGACCGCCTCGAACGCTGCCCTGGCCGGCTTGAATACCAGCGGAAAGGCCACGATGGAAGCGGCGATCACCGCTCCCTGCCAGGTAAAGATCAGGTTGATGCCGAAGGTGTCATGCAGCCATGCGCCGATCCAGCCGCGCCGGCCGATCAGAACGAGGAGGTAGTATCCGAGCACGGTGGGCGGCAACACCAGGGGCAAGGTCAGCATCGTATCCAGCAGGTCGCGGCCGGGAAAGCTCCTGCGCGCCAGCAAATAACCCACGCCCACACCCAGCACGAGGTTGATTACCGTCGCCAGGCCAGCCACCTTGAGCGACAGACCGAGGGCAACCCATGCGGCATCCATTCCTGCAACCATATTCATCCTTGACGCCTTACTCCATTCCTATGGCTTCAGAAAGCCGTATTTGGCAAGAATAGCCTGGCCTGCCGGTGACATGACAAAGTCGACGAAGCGGCTGGCTTCAATGGCATTTTCACTGTCTGCGGTTTTGGCGATCGGATAAAGAACCGGCTCGTTCAGCGGCACCTGCATGGCGATCCGCACTTTATCCGGCATGAGCGCGGCATCCGTGGCATAGACAAACGCGGCATCGACTTCGCCTCGCGCCACATAATCCAGCGATTGACGCACGTTTTGCGTACGGATAGTCTTTGACTGCAGTTGCGGCCACAGCCGCGCTTCCTGCAACGCCTCCCTGGCATAGCGCCCCACCGGCACGCTGTCGGGATTGCCGATTGCGACTTTATGCACATCCGGCTGCGACAGATCCGGCAACATCTTGATCTTCAGCCTGCTGTCGCGCGGCACGACCATCACCAGCGAGTTGCGCGCAAACACCCGGCGATCGGCCGATTTCACCAGTCTCTGGCTGATCGCCATATTCATGGTTTCCTGGTCCGCCGAAGCGAACACATCGACCGGCGCGCCTTTAGCCATTTGCTGCAGCAGTGCGCCGGATGCGCCGAAATTCACCAATGCCTTGCTCCCCGGATGGCGCGCTTCATAGGCAGCGCCAATCTCGCGAAAGGCATTGGTTAGGCTGGCAGCCGCAGACAGCGTGATCTCGCCCGCATGGGCCAGGCTGGCTGCGGCAAGGAATAATCCCGCTGCCAGCATGTTGCATATCGAAAGGCGCACTGCAGTTCTCCTTAGTCCGGTAGCTTGCCGCCGCTATATACCAAACTATATTACGAGACTGATTCGTAAGCAACGCGCAAGGCGAATGCCCGATAAACGCTGTTTAACTCGAGGCAAGCGGAATGAATAAACGGGAGATGACTGATCTTGGAATCAGCGTTCCAATTGTTCCTGAAGTTTGCTCAGTGACCGGAGCCGTCGTGTCCATCAGCCTGTTCGGGCTCGATGTCCGGAAGGCTGGAAAGGATCATGATTTCGACGCGGCGATTGCGAGCGCGTCCTTCCGCCGTATCGTTGGACGCCACCGGAAAGTTGTCGGCATGGCCGACCGCGCTCAGGCGCACCGGGGGCACGCCCTTATCGGCAAGCAGGCGCACCACACTGCTGGCGCGCGCGCTCGCCAACTCCCAGTTGGAGGGAAAAGCGGCATTTTTGATGGGCACATTGTCGGTATGCCCCTCCACCTGCAAACCGTGACTATCATCTTTCATGATGCGCGCAATCGTGCTCAGCACCTCGCCGGCTTCGCCAGTCAGATTGGCGTCGCCTGTCGCAAAGAGGATGCTGGCGTTGATTTCCACCTTCACGCCGCGCCCGGTTTGCGTCACGCGCACGATGCCGCGCTTGATCAGCGGGTCGAGCGACTGGCGCAACTGGCGGGCGATGCCTGCCATGACTTCGCGCTCGCGCTTGATGGCTTCGAGGCGCTGCCTGTCCTGTGTCGATTGCCGGCGCAATGGAAACGCCTGCTGGCGCTCGGGCGATACCTGGACCACCGAAACCGACGCCCCGGTGCCGAAAGCGCTCCCCAGGGCATTCGACAGCACGCGATACTTGCCTTCGTTGACGGAAGATATGGCGTACATCACCACGAAAAACGCGAACAGCAGCGTGATGAAGTCGGCATACGAAACCAGCCAGCGCTCATGATTTTCATGTTCTTCTTCGTGTTTTTTGCGCGCCATGGCCTTCCCTTTACGGCCGCGGCTAGCGCCGATGAGCGCTCATGCGCTCCTGTATCACGCGAGGGTTGTCGCCGAGCGCGATGCCGAAGAATGCGGCAATCAGCATTTCGCGCTGCGCCACTTCGCGCGCCAGCAGCGATTTGAGCTTGTTGCCGATCGGGAGAAACACCAGGTTCGCCAGGCCGACGCCGTAGATGGTGGCGACGAAAGCCACGGCGATTCCGCTGCCAAGCTGCGCGGGATTGGCCAGGTTTTCCATCACATGGATCAACCCGAGCACGGCGCCGATGATGCCGATGGTAGGCGCATAACCGCCCGCCGCATCCCACACCTTGATCGCCAGGCGTTCATGGCGCTCGTAACTGTCGAGATCGGTTTCGAGAATATCCTTGAGCTTGAAAGGGTCGATGCCGTCGATCAGCATGCGCAAGCCCTTGGCGCGGAACGGGTCTTTCACTCCTTCGAGGTAGCGCTCCAGGCTGAGCAAACCATCGCGCCGCGCCTGCGTGCTCCAGGTGACGATCTGCTGCTCGATCAGATTGGTGGTGTCGGGCCGCGGCACGAATACCGTCTTGGCCAGGCGCACGCCGCGCATGAAGTCCTGCCGGCCGCTCTGCAGCAGCACGGCGCCCACCGTGCCGACGCCGACGATGATGAAGGCTGCAGGCTGCACCAGCGAACCCAGGTGGCCGCCTTCCAGCAACTGGCCGAGCAGGAGCCCGCCCAGCGCCAGTGCGATGCCGGCTACGCTAGCCCAGTCCACGCCTGCTCCTTCAAGAAAGTACGCAGGCGCGCGATCGCCTGGCTATGCAGCTGGGATACCCGCGACTCCGATACGTTCATCACCGCGCCGATTTCCTTCAGGTTCATCTCCTGTTCGTAATATAGGCCCATGAGGATCTTTTCGCGCTCCGGCAAGGCTTCGATGGCAGCGATCACCGCCTGCCTGAAACCCGTATTCATCAGCGCCTGCAAGGGATCGTCCGCATGGTCGGTGCAATAACGGTCGAGGAAATGCTCGCCGTCTTCGCCGTTGTCGTGGAAATCCTCGTAATAGACCAGCTGGTGGCCGCCGCTGTCGCCGAGCAGCTCCTGGTATTCGGTCAGCGACATCTTCAGCTGCTTGGCCACTTCGGTTTCGAGCGGAGGGCGCCCGAGACGCTGCTGCAGCTTTTGCATGGCATCTTCGATCTTGCGCATGTTCTGGCGGATGCTGCGCGGCAGCCAGTCGCTGTTGCGCAACTCGTCCAGCATGGCGCCGCGAATGCGCTGCACCGCGTAGGTTTCAAACTGGGCGCCATGGTTATCCTCATAGCGATTGACCGCGTCCAGCAGGCCGATCATTCCCGCCTGCACCAGGTCATCCACTTCGACGCTGTGCGGCAGCTTGGCCTTCATCTGGTGCGCCAATCGTTTCACCAGCGGCGCATGTTCCTGCAGCAGGTGATTCTTGTCCGATTTTCCATGCGCGGTATACATCTATCTTTCGTTATCCTTATTATTAACCCGCCATCCGCATTCCGCCCAGCGTCTGCGCGCCGGCCAATTCGCCCATCGAGAAACGTCCAGCCAGCTTGCGGAACGCCAGCGACGCTCCCGCCAGCGGGAAGGCTTCCACGACGCTGCGTCCCAGCTTGGCGGCGCGGCGCACATGTTCGTCCGCGGGCACCGAGCCGAGGAAATCGACTTCGGTCGCCAGGTAGCGCCGGGCCGCCTGGGCGATATTGTCGTACACCAGCCTGGCTTCCTTCTCATTGACGCCGCTGACCAGCACGCTGACCGGCCGCCTCCCCTGGCTGGCCGTCAGGCGCTTGATCATTGCATACGCCGACTTGATCGACGCAGCGCTGTTCGACACCTGCACCACGACTTCGCCGTTGGCCAGCAAGGGCAGCGAAAATTCGTCATCCGCACCCAGCTCGCCATCCACCAGCACGATATCGTGCTCCTTCGCCAGCGCCGTGAAAGCCTGGTCCAGGCGGCGCATCAGCAAGTCATCCTGAGCAGCCGCCTGCAGGCGCGTGCGGGACTGCGTGGTCGCATGTACCAGCCTCGCCACGCCGAACCCCTGCGGCATGGCTTGCACCAGTTCGCTCATCCTGCCTTCCTGGCGCGCCACGTCCAGCAGGCTGGCGCGGCGCGGCGCATCGAGGCGGTCGGCGATGCTGCCGGTCGCACCGCGCGCATCCACGAGCAGCACGTCGCTGCCGGAACGCACCAGCGAGGCGCCCAGGTTCGCCAGCATCGCATTTTTTTCTTCGTCTGGCAACGCCGAGAGGAAGGTGAAGATACGCGGGCGCGGCCCTGCCAGCATGCGGCGCAGGCCTTCGGCCTGATCGGTACGGAAGTTGGCCAAGTGACACCTCGCGCAGGCTGGAGTCGTTCATGCCGCGCACGGCGTTGGCCACCACCAGCGGCAGCTCGGCATCGCGGACCTGGAACGGCGCGGTTTCGCGCTTCAACTTGAAGGAGCGGTCGACCAGGTAATCCTTGTTGGCGACGTGCAGGTCTTCCGGCACGCGCTGGCCGTTAGCCACGTAATACATCTTCAGCTTCTGACGGATCGCCACGTCCAGCACGCCGCCGATGGTGGCGGCCTCGTCCAGCTTGGTCATGATGCAGCCTGCCAGGCCGCTGCCCTGATAGGCGCGCACCACTTCATTCAGGGTTTCGCCGCTCGACGTCGCCGACATGCACAGCAGGCGATTCACCTTGGTATCGGTGCCGGACAGCATGGCGATCTGTTCGCCCACCATCTGGTCGCGCTGGCTCATGCCGACCGTGTCGATCAATACCATGTGCTTGTTCTTGAGTTCGGCCAGGGCGATCTTGAGGTCGGTTTCATCCTTCACCGAGTGCACCATCACGCCGAGGATCTTGCCGTAGATGCGCAGCTGTTCGTAGCCGCCGATACGGTAACCGTCGGTGGTGATCAGCGCCAGCTTGCCGGCGCCATGACGCATCACGCAGCGCGCCGCCAGCTTGGCGGTCGTGGTGGTCTTGCCGACGCCGGTCGGGCCAACCAGGGCATACACGCCGCCGCGGTCGAGGATATCGTTTTCATTATCCAGCGTCGTCAGGTTGCGCGACAGGATCGAACGCATCCAGGCCATGCCGGCTTCAGCGGTCAGTCCCGATGGCATTTTTTCAGTCAGGAAGCGGCCCAGGCTGGCGGAATAGCCGGCCGACAGCATTTCGCGCAGCACTGCCGACTTGGCCGGCTCGCGCTGCTGCTGGCTGCTGAAGGAAAGCTCGGCCAGCTGCGACTCCAGCATGCCGCGCATGGCGCGAATCTCGGCCATCATCCGGGACATTTCAGCCGTGGCGGACTGCCCGGCAGCGGCATTGGCTTCACGTGCGGCATGCAGCGTTTCAGCCAGGCGGGAAGCCTGATTGTTTTCAGACATATGGCGCGGCGCCAGCGCGGCCAGGGTCGATTGGGAAATCGAAGGCTGCAGCGAAGGAGCCGGGGTCTCGACTGCGGACTCAGCCTTGCGGCGAGTCGTCAGTGCCGCCAATGTCGATTGCGAGATGGCAGGAGCAGAAACGGGAGCCGCGGCGCGGGTTTCCACAACCGGCTCGGCCAGTGCCGCCATGTCCTCTGGCGCCAGTGCGAGAATCTCGATTGCACCATCCACGCTGCGGTTGGACAAAATCACGGCGTCTGCGCCAAGTGCATCGCGGACCTTGCGCAATGCTTCGCGTGATGTAGCGCCGGTGAATTTTTTTACGTTCATGCTTGCCTCCAACTAGGCTTTCACTTCAATGTGCTGCCTGCTTGTTCCAGTAATCGCTTGCGTCGATTTCTCGGTCGTCCGGTATGAAGAATGAATTACCGGACTTCGCGTTAATAGGATTATTGATTGGAAGTAAGATTTGCCATCGAAGGAATAGCCGGGAAAACCCCCTGCAATTCCGCATCATCATTTGCAGGGTTTTACCCATCGGAGGGAGGAGCGGCCAGAAAAGCCGCCCGGGATCAGGCCATGTTGCCGACCAGGCTGGTGACCTTGATCGTCTTGGTTTCGGGTACTTCGTTATGCGACAACACCTTCAGCTGCGGAATGGCGCGGCGCAGGAAGCGTGACAGCAGCGGGCGCAGCGGTCCCGGCACCAGCAATACCGGCGTCAGGCCCATCTGTTCCTGCTGGCGCGCCGCATTCGCGGTCTGCATCGCCAGGGTGTCGGCAAGACCCGGCTCGATGCCGGCGCCATCCGGGCCGCTGGTCTGCAGGGCCTGCATCAGCAGGCGTTCCAGGCGGTTATCCAGGGTCATTACCGCCAGCTCGTTCGACGAAGCGAAGATCTGCTGGACGATGGCGCGGCCCAGGGCGATACGCACCTGCGCGGTAAGCTCGTTCGGATCCTGCAAGTGCGGCGCGTATTCGGCGAGCGTCTCGATGATGGTGCGCATGTCGCGGATATGCACGCCTTCGGCCAGCAGGTTTTGCAGCACTTTCTGCAACGAAGAAATCGGCAGCAGCTTGGGCACCAGGTCTTCCACCAGCTTCGGCGATTCCTTCCCCAAATGATCCAGCAGCTGCTGCACTTCCTGACGGCCCAGCAGTTCGGCGGCGTGGGTTGTGATCAGATGATTCAGATGCGTCGCCACCACGGTGCCGGCATCGACCACGGTATAACCCATTGCCTGCGCCTGTTCGCGCATGCCGGCCTCGATCCATACCGCCGGCAGGCCGAATGCCGGGTCAGTCGTCGGCGCGCCCGGCAAGGTTCCGCTGACCATGCCCGGATTAATCGCCAGGAACTGACCATTGTGCGCCTCGCCGCTGCCGACTTCGACGCCCTTGAGGGTAATGCGGTAGGCCGAGGGCTTCAGCTCCAGGTTGTCGCGGATATGCACAGGCGGCGACAGGAAGCCGACTTCCTGCGCGAACTTCTTGCGGATGCCCTTGATACGACGCAGCAGCTCGCCGCCCTGCCCTTTGTCCACCAGCGGGATCAGGCGATAGCCGACTTCGAGGCCGAGCGTATCGACCGGCACGATGTCCTGCCAAGTCGCTTCTTCGGTCTCCGGCGCTGCGGTGGCGGCGGCTGCGGCGGCGTCGGGAGCCTGTTGGTCTGCCATATCCGCAGCCTGCTTGGCGCGCTGCGTCATCATGTAGGCGCCGCCGGCCAGCAAGGATGCCAGGAAAATGAAGGGGATGTGCGGCATGCCCGGGATGATGCCCATGCCGCCGACGATGGCGGCGGTGATGTACATCACCTGCGGCTTGGCGAACAGCTGGGAAATCAACTGGTTGCCGATATCTTCATCGCTGGCCACGCGCGACACGATGATACCGGCAGCCACGGAAATCACCAGCGAGGGAATCTGCGCCACCAGGCCGTCACCGATCGCCAGCAGCGTGTAGTTTTCCAGCGCATCGCCGAAAGCCATGCTGTGCTGGATCATCCCCACCACCAGGCCGCCGACGACGTTGACGATGGTGACGATGATGCCGGCGACGGCGTCGCCCTTGACGTATTTGCTCGCGCCATCCATGGAACCGTAGAACTCGGCTTCCTGCGACACCTGCTGGCGGCGCGACCGTGCCTCGGCTTCGCCGATCAGGCCAGCATTGAGATCGGCGTCGATCGCCATCTGTTTGCCAGGCATCGCATCCAGGGCGAAACGCGCGCCCACCTCGGCGATACGGCCCGCGCCCTTGGTCACGACGACGAAGTTAATGATGGTCAGGATCACGAACACGACGATACCGACGGTGTAGTTGCCGCCGATGAGGAAGTGACCGAAAGCTTCGATCACCTTGCCGGCTGCATCCGGGCCGGTATGGCCATGGGTCAGCACCACGCGAGTCGAAGCCACGTTCAGCGACAGGCGCAGCATGGTGGAAACCAGCAGCACCGCCGGGAATGCCATGAAATCCAGCGGCTTGACGGTATAGAGCGAGGTCAGCAGGATGATGATCGACAGCGCCAGGTTGAAGCTGAAGAACATGTCGAGCACGAAGGCTGGCAATGGCAAGACCATCATCGCCAGCATCATGATGATCAGGATCGGCGCGGCGAGCGCCTTCGAATTCGAGCCGGACAACCAGGCCGGCAGCTTCAGGCTGTTCATTGGATCACTCCATTAGCGGGTGCGCTCGCCGGATTATGCGGGTCGAGTTCGGGCGGCACATCGAGTTCGGTCGGGGCATCCGGTCGCACGCCGCCCTGCTGGCGGTAGGAGCGCAGCTGGAATACGTACGCCAGCACCTCAGCCACGGCGGTGTACAGCGCTGCCGGGATTTCATCGCCCAGTTCGGTATGCTTGAACAGCGCGCGCGCCAGCGGCGGCGCTTCCAGCATCGGCACGTTGTTTTCCTGGGCGATGGCGCGGATCTTGGCGGCGACGTCGTCGGCGCCCTTGGCCACGACTTGCGGCGCGCGCATCTTGCCATCGGTGTATTTCAGGGCGACGGCATAGTGCGTCGGGTTTGTCACCACCACGTCGGCATTCGGGATCTCGCTCATCATGCGGCGGCGCGCCATCTCGCGCTGCTGCTGGCGGATCTTGGCCTTGATTTCCGGATTACCGTCGGATTCCTTGGCTTCCTGGCGCAATTCCTCGCGCGTCATCTTCAGCTTGTTGGCGTAATGCCACATCTGGTAAGGCGCATCGATCAGCGCGATGAACACCAGGCCACTGACGATCGACAGGAAACTCACCAGTAGGATATGCCCCAGATGGGAGGTGCCATCCTTGAGCGATTCGCCGCTAAGGCCCATGACCGCATCCATCTGGCCCTTGATCACGATCCAGGCGACGAAACCCACCAGGACCGTCTTGCCGATGGCCTTGATGAGCTCCACGCCGGCGTTGGCGGAAAACATGTTGCGAATGCCGGAAAGCGGATTGAGCTTGCCGAAATTCGGCTGCAACGCCTTGGTGGAAAACAGCCAGCCGCCGATCAGCAGCGGCGAGCAAATGGCAACCAGGATCAGCAGCCCGCCCAGCGGCGCAAAAGCAATCAGCACGTCGAGAAGCTTGGCGCCCAAGTTGGTGAGAAGAAGATTAGGATCGAAAGCCTGTTCCCGCTCGAGGGACAGTCCGGCCACCAGCAGGCGGCGCAGCGGCCGCAGCATGGCATCGCCCAGCACCCAGATACCGACGCCGGCGGCCAGCAGCACGGTGCAGGTCGCCAGTTCGCGCGAACGCGGAACGTCGCCATCCTCGCGCGCCTGTTCGAGGCGCCGGGGCGAGGCTGGTTCTGTTCTTTCGAGATCGCTGTCGTCGGCCATAGCCGCTTACCCTTTTCCGGCTGCGCCGTAGCGTCGACATGACGCACTGACCAGCCATTGGATGGGATTATCGATCAGCATGAAGCAGGACAATCGATGAAACAGCAGGTGAAAACCCCGGCATTTCGATGCGCATGGCATGGAAGGAATGGCATGAAAGGAAAGGTATGAAAGACAAAGCCCGCAATCGCGGGCCTTGGAGATTACAACTTCAGGCTCTGGGCCCAGGTCAGGGCTTCCAGATGCGCCGCATTGACTTGCGCGGGGCTGACGAACAGCGAATCGGCCAGGTTGCCGATCGCGGCATCGTTGCCCTTTTCGCATGCCTCGGCCAGGCTCAGGAAAGGCCCGTAGATGCCCTGGCGCTTGAGCAGCGCTTCGTTCACCTGCTCCGACAGCGGGATATTTTCCAGCGCCTGTTCCATCGACATGTTGAGCAGACGGTCCAGCAAGGAGAACATGCCGACGACGAACAGGTTTTCCGCTTCATTCTTCGGCAGCATGCTCTTGCCGAGCAATTCGACAAAGCGTCCGCGCACCACGGCGGTCTGCATCAATACCGGCGATTGCGCGGCGGTGCCGGCGGTTGCCAGCAAGACCGACAGCCAGCGGTACAGCGGCGAATAGCCGAGCATGGTCACGGCATGGCGCAGCGACTGAATCTCGGTGCCGAGGCCGAAGCCGGCCGAATTAATATAAGTCAGCAGCTTGTAAGACAAGGCGGCATCGCGCTTCAGGACCGCTTCCAGCTGGCGCACATCGGTATTCTTTCGCACCATGTCCATGAGTTGCAGGATCATGCTCTGCACCGGGTTCAGGCCGGTAGCCTGGACGCCGGGACGCGCGGTGGCATAGAGGTTGCCGACAAAGGTGTCCACGCCCAGCGATGCGCAGGAATCGAATTCCTTCCAGTTGCTGACGCCGCGGCCGATCACGCGCATGCTGGTTTGCTTAAGTGCGGCATAGATCCTGGCCTGCGAAGCGAAATCCGCTTCACCGAATCGGATCTCCACCCGCGACACCTGCAGCAGCAGGTTCTTGTCGCGCACAAGCGACTCGGCATCCGTCAGGGCCACGCCATAACCTGCGCCGCGCAATTCCTTGATCGCAGCGGCAAAGTCGGGATTATCCAGATCCTGGGAATTCACGCACAGCACGGTCTTTTGCGGCAGCAAGGCACGCAGTGCCGGCTCGGCCAGCAATCCCGGAGTGGCTTGCAAAAACAATATATTTTCGCCCAGCAGCCAATGACCCTCAGCGTCATTCAAGGCTTCGGCTGCGCGCTGCGCCAGGGCGGCGGCATCTTCATCGCCAGGCGCGACAGCGCTGCCATCCGGCCTGCGCCAGCTCAGCTCATAGCCCAGGATGCGCTGCTTCGGATCAAGCAGCGGCTCGCGCACCAGAAAATTCACATCCTGCATGCTCAGGCACCGATCTTCTCGAAAATCTTGCTCAGCTTTTCATCCAGCGTCGCCGCGGTGAATGGCTTGACGACATAGCCATTGGCGCCGGCCTGGGCGGCAGCGATGATATTTTCCTTCTTCGCTTCCGCAGTCACCATCAGCACCGGCAGCTTCGAGAGCGCGGGATCGGCACGGATATTCTGCAGCATGGTCAGCCCGTCCATGATCGGCATGTTCCAGTCCGAGATGACGAAGTCGAACTGTTCGCTGCGCAGCTTGGTCAGGGCCATCGAGCCATCCTCGGCTTCGTCCACGTTCGTGTACCCCAGTTCCTTGAGCAGATTGCGCACGATACGGCGCATCGTCGAAAAGTCGTCAACCACCAAAAATTTGGTATTCGGGTTCGCCATGAATTACTCCATCGATCTTTAAAAATGCAGTTGTCGGCTTTTCGAAATAACCGGCAAGGCTCGCTCCTGCATTAAACCATGCCGCTATTATGCACTGAAGAAGCGCTATTGCTTACGAGTAATATTACCAAATCTACGAATACCCAACAGTTTTCGCATATGGATTGGTTTATTTACAACCCGAAGTTGTCCTTATACCCTCAAAGCCCTGCTGCCGTGCGTTGTCAGATACTGCAGCACCCGCCCCGGCAGCTCGGATAGCGGCCCTACATCATCGGTGGCGCCGACCGCGATTGCCTCGCGCGGCATGCCGAACACCACGCAACTGGCCTCGTCCTGCGCGAAGTTATAGGAACCCGAATGCTTCATTTGCAGCATGCCTTGCGCGCCATCCTTGCCCATGCCGGTCATGATCACGCCGACGGCGTTCTTGCCGGCGCACTCGGCCGCCGAACGGAACAGCACATCGACCGAAGGACGGTGCCGGTTGACCGGCGGCCCCTGGTCCAGGCGCGTGACATAGTTGGCGCCACTGCGCGCCAGCAGCAGATGCGAATGCCCCGGCGCGATATACGCATGGCCAGGCAGGATACGTTCGTCGCCGGCCGCTTCGCACACCGAGATCTTGCACAATGAATCGAGCCGCTTGGCAAAGGAGCGCGTAAATCCTTCCGGCATGTGCTGGGTAATCAGGATGCCCGGGCAATCCGATGGCATCTGCAGCAGGAATTCCTTGATCGCCTCGGTGCCGCCGGTGGAGGCGCCGATGATGATGAGCTTTTCGCTACTGGTAAGCGGATTGCGTAGCATCGGCAAACTGGTGTCGGGCTGAACGCTGCCGGCGGGCTGTCGCGGCGGCGCGGCCTTCACGCGGGCGCGCGCCGCAGTACGGATTTTTTCCGTGATCAGCTCGGTATATTCGAGCATGCCATGCTGGATCGAGATTTTCGGCTTGGTGACGAAATCCACCGCCCCAAGTTCCAGCGCGCGCATGGTGATGTCCGAACCGCGTTCGGTCAACGAGGACACCATTACCACCGGCATGGGGCGCAGGCGCATGAGCTTTTCCAGGAAATCCAGCCCGTCCATCTTGGGCATTTCGACGTCCAGCGTCAGCACATCCGGATTGGTTTGCTTGATCAGTTCGCGCGCCACCAGCGGGTCCGGCGCTGCTCCCACCACTTCCATGTCGGGCTGGCTGTTGATGATTTCCTTCATGACGCTGCGAATCAGCGCCGAATCATCCACAATCAACACTTTCGTTTTCATGCCTTAACTCTCCACACCCTCGTTCTGCACGACACGGCTGTCACGAAAACAGCTCGATATCGCCCGATACCGGCTTGGCCTGCAGGCGATGTGCGTAATCCTGTTCCCGGTTGACCAGCGTATTGTTATTCAACTGCCTGAGCTTCTTGACCAGCACCTTGCCGCTGCGCGGGAAGTAATACACCTTGCGCGGATGCACGTCGTTCAGATCCTCGGCGATGATGCGGATGCCTTCCGCCTTCAGGAAGTTGCGCACGAACTGGGCATTGCGCTCGCCGATATTGATGGCGACAAAGCCGGGCAACACGTTGCCGCCGCCGAACACTTTCGCCTCCAGGTTTTCGCGCCGCGCGCCATTCTTCAGCAAGGCATTGATCAGCACTTCCATCGCATAGGTGCCGTATCGCATGGATGCCGACACCGGGCCATCAGCGTCATTGCCATCGGGGAGCATGAAGTGATTCATGCCGCCGACGCCGCTGACCTTGTCGCGGACACAAGCCGCCACGCAGGAGCCAAGCACCGTGACGATCATCATGTCCTTGGGCGTGACGAAATATTCGCCCGGCAGGATTTTGGCTGCATCGCAGTCGAACGTGCGGTCGTAGTATATGTTCTTGGCGAACTCTTCAACATTATCGGTGCTCATCGATTGCTTCTCATGTCTTTCGCGTCAGTGCAGTGCCGGCCACGGCATTCTTGCCTGCCAGTTCGTACACGGTCTTGCCACGCAGTTTGAAGAGGTCCGACACGTACAGGAAATTTTCCGAATGCCCGGCAAATAGCAGCGCATCCGGCTTCATCAAGGGTGCGAAGCGCGCCAGGATCTTGCCCTGGGTCGGCTTGTCGAAATAGATCATGACGTTGCGGCAAAAGATCGCGTCGAACGGCCCGGAAACCGGCCAATTGTCCGACAGCAGGTTCAGCTGCTTGAACGTCACCATCGCGCGCAATTCGTCGCGCACCCGCACCATGCCTGCCTGCGCGCCCTTCCCCTTCAGGAAGAAACGCTTGATCCGTTCCGGCTCCATGCGCTCGATGCGGTCGGCGCTGTACACGCCCCGCTCGCCCGCCGCCAGCACGTTGGTATCGATATCGGTGGCGATGACCCGCGCTGGCGGAGTCATGCTGCCGAATGCCTCGCACAAGGTCATGGCGATCGAATACGGTTCTTCGCCGGTGGAACTGGCCGAGCACCAGATCGTCACCGGCTCCTTGAGCGCCGCCACGTGTTCAGCCAGGAGCGGAAAATGATGCGACTCCCGGAAAAATGAAGTCAGGTTGGTGGTGAGCGCGTTGGTGAACGCCTCCCATTCCGCGCTGCCGCTATCCCGCTCGAGCGAATCCAGATAGACGGCGAACGACGCCATGCCGGTCGCGCGCAGCCGCCGTGCCAGACGGCTGTATACCATTTCCTGCTTGCTGTCGGCCAGCGCGATGCCGGCCCTGCGGTAGATCATCGTCCGCACCCGCTCGAAGTCGCGCGTGGTGAACTCGAATTCCTTGGGTTGACCTGCCGATCCCGTGCCGGTCTGTTGCCCCACTTTTCCGGCTTGAGAAAATACTGTGCTCATGCGCTGCCTGACTATCCTTCAATGGCATTAAAACTCTTCCCACTCATCGCCATTTCCACTGGCGTTGACTGGCTTTACGATCTTCGGCGCGGCAGCCGCCGGCTTTGCCGCAACTGGCTGCGATGCCGCAGAACGGGTCGGCGCCAACGGCTGCGGTGTTTTTTGTACAGGCGCTTTGATAACAGCCGGGGCCGTTGCTAATGGACGAGCGATGCCGGCTGCCTTGCCGCGGTTAAGCTTGAAGATCGCCACGGCCTTTGCCAGCGCTGCGGCCTGATCCTGCATGCTTTGCGCCGCCGCCGCGGCCTGTTCGACCAGCGCAGCATTCTGCTGGGTCATCTCATCCATCTGCGCGATGGCGCGATTGACTTCCTCGATACCGCTGCTCTGTTCCTGGCTTGCCGCCGTGATTTCCGCCATGATGTCGGCCACATGCTTGACCGAAGTGACGATCTCGTCCATGGTCTTGCCGGCATCGTCGACCAGCTTGGCGCCGGTATCGACTTTTTCCACCGAGTCGCCGATCAATCCCTTGATTTCCTTGGCGGCGCCTGCCGAACGCTGAGCCAGCGAACGCACTTCCGCCGCCACGACGGCAAAGCCGCGCCCCTGTTCGCCGGCACGCGCGGCTTCCACCGCGGCGTTCAGCGCCAGGATATTGGTCTGGAAGGCGATGCTGTCGATCACGCCGATGATATCGACGATCTTGCGCGAGCTTTCCTTGATCGAGCCCATGGTTTCCACCACCTGCCCGACCACTTCGCCGCCGCGCACGGCGCAATCCGAAGCCGACACGACCAGCTGGTTGGCCTGGCGTGCATTGTCGGCATTCTGGCGCACTGTCGTGGTCAGCTCTTCCATCGACGACGCCGTCTCTTCCAGCGAGCTGGCCTGCGATTCGGTACGTGCAGACAGGTCGGCGTTACCCGAAGCGATTTCGCGCGAGCCGACGCCGATGGTGTCGATCGCCGTCAGCACGTGGCTGACCGTCGTCGCCAGGCTGTCATTCATGTCGCGCAAGGCCACCAGCAATTGACCGGTTTCATCCTGCGCATCGGTATCAAAGGATTGCGTCAGGTCGCCTTGCGCCACACTTCGTGCGACCGTGACGGCATTTTTCAGCGGGCGGGAGATGGCGGCCACCAGCCAGTAAGCCATCAGGAATCCGATCAAGAGGCCGCCGGCAAGCGCGACCAGCGACACATTCCGTACCAGGTGGAACAAGTCCTGGCCGCTGGTGAATTCATCCTTCGCCGTATCGCGCTGGTTGCGCACCATCGCGTCGAAACTCTCCTCCAGCGGCTGGTAGGCATTTTTCATTGCGCCCTGCAGGATTTCCTGCGCCTGCGCCGGATTCTGGCTATTCAGTGCTGCAATGACCGGCTTCAAGCCTTCCGCGACATATTTGCCACGCGCCTCGGCGAAGCGCTCGGCAAGGCGTTTTTCTTCCGGATTCTTGAGCGAGGCGACATAGGCATCCCAGCTGCTGTTGACCTCCGCAATGCGCTTTTCCACCTCACTCAGCCTGGCGGCGACGAGGTCCGGACTGCCGCTGGCGGCTTCGGACAGCGACAGGCGATTGCGGTCGATAGCCCGGACAATCACGTCAAGCCGCTCCATCGGCACCAGGCGATCCTGATACATCGACTTCAGCGCATTATTGAAATGGCTCAGGCTGCCCAGGCCAATAATGCCGCCGCCGATCAGCGATGCGGAAAGAAATGCAATAACGAAGATCAGGCGGGAGCGGATGGATATATTCTTGAACATTATTGACTCCGGACTACTTGGGTGAGTACATCTCAGCCAGGCGGACGACTCATGGCCGCCCGTCTCTCATCTTAAGCGGCAATCTTGTCGATCAGTCCCATTTCGGCGCTGGACATCAGCTTGTCGATGTCGATCAGGATCAGCATGCGCTCTTCCAGCGTGCCGAGGCCGATCAGGAAGTCGGCATTGAAGGCCGTGCCCATTTCCGGCGCCGGCTTGATCTGCGCGACATTCAAGATGATCACGTCCGACACGCTGTCGACCACCATGCCGACGATGCGTCCGCCGATATTCAGGATGATCACCACCGTGAACTGGTCGTAAGTCGGCTCGCCCAGCTTGAACTTGATGCGCATGTCGACGATCGGCACGATGATGCCGCGCAGGTTGATCACGCCCTTGACGAATTCCGGCGCATTGGCGATCCGCGTCACGGTCTCATAGCCGCGAATTTCCTGCACCTTCAGGATATCGATGCCGTACTCTTCCTTGCCCAGCGTGAAAGCCAAAAATTCATTTCCGGCCATTTCCGCCATTGTTTTTTCGCCGTTGGCAAATTCATTGGTCTGGTCAGTTGCTTGCATGACTAGTTCCTTGTTCCGTATTGATTAATTCTTCATTCAACTGGCGACTGGAACGCAGCAGCGCAGCCACATCGATGATCAGCGACACGCCGCCGTCACCGAGAATGGTCGCACCCGAGATTCCAGCAACCTTGCGATAATTCGATTCGAGGTTTTTCACCACCACCTGCTGCTGGCCGACCAGTTCGTCGACGAACAGCGCGGCCTTCCGGCTTTCGGATTCGAGAATCACCACGATGCCTTCGGCCGGATCCGTGCGGGCGGAGTCGACGCCGAACATCTGGTAAAGCGGAATCAGCGGCAAATAGTCGCCGCGCACCTTGATGACGCGGCCGCTGCCACTGATGTCCTTGATATCCGCCGGATTGGGCTGGAGCGACTCGACCACGTAGGCTAGAGGCAGGATATAAATTTCCTGGCCGACGCGGATCGACATGCCGTCCAGGATAGCCAGCGTCAGCGGCAGGGAAATCGAGATGGTGGTGCCGAAACCGCGCAGCGAACGGATATCGACCACGCCGCCCATCGATTCGATGTTGCGCTTGACGACATCCATGCCGACGCCGCGGCCGGACACATCGGTAACCTGCTCCGCGGTCGAAAAACCGGGCGCAAAAATCAGCTGCCAGACTTCGCCATCCGGCATGGTGTCGGATACCGGCAAGCCCTGCTGCCTTGCCTTGGCGAGAATCCTTTCCCGGTTCAGGCCACCGCCGTCATCTGTCACTTCAATGACGATATTGCCGCCCTGGTGTGCGGCCGACAGGGACAAGCGACCGGTTTCATTCTTGCCAGCCGCAAGGCGCACGTCCGGCATCTCGATGCCATGGTCGATGCTGTTGCGCACGAGGTGAGTGAGCGGGTCGACGATACGTTCGATCAAGCCTTTGTCGAGCTCGGTGGCCGCGCCTTGCGTCACGAACTCGACCTTCTTGCCCAGCTTGCCGGCCAGATCGCGCACCATGCGCGGGAAGCGGGAAAACACATAATCCATCGGCATCATGCGGATGGACATGACCGCTTCCTGCAAATCACGCGTATTGCGCGTCAACTGGCTGACGCTGGCAAGCAGCCGCTCATGCAGAATGGGGTCGAGGGAATCGGTGCGCTGCTCGATCATCGCCTGGGTAATGACCAGTTCGCCGACCAGGTTGATCAGCTGGTCGACTTTCTCGATGCCGACCCTGATCGATGCCGATGCCTCGTTATGGGCGTGAGAAGCGGCCGGCTTTTCCGCCTCGCGGCGCCCGCCCTTGGACTTCGCTGCTGCGGCGCTTGCCGCTTCATCGGCCGCCGCAGCCACCGTGGCGGCAGCTGACGGCACCTGGCCGCCCGGCACGAATGGCGCGAAGAAGCCATAGCCTTGCTCGGCTTCCTTTTGTTCGCCAGCCTGCTGCATGGGCTCGAAAAACCCATAGCCCTGGGCGTCTTCCTTTTCCTTCCGGTCGACCGCCGATTGCAGCGGCTCGAAGAAGCCGTAACCGGGATCATCTTCCGCAGCCGCGTTGGATTCCGTGGTGATCTTCAGGTCGGCAGCATCCACGATGAAGGAACAGATCGCCACGATACTATCGGCGCCGTCCTCGGTATCGAGCGTGAATACGGCACGGCCGTCCGGCAGTCCGGATTGGCTGATGGTCCCCAGCATGCCGAGTTCGCCTGCCAGAGCAGTCACGTCACGCTCCGGAAGCTTCGGCAATTCGACGCGATAACGCGTCCTGCCTGCTGCCGCAGAGACGGCCGGCGCGGCTGCCGCACGCGGCTGCGGCTTGGCTGGCAGCGCGGGGGCATTGCCCCGCTCCGCCATCATCTTCAAAGTAAGGCGCATGTCGGTGACCTGGCCCTGGTCCACCGGCGCGCCATGGCGATGGCCGTCGAGCTGCATCTTGAGCGTATCCTTGGCCGCCAGGAAGGCATCCACATGCTCGCCGGTCAGGTTTATTTCTCCCTTGCGGATACGGTCAAGCAGCGTCTCCAGAGCATGCGTACTTTCGGACAAATCCGTAATGCCGAAAGTGGCAGCGCCGCCCTTGATGGAATGGGCGGCGCGGAAGATCGCATTCAAGTCTTCGGGGTCTGGCTGGGCGACGTCGACGGCCAGAAGCAGCCTTTCCATTTCCGCCAGAAGTTCTTCGGCTTCCTCGAAGAACACCTGGTAGAACTGGCTCATATCAACAGTCATTATCGAACTCCCTTTTAACTGGCACAACCAGCCGCTTGTGGCGGCCGGCCGCTAAGCGGCTCAGCCGATGACCTTCCGCACCACTTCTGTCAAGCGTTGCGGATCAAAAGGCTTGACCAGCCAGCCATTGGCGCCGGCGGCCCGCCCTTTCTGCTTCATTTCATCGCTGGCTTCCGTCGTCAGCATCAGGATCGGCACGCTCTGGTATGTCGGCAGTGCGCGCAGCGAACGAATCAGCGTCAAGCCATCCATGCGCGGCATGTTCTGGTCGGTGAGCACCAGGTCGAATTTTTCGGCCTTGGCCTTTTCCAGTCCATCTAGTCCGTCAACGGCTTCGGTCACCTGATAGCCGGCAGCTTTCAGGCTGAACACCACCATTTGCCTGAGTGATCCTGAATCGTCCACTGCTAGTATCGTTTTTGCCATCTTTACTCCCACTTGTATCGTTTTCGGGCATTCACCCGTCTATTCTGAATTTTTTACTTTAGCGTCAAAACAATTCGATATCGCCGCTTTCCATATGCGTCTGCTGAACCGGCTTCCACAGGAGGCTTTCCAGCTTCTGGGCCTGGCTATCGACCAGCTCGTTCAGGTTGTGCAGGATTTCGGCGATGGCTTCCGCGGGCGTGTCTTCGAGCACCCCGGCGCTGCCGCCTTCCAGCAAGTCCAGCACTTCCCGCAAACCGGTCACGCGGCGCACCGTCCGGCCGATCAATTGCGTGGTCATATCCTGGAACTGCAGGCCTGTCACGGCCGCATTCACATGGGTGCTGATGTCGGCCTGCAGCGATTTGAGCCGCTCCTCGCTGTGTTCGGGGCGCTCCCCGCCAGCCAGCAAGGCATCAACCATCTCCTGCTGCGCGCGCACGGTTTCATGGATAGCCATGAAGCTGGCCGACAGCTTTTCGATCGCTTCGCCCAATAGAAAAGTCGTCTGCATCAGGTCGGTCTCGACCTCGGTCAGATGCTGATTGCCATTCTCGGCAACGGCTGTCAGCAGACGCTTCACCTCAGTCCCCAATAATTTTTTTCTTGTCATGAAAATACCTTATCACCGGCACCTTCAAAAGTACAGGCAAACACCCGCGGCCATCCCGCCTCAATTTGCCTGCGCGTCCCCTGCATTTTGCTCTTCCTTCGCTGCGGTCGTGCCGCCATCCGACACATCCACCGCGCCGCTTTCCTGCAATGCCGCCAGTTCCGCCCGCCTGTTCATGACGATGATGCTGATGCGGCGGTTCGCCGGGCTTGCCGGGTTTTCCTTATCGAACGGCAGCACCGACGACAGGCCGACTACCCTCAGCACTTTCGACTCGTCCATCCCGCCCGCGATCAGCTCGCGGCGCGAGGCATTGGCACGGTCTGCCGACAGCTCCCAATTGCTGTAACCCTTCTCCCCGCGCGAATAAGGCATCGAGTCGGTATGCCCGGACAAGCTGATCTTGTTGGGCACTTCGTTCAACGCCAGGCCGATTTCATGCAGGATTTCCCTGGTATACGGCTGCAGCTCGGCCTTCGCCAGGGCAAACATTGGCCGGTTCTGTTCATCGACGATCTGGATGCGCAAGCCTTCCGAAGTAATATCCAGCAGCAGCTGGTTCTTGTACTGCCGCAGGATGGGACTGTTGGCGATGACTTCCTCGATTTTTTTCTTCAGGGCTCGGAGACGCTCGCCTTCGACCTTTTCCAGCAGTTCGGACGCCGCCTTGATGTTGTAGGTTTTCTTTTCGCCTGGCGCGGTGGACGCCTTCACCTGCCCATCCTTGCGGGTCAGATCCTTGCCGCCGCCCTTGATCACGTGCGAGCTGTCGCCGGCGCCTGAGCCGCCGCCCATGGCCACTTTCAGCGGGGTCTGGAAATATTCCGCGATGCCCTGCAGATCGCCCTTCGATGTCGAGCCGAGCAGCCACATCAGCAGGAAGAACGCCATCATGGCGGTCACGAAGTCGGCATAAGCAATCTTCCAGGCGCCGCCGTGATGGCCGCCGCCGGATTTCTTGATCTTTTTGACGACGATTGGCCGCGCCTCATCCGCCATGTCGACTCCGCCCTTTTATGCTCATGCCTGTTACTTGGTCTTGGAACTCTTGATGTGGTCTTCCAGCTCGCTGAAAGAGGGGCGCTCGGTCGAGAACAGTACCTTGCGGCCGAATTCCACGGCCAGCGCCGGCGCATAGCCGTTCAGGCTGGCCAACAGCGTCACCTTCACGCACTGGAACATCTTGCTCGATTCGTGCAGCTTTTGTTCAAGCAGGCCCGACAGCGGACCGACAAAACCATAGGCCAGCAAAATACCGAGGAAGGTGCCGACCAGCGCATGCGCAATCAGGATGCCCAGCTCAGCAGGCGGCAGGCCAACCGATTCCATCGTATGCACCACGCCCATCACCGCCGCCACGATACCGAAAGCCGGCAAGCCGTCGCCCAGCTTGGCAATCACGTGCACCGGGATTTCGCCCTCGGCGTGATGCGTCTCGATCTCGTTGTCCATCAGGTTTTCGATCTGGAAGGCATCCATGTTCCCGGCCACCATCAGGCGCAGGTAGTCGGTCATGAACTCGACGATATGATGATCCGCCAGGATTTCGGGATACTTGCTGAAAATCGGGCTTTCCTCGGGGCTTTCGATATCGCCCTCAATCGACATCAGGCCTTCCTTGCGCACCTTGCTGAGGATTTCAAACAGCAGGGTCATCAGCTCCATGTACAGCGCCTTGGTATAGCGCGAGCCCTTGAAAAGCGTCGGCAAGGCAGCCAGCGTCGCCTTGATCGCCTTGCCGTTATTCCCGACAAAGAAAGCGCCGGCCGCACCACCGCCGATCATCAGCAATTCGAGTGGCTGGAAAAGCGCACCAAGATGGCCGCCCGCGAGTGCAAAGCCACCGAATACGCATACCACGACGACAACGTAACCAATAATGACTAGCAAGAGCGATACCCCGGTCTAAAAAAGGGCCGGTAGCCGGCCCAAGATTATTGATGCGATTCAGAATAACAGCCAAGAGCGGCATGCAAATGCCCGAAAAGAACCGAAAACACCGCTCATCAACACGTCAACGCATGAAAAACATACTTTTCTGAAGTGTATAGGTAGAAAATGTACCACAGGAAACACTCTAATTAATACCTTAATTGCGCTTCCTCAATATAGAGTGGCGCGGCGGATACTAGGACACAAAATCAATGCGTTATCAGAGAGGAAAACCGGCAGGCAAAACCGTAGAACGCTACCGGTTCATGCGCCAGCCATACAGGACTTTTCCACCCTGCACCGGTTCCAGTACGATATCGGGCGCCTGTTCCGGAATGAGGAATTCCAGGCTTAGCAACAAGGTACCCGGCCGCATTTCACTGTGGGCTTTTTCCCACAGGGACGGCATGGCCGCCGGCGACAGATAGGCAAACACGACATCGTAGTCAGCAAAATTCAGGGCGAGATAGTCGCCACGACGGAACTCCGCCCGGCTGCCACGGCAGCGCGCGCGCAGCTTACTGACCAGCCAGGGCAATGGCGCCAGTTCGATTCCTTCGAAACGGCTATCCTGACGGCGCGCCGACAGGTCCAGCACCAGGCCGCCAAAGCCGCTGCCAATATCGATGCCGCGTAAAGGCTGCTCCGGCAATAAGCCTGCCACCGCATTCCACACCGGTTTCGTCGAGGGATAATAGGGAACCTGCGTGCGAAAGCTGCTCCAGTACAGAAGCACGAAAAACAGGAACAGGCAGAGGAAGATGGACGGGGGCAGGCGCAGAGCCAGCGCGCCGACCAGGGCAAGCGGAAACAGGAGCTGGATCGGCAGCCACCAGAACGCCAATCGCTGCCAGGCTGACAAGCCGGCGGCCAGGCCGCCTTGCAACATCGCCGCCACGAGGACATGGGCCGACACACCTCCCCGCACTTCCCATGCCGTCAGGATGAGCAGGCTCAGCGGCGACGCCAGGCACTGGTGCAGCAGCGCCCGCAGCGCCGGCGCCGTCCAGAAACGTGGCGAACCACCGCCCTCACCTGCGTGCATGCGGCTATACGGCGACAGCCGACAACGCTGAAAAAGCTGCAGCCGCGACGCCGAAAATCAATTTCAAGCAGCCACCGCCATGGCGTCGGCGCTCTTGGCTTTCTTGGTCTTGCCGGCACGCGAAGGCATATGGCACAGGCCGCAGACATAATTGTGATGCAGGTCGAGCTGGTGCACGACGAAATGGCCGCCGCATTCGCTGCAGCAGGCAGTCTGCAGCATCTTGCTTTCAAAGAAGCGCACCAGGGTCCAGGCACGGGTCAGCGACAGCACCGGCTCGTCATCGCCCTGCGGACCGACCTGTTCGAGATACAGGCGGTAAGCCTTCATCACCGCTTCGATGCCGGAAATGCCGGCATGCTCGACCAGATAGTGATAAATATTGATATACAGCGAGGAATGGATATTCGGCTGCCAGGTGATGAACCAGTCAGTCGAGAACGGCAGCATGCCCTTCGGCGGCGACACGCCCTTCAACTCTTTATAGAGCTTGAGCAGACGTTCGCGCGACAGCGTGGTCTCCGACTCCAGCAGCTGCAGGCGCGCGCCGAGATTGATCAGATCGATTGCCAGACGGATTTCCTGGGCTTCCGTCACCACACTTTTCTTCGCCATGTTGGACCTCGTGTAATCGGTTATGCTGAATACGGACTGGGTGAAAACCGCTTAGGCGATTTCTTCCACAGGCTGGCCGGCCATCAGGATGGCGGCATGCGAGTGAGCCAGTGCACGGTCCTTGTTGTAATTGGTGAGCATGCCCAGGATAGCGCCGTCATCGAAACGAAAGCGTGCCAACATCATGTTGGTACCGGCAAGCTTCAGGATCTGGGCGTTATTCAATCCTTCCAGCAGATCGGCGATTTCCTTGCTGATACCCAGGCGGAAGATCGCGGTAGCCTTGTCGGCACGGATCATTTGCTGGGCCAGCATCAGGTAGCTGAGGTTGGCATCGCGGATTTCAGCCATCATGTCGTTCGTATCCATTTTTCCCCCTTCTTGGACATTTCTGACTCGCAATATTGCGAGTCGGTAATGAATTCTCATCCACCGCTTTCTGAGCGGAAATAAGATCAAGTCGGTTTTTTTATACGGAGACGAAGACATGCCACCTGTAAGCGTTTGTCTTACAAACGCCAGGTGGCACGGGGCGCGCGCAAACACACATTGCGCGGAAAGCGGCTTCTGGCTTGGGTTTCAGAGCTTTCGAGGGGGAATCGAGTTGCTCTTATTACCGCCCCGCTGATCCGGGATAAAGCAGAAAAAGCACCGCTTTTTTCTTGTTTAAATTTTCAAAAATCTGTCCAAAAAGGGCTGACTGAGCTTCCTACTACACGCCTTCTGTCTCATTTACGACATACTTTTCGGAAACTTTAGGGTTATGAAAAGATTTTTTTGAAAAAGTTCCAAAAAATATTTCCATTTCGCCTTGTCTATTTTCCTTAACGGCAGCGTTTTAGGAAACTTTAGGGTTCTGAACAAAAATTTTTTAAATTTTTTTGCCCATTGCCCGTCTTCTGATTTCATTTACGGCAGGGTTTTGCAGAACTTTAGGGTTGGAAGCAAAAATTTTTTAAATTTTTTAAAAAAATATGGCCCGCGGATGCGAGCCATTATCAATGAAGCAATAAATTTAACTCATTCATTGTCATTTTGTATCGAATACGGTCACCGCATTCCAGTCTTCACCCGGTGGATGCTCCCGGTAATAGGCAATCCGTTCCAGATAAAGCGGATACAAGCCATCCAGCGGCGCGGCTAATGCCAGTTTTTCAATTGCATTCTGGGCGGCATCCCATTGCTGGCTCCGCATCATCCGCAAGGCATCGTGCCAGCGCTCCAAGTCGGCTCTTGCCGCCGGATCGATGGCCTCGGCCAATCCCAACGGCTCGAAAATCGGCACAGGCTCGTTCTTGCCCTTGACGCGGACCAGGTCCAGTTCTCGGTACAGGAATTCCGGGGCCGCGTCCCGCGTGGCCTGCCCGACCACGATTCCTGCCCCATATGTCTTGGTAATGCCTTCCAGGCGCGAAGCCAGGTTGACGGGGTCACCCATGACCGTATAGGCCCGCCGCACCGCCGAACCCATGTCGCCCACGCGCACTTCGCCGGTATTCAAGCCGATGCCGATCTTCAGCGGCGGCCAGCCGCGCGCGACAAAGTCTTCGTTCAGCCGCCTCGCCGTATCCTGCATCTGCAGCGCCGTCTTCACCGCCAGCGACGCATGGTTGGGCAGCGATATCGGCGCTCCCCAGAATGCCATGACGGCGTCGCCGATATATTTGTCCAGGGTCCCGCGATTGCCGCGTATGTCTTCCGACATCGCCGTCAGGTAAAGATTGACGTATTCACGCAGGGCATTCGGCTCCAGTCCTTCGGAAATGGTGGTGAAGCCGCGTACGTCGGAGAAAAGAATCGTTAGCTCACGCAATTCGCCTTCCATGCTGTAGCTCTGCGGGTCCTTGGCCATTTCCGCCACCAGCTCCGGCGCCACGTACTCGCCGAACAGGTTCACGATGGCGCGGCCCTTGCGGTATTCGAACAGGTATCCCCATGCCACGTTGAAGATGAACAGCCCGAGGATCAGCAGCAAGGTGGTCGCCACCGGCAAGACGTAGTTATTGGCCTGGTACATCCAGGAATTGAAGCCAATCGCCGCCAGCGCCGTCATCGCCGACACGAGAATCGACCACAGCGGCGACAACGCCGACAGTGCCAGCGTCAGCAACAGGCCGATTAGCAAGACCTGGATAAAGTTGAAGCCGATGACGAAATCAGGCCGCTGCTTGAAGTTGTTGTCCAGGATCGAGGAAATCAGGTTGGCATGGACTTCCACGCCGGGATAATCGGCCTTCACCGGCGTAGCGCGCATGTCGTTCAACCCGGGCGCGGTGGTCCCGACCAGGACGATCCTTCCTTCCAGTTCCTCGGGCTTGACTTTGCCCTTGAGAATGTCGGCGGCGGAAAAATAACGGTAGGCGCCGCCCTGCGCCCCGCCCGGGCTGCGGTACTGAATGCGGGCCTTGAGGAATTGCTCCACCGGGATCAGGGTGCCATGCGGCTCGGTATTGAGCTTGACTGCCTCCAGCATGCCGTATCCGCGCACGAATTCTTCGGAATTGATGCTGGTCGCCTGGAACATGACCGGCTCCACGCGCGTCGCGCCCAGCGCTACCCTGGCGGTCGCCAGCGCCAGCGACTCGTAATAACCATCGCCGACGCGCATGATCAGCGGCGTGGAGCGCAGCAAGCCATCGGCATCGAAATCGGCATTGAAGTAACCGCCGCTGATGGCGGCCTTCTGCAGTTCCGGCAGGTTTCCTTCGTAGCCGGCAGCCAGCAAGGCATCCACTTCATAATCGTTCAGGTCCGCCTTCGTGAACACCGGCGGGGGCAGCATGCCCTTCTTCAGGTTCGGCGACAAATAATAGCCAAGAACGACAGGCCGACCGCGCAAGGCCCGGGCCAGCCGGGCGTCGTAATCCAGCGCCGACTTGAGCGAGCGCAGCCGCTCATCCAGTTGCGGCACGTCGCGCAATTCATTTTGCGCCAGCGACGTCAGGGTCGCATAGCCGGAGGTGTTGTCCGGCTCGGAAAACGTCACGTCGAAGCCCAGCGCCTTGATCTTGTATTTGTCGAACAGCCGGTCCACCATCCTGGCAACCACTTCACGGCTCCAGGGCCAGCGCCCCACTTCCGCCAGGCTGCGCTCATCGATGCTGACGATGGCGATGCGCGAATCGAATTCAGGCGGCCCGAGGCGCATGCGCGTGTCGTAGATCGTCTGATCGGCTTGGTCAATCAGGTCAGTTGCCGTCTCCGGCAAATATCCCAATACCTGTAACGAGGCGACGATGGTCAGCGACAGGCCGATCAGCCAGCGCCAGCCAAACCGGGAAAGAAACTGCTTCACGATGCGTCCTTTGATTGTCAGTGGATGCGGCGGCGCTGTCCGTCAGGGGACATAGCCCGGGATGGTGTGGACATCGACTTCATCGATCTGCGCCGGATCCATGAACTTGCGGGCGTACTGCAGGTACACCTGCTTGCGCACGAATACATCGAACAGGTCGGGATCGATATGGTTGCGCTGGACGAAGCCGCCGAGGATCTGCAGCGATTCCGACAGCGTCTTGCCTTTCTTGTAGGGCCGGTCCTTGGCGGTCAGTGCTTCGAAGATATCGGCAATCGCCATCATGCGCGCCTGCAGCGACATCTGCTCGCGCGTCAGGCCTTTCGGGTAGCCCTTGCCATCCATGCGCTCGTGGTGGCCGCCGGCGTATTCCGGCACGTTTTCCAGGTGGCGCGGCCAGGGCAATGACTCCAGCATGCGGATCGTCACCACGATGTGGTTGTTGATGATCTCGCGCTCTTCCTCGTTGAGGGTGCCGGCGCGGATTTTCAGGTTGTTCTCTTCCTCGGCATCGAGCAATGGCTGCATGCTACCGTCCGGGCCGTTCCACTGATAAGCGGCGATCCGCGACACGCGCTCCTGGTCATCCGGCCGCATGAATTCGCCGCCGATATTGGCGCGGCGCAGGAATTCACGGTCGTCATCCAGGCCGGCAATTTCTTCGGCCAGCTGCGCTTCGATGGCTGCAGCGTCCGTCTGCCTGCCCCCTTCCAGCATTGCGCATTTTTTCTCCAGCGCGCGGATGCGGGCATCGCGCTTCAGGACTTCGAACCGCGTGTCGACGGTCTGGATGCGGTCATACAGGGTTTGCAGCTTGGTGGCTTTTTCCACTACGTGGACCGGCGTGGTGATCTTGCCGCAATCATGCAGCAGGCCCGCCAGCCACAGCTCGCGCCGGTCTCGCTCGCTCATGGAAAATTCAGCCAGCGGCCCGGCATCGGTTTCATGGACCGCCTCGGCCAGCATCATCGTCAATTCCGGCACATGCTCGCAATGCCGGCCGGTGTGCGGCGATTTTTCATCGATGCCGATGTTGATCAGCTTGACGAACGATTCAAATAGGGTCTCCAGCCGCTCGATCAGCTGGCGATTGGTGATGGCGATCGCCGCCTGCGAGGCCAAGGCCTCGATGAAACGCTGATCGGTGTCGCTGAAAGGCCGGGTGGCGCCGCTTTTCGGCTCCCGGGCATTAATCAGCTGCAGCACCCCGACCAGTTCACCTTCATGGTCCTTCATCGGCACGGTCAACAGCGACTGCGAACGGTAGCCGTAGTTCTCGTCGAACTGTCGCATGCCCGAGAAATTGAACAGCTCCGTCTCGTACACGTTCCGGATATTCACCGACTTGCCGGTATGGGCGGCATACGCCGCCACCGCGTGCATATTCGGTTCGCCATCGGCATCGAGCAGCGGAATATCCGGGATATTGATCGGCATCCCGCTGGTACCGCCCAGATTCATCTTCAGCGTATCGTTCATGGTGATGCTGAAACACAGGCCGGCGCGGTCGCTGCTCGTGCGGTAAAGCGTGCCGCCATCGGCATGCGTCATGCCTTTGGCGGCACGAAGAATCCGTTCCAGGAGATGCGTGATATCGCGATCGCTGCTGAGCGCAACGCTAAGCTCGGTCAATTGCTCCAGGCGCTGCGAAACTTCCATAGGTTGCAGGACATTCATGCTCAGAAAACCTATTTACGGGAACATTAGTATTCGAAAACGTCGCCGCAGCGGATCGCCCGGAATGCGCGGCTGCCCTCTGTATCAAGCTCGCGCATGATCAGTTCTTCCTGCCCGGGCTTGAGGTGGTAGATCAGGAATTCGATATCGTCCGGAAGCGCGCGGATTTCCTGGCACAGCATGTCCGGGCAAAAATGCAGCGATGTTTCCGCAAGGGCGTAATCCGCGTTGCTGAAGGAGCAGTCGACAATCACCTGCTTCAGCAGTTTTTCCCGTGCCACGTTTTCCCATAATTCCGGCGTCGAGCCCATGTCTCCGGTAAACAGGAAACCGGCGCGGACATTGCGAACCCAGTAAGCGGCGGAACCCACGGTATGCTTGACTGCCCACGGCGTGATCAGGCGGCCGTCGAGTTCGATGGTGTCCCCGTAGTCGATGGCTTGCCAGCGCATGGCAGGCGACTGCGCATTGGGAATGGTCGTGAAGTCGGGCCACAACACCCAGTTGAACAAGTGCTTTTTCAGCGCATCGATGACTTTTTGCGTGGCGTAGACGGTGACCGTGCCCGTCCTGTTGATTTGCACCGCATCGATCAGCAGCGCCAGACCGGCTACATGATCGAGATGGCTATGCGTGATAAAGATATGCCGGATCTGTGACATCGCCTCCATGTCGAGGCTGGTAACACCGGTTCCCGCATCGAGCAGGATATCCTGGTCTACCATCAGGCAGGTTGTCAGCTTTTCACGCCCGCCGATCCCGCCGGCACAGCCGAGTACACGCATTTTCATTGAAGCGTCCAGTCCATTTTTATTGTGAATTCCCCTGGCGCGGCTATCCGGTAAGGCCGGCTCCACTGGCCGGAAAGATAGCATATTGTAATTAGGAAATGTTATAGAACTGGCGCGCTCCTGGCGATTTCGCCCGGCTTCGTAACAATTACCACGCAAATAGCTAAATATTCACCTTTATCCGCTCATTTTGCGGCGTGGAGGCATTACTATTTACCATCAGAATTGATCCATGGCATGATACATTTCCGCGGCTCGGCATCACCTCCCGGCCCTTCTGTCGGTATACAAACAAAATAACGAAATGAGTACAGTCCTGAGTTCCCAAGCTTCTCATGCCGCAGCGAGCGATGACAGCCGACTGCAATTTCTGCAGAAGCTGCAAGCGGTCACCAACAAGATTCACGCAACCGGCAATCTGGACCAGATCATGCTCGATCTGCCCAAGGAAATTTGCGATCTATTCGACTGCGACCGCATCACAATCTATGCGGTCAGCAATGACAAGTCCTTCATCGTATCGAAGGTCAAGACGGGATTGAATTCCTTTTCCGACCTGGAGTTGCCGATCTCGCCGCAGAGCATTGCCGGCTATGCCGCCTATTTCAAGAAGATCGTGCGCGTCAACGACGTATATGACGACGCCGAGCTGAAATCGCATAATCCGCCGCTGAACTTCCTGCGCGAAGTCGATCGCCGTACCGGCTACCGTACCAGGCAGATGCTGATCGCGCCGCTGCTGGACGCGCAGAGCAGCGAACTGCTCGGCGTGATCCAGCTGATCAATAGCCGCTCCGGCGATCCATTTACCGCCTTCGAAGAGGAAGGCGTCAAGGAATTGTGCGCGACGCTTGCCATCGCGTTTACCCTGCGCCTCAAGCCATCGCCTCTGGTGCGCTCCAAGTACGATTCGCTGGTGGCGGATGCGGTGCTTTCCGCTCCCGAATTCGAACTGGCAACACGCTCGGCCCGCCGCAAGAATGTCGATATCGAGGAAGTGCTGACCAGCGAATTCCAGGTCAAGCCGGCCACGGTTGGCCAGGCCCTCGCCAAGTTCTACGGCGTGCCTTATGAGCCTCACAAGCCGGAGCGCGTCAAGCCGCTCGACCTGCTGAAGAATCTCAAGCGCGATTTCGTCGAGCAGAACCAATGGCTGCCGCTGGAGGAATCGCCGGAAGGCATCTTGATCGTTTCGACGGATCCGGAACACGTCAGGAATAACCGCCTGCTCGCCAATATCTTCCCGAAATCACGCTTCGTTTTCCGCGTCACCACCAAGCACGAATTCCGCCAGACGCTCGACCTGTTCTACGGCGCTATCGAAGATACCACCTCGGTCGGCGACCTGTTGTCCGGTATGGAAAGTGCCGACGAGGAAGATGGCGAGGTCGCAGAATCGGAATTGTCTGCCGCTGCGGACAATGAACTGGTCAAGCTGGTCAACAAGATCATCGTCGACGCTTACCGCCAAGGCGCATCCGATATCCATATCGAGCCACGCCCCGGCAAGGAAAAGACGCAGATCCGCTTCCGCAAGGATGGCTCGCTGGAACCGTACATCGAAATTCCCGCCAGCTATCGCAGCGCCATTGCCGCGCGCCTGAAGATCATGTGCGACCTCGACATTTCCGAGCGCCGCAAGCCGCAGGATGGCAAGATCAAGTTCAAGAAATTCGGCCCGCTCGATATTGAGCTGCGCGTTGCCACGATTCCCTCGGCGGGCGGCGTCGAAGATATCGTCATGCGTATCCTCGCAGCCGGCGAACCGATCCCGCTCGACAAGCTCGGCGTCTTGCCGCATAACCTGGAACGCCTGAAAGATGCCGTCAGCAAGCCGTATGGCCTCTTCTTCGTGTGCGGCCCGACCGGTTCCGGCAAGACCACCACGCTACACTCGGTGCTCAACTTCCTCAATACGCCCGACACCAAGATCTGGACTGCGGAAGACCCGGTCGAAATTACCCAGAAAGGCTTGCGGCAAGTGCAGGTCAACCGCAAGTCGGGCCTGGATTTCGCTACTGCCATGCGTGCCTTTTTGCGTGCCGACCCCGACATCATCATGGTCGGCGAAATGCGCGACAAGGAAACCGTGGCCATGGGCATCGAAGCGTCGCTGACCGGCCACCTGGTGTTCTCGACCTTGCATACCAATAGCGCGCCGGAATCGATCGTGCGCTTGCTGGACATGGGCATGGACCCGTTCAACTTTGCTGATGCCCTGCTCGGCATCCTGGCGCAGCGCCTCGCCAAGCGCCTGTGCAGCAGGTGCAAGATCGCCTATACGCCATCGCCGGAAGAATTGCAGCAGCTGCTCAATGAATACTGCGAAGAGTTACTGAATACGGAAGCGTTCAAGAAGGATGCCAACGCCGGCCGCGCCGCCGTGCTGGCGAACTGGAAAAAGCATTACGCCAATCCGCAGGGGCAATTCACCTTATACAAGGCAGTCGGCTGCGACCATTGCAGCGGCGGCTACAAGGGCCGCGTCGGTTTGCATGAACTGATGATCGGCACCGATAAGGTCAAGAAACTGTTGCAGGAACATGCCCGCGTGGCGCAACTGCTGGCAGCCGCGCTCGAAGACGGCATGCTGACCCTGAAGATGGATGGCATCGAAAAAATCCTGTCGGGGATCACCGATATCAAACAGGTACGGATGGTCTGTATCAAGTAATACTCTGGCCCTGGCGGTCCCGGCGCATACGGGACCGCTCGACATTTCCTAGCGCACTTCGCAATTTACCGCAGTTGGGTCGCTTCCGCTCGTGGCGTTGCCGGCACCGGCCGTTGAGGAAAATGACGGAGGCGGCGAGAACTGCATGCCCGGATTCGAAGGAACAATTACGGGCGGTTGTTGCATGTTAGGCGTATAGCCGAACTGGCCTGCCGCGAAATTCTGCGACCCGCCAGTATTGGTCAAGTTAATCATTCCATCGAGAACTTGCACGTATAGTCCTGGCGGCCTGGTTTCGATTGGCGTCCTGGCCTCGACTGCAGGCCTGGCTGCGGCCTGCGCCAACACGATATTTTGTTGCTCTCCTCTTGCCGGCAGAATTTCCGGCACCGGCATTCCGCTGGCGCTATCGTTCATGCGCGGCACGCCACCGCCAAGGTAGCTGGAGGATGAATATTCGCCCGCCGAAGCGATCAGTGATCGTCCCCATGCAGCGACGTCAGCCGATTCGGGCGCGATATATTCAGCGATATAGATCGTGCCGCGAATGCCGATGGTTGCAGCCGGCGTGTTAAGCGAAGTCCGTTCGCGACTACGCTTGCCGACTGCTCCCGATACCGCGCGCAAGCCGCCTTTGAGGAGGCTGAACAAGGCATTGTCGTTCTGCGGTTTGCCTTCCTCGTATGAGAACTTGTCGATCCTGAACTGGGTACCCGGTCGCAGAGTCACTTCGCTATTGTCGACAAACTTGATGCGCGCGTAGGTATCCTTTTCGGTTACCAGCAGGTCGCCCTGCTCGACCAAGGACTTTTGCGACAGGATCTTGACGGTGCCGTCTGCTTTTTTTGCGAGCAAGGGGCCATTGAGGTCAGTGACAGTGCCGGCCACTTGCGCCGCATAGGCTTGCATGCCGAGCAGCAGCAATATCAGCGGCAAGAACGCTTTAATTGCAATAGAGTTTGGGCGCAACGTCATTTTTACTTTCTCCACTCTTCACTTGGTCCGCACTCTGCTCTGCTGCATTGTCGACGGCTCGGCGTTTTTCCTGCTGATTCGACTGCATGTTCATGGCCGAATAGATCGGACTACTGTCATCCACGAACTGCATGATCGAGGATGAAGCATTCACGATGACATTGGTCGAGGTATTGTTGACGACCTGGTTCCAAATCGGATTTTGGCTGGGTATGGAAACGGCACCACCGAAAGTGATTGCGCCGCCTTCGTTACGTATGATTGTCGCTGTGCCGGCGTTAATCGGCGAGAGAACGGTAATGGCAAAACCACTCGGCACATAAAGATTGACATCCTGATTGTTCGTCGTGATGCCTGACAAGCCGAAGATCGGTCCTCCCACCTGCAGGCTACCGCTATTCATCATCGAGAATCCGCCGACGCCTATGCCGCCAAGAGAGGTATCGGCAGCCACCATGCCGACGGCATTGCCGGCGTCGTTCAGCGTCACTGCGCCAGGCGTTTGCAATGCCAGTTGCACCGCACTGATTGAGCTACCGGAATTCTGGCTAATGCTTGCATTGGAATCGGATACCAGGCGTACCGCATTCTTCGCATGGATACCCGCGACGTCTTGCACGGTCGACACGGCAAGGTGGTTGATGGTGTGGTATTGGAAATCGCCGGTGGTCGCTTTTCCGGACACAACGCCAGTGTGATTGGCTTCCATCAAATTGACTGAACTGCCGACCGCTTCCAATGCGGAGGTGCCGATCAAAGCGCCAGCTTGCTGGGTAATGCTTCCTGCCGATTTAAGCACCAGCCCCGAAGTGATTCCTTCGAGTGTTCCACCCTCGCTGCTCAAGAGCGAGGACATAATCGTGATGTCGCCGCTTGTGCCGCTGCCGACTATCAGTCGGGATGCATTGATCTGGCTGAGTTCATCGGCAGACAATTCCAGCGCGCCGACGGCATAGTCAAGTTCCGATGACGTGCCGAGGTGGATCGCCGTGCCGGCGGTCGAAGCCAGCGTCACTTTTCCGTTGCCGGCGTTGATTGGTCGCGCGACTTCCATGCCGGAATCATGGTCAACCGGGCGACGCAGCATCATCTTGCTCGCAGTCAGGCTAATCGAGCCGCCAACTGTGCTCGGCACAGATGGCGGCATGTCGATACCTTCTGAACCTCCGCTGGATAAGCCGGTCGTCGTGATCATCGCTTCGTTCGTCAGCAAGCCCCCAGATCTCAGATCGATATTGCCGCCTGATGTATAGACGTTGCGTGAGATCGTGAGATCGCCGGCAGTTTCGAGAGAGATATTGCCACCCGGCGCATACTGCGCCAGCCCCGAACTCTCAGGGTCGACAACCAAGGTGGAAGTATTCCCATTGCGGATGCGGATGTCGCCGCTAGACCAATTGGTAGCGTTTAAGATGGAAATATCGACGTTCATCGCTCCGCCGGCACCGTCGTGAATGCCATTTTCCGCATTTAACTCCAACTTCAAGGAACGGATTTTATTTCCATTCAGTAGCTTGATATCGCCATACGAATACAATGTGACGTTACCACGACCTTCACCGCCGTATGCATCGATATTGCCAATGGAACCGAGCGCCATTCCGCCGCCAGAGTTCAGGTCGATGGCACCGCCATAGTTAGTGGCACTGGAAGTGTTGATTGCCCCGACAGCCATATTGCCAGTGGAATTGAAATTTACCGAGCCGCCATTGCCGATATTGCTGGAGGTATCGATAACACCGGTAGTAAGGTCGCCTCCATTAGCGAACAAGGAAACATCACCTCCTTTGGTCGTGATGCCGCCGATGTTGATGCCTCCGGCTCCGGCCCACATGGTGACATGGCCACCGTTGGTGACAATGCGATCGTTTGAATCCATGAAAACGATATTGCCGTTGCGGGAGTCAAACGCTACGGTGTAACCCGCCACCTGAGCGAAGGACAGTTCGTTATCCGCCAGATTCTGCAAGCGGATATCGCCATTGGCCTGCAGCGTGACGTGAGAAGTCGCGCTCATTGATTCCAGGGCGGCTTCGCTGACTGTATAGTCGGCACCCGGCGGCACGTCCCAGACAATAGAACCGTTCGCTGAACTGTAAGCAGTGTCATCCGCGCCGCCATTACCATTAACAATGGTTAGGGTATCCGGATCCAGCAATGTCATGCCTGCGCTGCCCTTCGGAGCGCGCGTATCCACCCTTGCATCGAAAGCCAGGTTCTGCTTGCCGGATACTTCCACAAAACCGCCGTTGCCGCCCTGCTCCCCGCCGCGCGCCGAGATATTCCCGTAAGCGCGGGTCGTCTCGTCGGCCCACAGGATCACCTTGCCGCCATTGCCTTGTGCCGTCGCATCGGCGCGGATTTCGGCATCGCGGCCGAAATAGGTTTGCCTGGCGTTGGTCACTTCGGCATTCTGGCCCTGGTAATCGCCGCCTACCAGCGCCGTGCCGCCGCCCGTCTGGCCGCTGACGTCGATCTTTGCGTCACCGCTCAGGCCAACCCGTTCGCCCAGCACATGCACCGTGCCGCCAGTACCCGCACCGGTCGCGCTCGTGCGGCTTCCCGCTTCCAGCAATGCATCCTTGCTGGCCTTGAAGACGATCTTGCCGTTTTCCCCAACCACCGCGCTGTCGGCGCTGACGAGGCCGCGCTGCTTGATCAAGGCGCCGTACACACCGATCTTGCCGCTTTCGGCAACGACCTGTCCCAGGTTGAGGGCCTGGTTTTCCGGCGCGCTCACGACCACGTGCAAGTCGGGATTGGCGCTATCCACCAGATGCACGCTTTGCCCCGCCGCGAGCACGACCTCTCCCTTGGGAGAAGTCAGGATGCCGCTGTTTTCCACATTCGGCGCGACCAGATAAATCTGCCCGCCGTTAGGCGTCGTGATGCTGCCCTGGTTCTGCAGATTGCCAGCCTTGTCGCCGGCCTGGAATTTCATGCGGCCGGCGAGGAAATCTTCATTACTGATGTTCAGCGTGGAAGCCACGAGGCCGGCGACATTGACTTGCGCCCCCTGACCGAACAGGATGCCGTTTGGATTGATCAGAAATACGCGGCCATTGGACTGCAATGCCCCAAGGATCTGACTGGGGTCCTGCCCCACAATGCGGTTCAGTACCGTGCTGGAAGCGCCCTGCTGCACGAACCGGGTCAGCTCTCCCTGGCCGATGGAAAAGCTCTGCCAGTTGATGATCGCACCCGGCGAATTGGTAACTGTCAGGACATTGCCCTGGCTCGCAATGCTGACCTGGCCATTCACGACTTGCGCGCCCGTGGGGTTCGCCCATACATGGCCGGCGCCAAAACATCCGGCAATCAGGACCGGCAACAATTTGCGGCGCAGGCCAGCCGGCATCAGCGATTTTCCACACCCGTGCTTGATCACATTCTTTTTCATTTCCTGCTCTCTTGTGACAGCCTTCATCCTAGTACGCCAGGTTCATCTTGAAATGCAGACGATTGTCGCCAGCCGACGTGGTGCCGGCGCTGGCCATGGCATGACCGAGGTCCAGCTGCATTGCGAGATTTCTTTGGACGATGACGCGCATGCCGACGCCGATGCTGCTGATGTCGCTGCGCGCCAGCTCGCCCGGCAAAGCCTTGTTGCGGATGAGCCTGGCGCCATCGATGAATGCCAGTGCGCGGCACTGCGCGCCATTCGATGCCAGCTTGGCGCAGAGGTTGGGCGTGTAGATTTCGGCGCCGGCGTAGAAGCCCATGTCGTTGATGATTTCGCGCTCGCGGTAACCGCGCACCGAACTCGCGCCGCCGGCGCCGAACTGCTCGCCGGGCACCAGCGCATCCGCCGTAAGCTGGCCGTTGAACATTAGCCGCACTTGCCAGTCGCTGGCGAATGCACGGTTGACGCTGCCGCCGAGGCGCAGCATCTTGTACCAGGGCGAGGCGCCGAAACGGGCAAGATTGAAGTCTTGGCTGCTGCCGTTTTCGCCACCGCCGAGATTATGAATCGCGCTGACGTAGTAATTGATCGCACTTGAAGCGGGCGTCCAGGTGCCGGCATAGCTGAGGCTGAGCGGGCGTACCGTGACATCGCTGCCGAGCTGGAGCGGCACTCCGGGTATCTGCACATCGCTTTCAAAAGCCTTGTAATCGATGCCGTAGATGAGCTTGGCATCGTGTTCGCTCCGGCGCGCCAGCGTCTGGTTATAACGTGCGCCCAGCACCGTGCCGCGTCCGCTGATGTTCAGATTCACCAGACCTGCCGCCACCGTGCCGGAATTCACATCGGAATAGCTGCCGAACAGGTCGATCGAGTCTCCCAATCCGTACAGCGGAATGTGATAGCCGACGCCGTACACGCTCACCTGGTTCGGCTTTTCGATCGTCGTCTGGTATTGCAGGCTCAGAATATGATCGAGCCCTGCGACGTTCGCGTGCTGAAACGATACGCCGATGTTATGGCTACCGGTGGCAGGCTGGCCGGCATTGTCCACATTCATGCCGACGGTCCATGGCTTCTCATCCTTGACCTTCAACACTGCGTTCACCAGGCCTTCCTGCTCACTGCCTTGCAGGTTCAGCGTGGTTTTCTTCGCCGGACTTTCGTTCGCCATGCGCAGGCTCGCCGACACATCGTCGATCGCCGGCACTTCCCCCTCGCGCAAACCAGGCAGGCTGCGGCGGATATTGGCGGCGTCAAAGAACTTGTTTCCCTCTACCTTGACGTTACCGATGCGCGTCTCGACGACGCGCAGGCGCACCACGCCCTGGTTGAGCTCCTGCTCCGGCAGCACGACCTGCACCAGCTTGTAACCGTGCTGGTGATAGGCCGCCTCCAGCGCTTCGAGAGCACGCTGCACGTGACCGAAGTCGCGCGACTTGCCGGCGTACGGCGCCAGCAGCTCACGCATCGCGTCCGGCTTAAGAAGCGTATTGCCTTCGACTTCAAAGCGCGAAATCTCGAATCGGCCAATCGGATTGCCTGCCGTAACAGCTGAATCAGTCGCGTGCGCGATGGTCGCGGCGGACAGAATCGCTCCAAAAATAAAACCACTAGACGGATATTTCATTGTCGATCACTAATTGGTGAATAGCCGGGAAATGTGGGCGCGATCGGTGGCGGCGAACTGCGGAAGCAGGGAGGAGAAGTCGCGACAAGTCAACACGGCACCAACAGGCAATCTAAAAATTCGTTACTTCGTTATTGCTTCCAAAACCAATGCCGAATTCCCTCTACTCGAATGGCAATAGCAATTTTGCATGAATAAGAGCGTGAATAGAGGCAATGATTGCGTTTCGGTAATGTTAAGTATTTACTTGAATTGGAGCAAATAAAATGCTTGCCTGGAATGTCAATAATGGTTACGGATGACCGAACAGCGACGGTGCTGGAAGAATACGATGATAGGAAATATGAGCGAAGAAAAGAAAAAGCCGACTGCTGACAGTCGGCTTTTCGGAACAGCTTTTGGATTACATCCAAATTCGTTGGTAGGCACGATTGGACTCGAACCAACGACCCCTACCATGTCAAGGTAGTGCTCTAACCAGCTGAGCTACGCGCCTAAAGAAGCAAAGATTATAGCCACATTTTTGCATTTAGGCTAGGGCCTCATACAAAATTTACTATTCCCTCTGTCGCCGCCATGCGCGAAGCCACTCCAGCCCGGCAGAAGTATCGCCGCGCGGCCGGTATTCGCACCCTACCCAGCCGGCATACCCAAGCTCATCCATCAACTCGAACAGATAGGGATAATTAATCTCCCCAATATCGGGCTCGTGGCGCTGCGGCACGCCGGCAATCTGGATATGACCGATGCCAGCGATATCACGGCGCAAGGTGGCCGCCAGGTCGCCTTCGACGATCTGGCAGTGATACAGGTCGCATTGCACCATTATGTTCGCCGCGCCTATTTCATGGCGGATGGCGTGCGCCTCGGCCTGGTGGTTGAGAAAATATCCGGGCATGTCGCGCGGATTGATCGGCTCGATCAATACCGTCATCCCCGCTCCGGCCGCAACGCGCGCCGCATGCGCAAGATTGGATAAATACACCTCCCGCTGCCGCGCCCGCTCGACACCGGGCTGCAGCAATCCCGCCATCACGTGCACGCGCCTGTTACCCAGCACGCCGGCATACTCCAGCGCAAGGTCGAAACCACAACGAAATTCCTCTTCGCGCCCGGGCAAGGAAGCAATCCCCCGTTCTCCCGCCGCCCAGTCGCCCGGCGGCGCATTGAACAGCACCTGCGTCAGGTTCGCGGCATCCAGCCTTGCCCTGATGTCGACGGCAGAAAAATCATAGGGAAACAGGAATTCGACGCCCCGAAAGCCGTCTGCGGCCGCTGCCGCAAAACGGTCGAGAAATGCATGCTCGTTGTACATCAGGGCCAGGTTGGCGGCGAATTGCGGCATGGCTCCCTCGATTATTTGCGGCGCGCGTCCACCACGCCCTTGACCTCGCTGATGATCTTCAGCGCGCGGTTCAATTGTTCGGTCGAGGCGATTTCAGCGGTGAACGACATGCGCGCCTGCCCCTTGACGCTTTGCGTGGCCACGCCAATGACATTGATCTTTTCACGCATGAGGATATCGGAGATATCCCGCAGCAGGCCTTGCCGGTCCTGCGCGATGATGAAGATATCCACCGGATACACCGTTTCCTTGCCGGTCTCGCCCCAGGTCGTCTGGATTACCCGTTCCGGCGCGTGCGCGATCATCTCGGCAAAGTTCTTGCAATTGGTGCGATGGATCGACACGCCCTTGCCGCGCGTGATGAAGCCGACGATCTCGTCCGGCGGCGCCGGCTTGCAGCACTTGGCCAGCTGCGTCATCAAGCCCGCCGTGCCGACCACCAGGACTCCTGACTGCGCGCCCTGCACCACGCTCGACGCGCGGCTCTTGCGCGGCACCACCGCCGCGTCGGGGTTCGCCGGCGCCTGCTTGGCTGCCTCGCCCTCGTGCAAGGCCTGCTCCACGATACGCAGGCTGAAGGTTTCCTTGCCGACCGCCAGGAACAAATCATCCGGCTTGGCAAAGCCCAGCTTGTGCGCCAGTTCTTCCAGGTTGACCGCAGTCTTGCCCTCGCGCTGCAAGGTCTTTTCAATTATCCCGCGCCCGGTGGCCAGCGTGTTCTGCTGGTCGAGCGCATTGAACCATGCCCTCACCTTGGAACGCGTGCGCGGGCTGGCGGCGTAGCCCGGGCTCAGCCAGTCGCGCGAAGGCCCGGCCGACGCCGCGCTGCCGCCCTTGGCGGTGATGATTTCCACCGTCTGGCCATTCTTCAGCGGCGTATTCAGCGGCACCATGGCGCCATCGACACGCGCGCCGCGGCAACGATGGCCGACATCGCTGTGCAGATAATAGGCAAAGTCGATCGGCGTGCCCCCTCTGGGCAATTCGATCACGCGGGCCTGCGGCGTCAACACGTAGATGCGGTCATCCAGGCTGGCCGACTTGAGCTTTTCAACCCATTCGCGCCGGCCCTCCTCGTGCCCCATCACCGTGTCGGCAACCTCGCTTTTCCACGCCAGCAGCTGACGCAGCCAGGCGATTTTTTCATCGTACTTTTTCTTCGCCGAGAAATTCGAGCTGCCGACTTCCTTGTAGCGCCAGTGCGCCGCCACGCCGTATTCGGCGAAATGGTGCATCTCGCGCGTGCGGATCTGCACTTCGAGCGCACGGCCGTCTTCCGCCGTCACCACCGTGTGCAGCGATTGATAGCCATTGGATTTGGGTCGGGCGATATAGTCGTCGAACTCTTCCGGAATCGGCGTCCAGATATGGTGCACGATGCCCAGCACCGCATAGCAGGTCTTCACATCCTCGACTATCACGCGAAAAGCGCGCACATCGTACAGCTCGGAAAAGTCGAGCGACTTGCCCTTCATCTTGTTCCAAATGCTATAGATATGCTTGGGCCGACCAGTCACCTCGGCCTCGATGCCGGCATCGGCCATTTCCGCCTTCAGGCGCGCGATCGCATTGGCGACGAACGCTTCGCGGCCGATGCGTTTTTCCTCCAGCATCTTGGCAATGCGCTTGTACGCTTCCGGCTCGATGAAACGGAAAGACAGGTCTTCCAGCTCCCATTTCAATTGCCAGATGCCGAGCCGGTTCGCCAGCGGCGCATACAGGTCGAGCGAAGTGCGGCCGTATTCGCGAGTCCGCTCGTTGTTCAATTTCTGTTCGGCGAAATAGCGCAAGGTCGTCACCCGCGATGCCAGCCTGACCAGCACCACCCGCATATCGGTGGCCATGGCGAGCAGCATCTTGCGCAAGGTTTCCAGGTGGATCGCGGCTTGTTGCTGCGCATTCTTGCCTTTGGCAGCGGCGTCAGCCTGTTCGAATGTAACTTCATGCAACCGCATCAATTGCCGGATACCGGTCACCAGGTCGGCGATCTCCTTGCCAAAGCGGGGCTCGATTTTTTCCGCTTCGGCAGGGGCGATTGCCGGCAATTCGAACAGCAGCGCGGCGATGCGGGTATCGGCGTCGATTTCCAGATTGGCCAGGATGCCGGCGACCGTCAATGCATACTCGAAGGCATCCTGCCCTTTGCCGGTATTCTGCCCGGCATAAAACGGCTGCACGAAGTCAATCGCTTCGCGCACGCGCACGGACTCTTCGGCGCTCAAGCCGGCCAGCACCAGATCGTGTGCGGAATGTTCGGCGGCTGCGACGGAAACCATGAATCCTGCCTTGAAAAATCGTGCCGGCCATTGCAGCCGGCACCTCGATCAGATTACCAGATCAGACCATCAATCCAGCAAAAAGTCTTTGATTACCGAAATCTGGTCGTCATGCATCAGGGTCGGCGCATGGCCGACGCCTTCGAACTCTACCAGCTTGGCGCGCGGGCCGCGCTGCGTCATGGCCTGCGCCGTTTCCGTCATCAGCAGACCGGACTGGGCGCCGCGAATCAGCAAGGTCGGTGCCTGGATGGCATCGTAGGCTTGCCACAAGATGGATTCGGATGCCTCGACATTATTGAAGTAGGCATCCTTGAACGGCGAAGCGAGCCTGATGTCATAGTGGCGGGTCCATTGGCCGTCATCCAGCTGGCGCAGCACGCTCCTGGCCATCTTGTTCCATTCGGCATCGGTATGCGGGCCGAACGGCACGGAAATCGCGCGGATATAGGTTTCGGCGTCTTCATAGCTCGACCAGCGCAAATCCTGGCCAATGTAGTCGGCGATGCTGACCAGCGACGTCATGTCGAGCGCCGGGCCGACGTCGTTCAACACCAGCTTGCGGATCGGATTGCCCGGCAAGGAAGCCAGCGGCATGGCGATCAGGCCGCCCATGGACGTGCCGATCCAGTCGACTTTCTCGACATCGAGCCGCGCCAGCACGGTCATCATGTCGCTCATGTACTGAGGAATGACGTAGTACGCCGGGTTGCGCAGCCAGTCGGAACGGCCGCGACCGACGACATCCGGGCAAATCACGCGATATTTATCGCACAGGGCTGCCGCGATATTGTCGAAATCATCAGAAACTCGCGTCACGCCATGGACGCAAACCAGCACATTCGGATTGGTCGGATCGCCCCATTCCTTGTAGACCATCTTGTGCAGGCCGGCGGGAGAGATGCATTGAACGCTTTTAATCTGGGGCTGAGTCATCTTGAAATCATTCTAAGAAATATGGACAACAGTCAACATTTTAATGCCGGATAAGATTAAAATCCTAGCTCCGCCATTCTTTGGCCGTAATTTATTTTTATAAGACATATACGAAGAGGACAACATGCAAGGCAAGACGCTCCAAGGTAAAACCGCCCTCGTTACCGGGTCGACCTCCGGCATCGGTTTGGGTATCGCCCGTTCGCTGGCAGAAGCGGGTGCCAATATCGTATTCAACGGCTTTGGCGACCAGAAGGAAATCGAAGCCTTGCAGCAATCCGTCGCCAAGGAATTCGGCGTGCAAACCGCATACCACAACGCCGACATGTCCAAAGCATCGGAGATCGAAGCGCTCATGAAGTTCGCTGCCGAAAAATTCGGCATGGTCGACGTGCTCGTCAATAATGCCGGCATTCAGCATGTCGCCAACGTGGAAGATTTCCCGGTCGAGAAATGGGATGCCATCATCGCCATTAACCTGACTTCGGCTTTCCACACTACCCGCCTGGCACTGCCGGCAATGAAAGCCAAGAACTGGGGCCGCATCATCAATATCGCCTCGGTGCACGGCCTGGTCGGTTCCGCGCAAAAATCCGCTTACGTCGCCGCCAAGCATGGCATCGTCGGCCTGACCAAGGTCTCGGCTCTGGAAAACGCCCAGACCGGTGTCACCGTCAACGCCATCTGCCCGGGCTGGGTCCTGACCCCGCTGGTGCAAAAACAGGTGGACGCACGCGCCGCCGCCAACAACCAGACCAACGATGAAGCCAAGCGCCAGCTGCTGCTGGAAAAACAGCCTTCCGGCGAATTCGTCACCCCGGAACAGCTCGGCAGCCTGGCCGTCTACCTGTGCAGCGATGCCGCCAGCCAGATGCGCGGCATGTCGCTGAACGTCGATGGCGGCTGGGTCGCGCAGTAATTCCCTGCCCTGACTCCGGCGCGCTGCGGTGCGCCGGTCAAATAAAAATCGCGCAAGCTTTACGGCATTGCGCGATTTTTATTTCTGTCGGGCGTTTTACCGTTCCTATTCGCCGGCCAGGAAATCCAGCACGATGCCGATCTGGTCGCCGGACATCAGCGGCGGCGCATGGCCGATTCCCTCGAAAACATGGCTGCGCGCATTCGGATTCCGCCGCAACATTTCTTCCAGCGTTTCCTGCGTCAGGATACCGGATTCCGAACCGCGCAGGATCAGCACCGGAATATCGATCTTTTCCCACAGGTCCCACACCTGAAAATCCTCATGCAGATTGCGGAAGCTCTCGCGGATGTTCGGGTCGTAAGCCAGACGTAGATCGCCTTCCGGCGTCAGGCGCGAACCGATGCGCGCCAAGTGACGCCATTGGTCATCCGTGAGATTGCCGAATTTCGGATACAGCACGCGCAAGTGCGCCTCGACTTCAGCATGATTGCGGAAACGCTCGTCCTTGCCAACATACTCGGCGATCATCTGCAAGCCTTCCTTGGCAATGAAAGGCCCGACATCGTTCAAGACCAGCCGCTTGATCGGATGATTTTTTCGTGTCGCCAGATAAATGCCCATCAGGCCACCCATCGACGTGCCGACCCAGTCAACCTTTTCCGCGCCGACGCGAGCCAGCAAGGCTGCCGCATCCGCCACGTACTGGTCAAACCAGTAGTATTGCGGATCGATCCAGTCGCTCTTGCCGCGCCCGACGACATCGGGACAGATCACGCGGTAGTGATCTTCACATGCCTTGGCAAACCCGTCGAAATAACGGCTGTTCAAGGTCAGGCCATGCGCGCAGACGATCACATCGCGATTGGCTTGATCTCCCCATTCGGTATAAGCCAGGCGATGAAAACCTGCCTGTCCAAGGCTGGAAAAATAATGCTGTCTCAATGTGCCCTCCTGCACGCAGTCACGTCATACCGACCAAATGTTTCCTTATATCACTATTTTTTAGTGGAGAATGTTAAAAAACATGACATGTCAACCTCTGCATGGAGAGGAATGTCACTTGGTAAATTCACGATGATTCAAGTAAACTATCGCGCACTCAAATGCCAGCTTTAGCAAGCCGGCATCCGGCATGATTCATTACCCAATTGGAGATCCCATGGCTGACCAATCCATCGACATCCGCAAGCGCGCGATGGAACATTTCAAGCAACAGAAAGAATTCAGCCCGGAGGCCCAGACCCGCATCTGTTTGTTCCTGCAAGGCGTCAAGAGTATCAATGCCACGATCCTGACGCGCGTGGAATTTCAGCCGATGGAATGGGTACCCTACAAGTTCCTGCACAATCAGTGCTTCAAGGAAGTCGAACTGACGACATTGCTCGGAAAATCCACGGCATGGAGCAGCAATCCGATGGTATTCTTCGCCGCCACCCAGCTGAATCTATCGCTGTGGCAGGAAACCGGCGCCGCGCGTTTCATGGGCGGCTTCATCAAGGTCGACCGCAATTTTTATGAATACCTGGCGTTGTCGCATGCCTTCCTGTCAGTCATCCGCATCCTGCCGCTGCTATCGGTGCAAACCAACCTGAATACGCCATTCTTCTCTGCGCTCAAGGAAGTCGAGGAGGAGAACGGTCGCCAGATCCAGACCCAGATCCGCCTGCTGAAAGACATGGCCATCGACCTCTCGCAGGACGAAAAGGAACAGATCATCGAGGCGCAAAGGCAGGTCGTGGAACGCCTGTTTCTGCGCCTGCTGGCCGAGATCACCGCAACCGAAGCCGCCTGACAAGCCGCGCATATAAAGTCGAACCTGCAGCCCAAGCCGAACCAACTGGAACCCGCCATGCCCGTTTTTCACTACAAGAATTCCGAGATCTATTACGACTTGTTCGGCAATGAAGGCGATCCGGTCATCACCCTCGTCAATGGCCTGTCGATGCGTACCTCGCACTGGGCGCCCTACTTCAAGATGCTGCCTGAGAAAGGCGTGCGCGTCCTGGCCTATGACATGCTGGGCCAGGGCTTTTCCAGCAAGCCGATCCTGGGCGTGGATTTCGACGACCATGCGACCATGCTGCATGCGCTGCACCAGCATCTCGGCATCGAGCAGCCTTACGTGATGGGCATTTCCTTCGGCGGCGTGGTGGTGCTGCGCTACGCCATGATGTATCCGGATGCCCTGAAAGGCTTGCTGCCGGTGTCGACCTTCTCCGAACTCGACCCGCTGCTCACCTGCCATGCTTCGAACCTGTATGTTTCGATGGCGCGCGTCGGCTTCGAGTTCTATCTCGACCTGCTCATGCCGCTGAACTTCACCAACGAATGGCTGGCGAAAAACCGCGAGCTGCTTGCCGTCGTCAAGCGGGTGGGCAGCAGCAGCAATGAGATCTACGGCATCCAGAACCTCATGGAATCGCTGCGCAATTTCACGAGCATCACGCCGGAACTGGCGAAGATCAAGGTGCCGACGCTGGTGCTGAACGGCGAATTCGATGCCCTGACCCCGCGCCACCTGCACGACATCATTCGTGCCAATACGCCGAATTCGCGCATGATGATTGTGCCGAAGATGTCGCATGCCTTTACACTGGAAATCCCGGAGCTGACCTCGCGCATCTTTGCCGAATTCATCGCGCAGGTGGAAAGCGGAGCCTGGCAAGGCGACCAGACGGTGTGGATCGCCAACGAAGATGCGAATGCTCCTGAATTGGCTTATCAATGCCCGGGCGACCATCTGCGCCTGATGCCGCAACTGACTCACGAACCGACCACGAAGATCAAGCGTGCCAGCTGGTCCGGCCGCGCAGTACGCGCAACCAAGAAGCCGAAGGCCGTCAAGGCCTGATACACGCCATCCTGGCTTGAAATGGCGAGATGACGCTGACCCGCTAGCCGGGTTAGCCCGTTGCGCAACACGTCTGGCTCTGCCGCTTGTAGCAGCCTGGCGTGTATGTCATTATTCCCTCACAACAACAACCTGAGAGGGGACAAGACATGCCGCGTATCGCCAATATCATCTCTACCGCGCACTACCTGCCCGCACACAAAATCACCAATGCCGAGCTCAATGAGCGCTTCACCGCGCTAGGAAAACCGGATGTCATCGGCAAGTTTGCGGAAAGCACCGGCATTACCCAGCGCTTTTACGCTCCTGACGACTGGTCCACGTCGGACCTGGCGGTTCCTGCCGCGCTCGAAGCGCTCAAGCGTGCCGGCCGCAGACCGGCCGACGTCGATCTGATCATCCTCGGCACCGATTCGCCAGATTACATCACCCCGGCGACTTCGGTCGTCGTCCAACACAAGATCGGCGCGAAGAATGCCGGCACGTTTGACGTCGGCTGCGCCTGCGCGTCTTTCCCGACAGCGCTCACCATCGCCTCCGGCATTATCGCCACCAACCCGGGCATCAGGACGATCCTGGTCATCGGCGCCTACATGATGCATCGCCTGGCTGACCCGGGCGACCCGACGATCTTCTTCTACGGCGACGGCGCTGGCGCAGCCGTGATCGAAGCGAAGGAGAAGCCCGGATTCATCGGTTCGGCCATGCAGGCCGACGGCGAATATGCAGAATCCTGGGGGATTTTCGCGGGTGGCACCAAGGAACCGGCCAGCGAACAGTCAATCAGGGATGGCCGCACCAAGGTACGCCTGGTCAAACGCTATCCGCCCGAAATCAATGACGTTGGCTGGCCCAAGCTATTCAATCGCCTGCTTGCGGAAAACAATCTCACCGCGGAAGAAGTCGACCAGGTCATCTTCACGCAAGTGCGCAAGCCCACCATCGAACTGGCAGCAAAGAATTGCGGTGTGCCGATCGAAAAATGCCACATGATCATGGATAAATGGGGCTACACCGGGTCGGCTTGCATCCCGATGGCGCTCGACGACGCCATCAGCCTGGGCAAGGTCAAGTCCGGCGACCTGGTGGTGATGATCGGTTCCGGCGTCGGTTACAACCAGGCGGCCTGCGCGTTCCGCATGTCCTGAGCCATCCGCTTATCGTTCTGCCTCCTGAAGCGCCAGAGAACCGTCAGCAATCGAAGCCTGCTCCCAAGAACTGAATAGCCAATAAAAAACGGCGTCTGTTTCCAGACGCCGTTTTCTTTTACAGGGTGATACGACTTAAGCCACTCCGCTCATGTCGAGCTTCGGCTCGGTCTGTTCCTGGATCTGCTCCTTGGTCACGCCAGGAGCCAGTTCCACCAGCTTCAGGCCGTTCGGGGTAACGTCGATCACGCCGAGATCGGTGATGATGCGGTTGACCACCTTCACGCCGGTCAGCGGCAGGTTGCACTTGTTCAGGATCTTCTTGGAGATGCTGCCGTCCTTGCTCTTGGCGACATGCTCCATCAGCACCACGACACGGCCGACGCCGGCCACCAGATCCATCGCGCCGCCCATGCCCTTGACCATCTTACCCGGGATCATCCAGTTGGCCAGGTCACCTTCTTCGGACACTTGCATTGCGCCGAGAATAGCGATGTTGATCTTGCCGCCGCGGATCATGGCAAACGAATCCGCCGAGCTGAAGAAGGCCGAGCCTTTCAGCGTGGTGACGGTTTGCTTGCCGGCGTTGATCAGGTCAGCGTCGACTTCATCTTCGGTCGGGAACGGGCCGATGCCCAGCAAGCCGTTTTCCGACTGCAGCCAGACTTCCATGTCGCTCGGCACATAGTTGGCCACCAGGGTCGGCAAGCCGATGCCCAGGTTGACGTAGAAACCATCCTGCAATTCTTTTGCCGCGCGTGCGGCCATTTCATCACGAGTCCATGCCATGTTCATTCTCCCCTGTTACTTTGCACGCGTGGTGCGTTGCTCGATGCGTTTTTCCGGCGTCGCATTGACCACGATGCGGTGCACGAACACGCTGGGAGTATGGATTTCGTCCGGATCGAGTTCGCCGGTTTCAACCAGTTGCTCGACTTCGACGATGGTGATCTTGCCGGCCATCGCGACGTTCGGGTTGAAGTTGCGAGCGGTCTTGCGGAACACCAGGTTGCCGGCCTTATCGGCCTTCCAGGCCTTGACCAGGGAAACGTCGGCCACCAGCGAACGCTCCATGACGTATTGCTGGCCGTCGAATTCGCGGATTTCCTTGCCGTCGGCGACGATGGTGCCCACGCCGGTCTTGGTGAAGAAAGCCGGGATGCCGGCGCCGCCTGCACGCAGCTTTTCAGCCAGGGTGCCTTGCGGAGTGAATTCCAGTTCGAGTTCGCCGGACAGGTACTGGCGTTCGAATTCCTTGTTTTCACCGACGTACGACGAGATCATTTTCTTGATCTGGCGAGTCGTCAGCAATTGGCCCAGGCCGAAGCCGTCGACACCCGCGTTATTCGAAATCGCGGTCAGGTTCTTGACGCCTGAATCACGCAGCGCTGCGATCAGCGCCTCGGGAATGCCGCACAAGCCGAAGCCGCCTACGGCGATCGTTTGGCCATCCTTGACAACGCCGGCCAGTGCGGTGGCAGCGTCGGGATAAACTTTTTTCATACTCCCCTCATCTCTCCAAAGTGGAACCGTTACTACTGCTAAATGACGCGCAATAATCTGATATTAATAGACACAAGGCGCACCATAGCAAGCTCTCCAGCATATGATGCCCCCGAGGACTGTACAATACCGTAAAAATACCTTATGTTCACGCCTGAATACCAACATCATTTATGATGGCTTCATGAGCATACCGCCAGCGATCGATTACGAAAACATATTTCTGCGTTCTCCGGTAGGCATGTGCGTCAGCCAGAACCGCATTATCCAGGCATGCAACGAAGCCCTGGCCAAGATGTTCGGCTATGCGCGTGAAGACCTGATCGGAAAATCCTTGCTTGTCCTGTATCCGACGCCGGATGAATTCGAGCGCACCGGTCAGCGCATCACGCCCATCATGAACGCCAAGGGTTCCTATTCCGACGAACGCATCATGAAGCGCGCCAACCAGGAAATGTTCTGGTGCCACGTCATTGGCCGCTCGCTCGTGCCGAATGACCCGCACGCCGCCGGCATCTGGACTTTCGAGGATTTAAGCGCCAAGCGGCCGGTCACCGCCGAGCTGACGCCGCGCGAGCGCGAAATCGCCGCCCTGCTGGTCGAAGGCAAGACAAGCAAGCTAATCGCGCGCCAAATCGGGCTTAGCCCGCGCACCGTGGAAATGCACCGGGCCAAGCTGATGCGCAAGTTTTCTGCGGCGACGTCCAGCGAACTGGTGCACCGCCTGGTGGGCGTGACCTCTAACGAGCACTAACCCTCGATCACGGCCCGCAAGCTTTGCGGCAGCGGCACGGATTTGCCTGCCGCGTAATCCACCCACACGATTTTTGCGGCGCCATCGGCGACCAGCACTTCAGGCTGGTCTGCGCGACGGATTTCCACGAAGGTTTCAAAACTGGATCGCCCCGGCGCACCGGCAAAGGTTTTCACTTCCACTTCACCGGGATATTTCAACTGCTGCCGGAAGTTGCAATGGGTGTTGACGACGACCGGCCCTTGTCCGCCGCTTTCCATCGGAATTCCGCAGGATTCCATCCACTCCACCCGCGCCTGCTCCATGAAGCGGAAAAACACCGTGTTGTTGACATGACCGAATGCGTCCATGTCCCCCCAGCGGATCGGTATGCGTGTCGTATGTTCCAGTTTCTTTTCCATGATTCTCCGTTTCTTTTTTAACCTTGCGTCAACGTAGTTATTGCACGCTGAAGCCATCATCGGCAGCGATAATGGCGCCATTGATGAATTGCGATTCCTCGGACGCCAGCAGCAGCAACAAGCCATCGAGATATTCCGGCTGGCCGACGCGCTTGCGCGGCAACATGTCAAGCACCTTGAGTCCTGCATCGCTGGCAAAGAATTCTGCATTGAATTCGGTACTGATATAGCCGGGGCAAATGGCGTTGACATTAATCCCGCAACGTCCCCATTCGGCGGCCATCGCCTTGGTCATGTGCACCATGGCGGCCTTGCTCATGCTATAGATACCGATCTGCGGCACCACGCGCAACGCGGCCACCGACGAAATATTGATGATACGGTGCGGACATTGCGCGTCGCCCTTGGCGCGCGCAATCATGCGCTTGGCCACTTCCTGCGCCACGAAAAACGCCCCGCGCAGGTTGGTGTCCATGACGAAGGCATAATCGTCCGGCGTCACTTCGGCCAGCGGCTGACTGGTCGCCACGCCCGAATTATTGACCAGGATATCGATCGAACCAGCTTCTGTTTCGGCATGGGCAATCGCCGATTTGATGCTGGCATAGTCGGTCACATCCAATGGCACCACATAGGCGGCGCCACCGTCGGCTTCGATTTCGGCCCGCAATTCCTTCAGGCGGTCAATCCGGCGCGAGGCCAGCACCACTTGCGCGCCCGCACGGGCCAGGACTTTTGCAAAGCGCGTTCCCAGACCGCTGGAGGCGCCCGTCACCAGCGCGATCTTTCCTTCGAAGTTCATTTCGACGCCCATGATGCCTCCTGTTTTTATCGACTGTGCCAAGACGCTATCTTTACATGAAAGCGTCCGAATCAATGCAGGAAATCTAGCATTCTCACGTAAAATCCCCGACAATTAGCACAACCGTTCGATTATTCAAATTTTTGGGAGAGACAATCATGCAAACGGCAAGCCAGGATCTGGTCGCGCAATACGGCCCGCGCGAGGCCATGGAATACGATGTGGTGGTTGTCGGTGGCGGCCCGGCCGGCTTGTCCGCGGCGATTCGCCTCAAGCAGCTTGCCGAGCAAAAAGGCCAGGAAGTCTCGGTCTGCGTGCTCGAAAAAGGCAGCGAACTCGGCGCCCATATCCTCTCCGGCGCGGTCATGGACCCAATTGCCATCAACGAGCTCTTCCCCGACTGGAAAGAACGCGGCGCCCCGCTGAATACGCCGGTCTCGGAAGACCGCTTCCTCTTCCTCTCCGAAAAGAAAGCCATCAAAACGCCCAATTGGCTCTTGCCTGCGTGCTTCCAGAACCATGGCAATTATGTGATTTCGCTGGCCAACGTGGTGCGCTGGCTGGGCCAACAAGCCGAAGCCCTTGGTGTGGAAATCTTCCCTGGCTTTCCGGCTGCCGAAATCCTGTACCACGACGATGGCGCGGTCAAGGGTGTCGCCACCGGCAACATGGGCGTGGACCGCGAGGGCAATCCCACCGCCAACTTCCAACTCGGCATGGAATTGCATGCCAAATACACCTTCTTTGCCGAGGGGGCGCGCGGCCACCTGGGCAAGCAGCTCATGGCCAAGTACGACCTCAATGCCGGGCGGGACCCGCAAACCTATGGCATCGGCATCAAGGAATTGTGGGAAATCGATCCTGCCAAACACCAGCCAGGCCTGGTCATCCATACCGCCGGCTGGCCGCTGGACAACGATACCTATGGTGGCTCCTTCCTGTATCACCTGGAAAACAACCAGGTCGCCGTGGGCTATGTCGTCGGCCTGGCATACCAGAATCCCTATCTGTCACCCTTCGAGGAATTCCAGCGCTACAAGACCCACCCGGAAATCCGCACCTTCTTTGAAGGCGGCAAGCGCCTGTCCTATGGCGCCCGTGCGATTACCGCAGGCGGCCTGCAGTCGCTGCCCAAGCTGGTGTTCCCGGGTGGGGCGCTGATCGGTTGCGATGCGGGTTTCCTGAATGCGTCCCGCATCAAGGGCAGCCATGCCGCCATGAAAACCGGCATGCTGGCGGCGGAAGCGGCGTTTGCGGCCCTGGCAGCGGGACGCCAACAGGATGAACTGGCAGCTTATCCGCAAGCTTTTGAACAGTCGTGGCTGCACGAAGAGCTGCACAAGGCACGCAACTTCAAGCCAGCCATGAGCAAGGGTCTGGTCACCGGCACGCTGATGGTAGGCATCGACCAGATTCTCTTTGGTGGCAAGGCACCGTGGACGCTGCACCATACCCATGCCGACCATGAATGCCTGAAGCCGGCTTCGGCATTCCAGCCGATCGATTACCCGAAGCCGGATAACAAGCTGACCTTCGATCGCCTGTCGTCGGTGTTCATTTCCAACACTAACCATGCCGAAGATCAGCCGGTGCATTTGACGCTGAAGAATCCGGCCGTGCCGGTCGAGGTCAACCTGGCGACCTATGCCGGGCCGGAGCAGCGCTATTGCCCGGCCGGCGTGTATGAATTCGTCAAGACCGAGGAAGGCAAGGACCGCTTGCAGATCAATGCGCAGAACTGCGTGCACTGCAAGACCTGCGATATCAAGGACCCGACCCAGAATATCGTCTGGGTGACGCCCGAAGGCGGTGGCGGACCGAACTATCCGAATATGTAATCAGCCGACAGCCGCCTGGTAGATCAATGCCACGGCTTCGGCGGCAATCCCCTCTTCGCGGCCCAGGTAGCCAAGCTTCTCATTGGTCTTGGCCTTGATATTCACCCGTGCCGCCGGCACGCCCAGGTCTTCTGCGACGTGCGCCGCCATCTGCGGAATATGCGGCGCCATCTTGGGTTTCTGAGCGATGATCGTCGCATCGATATTGCCGATCAGGTAGCCCGCCGCGCGCACGCGCTGGCAGGCTTCACGCAGGAGCACCCGCGAATCGGCGCCAAAAAATTTGGCATCGGTATCCGGAAAGTGCCGGCCGATATCGCCAAGGCCGGCGGCGCCGAGAATGGCATCGGTAATCGCGTGCAGCAGCACGTCGGCATCCGAATGGCCGAGCAAGCCGGTCGTGTGCGGAATGGTGACGCCGCCGATGATCAGCTTGCGCCCTTCAACCAGGGCATGGCAATCGTATCCCTGGCCGATACGAAATGGCGGAAAACCATCCGGGGTATTCTGGTTCAGCTTCATGACATTCCTTTCAATAGCAATTCGGCCAGGGCGATATCCTGCGGCAGGGTGACCTTGAAGTTGCGCACGCTGCCTTCGACCAGACGCGGCGCCAGACCCAGCGCTTCGATCGCGCTGGCTTCATCCGTCACCTCCGCCACCTCTTCAAGCGCGCGGCGCAGCAAGGCATAGCGGAACATTTGCGGCGTTTGCGCGCCCCACAACCCTGCGCGCGGCACCGTTTCCGCCACGCGCGCATCAGTATCGTCACGCTTCAGCGTATCGACCACCGGCAGCGCCAGCAAGCCGCCGACCGGATCGTCCCGCAATGCCGCGATCAGCTTGCCGATCAAGGATTCGCTCAATCCCGGCCGCGCGGCATCGTGCACAAGCACCCAGTCATCGTCTCGGAGTTGCTGACGAATCTGTTGCAGGCCATTCAATACCGATTCATGACGGGTAGCGCCGCCATGTCGCAGCACGGTGACCCGACCCGTCAGCGCGGAAGAAGCGGCAATGACCTCATCGATATAGGCATCTTCGGCGCTGACGACGACAAAGCAATGCGCGATGGCGGGCGACGCGGCGAAAGTCTCGAGCACGTGCAATAACATCGGCTTGCCGGCCAGCGGCAGGTATTGCTTGGGACAATTCGCGCCGAGGCGCGCCCCGACGCCAGCGGCGGGAACGAGAGCGAAGTAACGGGAATCAACCATCTAGCTGAGCGGAAAAATTGAGAAATGATACCGCAGGCCGGCGGGAAGCCATCGTTTATAACGTTTATAATCCTGAAATGATCACGCCGAGCCAAACCGCATCATCTGCGCTTTGGCCGTTTTGTCTTTGTGCGACGCCATTTGCATGCCTTTCGACCTGAATAAATCCCTCCCCAAGCCAGGCCACCGCTTTGTCCTGCCAGCCGTGCACGGTTCCGCCGATTCCTGGGCGCTGGCCCAGGCTGCCATAGAACTGCGCAGGCAGAACCGCATGCTGGCGGTGGTGGTAGCCAACGCCACCGATGCCCAGCGCTTGCTGGCGGAAATCCGCTGGTTCAGCGCGAGTGAAGAGAGCGACACTGTTGCGCCCTTGCGCTGCCACCTGCTGCCGGACTGGGAAACCCTGCCCTACGACGCTTTTTCGCCGCATCAGGACCTGGTGTCCGAGCGGCTGGCGACCCTGCACGAAATCCGCAGCGGTCAATGCGATGTGATGATCGTGCCGGCGACGACGGCCCTGCTGCGCATGGCGCCGCCCTCCTTCCTTGCCGCCTATACCTTCTTTTTCAAGCAGGGTGAAACGCTCGACGAAGCCAAGCTGAAGTCGCAACTGACTCTAGCCGGCTACTCGCACGTCGCGCAAGTCATGTCGCCGGGCGAATATTCCGTGCGCGGCGGCCTGATCGACCTGTTCCCGATGGGCTCGGCCCTGCCCTACCGGCTTGATCTGTTCGGCGATACGATCGAGACAATCCGTACCTTCGATGCCGATACCCAGCGCTCGCTGTATCCGGTCAGGGAAGTGAGATTGCTGCCGGGCCGGGAGTTCCCGATGGACGAAGCGGCGCGCACGGCATTTCGCGGCCGCTGGCGCGAGGTTTTCGAAGGCGATCCGTCGCGTTCGACGATTTACAAGGACATTGGCAACGGCATTGCGTCGGCCGGCATCGAGTATTACCTGCCGCTGTTTTTCGAGCATACCGCCACGCTGTTCGAGTATCTGCCGGAGGATTCGGCCTTTGCCATGGTGGGCGACATCGATGCCGCCATCAAGCGATTCTGGAGCGATACCAACTCGCGCTATAAATTCCTGAAAGCGGACCGCGAACGCCCGCTGCTGGAGCCGGAAAAACTCTTCCTCACCGATGAGGATTTTTTCACCCTGGTCAAGCTGCACGGCCGCTGGGTGATCCAGTCCGATCCCGGCCCATCCGAACTCTCCGCGCCGCTGCCGGACATTGCCGTGAACCGGCGCCTGGATGACCCGATCACCAATCTGCGCTCCTTCCTGCTGCAAACCGACAAGCGCGTGCTGATCTGCGCCGATTCGGGTGGACGCCGTGAAACGCTGTTGCAGTATTTCCGCGAGCATGATCTGACGCTGCCGGCCAGCGACAACTATGCCGATTTCCTCACGTCCTCAGAAAAGCTGATGCTGGGCGTGGCGCCCCTGCAGGCCGGATTCCAGTTGCTGGCTGACGGCGCCAACCTCGCATTCGTCACTGAAACCGAACTGTATGCCGGCACGGCCCGGCGCGCCGGCCGCAGGAAGAATGAAAGCGTTACCCAAGTCGAAGCCATGGTGCGCGACTTGTCGGAACTGAAGATCGGTGACCCCGTGGTGCACGTCAACCACGGCATCGGACGCTACATGGGCCTGGTCAGCATGGACATGGGTGATGGCGAGACTGAGTTCCTGCACCTGGAATACGCCAAGGAATCCAAGCTGTATGTGCCGGTGTCGCAATTGCACGTGATCTCGCGCTATTCCGGCGCGTCACCGGAAGACGCGCCGCTGCATGCGCTTGGCTCCGGCCAGTGGGAAAAGGCGCGCAAGAAAGCTGCCCAGCAAATCCGCGACACGGCCGCTGAACTGTTGAACCTGTATGCCCGCCGTGCTTCGCGCCAGGGTCATGCCTTCGAGTATTCGGCGCACGATTACGAAGCCTTCGCGGAAAGCTTCGGCTTTGAAGAAACGCCGGACCAGGCTGCCGCCATCAATGCCGTCATCACGGACATGACCTCCGGCAAACCGATGGACCGCCTGATTTGCGGCGACGTCGGCTTCGGCAAGACCGAAGTGGCCTTGCGTGCGGCCTTCGTCGCCGTCATGGGCGGCAAGCAGGTAGCGCTGCTGGCCCCCACTACCCTGCTGGCGGAACAGCACGCGCAAAACTTCGCCGACCGCTTCGCAGATTGGCCGGTGAAGATTGCCGAGCTATCGCGCTTCAGAAGCACCAAGGAAATCAACCAGGCCGTCAAGGGCATGGCCGAAGGCACCATCGATATCGCCATCGGCACCCACAAGCTGCTGTCATCCGATATGAAGTTCGCGCGCCTGGGACTGGTCATCATCGACGAGGAACATCGTTTCGGCGTGCGCCAGAAGGAAGCGCTGAAATCTCTGCGCGCGGAAGTCGATGTGCTCACGCTCACCGCCACGCCGATCCCGCGCACGCTGGGCATGGCGCTGGAAGGCTTGCGTGACTTCTCCGTCATCGCTACCGCGCCGCAAAAGCGCCTGGCGATCAAGACGTTCGTGCGCAGCGAAAGCGATTCGGTTATCCGTGAAGCCTGCCTGCGCGAATTGAAACGTGGCGGACAGGTGTACTTCCTGCACAATGAAGTCGAGACCATCGAAAACCGCCGCGCCATGCTGACCGAGCTGCTGCCGGAAGCGCGCATCGCCGTCGCCCACGGCCAGATGCACGAGCGCGACCTGGAAAAAGTCATGCGCGACTTCGTCAGCCAGCGCTACAACATCCTCTTGTGCACCACCATCATCGAGACCGGCATTGACGTGCCGACCGCCAACACCATCGTCATGCACCGCGCCGACAAGTTCGGCCTGGCACAATTGCACCAGTTGCGTGGGCGCGTCGGCCGTTCGCATCACCAGGCCTATGCGTACCTGCTAGTCAATGACGTGCAAGGCTTGAGCAAGCAGGCGCAGCGCCGCCTCGATGCGATCCAGCAGATGGAAGAACTCGGCAGCGGCTTTTACCTGGCCATGCATGACCTGGAAATCCGTGGCGCCGGCGAAGTGCTAGGGGAAAATCAGTCCGGCGAAATGGTCGAGATCGGTTTCCAGTTGTATTCCGACATGCTGAATGAAGCCGTACGCTCTCTCAAGAACGGCAAGGAGCCGGACCTGGCCGCGCCGCTGGCTACCACCACCGAGATCAACCTCCACGTGCCGGCGCTGATGCCAGCCGATTACTGCGGCGACGTGCAGGAACGCCTGTCGATCTACAAACGCCTTGCCAACTGCAATTCCGCCGAAGGCATCGATGAGTTGCAGGAAGAGTTGATCGACCGTTTCGGCAAGATGCCGGACTCGGTGAAAGCCCTGCTGGAAACGCACCGGCTGCGCGTGACAGCGCGTCCGATCGGCATCGTCAAGATCGATGCGCATGCGGAATCGGCCGTGCTGCAGTTCGAACCGAACCCGCCGATCGATGCGATGAAGATCATTAGCCTGATCCAGAAGAACCGCCACATCAAGTTGCACGGGCAGGATAAACTACGCATCACGGCCAGCATGCCCGACCTGGCCGCGCGGGTGAACCAGGTCAAGTCGACGATCCGGGCGCTGCTGGCATGAGTCCCGCGCCCTCTGCCGCCTGCCCAGCCGATGACGCATCCGCTATGAAATACCCGTTTAATTTTGCCGAGAACCTGAAAAAAGCATGAACCTGATTTTGCAAGGCGCCGCCGCGCGCGCCGACATCGAACGCATCGCCGCCCTGGCACAGGCCGAATCCATCACCGAGCTTGGCGTCCATGCCTGGCGTTGCGAAGGCGCGCTGCGCAGTGAAGAGACGGTCGCCGCGCTTGAAGCCGCGTGCCAAGCTGCGAAGCTGGATTACACCTTCGTCATGCCCAACCAGCGCCTGTCGGACTTCAAGCTGCTGGCCATGGACATGGATTCGACCCTGATCACAATCGAGTGCATCGACGAGATCGCCGACATGCAAGGCTTGAAGCCGCAGGTGGCTGAAATCACCGAAGCGGCCATGCGCGGTGAAATCGAATTCCGCGAAAGCCTGGCGCGCCGCGTCGCGCTCCTGAACGGCCTGGATGCCTCTGCCCTGCAACGCGTCTATGACGAGCGCCTGAAGCTTTCGCCCGGCGCGGAAAAACTGATTGCCGCCGCCAAGCAAGCCGGTCTGAAGACCCTGCTGGTGTCGGGCGGCTTCACTTTCTTCACCGACCGCATCAAGGAACGCCTGGGCCTGGACTATACCCACTCCAATCGCCTGGAAATCAACGACGGCAAACTGACCGGGCGCGTCATCGGCGGCGTCGTCGATGCCGAGGAAAAGAAAAATACCGTGCTGCGCGTCTGCCGCGAGATTGGCGCCTCGCCGGCGCAAGCCATCGTCATGGGCGATGGCGCGAATGACCTGGCGATGATGAGTGTGGCAGGCCTGTCAGTGGCCTACCGCGCCAAGCCGGTGGTGCGCGCCCAGGCTGACGTGGCATTGAATTTCGTCGGCCTGGACGGCGTCCTGAACCTGTTCGATCAAGCAGCCTGAGCAATCAAGCGATGGGCAAGCGCCGCTGCCCGTCGCAAATAACTCAACCGGCATCCGCGGGCAGCGCAGCGATAATCCGCTCCGCGATTGCGCGAAGATGCGCGGTCTCCGCAGGCACTGTGGCATGCGGCCTCAGAGGTTCGTTGGCGTGCCTGGGGATGACATGGAAGTGAACATGGGGCACGGTCTGGCCGGCTGCGCTGCCATTGAACTGGGCAATCATGACGCCCGGCGGGTTCAATGCTGCCTTGACTGCCGTTGCCACCTTATGAGTCGTGCGAATGCAGGCCGCGGCGGATTCGACGGAAAGTTCGAATATTTCTACAGCCGGTTCTTTCGGCAAGATGAGCACATGCCCCTCGGACTGCGGCATGATGTCCATGATCGCGATGGTGGCGTCATCTTCGTACACCCTGATCGAAGGCAGCTCTCCACGCAAAATTCTGGCGAACGGGTTTTGGGAATCGTAGTTCATGAGTGAGCAAAGCTTTCCAGAGTATGCTTCCTCGCCCTTATCGGCCTTTTCAATTCAAATTCAACTGGCCTTTACCGCAAAGTTTTTTCAGGTGAGAAGCGTTTCCGATTGTAGCACCTGACCTGGAAAGCTTGCAGCGACGTAAGCCGTCACGACGTGACGGCTCCGCAGAGATAATACAGAGATGAATATTTAGTGCGTTACCGAACCGCGCCATGCCCCGGTCTCGGCGCCATGACTCTCCAGCAGCTTCTTGAACTTGCGCAGGTTTTCCTTGGCCTGCATCTTCACCGCGCCAAAGGAATCGGCAGCTTCCTCCGCCATCGTATCCGGCAGATAGCTCATCTGCATTGTGATGCGGGTACGGTCTTCAGCGATCGGCTCGAACGTGACGATGCCTTCATTGGCCACGCCCGAGATGCTGCGCCATGCGATGCGCTGATCCGGGATCTGCTCGGTGATTTCGGCATCCCATTCCTTTTCCTTGCCTGCGATAGTCGCGCGCCAGTGCAGCTTGGTATCAGTCAGCTGCCTGATTTCCTGCACGCTGCTCATAAACCGGGGAAATTCCTCGAACTGCGTGAATTGGTTATAAGCAGTGCTGACCGGCACATTAACTTCAATCGATTCGCTCACGGAAGACAGTTCTCCCGAACGGTTTCGCTTCATGGCTTTGGACAGGATCATGCCGCCGGCGGCTACTGCTGCAACAGTCAGAATTCTTCCGAGCATATTAATCTCCGTTGTGATTTGGCATAAAAGCCAATTCGACATCGATGTGCCGGCAAGGTTCGATTGAGCGAATAAGGTCGTTGGCGCCGCCTTGGCCTTTATAAAGAACAATTATTGAAAGCCCCTGACTGCATGCGGCCACTGAAGCAATCTCATTCAAACCAGATGAGCGATAGCGGCGTTACAAGAATGCTTTACTACCGATAACCGCCGCAAGAATCCAAATAAAAAAACCGCCGGATGACCAGTCCGGCGGCTATCAATGCATCGCATCGACCCGGCATGCTTCTCGCGACCGGGCCAGCAGTTTTCTCTTTTCAGGCGCTGGCGTCGAAAGCCAGGGAAACCGGCATGGCTTGCTGGTCCGGGTTGGGCCAGCGCTGCGATACGGTCTTCAGCTTGGTGTAGAAGCGCGCGGCATCTGGCCCGAACATGTGCGACTCGCCGAACTTGGAGCGGCGCAGGCCGCCGAAGTTGAAGTAGCCGACCGGCAGCGGCACCGGCACGTTCACGCCAATCATGCCAGCTTCCACCTCGCTCATGAAGCGGTGCGCCGACTTGCCGTCTCGCGTGAAGATCACCGCGCCGTTGCCGAACTCGTGCAGGTTGGTGATGGCAATCGCCTCGTCGAAGCTGGCGGCGCGCACGATGCCGCGCACCGGACCGAACACTTCCTGCTTGTAGAGTTCCATTTCGGTAGTGACATGGTCGAACAGGGTCGGGCCGATGTAGTAACCGTTTTCATGGCCCGCCACCTTGATGTCGCGGCCATCGATCACCATTTCCGCGCCGGCCTTGACGGCCTCGTCGATCGCGCGCAGCACGGTCTGCTTCGACTGCGCCGAAATCACCGCACCGAAATCCGCCGCCGGATCATTGTAAGGACCGATCTTCAGTGCATTAATCTTCGGGATCACCAGTTCGCGCAGGCGCTCGGCCGTAGCCTGCCCCACCGGCACCAGCAGCGACACCGCCATGCAGCGCTGGCTGGCCGAGCCGAAACCGGCGGAAACGAAGGCAGACGCCGCCGCTTCGAGGTCGGCATCCGGCATCACCACCATGTGGTTCTTGCCGCCGGTGAAGGAGGCCACGCGCTTGTTGTGCGAAGTGCCCTTCCGATAGATGTATTCGCCCACCGGGGTCGAACCGACGAAGCTGATGGCGGCGATACCCGGATGCTCCAGCATGCCGTCGACGATTTCCTTGTCGCCGTGGACGATATTGAATACGCCCTTGGGCAGACCGGCTTCCTCGCACAGGCGGGCGAATTCCATCGCCGCGCTCGGCACCCGTTCCGACGGTTTCCAGACGATGCCATTACCGACCGCGATGGCCATGGCCATCATTGCTACCGGCACCATGATCGGGAAGTTGAATGGAGAAATGATGCCGACCACGCCGACCGGCACGCGCATCGAAAAGACATCGATATCGCCGCCGACGTTGGTGGCGTATTCACCCTTGGTCACATGCGGCTCGTTGCAGGCGAATTCGATCGCTTCGATGCCGCGGCCGATCTCGCCCTTGGCGTCGAGGATGGTCTTGCCATGCTCGCGGCCGATGATCTCGGCCAGGCGATCGGTGTTGGCAATCACCAACTCGCGCAGCTTGAACATCACGGCCTGGCGCGCGGCATGCGATTGCCGTGCCCAGCGTTGACCAGCCTGCGCCGCGGTCGACACGGCACGGTCCAGAGTGGCGCGGTCGCCGTAATGCAGCCGCGCGATTTCCTCGCCGGTGGATGGATTGAAAACGGCGCCGGTGCGGCCGCCGCTGCCGGCGTCGAGCTCGCCGTTGATGTAGTGCGAAATGGTTTGCGTCATGATGTCTCTCTTTAATCTTGAAGATGTGGGAGGCGACGGCCGCAGCCACCGCCTGTGTGAATAATTGTCAGGACTCGGCGGACTCGAACATCCGGAAGATGCTGCCGAAATCGAGCTTGCCGTTACCGGCTGCGCTATGCAGCGCGAACAGGTTGCGCGCCAGCCCGCCCAGCGGCACGCTGGCGCGGATATCGGTGGCGGCTTCCATCGCCAGCCCGAGGTCTTTCAGCATCAGGTCGGTGGCGAAGCCACCGATGTAACCGCGCGCCGACGGCGAGGTTTCCAGGGTGCCCGGGCAAGGGTTATACGAATTGACCACCCAGCTTGCGCCCGAGCTCTTGCCCATGATTTCCGACAGCACCTTCGGATCCAGGCCGTGGGCGATACCCAGTTGCAGCGCTTCGCAGGTGCCGCTCATGATGATCCCGAGCAGCATGTTGTTGCAGACCTTGGCGGTCTGCCCCGCGCCATGGCCGCCGGCGTGAAAAATATTCTTGCCCATCTTTTCCAGCACTGGGCGCGCTTGATCAAGATCCTGTTCGGCGCCGCCGACCATGAAGGTCAGGGTCCCGGCTGCTGCCGCGGTCGTGCCGCCCGAAACCGGCGCATCGATCATGGCAACGCCTTTTTCCCGCGCCGCCTGCGCCACTTCACGCGCGGCGCTGGTGGAAATGGTGGAACTGTCGATAACCAGCGTGCCGGCCGGCAGTCGCGCGAGCAATCCCTCGCCCTCCTGCCCGCTACCCAGGTAAAGCGACTTCACATGGGCGGCTGCAGGCAGCATGCTGACGACCACTTGCGCGCCGTCCGCTGCCTGCGCGGCGCTGTCGGCGGTCTTGCCGCCCGCGGCTTCCAGCGCCTGCAGGGCTGCTGCGGAAAGGTCGAAGCCGGTGACCGTGAAGCCGGCCTTGACCAGGTTCTTCGCCATGGGCAAACCCATGTTGCCCAGGCCGATGAATGCGATATTCATGAGAATGATCCTTTGATGACGGGGCGCGCCGCGCCCCGGTTGACTGCTTGACTTATTTCTTCACCAGCGGGCACTGCGATAGCTCCAGCGGCTGGAATGCCTTGTCCGCGGGAATAGTGGCGCGCAGCTTGTAGTAATCCCATGCGCCCTTGGATTCTTCCGGCTTCTTGACCTCGACCAGGTACATGTCATGGATCACGCGGCCATCCGGGCGGATGCTGGCGTTACGCATGACGGCATCCTTGATCGGCAGTTCGCGCATCTTGGCGGAGACGGCATTGGCCTCGTCGGTCTTGGCAGCCGCTACCGCCTTCAGGTAATGCAGCACGCTCGAATACACACCGGCATGCACCTGGTTCGGCTTGGCCTTGTGGATCTTTTCGAAGCGCTCGGAGAACGCCTTGGTTTGCTCGTCATGGTTCCAATAGAAGCCTTCGGAGAAGATCAGGCCCTGCGCCAGCGGCAATCCCAGCGCATGCACGTCGGTGATGTTCAGCAGCAGGGCCGCCAGTTTCTGGTTCTTGCCGATACCGAATTCACGCGCGCCCTTGATGGCGTTGATGGCATCCTGCGTCGAATTAGCCAGGCCGATCACGTCCGCCTTGGAAGCCTGCGCCTGCAGCAGGAAGGACGAGAAATCGCTGGCGTTCAAAGGATGCTTGACCGCGCCGACGACGGTGCCGCCGTTGGCCTTGACCTGCTCAGACGCATCCTTTTCCAGCGATTGGCCGAAGGCATAGTCGACCGTCATGAAGTACCAGTTCTTGGCGCCGGCACGGGTCAGCGCAGCCGCCGCGCCAGCCGAGACGGAATAGGTATCGAACATCCAGTGGAAGCTGTTGGGCGCGCACTCGTCATTGGTCAGGCGGGAAGTCGCCGGGCCGTTGAACAGGCCGATCGCACCCTTCTCGCGCATCAGCTTCTGCACCGCGATCGCGGCGGCAGAGTTGGTGAGGTCGGCAAAAGCATCGACCTTTTCCACGTCCAGCCATTCGCGCGCCTTCGATGCGGCGATATCGGCCTTGTTCAGGTGGTCGGCCGACAGCACCTTGATCTTCATGCCCTTGCATTCGGCTTTCAGGCAATCCTCGATGGCCAGGTTGGTGGCGACCACCGAGCCCTTACCGCCGAACACCGAATACGGTCCGGACATATCGGTCAGCACGCCGATCCTGACTTCGCCATCCGAGATCTGCGCATGCGCAGCCATGGATGCGGCCATCGCCAGGGGTAATGCGGCCATGCGAATGAATTTGCTTGTCATTGTTGTCTCCTTATTTAATTGGAATTTGTAAAGCGATTGTAGGTAACAAATTTTGATTTTGGTTTTACAATAATTGCCGAGCAGCTATGCAAATTTGCATAACAAGGAGCGATATGAAACAACTCGACTGGGACGATTTCCGTGTATTTCTGGGCTTGGCCCGCGCACAGTCAGCGCTGGAAGCCTCCCACGTGATGGGAATGAACCAGTCGACCATCTCGCGCCGCCTGCGCAAGCTGGAAGACAATATCGGCGCCAAGCTTTTCGACCGCAATTCGCATGGCCACTTGCTTACCAGCGCCGGCCACCGGTTGCTGGAGCACGTGGAAAAGCTCGAAAGCACGCTGGCGGCGGTGGAGTCGGATGTCGCCGGCGACAGCCTGGCGCTGAACGGCGAGATACGCCTTGGCGCGACGGAAGGATTCGGCAGTTATTTTCTGGCGCCGCACCTGGCGCACTTCTGCACCCTGCATCCGGCGATCACGGTCGATCTGCTGCCTCTGCCCCGCCACGTCAATCTGACACGGCGCGAAGCGGATGCGACCATCACCATCGACCGTCCGACGACAGACAGTTTCGTCACCAGCAAGCTTGCCGAATACCGGTTGCTGCCGTATGCCACCCGGGAGTATCTCGATCAGCACCCGCCCATCCAGACACTGGCCGACCTGGCTTCGCACCGCTGGGTCGACTATGTCGATGATCTGATCTTCGCCGACCAGCAATTCACCCTGCAGAAATGGATGCCCGCCGTGCGGCCATTCTTACGCAGCACCAGCATCATCGCGCAACTTCAGGCGGCGTCTTCGGGACTAGGCATTGCGGTGCTGCCGTGCTTTATGGCCAGCGTGACGCCGGGCCTGATCCCGATCCTGCCCGAGCAAGTCGATATCACGCGAAAATTCTGGCTGGTCGCGCCGGCGGAACGGCGGGAGGTAGCGCGTATCAAGGCGCTATGGGATTACCTGCGCCGGGTAGCAGATTCCAATACGGATTTTTTGATGGGCCGCACAACTCGCATTCATTGGCTGACAACCTGAACAGAACATGCAGTTCGGCAAGGCGTCGCCTCGAAATGACGTCTACAATGACATCGTGGTACCGGAATCAAACGTCGATAAATTGCTAAGACCTACAAGGATTTTGAATGAACCAGGAATTGGTATTTGATCCGCAAACCGAGGGGCAGAGAGATCTCGTCTGGTGGCTTTACATCGGCCATGGCCTCAGCCTCGTGCTATCGCTGGGCCTGCTCAGCTGGGTGCCGCTTATCATCAATTACGTCAAGCGCGACGACGCCAGGGGCACCTTCCTTTATAGTCACCATAGCTGGCAAATCCGTTCTTTCTGGTGGTACCTGCTCTGGATGTTTGTGGGCGGCGTGTTGTTTCTGACCTTTGTCGGCATTCCCCTGGCCTGGCTGATCTGGTTCATCGCGCCGATCTGGAAGGCATACCGCCTGATCAAGGGTTTCCTCGATCTCGGTGCGAACAAGCCGATGCCTGTCTAGAAAGAATAGCTGGTCATTATTGAACGCGTCCGACAATAGCGCGTTCAATTTCCTTCAAGAAAGTCACATGCAAAGCACTAGACCGTGCGTCGACTGCAAAATTGTAACAAGGGCCTGAATTCGCAAAGAATCATTTGCTATAAAACAAAAATAATTGCATATTGGCGAAACAGAAATATTGTGTTGGTTTTTCTGCATTACAATTAGTTTTATTACAGCAAGTCTTGCGCGGCAACCCTGTATCTCAATGTCTGAGTGAGGCTGCATTGCCGCTAGGCTGGATACTCGAGTCGCCCATCCGTGCAACCCAACTACTCCACATTGCTCAAGCAGCTCAAACAGCTCGGGGCCGCAAATCCTGGCGAGCCGCCCGGTATTGAGCAATGGATGGAGTTTCTGGAGCAAGTCAGCAACGTTTGCGCGGACATGGCGCTTGATCCCGGCAATGCCGCGCGTATCCGGCCCGTCTCTCTTTCCGAAATCCAGGAATTATCCAGCCGCATCGAAGAGACCCAGCGCATCGCCGGGCTGGGTGACTGGTCGTTCGACCGCAAATCCGGCCAGGGCAAATGGTCGCGCGAATGCTATCGCATCTTTGGCTTGTCGCCCTCGGCGCCGATGCCGACGTATAAGGAATTGTCACGCCAGATTCATCGCGACGACCGCCTTTACGTCAAGGACCGCGTCGAAGCGGCGCTGCATGACGCCCGCAAATTCGAAATCGAATTCCGCTACCACCTGCCCGATGGCGAAGTCCGCTGGGTGCGCGCGATCGGCCAGCCGGTAAAAAATGCACGAGGCCAGGTATGCCGCCTGTTCGGCACGGTCATGGACGTCAACAGCCGCAAGCTCATCGAAGTGCGGCAATCGATGGAACACACGGTGGCGCGCCTGCTGGCGGAATGCGATTCGCCGGTGGAAGTGATCCCGGAGATCATCGAGACCATCTGCTCCACTTTCGGCTGGGTCTGCGGCGCGCTCTGGATGCCGGACAAAAAGGCAGGATTATTGCGGCGCGCGGCGACATGGGCTCTGCCCCGCCCCGATATCGAGCAATTCTTCCATAATACGCCCGACCAGATTCCCTTGCCCGCCGGCGCCGCCCTCTCCAGTCGCACGCTGCGCGTGGCGCGCGCCGACTGGTTTCCGGATGCCTCGCGCGGCGAACATTTCGAGCGCGCCAAGGAAGCGGCGGCGACCGGACTCCACGGCTGCCTGGCCTTTCCGTTGCAGGCCGCCGGCGAAATCCTCGGCATCATGGAATTCTTCGGTTTGCAGCCGCACGAAGCCGACCGTGAAACGATGCAAAGCGCGCACTTCATCGGCCGCCATATCGGCCAGTTCTTCCAGCGCAAGCAGGTGGAAATCGCCCTGCGCGAGAGTGAAGCCCACTTCCGCGCGCTGGTTGAACAGGCGTCCGACAGCTTCTACGTGCATGACATGAATGGCCGCTTCATCGACGTCAACCAGCGGGGTTGCGAAGGCCTGGGTTATACGCGCGAAGAACTGCTCAGCATGTCGGTGCAGGATATCGACCTGGACCTGACGACCCGCGAACTCAAGAAGCTGACCGGCAAGCTAACAGCCGGCACGCCGATCGCCCGCGAAAGCCGCTACCAGCGCAAGGATGGTTCGACCTTTCCGGTTGAAATACGCATGGGCCCGATCGACATCAACGGCCGCCAGCACTTGCTGTCGCTGGTGCGCGATGTCACCGAACGCAAGGAAATGCAGGATCACATCCAGCATCTGGCTTACCATGATTCGCTGACCAATTTGCCGAACCGGGCGATGTTCAATCGCCACCTGTGCCACGCCATCGACCAGGCTGCCCGGCACGGCAAATCGCTCGCGGTATTGTTCATCGATCTCGACCGCTTCAAGTACGTCAACGATACCCTCGGCCACGATGCCGGCGATCGCCTGCTGCAGGAAATGTCGCGGCGCCTGAGCAATGCCTTGCACGGCGACCTGGTGGCGCGCCTGGGCGGCGACGAGTTCGTGGTGCTGCTGGAAGACATACACGATTCCGAACACGTCAGCCATGTCGCGCAAAAAATCCTGACTGCGCTGGTGGAAGAACTGCCGCTCAATGGCCAGCGCATCCACATCACGGCCAGTATCGGCGTATCGATCTTCCCCGAAGATGGCGAAGACGAGTTCGCGCTGATGAAGCATGCGGACATCGCGATGTACCGCGCCAAGGACCGAGGTAAGAACAACTTCCAGTTCTATTCCGCCTACATGAGCCAGCACGCGGCCAAGATGCTCGCGCTGGAATCGAGCCTGCGCCGCGCCATCGAGCGCGAGGAACTGGTGCTCTACTATCAGGGCAAGGTGGAAACCCGCACGGGCCGCATCAGCGGGGTGGAATCGCTGGTGCGCTGGCAGCATCCGGAACTGGGCCTGCTGTCTCCGGACCAGTTCATTCCGCTCGCCGAAGAAACCGGGCTGATCGTGCCGCTGTCGAAATGGGTATTGCGCGAAGCCTGCAAGCAGGTCTGCGAATGGCAACGGCAAAACCTGCCGCCGCTGAACGTTGCGGTGAACCTGTCGGCGCGGCAGTTCGTCGACGATCACCTGCTGGAAGACACAGCCCTGGTGCTGCGCGAACTGGGCATGGACCCCACCCTGCTGGAACTGGAAATCACGGAAAGCATGATGATGCATAATCCGGAGCACACGATCCAGATCCTGCAAGGATTGAAGGCCATGGGCATCCGCATTGCCATCGACGACTTCGGCATCGGCTACTCATCCCTGTCCCACCTGCGCCAATTCCCGATCGACATCATCAAGATCGACCGCTCCTTCATTCAGGATGTGCCGGGCGATCCGGCTGACGAAGCCATTACCGAAGCCATCATTGCCATGGGCAAGAGCCTGAAGATCACGGTGGTGGCGGAAGGCGTGGAAAAACCGGAACAGCTGCAATTCCTCTCCGATCTCAGCTGCGAAGAAATCCAGGGCTACTTCTTCAGCAAGCCGCTGCCGGCCAAGGATTTCACCAAGCTCCTTTGGCGCAACCTCGCGCCGGTTGCCGTGCCCAGCAGGCGTCCGGCGGCGAAGTAATCAGCGGCAAACAGCTCGTCACAGAGCTTGGAGCGCTTGCTCCAGATCTGCAATCAAGTCATCCGGATCTTCCAGCCCGATATTCAGACGCACTAACTGGCCCTTGTACGGCCAGTTTTTTCGCATGGTCTGCATACGATAAGGGACCGCAAGACTGCCTGCTCCACCCCAGCTGAAGCCGATCTTGAACAGCTTGAGGCTGTCGATGAAACGATCCGTCTGTTCCTCGCTGTAGCGTTCATTGAAGATGACCGAGAACAATCCGCCCGCACCGGTGAAATCCCGCTTCCAGTTTTCATGGCCAGGACAGTCGGGCAAGGCTGGATGCAGCACGCGATCGATTTCCCGCCTGCTCTTGAGCCATGCCGCCACCTTGAGGGCGCCATCATTATGGGCAGCCAAACGCAATTTCAATGTCGGCAGACTGCGCAAGACCAGGTAGGCATCATCCATGCCGACGCCAAAGCCCAGGCGCATATGCGCGGTATCGAGTTTGCGGTGTAATGACGGGTCGCGGGTGATCACCGCTCCCATCAGCACATCGGCGCCGCCGGACTGGTACTTGGTCAGCGCCTGCATGACGATATCGGCGCCGAGATCGAAAGCACGCAATCCGATGCCGGCCGTCCAGGTATTGTCGAGCGCCACCAGCACACCCTTCTCGTGCGCGGCGCGACAAATGGCGGGCAAATCCGGCACTTCCATCGATACCGACCCCGGCGACTCCGCCCAGATCAGCCGTGTATTCGGTTGAATAAGGCTGGCGATGCCCGTGCCGATCATGGGATCGTAAAAGCGGGTGGTGATGCCGAAATCGCGCGCGAGCCAGTTACCGAGTTCGCGATTGGGGTTATAGACGTTATCGGGGATCAGGACATCGTCGCCGCTCTTCAACAGCGCAAAGTCGACCATGGCAATCGCGGCAAGCCCGCTTGGCGCAAGCAGGCAATGCTTGCCATCCTCGATTTCGGCGAGCCGCGCCTCCAGGGTGAAGCTGGTGGGCGTGCCATGCAAGCCATAGGTGTAGCCGGATTTATCTTGCCAATTGCGCGAGCGCAGCGCCGCCACATTCGGAAACAGCACCGTGGAGGCATGGTGAATCGCGGTCGGAAAAGCGGCGAATCCTTCGGGAGCCGTGTAATCGCTATGAACCAAGCTGGTCTGCAAAGATTTTTCAGTGCTCAAGTCATGCCTCCTACACCATGATCATGCCGTGACAGGACGCTGTCCGGGTTGCTCGGATTGTCCAAATAGGCAGCGAATAGCCAGCAAACAACCCTCAGACCACCAGCGGTCATTCCTAACCTGGCCGCCGGGCTCCTTCGTTCTCTTTACGCTTCAGCCCACAGATCATGGGCATCGGCTGCAGTGACGTCGACCTCGACAAATTCACCGACCTTGAGCTGGCGATGCGGTTCGAAGGGCCGCTTGACGTAGACGACGCCATCGATTTCCGGCGCATCCGCGGTTGTGCGGCCGACGCCGTTGCCGTTCGCCTCGACTTCGTCGATCAGCACCCGCAAGGTTTTGCCAACCTTGGCTTCCATGCGTTTTTTGGAAATCTCTTCCTGCAGCAGCATCACGCGCGCGCGACGCTCTTCGCGCACTTCTTCCGGCACCGGGTTGGCCAGCGCATTGGCGGTGGCGCCTTCGACAGGCGAATAAGCAAAGCACCCGAGGCGGTCGATCTTGGCCTCTTTAAGGAAGTCGAGCAGGTATTCGAATTCGGCTTCGGTCTCGCCGGGAAAGCCGGCGATGAAGGTCGAACGAATCGTCAGGTCCGGGCACATCTTGCGCCAGGCGGCGATGCGCTCGATATTCTTTTCGCCGCTGGCCGGACGCTTCATGCGCTTCAGGACATCCGGATGCGCGTGCTGCAGCGGCACGTCCAGGTAAGGCAGGACATGGCCTTGCGCCATCAGCGGAATGATTTCGTCGACATGCGGGTACGGATATACATAATGCAGGCGCACCCATGCTCCATATTGCGCCGCCAGCTCGCCCAGCGCCGTGACCAGTTGCGTCATGTGGGTCTTGATCGGCTTGCCGTTCCAGAAGCCGGTACGGAACTTGACATCGATGCCGTAAGCGCTGGTGTCCTGCGAAATCACCAGCAATTCCTTGACGCCGGCCTTGAACAGGTTTTCCGCTTCGAGCATGACATCAGCCACCGGTCGCGACACCAGGTCGCCGCGCATCGACGGGATGATGCAAAAGCTGCAGCGATGATTGCAGCCTTCGGAAATCTTCAGGTAGGCGTAATGCTTGGGCGTGAGCTTGACACCCTGCGCCGGCACCAGGTCAGTAAAAGGGTCGTGCGGTTTTGGCAGGTGCTGGTGCACGGCGCTCATGACTTCGCCGACTGCATGCGGACCGGTCACGGCCAGCACCTTGGGATGCACCTTCTGGATGATGTCGTCGCCATCGGCATCCTTCTTGGCGCCGAGGCAGCCGGTGACGATGACCTTGCCGTTTTCATTCAGGGCCTCGCCGATGGCATCGAGCGATTCCTGCACGGCGGCGTCGATGAAGCCGCAGGTATTGACGATCACGAGGTCGGCGCCGTCATAGGATTTGGCGGTGTCATATCCCTCGGCACGCAATTGCGTCAGGATCTGCTCGGAGTCGACCAGTGCCTTGGGGCAGCCAAGGGAAACGAAACCGACTTTTGGAGTGGAAGAAGCGTTGGACATAGAAAAAGGGTACAAGAGCGAATCCGCTATTGTACCCTCTTGTGCCCTGTCAATCGCGTCGCTGGCTGTATAAACCGGCACGCGATCACGGCAAATCCGACTACTTTTCTTCGCCTTCTTTTTTATCCGCGGGTTGCACGAAAGGAAAGACGCCGAACATGTTCTTGGTCTGGTTTTGCATCTGTTCCTGCATCTGCAGGAACATGTTCTTGCTTTGCTCGATGTAGTTGCTCATCATGCCTTGCATCATCGGCCCCTGGACATTCATGAACTGGGTCCACATCTCGGGGCTGAACGGCTTGCCCTCGATAAAACCCTTAGAGCTTTCAGCCAGCTTGTTCTGGATTTCGATGAAAGCCTGGATATTTTTTTCCAGGTAAGAGCCCATCATGCCCTGCATGGCGTGACCGTAGTAACGGATGATCTGCGACAGCGCATCGCTGGAAAACATCGGCGTACCGTTGGACTCTTCTTCCAGGATGATCTGCAGCAGGATGCTGCGAGTCAGATCTTCGTTGGTCTTGGCATCAACGACGGCAAAAGTCTCATTGTCAAGCACCAGCTGTTTTACATCGCTCAACGTGATGTAAGAACTGGTTTGCGTGTCGTACAGACGACGGTTCGGGTACTTCTTGATCAAACGGTCAGAACTTTTTTGTCCGGTAGTCATTGAACTTCCAGTGTATTGCGCCGCAACGCATATCAGGCCGATAAAAGGATTGCGCCGTTCGACGCACCCCGAATTTTGTCATTATATTGCGATAAAACAAATATTTACGCAAATTTGACGAAATTTTACGTCAAATGCTGCGCTGCAGGTGGACAAGTTACTTGCCCCCCGCTGATTATCGATCAATTTCGTTCTGCGGACTTTTACCGTTTTCAAGCCTTGGCCTTGACATAACGTCCAGGTGCCGGCTCGATGGGCGTGTATTCGTCATTGCCGTATCTAGTAGGCGCCTTGACCTTTTTGCCCGCATGCTCCGCCAGGAAAGCCGCCCACTCATCCCACCAGCTGCCAGGCTTTTCGGTCGCAGTTTCGAGCCAGGTGTCGGCATCGGTGATCGGCTTGTCGTTGACCCAGTGACTGCGTTTTTTCTTGGCGGGCGGATTGATCACGCCGGCGATATGGCCGGATGCGCCGAGGATAAAGCGATTGCGCTCCGGCTTCTTCGGATTCAGGAGGCGCATCGAGGCAAAGGCAGATGTCCACGGCACGATATGGTCTTCCCGTGAACCGTAGATGAAGGTCGGCGCATCGATCAGGCCGAGGTCGACCTGCTCGCCGCAAATGACGAGGGCGCCCGGCTCCCTGAGCTTATTCTCGAGATACATGTTACGCAGGTACCAGGCATACATCGGCCCGGCCATGTTCGTGCTGTCGGCATTCCAGAACAACAGGTCGAACGGCGGCGGTGCCTCCCCCTTGAGGTAATTGGTCTTGACGTAGTTCCAGACGAGATCGTTCGGGCGCAGGAAGGCGAACACCGACGCCATGTCCCGTCCCTGCATCAGGCCTCCCTGTCCCAGGGTCTGTTCGCGCAGGCGCACGTGATTTTCATCGATGAAGACATCCAGCACGCCGGTATTTTCGAAGTCGAGCAGCGAAGTCAGCAAAGTCAGGCTGGCGAGCGGCTTTTCGCCGCGGGCGTACATGACGGCCAGCGCGCTCGAAATCAACGTACCGCCGACGCAGAAGCCGAAGGCATTGATCTGCTTTTGCCCGGAAACTTCCTGAGTCAGGTGGACTGCCTTGATGACGCCTTGCTCGACATAGTCGTCCCAGGTCGTCTTTGCCATCGACGCATCCGGATTACGCCAGGAAACCATGAACACAGTGTGTCCCAGTTCCACAAGGTGCTTGACCACGGAGTTTTGCGGCTGCAGATCGAGGATGTAAAACTTGTTGATGCAGGGTGGCACAAGAAGCAGCGGCTTTTGATAAACGGTCGCGGTTTGTGGACGGTACTGGATCAGCTGGAACAGCTCGTTTTCAAATACCACCGCGCCTTCGGTGATGGCGAGGTTCTTGCCGACTTCAAAGGCCGATTCATCGCTTTGCGAAATGCGTCCCTTGCGCATATCGGCCAGCAAATGATTGATCCCCTTGGTCAGACTCTCACCCTTGGTCTCGAGGATCTTTTTATGGACTTCAGGGTTGGTCGCAAAGAAGTTTGCCGGCGACATGGCATCGATGGTCTGCTGCACGGCGAACTGGATGCGCTGCTTGATCTTCGGCGGTGCCTGCACGGCATCGGCCATCGATTGCAGAAAACGGGAATTGAGCAGATAAGCGGCCGCAGTGAAAGCATGCAGCTTGTTGGATTGCCATTCACCCGAAGAGAAGCGGTTGTCTTCCAGAGCCGGCGTCTTGTCGGAAGCCAGTTCCTGCCAGAGCGAGGTGAATTGCTTGAGATAATCGCCCTGCAGCTGCGCGACAACGACCGGGTCGAGCTTGACTTCAGCATCGCCGAGCTTGAGGGCAAACGCATCAAATCCCGGCTGTGCCGCCTTGAACAAATCCTGGAATGCGCCGGGATCGGCGATCTGGGTCATCCACATGGTGGGATGCAGCGGAAGTGGAATATTCATGGCTGTCGGCTCTTTCAATTTGAGGTATCGTTCAGACCTGTCGATTTTGGCTGCTTCGGGAATTGAAATGCTGTTGATCGTGGCGATTGCCTGGATTTATGTCGTATTGCTGATGTCGCTTACCGAACACTCGGTGATTGCCGGCATTATGACCTTTTTACTGTACTGTGTGTTGCCTTTGACAACCGTTTTATATTTGATGGCAACACCACAAAGAAGGCGGCGCAACAAGGAGCCGGCAAACAGGACAGCAGTTACACAGCCGGATGGTTCTGAACGATCCATAATCGCCTCCGCCGATTCTTCAATCGCCGTGTCGCCGGAGCCAGCCTCAGGCGACCGAACTGACGCCTCACCCGGCCCGAAGACCGGTGAACTGCAATAATCCGTAAACCTTTATCCCGCTTTCACCTATGCCCGCAGCCAGATCAGGGAAGCCATGCGCCCGGTGACGCCGTCGCGACGGTAGGAATAAAAGCGCTCCCGCTCGGTCACGGTACAAAAGCTGCCACCCGAAATGCGCTCGACTCCCTGGCGCTGCAAGGCCAGGCGAGCCAGGTGGTAAATATCTGCCAAATGTTTGCCGGGGACCTTGAGATTCGGCACAAACGCGGTATCTGCCCTGGCATCGACGGCAACAAACGCTTGCCTGACTTCTTCCCCGACTTCAAAACTTGCCGGACCGATTGCCGGACCGAGCCATGCCAGGATCTCGCCCGCGCCGGCTGCGCGCATGGCGGCAATCGTATTGGCCAGCACGCCCGCAGCCAGGCCGCGCCAGCCGGCATGGGCCGCACCGACGACCCGTCCTTCGACATCGGCAAACAATACCGGCAGGCAGTCGGCAGTCATGATGGTACAGATAACGCCAGGAGTGGAGGCAATGCTGGCGTCGGCTCGCGGCGCGTCAGATTGGGCCGCATTAGCCCTTGGCGAGGCCTGTATCCTGGCGGAGTCCAGCACGTCGGTGCCGTGCACCTGGTTTAGCCAGGCCGGCTCGGCCGGCAGCAAGGCGCGCAAGCGGGCACGGTTCTGCGACACCGTGTCCAAGTCATCGCCGACGTGGGTGCCGAGATTGAATCCGCCGCCGCCCGAACCATCATCGTAGGGCTGGCGGCTGACGCCGCCGGTTCGCAACGTGGATAACACGCCCACGTTGGCCGGCAGGCCGGGCCACTCGGGAATGAAAACGCCAGGCACGCTCAAGAAATTCACTCCGGCGCCTGGATTCCGGCACGTTCCAGGAGAGCTGCGAAGTCGGCTGCCAGCGGCACGCTCCATTCGCACTCCTTGCCCGTTTGCGGATGAACCAGGCCCAGCCTGCAGGCTTGCAGGGCCTGGCGCGGGAATACCGGTGCCAGATGGGCCTTGCCGTAAAGGGGATCGCCTACCAGGGTGAAACCGATCGATTGCATGTGCACGCGGATCTGGTGGGTACGTCCGGTCTCGAGCCGGCAGCGCACCAGGCTGACGGCGCGGCCATCGATAGCCCCGGTGGCCACGCGCTCGAAATGGGTCAAGGCCGGTTTGGCGCTGGGGCTCTCGGTGACGGCCATTTTCAGGCGGTCGCGCGCATGGCGGCCGATGGCCGATTCGATCTTGCCGCGTGCCACAGGCGTGCCCCATACCAGCGCCAGGTATTCGCGCTTGACGGTACGGGCCTGGAGCTGGCGGACCAGGTCGGTATGCGCTTCCAGTGTCTTGGCGACCACCATCAGGCCGCTGGTGTCCTTGTCCAGGCGATGCACGATGCCGGCGCGCGGCACCCCGGCCAATGCGGGAAAGTGATGCAACAAGCCGTTCAGCAGCGTGCCGGACCAGTTGCCGGCGGCAGGATGCACCACCAGCCCGGCTGGCTTGTCCAGCACCAGGATGGCGTTATCCTCGTACACGATGGGCAAATCCATCGGCTCGGGCTTGAATGCCTGGTCTTCCGCCGCCGGTTGCGGATGAACCAGCACCGTTTCATCGCCGAGCATCACGGATTTCGTCTTGGCTGGATGCCCATCCACGCTGACATGGCCGCTCTCGATCCATTGCTGCAGGCGACTGCGCGAATACTGCGGCAGCAGGCGCGACAGCACTTTGTCGAGGCGCTCGCCGCCGGCATCCGTCCCCAGGCGCAGTTCTATCGGCGCAGCCGTCCCGTCGTCGACGCCCTCTTGTCCGAATTCTTCGGCCTCGTCTTCATACAAAATTTCAGCCTCTTCCGGCGCTGCGGGTAATCTCTTGGTAAATCCCATCGGCTATAATCCGCCTATTGTCCAATTTGTAGCAAATTCACATGCAAAGAAAAATTCTGAATGCGGCGACCCTTGCCCTGGTCTTGTTGGTGTCGGCCTGCAGCTGGCTGCCGGAACAGATCGACGAAACCAAGGACTGGTCTGCCGGCCGATTATACTCGGAGGCGCAGTCGGAAATCGCCTCGGGTAACTACGAGAATGCGATCAAGAACCTGGAAAAGCTGGAATCGCGTTATCCGTTCGGCACTTATGCGCAACAGGCGCAGATGGACATTGCCTATGTTTATTACCGCCAGGGCGAGCAAGCCCAGGCGCTGGCAGCAACCGAGCGCTTCATCAAGCTTCACCCGAACCACCCGAACGTCGACTACATCTATTACCTGCGCGGTCTGATCAACTTTAACGACAAGCTCAGCCTGTTTAACTTCATGTCACGCCAGGATCCGACCGAGCGCGATCCGAAAGCGGCGCGCGAAGCATTCGACTCGTTCAAGCAACTGGTAGACCGCTTCCCGGACAGCAAATATACACCGGATGCCCGCGACCGCATGCGTTACCTGGTCAATGCGATGGCATCCTATGAAGTCCACGTAGCCGATTATTACTATCGTCGCGGCGCCTATCTGGCTGCGGCAAACCGAGCCCAGGTCGCGGTGCGCCAGTATCCCGACACCCCGCCGGCAGAGGAAGCGCTGTACGTCATGGTGCGTTCATACGATGCCCTGGGACTGGACAAGCTGCGCGACGATACCGAACAGATCCTGAAGTTGAATTATCCGAATAGCGAATATCTTCGCGGCGGCAAAAAGAAAGGCAAGACATGGTGGCAATTGTTCTGATTGCCAAGCCTTCATCGTAAAAGCCTGATTAGCCAAGAAGCTCATTGCCAGGCTTTTCAACGCAAAAGCCCCGCCTATCGATCTGGCGGGGCTTTTTTATTTGCCTGAATAAGGATCAATCTTCCACGCGGCGCCGGAATACCCAGGTATGCTCGCTGGAGCAATCAGGCTCGAAACGATAGCCGTCACTGTCGAATGCCCGCAGCGCATCCGGGTCGAGAATGCGGTTTTGCGCCGCATAGCGGGCCATCAAGCCGCGTGCGCGCTTGGCGTAAAAGGAAATGATCTTGTATTTGCCGCCTTTCCAGTCCTCGAACACCGGCGTGATGACCGGCACGTCGAGCAACTTCGGCTTGACGGATTTGAAATACTCCTCGGATGCCAGATTGACAAGTGCTCTGGAGCGATTTTCCGACAGGGCGACGTTCAAGCAAGCCGTGATGCGCTCGCCCCAGTAAGCATACAAATCCTTGCCGGCCGAGGTGGCCAGGCGTGTGCCCATCTCCAGCCGATAAGCTTGCATCAGGTCGAGCGGACGCAGCACGCCGTACAGACCGGATAAAATGCGGATATGCTGATGCACATAGTCCAGTTCCGGCTGCGCGAGCGTGACGGCATTCAACCCGTCGTACACGTCGCCGTTGAATGCGAGGACGGCCTGCTTGGCATTCTTGCGCGTGAATTTCTTCGACCAGGCGGCGTAGCGTTCATAGTTCAACAGCGCCAGCGGATCGGAGATCGACATCAGGCTGCCGATTTGCGCCGGCGACAGTTCTCGCAGGCGCTCGATCAGCCTGGCGGCCTCCGGAATAAATTGCGGCAGCGTGCAGGTATCGGTGACGGAAGGAGTTTCGTAATCGAGAGACTTGGCGGGCGACAGGACAATCAGCATCTATTTCAATAATTATTGGCACAACCTTGCAATGATACCCAATCGCGTCGTTCTTGATACTAACGTCTGCCTCGATTTATTCGTATTTCACGACCCTCGCTGGAACCAGCTGCTGGCGGCGCTGCGCGATGGCAGCGTGCACGCGGTGACACGCGCCGACTGCCGCCGCGAATGGCAAATCGTATTGGGTTATGCGCATCTTGAACTCGATGAAGACGCCCGGCTGCGTTGCGAAGCGGATTTCGATGCCCTGATCCGCGTGCTTCCGGAAACGGAAATCGTGCCGCTGACCGACATACGCTTGCCGGTATGCCGCGATCCGGATGACCAGAAATTCCTTGAACTGGCGCGCGACTCCCAGGCGAATATGCTCATCACCAAGGACAAGGCCTTGCTTAAACTTGGCAAGAAAACGCTGCGCTCCGGCCTGTTTCATATCCTGACGCCCGAAGCCTGGCCGCTGGCGGCTTGACGAATCGAACGAAGACTTAGCGCCAAAACGCTAGAATGGCGTTTTTATCACAGCACTCCCGATTATTTCCGTTTCCGTGATACCGACATGAGCACATCCGCCCTGCCCGCACAGTCCGCCGCCTCCGGCAATCAGCCTGCCACTCCGCGCCTGGTCTCGCGCCTGCCCAAGGTCGGCACCACGATATTTTCCGTGATGTCGGCGCTGGCGGCGGAAAAAGGCGCGGTCAATCTCGGCCAGGGCTTTCCCGATTTCGATTGCGACCCGGCGCTGGTGGATGCGGTTGCAGCTGCCATGCGCTCCGGTCTCAACCAGTATCCGCTGATGACCGGCGTGCCGGCCCTGCGACAGGCGATCGCTGCGAAAATTACGGCGATGTATGGCCGGAGCTATGATGCCGGCAGCGAGATCACGATCACGGCAGGCGCAACGCAAGCCATCCTGACGGCGATCCTGTGCTGCGTCCACCCGGGCGATGAAGCCATCGTCATCGAACCTGCCTACGACAGTTATGTTCCGGCAATCGAACTGGCGGGCGGGCGCGTCGTGACAGTGCAGATGGATATCAGCGATGCAGGCTATCGCGTGCCATGGGATAAGGTAGCCGCGGCCGTCACCATCAAGACGCGACTCATCGTCGTCAACACGCCGCACAATCCGACCGGCACGATCCTGCGCCCGGATGACCTTGAAGCGCTGGCGGATATCGTGCGCGGCACGGATATCCTGCTGCTTTCCGATGAAGTCTATGAGCACATGGTATTCGACGGCGTGCGGCACGAGTCGCTCAGCCGCCATCCTGAACTGGCGCAGCGCGCCTTCATCGTATCAAGTTTCGGCAAGACCTATCATGTCACCGGGTGGAAGGTCGGCTATGTCGCCGCGCCCGCCGCGCTGACTGCCGAATTCAGAAAAGTCCATCAGTTCAACGTCTTTACCGTCAACACGCCGGTTCAGCATGGCCTGGCTGCCTACATGGCCAACCCAGCGCCGTATCTGGAGCTGCCGGCGTTTTACCAGCGCAAGCGCGATCTGTTCCGTGAGGGCTTGAAAACTACGCGCTTCAAATTGCTGCCGGCCGAGGGGACGTATTTCCAGTGCGTCGATTATTCCGCCATCTCGGGCATGGGCGAGAACGAATTCGCGCAATGGCTGACTGCAGAAATCGGCGTGGCGGTCATTCCTGTCTCGGCGTTTTACCAGGAGCCGCGCGACTCCGGCATCGTGCGCTTTTGTTTTGCGAAGCGGGATGAGACCCTGCAAGCTGCGCTGAACAAACTCGCAGCGCTGTAAAAAGACAACGACTTATATTGACAGCACATGCAATAACGGCATCTAATAGCCAAACAAACAATGCCTAAGAATAAAGGCGACAATAATAGATAGAGACTGGCGGACTTCAACGCACATGAGAATCAAAGAAGCCGCCAGGACATCCGGTCAATTTTCCAGAAAGAGACATGGAAAAACACCGTATCATGATTGCCGACCTCGTGATCGGCACCCCTCTGCCATGGGACGTATTTGATTCCTCCGGCAAGCTATTGCTCGTCAAAGGCCACGTGCTGCAGCATGAGCGGCAAATCGAGATCCTGGCCGACCGCGGCCTGTTCATCGATGCGCAGGCAAGCGGTAAAAAACGCCAGCAAGTGGAACAGCAGGTCGAACGCCCGTCCGCTCTTCGGATGATCAACATGATCAACCGGCGGCTTGAAGCCTTGCTGGTGAATCTGGCCAACGAAACCGGCGTGCAAGACAAGCTGCTGGAAGTTGCCACTGCGCTCGTGCGGGTAGCCGCCAGCGAACCTGAAGTGGCACTGGCCAGCATCCTGCACAATCAGCAGTGCGGCATTTATCCGATCCGGCATAGCATCGATACAGCCATCGTTTCCGCGCTGGTAGCCCGCTCCATGCAAAAGCCGGAAGATGAAGTCATCCTGGTCGCGGCAGCTTCGCTGACCATGAATGCGGCAATGATCCGGCTGCAGGAAAAACTGCAGCATTCGGATGCGCCGCTCAGCCCTGAGGACGCAGCGCTCATCCGTGAACATCCGGAGGAAGGCGTACGCCAGTTGCGGCAGGCAGGCGTCACCAATCCAGAATGGTTGTCATGGGTGATGCACCATCATGAAAACGAAGACGGCAGCGGCTACCCGTTCGGCAAGCACGGCGCTGACATTCCGGTCAACGCCAAGATCATTTCACTGGCAGACCGTTATTGCGCACGCGTGTCGTCCCGAAATTACCGCAAGCCGCTATTGCCGAATGCCGCCTTCCGCGACATGCTGATGGTCGACAAAAACACGTTCGACCCGACACTGGCGACGATATTCATGCGGGAATTGGGAATTTATCCGGTTGGCACCTACGTGCGTCTGGAAAATGGCGAGATCGGCGTCGTCACTGCGCGCGGAGCCAGTACTACCACGCCCAAGGTACACGCGCTCATCGGTCCGCGCGGCGCTCCGCTCGTTCAGCCGCTCAAGCGCGATACGGAGAAACCGCTGTATGCCATTCGCGATGTGCTGACCGAAGACCAGGCGGCGATGCGTTTCAGCATGCATCAACTATGGGGAAGCGCCGCAGCTCTTTAAAGCGCTGCGCTATTACGAAAGGAAGTCGCCGGCATTACTGCCAGTCGATTTCCTTCAACAGCTTCTTCAGCATGGCCTTGGCTTTTTCCACCTGCAACGGCGAACCGCCCTGGATCACCTCTTCCAGCAGCACGCGGGCACCGACATGTTCGCCGATTTCCTGATATGCCAGCACCAGGTCAAGCTTTCTGGCCATGTCGGCCAGTCGTTCCGGATCTTCGGGGCCCGTTTCTTCAGAGGCAGCGGTAGCCTGTTCATCCAGATGCAGATCTGTTGCCTGGCTCGATGTCGGCAACAGGGGCTCCGGCTCTGGCGGCAAGTCATCTGCAAATGATATGGCTGGTTCCGGTTCGTCTATTGGCGCCAACCCGATCGTATCGAATTCCATGACGGCCGGTTCCACAGGCTGCTTCTTCACCGGAGCTGCCGGAGCGGCAGCCATCTTCCCGGACGCCTCAGCTTTGAGCGCGGCCGATTTCAGCGTTACCTGTCTTGTCACGATCTGCTTCGAAGTAGCCCGGTCGAAAACATCGGCTTCCTGCTCATCGATGCCCGTTGGAGCTGAGCCGCCTGAGTCTGCAGCAGCCAGGCTGACTTTCTGGCTGAGCTGCCGTGGCTCGGAATTGTCGAAGTTCAGCTGTCCGCGCCATCTCATCACTTTCGGATCTTGCGCGACGCTGATCAGGTGAACGATCTCGCGATATACCGTCAGGTCAAAACCGGCCCGCGCTCCTTCGCGCTCGTCCAGTAACAGGCTTTCGAGGTAGGAAATGATGCTATCGCCTTCCCATAATTCCTCGATTTTTTGCACGACATGCGGATAGTCGCGCAGGCAGCGCATCGGCGCTTCCTCGCCCCATGCCGGCGCATTCGTGTTGAATACCTTCTTGATTCGGGATGCCAGTGCCCGGTAATCATCCTTTTTCCCGGTGACCCGATACAGGTCCAGAAGATAAATCCACGGCACGGGAGATACCGGATGGGCGATCTCCAGGCACGGCTTGAGCATGTCGATGGCGCGCTCCGGGTCGTTGAGCAGCATCCAGAATTCGGCTTCCTGTATCAGGTCGGATATTTCCTCGACTTCCATTGACCATTCGCCGGACTGGTTCTTTTCTGGCGAATGCTGCGGCTTGTTAGCGGAGCCCGTGTCGGCGACGTTGGCGGCGACCTGTGCTTTGACCTTCTGCTCTGTTCCTGGTTGTGGAGCGCGCAGATGCGTCTGCGTCGCCGACTGTGCAGGATTTTCCGCCGCTAGCACATGTTCGCTTGGGTTCTTTTCATCCGCAGCTTCCTCGACTTCGATACCCTGGACCTGATGGGCGGAGGCACGCTTCGATGCAGGCTTCGCTGCCGGCGCTTGCATGGTGGGCAATTGCGATGCCCAGTCGACGGCGAGCGCATCGTCAAGCGGCACGCCGCGCTCCCAATCCGAGTGCTTTGCCTCGGTCAGCACACTGGTCGAGGCATCGATTGCGGCAAACGTATCATCTTCGCCGAGCGTGTTATCCCACGCCTGCGTTTCCGTATGCTGGCCGAACATGGTTTTTTCCCATAACTCGGTAGAATGCTGCCGCCCGAGCAGTTGAATCCTGCGATACAACCAGCCGATGGCACCCAGCGCGGCAAGCAGCAACACACCCAAGGCAATGATCCAGCCGGATGGAACGGCCTCCCGCCTGGCACGCTCGATCGCAGACTGGTCGGCCTGGCGCTGCAGTTCGTTTTTTTCCTTCAGCGCGGCGGTCTGCTTTTCGAGATCCTGCAATTTGGCTTGCATGTCTTGCAGCTGCTTCTCGCTGGCCTGCGCAGGATCTTCATCGCGCAGGATGGCCGCAAAGCGGTCATAAGCCTTCTTGAGCTCGACGGCGCTTTGCGCATCGCCGGTATCGCGCGATTCGGAGAGCGAATCCGTCAGCTTCAGACCAGGCGAAAACGTAGCGCCAGTATCGATCACGACATCATCGCCCGAAAGTTTCAGGACGCTGCGGGTGACTTTCCGCGCTTCCGGCTGCGCAGGTGCCTTCGTTGCAGGCGGCTGAACGGCGGCGTGTCCGCTGCCGGTTGCCGGTTCCGGGTTTCGTGACCTGCGGCTGCCGGCGCGGCGGGAAGTCGCCGGCATCGTGCCGTCTTCTGCGGGCGCGATCATGGGCTGCGCCTTCAGGCCGAGCTTCCCATTGTCCGCAGAAGGACGAATCTGCTGATTTTCCTGGGCGAGCTGCGGCAAGCTTAGTACCGGGTCCAGCAGGAGCTGATAGCTGCGCTGGATACTTCCACCGCATGAAACCTGAAGATTGAGTGTCACGGCAGGCTCATTGACTGCCTGGCGGGTACTGAGCTGGATAGTGGCGGCGTCGCCTGTATGCGCCACTGCCGCACGCACCGGCATCATGGATGCGCCATCCGGATGGGCCAGCGCGACCTGGATGCACGAGGCCGTAAGTTCCGACGAGTTGACACCGAAAACTGGCACGCTGGCATGGAGTGCCTGGCCCAACGCCGATTGCACGCGGATCGGTCCGAGCCCTGCGGCATAGCCGGCAGTTCCCCATGCCGCGATCACCACAAGTGCAATCGTGCGCAACGCAGGCATTCGATGATCACGCATGCTCAGTTTGTCCCCTAACTGGTGTAACCCGATTGATTATTTGTTTTTAGCGCTAAAGCCTGATCATCAGGATTAAGTTTTCCAACCTAATACAATGATTTGGCGGGCAAAATCCGATTCGCGCGTTACATGGTTTTCCAGCCGTAATAATGCCCTATCCAGGCGGGGAACTCAGTTTTGGCGCGATTGTAAAATGAGGTTTTGTGTTGAATTTACAACCATTGTTACAAACTGTTTAATCGCTCTTCGACAAAAGCCTTCAGTTCGGCAGACAAGCCATTGGCGACTTTCGCGCGCCGGAACGCGTCGATCGCTTCGGGAATGCGATTTTCTGCCTGGAGCGATATGCCCTGCCCCATCCACCATACGGCATTGCCGGGAGATCGGCGCAAGGCTTGAGCGTAATAGTCGATGGCATCCTTGTGCCGGCCATCGCGCTGGAGCAAGGCGGCGAGGAAGGCCAGATAATCCGCCCGTTCTGCTGCAAAAGCCTGTGAACGCTGCAGCGTCTCGATCGCCGGCTTGAGCTCGCTGCGCTCGAGCTGCAGGCGCGCCAGGATCATCGCCAGCCCGGTCTGACTTGCATCCAGCTGCAATCCTTCGCGCAGGATCTGCATCGCCTCATCCTGCCGGCGTGCCTGGATGAGCAAAGCCGCTAGCGTCTGGCGCGATTCGGCATGCCGGCCATCCAGATGCAATGCCTGTTCGAGCAAGTTGATCGCCTCTGCCGCGCGGCCCTGCTGGATCAGTCCCGAAGCCTTGCGATATTCGTTTTCCGCCAGCTGCCGGGGCGTCAACTCCTTGATCTGCTTGGCGATGACAGGAGCATCTGCCGGGGTGATCAATGCAGATGCCGACCCGGGCTTTGCTTGCGGCGCTTCCTTGGCAGAGGCTGTTGACGATGCCATTTCATCCGGCCTGGCACGAACGGCTTTCTGCTGCGGCTCTTCTGCAGAAAGCTGCGGCGCACCGGTAGCTCTTGCAGCCGGGGCACTAGCCGGCGCGGCCCCCTGATTCGATACCAGCGCCAAGGCCGGCGACGCCGCCTGGCTCGCCACCGATTGCGAAGCCGGCGTTGCCGACGAAGGCAAAACAGCCGCATGCTCGACGGGCGACAAGCGGACTGTTTCGACACTTGGCATCTGCTGCTCCGGCGACAGTGGCAAGCCATCCTCTTGCGCGCCGAGCACATCATCGATCTTCAGGGACAGGGCCGGCATGAGCGGCGCAGGCGGGGTCGATATTTCCTTTGCCGTATCAGGCACGGCAGCAGCATGGTGCAGCCATGCCCACGCGCCGCCTGCGAACAGCAGCGCCGCAGAAACGATTGCCGCGCCCCAGGCGGGGTTCAGGTTCAGGCCACGGCGCTGCGGCACCGCTCTAACCTGGCCCTGCAGCACGCCGCCCAATGCAGCCTGGTTGCCGCGGGCATCGAGGTCCTGCAGCATCTGATTAATCAGACTCATTTGAAATACACCCAAAGAATTGCCACGCTGGCCGTCAGTGCCGCCAGTGCCGGCGCCCATATCCGGTAACCTAAGCCGTGGCGTATCGAACCTGTATCCCTGGCCGCCGCCCTTACCTGCCTGGCATGCACCTGCTGCCGTCCTTCTCCATATGCGAGCATGAGAGATTTGTGGGCCAGGATATTGGCCAGGCGCGGCACGCCACCGCTCGCGGCATGCAAGGCCTTGACCGCATCGCGCGCAAATAGCCTGCTGCCGGCGAATCCCGCCACGAGCAAACGATGGGCAAGGTAAAACTCAAGGTCATCGCACGACAAGGGACCGAGATGGTAATGAAAGGTAATGCGCTGCGCGAGCTGCCGGATCGATTCCTGCTGCAGCTTGCGGTTCAATTCCGGCTGTCCGAACAGCACGATCTGCAAGAGCTTGCGTTTTTCGGTTTCCAGGTTGGTCAAAAGCCGCAGCGCTTCCAGGGTTTCCAGCGGCATGGCCTGCGCTTCATCCAGGCACAGCACTGCACGTTTCCCCGCACGCGCCAGGTCCAGCAAGCGATGATTGATCGACTTGAGCAACTGGTGCTGGTCAATATCCTTTTCCGGCGTCAGCTCCAGCTCCTCGGCCAGTGCCAGCATCAGCGTGCGCGGCTCGAGCATCGGATTGGGAATATAGGCCGTGACAAAATCCTTGCCCAATGTCGCCATGAACTTGCGGCACAGCAGGGTCTTGCCAGTGCCGACCTCACCGGTAATCTTGATGAAGCCTTCCCCGTTGTTGACGGCGACCAGGAGCGTGTTGAGCGCTTCCTGGGATGCGGGCGCTGCAAAAAAGTAGCTGGTGTCCGGCGTGATCCCGAACGGCAGTTCCAGCAGGCCGAAATGCTTGGTGTACATCTAAGCGGCCGTTACTCCAGCGGATTGCGCCGTTCGAGCGGATTGCGCGGCTCCAGCGACTGAATGCGGCGCTGGCTCTCCAGCACGTCCTGTGTCCATGCCTCGTTGCTTTCCACGACTGTTGGCTTCAGCAGGATGACAAGTTCACGCTTCTGCGAAACCCGGTTGGTATTGCCGAACAGCGTACCCAGCACCGGCACGCTGCCCACGCCCGGCATTTGCGAACGGTCGTTGGTAGCAGCCTGGCGCATCAGGCCGCCGATGGCGACGATCTGGCCATCCCTGCCGCGCACGATACTGTCGGTTTCGGATACGGAACTGGATGCCAGCGGCAAGGTAAAGGTGCCGGCGCTGCCGAGATTGATCGGCTTGTCCACGGTCGTGACGTCGCTGACCGATGGATGGATGTGCAGCATGATGTTGCCGCTATCATCAATCTGCGGCGTCACGTCCAGCGCCACGCCGGAGAAGAACGGCTGCACCGTCACGGTCGGACTGGTCGTGGTCGATGTGCCCGTGGTGGTGGTGGTGCTGACATTGGTGACGAAGAACTCATCGCGGCCGACTTTCAGCACTGCCTTCTGGTTGTTCAGCGTCGCAATGCGCGGACTCGACAATACGTGCACCGAACCCTGAGTTTCGAGGAAGGACAGCAAGGCAGCGAAGTTACTGGTCTGGAATGCCAGGCCGAACAAGCCTCCGGGTAATGCAGTGGGATCTGCCGCGGCAATCAGGTCCACGCCGGCGCCGTTGGCGCCGAGCTTTGCGCTTCCGATCATGCCGCTTGGCTGCAGCACGCTGCCCGGAGTGATTATCCCGGACGACAAGCGATTGCTGTGATTACCGCCTCTGAACACCGCCCAGTTGATCCCGGTTTGATAACCATCGTTGAGCTGCACTTCGAGGATCTTGGCTTCGAGGATCACTTGGCGGCCTACCGAAAGATGCGTGGCCTTCAGGTAGGCATCGACGTCACGGAGTTCGTTCCACGTGCCGCGCACCACCACCACGCCGGACTGCGGGCTGATGACGACGCTGCGACCATCCTTGCCGTTGCCGACGATCGCATCCAGGGATGCCTTGAGGTCGCCCCAGAAATCGTTGGAAGATGACGTGCTGATCCGGCTGCTTTCCAGCGAGCGGATGTTGGTTCCCGGCGTTGACGTGGTCGTCGTGCCGGTATTGGTGGTATTGCCGGTCGACGAAGTATCGCTCACCGAACCCGAGGATACCCGGATCTCGGACGAGCCTTTGCGGCTGGCGGACAGGTAATTCACCTGGAAAACGCGGGTCTGCATGCCTTGCGGCTTGACATAGATGCGCGAACCTTCGACCTTGTAATCGTAACCGTACTGTTCACGGATGGCATCGAGCGCTTCGAATACCGTTACATCCTTGAGGTTGGCGGAAATGACGCCGCTCACATCCGGATGGACCAGCATGCTGTAGCGCGTGCCGGTAACGATCGCCATGAAAAACTGCTGTGCCGGCACGGAATTGAAAGCGAGGCTAAACCGTTCTTCCAGCGGCTGCTTGGGCTTGGGCATTTCAATGTTCAGCGGCGGCAAAAGCGCTGCCGACACGGCATCCCGGTCAGCCGGACGTGCCTTGCTTTCGCTTGCCGCTTTGGTGATCTCGGCATTGATTGCATCGTAGGTGTCGCGCTTGGTCGCCACTGACGAGCAACCGGCCAGGCCCACAACCATCGCGCTCAAAATTATCTTATGCATATGTTCTCATCCACTTATTGCCGGCGGCCGGTTTCCCGCGCCTCCGCTCCGCTTTTCGTGCGGTGTTTTTCTATTCCCGGGAAAAGCTTTAAAGATTGCGGCTTGCCGTCACGCGACAGCACCACTTCGCCTTCTGAAATTTTCGTCACGCGCGCATCGCCGATGCGGTCGCCGACCTGCACCGTCTCGCCGCTGATGACGGCCACTTTGCGCTTCGGCGAAATCAGCACGGATTGCAGCACGGGCGCTCCCGAACCGGAGGCCTCAGCCGCCGCCCCCGCATGCAGCGATACCGGCGGTCTTGTCGGATCGGGCAAGTGCGTCTGCGCGAGGACCTGGCCCGAACCTGCCAGCATCAATAAGCAGCCGCAATGGAACATCACACGTCGCATCACACTGTTCACAGATTGAGCCATTTCTTGTCCAGACTTAAGGTGTATAGCGTCAGGCTGAGTGTCGCCACCGGATGCGCCTCCACCTCCAGATGTGCTTTGCCCCAGAACACCTGCATTGGCATGGTTTCCAGCTGCGCCATATAGCGCACCATGTCGGGATAGCTGCCGCGTACGACAAGCTCCACGCCATGACGATAAATCAGCGCATCGGCCGGGGCTTCCGGCTGTTTTCCAGCTGCAGGCGCGGCAGCAGCGCCGGCAGGCGCCACGTTGCCGGCTGCGTTCTTCGCCGGTGCATCGACTGCTTCGGTGATATTCGCCACAGGCAGCGTTTTCAATGACATCAAACGAAGACTGCCATCTCGCTTGAGAATGTCTTCCAGCAGAGCCGACATTCTCTCTGGCGGCACCAGGCCCTTCTGCATTGCCGACAGGGAGTCGTTCAACTGCGCTACCTGCTGCTTAAGCTGCTGCAACTGCGCGCGGTCGGCGGCATCCGGATCTTCCGTGCGCGATTTAAGCATTTGCGAAATCTGTGCACGCATCACGATCATCTTTGCCTGATCCTGCTTGATTTGTTGCGACAGCTGCGTCTGCTTCGCGAATTGCGGCTCCAGCACAAAGATATTAAGAAGGCTCACCAGCGCAAATGCCACGGCGGCGAAAATGATGCAGCGTTCCCGCAAACTCAGGGCATCGATCCTGGATGCCAGCTTTAACCATTGTTGTTTCATTTGCGTGCCGCCCCCGTATTGCCTGCCGCAGCGTCAGTGCCACCTGAATGCAGATTGAATTCGATGTAGGGAGCCGAAACTTTTCTGGGCGGCGTGCCTGCGCTTGCTCCAGAGCCTTCCTCGTCCACCTGCGGCACTTCCATCTCAAGCGCGGCAAAGGATTTTCCTTTGAGTGTAGATTCGGATTTCAGCCGGCCGATATACGCCGGCACCAGGTCAGGCCGCACGGCTCTGCCTCTCAGCGCGATTTCATTGCCAGCGCCGTGAATCGACAGACCGGTCAGCCACAGCCCTTCAATGCTTTGCCGGGCAAACGCCCGCAGGTATTCAGAGTAACCACGGGTATCGCCGAAATCGCCCTTCTGCAGGATGGTGGTGACCTGTTGCAGCGACTGCAATTCAGCAGTTGTCTTTTGCAAGTCTTCCTGCAGGCCCGCACTTTTACCGCGCGGCCCGTATTCAGCCGTCACCTTGGCCAGTTCGGCCTGGACCTGCGCGACCTGTTCGGAAGCGCTGCGCGCCTGCTCCGTCAAACTGGACACCTGCATGAGGGCATAACCGACGACCGCAAGCGAGCCGGCCAGCACCAGGCCCAGCGCGACAGCCATGTTATTTGCGGAAAAATATTTTTTCCGCTTCAGGAATATGGGATTGAAAAGGTTGATCTGCTGGCTCACAGCTGCTTCTCCTCTTCACGCAAAGCCGCGCCCAGATAAAGCAGGAATTTCTGCTGCACGAGAGGCTTCTGCAAATCAGGCGTCTTGGAGAAATCCAGCACATCCTCAAGCTTCAGGTTTTCAACCGGCACATACAGGTTGGATGCCAGGTAATCGCGCAATTCCGCGGCGGCTTCCGGCATCGGCCCCAGCACCAGGCGGGCCAACGGAATGAAATTGAATTGACGATCGAAGTGATCGAGCGAACGCTGCAACTCCAGCGTAATGCGGTCGAAACAGGCGTCGCGGCGTTCCACATCGCTTTCCTGCAGCTGCGCCAGGGACACGTCGATGCGGCGTGACAGATACAGCTCGCCGCCATGAGTCACTGTCAGCAAGCCGCCCTCCTCGGTAAACGTCAGCATGGCCAGGCCGCGCTGCGGCGTTTCGAGCAACACGGACAGGTTTCGCTGCGCCATTTCCGGCACATCGATGACCGATAGCGGGACCTTTGTCTTGGCAAACAGCGCCTGCTTGTTTTCGATCAGGCCGTTGCGGGCGGCAATGGCATACATCGAATGATTGCGGGTCGGCGCGTTCGGGTCGGGGGGAATATCCAGCACATCTATCGTGGCATCGTCGACGTGATAATCGAGCATGTCTTTCAGGCGCCAGCGAATGGCTGCCTTCAATTCATCCGCCGGCACATTCGGCGCTTCCAGAGTAAGGATCTGGTATTCGTCCGCAGCCAGCATGGTGCCGCACTGATAGCGAACAGCGTGCACGTCCTTGCTTAAGCGTTCCAGGAGTCCTTCGGTGCTCTGAAGATTCCCGGGATAAAACGCCAACAGCTCCACTTCAGGCTTAGCCGAAACGGAGCGCTTGATATGCACTGCACATAGTCCATCGGCTCGCAAACCGATAGCTAAATAACCAGCATTTTTTTTACTTTTTGCAAATAAACCCATGCCGCAAATTATCGAGAAGTTGCTTGAAGTTATGTTAATAAGCTTTTGCTGTCAATGTCTTTTAAGCGGTTGCAACATTAAGCAACGAAAGTTTGCAATCCTTTGATCCATCAGCTTTTCAGGTTAATAACGCTCCCTGAAATAGATCACCGGTCCGGACTTGTAAATACCGAATGTCTCCACGCCTTTACCGGGCAAATAGCTGTTCAGCGGCAGCCCGGCCGGGGACGTCGTGCTGGTGCTCAGTACCAGGCTGCCATTCCCCGTGGGGACGGAGGTCGGCTTGTTCAGCGTGAGGATGCCTGTCCCGTTTTTCATCACGCTGCTTCCGGCGAGGCTGGTGGCAATCGTCGAGCCCGAGCCTTGTGTCAGGCTGAAATTGCCGGCGGCTAGCGAGGTGCAGCTGTCGGCGCCATTGAAAATATAGGTACCGGTTGGCCCATTCCAGTATTGCGCCTGGACGGTTACCGGCAGCGGCAGCAAATGCGAACCGTAAACATTCGGGATCAACAGGCGGCCGTAACGCACATCGGTTGATCCAACCAAAGCACGCTCCTGATCACCGTCATTGTCCGCATCCATCTTGTCTTTCTCATCCATCGCCCCCAGCGCCACACCCACGCCATCGGCGTCACGCGGTGCGATGCCGATCTTGAGCTTGGCATACGCGCCATCCGGCTGATCCGCCCGGTGCAGTATGACATTGGCAGCAAAGCTGGCCACGCCATTGTTCCAGGCCGGCGTAGGCAGCGAGCTGGTCACCGCCACGCGTGGTCCCGCCGCCCGTGCGATGGCTGCGGGATTCGCGACGCCACTGCAATCAAAGGTGGTGGCAGATGGCGTGGTAGTAGAAAAGAACACGTCGCACACGTCGTCGCCCAGGGCGTATTCGCTTGCCGTTGCCCACAGTCCGAAGGAATTGTTGCTGCCTAGGGCATGCCAGCTCGTCGGTGCAAACCTAGCATGCACTCCGGTTGTGTAATTCAAGGTGGCGGCGTTCGACGCATTTTTTGCCGTCAGCTTGAACTCGACCCGGAACGGTTCGCCCATGTACGTAAACGCCGAAGCGGCAGGTGTGCAGGTGGTATCGCTGCGATTGACGATTTTCGACTCGCTGATCTCGAAGTGATTGGGAATGAAGCGGCCAAAATCATTACTTTGGGCAGCCAAGCCAAAATTGCACCCGTACCTTCCGGAACTGTCTTTAGTGTTGCTGAAGCTGTTGGCGATACAGTCGTTCTCGGTGCTGACACTGTCGATGCCGGTCCAGGTCGCGGCCCGCAGCGTATCGCACGCCGCAGCAGTGCCGCACTCCCCGCTCACTACGCCGTCGTACACGCCGCGCGGGATTTTGTTGGAGTCGGTTTCAGCCGATGTCGGATCCAACTGCAAGATTCTGAAAGCACCCACTTCGCTATAGGTAAAGTTGCTGGTGGTCGCGATGCCGGATGCCGCAGCGGACCCAAACTGATTTGGCGTTACCTGCCCGGATGCCGTAGCCGGCGACACTGCCTTTACCGCGCCATTCGCTATTTTCAACTGGCCGGTATACCCGGTGGCATTGCTGCCTGCTGCATTTACCGTAGTGGCTGTCAGCGTGAAGTTGTCGCCACCGGCTTTAAAGACTGCTGCACCGGTCGCATTCGGTGAGGTTAGCGATGTCACCGCGGTTGGCCGCACGGAAAAAGAGTCGACCGAACATGCCGCCGCAGTCGAGGTAAACGCTCCGCAAGACGACGACGTACATTCGCGCATCACGGCAATCAGGTTTTTGTATGCCGAATTGAGGGTGAAGTTGGACGATAGCTTCGCCCCTGGATCACTCGAGGTATAGGTCATGATTTGTGAGCCGCCGGTCTCTACCGCCGGCTTGCCCACGCAGGCGCTGTTGCAGGTCCGAGAGGCATCGGTGCCGCACACGCCATCGTTGTTATCCACCAGTTTTACCGAGACAAACTTGTTGCCGCCAACTGCATAGGCCGTCGACATGCCCGTGTTGGTCAGCGCCGCCACCCAGAGTTTGAACGGCACGCCGGCCAGCTTCATGTAAATGTCGCCGGTCTGGAAATTCTGATAGGCCGGCACGCTCGAACCCGCCGCGGCCGGATAGGCTTCATCGATGGCGGAAAATCCGCTGGCAATGCCGCCGGTGGAAGGATAGACCGATTGCGCGCAGATACGCAGGCTGCCGATCTCGTGAATGTTGTTCGAGCCGCCAGTCGACCCGGTGAATGAGATTTTCCAATAATCGGGGATCAGCTGGGAGATCCAGCCTTGGCCGAGCGCATAGGCAGCCTCGTTGTAGGCATTGAACGGCCCGAACAGCGGCACATAACTATTGCCATTCCTGGTCGTGGTGTCGCGGTTGACGCTGACGTTGATCGTGCCGCTTGCCGAATTTCGCGCGTCCACGATCACCTGGTACATGTATCCCGGTCCGGGAGTCGAGCCAGACACGTCGATATTCTGGTTGGCGCCGGTGCCGCCCAGCCAGCGATAGCCGCTGTAGCCGTTGCCAGGACCACGCACACCGACTGAATCCGCTCTTAACCCTGGCCCGAGCACGCGACCTTCCGTGGGGTTTTGGTAATTACCGTATTCATCCAGCGCTATCCCGACCCAACCGCCGGCAAAGCCAGGCTTGCTTGGCGACGCGCTGGTATTCTGAGCGTAACCCAATGAACCACCATAGCCGCCGGGCACGGCCGGAACCACGTAGTCGGACAAGGTCACGGCAATGCCATCTGCGCCGGAACCATTGTAGGCATAGTGGTTGAATTCCACTGATATGTAGTTGCCGGCGGCGGGAAAGATGCCAGGAACGGTTGCTGCCTTGGCATTGTTTGCCGTGTTTTCCGTCAACCGTAGCCTGCCGGTTGTGCTGTTGATTGACGGATTGCTGATGCCGTCGCTATTGGATAGCGCCCAGTTGCCGCCGAAGATCGTGGAAGGATTCAGCGCACTTCGGCCAAACGTATCGCAGACGCAAGTCAATCCGCTGGGAGCGCCGGGCGGCGGAGAGCAGAATGCTGTCTGGATCGAGTAAGTCTCGCCGGTGAAATTACCGTTGCCCGTGCCCGCACCGCCAAGCCTGTTGCCGCTGCTGGCACTATCGACAATCGAGTCATTGTCCACCAGGTCCAAGCCCAGCGTGCCATACCCGGTACCCGTATTGGCCGTCACTGTCCAGGTCGTTCCCGAACCGCTGACAGAAGTGATGCTTGCACCTGTCGCTCCGCCGGACTGAACCAGCGAAAAATCGCCGGCATCGACGCCGGTTACCGATTTGCTGAAAGTTACTGTCCATGAAACGGAGGCATTGGGAACTGTCGGATTCGTGCTGGCGCGCACAATGGAGCTGACGACCGGCGGCGCTGGCGTCACCACGATCGCGGACACGCCGATATACGTCGGACTGGCGCCGCTGCCGCAACCGTCATTGTTATAGGCGATATAGTAGACGTTATATGTGCCCGGCGTCGTCGGCGCCGTCATGTTGAAGTTGATCGTCGATAGCCCCACCGAATCGTAGTTCGCGTGATCGACCGCGGCGGTCGTGCCGCCCGACGTCGGACTAGTAGAAATCCGCCAGCGGGTACAACGCCAGCGCTGGTCATTACTGAGGTTGGAGACGTCGGTGCGCAGTACGAGGACCGTCGCCGGCACCGTCGCCCCTACCGCGACGGTAACCGGCGACGACGTATCCGGCGCGGCGCCAAGAATGTTAAGAGTTGCATGGGACGACCCGGAAAAGGTCACCAACAGCAACAGTAAGCCAAACGCATGAAGCGCCTTGCAGCTTGCGAAAAAACGTGCCATTGATCTCATTTCCCTTCTCCACTTCCACTCTTGCCGGCGATGGGCGAACCACATTGTGCGAACGAACGCCTCATTTAAAACTCCACCTGGACCTGGCGTTCGACATAATCCATGCGTGCGCTGGCATTAGGGCATCCGCTGCCCGCTGGCTGGTTACATGCGACAGCGATGATCTGGCGGCGATCAAGCGAGGCTGCGCTGGCGGTAAAAATACCCTGTACCGTGGCATCGCCGCCCGGCGACACAGCAGGGAAATAGGTGAACGTAGTTGGCGACAGAATGGAATCGACCAGATAGCTGCCGTTGAACCCGGCGGGCCCGGCTCCGCTCATGACGATCCGATAGCCGGGACCGAGGCCGTGCGGCGCCTCTGTGGTCACAGTCGCCACATTCGTCGCAGTATCATAGGTGATGCTATCTGTAGGTTGCGCCGGGATCGTGGCGCCTCCGAACGGCGTATAAGTGCAGGTCACCGTCACGCTGAAGCCGGATAAGGCCGTGCCGGCCGGCAGCGCGAATGTCCGCGTATCCGGAGTTGCGGCATTGTTGCAATAGGCTGCCGGATTCGAGCGATATTGATACAAGCCCCACTCCGTTCCTGCGCGCGCAGCCTGATAAGCCTGCGCACCAAGCACGTCAAGCGCCGAGGCGGTGTGTTGAGTCGTCGACACGGTCACGATCGCAGCACCTAGCGCAGCCAGCACCACCAGCAGGAAGATGGCGCTCACAAGCGTAAAGCCGCGCTCAGCCATGCGGCACGCGCGTGAGCGAAACGAGGCATGAAGGAAGTCAGTGGAATTCATGGCGTATTATCCACGTGCACTTGGTGAACCAAATCGATCTGTCCGCTACCGGCAGTCGGTGCCATCGTTATGCGAATACCGATCAGCCCACTGTTAATATTGCGCAGGGTTTGATAGTCGAAGCGGCAATCCTGAACGCCATTCGCCAGGATCGCATTATTATTCCCCGCGTTCGTTGCCACGTTCGCCGGGCTTTGCTGAAGCGCCGTGATCGGGTAATTCCAGTAACGCATCAGGCGCGAGGTGCCGCCAGTGCCGACGTTGCAATGATAGGTAACCGGGGTTGTCACGACCTGGAAACGCTTCGCAGGCGACTTCATCGGCGTTGCTTGTGCCGCGAATGGATTAGCTGCCAACGTAACGGTGCCGGTCGCCGCATTGACTGCAGAGACGGCGGCGCGGTTACCGCCGGAATAGGCATCGGCGCCGAGCGATGCAAAGTTCCCGCCCAGGTTATAAACGACGATCTGATCGCCCGGCACAATGGCTTGGCTCCCCGTGGGCAGCAGGCCGACCACATCGAACCGGCAGTTGGCAGGCGTCGTCAGGCAGCTGCCGGATGCCTCGAAATTCAGGATGTTCCCTACAGGCTGCATATCCTCCACGTCCAGATAGCGCCCGCCCGTTTTGGTCAACAGGAGCTCCAGCGAACGCTGGTCCGCGGAGACGCGGATGCTGTTTGGCAGCGCCAGGCGAATATCCCGGGCGATGCGGCGCATGGCGTTATCGGCCACATCGGTGGTTTCGGCGCGCGCGACAGCCTGGGTATAGCCTTCCACCGGCTTGACGATAAAGGTCGCGACTATCGCCGAGATAATGCCGGTAATGACAATGACGATGATCGCCTCGGCCAGGGTAAAGCCGCGATCACGGCTTCGCGCGGGAACGTACCGGTGTCGCAACGGATTCACCTGTCTCACGGCGTCACCTCCGGCGCGTAACGGGTGCGATACCCTTCCAGGATGATGGCATCGGTCGCACTGTAATTCACCCGGACCGTGATACGCAGCGCATTCATGTTAGCCGGCGCGCCTCCCGAAGGAATTTTTGCGCCTGTCGGTCCCAGATTGGAATCCGCCTGGATCGTGACAGTGGTGGCGTAACCAGACGGAAATGCTCCGTCAGCGACATCCGTGCTGTAAGCTTGCGCGCTGCCGAATGCGGCGACATAGTCATTCACATTGTCATAGGGGCGAGCATTGCCGCTTTCGGGACCGGCATTTTCTGGAATCGAGGCGCAGTCAGCCGGACTGGTTGCAGTTTGCGCTTTCGCATCTGCCGGGTCGCAGTAGGTAAAACGTGCGAGCTCCACTTCTTCAAGCAATGCTTCGGCGATCGCCAGAGCCTGCTTGCGGCGCAAGGGATCGGCGCTGGCACGGGTATTCTGATTCAGCACGGCCAGCACACCGGCGACCGCCACGCTGACGATCATGATGAACACGATCAACTCGATCAACGACAGCCCATGCTGCCGTTGACGGCGGCCGGTCAAACTATGGCGTGTCCTAGCGATGGACATAACCAGTCTCCTGCTCGATGTAGACATGACGCGTGGTGCCATCACCGCTGATAGCGATATCGAGTTGTGCGGTAAAACCGGAGGCCGGTTCTGTATCGGTCATGTTGAATGGCTTGCCCAGCGCATTGAAATAGAAACCGGGTTTCGCTGACGAATACGTTATTCCGGTGGGAGTCGCTATGCACAGCCAGTTGGCATCATTACTGCAAGCCGCCGACGCAGCGCTGCCAGTACCGGCAGGCGCCGGCACGCGTGTAGCGCAGGTCGCATCGAAGCAAGCCGCCACGCTGGCTCCATTCAGCCGCACGAAAACCGGCCGGTGCTGCGCAACAGCGGTTTTCTGGGCATAGCTAACGACAGAAAACACGCGATCGCTGAAGGCACGAGCATCGAAAGTCTGGCGCTGAAAGAAACGCGGGAGCGCCGTGACGGCCAGAATGCCGACGATGATCATCACCATAATCAGTTCGACCAGGGTGAAGCCGCGAGCATTCTTATGCACCGCACTTACACATATCTGACTTGAACAACGCATGCGTTCTAGACTCGAAGGTGTCGTACCAGCCTCAGTTTGTCTTTCCCAAAAACCAGGAAAATAGACACTCGCTATAAATAGCAAAGGGCCGGCGCCACAAAGCAACCGGCCCTGAGCAAATCAGGCACGTAGCACGCGCGCCACGCGACGTGCCACACAAACCTCACTTAAGCTTAGCTTACCGCACCGGTGCAAATGACAGTTGCGTTAGCTGCATTGCCTTTGTAGCCCGTCACTTGGCACGTAACTGCCTTGCCAGCGCTGGAACCAGAGCAATCGCCGGTACCGCTAACCTTATACTGGTTGCCATTTGCCGGAGTACCCGTAGAAGGGAGCAGAGTAATACCGGTAACCAGATCTTTCAGGGCCGTATCAGTGCAAATGTTTGCAGCGTTAAGCTCCGTAGTACCATCAGCCTTCTTCTTACCTGCCACTGATGCCGCATAATTTACTGATGTGGCCGAAGCGATAGAACCCGCCACGCCGTTAGCAGCCGCAGTACCGGCCTCGGTGCTCAGATCAACGAATTTCGGCAAAGCAGTCGCAGCCAAGATGCCGAGAATAACGATCACCACAACCAGTTCGATCAGGGTAAAACCTTGTTGAGTATTTTTATTCATAACGTTCTCCAAAAGATCCTTCAAGCGAAAATCAAATTAACAGCCGGTTGTTACCGGAGTGATGACAGGTGCTTCAGTGCTAGTTGCAGCCTTATAGGAAACACGGCATTCCGCTGCAGTGGTCGCGCCGTTAATATCGATATTGAGCACAGTCCCTGCTGTTCCAGTCGCAATGCCGTCATTGGCAGTAGCCAGGTCAGCCGCCGCCAAAATACCAGTGGCAGTCGAGGCGGGATATTGATTTGCCATATCCACATTGAGGCCGTCCATATTGACGGTGCCGGCAGTCGTCGTACAAGTTGGCGTAGTGCCGTCGGTCCGCGCCCGGTCAACCAGGCAGGCAGCATGTGCCAATGCCGATGCTGCTTTAACCGATCCGTAGATCGCCTGAACCTTTGCTGCCCTCGCCTGAGTTTGCAGTGCCACGAAGCGCGGCAATGCCACTGCGGCCAGGATGGCGAGGATGGTGATTACGATCACCAACTCGATCAGCGTAAAACCAGATTGTTGTCTTTTCATTGGGTAAAAATCCGTATGACGGCGAAGTGCCTACGGTCAACATAATACTTGAACTCAATTCGCGTAAACATGCTTGTTGCGCGTTTTAAACAGGAAAATTACAGTAGTTAACGTTTTAAAACCATTTATATGCTTGGCTTGGCACGATATCGATACCTTCTGTCATCAAAGCTTGTCCGCTAACCAATGCGCGACTCACAACACGAGCTTTAACCTTGAAACGCGCCTCGCGTTTTCCCTGCATCCCGGTAAAAAATCGAGCCCACTTTGGCACATAAACCAGTTCGCCCTGCGCACTGTCGAAATACCAGCTACCGCCCGGAATGCCGTCATCCGGAACGGCGTCCAGCGCTCCCAAATAACCGCCAGGCGGATGGTCAAGCCACCGCACCGGATTCTCGTCCAGCATGGCGGCGATCTCATTGGTCCGCTGCTGCGTCATCAGGTCGGCGATATGCAAGCGCATGCCGCTGCGGATATGGATGATGGTCGTTTCCATGACCGTGCGCTCGGCCTGCTCCTGGTAATACAGCATGCGTTCCAGCAGAATCGCAGCCAGGATGCCGACGACCAGCACACGCACCAGCAATTCGAAGCGCGTGCGGCCACCTGACCGGCTTGGCAATGCGAATCTTGACAGCGGCATTACTTGATCGCCGCCCGGCCCAGATCCCAGATCGGCAGGAACACGCCCAGCGCCATGATCAGCACCAGGATGCCAAGTCCGGCAATCAGAATCGGCTCGATCTGCGACGCCAGCGTCTTGAGCTCATAATCTACTTCGCGCTCGTACATGCCGGCGATCTCGTCCATCAGGTCGTCCAGCGAGCCGGATTCTTCGCCCACCGCGACCATCTGCAGGACTACCGGCGTGAATACACCGGTGGTCACGGCGGTGCGCAAGATGCTTTCGCCGCGTTCGACGCCATCGCGCATCTGTTCGATCCGCGAGGCGATGTAAGCATTATCGACCGTCTGCGCAACCACATTCATGCCCTGCACAATCGGCACGCCACTCTTGCTCGCCAGCGCAAAGCTGCGGGCAAAACGCGCCAATGTGGCCTTGAGGACGATCTTGCCGAAGATGGGCATGCGCAGCTTGATCTTGTCCCAGCGGTAGCGTCCTTTGGGTGTCCTGGTCCAGGCGATGAAACCTCCAACTGCGCCAACGAGGCCGAGCAGGATGACCCACCAGTACTGCACGGTAAAGTCGGAGCTGGCAATCAGCAGCCTGGTCATCCACGGCAGCTCGGCCTTGAAGCCGGCATACACCTTGGCAAACGCCGGGATGACGAAATAGTTAATGACGCCGATCGCCACAATCATGGCAACGACTACGAATGTCGGATAGCGCAGTGCCGTCTTCACCCGCTGGCGCATGTCGCGCTCGAATTCGAGGTGGTCGAACAAGCGCAGGAAAATTTCTTCCAGCCTACCGGTCGTCTCGCCCACTCTTACCATATTGATATAGAACGTCGAGAACACTTCGGGATGACGCCGCAAGGATGCCGACAATTCGCGCCCCGCATCCAGCGACTCGCGCACATCCTTCAGCACGCGCGAAAACGACTTGTTGACGGCGGATTCCTGCAAGCCGGCCAGGCCGCGCATGATCGGCACGCCCGCCTTGAGCAACGTGTACATCTGCCGGCTGAACAACTGCACATCGATCGAGCGCACCTTCTCTTCAAACAGCTGGCGCCACCATTCGCCGTTGTCGCCATCAGTCGCCTTTTTCTTCGTCTCGACGATCGAAACCGGCGTGGCGCCCGTGGTGAACAGCTGCTCGGCCACGGCGCCGCTATCGCTGCCCTCCAGTACTCCTTCCAGCAACTCACCTCGGTTATTGCGGGCTTTGTAGGCAAAAAATGGCATTCAGCTCCCCGGATCAGTCTTCGAACTGGTTACTGATGCGCATCGCTTCGCCAATGGTCGTGCGCCCCTGCGTTGCCAATTGCACGCCATGGCGACGCAAGGTATTGCCAGCCATTTGCTCCTCCGCCACCTTCATGAAATGCGCGGGATCGCTATGGTTGGCGGCATCGGCCACGGCTTCGGTCATTTCCAGCAACTCGTAGACGCCGGTCCGGCCGCGATAGCCGGTGCCGTTGCAATGCGGGCAGCCGCGACCATGGAAAAACTTGTGCCCGTCGACGGCGTCATGCAATTCGAACTTCAGCCATTCGCGCTCGGTCGGCGTCGGCTCATACGGCTCGGCACAGCTTTCGCAAATCACGCGCACCAGGCGTTGCGCCAGCACGCATTGCAGCGAGGTCGCCACCATGTAGCGCGGCACGCCCATGTCCAGCAAGCGCACCGGCGTGCTGACCGCATCATTGGTATGCAAGGTCGACAACACCAGGTGGCCGGTCAGCGCGGCGCGCATGCCGATCTGCGCGGTTTCCTGGTCGCGCATCTCGCCCACCAGCACGACGTCCGGATCCTGGCGCAGCGCGGAGCGCAGCACGCGGGCGAAGGTCAGCTCGATCTTGTCATTGACCTGCACCTGGTTGATGCCGGGCAGACGATATTCCACCGGGTCTTCCACGGTGATCAGCTTGCGCTCGGTGGTATTCAATTCGGCCAGCGCGCCGTACAGGGTCGTCGTTTTGCCGGAACCGGTCGGACCGGTAACCAGCACCAGGCCATTCGGACGATTGACGATGGAACGGAATTTCTTGACCATCTCCGGCGGCATGCCGATCGCATCCAGGCGCAATGTGCGGCTGCCCTGGTTCAGAAGACGCATGACCACCGATTCGCCGTACTGTGTCGGCATGGTCGAGATACGCACGTCCACCTGCTGCTGACGCACCTTGACGGCAAAGCGGCCATCCTGCGGCAGGCGCTTTTCGGAGATATCCAGCTCGGACATCAGCTTCAGACGCAGGGCCAGCGCCGGCGCGATCTTGATGTCGGACTCGGTCTGCAGATGCAGCACACCGTCGATACGAAAGCGGATCTGCAGGCGTTTTTCCTGCGGCTCGATATGGATATCGGAAGCTCGCACCTGGGTCGCGTCGTCGAAAATCGATTGCAGCAGCTTGACCACCGGAGCATCTTCCGCACCCGCGGCGCCAATGCCGGCGCCGCCGAAATCGATGACGGCGTCGCCCAGGTCCTGCTCCAGTTCGCGGGCGAAATCGGTGATTTCCTCGGTGCGGCGGTAGATGCGGTCGACGGTCGCCAGCAACTCGCTTTCATTGACGACCGCCAGCGAAATGGCGCGCTTGAGGATGCGGGAAATCTCATCGTAGGCGAACAGGTCGGTGGGATCGGCCATGCCGACCACCAGCGCCCCGCCCTTTTCTTCCAGCACCAATGCACGGAAGCGCCGCGCCTGGGTTTCAGGAAGCAGGCGCAACAACTCCTGGTTAACGTTAAAAAACTTCAGGTTAACGTAGGGGATGTTCAGTTGCCTAGCCAGCGCTCCGGAGATCTGTTCTTCCGTGACGAAACCATTCTCGATAAAGACACGGCCCAGCTTGCGTCCCGTGCGCTTTTGTTCGCCGAGCGAAAACGTCAGCTGTTCTTCTGAAATCAGCTTTTGCTGAACCAGCAACTCGCCCAGTCGGATTTTTTCCGGCCTTGGCATAGGCAATCCTCCTATATTTATAGGAGGCAATTCTAAGTCACAATGCGCGGTTTGGGCGACGTGTAATAATATTTGACGTGTATTTAGCGGCAAATGGCAACAATCGCCTTATCCAACTATCCACTCGTCCTATCGCCCCTTGGAGATTCCCATGATCGATGTGTATTCCGCCGCCACGCCGAATGGCCATAAAGTCCATATCATGCTGGAGGAATGCGACCTGCCTTACCGCGTCCACCATGTCGATATCGGTGCCGGCGACCAGTTCAAGCCGGAATTCCTGGCGATTTCGCCAAACAACAAGATCCCCGCCATCGTCGATGATGAAGGGCCGGATGGCGAGTCGCTATCGATGTTCGAGTCCGGTGCCATTCTGGTTTACCTGGCAAGCAAAGTCGGGCACTTCCTGGGCGATACCGACCGAGAAAAATTCAATACGCTGCAATGGCTGATGTTCCAGATGGGCGGCGTCGGCCCCATGCTGGGACAGGCGCACCACTTCCGCATCTATGCGCCGGAAAAGATCGACTACGCCATCAACCGCTATACCAACGAAGCCAAGCGGCTGTATGGCGTGATGGACAAGCGCCTGTCAGAGTCCGAGTATCTCGCCGGCGAGCAGTACACGATCGCCGATATCGCCACCTTTCCCTGGCTGCGCTCCTGGAAAAATCAGGGCATCGACTGGGCCGATTACCCGCACGTCAAGCGCTGGTTCGATGAGATCGCCGCCCGTCCGGCCGTGCAGCGCGGCGTCGCGGTATTGAGCAGCCAGCACAAGCCGCTCACCGATGACAAGGCCAGGGAAACGCTGTTCGGCGCCAGCCAGTATGCCCGGCGCTAGGCTACCCGATTCACTTGGAAGGTTAAACACCGCTGCGGTGATCAAACGCTTGAATTTTCCTCCATCAATGCCGTTTTGCGACATCGATAACTTGCACCGGCTGAAAAATCTCGAAAAACCGGCATACCTGTGTCATGCTTCGCTCTGTTTAATATTTCCACAACGCAAATGTTGAGGGCATGGTGAAACGTTTCTCTTGCCCTTATGGGTATAAATATTGCCTCAAAACAATTAATTAAATTTCTTACCCGTTCTGGTGCAGGAAAAGGAAATACGCACAGACGAAGCCGGCCACACCCATGTCAAACCTCGCTGCGCCCACGACTCATGAAGGCACCGATGCCGAGCCCAGGATTCATTTGCTGGACACGCTTCTGGCCAACATGGAAGGCATGATCTATCGCTGCCGCATCGACGCCCAATGGACCATGGAATATGTCAGCGCGGGCTGTTTCGAGCTGACGGGATACCAGCCCCAGGACTTTCTGCTCAACAGCCGGATATGTCTTGAAGAACTGACGCATGCGGAAGACCGCGCATACTGCCGCAAGGTGATTGTCGACGCCCTGGCAAATCACACGCGCTACGTGCTGGAATACCGCATCATCAAGGCCAACGGCGAAGTGCGCTGGGTCGGCGAGCGCGGCATGGCGGTCACGGATCCGGCCAGCGGCGACACAGTACTGGAAGGCTTCATCCAGGATATCAACGAGCGCAAGCGCGCCTTCGAAGCGCTGCGTGAAGCCGAACGCCGTTTTCGCAGCATTTTCGAGAATGCCGTCGAAGGCATCTTCCAGTCCACCGCCACCAATGGCTATATCGCCGTCAACCCGGCTCTGGCACGCATGTACGGCTACGAATCGCCCCAGCATCTCATGGCCGAACTGCGCGACATCGACCACCAGGTCTATGTCGACCCGGGGCGCCGCCACGAATTCCTGCGCCGCATGGAAGAAGACGGCGTCGTCCTAGGTTTCGAGTCGCGCGTCTGGCGTCGTGACGGCAGCATCATCTGGATTTCGGAAAACGCCCGCGCCGTCCTCAACGATGCCGGCGAAGTGTTGTTCTTCGAAGGCACGGTCGAGGAAATCACCACGCGCAAGCAGCACGAAGAAGAAATCCGTTTTCAGGCCACGCACGACGCCTTGACCGGCCTGCCCAACCGGACGCTGCTGTATGACAGGCTGGAACAGGCAGTATTTCAGGCGCATCGCCATGGCAATTATCTGGCCGTCGTCTTCTTCGACCTTGACCAGTTCAAGTATGTCAATGACAGTCTTGGCCACCAGGTCGGCGACCGCCTGCTGAAAACCGTGGCTAGCCGCTTGAAGTCCTGCGTGCGCGACGCCGACACGGTGGCGCGCCTGGGCGGCGATGAATTCGTCTTGCTGCTCACCGACCAGGCCAGTGAAGACTCTTTCACGCAAACGCTGCAACCCATCCTGGAAAAAGTCGCCACGCCCTGGCTCGTCAATGGCGTCGAACTGCAAATCACCTGCAGCATGGGCGTCAGTCTGTGCCCTGCCGATGCCGCCGATGCCGACACGCTGCTCAAGCATGCCGATGCGGCGATGTTCCGCGCCAAGCAAACCGGCCGAAACAATTTCCAGTTCTTTTCCGCCGAAATGAATTCCGCCATCAACGGCCGGCTGGAAATGATGACCAAGCTGCGGCGCGCGCTCGGCGCCAATGAATTCACGCTGCACTATCAACCCAAGCTGCAGCTCGCCACCGGCAAGATCATCGGCGCCGAAGCCCTGATCCGCTGGCCGCAGGCGGACGGCAGCATGATTTCACCGGCACAGTTCATCCCGGTGGCGGAAGAAAGCGGCTTGATCATTCCGCTTGGCGAATGGGTTCTGCAAACCGCTTGCGCTCAGATCCGCGCCTGGGAAAAGGCTGGACATGCCGCCATTCCGGTTTCGGTCAATATCTCGCCGCTGCAACTCGAGCGCGGCAACGTCGTCGACATGGTCACGCGGACCCTGGCCGAAACCGGCCTGGCGCCGCAATACCTGGAACTGGAGATCACGGAAAGCGTGGTGATGCGCGAAGTGGAAAAATCCTTCGCCATCCTGGAGCAATTGAAGGCGCTGGGCGTGAAGATATCGATCGACGATTTCGGCACCGGCTATTCCAGCCTCAGCTACCTGCGGCGCTTCCCGGTCAACACGCTGAAGATCGACCAGTCATTCGTGCGCAATATTTCGTCGGATCCGAACAATGCCGGCATCATCCAGGCGATCATTTCTCTTGGCCACACGCTCAACCTGAACGTGCTGGCCGAAGGCGTGGAAACCGAGGAAGAATTCCGCTTCTTGCTGGAGAACCGTTGCGACGAAATGCAGGGCTATTACCTCAGCAAGCCCGTCGACGAGGAAGCCTTTGTGCAATTGCTGCCGCCGTCGGATGCATAGCATTAACCGCCTCTGGTGATATTCATCACAATTGGATCTTGGCCGAGGGATAGACTCGTGCAGCAGGAGGCCTTGAAACAATGCTGCTTACCATCGCTGCGCTCACGCTCAAGAAAACCGTCACGCTATTCGCCCTGGTCGGGCCGGTGACCATGATCCCGATCTTCCTGGCCGAAGTCCATAGCCTGGATGCCAGGCACAAATCGCGCTTTGCCCGCAGCATCGCCATCACCGTCACAGTAGCACTCCTGATCGCAACCTTCATGGGCATGCCCCTGCTTGGTTTTCTCGGCGTATCGCTGGGTGCAATGCAGGTAGGCGGCGGCATCATCGTATTGCTGCTCGCCATCGCGATGGTCCTTGGCAAGGAAACCAGCTTCAAGGGCTTGCCACCAGACGGCGGCGATCCTGGATCAAGGCGCTTGTCCATCGTTCCACTGGCCGTCCCTCTGCTTGCCGGCCCCGCTGCATTCAGCTATGTCATGGGAAACAATGCCTGGCAAACCCAAGCCGATCTCATTCACGTCATTCTTCCGATTCTGCTCGTGGGCCTGGGATGCTGGGTCAGCTTCTGGGTCGCCAGCCAGACGGAACGCCAGATCCGCCGCTCCACGCTGGATGTCGTCGAACGCATCGGCGGCTTCATTCTTGCTGCCATGGCGATTGAAATGACCGCTTCCGGATTGCGGCAGCTATTTCCCTTGCTTAGTCCGGGACAGTGAGGGGCATTGCAGCGCAACCCGGTCACATGTTCATGTCGAACCGGATTGAAAATAGATTTGCTGAGATGAGCTATCCATGGCGAAATCCTAAACCTCACTACGACTGGCGTTCATTCGCCCACATGCTTGGTTAAATCAGAGTAAACGGTGTTTACACTGCGGAAATCCGTCACGTCGATGGTCCTGCTATAGGCATTAGCCCTGTCACGCCAGGCGGTCAAAATGTGGCGATGAATATCGGGCGCTGCCTTGAACACCACGCGGTCTTCATCAACCTCAATCAAGCAAATATCCAGCGTTTCGCCTGCCTGGCCGACAGCCGATCCACCATCGCAATAAAAATTTCTCACATGCCTGTTATTTTCCGAACGTTTTTACAGCCTCGATTCAGTAACAGGCGCGTTTGATTGTTCAAAATAACATTACAGTCTGTTCAGTCTGAAGCATATTGTCAAAAACGGCTTAGTGATTGACTATGTCCCAGTCACGTAATAACGCCATAAAGCTGCTGAGAAACCATCTTTTTGCTTTGCCCTGCTTAATGACGACGTGAGATTTTTAAGTTTGCGTTGCGCTTTAACGAATTATAAATAGACCGGAGACAAACGATGAAAATTTCAAAGCCGCTTGCTTTAATTGTTAAGAGTGCCGCAATAGCGCTGGCTGGATCAGCAATGGCACAGGAAGGCCGCTCCAGTAAAAATTGGCGTGCTGGTAGATATGACCGGCCCCTATTCTGCATTCGGCGGTCCTGGCGTCGCTGTCGCCGTCAAGATGGCCGTCGCTGACTTCGGCGGCAAGGTACTGAACCGTCCGATCGAAGTACTGACCGCTGATTACCTCAACAAGATTGATATCGCTGCTGCGCGTGCCCGCGAATGGTACGACCGCGACAACATCGACATGATCATCGAGTCCACCGACTCGTCTTCGGCACTGATGCTGCAACGCCTGGGCGCAGAAAAGAAAAAGCTGACAATCTTTGCCGGCTCCGGCACCTCGCGTCTGACCAACGAGGAATGCTCGCCCTACGGCATCCAGTATGTGTTCGATACCTATTCGCTGGCAAACGTGACCGGCAAGGCACTGACAAAAGGCAGCGACGACACTTGGTACTTTCTGACTGTGGACTACGCCTTCGGCCACTCGCTGGAGGCCGATGCGGCCAGGGCAATTCAGTCCAAGGGGGGCAAGGTGATCGGCAGCGTCAAGCATCCGGCCGCCCCGTCCGATTTTGGCGCTTACCTAATGCAGGCCCAAGGCGCCAAGCCTAAGGTGATTGGGCTGGCCAATGCCGGCCGAGACCTGCAGAATACCTTGCGCCAGGCAGCCGAGTTCGGCTTGGGCACCTCCGGCAAGCAGGTGCTCGCCCCATTCTACATTTTCGAGACTGACATCCGCGGCGTCGGACTGGACCGCGTCCAGGGCGCGCAATTCACCACCGGCTTCTACTGGGACCGCAACCAGGAAACCCGCGCATGGTCACAGCGTTTCTTCGAGCAACATAAGGCAATGCCGACCATGATCCAGGCTGGCGCCTATTCCGCCACCATGCATTACCTGAAGTCGATTGCGGCAGCCGGCACGACCACTACCGAGCCAGTGATCGAGAAAATGAAAGCCGCCCCAATCAAGGATTTCTTTGCAGAGAACGGCAAGATCCGGGTCGATGGCCGTATGGTTCACGACATGTATTTCATGCAGGCCAAAAAGCCGTCGGAATCGAAGGGCCCATGGGATTTGTTGACAGTCAAGCAGGTCGTGCCCGGTGACGAGGCTTACCGCCCACTGTCTGACAGTGTCTGTTCACTGGTTAAGAAGTCGTAAGCCATTACGACACGTGAGGTTCGTGGGAGCGGCCGCAAGACCGCTCCCGTTCCGGCATTCAGCCATGAGCCTGAAGCAGGCTCGAATTTTTAAAATAAATGGGGTAAATCATGGGACGACTGGAAGGAAAAGTGGCAATCATCACCGGCGCCGGCAGCGGCATTGGCCGGGCAAGCGCCATCCTGTTTGCGCAGGAAGGCGCAAAAGTCATTGTCGCCGAGCGCGATGAAGCAGCCGGCAGGGAAACGGTGCGACAGGCGATGGCGCAAGGCGGCACCGCCATGTTCGTTGCCACCGATGTGACCGATGAAAAAAGCGTCGAAAACATGGTCAGGGCCACTGTCGGCGAATTTGGCAAGCTCAATGTCCTGTACAACAACGTCGGCGGCTCTAGCGTGCACGACAACTCGGTCACTGAAGCACCACTGGAGGAATTCTGGCGCTCTATCAAGATAGACCTGTTCGGCACTTGGCTCGGCTGCCGCTACGGCATTCCCGAAATAATCAAGGCTGGCGGCGGCTCGGTGATCAACACCACTTCGGTGTTTGCCCTGACGGGTATTCCCAAGAAGGATTCCTATACCGCGGCCAAGGGCGCCATCAGCGCCCTCACCCGCTCAATGGCTGTCGAATATGCGCCGCAAAAAGTGCGGGTCAATGCGCTGGCACCGGGGGCGACCAGCACCGATCGCATACTCAAGGTGATCGCCGAGGATAACGGTGGTGTCGTGAACCAGCTTGCAAAAGGCCAGATGCTAGGCCTGCCTACCCCGCATGAGATCGCCTGCGCCGCGCTGTACCTGGCATCTGACGAATCGCGTGTTACCACCGGACAGATCCTGCCGATTGACGGCGGTTTCATTGTCGCCTGAGACGGCTGGAAAGGAATCAGCATGGATTTGCAGCTCGCCGGAAAAACGGCGCTTATCACCGGCGCTTCGCGCGGCATCGGCCGCGCGATCGCGCTCAAGCTTGCCAGCGAAGGCATCGGCGAGGTAATCCTGGTCGCACGCGACGCCAAAGCCCTCGACGAAGTCGCGGAAACCATCCGCAAACAATACGGGAGCGGCGTGCAGACCATGGCGACCGACCTGGCTGCCGCCGGTGCGGCGCAGGCGGTGGTCGCCAGGTTCTCGCAAGTGGATATCTTGGTGAACAACGCTGCCGATTCGCTGCCAGGAACGCTGGAAGGCACATCCGACCGTGAATGGCGCTCCAGCACGGAATTGAAGATCTTTTCTTATGTTGAGCTGGTGCGCGCCTGCTACGCCGAGATGAAAAAGCGCGGCAGCGGCGTCATCCTGAACAATATCGGCAGCGCCGGCGAGAACTGGGATGCCGCTTATGTGATTGGTTCCACCCTGAACGCGGCGATGATGGCCTTTACCCGGGCTACCGGCGGCGTCAGCCTGGATGACGGCATCCGGGTGGTCGGCGTCAATCCAGGGCCGGTCGCGACCGACCGCATCATGCGCCTGATGAAACGCCGCGCGAAAGACAATTTCGGCGACGAGAGCCGCTGGCAGGAATTCTTCGGCAACCTGCCAGCCAAGCGTGCCGCGACGCCGGACGAAGTGGCTGACCTGTTTGCCTTCCTGGCTTCACCGCTGGCAGGCTATATTAGCGGCACCATCGTCACGATCGACGGCGGTAACGCTTCTCGACGCAAGACCATGTAATCTTCCTGTCCTCGTCCGGTAGTCGCCCGGATCAACGAGCGATTACCGGCCTGTTTTTCCAGGCCGATCAGGCTGCCATATCCCCCTCAAATTCTGTGCATCCGACCTGCCCGGCTTGTGGCTCGCATCGCCATGTCTGCGGAAACGGATGCCATCACCACAACTGCAATGGCGTTGCCGCACAAGTCCGATAACGACAACAACGCGTCCACGCTGCCGCGCCATGAGCTTCCTGGTCAACTGGCTCCAATGACGAACTCATGTCTGACCTTGAGCAGCCTTGCCAATCTGGGTTGTTGCGCTGCCATTTCGCTAGCCGGCTCTACCGATACTGGAATACACCCATGCACCATTCCAGCCACTAGCAATCAACTGCAGAAGTCCAGTGGCCACCCCTTTTCATCGTCACAAAAAAAACCGGACAACGCCTTGCAGCGCTGTCCGGCTAAAATCGCCGGTCGAAGACCATGCTAGGAGATAGTCGAATCCAGTACAACCAGATCGCTCACGTGAGGCATCATGTATTGCTTTAGCTCGATATGCACCGGAACATTCTGGTAGCGATCATGTGCAGCTTCATCAACGAAGCTGGTGATGAAGCCATGGGTAAAGCCTGACGAGCGCGACGACTCGTTCTGCACGAAGTGCAATTCCTTGACGCCGTCGCACTCAGCGCGCATGCGCTCGGTGTAGTCGCGGATTTGCTTGAAAAAATCCTCATCCGAACGCGTGAACTTCAACAATACCGTATGTGAAAACATATGCTGTTCCTTTACTGTCTATGCTTGTTATCAGTGTCAGTTCGCTAGTCCCGCCGCGAACGTCAGCGGCGCGCCGGTCTTGCTGCGCATTTCATCCGCTGTCACGCCGGGTGCCATCTCAACTACTTGCAATCCCTGGTCGGTAACGTCGAGCACGCCAAGGTCGGTGATGATGCGATCCACCACGCCGGCGCCTGTCAGCGGCAGGCTGCATTCCTTCAGGATTTTCGGTGTGCCGTTCTTGGCCGTGTGTTCCATCAGCACGATCACGCGGCGCACGCCAGCCACCAAGTCCATCGCGCCGCCCATGCCCTTGACGAGCTTGCCGGGGATCATCCAGTTCGCCAAGTCGCCCTTCTCGCTGACTTCCATGGCGCCCAGGATCGTCAAATCCATGTGGCCGCCGCGAATCATCGCAAACGAAGTGGATGAGGAAAAAATCGAGCCACCGGGAGCGATGGTGACGGCCTGTTTGGCGGCATCGATCAGGTCGGCCTCGACCTCATCCTCATACGGCAGCGGGCCGATGCCGATCAAGCCGTTTTCCGACTGCAGCCAGACGTCGATACCCGGCGGCACGTTTTCCGCGACCATGGTAGGCAGGCCGATGCCCAGGTTGACGTAAAACCCGTCCTGCAATTCGCGGCCGGCGCGGGCGGCCATTTCTTCACGACTCCAAGCCATGTGTTTCTCCTGTTACTGACGCACGCGGGTACGCACGCGCTCGATACGTTTTTCCGGGTTCGGGTTCAGCACCAGGCGCTGCACGAACACGCCGGGCAAGTGCACGTCATCCGGATCGATCTGACCGATTTCCAGGATTTCCTCCACTTCGACAATCGTTACCTTGCCAGCGGTGGCGACTTCCGGGTTGAAGTTGCGCGCCGTGCGCTTGAAGATCAGGTTGCCCGACTTGTCAGCCTTCCAGGCCTTGACCAAGGCAACGTCGGCGGTCAGGCTTTCTTCCATCACGTATGTTTCGCCGCGAAACACGCGGGTTTCCTTGCCTTGCGCAACTTGGGTGCCGACGCCGGTCTTGGTAAAGAATGCCGGGATGCCGGCGCCACCCGCGCGCAGACGTTCGGCCAGCGTGCCCTGCGGATTGAACTCAAGCTCGAGCTCGCCAGCCAGATACTGGCGCTCGAACTCCTTGTTCTCGCCGACATAGGAGGCGATCATTTTCTTGATCTGGCGCGTCTGCAGCAACAAGCCAAGGCCGAAGTCGTCGACGCCGGCATTGTTGCTGATGCAGGTCAGGTTCCTGGCGCCGCTGTTCCGCAAGGCTTCGATCAGCGCCGAAGGAATCCCGCACAGCCCGAAGCCGCCCACGGCGATGGTTTGACCATCGCCGACCACGTCCTGGAGCGCAGCCCGTGCGCTCGCATAAATTTTGTTAATCATAGACTCCTGCCTTGTTTCATTGTGCAGCTTTTTATTTCTTGACCAGCTTGCACTGGGATTGCGACAGCGGCATGGTTGCCACATCCGCCGGAATCACCGACTTGATCTTGTAATAGTCCCAAGGTTCTTTCGACTCAGCCGGGCTCTTGACTTGTACCAGGAGCATGTCATGCGCCAAGCGTCCGTCAGCACGAATTTGCCCTTTAAACAGCCCGTCATCAATCGGCGTGCTCTTCAAGTATTTCATCACCGTTGCAGTATCCGTTGTGCCGGTCGCCTTGACTGCCTTCAGATAGTTCGTGACACCAGAATAATCGCCTGCTTGCGCGGAAGTCGGCATCTTGCCGGCGCGCTGGTAAAAGCGTCTTGCCCAAGCACGCGTCTTTTCATCACGGTTCCAGTAAAACGCCTCGGTCAGAGTCAAGCCTTGGGTAGTCTTGAGACCCATTGCATGCACGTCGGAGATGAACATTAGCAGTGGCAGAACGGTCTGCTTGCTTGTAGTAATACCGAACTCGTTCGCCTGTTTAATGGTGTTGGCCAAGTCCGAACCAGCGTTGGCCAGCGCGATCACGTCGGCCTTCGATGATTGAGCGGTCATCAGATAAGAGGAAAAATCGCTACCTGGGAACGGATGGCGGGCGGCGCCCTTAACTTCTCCGTCGTTAGCCTTCACCACCTTGGCTGCTTCCTGCTCGAGGGAATGGCCAAGGACATAATCAGCCGTGATGAAATACCAGCTCTTCTTGCCGGAATCGACGACGGTCTTGGCGGTGCCGGCGGTCAGCGAATAGGTGTCATACACCCAGTGCAGCGTGACCGGCGTGCACTTGTCATTCGTTAGCGGCAAAGCGCCACCAGTCGTAACTAGGGCAATCTTATTCTTTTGCTCGGCGATGGCGGTCACGGCCAGAGCCGCGCTACTGGTGGCGAGATCGACGATGATATCGACACCCTGAGTGTCATACCATTCACGCGCCTTGCTCGCAGCGATATCCGCCTTGTTCAGATGGTCGGCATAAATGACTTCGATCTTTTTACCGTTGACGGTGCGATCTTTGGAAAAATCCTCCACTGCCATTTCAACCGCTGTCAACGCGCCCTTGCCAGCAATATCAGCATAGGTGCCGCTAAAGTCCGTCAGAACACCGATCCGGATGACATTATCCTTGCTTGCATGCGCCGCGCCGGCGCCGAGCAGCGTAGACATCACTAATGCCGTCAAAAACTTGCGCTTGAAATTCATTGCCATTCGTCTCTCCACCAATTGTGCCTTGAAGCCCCCTGAAGGGGGATTGCCAGTTTTATTTGTTCAAAAAAATTCTGCCATTTACATCCAGCCATTTTTAAGGTGGATGTTAAATTTTTATCAATGGCATCTATTGCCAACCTATTACTCAAACGTAACGATGGTCGCACAGATGAATTGGCTTGCCAATTACATCAATCATTGACAGAATGTTCAATAATTAATGACAATTGAAGCCAATTTTCATATATCAGATCAGTTCTCCCAGAAATATCGGCAATTAGCCTTCTGCTTCGATTTATTTTTAATTAATGTGAAAAAACGCTTGCTGAAATTTAATTAAAGAAACAAAGTCAAAGGCTCAACAGGCAAATTGTCAATTTTTCTTTCACAGTCTGTCATTTTGTAGACAAATTGTCGCTGTAGGTCTTCATCGCTATGATTTCGCAAAGTTGAACGCCGCCGCCGCCACTCGCATGCTTGGCCACATCTGTACTTAGCCAATCGTTTTCCGTCTTTGGCATGGAGAATCATTAGGCTGCCGGCCGGCGCGTCATGGCGATCACCCTTTAGCCTGCGGAGCGACGACCGATGTCTGCCTTGTTTCAGCCAATTGCACTGAAAAGCCTTACGCTGGAAAACCGTATTGTCGTATCGCCGATGTGCCAATATTCCGCCATCAAGGGCATGGCAACCGATTGGCATCTGATTCACCTCGGCAGTCTGGCGCAATCCGGTGCCGGCATGCTGTGCATCGAGGCGACCGCAGTAGCGCCCGAGGGACGCATCACGCCTGGTTGCCTCGGGCTATGGGACGACTCTACCGAGAGCGCATTGGCCGATGTATTCAATGCAGTACGCCGGCATTCCGCAATGCCGACCATCATTCAGCTGGCCCATGCCGGACGCAAGGCTTCAGTGGCAGAGCCATGGGACGGCAGCGCGCAAATACGCATAGAGGATGGCGGCTGGCAAACCGTGGCGCCGTCGCCATTGCCGCTGCGCCCGCAAAATCATATGCCGCAGGCACTCAGCCTGGCCGACCTGACACAAATCCGGCATCAGTTCGGCGAAAGCGCAGCGCGCGCAGGCTGGATCGGGTTGGACGGCATTGAAATTCACATGGCGCACGGCTACCTGCTGCACCAGTTCCTGTCGCCGTTAAGTAATCAGCGCACCGATGCCTATGGCGGCTCGCTGGAAAACCGGATGCGCTTTCCCCTTGAAGTGTTCGATGCGATCCGCTCGAATTTCCCAGCCGACCGTCCGGTAGGCGTGCGCATTTCTGCCACCGACTGGATCGAGAACGGCTGGGATGTGGAGCAGTCGATAGCATTAGCGGCAGCCTTGAAAGCGCGTGGCTGCGACTGGATCGATGCCTCCAGCGGCGGCCTGGCGCCCGAACAGAAAATTGCCTTTGGCCCCGGCTACCAGGTGCCGTTTGCCGAGCGCATCAAGGCCGAGACTGGCATCACCACGATTGCCGTCGGCGCCATCACGGAAGCCGCGCAGGCGGAAAACATCGTCGCCAGCGGACAAGCCGACATGGTGGCGATTGCCCGCGGCTTCTTGTACAACCCGCACTGGACCTGGGCGGCCGCGGCGGAGCTCAAGGCGACCGTGCGCGCGCCACGCCAGTATTGGCACAGCGCGCCGCAGCACGCAAAAAACCTGTTCGGCGATATCACGGCGGGCGTGCCTGGCGCCCAATCTTACCGTTAAGAGATCGTATCGTCGTCACCTCGCTTCGGACTTTGACTTTTCATCCCGAGGCGCCCGCACCATTCAACAGACAAGGAATATCATGAACATCGGCTTTATCGGATTGGGAAACATGGGAGCGCCAATGGCGGCGAACCTGCTAAAGGCTGGGCAGGCGGTGGTGGTATGCGATATCAATGCCGCCGCAGTCGATGCCGCGGTCGCGCTCGGCGCCGTCGCGGCCGCTTCGCCGCAGGAGGTTGCCGCGCAGTGCTCGCTAGTGTTCACGGTATTGCCGACGCCGAAGCACGTCAGGCAGGTGTATACTGGCGCACAGGGCATCATGGACGGCGCTGCACCAGGCACCTTTCTGGTGGACTGCAGCACGGTTGATCCTCAAACTGCACGCGAATTGATCGCCACGGCATCGGCACGCGGCCTGCGGATGGCAGATGCCCCCATCTCTGGCGGCACCATCGGAGCGAAAGCCGGCACACTGACCTTCATGGTCGGCGCTGAGGCCGAGCTGTTTGCCCGACTCGAACCGGTACTGCGTCATATGGGGAAAAACATCATTGATTGCGGCGGGCCGGGCAATGGCCAGGTCGTCAAGATTTGCAACAATCTGCTGCTGGCGATTTCCATGACCGCCACCAGCGAGGCGATGAGCCTGGGGGTGAATCTCGGCGTCGACCCGCACGTCCTGGCAAGTGCCATCAACTCTTCATCGGGACGCTGCTGGAGTTCCGATACCTACAACCCCTGGCCGGGCGTGTCGCCCGATGCGCCCGCCTCGCACGGCTACGTAGGCGGCGGCAGCATCGAAACCGTATTGAAGGATGTCACTTTTGCGGTGGATGCCGCGCATGCTGCCAAACAACCTCTGATGCTGGGCGCGGCAACCCAGCAGCTGTATCAGATGCACGCCAATAGCGGCTGGGGCACCAAGGATTTTTCCTCGATTATCCAGCTCTACCGCAAGGATTGAATTGCGGCCAGTAGCGCCATTGGCATCGCAACCTCTGGCGCGCGGCATCAGCCGTCAGACAGGCTGCGCTTCAGAAAATCGATCAGCACCTTGGTGGCCATAGTCTGGTAGCGACTGGGCATAGTCAGCAGATATAGCTTGCTGCCGAATACGCTGATCTTGTGATCGCCCAGAATCCGCGTGACGGTACCGGCGGCAATTTCGTCGCGTATCGCATAATGCGGCAGCACGCCTATGCCCAGCCCCCCGACCACTGCTGCCTTGAGAAACAGAAAATTCTCCGAGCGCACACCCGGATCCAGCTCGACGCGTTCGAACTGCCCGCCTAGATTGCTGGATACGCGCAGACGTTGGCCGATTGCGGCGGAACAGATCACCGCATGCTCGCTCAAGTCACGTACCTTTCCGGGTATGCCAGCCTTTGCCAGATAGTCGGGCGTGGCGCATACCACCCACTCCACTTCTGCAAGCTTGATTGCCACCACAGCGTCGGGCGGCGTCGAAACCACGCGCACCGCGATATCGATGCCTTCACTGACCAGATTGGATACCCGGTTGTCGAAAATTACGTCCAGCGAAATGTCCGGGTTATCCCGCTTGAACTGGATAAGCAGCTCGGACAATAGAATGTGTCCGAGGCCTGTCGGCACGCTCAGGCGCACATGGCCCTGCAGCGACCTGCCCGCCGAGGACACCAGCGCCGAAGCGGCAGCGGCCTCGCGCAAAATATTTCGGCCGTGCTCATACAGGCCGGCGCCGATATGCGTCGGCTCCAGCTGGCGCGTGGTCCTCCGCAACAATTGCACCCCGAGCGACTCTTCCAGCAGGCGCAGGCGATAGCTGACATTGGAACGCGTGGTTTGCAGCTTGCGCGCCGCCGCGCTCATATTGCCGCTATCGACGATTTCGACAAATACCCTGAGTGCGTTCAGGTCGATTTCTTCCTTGATTTCCGCGCCAGCCATGAACAATCCGATTGTTAATTTATTTTTGTCAGTATGGTTAAACCCAACCGGATTGTCAAAATCAGCATGCGGTCATCAAGGAGATGCCCAGTAACGCACGACGTTTGAGCCAGGGACTCGGGCGGTAGCGCGGATCGCCGTAGAACGACTGCATCGCTTCCAGAATCGCCAATATACGTGCAGCGCCATGCTTGTCGCCCAACGCCAGCGGCCCGAGCGGATAGCCCAGTCCCAATTCCACCGCCTTGTTGATATCGGCCGGCGACGCGATTTTTTGCTGCGCGATCTCGGCGCCGATATTGACGATGGCAGCGATGATGCGCTGGGCGATGAAGCCGGGGCTATCCTCGATCACGGTCACAGGCTTGCCGCTGGCGGCGAACAGCGCGTGCGCGGCCTGCACGAATTCCGGCTGTGTAAGCGGGGTTTTCATCAGGGTACGTCGTCGTTCGAGGTCGAACAGGCAATCGATCGCGACCGTGCGAGCCGCGTCCAGGTTATCCGCCAGCGCCGCAGTGGTGGCATCCTCGCCGAAGGGGGTAACGATGATCAGCGCCTGCGCCGAAGGCTGGGCGCCCTGCTCCAGTCGCGCGCCGGCGATGGCCAGCGCCGCGCGGACCGCCGCGCCCGCTTGCGGATGACGGTCGCTCACCCAGACCGGCACGGCAGCGACATCGACCTGCGGCACCGCCGCTTCGGCCGGCTTTTGCGCCTTGCCATCGAGGTACTCATAAAATCCCCGTCCGGTCTTGCGGCCGAATAGTCCAGCCGCGTAGCGCTGCGCCGTGATCTGGATCGGCCGGTAGCGCGGCTCTTCGTAATACTGGCGATAGATCGATTCGATCACCGTGTGCGACACATCCAACCCCGTCAGGTCGAACAGCTCGAACGGCCCCATGCGAAATCCGGCTGCCTCGACCATCACGCGGTCGATATCGGCGAAGCTGGCGATGCCTTCCTGGACGATGCGCAGGGCTTCGGTGCCGAATGCCCGCCCGGCATGATTGACCAGAAAGCCTGGCGTGTCAGTGGTCCGAACCGGGTAGTGGCCAAGCCGCTGCGCCAGCTGAACCAGGCTTTCGATCACTTCCGCTTCGGTCAGCACGCCGCCAATCACTTCAACGATTTTCATCAGCGGCACGGGATTAAAGAAATGGAAGCCTGCGACGCGCGCCGGAATGCGCGCAGCCGCCGCGAAGCTGGTGACCGAGAGCGACGAGGTATTGGTGGCGATGATGCAGCGGTCGGACACTGCCGCCTCGACACCCCTCAACACCGCATGCTTGATGTCGAGACGCTCCGCCGCCGCCTCAATCACTACGTCGCAGCCTGCGAAAGCGGCGTAGCCCTTGTCAGGTCCGGCATCAGTCGCCTGAATGCGGGCGATGGCAGCGCTCGCCTCGGATTCGGAAATCTTGCCTTTCGCTGCTTTCTTGTTGATGATGTCGGCGCAAAATGCCTGCGCCTCCTCGACGGCGGCGGCACGCGCATCGGCCAGCAGCACAGTGATGCCGGCTTCGGCGGCAATTTGCGCGATGCCGCGTCCCATGATGCCGGCACCGACGATGCCGAGCGTGAGTCCCGGACGGTTTGCCTCAAATGAGAATGTCATGATTATTTTCCTGTAAATACAGGGGAGCGTTTTTCAATGAAGGCGCGCATGCCTTCCTTCTGATCGACGGTATCGAACATCAGCCAGAAAGCCTGACGCTCCATGCTCAGCGCCGCGTTCAACGGCAGGTCGGCGCCGGCCAGTACCAGTTCCTTGATCTTGCGCGCGGCAATCGACGGCAGTGCTGCGATGACATTGGCCAGCGCCAGCGCCCGCTCGAACACCGCCTCGTCCGCAACCACTTCACTGACCAGCCCCATCGCTTCGGCTTCGCGCGCGCTGATGGCTTCGCCGGTCAGCAGGATTTTCATCGCTTTGAATTTTCCGACCGCGCGCGTCAAGCGCTGGGTGCCGCCGGCGCCGGGAATGATGCCGACCTTGATTTCCGGCTGGCCGAAGCGCGCGCCTTCGCCTGCGATGATGATGTCCGCATGCATCGCCAGTTCGCAGCCGCCACCCAGCGACCAGCCATTGACTGCGGCGATGACCGGCTTGGAAAATTCGCGCAACACGCGCCAGGAGTGATCGGCGCCATTGTTCGTCATTTCAGCCGGCGAAGCTTCGGCCATCGCCTTGATATCGGCACCGGCGGCGAACACCTTCTCCGATCCGGCCAACACGACGCACCGCACCTCTTCGTTTGTTTCCAGCTCGGCAAATGCTTTGGCCAGACCTGCGCGCACCGCTGCGTTCAGGGCGTTATGCGCTTCCGGCCGGTTGATGCGCACGATGGCAACACCGCTTCCTGGAAGTTCGATCAAGACTTCGCTCACTTGTGTTCCTTTGCTTAGAAATATATTTACTTACCGGTCGGATGGTATATAATTCATTCATCAAAGTCAATCAGGGTTTTCAAACGATGAGCTCCCTCGCCCCAAATAAAAAACGTCTTGGTCGCCCACCAGCCAGCGACAACCAACAACAACGCATCCTCGATCATGCAGCCAAGCTGTTTGCCAATACCGGATATGAAACCACGTCGATCAACGACGTCGCCGCCGCAATGGGCGTCTCGAAGGCAGCGATCTACCATTATTTTCCTACCAAGCAGGATATTTACGACGCCATCATTCTGCAGACCCTGCAAGGATTGAACGAGGTGGTCGAGCGGGAAGTCGCCCAGGAAGTCGAGCCGGCAGTAAAGCTGCGTCGCTTCATGACAGCGCACGCCCGCTACTTCGAGCAACATCACACCGGCTTTGTCGTGATGCTGGTCGGCTTCGGCGGCATGGCCAATGCTGAATTTCGCGAAGAAGCCATGCGGCTGCGCGATGAATACGAAGGTTTGCTACGACAGATCGTAACTGAAGCAGTGGCCAGCAAATCGTTCCGCAAGGTCGATGTCGGCACTACGAGCCGCGCCGTGTTATCGATGTTGAACTGGATGGTGCGCTGGTTCAAGCCTGGCAGCGGCGCCAGCGCCGAACAACTTGCCGGCGAATATTTCGACCTGCTTGCCGGCGGACTTTACCCGCACGAATAAACCATATCCACACTGATTCAGAGAGATTTACTGGAGATTTCCATGGCCTTAGACCAAGAAACTTTTGACTTGCTGCTTTCCTCCGTCAGGCGCTACGTGCATGACCGACTGATTCCGCTGGAAGCTGAGGTCGCCGAGACCAATAAGATCCCCGATGAAGTCGTCGACGAACTGCGCGAACTCGGCCTGTTTGGCTTATCGATCGCTGAAGAATATGGCGGCCTGGGGCTGAACATGGAAGAAGAAGTGAATGTGGTATTCGAGCTCGGTCAGACATCGCCCGCCTTTCGCTCAATGGCCGGAACCAATATCGGCATCGGTTCACAGGCGATCGTGCTGGCCGGCTCCGAAGAACAGAAGCAACGCTACCTGCCGCGCCTGGCGTCCGGCGATATCATCGGCTCGTTTGCTCTGACGGAGCCGGATGCCGGCTCGGACGCCATCTCGCTGCGCACCACTGCCCGCAAGGATGGCGACTTCTATATCCTCAACGGTACCAAGCGTTACATTACCAATGCCCCGGTGGCCGGCTTGTTTTCCGTGATGGCGCGTACCAGCGAGGAGCGCCGCGCCGATTCGATTTCCTGCTTCCTGGTCGAGGCGGATACGCCGGGCATCACGCTTGGCAAGCCGGACAAGAAAATGGGCCAGTCCGGCGCCCTCACCTGCGACGTGGTGTTCGACAATTGCCGCGTGCCTGCCAGCGCCCTGCTCGGCAACGCCGAGGGCAACGGCTTCCGCACTGCCATGCGCGTGCTCGACAAGGGACGCCTGCATATCGCCGCCCTGTGCGTCGGCATGGCCGAACGCCTGATCAAGGAATCCGTGCAGTACGCCACCGAACGTAAGCAGTTCGGCAAGCCGATCGCCGACTTCCAGCTTGTGCAGGCCATGATCGCCGACAGCCAGGCGGAAATGTACGCCGCCAAGTGCATGGTGCTGGACGCCGCCCGCAAGCGCGACCGCGGCGAGAACACCACGCTCGTGGCAGCTTCCGCCAAGATGTTTGCCTCCGAGATGGTAGGTCGGGTCGCCGACCGCGCCGTGCAGATTCATGGCGGCGCAGGCTACATGGCGGAATATCCGGTCGAGCGCTTCTACCGCGATGTGCGCCTGTTCCGCATTTTCGAAGGCACGACCCAGATCCTGCAACTGGTGATCGCGCGCGAAACGATCAAGAACCACGCTAGTTAATTCCGACAACTGGGGTGCCCGGCGCCTCGGCATGCATTCTGTATTCTTTAGGACCATGACATGAACCATGCATTCATCTGCGACGCTATCCGTACTCCGTTCGGACGCTATGGCGGCGCATTGGCCGGCATGCGCGCCGACGATCTGGCGGCGCTGCCGATCAAGGCGTTGATGGAACGCCATCCCAGCCTCGACTGGGCGGCGCTCGACGAAGTCATCTATGGCTGCGCCAACCAGGCCGGCGAAGACAACCGTAACGTCGGCCGCATGGCCGCCCTGCTGGCGGGGCTGCCGGTGGAAGTGCCGGCCAATACCGTCAATCGCCTGTGCGGCTCGAGCCTGGATGTGATCGGCATTGCCTCGCGCAGCATCCGCTCGGGCGAAATCCAGTTCGCAATTGCCGGCGGCGTCGAAAGCATGTCCCGCGCGCCGTTCGTCATGGGCAAGGCAGAAAGCGCATTTTCACGCTCGGCCAAGATCGAGGACACCACCATCGGCTGGCGTTTCGTGAACACGTTGATGAAAGAAAGATATGGCGTCGATACCATGCCGGAGACGGCGGAAAACGTCGCCAACGATTTCAACATCGCGCGCGCTGACCAGGATGCGCTCGCCCTGCGTAGCCAGCAACGCTGGGCACAGGCGCAAGCGGCAGGATTCTTCGAAAAAGAAATCGTGCCGGTGACGCTGCTGCAGAAAAAAGGTGATCCCAAAATCTTCGCTACCGACGAGCATCCTCGTCCCGACACCACGCTGGAAGCGCTGGCGAAACTGAAAGGCGTGGTCGCGCCGCAGGGCAGCGTCACCGCAGGCAATGCTTCCGGCGTCAATGACGGCTCCTGCACGCTGATCCTGGCATCGGAAACTGCTGCCGCGCGCCACGGCCTGACGCCGCGCGCCCGCATTCTCGGCATGGCGACCGCTGGCGTCGCGCCGCGCATCATGGGCTTTGGCCCCTCCCCGGCCACGAAGAAGGTGCTTGCGCTAACCGGCCTGAGCATTGGCCAAATGGATGTGATCGAGTTGAACGAAGCTTTCGCCGCGCAGGCACTGGCGGTGACACGCGACCTCGGCCTGCCGGACGATGCCGCGCATGTCAATCCGAATGGCGGCGCCATCGCCATCGGCCATCCGCTCGGCGCGTCCGGCGCACGACTGGTGACCACCGCGCTCAATCAGCTTGAGCGCATCAATGGCCGCTATGCCCTGTGCACGATGTGCATCGGCGTCGGCCAGGGCATCGCCATCATCATTGAGCGGGTTTGAAGCAGCAAGGCGCACGGCATAGCTATGTCATCCCCTGTGATTGAATAAATTATGTGAGGTTACAAATGAAAGTCCTGGTTCCAGTCAAGCGTGTGGTGGATTACAACGTGAAGGTACGGGTCAAGTCTGACCAGTCCGGCGTTGAACTGGCCAACGTCAAGATGTCGATGAACCCGTTCGATGAAATCGCCATGGAAGAAGCCACGCGTCTGAAGGAAGCCGGCAAGGCGAC